>CAZAYY010000007.1:0-153256 GCA_964489525.1 uncultured Anaerolineales bacterium
GAGCGTTGTAGTACATCAAGCCAAAATCATCAGCGTGGGAGAACTGGCCGGTGTAGGTGTAGCCGGTTTGCAGGGCGTTGCTGCCGCCGCGCACTTCACCGTAGGGCGTGTACTTCTGGTGGGTGGCCTGGTAGGTGGCCGGGTTGTAGGTGACGGTGCTGGAACCCAGGTGGTCACTCAGCAGGTAGAGCAGCGTGCCGTTGTTGTTCATGGCCAGGCGGGTGGAGGCAAAATGGTCGGTTAGAAAGAAGGTTAGTGGGCTGTCTTCATTCATGGGGACTCAAAGCTTGGGCCTATTTTTCACATGCAAGCGTTCACTAAATATTTTGTACCCATCATACCCTGCGCATACAAAGTATAAGGTCAAAACGCTGTAATAAAAAACAGCCCCAGATAACCCTGATTTGTCTGCTTCGATTAGTAGTGTGTAGGGTATTCCAAATAAAAACGGAAAGATAAAAAACTCAAAACCTAATTTGAGCAACCCAATAGTGAATCGTCCGGTAAGAATATCCGGGAACCCAAAAAGTGCCACGTTTAACCATGCTCCTAGTATGGGAAACAAATTTATATTCATAACTCTAACCCTACCGTTTTGCTGGATGTGCGACGGAGTAAAAGTGGGAATCAATATATTGGGAAGAATGTATCCAAGCCGGTCCGGTATACATCATCGGATAAACACCATCATACATCTGATTATCTGATAAATCTACCGCTAATAATGTAGCATCAATACCTAATAATGCTAAATCGTAAACTGATTTAGGATTGTCCCAAAAAGTTGCGACATCATATAAGAACCTCCCGTTGAGATTATAATATTTTCTTGGCCCAGTGCGAGGATAGTGATTATTGTATTTGCTACCGGCTTTTATGAAATCGTCCACCCCTGAAAGTCCTGGTCTGGCCCAGGTTTTGGCCGAAACCTCATCCAAAAAACCTTTATCCCAATTCGTAAAAAAATACCCACCAGCACCAACTTCTGTGTTCGTTGACCAGATTGTAACATTGTCGTGTCCTAGGATTTCCGCAAAAGTAGCCCCATTTCCAGTATCCAGGTTTATTAATAGTAACCCAAAAGCGCCCTTTTCATTACCACTCAAGAAAAATCCATAGCGGTTAATAACACCTTGGATGTTCCCAGCCAATGCCACGCTTCCAAAATTAATAAGCGGATTCATTAGTAGACTTAAGATCAAGTCGTCCTGATAGTATTTAGCAACATCATCCCAGGTCTTACAACCTTGGCATAACAAGGGTATATCTTCTTCCGTAAAATGCCCACTGGGATCCGAGTACCTCAGAGGATTTCCGAAAACATACATATACCTGTCAAATGCCAGCGGGTTCCCCGCCCCTGGCAGGATGGTATCCGCCTCCACGAACCTGCCCAGGCTGGCATCGTACCAGCGAGCGTTGTAAAACATCAAGCCAATCCCCACCACGGCTCTTTGCCCGGTAAACCCAATGTCGGTGGGGCTTTGGCCGGTGGCCAGACGGGTTTCGCCATAGGGCATGTACTTCGTCTCGCTGTGCAGTTGGCCGTTGGCGTGGGTGCTGATGCTGGTGGAGCCAAGATGATCGCCCAGGATGAAGTACAACACGCCGTTGACTCGCATGGCAAGCGGGCCGCTGCCTGCGGAGTAGTATTTACGTTCGTGGGTCAGGGAGATGTTTGACCAGTTTGTAAATTTTGCGTTGTTCATGATCTTGAAGCATTAGGACAATTGTAAGAAAAATTTGAAAAACAAGCAAATCTCGGTACACACTTGTTTGATCATGGCTAAGAAAAATGCTAGCTAAAAGGGAAAAAAATATCAACACTCCTAAGGGTATTATGAGTGTTTTGGATAATATAATCCTTTGGTAGTGAGTTAACTCAGGCAATGATAGCAGGCTATTTCGGTATGTTACACTGAAGTAAAATACAAGCAACCATAAAGCATACAACCAAAGATCATTATGGAGTTTTATTCCATTCAACTCCATAATGACCAAACTGCCCAGAAATATAAGCATAATGATCTTATCCAGAGTAATTGACCACCAATACGATGTCCTATTCTTAATCATTTTTTTATGCCTGAAGGACGGGAGAAGCGCCAATAATCGTAATTACCGAATTCGGTGAAAGTTCCAAAGAAAACAACCCTCACTACCCCACTTGTGGTTATGAGGCTGCCGCCGCCAGTGGCCATGGTAGACCACTGCTCTGCGTTCAGGTTTTGGGAAAAGTGTTTCTTGATGATCACAGCCCTCCTCTCCGTTTCTCAGTCACCCCCCGGTACAAAAGCAACCCCTGGGCAGGCCTCTGTAAACGCTTGAAAAAATTCTCCCTGCGCCCAATCGTCCCCCCGGGCTTGTTTCCACTATACCGGATGGGCTGCAAAATGCGCAAGGGTCATTTGTCATGAAAATGACAGGACGTTTGTCATTGGATGATTTGCGCTGCGCCGCATCCCACCTTTCTTCCAACCCATCATGCCAGCCCTCCGGGCTTGGGAAAATGGCATGCCATTCTCTATAATCATTTCAGCCCTCTGGGCTTGCGTGCCCTCCCCATGTAGTTACGGCTTCAGCCGTGCCCAGGTGGATGTCACATTAACATGGATCCCCGTCCAATTTTTGCATCTTTTAATAAAATTACATTAAAAGCTTGACCTTAAATGAAATCTATGTAATAATAGATTCGTTCCTCTTGCAGGGTGCCCCCCTCACCCTGGAGAGGAACGCTTTTTTAAGCCTTACCGTCCGTTTCTTCTTTTTCAGAGGAGCGGGTTGCTTCTTCGAAAGCTGCCAGGGCTCGCATGACCTGTCCATTCAGCGAATCATCCGGGTAATTTCCCTGCTCATCCAAAACCCCAACCGCCAGTCCGCTGAAAAGCGCCAGGCCCTGGTCTATGGTTTCCATGGCCCAGATGTGAAAATTCCCTTCAGCCACTGCCTGCATGACATCTTCGTTAAGCATCAGGTTTTGGATATTTGCCTGGGGAATGACGACACCCTGGCTGCCTGTCAGCCCCTTGGCTTTGCAGGTTGCAAAGAAACCCTCAATTTTTTGGTTGACCCCGCCAATGGGTTGGATGATGCCGTGTTGGTTTACAGATCCGGTGATGGCCAGGTCCTGCCGGATGGGGGTTTTGGCAAGCGCGGAAACCAGCACAATGAATTCGGCGGCTGAGGCGCTGTCGCCTTCGACGCCGGTGTAAGATTGTTCAAAGGTGATGGATGCCGAAAGGCTGAGCGGCTTCTTGCGGCCATACCGTCCCGCCAGCAGCCCGCTCAGGATGAGCATCCCTTTGGTGTGGATGGGCCCGCCCAACTCGGCTTTGGATTCGATATCCACCACGCCTGCTTTGCCGGGAACCACCACAGCCGTTACCCGGTTGGGTTTGCCAAATTCGTAGTCTCCCAGGCTGAGGACGGAAAGCGCATTGATTTGCCCGGTTTGCATGCCGCTGGTGGAGATCATCAGCGTGTTGCGGTCAATCAGTTCCTGGATTTCTTCTTCAATCAGGCTGCTGCGGTAGATGTTTTCGGCGATGGCCCGGTTCACTTCTTTTGCGCCCACTTTGCCGTTTCCATATTTGCGTGTCCAATAGTCCGCCTCTCGCACCAGGTTGGCGATCTCACCGAACCGGGTGGATAGTTTTTGTTGGCTGCCCACCAGGCGCGAGCCATATTCCACAATCCTGGCGACGGCTGTTTTATCGAAAGGCAGCAGGTGGTTTTCTAACACCACGGATTTCACGAATAGGGCATACTCTCTTTCGGTATCCGGAGTGCGCTCTATTTGGGTGGTGAATTCGGCCCGAATCTTGAAAATTTTGTGAAAGTCTTCATCGTATTCGCGCAGCAGGTAATATAAAACGGGCGTGCCCACCAGCACAACTTTTACGTTAAGGGGGATAGGTTCGGGCTCCAGGGTGGCCGTGCTCATCAATCCAAGCTGGTTGGCCAGTTCCACAATCCGGACTGCGCCATCTCGCAAAGAGCGTTTAAGCCCCTCCCAGGCGTAGGCGTTGAGCAGCACATCGCGGATGGGCAGAATCAGAAAGCCTCCATTGGCCTGGTGCAGGGCGCCAGGGCGGATCATGGTGAAATCGGTGCGCGAGGCGCCCATGACCATTTCGTGTTCAATTCGCCCGATCAGGTTCTGGTAGGTTGGCTGTGATTCCACAATCACCGGAGCGCCAGTGCGCTCCGTATGGTCAACAAAAACGTTCACATCATACCTGTCGAGTAAGGATTGGCGCGAAATTTGCCCCAATTGAGCCATGCCTTCCCCGCTCTCATCCTCGCGAAACATCTGGATGTTTTCAATCATGTCATCTTGGATGGATTCCAGGTGTTCACAGACGGCGGGTAGATCCTGGTAGGTTTCCTGGAGGTCATCCACCAGGTGTTCAAGGACGAACAAGGCGGTCATCCGGTTCAGGCGCAGCAGTTTATCGTGGGTTTCCCTTTCCTTGCCACGGATCAGATGTAAGGTGGATTGGATTTCTTTCCCGATGCGCACTTCCAGTTTTTTTAGCTTCTCAATTTTTTCCGGTTCGAGTTTTTCGATGTCTTCAGGTTTGATGGGTTGGCCTTCGATGGCAGGAACTAATACAAACCCCACGCTTGTGCGGGCAATCAGGAAGTTATATTTTTCTGCAAACGCTTTGAGATGGTTTAGAGATTGTTCCTTAAATAGATTCAAGGTATCAATGATACGTTTTTGTTCAACTTTAAATTCGTCGCTTTCAAATGCGGCTCGAATTTGCAAGGCAGACTGCCCCACCAGTTCTTGAATCTGTTTTTTTAGTTGGGTTCCTTTTCCGGCCGGCAGGCTGAGGGCTTTGGGGGCGTGCAGATTGCTGAAATTGTTGACATACACCCAGTCGTTGGGAACTGGCAGTTTGGCAGCGGCTCGTTCCAAATATTCCCGGCTGAAGGTGGTTCTGCCAGATGCGGGCAGCCCCATCACAAAGATATTGAATCCCTTGCCCATTACCTCGCTGCCGATTTCCAGGGCGCGGTAGGCGCGTGGCTGGCCGATAAAGCTTTCCAGGTCGGGTAATTCATCGGTGGTTTCAAACCCCAGGCTGACCGGGTCGCATTTGCGAATCAGCTGTTCTCGCGTCAATGGGTTGACCGGGGGATCCGAAGGTTGGTGAGGCTTTTTCATAGAGCGCTCCTTCTGCTGTTTAACCAACCCCAGCCTTGCCCTCCAGATGCACCACCCCTTTCACGAACGGAGGGGATTGGGATTGGATGCGGGTACGTTATAATAATCTTACAGCATTCTGACCAAACGCGCACTGCTGTTTCCAACTCACTTTGCACCTGGCAACACGAGGACCGATGAACTATTCTGATTTTCAACACATCCTTTTTGAAAAACGCGAAAATGGAATCCTCTGGATGACCCTCAACCGTCCCGAGGTGTTGAACGCGGCCAACGACCGCTTGCACACCGAGTTGGTGCAGGTGTGGAAAACCATTGATGAAGACCCCTGGGTGAAGGTGGCGGTCGTTTCTGGCGCTGGCCGGGCTTTTTCTGCCGGGGGAGACTTGAAGCTGGTTGAAAACGCATACCAGAACTATCCCGAAATCATCCGCATTCTGGATGAGGCCCGCGAGCTGGTTTACAATTTGCTGCACTGTAAGAAGCCGGTGATTTCAGCCATTCATGGTGCCGCAGTGGGGGCAGGGTTGGTGGTTGCACTGCTGGCAGATATCAGCATTGCCGCCGAGAACGCCCGGCTTGCTGATGGGCATGTGCGCATGGGGGTTGCCGCTGGGGACCACGCCGCGGTGATCTGGCCGCTGCTGTGCGGAATGGCCAAGGCCAAGTACTACCTGATGACCAGCGATTTTGTTTCAGGGATGGAAGCGGAAAGAATCGGGTTGGTGAGTTTATGTGTGCCCGAAGCGCAACTGCTGGAGAAGGCTTTTGAGGTTGCCCAGGGCCTGGCCAGTGGGCCGCAGCACGCAATCCGGTTTACCAAAAGAGCGTTAAACCAGTGGCTGCTGCAGGCTGGCCCCATTTTTGACCACTCGCTGGCTTTGGAGATGTTGGGTTTCTTTTCGGAAGATATGCAGGCAGGTGTGGCCGCTTTGCGCGATAAAAAACGGGCGGAGTATCCTTCCGCCCGTTCGAGTGAGTCCTGATATCCGTGGGATTTATTTGAGATTTTCCAGGTAATCTACCAGCAGCCGGACGCCGTAACCCGTTGCGCCTTTGGGCGAGTAGGGCAGGGCGGTATCGCTGATGCCTGTGCTGGCGATATCCAGGTGCGCCCAGGGGACTTCGCCTTCCACGAACTGTTTTAAGAAAATGCCGCCCACGATGGCGCTGGCTTTGGGCTTGCCTGCGGAGTTTTTCAGGTCGCTGTCGTCCCCGGCAATCAGTTCAAGATATTCATCGTCCAATGGAAGCTGCCAGACCCGTTCACCGGTGCGTTCGCCCGATTCAAAAATGGCCGCAGCCAGGGCCTGGTTGTTGGCCATCAGGCCAGCCCGCACACTGCCAAGGGCAACGCCCACCCCGCCGGTCAGGGTGGCAAGGTCTACCATCGCACGGGGCTTGAAATGGCGGCTGGCGTAGGTCAGGGCATCGGCCAGGACAAGGCGGCCTTCGGCATCCGTGCTGATGATTTCAACGGTGATGCCCGCCAGGGTTTTGAGGATGTCTTGCGGGCGGTAGGCGTTGCCGGCAATCATGTTTTCTGCGGCGGCAATCACGCCAATCACCGGGGTTTCAATTTCAAGGCTGGCCACAGCCTGCATCAGCCCGAACACGGCCATCGCCCCGCTTTTGTCGTATTTCATGGTGGTCATGCCATCGGTGGTTTTGATGGAATACCCGCCGGTATCGAAGGTGATGGCTTTGCCCACAAAAACAATCGGCCGGGTTCCCGCACCTTTGCCAGAACCGGGATAAGCAAGGATGATCATCCGGGAGGGCGTGGCACTGCCTTTGCCCACGGAAACCAGGGCTTCGGCGCCAAGCGCTTCGAGCTGCTGATCGTCCAGGATGGATACGTCCAACCCCCATTGTTTTCCAAATGACCGTGCCCGTTCTGCCAGGGTGATCGGGTTCAAAACGTTGGGTGGTTCATGTGCCCATTCGCGCGCCAGGTTCTGTGCGGCGGAAACCGCCCGGGCGTGCTTAACCTCTTTCTCAAGGCTGGTTTTGGCCTTGCTGGAAAACACGCCAATTTGAAAAACCTCTTCCGGCCCTTTTTTTGATTTATAGGGCTCAAAGCGGAACGCACCGAGCAGCAGGCCTTCAAATAAGCCAGCCCGCATTTCGGGGGTATTTTTATCGCCCAGGCTGTCTAACTGGAGCACCAGTTTGAACATTTTCTGTTCAATCAGGTAATTGGCAAGCTGCCCGCCAACTTTCCGGAGGGTTTCTGGAGATTTGATTTCTTCGCCGCAGTACACTTCCAGTTGGGTATCGGTACCTTTCTGGGAATACCGGACGGTTCCCAGCCGGGCCCCGGCGGCAAGCTGCGCAAGAGGAACCGCAGCCCCGAATGCATTGCGATCTCGGCAGGCGGTTAATTCAAAATTTGCCACAATTCACCTCTTTTTTGGGAAACGAACTCGTTAAGATGCGCTGCTCGGGCTGGCGCCAGTTTTTTCACTGGGCTTGCTGCCCGAGTCGCTGCTTGGGGAGGTTGAGCTGCCTCCCTCGCTGCTTTCTCCGCCGCCTTTCTCTTTGCGGCTGCCTTCCGCCATGCCAGAAGCAGACCGGTTATCGGTTGCATAAAACCCTGATCCTTTGAACACAACACGAACCGGGCGATAGACGCGCTGCAAAGATTCCTTGCCGCACTGCGTGCATTGGGTCAAGGGATCTTCGGCGAATTTCTGAAAAATATCAAACTGCGCACCACAATGCTCGCAGGCATAGGTATAGGTGGGCATGGAAACACCTCTTCAATTGGGCTTAGCGTAACCGGATTATAGCGCGCGCCAATAGGCCGGGCAAGAAATCACCCATAAAATGAGTCCAAAGTTTAACACAATTCATATGAATAAGGAAGGAAGCAATTTGCGTAGAAAAATTTCGGGTTTCAATTTCGTAATTAAAATGGTATAATCCTATTGTTATTTGAAATTTTGCCAACAATCTATGTCTACTTCCGACAAATCAAGGGATTCAGCCGCGCACGATAATCACACCCACCCCATTTCAGAGGGTGGTGTTTGTGTTTACCTTGGCCTGGCCGACGACCGCGAAACCTGGCTGTCTTACCCCAGCCCGGGCAACTTCTGCCATTTGCTGGGTAAGGCCGTGGATGAAGACCACCAACAGTCTTTTTGCCTGTCCTCTCGTTGTGCGGAATGTCCGTTTGTGCAGCAGCCCGTTGTTATTCCTGCGTCCAGGGTCTATTGGGATACTGCCGTGAAATGGGGCCAGAAAGCCAGTGGGGTGGCCTTCGTCTGGCTCCTCCTGGGTTGGATGGTCCGGTTGATTTTGCACTAGTACTCGTGATAACATTCAGGGGTGTGGAAGTCCTCTTCCGCACCCCTGTTTTTATTTAACCATGGAGTCTTGATGAGCGATCTTGTAATTTCAACCCTCGAAACTACGCCTTCGGGAGCGCAAATTGCCCTGGTTACCCTTAACCGGCCAGAAGCACTCAATGCGCTTTCTCCTGAAATGCTGGCGGCTTTATGCGAAGCCCTTGAAGAGGCTGAACGTTCACCCGCTGTGCGAGCCGTGGTCATCGCTGGCAGCCCCAGGGTGTTTGCTGCCGGCGCCGATATTAAGCGTATGGCCGAGGCTTCTCCTCAAGACATTGTTAACCGCAACACCTTGCAGTATTGGAAGCGCATTCGCCAGGTAAACAAGCCTCTGGTGGCTGCGGTCAGCGGGTACGCCCTGGGTGGCGGGTGCGAGCTGGCTTTGGCTTGCGATTTGATTGTGGCTTCGGAAACAGCCCAATTTGGCCAACCCGAAATCAAGGTGGGCATCATGCCTGGGGCGGGCGGCACTCAACGGTTGGCCAAGGCGTTAGGCCCTTACCGGGCCATGGAGATGGTGTTGACGGGTGAGCCGATCTCTGCCCAGCAGGCGTTGGATTTGGGCCTGGTGAACCGGGTTGTGCCGGTGGAACGCTTTTTGGATGAAGCGCGCGAACTGGCTTTTCTGATTGCCAGCCGACCTGCTGTGGCCGTTCGGTTTGCTCGGGAAGCGGTTCGCTATGGGGTGGAACACACCCTCCAGGATGGAATGGAGGTTGAACGCCGGAATTTCATTTTGCTGTTTGATACCCAAGACCAGAAAGAGGGCATGCGGGCTTTTATTGAAAAAAGACCGCCTGTTTTCAAGGGAGAATAAATTGTATGAATGTGATCCAGCGCATTGGTATTGTAGGTGCGGGTACCATGGGCAGCGGAATTGCCCTGGTTGCGCTCACTTCCGGCTATGAAGTCGTTTTGCAAGATGTGTATGAGCCAACCCTTGAAAAAGCAAGGGCTTACCTGCAGCGTTTCCTGGCAAAAAAAGGCCAGGAAGACCGCTTCGCCCAGGTAACTTTTACCACCAGCCTGGACCTGCTGGCCCAGGCGGATGTGGTCATTGAAGCGGCCCTCGAAAAAATCGAAGTAAAACAGGACATTTTTACCCGCCTGGAGCAGGTTTGCCGCCCGGACGCCATCCTGGCAACCAACACCAGCACGTTGTCTGTCACGGCGGTGGCCGGCTCGATTGGCTCTCCCCACAGGGTGGCGGGAATGCACTTCTTTAATCCCGCCCCGGTGCTGCCCCTTGTGGAGGTCATCCAGGGGCTGCGCACCCATCCGGATGTCGTGGCCGCCCTGGTGGACCTGGCCCGCAGCATGGGCAAGACACCCGTTCAAGTGCAAGACACTCCGGGGTTTATTGTCAACCGGGTGGCCAGGCCGTTTTATGGGGAAGCGCTGCGGCTTTTGGGAGAGGGTGTGGCCAGTTTTGAGGTAATTGACCAGGTGGTTCAGCTGGGTGGGGGTTTCCGGATGGGGCCGTTTCGCCTGATGGATTTGATTGGGATTGATGTGAATGCGACTGCCATGCAGTCGATGTTTGACCAGTCTTTTGGCGAGCCGCGTTACCGCCCCCACGGCATCCAGATTCGGATGATGGCCAGCCGCGCCCTGGGGTATAAGGTGGGCGAGGGGTTTTACAATTACCATGAAGACGCCCCGCCACCCGCCATGCCCGTCCCGCCGGAAATTCGCGATAATGCAGGCACCATCCTGTTTTCACCGGGCACTTTTGCACCCGGGTTAGCCGAACTGGTTGAAAAAAGCGGTTATGTGCTGATGGCCTCTCCTCTACCAGAGGTTTCGCCTCTTTTGGGCATTGTTGCTGCCGGACGGGCCGAGGGTTTGAAGGAGCAGGTGCTGCTGCTCGACGCCACCCTTCCGCAGGATGTTCCTTTGTTGGTCCAATGCGCCGATATCAGCCTGTCTGAGGTGGCGGGTTGGCTGGAAAACCCGGAGCGGCTGGTAGGGTTCGATGGATTATTCTTGCATTCCGGGGCTGTTGCAACCCTGGTGGATGGCGGCTGGTTGTTGCCTGAAATTAAAGAAAAAGCAACCGATTTCTTCGCCGGCCTGGGCCGCCTGTCGTATTGGATTCCCGATTCACCGGGGTTGCTTCTTCCCCGGATCATCTGCATGTTGGTGAACGAGGGCGCTTTTGCAGTGCTGGAAAAAGTGGCAGACCCGGCCACCATAGACCTGGCAATGCGCCTGGGGGTGAATTACCCCGAAGGGCCGCTTGCCTCGGGTGAAAAACTTGGGTTTTCTAAAGTGCTGGCGGTTCTTGATTATCTCTACGATGAGTACCATGAAGATCGCTACCGGGCCTGTGTGCTGCTGCGGCGCTGGGCGCGCCTGGAAGCGATCCCCCGGCCGTAACGAGGCAAGGGTTCCCTTACCTGAGGAGGCAGCCGCAATGACCCAATCCCATTCGATCCAATCCTGGGCAAAATTCCTATTTTTTTGGACAGCCTCGGTTGCGTTGAGTGCCGCGGCTGGAGCCTTTTTGGTGCTGTTGGCGTCCAACCTGGAAATGGAAGAAGACCGGCTTGTGCCGTTGGTGGTTCCTCTGGCCAGTCTGCTGGCAGGCCTGGCAGCAGGCACCTGGCAAGTTGCCCTTTTACGGAACCATTTACAAGTCTCTTTTGCCTGGGTTTGGGCAACGGGTTTGGGTTGGGCAGTGGGTCTGCCGCTGGTAATTGCCCTTTCTGCCTGGGTGTCGGGTTTCCGCAACGGCCTTTCCAGCCTGGATGCGCTCCTGGCGTTTACGCTTGGGGCCGGTTTGTCTGGGCTGGTTGCCGGGATTGCCCAGTGGATGGTGCTTGCGCCGAACCTCCCCCGTGCGGGATGGTGGCTGGTAGCCTCGGCGATGGGGTGGATTATGGCCTGGGTCGCCACCCTGGCATTGGCCTGGGCCTGGCAAGGAGAGGCGGGTTTTCCAGTGGCTTTCGAGCAGTGGCCAGCGGCGTTGGTGTTAGGTGGGGTGGCCGGGCTGTTGGTGGGTTTTGAAACTGGCATCGCTTTGGTGGGCCTTTTTGCCCAACGGGCCTGGGATGAGAAGCGTTTTCGCCGGGATAGTTATCTACCCTGAGGCAAATAGGGTAAAATAGCTGCGTTTCCTTGGTGCTGATCTTTTTGCTTTCTCTCCTGAGAACCATTTTGACGGGTCCTCAGGTACAGTGATTCACGAAACAACCTGATAGCTGGAGGTATTCATGTACGGTGCTTCGGTTGAGGATATTGAAGAAGGCTCCCCAGACGCGCAAAAACTGCTTCATTTTGAAGAACGCATTCGTCGCGGCGAGAAAATTGAGCCGGGCGATTGGATGCCAGATGAATACCGCCGCCAGTTAATCCGGATGATCTCTCAGCACGCCCACAGTGAAGTTGTTGGGATGCTGCCCGAAGGCGCCTGGATTACCCGTGCCCCAAACCTGCGGCGCAAACTGATTTTGTTGGCCAAAGTACAGGATGAAGGCGGGCATGGCCAGTACCTCTATCACGCTGCTGAGACTCTGGGGGCGACCCGTGAAGAGATGATTGATGCCCTGCTGCGCGGCAAGGCCAAGTATTCCAGCGTTTTCAATTACCCCACCCTCACCTGGGCAGATAATGGTGTGATTGGCTACCTTGTGGACGGCGCGGCGATTTTAAACCAGACCATGCTTGCTCGCTGTTCTTATGGCCCTTATTCCAGAGCGATGGTGCGGATCTGCGCGGAAGAGAGCTTCCATTTCCAACAGGGGAAAGAAATGGTCATTCTTTATTCCCAGGGCACACCGGTCCAACGCGAAATGATCCAGGATGCCATCAACCGTTGGTGGTGGCCTTCTCTGATGATGTTCGGCCCTCACGACACCGATTCCCCCAACAGCCAGGTGCTGACTCGGTGGGGCATCAAAACCAAAACCAATGACCAGCTTCGTCATACTTTTGTCAACCAGATTGTGCCCGAACTGCATCTGCTGGGTCTGTCGGTTCCCGACCCGGCCATGCGGCAGGATGAAGCCTCTGGGGAATGGTTTCACGGGCCAATTGATTGGGATGAGTTTTGGCGGGTGTTGAAAGGCGATGGCCCATGCAACCAGGAGCGGATGGCTGCCCGCCAGGCCGCGCATGATGATGGCCTTTGGGTGCGAGAAGCCCTGGCTGCCTACGCTGAAAAGTACACTTCCTGAGGAGTTCGGATGGACACGCAATGGCCGCAGTATATTGTGTTCGATCAGCCCGACCCCAACTCCCCCCCGGAATATGCCGGGTCGGTCCATGCCCCCGATGATGAAATGGCGCTGCTTAACGCCAGGGATGTTTTCGCCCGCCGGCCCAACCATGCCAGCATGTGGGTGGTCCAGCAGCGCTATATTTTCGCCCGCACCCGGCAGGAATTGACCGAAGTTTCCCTTGCTGCCAGCCCCGGGGAGCCAGCAGGTGAGAAGTACATCCTGTTCACCAAGGCCAGCCATAAAGCCGCAATCCGGTATTTCGGAGAAGTCCAGGCGGCTTCTCCTGAAGGCGCCATGGCGGCAGCCCTTCAACGAGTTCCCCTGTCAAAGGCTGTGTTGTGGTGGGTGGTTCCTGCTGTTCGGGTTGTGATGCTTCCCGCACAGGAAACCCCTCATTTTTTTAACCCCGCCCACGAGAAACCCTTCCGCCACCAATCCCATTATCATGTGGTCACCCTGATGCGTGAAGCAAAAAAGCGCCGTTTGGGTGGGGCGCCCTCTCAGCCGGGAAAGGAAAAAACCAAATGATCCCTTCTGGTTCCGCGCTTGAACTTGCTGCGTTTTTCCTGACCCTGGCGGACGATGAACTGATTCTCGGCCACCGGGATTCGGAATGGTGCGGTCATGCACCCATTTTGGAAGAAGATATTGCTTTTGCCAATATTGCCCTGGATGAGTTGGGCCACGCCCGCCTGTGGTACGGGCTGCATGCGTCTTTGTTGGGTCAAGATCCCGAAAAATACCCAGACCGGTTGGTTTATTTCCGGTCATACCAGGATTTTCGGTGCGCCGACCTGGTCACACTGCCCCGGGGCGACTGGGCTTTCACCATTTTGCGCCAGTTTATATTTGATGTATATGAAAAAAAACTGCTGGCCGCCCTGCGCACCAGCCAGTTTACCCCTGCCGCTGAAGTGGCCGCGAAAATCGGCCAGGAAGAGATCTATCACCTCCGCCACCTGAACGCCTGGGTCCGCCGCCTGGGTTTGGGGACCACGGAATCGAACCGGCGGATGCAAAAAGCGCTGGACACCCTCTGGCCGTATACTGCCGAACTGTTTGAATCCGTCCGCTTTCCGCAGGTGCTGGTTGAAGAAGGGCTGATTCCAGCCCCGCAGATTTTGTATGCGAGTTGGTTCTCGGAAATCCAGGGTGCCTTTGGGCAGGCCGGGCTGGTGATTCCGGTTTTGGAAAACCGGTCGACTTCGCATAGACGTGAAAACCCGCATCTGGCCGCACTTATTGAAGAGATGCAGCAGGTGGCCCGGCTCGACCCCGACGCCGCCTGGTAGGAGGGCGATTTGCGGCAGGCAGTTTCACGCTTGTGGTTTGCCCGAAAGTGGCCTCCGGAGGCCTGGGTTATGGCTGCTTCATGGGTGCTATTACTGCCCGTCCTGTGGCCAGGGCGGGCTTTATTTTGGGGTACGCCCATATTGCAGTTTCACCCGTGGCGCGAATTTGCCATCGCCACACTGAAAAGCGGGGAGTGGCCCTTGTGGAACCCCTGGGTTGGCATGGGGGCACCCCTTGCTGCCAACTACCAATCTGCCCTGTTTTACCCACCGCACCTTTTGTATGGCTTCTTCTCGGTTTTTGGGGAGGGTGCTCTGGCCTGGTCGCAAGGGCTGATGGTGCTGCTGCACCTGTGGCTGGCTGGCCTGGGGATGGTTGCTCTGGCGCGCAGCCTGGGGTTAGGCGAGTTGGCCCAGGCGATCAGCGGACTGGCTTTCGCGCTGAGCGGTTACCTGGTGGCCCGGGCCGGTTTTTTGAGCATCATTGCCACAGCGGCCTGGCTGCCTTGGATTTTTTGGGCCCTCCATGGAATTGCCCAAGGGCCGCCTGCCAGGCGGACGCGCTTTTTCCTGTGGCTGGTGCTGGTGGTGGGCCTGCAGCTGTTGGCTGGCCACGCCCAAACTGCCTGGTACAGCCTTGCGGCGGGCGGCGCATTTGCGTTGTTTTCGGGCGCTGCAGCTGGTCCCGCCCGCAGGGTGGCTGCGGCACTGCAAATGGCAGGGATCTATCTTACAGCCGGCGTTTTTGCGGCTTTACTGGCGGCCATTCAGCTTCTGCCAACCTTTGAGCTTCTGCAAAATTCTGCCCGGGCTGCTGGCGCAGACCTGGATTTTGTGATGACTTATTCTTTTTGGCCCTGGCGGTTTTTGACCCTGGCAGCGCCTGGCATGTTCGGCAGCCCGGCAGCGGGCAATTATTGGGGCTATGGGAATTATTGGGAAGATGCGGTGTATATCGGCCTGCTGCCGCTGGTATTGGCCGGAACGGCTTTGTTCCTGGCTTCACGACAAAAAAGCGCCAGGCCGCTCGTGGTGTTCTTGGGGGGGTTGGCGGCGGTGGGGTTTGTGCTTGGCCTGGGTAAAAACACGCCAGTTTTTCCCTGGCTGTACCAGAACATTCCCACCTTCGATATGTTTCAGGCGCCTACCCGCTATACCCTCTGGGCGGTATTTTCCCTGGCACTCCTGGCCGGTTGGGGCGCTGAACACTGGGATTCTGCCGCTGCTGGCCAATCGCGCCGCTGGTTTGCCCGCCTGGCGGTAGCCTCGTTGGGTTGGGTGATTGCCGGGCTGTTCATGCAATCCGTTCTGGGGGGGCAGGAACAGACCTTTGCCTGGGCGTTTGTCCAATTTGGGCTGCTGGCGTTTGCGGGGTGCGTACTGGCGTATGGTAAGCCCGCATTGGGGTCGCCGCGGCGCACGGCCTGGAGGCGCCTGGTGAGCCTGCTCGTGACAGTGGATTTGCTGCTTGCGGCTTGGGGACTGCTCCCTGGGATTGACCGTGAAACATATACCGACCCCCCCCCTCAGGCTGCCAGCCTGGCCGGGGCGTTGGATGGCAAACGATTGTTTCTATTTGCCAACGATGAATACCGCTTGAAGTTTGACCGTTATTTTTCTTTCAGAACCTATCACCAGGATTTTTCCACCCTGCGCAGTTCTTACCTTCCCAACCTTGGAATGCTCGAGCGCCTGCCATCTGCGAACAATTTTGACCCTTTGCTTGTCGGACGGTATGCAAACTGGATGGAGCGCCTGGAAGAAGCCTCCCCCGAACTGCAGCAGCGCATGACGGCGGATATGGCGGTTGGGTTGGTGGGTATCCCGCAAGATGAAGGGTCCCTTCCTGTGCGTTTTGAACCCATCGAGAGCAGCGAGCGTATCCGGTGGGCCACATGTGCGATCTTTGCCGGTTCAGCCGAATCCGCCTGGGCTGCGTATGCGGGCCTCGAAAACCCCGACACGCATGTAGTGGTTGAAGGGGCGCCGACCGGCCAGGTTCTCTGTGCTGAACCTGCGCAACCTGCCGAGATCCAAATTATCCAGGAAAGCGCCAACAGCCTGCATCTGCAGGTCACTGCACCTCAAGGCGGCTGGTTGGTGTGGGCCGATACCTGGTATCCCGGCTGGCAGGCCTGGTTGGGGGATGGAACACCATTCGAAATTTACCCGGCCAACACGGTTTTTCGGGCGATATTCGTGCCGGAAGGCGATCATTCTATCCGGTTTGCCTATCGCCCTGTTTCGTTTTTCACCGGGCTTGGCTTAAGCCTGGCTGCCTGGTTGGCCTGGGCGTTGAGCGCTGCCTGGCTTACCTGGCGGCATTCTGGAGAGAGGAATGCGTAAGTTCCCGCCCCAAACCTTGAAAGCTGCGCTCGGGTCCCCGGTTGCGGTTACCCTGGCGGTGTGTGTGCTGCTGGTGGGCGGGGTGCTGGCTGCGAATGCCTGGGATCCGCTTTCACTGGCGCACATTGGAACCCGTTTCAGTGAAGGTGATCCCCAGGGGACCGAAGGTTATGACGGCCAGTTTGTATATTTCATTGCCCGCGACCCAACCCCCCAGGCTGCAGCGGCTTTTTTAGACGTTCCCGCCTACCGCTACCAGCGGATTTTGCTGCCCTTGTTGGCCCGTTGGGTAAGCCTGGGAAATTCACAGGTTATCCCTTGGGCCATTCCGCTGCTCGTGATTACCTTTCATGGTCTGGGGGTGTGGGCTGTCTCCCGGCTGCTGGAGCACTTTGGGGTAAGCCGCTGGTACGCCCTGGTGTATGGTTTGTGGGCAGGGTTTCTCCTGGCCGTAAGGCTGGACCTTTCTGAGCCGGTGGCCTATGGGCTGGCAGCCTTGGGGGTTTACCTGGTTATCTCTGGGCGCGAGAAAGCCGCCTGGGTGGTTTTGGGGACCGCCATTTTTGCCAAGGAAACGACGGCGCTGTACCTGGCTGCGGCGATGATGGTTTACCTTTGGAACCGCGAGTGGTCAAAACTGTTCTTTAGCGCCGCTGCTGTGCTGCCATTTTTGCTGTTTCAGGTGTGGTTGTGGGCTGTGTTTGGCGCGCCCGGGGTTGGGTCGGGCGGGGCCATGGCCACCCCGTTTGAACTGATTCCCTTCATGGGCTTGCTGCGGATTTATCCATTCAGCCCGGTGGCGTTTTTTGCCTTTTTCACGGTCTTTGGTCCCTCGGTTGTGCTGCCATCCCTGGTGGGGGCCTATCGTTCGCTGGTATCCTGGCTGCGCCATCACCGCACGGATATCCTGACGGCCGCTCTGTTTTTGAATTCCCTGATCATGTTTTTTGTGCCTTTTTCTACGTATCGTGAACCTGGGGGGCTTCTGCGGTTTGCCTGTGGTTTGGTGCTGGCCTGGCTGCTGTTTTGGGCGCGCGAACGGCGCAAACGGGTATTAAATTACAGTGTGTTTTGGTTGGCGCTTAATGTTTTCCTGATTAATACTTGATGTGAGAAAATCTTTTAATCTTCTTGTTTGATTTGTACTCGTGGTATTCTTTCCACTTGTACAGTGTGAAAAATTCCCTGGCACTTACAGGATCCAACCGATAAAACCACCTGGAGAACGTTGAAATGGATGTAAAAGTATTTTCCGAAAACCTGGTTAAGAACATTGGCAAAGCCATCATTGGTAAAAGTGATGCTGTGGAAATGGCTGTGATTGGCTTGTTGTGCCAGGGGCACCTGCTGATTGAAGATGTGCCCGGTGTGGGTAAAACGATGATGGCCCGGGCGATTGCAAAAACGCTCGGTTGTTCGTTTAACCGCTTGCAGTTCACCCCGGACATGCTGCCCAGTGACGTGACAGGCGTTTCGATTTTCAACCAGGTTACCCGGGAGTTTGAATTTCGCCCCGGGCCTGTCATGGCGCAAATTGTGTTGGCCGATGAAATCAACCGGGCGACTCCCAAAACCCAGGCCGCCTTGTTGGAAGCCATGCAAGAACAGCAAATTACCGTGGACGGGATTACCCATCCGCTTCCCCGCCCTTTTATGGTCCTTGCGACCCAAAACCCAATCGAATATGAAGGCACATTCCCGCTGCCTGAAGCCCAACTGGATCGCTTTATGCTCCGGCTGCGCCTGGGGTATCCGGGCAAATCCGATGAGGTGTTGATTTTAGGCCAGCAGCAGTATAAACATCCACTCGATTATGTTGAAGTCCTTTCGAGTGCAGATGAACTGGTGGAAGCTCAGCAGACCATTCGGGGTGTTCATGTGGCTGAATCTTTGAAAAGTTATATTGTTGATATTGCTTCCCAAACCCGGCAGCATCCCGATGTCTATCTTGGCGCCAGCCCTCGCGGCAGCCTTTCCCTGTTCCGGGGCAGCCAGGCGCGGGCTGCGCTGCAGGGCCGCAATTATGTTCTTCCGGATGATATCAAAGCGTTGGCACTGCCTGCACTGGCGCATCGGGTGATTCTCAGCCCCAGCGCACGGCTGCGCGATACCACGGAGGAAGAAATCGTTAAAGAGGTTCTGGACCGCCTGCCAGTGCCCGGTGGTGACCTGAAACCATCTCAATAGGTTCTGCCTTCGCCAACCTTGTTGCCGCACAATGAACAATTCTCGAATCATTCTCATTGTTTTACTCATCGCCAGTCTTTTAGGGATGGTGGTCTCCGGCGAAGAACTTTTTGCCAGGTTGACTTATCTCTGGCTGTTTGTTTTGCTTGGCAACTGGATCTGGTCGGTTCTTTCCCTACGCGGCCTGAAGTTTGTCCGGGAAACCCGCATCAAACGCGCCCACATGGGCCAGATTTTTGAAGAACGCTTTGAAATTCAAAACCCCGGCCGTATGCCGCGTTTGTGGTTGGAAGTGCAGGATAAATCCTCGCTGCCGGGCTCGCGTGGCTCGCACGTGGTTACGCTGGTTTCCGGTCGCCAGCGCCGCTCGTACCTTGCACGCTCCCGCCTGTTGAGACGCGGTGTGTTTCATCTTGGCCCAACCCTGATTCGTTCGGGCGACCCTTTTGGCCTTTTCCCTGTCCAAAAAGAGATTCCCTACCAGGATTCGGTTGTCGTTTACCCGATGATGTACGATTTGCAGGAGTTCCCTGCTCCGCCGGGGATGCTCACCGGTGGGGAGGCGCTGCGCAGGCGTACCCACTATGTCACCCCCAATGCGGCTGGTGTGCGCGAATATGCGCCCGGAGATTCCCTCAGCCGGATTCACTGGCCGTCTACAGCGCGGCGTGATAAGCTCATGGTCAAAGAATTTGAACTCGATCCGCTCTCGGATATTTGGATTTTCCTGGATGCGGAGGAATATGTTCATGCAGCCAGGCCTTTCACTTCGTTTGACCTTTCTAAAAACGTTTTTATGCGCAACCGGGAGGAAAAAATTCTCATTCCTCCTTCCACAGAAGAATACGCTGCAAGCATTGCCGCCTCTCTTACCCGCCATTTTTTACGCAAGCGGAGAGCGGTTGGCCTGGTGATGAGTGGTCAGACCAGCGCCATCCTGCCGCCAGATCGCGGTGCCCGGCAGTTGGGCAAAGCTCTGGAATCTTTGGCGCTTCTGCGCTGTGTGGGCACCCTGCCCATTTCCGGCCTGATTGAAGCCCAGGCCCAACACCTGGCGCGTGGCAGCACGGTGATTCTGGTGACTCCAACCACAAACCAGCAGTTTGTAGCCAATGTGGATTACCTGACCCGCCGCGGGCTGCGGCCAGTGGTGGTGCTGCTGAATGCGGAAACCTTTGGTGGACGTTCTGGTTCTGGACTGTTAGCCGAAACGCTCAAGACCATGGATATCCCGGTCCGGTTGGTCAGTAATGGAGACGCGCTCGAAACCGCCCTCGTTTTGCCTTCGTAAACCGCTTTTTTTCCTCAATTTTCGAACCGATTTCATCCCTCCTGGCGGCAGGGGGCTTTGCCGGTTTCACCGGATGATTTCAACCTGGCTGTTTTGAATTTGAACATCGGGCCAGTTTTCTTCCACCCAATTTTCTACCTGTGAGAACAGTGGGTGAATGCCCTTTTCGGCGCTCTGAATAGCGGCACAGCCTACCAATGCGCTTTGCCAGGTGTCCTGGTGGTCCATTTCGGACACTGAGAGTTTGAACTCCCGGTGCAGCCGGTGCAGCAGGGGTTTCAGGCGCGCTCTTTTTTCTTTCAGGGAAGAACAACCTGGCAAATACAGGTGAAGAACCAAAATCCCAATTGCCATGCCCATAGTATAATGCCTGTTATGGAAAAGAATAAAGCATATATCATCATTTTTGGTTTGCTGGCTGTTTTTGCCCTGGTCATTTTTGGGGCGCTCTCGCTGCTTGCCAACATTGCGGAGCGCACACTCTCCCCGGTAACCAACACCACAGATGCCCTGGCCACTCAGGTTTCGCTGGTGCTCAACCCCACCCCAACCGTACTGCCCGACCCGGTGGTGGTCATTCATAATATTCGTTCGATTGCTCGACTGGAAACGGTTCAGTACACCGTTGAAAGGGTAATTACCGCTGAAGTGGGGCAGGGTCCCCTGGCGGCTTTGTTTGGTGACCGGATTTTGTTCATTGCGCACGGGCAGGTGCTTGCCGGGGTGGACCTGGAAAAACTGACTACGAGCGACCTCTGGGTAGAGGATGGAATTTTGAACGTGCGCCTGCCAAAGGCGGAGATTTTCATTGCCTCCCTGGATAATCAGAAATCCTATGTCTATAACCGGGATACGGGTTTACTGACGAAGGGCAATGTGGACCTGGAAACCGCTGCACGCCGCCAGGCCGAACTGGCCATTGAATCGGCTGCACTCGATGATGGCATCCTGGAACAGGCCCAGCGCAATGCGGAAAATTATTTTGCCGTGCTGCTGCGCGATTTGGGTTTTCCTGCAGTTACCTTTGTGGACCCGGAGCCTTAAGCATTGGTTGGGCGGGTGCTGCGCGCCGGGTCGAGATAGCGGGGCAGCAGCCTTTCAAAGTTTTCTTCTTCCTCACCGGATAAATTCCCTGGCTCGAAGCGGATGTTGAGGGTTTCAGCAAAGCCTTCTTGCATTGCTTGGGCCGCCTGCTCCCAACTGACTTGCCTTCCCATACTTTGTTCAAGGGTGGTTGCCCTGGATAACAACTGCCGGGCAGCCTCCTGGCGGGCGGTTTCATCTGGGAATTTGAGGGCTTCCACAATTCGGCCAAGGTTTCCATATAAGGGCAGGGTTCCATGCTGAAGCATGCCTGTTTTACGGCGAGCCTGGGCACTACCAATCAGCTTTTTGTTGTCCAGGGTGATTTCCCACTGTGAGGGCACCTCGAAACAAATTGGTCCTTTTACCATGTTTTGGGTTGGGGCGTGGTTTTCATGGGAGATTGCATTGGCGCGCAGGTGGTGAAGCCCATTTAACAGCGCACTGGCCAGCCTTTGATAGCTTTCTAAAATGCTGCCAGCAACGCGCGGTTCGCTTTCCGGGGCGATGACTGCGTAGGTTAATTCGTCTGTGTGCAAAATTGCCCGGCCTCCAGTGGGCCTGCGCACCACCTCCCATCCGTTTGCGTTCAGCCGGTCCAGGTCCACATCTTCCAGGGGTTGGGCGTAGCCCAGGGAAAGGCAGGGTGGATTCCAGGCGTACAGGCGCAGCGTGGGCGGTGCTTTCCCGGCTTCGACGGCCTGTAAAATGGCTTCATCAATCGCCATGTTGTGGGCTCCGCGCAGCGGAGCGCTGTAGAGGATTCGCCATGTGGCGGGTGGGTATGGTGATGGGTTGTTTGTTGTCATAGAATTATTTTACTCATTTTTTACACCATGTAACTTGACAGAAATTGTCCCTATGTTATCATTCACGTTCGCCAAACAACATCATACCCTTGTGGCCGCATCATTAAAACCAACAGCCACGAGTGGTGTTTTATAGAGAATAGGAGAAGTTGCATGTTTAACCGAAAAATGTTTTTAATCACCCTGGTTCTGGCCTTTGCTATGCTCCTGGGCGCGTGCAGGCCTGATGGCCCGGATGTAACCCAGGCCCCCCCACCCACACAAACTTCGGCGTCTGGCCAGCCTGAAAACACCCCTGTACCCAACACACCCACCCAGGCCAACCCCCAACCAGAACCCACGGTCACAACAGCACCTGAAAACCCCACCGCCACCCAGGCTGCTGTCACTCCAAAAACCACCCTGACCATCTGGCATTCATTTAATGAGAAAGAGACCCAGGCTTTAAATCAGTTGATTATGGCTTACCAGGCCGCTAACCCCGGGGTCCAATTTGATGTGTTATATACCCCTGTCAACGATCTGCGCGGCCGATTCGAACAGGCTGCTACGGGTACATCAGGCCCGACCATTCTGTTAGCGCCTGCAGATTGGGGACTGGCTTATTATGATGCCGATCTTGTCCAGGACCTGACCAGCCTGTTTGCGGATGTTGTGCCCCAGTTGAATGAGGCTGCGGTTTCCACAGCCCGGTACAGCAACGCCCTGGTGGGCCTTCCATACACGGTAAAAGGGGTTGTTTTGTACCGCAATTCCAGCATTATTGATGCTGCACCCACTACCTTTGCGGATTTGCTCTCGAAAGCTCAGGCGGCCACCCAGGGCGAAGAGATTTTTGGGGCAAGCCTGGAGCGGGGCTTTTATTTCGCAGCAGCACACCTTCATGCCCAAGGTGGGCAGTTGATGGATGAAGAAGGCTACCCGGCGTTTAACAACGAAGCGGGGGTTGCCTGGATGCAAATGCTCAAAGATTTCGCGGATGCAGGCCCAACCTCTTATTATACCGATCAGGACCTCACCCGCTTTCGGGATGGGAAAGCCGGGATGATGATTGACCTGACGATGAACCTGTCCAGTTTGCAGGCTTCGTTGGGTGAGAACCTGGTGATTGACCCCTGGCCGCAGGGTATGTCCGGGTATGTCCAAACCGACCATATGTATTTGAGCGCAAGGGCTGAGGGTGAAACTGTTTCTGCTGCAGTGGCATTCATGAATTTCGTTGTCTCCCCTGAAGGGCAGGCCTTTCTGGCGGGTGGGGGTTTGATTCCGGTGAACCCGAACACGCAGGTGAACAATTCCCTGATAAACCAGGCGGCTGCTGCCCTGGCTGGGGGCGTACCCTACCCCCTTGCACCAGAACTGGCCGGGTATTGGGGTTCGATGGATGCGGCTTTGGCTGCGGTGTACAATAATGAATTACCCATTCAGGATGCAATAAATGGCGCGATAGAAACGATCACCAACGCGGTGAACAATATTAAGGGTAAGTAGAATCCCCAGGATTTAGACCATAGATAAACGCCCCTGGCGCAAAACTGCGCTGGGGGCGTTTTTTTGAATTATCTCCAGGATGGTATTATGGATTTGAAACGATCAGGCTTTCAATCTCCTGGCCAGCCTGCCAGTACATGATCTGGCCGCAGGTTTCCAGGCATTCAATGCTGCTCTCGATGAAGAACAAACCTTTCCCGCTTGTGGTTACCTGGGGGTACAGGTAGCGTCCGTTTGGTGACAACTCTGGGTTTACTTGAACCAGAATTCCTTCGCTGCGATCGTAGATAAACAGGCTGCTGCACAGGCCGGAGGTGCTGCCCAACCAGCCCAAACACCACCAGGGAGGGGGCGTTTGCATGATGTTGTCTGCCCTTGAGGTGAACACCACGAAATTCCCATCGTTGGAGATGCTCAGCTGTTCCCCAGGACCGGGTTGGTTGCTTAGGGCACCGCTGTTGGCTTTTCCGGGGTTGCCATTTGAATCCATGCTGACCAATGTCAGGGTGTTTTCCAGACGGTCGCGCAAAAACACCTGGTTTACGTTCCCTGCTGCCAGGGGGGTCAGGTTATTGGCGCTGGAAGTGAAGGCGACATACCGGCCATCCGCCGAGATTGCGCCCAATAGGGCCGGTTGGTTGCCCGGTTCTCCTTCGGGGTTGAGGTTGACAGGCTCAAAG
Source organism: uncultured Anaerolineales bacterium (assembly GCA_964489525.1). Classification (GTDB taxonomy): domain Bacteria; phylum Chloroflexota; class Anaerolineae; order Anaerolineales; family JABWBV01; genus CAZAYY01. Next base: position 23,929 of record CAZAYY010000007.1, read on the forward strand.
GTTTGCCAGGGAAGATTGTATACATACAAATCCTGGGGGTGTGCCAGGTCCACCTGTAGGGCAGCGCCATCGGTTTCGTGAAGCGGCAGCAGGATGAAGTCTCCGCCGAGAGAGGTTCGAATTTTGAAGGCATCTTCATTTTCCAACCAGGAGCGTTCGATTGGAACCCGCAAAGTTCGCGCCTGGTCTGCCGTATAGATAAACAAATCAATGCAGTTGTAGCGCCCCAAAAAACCACCGCAGGTGGCTTCATCATCTGAAACCAGGCTCCGGGCTGAAGACCAATAAATTATCCGGTTGCCATCAGGGGAAATGGTGCCCAAAAAACTGTCGCCGGTTGAACCCTCTGCCTGGTTCAGCGATTGGCTTACCAGGCGAAGCGAACGCTCTTGCAGGTGATAGAGATAGATATTTGCGCAGTGCCTTCCGGGTTGGATGGAAGAATTGCAAACCTGGCTTTGTTCCCCGGCAAGGTTTTGGGCATGAGAGGTGAAGGCAATCCACTGGCCATCGGCTGAGATGCTGGGTGCATAGCTGGGGCCGTCGGCCTGTTCGCCTTCTTCGCTGAGGTTGACTCGCTGGATGGTTCTTTCGACCTGGTCGAGCAAGAAAATATCCGACATGCCGTTGGTGTCGGAGGGCACAAGCGAATCGTCTGCTGAGCTGAACACCACGTACCGGCCATTATTCGAAATGCCAAGCTCCCAAAAAGGGGTGCTTTCCACATAGGTCATCACCAGCGTTTCGCGCCTTGCAGGTGCTTTTTGGCTTTCTTCAGGTTGGAGAAGGGAATAAAAATAGGAGCCAGCAACCAGGACCAGAACCAATAGCGCGGCTGCCAGGCTTATCTCTTTGATTTGGAACGGCTTTTTGGGCAATTCTGGGGCATCGCTTTCTAAGATTTCTTGGGCGATCTGATCGAGCGTTTCCGCTGCAGGTTGAGCGAGCTGAACCCTGGCATTGAGTGTGTTTCGGGTGTTGCGGTTCCATTCTTCGAGTGAAGATGTATATTGTTGGCAGTCCTGGCAGCTACCCAGGTGGGTTTCAAGGCTGGTTTGCTGTTGGTAATCCAGCTCCCCATCCAGCGCCAGCCAGGCGAGTGTGGTTGTTTTTTTGTGGCTTTTTCCAGTTGGGGGTTCTGGTTTGCCCGGTAGTGCATCCCGGGCTTGCTGCACCAGGCGGCGTGCGGATTGTTGGCTGATTCCCAGGACAATCCCAATGTCGCCGCTGTTGAAGCTGCATGTATAGTGCAGGTAAAGCGCTGCCCGGGAGAGTGCTTGTTTGTCCCTGCTCAACTGGGGTTGGCACAGCAAATACGCAAAGGACAAAATCCAGGCCAGGGGTGAGGCCTGCCCTTTGTACTGCTTGCGCTGGTGGAAGGCGATTTGCAGGGTGGTTCTGGCGGTTTGATGGGCATCGGTGTGGTTACGCAGCAGCAGCATGGCAAAGCGATACACTTCTGGGTAATTTTCCCAAACCAGGGTGTGGGCAGCTGTCTGGTTGTCCGTATCGGGGTGCTGCAGGACAATGGCGCTGTCCCCAGCGTGGGGAGAATGGTCGGAGTAGAGAGGCTGCATGATTCGTTTACCTGGCCGGCTTGCCAATCAGAATTGCGCTGGCGCGCCCGGTCAGCCGGTAGAAGGGGTTTTCAACCGGTTTTGCCTGATTGGGGTCAACGATGTCTTCTGGCGATGGCAAGGAAGTGTCTGCTACCCGGTGCCATTGCAGGCCGATGGGCAGCTTGGGCAGCTCAAAAGATAGCCCATCCCAGTATGAATTGAGAATGACATAAATATATTCATGATGAGCCTGGTTTTCGAGCATGAAGGCGAGGGAATGGGAATAATCGTTCCAATCGGGCTCAAGGGCCTTTATCCCATGCCAGCTAAGCCGGGTTTGGATTTTCGTTCCATTAGATGTGTGGGTTCCTGGTGAAGGCACGCCTGGGGTGGGGTTGGTGTGCAGCATGAAGCGTTCCTGGCGCAGCCCTTTCCAGGACCTGGTGAGCCGAACCAACATTTGGGTAAAGCGGAAGTGCCCGGCGTTTGCTTCTAACCCATCCCAGTTCATCCAGGATATTTCATTGTCCTGGCAGTAGGCATTGTTGTTCCCCTGTTGGGTCCGGCAAATTTCATCGCCCATTAAGAGCATTGGGGTGCCCTGGGATAGGAACAGCATTACCAGGAAGTTTTTCATCTGACGGGCACGCAGGGCCAGAATGGGTCCCTGGTCGGTTGGGCCTTCAACGCCGCTGTTCCAACTGAAATTTTCGTTGTGCCCATCCCGGTTGTATTCGCCGTTGGCAAAGTTATGTTTTTTGTTGTAGCTGACCAGGTCTGACAGGGTGAACCCATCATGGGCGGTGATGAAATTGATGGAGCGGTTGGGTTCTCGGTCAGGTTGTGGGTAAAGGTCTGGGCTGCCGGCCAGGCGGGCCGCCAGGGCTAGGGTGGTGCGCGAATCACCACGCGCAAAGCGGCGGATGTCATCACGGTAGCGCCCATTCCATTCCGCCCAGCGGTGGCCCACAAAAGAGCCCACCTGGTACAGCCCCGCGGCATCCCAGGCTTCGGCGATAATTTTGGTACCCGCCAGAACCGGGTCGGATTCAATCTCCCACAACAAAGGAGGGTTCTCCAGGGGTGCGCCGTTTTCTCCCCGGGCGAAAATGGAGGCGAGGTCAAACCGGAATCCGTCTACGTGCATTTCTCGCACCCAATAGCGCAGGCAGTCGCCAATCATGCGGCGAACAATTGAATGGTTGGCGTTGATGGTGTTGCCGGTGCCGCTAAAGTTTTTGTAGTGGATGCCGTCCGATTCAAGTAAATAGTAGGCGATGTTTTCTAACCCTCGGAAAGACAACGTTGGACCGGTGTGGTCACCCTCTGCGGTGTGGTTGAAAACGACATCCAGAATGACCTCGATACCCGCCTGGTGAAGGGCTTTCACCATATCGCGAAATTCATTGACGGGTCCCAACGGGTCCTGGCGCGAACTATAGCCGCGGTGGGGTGCGAAAAACGCAACCGTTTGGTATCCCCAGTAGTTTGTCAGGGGCGGTGGAGCATATTGCGGGTCGAATTGGTGAATGGGTAGCAGCTCCACCGCAGTAACCCCCAAACTCTTAAGATGGGGAATTTTCTCAATCACCCCGGCATAGGTTCCCCGTTTGTCCGGCGAGATCCCCGAAGAGGGGTGACGGGTGAACCCGCCCACGTGCATTTCGTAAATGATGCTTTGTGAAAAAGGCCGGTTAATGGGGGTGTCATTTTCCCAATCGTAATCCTGGGTGTCTACGACCACGCTTTTCATGGCGTGGGCAGTATTTTCCCAGGGGCCTTTGGCTCGTTCGCGGTCATATTGGCTGTCATACATCACACTTCTGCTGTATGGGTCTACCAGCACTTTGCCGCCATCGAAGCGCAACCCCTGTTCTGGTTTATAAGGACCATGTACCCGGTACCCATATAACTGTCCAGGTTGCAAGCCTGGCACAAAAACATGCCAGTAGTAATAGGTTTTATTCTTCGCCGGGTCCAGCCGGATAACCTGTGAGGGTTGGGCATCTGCATCGCTGTTAAAGAGCAGCAGTTCAATCCACTCGGCGTGTTTGGAAAATACAGAAAAATTGACCCCGCCGTCGCGCAAGGTGGCGCCGAGTGGGAAGGATTGTCCGGGGAGGGTTTGATGATTCATTGGCTGTCCAGGTGGGTATTGCGAAAGGTTCAGGGTTCCAGGTGTCAGGCAGGCCAAATACTTCCTGCCCGAATGATGGTATTATCGGGAACATCGGCTTTAACTGTAGCACCGTTTCCGATTTTAACATTTTTACCGATTTTTGCGCCGAGGTTGATGGTTACCCCCATCCCCACCAGGCAGTTGTCGCCAATTTCAACCCCACCTGCCAGGATTGCACCCGGGGAAATGTTCACATAATCGCCCAGCTTGCAATCGTGGGAGAGGATTGCTCCGGTGTTGACGATGACACCGAACCCGGTGGTCACATCCGTACCCACATAAGCCAGGGCAAACACCTGGATTCCCGCGCCCAGGCTGGCGGTAGGTTCCACAAATGACCGGGGGTGCACCAAAGCAGGGCAAACCAGACCGGCTTGCTGAATGTGCCCAAACACCTTTTTGCGAACCGCCAGGTTGCCGATGCCGCCAACGGCATTGCTTACCAGGCGAACGCCCTGACGGGCATATGGCTCCAGCACGGAATGACCGCCCAGCACGGGTAGGCCGGAAACAATTTCGCCAGGGGCAACGCCATCATCAATAATCCCTACAATCTGGTAAACCCCCAGGGCACGAATGAGTTCAACCACGGTTCTGCCATGTCCGCCCCCACCATACACCAGGATTGCCGTTGAATCCAATGGGAAATCTGCTGAAGGGGTGGTTTGGGCAGACAGCAGGTTTTGGATGGTCTGGGTTGTGACCATCTGTCCACGCGGCAGGCTGTCCAGGGCAATGTTGTTAGCGAGCGCCAGGGCTTTTGCCGGTTCACTGATGATCAGGTCCTGAGGAACGGCGGCAGCCTGGGTTTCTACGTTTGGTGCTGGTTGCCAGTTTGGATCTCCGGCAATGTAGCAAAAAAGGGACCCTGCCGCCAGTGCATCCCCGGTGGTGTGGGGGAGATGGACGACATAGCCATCGGCAGGGGATTCCAGTTCACTGGTGGCCTTGGTGGTTTCAAGGGTGCAAAGCACCTGGCCCCGGTGGACAAAGTCTCCGTTTTTGACAAAAATTGCCGCCAGGGTCGCTTCGGGTTCATTGGGGTTTACGAGGGGAATGGTAATCGAGAGGGTCATAAGGTTTCCAAGAGCGCACGGGCAGAAGCAACAATTTGATCAACGCCCGGCAAAGCCAGGTTTTCCAGGGGGATCGCAGCAGGCAGGGGTTGGTCCAGTGCGGCGACGCGTTTTGCGTATAGCCATGAGGTGTGGGCTTCCAGGCTGCGGGCAAGCACCTCAGCACCCCAACCCAAGGTAAACCCGCCTTCTTCAATCGCCAGGAGCCGGTGGGTTTTTTGCAGGGCGGCTGCCAGCGGAGCAAGTTCAAATGGGGCCAGTTGGGTAAAGACGATGATTTCTCCGAAAATTTCAAATTCGAAAGCCAGCCTTCTTAAGGCTTGCATGGCGAGTTCGGCCATATAGCCATAGGTTGCAAGGGTCAGCATGGGTGGGGGCGAACCTTTGATGCAAAGCCGGTACACCGGCCCGGTGGTTTCGGATCCGATTGAAGTAAGATCAAACTCCTGCAAATCGTGGGCGCTTTTTAACGGTGTGGCATACAACAATTTGTTTTCAATAAACAAAACCGGGTTATCGTCCACCAGGATGGCGTGTTTAAGCAGTTCGCCGGGGGTGCCTTGTGGGGTGGTGGGATTCTGAAAACTGCATGGGGCCACCACTCGCAGGCCGGGAATGCCTAAAAAGTGTTTTTCGAGTGTCTGGCTGTGGGTGGCTCCGTAACCTCTGCGCCCGCCCATGGGCGTGCGGATGACGATGGGCACGCGCACCTGGTTGTTGTACATATACGGGAATTTGGTGATGTGGTTCAAGAGCTGGTCTGTTGTCAGGGTGAGGAAATCGCCAAACATGATTTCAACCACCGGGCGCAGGCCGCGCAGCGCCATCCCTGCGGCCAGGCCGGTGATGCCTGCTTCAGATATCGGGCTGGAAAAAACACGGTCCTGGAAAGCGCTGGCCAGCCCGCGGGTGACCTTAAAAGCCCCTCCGTAGGGGTCCAGGATATCCTCGCCCAGGATAACGACTCGTTCATCCTGTAGAAAGGCATCGTGAAGACCCTGGTTGAGGGATTGTAAAACGGTTTGGTTCATGGGGTTTTTCTCACTGAACCTCACTTGCCAGGGGGTCGGCCAGCGCCTGGCTGAAGGCGGCCGCAACCTCTTTGCGTGCCAGCATCTCAATTTCCGCAGCAACGCCTTGCGGAAGCATTTTGGCGAAGAGGGTCAACGGGTCTTTGGTGGTCCGCATGGCCTGAATGTCTTCCGGGGGGCGGGTGTCATCGCCTTTTGAGTGGGGACCAAAGCGGTGGGTGTGCAGGATCAGGGCGTGGGGTTTTTGCTGGTTTCGGGTGGCGGCCAGGGTTTGACGGGCAGCCTGAGCGATTTCGGCCACGTGGCTGGTGTCCAGTTCGATGGTTTTAATGCCAAAGGCCTCAAAACGTGCCCGGATGCTCCCGGCGAGGGAAATTTCAATGGGGGTGGTTTGAGCAATCCGGTTGTTTTCGATGACAAAAACCACAGGCGCCTGCCATAATGAAGCCAGGTTGAGGGTTTCGTAAACTGCCCCCTCACCCAGAGCGCCATCACCCAGGAAAACCAGGGCAACTGCGCCGCTGCCTTTCTGCTTTTCGGCCAGCGCCATGCCTGCGGCAATGGGAGCCGTCCCGCCCAAAACACCATTTGAATAAAAGTTTTGCCAGTGAATGTGCTGGGAGCCGCCTCTTCCGCCGCAAACCCCTGTGCTTTTGCCCATCAGTTCTGCAAACAAAGCCCGCATATCGCCACCATAGGCAAGAAAATGCCCGTGGCAGCGGTGGTTGCTCACGACGATATCCCCGGGCTGGATTTGGGACAAAACCCCTGCTGCATTGGCTTCCTGGCCGATGTAGGTATGGGTGGTTCCATAAAAAACACCCTTGGAGAAGTTGTCCAACACCGTCTCTTCAAAAAAGCGGATGTCTGCCATGATTTGGTAAAGCCGCTTGTTCTCTTCTTCAGGCAGGGGGTAGTCTAAAGGCCGGGGGAATACCATAGCGTGATTATACAACATGCATCAAATCAAAAAAAGTGCGGCAACACCGCAAATGGCAATCACTGTGCCCAGGATAGCTTTCCAGCCAAACCGTTCGTTGAAAAACAGGTAGCCAATCGGAAGCAGAAAAACAGGCGGGAGCGCCATAATGGTGCTGGCAATTCCAACCTCGGTTTGTTGAACGGCTAATAATGAAAGGGAGACGCCAATTACCGGGCCAAAAGTTACCCCGCCCAAAATGAGCCAGATGGAATGTTTCTTCTCTTGAATCAGGCTGAAATTTTTGCGAGCCTGCCCCTGGAGGATTGCCACCAGCCAGATGAATACAGCTGCAGCGGCCATGCGCATGACATTGGCAGAAATGACAGAATAATCACCGGTTAACCCCAATTTTGAAAGGATGAGCCCGCCAGCCTGCCCAAAAGCAGCCCCCAGGCCAAATAACAGGCCAACCACATATTGCTTTCGGGGCAGCGTGGGAAGGCCCACCTCCCCTGGGCTCCGGTCACTGACCACCAGGCCGATTCCTGAAAGGCTTAAGCCCATGCCAAAAATCTGCCAGGAATTGAGCTGTTCTCCCAAGAATAGAAATGCAATCAGGGCGGAAATCGCAGGGGTGAGGCTCATCATCAACATCGTCAGGCGCGGTCCAATCCAGATAAATGCCTGGAACAGAAAAGCATCGCCCAGCGCAAGGCCGATGATTCCAGAAGTACCCATCCAAAACCAGCGTTCGGTTTCCGTGAAGGCTGGCCAGGCAGATCCGGTAAGAAAAAAGTGGATTGTAGAAAGCACTGCCAGGGCGAACAGCAGCCTGGTCCGGTTGACCACATCGGCCCCAACTTTTCGGCCTGCCAGGGTGAAAAGCACCGAAGTAAATGAAAAACTGATTGCTGTGAGCAGCGCCGCGATTTCGCCTGTGTATTGCATGAAAACCTGATCAGAATAGGAGGTTAATGATTGCCGGTGAACTCGCTGGCTGAGGCTGTGCCCGGCTCGTTGATGCCTTCTCGTTTTACAACCTTGAGAATCGTTAAGAAAAGGATTTTGATATCCAGCCACAACGACCAGTGGTCTACGTACCAGACATCCAGTTCGAACCGCCTTGCCCAAGAAACCGCGTTGCGCCCGTTTACCTGAGCCCATCCGGTGATGCCGGGCAGAACCTCATGACGCCGGGCCTGTTCATGGCTGTATAAAGAGAGATACTGGGTCAGGAGGGGCCTTGGTCCTACCAGGCTCATTTCACCCCGGAGAACATTGAATAACTCAGGCAGTTCGTCGAGGCTGGATGCACGCAGAAACTTGCCAAACCGGGTCAGCCTTTGTTCATCTGGGAGCAGGTTTCCAGCGGCATCCCGGGTGTTGGTCATGGTCCGAAATTTGTAAATCGTGAAGATTTTCCCCTGGTACCCTGGCCTGCGCTGGCTGAAAATCACTGGCCAGCCGTGGATTACACCCACCAAAACCGCGCTGATTGCCAATATGGGCAGCAGCAAAATCAGCGCCGGGATGGTGACCAGCAGGTCGAAAACTCGTTTGCGGAAAGGGATGGTTTTAAACCCTTGTTTTTCTGGCATGTTGGGCATTGTACCAGAAGATGAAAGTACTGTTGTTTGTAAACAGCGGGTAAACATTAATGTTTTTGGTTTGTTTTTATCTTGTTAGTTAGTTGGCTTTCAGGTAATATTTAAGGTATGGTGAATGGATTGGAAATCGTTGCCGATGCATGTCAATAATCCCAGTCCTCTTATTGGGCTATTGAAGCCAGATGTTTGTTGTGGGTTTTCCTACAGCCAGGAAAACTCAATTTAAGATACTTTATGAGATCAGCCAGCGAGATTCCCAATCGTTGGCTTTATTTTTTTTATAAGGAGCGCAAGATGCAAAAAAAATATTGGATTGTTATGGTTTTCCTTTGTTTGGCAATGGTGGGAAGCGCCTTGTTCACGGCAAACACCCAACAGGCCTTGGCGGGTGCGCCTACCACCATTACCCTGGATGGTGCTTTCACCGATTGGGATGGGGACGAGCTGGTTGTGGATGACCCCACCAATGATTCTATCTGGGGTTCAAGCAATGAGCTGGACAATTTGTATGTTACCTGGGATGCCAATAACCTGTATGTGGGAGTTGAATATACCATCAGCAGCAACGCAATGATTGTGTATATTGATACTGGTGTCACGGGTGGCGAAACCGACTTCAGCAATGGTGGGGGTTATTCTGGTGCTTATCCCCGCAGCTTTTTAATTGGTGGCGGCCGCGATGTGGACCTGATGCTTGCCCGTTGGGATCAGAACACACCCCAGGTGTACCGGATTACGGATGGTACCTCCACTGAAATCATGGAAGCTGGAAAAGCCGGCTCTGCTGCTGGCGCGGAATTTTCGATTCCATGGAACAGCGTGCCGGGGATTGGGAAACTGCAAGAACTTTGTTTTGTTACGGTCATTGCGGGTGGGGATAACTACGACGGCCCGGATGCGATGCCGGATAACCCGGTTAATGGCGATGGCGCTGCAGACACCCTCTCCAATTTCTACTGTGTCAATTTTGGCACGGTGATTATCAATGAAATGGACGCTGATCAGACGGGCACCGATACTGCTGAATTTGTTGAATTATTTGATGGGGGTGTTGGAAGCACTCCGCTAAGTGGAATGACCCTGGTTTTCTTTAACGGCTCGAATGACCTTTCTTACCGGGCTTATGACCTGGATGGCTACCTGACCGATGAAGATGGATATTTTATCTTATGTGGCAATGCAGCCAACACACCTAACTGCGATTTGGATGTCTCACCAGATACCGACCTGATTCAAAATGGCCAGGATGCAATTGCACTGTACGCAGGGGATGCAACCACCTTCCCCACAAACTCGCCTGTGACTGTGAATAATTTGTTGGATGCTCTGGTATATGACACAGATGACTCTGATGATCCCGGTTTGCTCGTTTTGTTAAACGAAGGCCAGCCCCAGATCAATGAAAATGCCAACACTCGAGGCATCACAGAATCCAACCAGCGCTGCTCGAACGGTTCCGGTGGGGCGCGCAACACGGATACGTACCGCCAGTTCCTGCCTACCCCGGGCACGGAGAATTTTTGTGGGCGCGATGCTGTCATTATTAATGAGGTAGATGCAGATACGCCCAGCACCGATGTGGCTGAGTTCCTCGAACTTTATGATGGTGGTGTAGGTAATGTGAGTCTGGATGGCCTGGCATTGGTTTTCTTCAATGGATCCAGCGACCTGTCTTATGGTGCTTACGATTTGGATGGGTATTCAACAGATGCGGAAGGCTATTTTGTGATCTGTGTGAATGCAGCCAATGTGGCTAATTGTGATTGGGATGTAACTCTTAACCAGGATATGATCCAAAATGGTCAGGATGCGGTTGCTTTGTATGTAGCCGATGCGTCTGCCTTCCCAACGAACTCTGCTGTTTCCCTGGTGAACCTGCAAGATGCCCTGGTGTATGACACCAGTGACCCCGATGATGCTGGTTTGCTGGTGCTGCTCAACGCCAGTCAGCCACAGGTGGATGAAAATGCCAACGGGCAGGGTGCCAATGAATCTAACCAGCGCTGTCCGAACGGCTCGGGTGGAGCGCGCAATACGGATACCTACGACCAGTATCCACCCACCCCTGGTGCCGAAAACACCTGTGGTTCTGGCGGCCCGGCCCTGGGCGCTTGTTATGAACCTGCTACCAAAATTCACTTAATCCAGGGCGCTGGCACAAGCAGCCCTGAAACCGGGAATATCCATATCATTGAAGGTGTGGTCGTGGGCGATTTCCAATCCACGACAACACAACTGGGCGGCTTTTTCCTGCAGGAAGAAGATGCGGATGTAGACACAGACCCGCTGACCTCGGAAGGAATCTTCGTCTTCGACAATGGCGCGCAAGATGTGGCTGCTGGCGACGTTGTCCGGGTGATTGGCACGGTTGCAGAATCGTTTGGTCAGACCCAGTTGGGTTCCGTAACTGCCTTGGCCGTTTGTGCCTCTGGCGCTTCTGTGACAGCAGCCCAAATCACCCTGCCCCAGGCAAGTACGACGGCACTCGAACCCTTTGAAGGTATGTTGGTTCAGGTGGACCAAATGCTGTACGTTACCGAAAACTACACCCTGGGCCGCTATGGCGAGGTGGATCTTTCGGTGGATGGCCCCCTGATGAACCCAACCAACGTCATCACCCCCGGCCTGGATGCCGTAGCCATGCAGGCTGCTAATGACCTGAAGAAAATTTTGATTGATGACGGCAGCAACCTGCAGAACCCGGTGCCCCTGCCGCCTTACTTTATGGCCGATAAAACCCTGCGCCGCGGCGATACCACCCCCGGCCTGGAAGGCGTTTTGGCCTATGGCTTCAGCCGCTACCGCATTCACCCAACCGTCCCTGTTGAGTTCACCCGCCAAAACGAACGCACCACAGTTCCAACCGTACATGAGGGGCTGTATAAGATTGTCAGCTTTAACGTGTTGAACTATTTCACAACCATCGACACAGGTGCCGATATTTGTGGGCCATCCGGCGATATGGAATGCCGGGGTGCGGATTCGGAATTGGAATTCACCCGCCAACGCGCAAAAATCATCAACGCCATGGTCGCGATTGATGCGGATGTCTATGGCTTAATTGAAATCGAAAACAATCCCATCACTGCCACCCAGGACCTGGTTAATGGGCTAAACGACATTTTTGGGGCTGGAACCTATGATTTGATTGATACTGGCTATATCGGCACCGACGCCATCAAGTTGGCGATCATTTACAAAACAGCAACCGCCACCCCGGTGGGCGATTTTGCCATCCTGGACAGCACAGTGGACCCGGATTTCATTGACACCAAAAACCGCCCGACCCTGGCGCAAACCTTTGAAATTGATGGGGTTGTCTTAACGGTTGTGGTCAATCATTTGAAGTCCAAAGGCTCAAGCTGTTCGGATGTGGGCGATCCACTGGTCAATGATGGCCAGGGCGAATGCAACCTCACCCGCACCAAAGCCGCTGAGGCCATTGCGGAATGGCTGGCCACCGACCCCACCCAGAGCGGTTCAGACAACTTCCTGATCATTGGTGATCTGAACTCCTATGCGATGGAAGACCCCATCACCATGCTCAAGTCTTTTGGGTACGTCGACCTGGTCAATAAATTCATGGGAATGAATGCCTATTCGTATGTCTTCCAGGGCCAGGCAGGTTACCTGGATCATGCCTTGGGCAGCCCCGATTTGCTGCCGAGGATTGCCGATGTTCAACTCTGGCATATCAACGCAGATGAACCGGTGGCTTTGGACTACAACACCTACAACCAACCCGAGCTCTATACCACCGAACCCTACAAATCATCGGACCACGACCCGGTTATTGTGTACCTGGATACTGGCTTTGTCTACAAGCTGATTTTCCCGTTCATTGCTCGCTAACCCCCTCACACCGGTTTTCGAACGCTGTTTTTAACAAGCCTGCCTCATGGAATTTCCATGAGGCAGGCCTTTTTATTCAGAAAACCCGGTGTCGGAAACCCCAACTTGCTTTAAAATGGTTGTATGCGGAATACAAGGGTTGATTGGGTGATCGTTTTTTTGGCGATGGCTGGCTGGATGCTTGGCCTGCCCACACGCGAGTCAGAAGCGCAAGGTGCCAGGGCTGCCGGGGTGGAAATGCCTTACAGGATTTTTTTGCCGCTTGTTCAAAAACCTCCATTGGGACACTTACTGATCAGCGAGGTGATGTTTTACCCGGAACTGCAGAATGGCTTTGAAAATGAATGGATTGAGCTGTACAACCCCAACCCATATATTCTATCCCTCGACCCATATATCCTGGGCGATGAGGAGCGTGAAGGAGAAATATGGGGCGAGGGATTGTTGAAGTTTCCACCCGGGTTTTCTGTTCCGCCATTTGGGGTTGTGATCGTGGCCTACCGGGCAGATTGGTTTTATGAAACACATGGGTTCACCCCCAATTTTGAATGGTTTCCCAGCGACAGCGCTGTGCCGAACATGACCCAGGACAAATCTTTTGCAACAGGGCAGGTCAGCCTGGGGAATTCCTCAGACGAGGTGCTGTTGCTGGACGCAGGCTACTTGCTTGTGGACGCGGTTTCTTGGGGCGAGTCTTACTGGGCCTTTGAGCCGCCAGTCAGCCTATTCGGGTTGGTACGGGGCATGTCCATCGAACGTGCCCCGGCGTACCAGGACACCAACCACGCCAGGGATTGGCATATCCAACCCGCACCAATCCCCGGCCAGGTGAACACAATCCTGCCCACCTCAACCCCCACCCGCACCCCAACGCCAACCCAAACCGGAACCCCAACCCCAACCCCCCCACTGACGCCCACCCCCACACCCTCGCATAAGCCAACCCCGCCGGCCACGGCAACCCCAATTGGGGTAACGTTATTAATAAGCGAGGGGGTGTTTGACCCATCCTCTGAGTCGGGAGATGAATGGATTGAAATTTACAACGCCAGCCCGGTGCAGGTTGACCTTTGGTATTTCAAAATTGGCGACTCTGAAACACAAGGGGATACCGAAGGCATGGTTGCCTTTCCCCCTGGCGCGTCGATTGGGCCAGATGAGTTTCGTATCATCGCCAATTCTGCGGCCCGGTTTCATTTGTTGTATGGTTATCGTCCGGATTATGAGCTGAATCCCACGGATGGCAGTGTCCCCAACATGGTTCCCGCTGGATGGTCATCAGGTTCCATCAGCCTGGCCAACTCGGGGGATGAAGTGCTTTTGTTGGATGTTGAAAATCGCCTGGTGGATGCCGTTTCCTGGGGAACTTCTTATTGGGCTTTCGAACCTGCGGTGCCGGTTCCTCCCAGAGGATATTCCATCGAACGATTCCCTGCCTGGCAGGATACCAACCATGCAGCCGATTGGGTCGCCAACCCCGAACCAAGGCCGGGGTTCGGATCCTTTCCGACTCTCACGCCCACCCCAATATCTACTGCTACACCAACGCCAACGATTCCACCAAGCCACACACCGACCCCGGCTGCTACTGATACACTAACTCCAACTCTCGCCTCAAGCCACACACCCACTCCAACCGATACTGGCACGCCGACCCCAACTCCTAGCCCAACTGCCACACAAACCCCAACTTCAACACCTACGCCAACCCCAACTCCAACCACCACCCCGTTTGCCGGGTTGTTTTTAATCAGCGAAGTGATGTTTGATCCATCCAGCGGGCTGGTGGCCGATGAGTGGATTGAGTTGTATAACGCCACCGGTATGGTTTTACCTTTGGAAGGTTTCAAAGTGGGAGATGAAGAAACCCAGGGAGGGTTTGAGGGCATGTTTCGTTTCCCGGATGGCACGTTGATTCTGCCTGGACAGGTGATTGTCATTGCCAACGAAGCGGACAACTTTTTTGCAGTGTATGGCTTTAACCCCGATTTCGAACTTGCCCCCACTGATGGTGACGTGCCCAATATGATTAAATATACGGCCTGGAGCAGTGGTTCGATCAACCTGGCGAACAGCGGCGATGCGGTGCTTTTGCTGGATGCCGGTAACCGTCTGGTGGATGCAGTCTCCTGGGGTGGGGATTGGTATGCTTTTGAGCCTCATGTGGCCCCAGGCGATCCCGGGGATAACATAGAGCGTTTCCCTGCCGACCGCGATACCAACCATGCCAGTGATTGGCGGGTTCTGGTTGATCCAAACCCTGGAGGAGTGAATCTTAATCCACTCACTCCCACGCCCACAGCAACCCACAGTCCAACCTCCACAGCCAGCGCCACGCCAGAGCCAACCTCGACAGCCACCGATTCTCCGACCCCTACAGCCACTGCCACATCCGAACCTACCCCCGCGGCGACCCAAAGTCCAACCCCTACAGCCACTATTACGCCTGAACCTGCTCCCACAGCCACCCAAACCCCAACCTCCACAGCCAGCGCCACGCCAGAGCCAACCCCGGCAGCCACCGATTCTCCGACCCCCACAACCACTGCCACATTCGAACCTACCTCCACGGCGACCCAAAGTCCAACGCCCACAGTCACTGCTACACCTGAACCTGCTCCTACTGCCACCCAAACCCCAACCTCCACAGCTAGCGCCACGCCAGAGCCAACCCCAACAGCCACCGATTCTCTGACCCCCACAACCACTGCCACATCCGAACCTACCCCAACAGCCACCCATTCTCCCACACCCACCCAAACACCCATTCTTGGCCCGGCTCTGTGGGTAAGTCCCTCAGCACAGTCCCTGGATCATACAGAACCGATTACAGTAGAAATTCTCCTGGCTGGTTTACCCGCGGTATACGGTTTGGACATTGAATTGTTGTACAATCCAGCAATTCTATCCGTTCAAGACCTTTCTCCTTTGGAGCCCGGGGTTCAAATCGCTGGGGGAAATTGCCCCTGGCCCGATTTTATTATTGCCAACCAGGTAGATACCCAATCGGGACAGGTGCGTTTTGCCGCGACCCAATTGAACCCTCACCTTGCCTGCCAGGATGGCAAAGCCGCCAGCATTCGCCTGCAATGTACCGGGGTGAATGGGTCTTCTGCCTTGTTTGTTTTTGATTCTGCAGTTGCAACCCGGGATGGGGTGCTTTTGGCGCACACGGTGTACCATGGCAGCGTTACCTGTGCGGTTCCCGTGCATTCGTTGGCTCCCCCGTTATCTTTCTTTGATTTACGGCGCTGGTTTTCGTACGCTCCATAGGATAAAAAAAGCCGTCCCGTTTTCAGCACGGGACGGCTCTGGTTTTCGATCGATAGATGGGTCAGTTAACCCGGTCTACCTGGCGGATGACCATCAGCACTTTGCCCTGGATTTGAACAATTTTGGGATCGTTGATAATGATGGGATCCATATCGGGGTGGGCAGGCTGCAGCCGGATGCGGTTCTTCTCTTTGTAGAAGTATTTCAGCGTGGTTTCTTCCCGATCGAGCAGCCAGACCGCGACCATTTCGCCATTGTTCGCTTCTGTGGCCTTTTTCATGATGACGATATCGCCATCGGAGATCATGGCGTCCATCATCGAGTCGCCTTTAACTTCAAGGGCAAACAGGTCTTTTTCATCCCGGCTGGGAATCAGGCTGCGGGCCACGGAGACCATGGATTCGGGGTCGTAATAAGCAAAGTCGGATGAAGCTACTGGTACAGGTATGCTGGCGAAGATTTTCCCCTGAATTGGGATTTGTAAAATTTCGCCGATAGTGTGCGCAGCATTTTCAGCAAGCCTTTTAATCAAGCGCACACCGCGAGATTTGTTGTCATCGCGTTGGATATACTTCCATTCCACCAGCTGATCGAGGTAGTAGTTTACCAGTGAAGTGGATGTGATGCCAATCCGGATGCCAAGTTCGCGAATGGAAGGGGGATAGCCGTTGGCTTCAATGAATTTTTCCAATTCGCGCATAATTTTCTCATGCCGTTCACCAAATCCCTTACTCTTTTTCGGTGCCATAATCTTCTCTCCTTGTAAAAAAGAACGAATGGTTCATTTGTTCTAGAATGATTATAATTGAACACTTGTTCGCTGTCAAGAGATTTTAGAAAATATATTCGAAAATTCTGCCATTTCGTTCGGTTAGAATACGATTGGAATGGTATAATCATACGGTAAATTTTAATGGAGGCTGAATGTGGCCAAGGACAATCGAGTAGAAGTTAGCTATGATGCCAAAGATATCCAGGTGTTGGAAGGGCTGCAAGCAGTTCGCCGGCGACCTGGGATGTACGTGGGCGGCACCGATATCAAGGCGCTGCACCATCTCGTATACGAAGTAGTGGATAACTCCATAGATGAAGCGCTTGCTGGTAAATGTGACTGGATTGAAGTAACCATTCACCCGGACAGCAGTGTCTCTGTGGCCGACAACGGCCGGGGTATTCCCGTTGATATCCATCCACAAATGGGTAAACCAGCCCTCGAAGTGGTGATGACTACCCTTCACGCGGGAGGGAAGTTTGGTGGTGGTGGGTACAAAGTTTCAGGGGGTCTGCATGGTGTTGGCCTTTCGGCCGTCAATGCCCTATCCGAGTGGTTTGAAGTAGAAGTCAAACGTGATGGCAAACTGCATAAAATGCGGTTTGAGCAGGGTATGCCTGTTGGCCCCATGGAGATTTTAGGTACGGTTGCTAAAACCGAGACAGGTACCCGCCAGACATTCAAATTCGACACTGAAATTTTCCGCGAAGAAGGCCTGGACTACAAATTTGAAACCCTGACCCAGCGTTTTCGGGAAATGGCTTTTGTTACCAAGGGTGTTCACATCCGTTTTGAAGACCGGCGTTCCAACCGGGAGATGAATTTCTATTTCGAAGGCGGGATTAAATCCTTTGTGCGCTACTTGAACCGCAATCGCGAAGGCCTGCACAGCATTGTGCATGTTGAAAAAGAGGTGGACAATATTGGTATCGAGGCTTCGATCCAGTATACCGATGCCTATTCAGAGTCTTTGTATTCTTTTGCCAACACTATTAATACCATTGATGGCGGCACACACCTGACGGGTCTGCGCAGTGCCATCACACGCACGATCAATGATTATGCCCGCAAAGCCAAGCTGCTCAAAGAAGCGGAAACCAACTTCAGCGGTGACGATACCCGCGAAGGCCTGACGGCAATCATCAGTGTCAAGCATTCCGACCCACAGTTTGAAAGCCAGACCAAAGTGAAACTGATGAACGCCGAAGTGCAGACGTATGTCCAGCAGGTTGTCACGGAAGCATTCTCCTCTTTTCTGGAAGAAAACCCATCTGCAGCCCGGGCAATCGTTTCAAAATGCCTTACATCCGCCCGAGCCCGCGACGCCGCCCGAAAGGCCCGCGACCTGGTCATTCGCAAATCGGCATTGGAAAGCCTCACCTTGCCTGGCAAACTGGCGGATTGTTCTGAGCGCAGCAACCAACGAACCGAGCTCTATATTGTTGAGGGTGATTCGGCAGGCGGCACCGCCAAACAAGGCCGGGACCGGCATTTCCAGGCCATTTTGCCCTTGCGGGGTAAAATTCTGAACACCGAGCGTGCTCGCCTGGATAAGATTCTTTCGAATAACGAGGTCAAATCCCTCATCTCTGCCTTGGGCACTGGAATCAGTGATTCATTTGACATATCCGGCCTGCGCTATGGCAAAATCATCATCATGACCGATGCAGATGTAGATGGCAGCCACATCCGCACCCTTTTGCTCACCTTCTTTTTCCGGTATATGCTGCCGCTTATTGAAGAGGGCCGGTTATTTATTGCCCAGCCACCGCTTTACCGCCTGGCCGTGAAGAACAAAGTGATTTATGCCTATTCAGATAATCAGCGCGATGAATTCCTGAAAGAAATGGGTGAGAAAGCCAACATCCAACGCTACAAAGGCCTGGGCGAAATGAATGCCTCCCAGCTTTGGGAAACTACGATGGACCCCAGCAACCGCACCCTCCTCCAGGTAACCATTGAAGATGCAGCCGAGGCAGATATTACTTTTGATATGCTCATGGGTGCTGCGGTGCCGCCACGACGGCGGTTTATTACCACACACGCTCGGGATGTACGCAATTTAGACATTTAGACTTCCGGTGAGATCAAATGTATGACGCTTGAGCGTGGAGCCATTCTCTATAAGCGCTACCGCATCCTTGAAATCCTTGGCGAAGGGGGGATGGGTGCGGTCTACAAAGCTGTGGATGAGAATCTTGGCGTCACGGTTGCTGTCAAAGAAAACCTTTTCACCACAGAGGAATATACACGCCAATTTCAAATCGAGGCCAGTATCCTGGCCTCGCTGCGTCATCCCAACCTACCCAGGGTAACCGACCACTTTGTGGTTGACAACGAAGGCCAATACCTGGTGATGGATTTCATTGAGGGGGAAGATTTACGCGACCGCATGGACCGGGTTGGTGCGCTTTCAGAGCGTGAAGTGATTGCCATTGGGGTCGCGATGTGCGATGCCCTTACTTACTTGCACACCCGACGCCCGCCCGTACTGCACCGGGATATGAAGCCTGGTAACGTCAAAATTGCGCCGACCGGGCAGGTGT
Organism: uncultured Anaerolineales bacterium; assembly: GCA_964489525.1. Taxonomy (GTDB): domain Bacteria; phylum Chloroflexota; class Anaerolineae; order Anaerolineales; family JABWBV01; genus CAZAYY01. The sequence goes on from CAZAYY010000007.1 coordinate 42,746, forward strand.
TTTTGGTGGATTTCGGCCTGGCAAAAATTGTGCAGGGCAGCCAGATTACGGTCACTGGTGCCAGAGCCATGACGCCGGGTTATTCTCCCCCTGAACAATACGGCACTGCCCGGACCGACGCCCGTTCCGACATCTATTCCCTGGGGGCTACGCTGTATTCAGCCATTACGGGTGTGCTGCCAGAGGATGGTCTTGCCCGGGCAATGAACCAAGTTGACCTGACTCCTGTTCGCAAACGAAACCCAAAAGTTTCTCGGCGCCTGGCCGGAACAATTGAAAAATCATTAAGCGTCCAACCCGATGATCGCTACCAGACTGCAGAAGAATTTAAAAAAGCGCTCATTAAGGCAGGCGGCTCAACGGTAACCCGCTCCAATGAAATTACACTACCCCCGCCTCCTATGCTTGACTTGGATGAAGAAGAAGACGATGCGCAGGCTGAAATCCTCGCCAAGCCTGCTGCTGGGGCTGGCCCTGCCCAGCCTGTGGAGCCGATCTTTACCCTTAACCAGGTAGATAATGACGCCTTTTTTGAATCGCCGCCGCGCAGACGAACCCGCCGCAAACGAGCCCGGTTGTTCTCTGCTTTTTTGCTGCTTTTTATGGTCATAGGCAGCGGCGCCGGATTTTATTTCTTCTTTCCCGAACAAACGATGGACGCGCTTTCGTATTTCTATGCGCCTTCAGTTTCTGCAACGGCTACCCTGACACCAACCCAAACCAGCCCGCCACCAACGGCCACGCCACTGCCCGAACCATCAGCCACCTTTACCCCTGCCCCAACTGCAACCGCCACACCAGAGCCCACGCCAACACCAACCAACACGCCCGAACCCACCCCAACCCCAACCAAAACCCCGCTGCCCACGCCTTTTGGGGGCGGTTCCCAGCAGCTGGCCTTTGCTTCTAATGCGGCTGGACTGCCCCAGATCTTCCTGATGAATGTTGACGGGTCGAATTTGCAGCAGGTGACCAATTTGCCCAGGGGTGCGTGCCAGCCAAACTGGTCGCCCGATGGCGCTCGCCTGGTTTTCATTTCGCCTTGTGATACGGAGCGGGATGAGTACCAAAACACGGGCATGTATATCATAGATGCCGATGGAACCAACCTCACCCCGCTGCCTGCTTCCGTTGCCGGGGATTTTGACCCAGCCTGGTCGCCCGATGGCAGGCAAATTTTGTTCACCTCTTTTCGGAATGTCCGGGCGGAACTGTTCGTCATGAACCTGGAGGATTTCAGCGTAACCCGCCTTCCCCAGGAAGGTTTCCGCAACCTGCAAGGCGATTGGAGCCTGGACGGTTCGCAAATCGTCTTTATTTCGGCCCGGTCTGGACCCTTTATGGTTTGGCTCATGAACGCGGATGGCAGTGAACCGACACGCCACACTTCAGGGCCCAACAACCGCGCCAACCACCCCCACCTCTCCCCGGATGGTCTTTCGGTGGTTTATACCTTGCGGGAAGAAAACTCCACCTTGCCTAAAATTGTGGTCACATCCCTGGCAACCGGTGACGCCAATGTGATTCGGATTGCAGAAGACCAGGTTCCACGCCGGAATGCACGTTTTTCGCCCGATGGTAAATGGCTGTTATTTGAAGCCTGGCCAGATGGGTTGAACCATGATATCTATCTCATGCAGTCAAACGGGCAGAATCCCGTGCAGCTGACAACCTCTGAAGCCTACGATTTCGACCCGGCCTGGCGCCCGCTTTCCAATCCATAACTGCATTCCAAACAGGACATTTGCCCCGAAATTTTTGGGATAAATTCCATTGTATTTAAACCAACTTTCTGTAATAATTGGTTTGTGAAGTCTTTCTCACATGCCTCTACAGGAGGGGCAGGCTCTTTCTTATCCCTGGCAGGTTTTCCCTGGCGGGCCACAATATCTAACGGAGTGAACGATGTCTAACGAAGCAACCCTAATTGATGGTAAAGCAATTGCAAACGAGATTCAACTGGAGCTAAAACAGGCTGTTGATGCCCGGTTGGCAAAGAATCTGTCCCGCCCAGGCCTTGCCGCAGTCTTGGTCGGAGATAACCCGGCTTCTGAGGTCTACGTCCGGATGAAGCGCAAAGCCTGTGATGAAGTGGGCTTCTTTTCTGAGACCATTCGGATGTCCAAAGACGCCAGCCAGGCGGAGGTGGAGGGATTGGTTGCCGAACTGAACGCCGACCCGCGCTTTAATGGCATCCTGGTTCAACTGCCCCTGCCGGGGCAGCTGGACGATGAAAAAGTACTTAACACCATTTCGATTGAAAAGGATGTAGATGGATTTCACCCGCTCAACATTGGACGCCTGGCGCAAAAAGGCCGCGACCCGCTTTTTGTTCCCTGCACTCCCTATGGCTGTATGGTCCTTTTAGAGAAGATGGGCGTGAAGATTGCTGGTGCCAATGCGGTTGTGTTGGGCCGTTCGAACATCGTGGGCATGCCTGCGGCCTTGCTGCTGGTGAAACGCGATGCCACGGTGACCATCTGTCATTCCCGCTCCAAAGACTTACCCGGCATTGTGCGCTCGGCCGATATTCTGATTGCCGCCGTGGGCCGCCCGGAAATGGTTCGGGGCGACTGGGTGAAACCAGGCGCGATTGTGATTGATGTGGGTGTTAATCGCATTGATGACCCGACCAAGAAAAGCGGATCTCGCCTGGTGGGCGACGTGGCTTTTGATGAGGCGGTTAAGGTTGCCGGGGCAATCACCCCGGTGCCAGGTGGGGTAGGCCCCATGACCATTGCCATGCTGCTCCAAAACACCTTGCGAGCCGCTGAAATTGCGGATGCAAAATAAGGGTTGTGCCTGCTGCGCCTGGCTTATTACCCTTTGGGCTGCTGCTTATCCACCCCGGAATGCTAATTCACCCGTCCTTGGGGTGGGGTTGAGCCGCTAAAAAATATTCAATCTCCGGGCTGCCTGGATTTGTTTTCCGGGCGGCCTGGGTGTTTACCTGGAAAGAGAGGAATATGACCACACTTCTGGTAAAGAATGCAACTGTACTGGTTACCATGGACTCCGAAAGCCGGGAAATCTCCAATGGGGGCATGTTCATTGAAGATGGATTTATCCGCAAGGTTGGCCCAACCTCCGAACTGCCTAAAAAAGCCGATGAAATCCTCAATTTGAAAGACCATGTTGTCCTCCCTGGCCTGGTAAATACTCACCACCACTTTTATCAGACCCTCACTCGGGCGGTGGTTCCTGCGCAAAATGCCAACCTGTTCAATTGGTTAAAAACCCTGTACCCGATTTGGGCCAGGCTTACTCCGGCGGATATTAAAATCTCGACCCTGACCGCCCTGAGCGAGCTTGCCTTATCTGGCTGCACCACCGCGTCCGATCATTTATACCTGTACCCCAATGGAGCCCGGCTGGACGATGAAATTGAAGCCGCCTACGAAGTTGGCCTGCGCCTGCATGCGTCCCGGGGATCGATGAGCCTGGGTGAAAGCCAGGGGGGATTGCCACCCGATTCCGTTGTCGAAACGGAAGAGCGGATCTTAAAAGAATCTCAGCGACTGATCGAAACCTACCACGACCCGGAGCCCGGTTCTTTTACACAAATTGTTCTTGCACCCTGCTCTCCCTTTAGCGTAACCCCAGACCTGATGCGCCAGAGTGCCATGCTTGCCCGTCAGTATGGCGTTCATCTGCACACCCACCTTGCCGAAACGCAGGATGAAGAGCTGTTTTGCCAGCAAACGTTTGGTTTTCGCCCGGTTGGTTTGATGGTAGATTTAGGCTGGATTGGGCCGGATGTCTGGTTTGCCCATTCCGTTCATGTAAACGATGCGGAAATGGGTATGTATGCTCGCACAGGCTGTGGGGTGGCCCACTGTCCTTCTTCGAATATGCGCCTGGCTTCAGGAATTGCCCCTGTGCTCAAGATGATGAAAGCCGGGGTTAAGGTTGGCCTGGGTGTGGATGGTTCCGCCAGTAATGATAGTTCGCACATGTTGGCCGAGGCCCGCCAGGCCATGCTGCTTGCCCGGTTGGATGCGGGTTTGCGGGGTGCTTCATTATCTGGGGAGGAAGCACCTCCTTTGATGAGTGCTCGACAGGCGCTGTACCTGGCGACTCAGGGTGGTGCCAGAGTTTTGGGTCGGGAAGATATTGGCTCTCTTGAGCCGGGCAAATGTGCCGATTTCATTGCCATCAACATGAACCGTTTGGAGTATGCTGGTGCGCTTCACGACCCGGTAGCGGCCCTGGCTTTTTGTAACACGACAAAAGTCGATTACAATATCGTAGGCGGCGAGGTTGTGGTCGAACAGGGCGAGCTTGTGACCGTAGACGCCCTGGACCTGGCAGCCCGGCATAACAAAGCCGCCCGGCGTTTGGTGAATGGAGAAAAATGATTTGGCTTGAGGTAGATTGGGAATTGTGCCAGGTGTGTGATCCATGCCTGGCCCGTAAAGCCTGTAAGGTCAGGGCGATTATCAAGGTAGACCCGGATTCTCCAGCGATGATTGACCAGACCCGCTGTAATGGCTGCGCCCTTTGCTTGCCTGCTTGTGCTTTTGGGGCAATCGCCTTAAAATCTATGCCCGTTACCCAAAAAGAACCATAAAGTGAACATTAAACCTATGGACTCAAAAATTGCCCGGCTGGCTTTAGAGGATGGCACCATCGTAGATGGAGCCCCGTTTGGGGCAAGCGGGGTGGCAGTTTTCGAGCTGGTATTTAACACAAGCCAGACAGGTTACCAGGAAATTATCACCGACCCATCCTACAGGGGGCAGGGGGTTGTTTTCACGGTGTCTCACATTGGCAATGTTGGCGTAAACCTGGAGGATTTGGAGTCTGTCCAACCTCAGGTCTCAGGGGTGGTTGTTCGCTCGCTCAGCCCGGTGGTTTCGAACTGGCGCGCTAACCAACCCCTTTCGGAGTGGCTGAACGAATATCAGGTTCCTGGCATCAGTGATGTGGATACGCGTTTTCTCACCCGCAAGCTGCGCGACCAGGGTGCAATGAAAGCCGCCCTTTCTACTTTAGATACACCCGCTCAGGAATTGGTCGAAATGGCACGTGCCTGGCCGGGATTGGAAGGCATGGATATGGTTCGCCAGGTAACCTGCCCTGAGCCTTATCTCTGGCATGGAGACCCTGGCAGTGCCTGGGTACCATCCCGGCTGGAAACCAGGGATGCACCACGGATTGTGTTGTACGATTATGGTGCCAAGCGCAATATTCTGCGCCACCTGGCAGCCCAGGGAATGAAAATTTGGGTAGTACCTGCCGATACCCCGGCACAAGATGTGCTCAACCTCAAACCGGATGGCGTAATGCTCTCCAATGGGCCCGGCGATCCTGCTGGGCTGCCTTATGCCGTGGAAATAGTTCAAGAACTGATTCGCCAGGAGATTCCCATATTCGGAATTTGCCTGGGCCACCAGCTGATTGGCCGGGCATTGGGCGGCGAAACCCAGAAATTAAAATTTGGCCACCACGGGGGTAACCACCCGGTTCAAAACCTGGCCACCCGTGAAGTTTTTATCACCGCCCAAAATCACAACTATACGGTAGTGCCGGAAAGCCTGCCATCAGACCAGGTTGAAATCACCCATCTCAGCCTGAACGACCAGTCTGTAGAAGGGCTGCGCATGCGCAGCAAACCTGTTTTCAGCGTGCAGTACCATCCAGAAGCCGCACCGGGTCCACACGACGCACATGGATTGTTTGACGCCTTCTTGCAGCAGGTGCTCCAAAATATGCAGAAAAGAGGGTGAAGCATGAGTGCCAATCGGTTGCCTGAAAATTCCACGATTCTGATTCCCGGTTCTGGTCCGATTGTCATTGGCCAGGCGGCTGAGTTTGATTACAGCGGCACCCAGGCTGTAAAAGCCTTGCGCAAATTGGGCCATAGGGTGGTGCTGGTGAACAGCAACCCGGCCACAATTATGACCGACCCCGACATTGCCGATGCAACCTATGTAGAACCCCTCAGCCTGGATGCCCTGGAGGCCATCATTCGCCAGGAAAAGCCAGACGTGCTTTTGCCAACGGTGGGCGGGCAAACCGCCCTCAACCTGGCACTGCACCTGACCGAAGCAGGCATTTTGGATCGCTATGGGGTGCGCATGATTGGTGCAACGTTGGACTCCATTCGAGCCGCCGAAGACCGGAACCTTTTTCGTGAAACCATGCTCAACGCCGGGATCCCCATTCCAGAGGGTGGCCCGGCAGCCAACCTTGCCCAGGCTCAAAAAATTGCCGACCATACTGGCTACCCCCTGTTGGTGCGCGCTTCTTTTGCCCTGGGCGGCACCGGGGCTAGTTGGGTTTATCGTGCCGCTGAACTGCCCGGCGCCATCGAAAAAGCCATTGCCGCTTCACCCATTGGCCAGGCCTGGGTAGAAGAGTCCGTTTTGGGTTGGAAAGAGTTTGAATTGGAAGTGATGCGCGATGGTGCAGATAACTTTGTGGTCGTTTGCAGCATTGAAAACCTGGACCCGATGGGTGTCCATACGGGAGACAGCATTACGGTTGCCCCAGCCCAAACCCTAACCGACCGGGAATACCAGCAAATGCGCGACCTTGCCCGGCGGGTTATGAGCGCAGTTGGGGTTGAAACCGGGGGCGCAAACGTACAGTTCGCGTTGAACCCGGCCAATGGGCGCATGTTGGTCATTGAAATGAATCCCCGTGTGTCGCGCTCTTCTGCACTGGCATCCAAAGCCACCGGCTTTCCCATTGCAAAAATTGCTGCCCTGCTGGCATGCGGCTACACCCTGGATGAAATTTCCAACGATATCACGCAGGTAACACGGGCTTCGTTTGAACCCTCGTTGGATTATGTGGTTGTAAAAATTCCCCGCTGGGCTTTTGAGAAATTTCCCGGTGTAGATGCTCGTTTAGGTCCCCAGATGAAATCGGTGGGGGAGGTGCTGGCCCTGGGCCGCACCTTTCCGGAAGCGCTGCAGAAAGCTGTCCAGTCTCTTGAGATTGGGGTGGATGCCCTGGATGGCTCTGGTAAAGGACGGGTGGCTGTTCCACCTGGCCCTTTGACAGACCTGGCGCTGCCCACCCATGACCGGCTTTTTCGAGTTTACAGGGCTGTCCAGGATGGGCACGACCAGGACGAGATCTCCAGACTGACAGGCTACGATGCCTGGTTCCTGGCTCAACTATCAGAGATTGCAGACGCAAGCCAGCAGTTTTCCCGAGTCTTTCCCACGCTTTCCCCTTCTTCAGAACAGGCCGCCTTGCTGCTGCGCCGGATGAAGCGCATGGGGTTTGCAGACAGCCACCTGGAACGTCTCGCAGGGTTCTCGGCAGGCGAAATGCGCTTGCTGCGTAAAAACCTTGGCGTCCAGCCGGTCTTTTTCCGGGTGGATACCTGCGCAGCCGAGTTTGAAGCGCATACGCCTTACCTGTACAGCACATACGAAATGGAAAACGAAGCCCGGCCAACCCAGCGCCCCAAGGTTCTCATCCTGGGGGGTGGCCCCAATCGCATAGGTCAGGGCATTGAGTTTGATTATTGCTGCTGCCAGGCCGCTTTTTCTCTTCAAAAGCTGGGTTTTGAAACCATTATGCTCAACTGCAATCCAGAAACCGTTTCCACCGATTACGACACGGCAGACCGGCTGTATTTTGAACCCCTGACCCTTGAGAATGTTCTCAACGTCATAGACCAGGAACAGCCACAAGGGGTTATTGTGCAGTTTGGCGGGCAAACCCCGCTTAACCTGGCTGAGGGTTTGTCCCAGGCGGGTGCGCCAATCTGGGGTACATCTCCGGAATCGATCTGGCTTTCGGAAGATCGCGAGCGTTTTGCCGCCCTGCTTAGCCGGCTGGATATTCAGCAGCCCGAAAATGGCATTGCTCGATCCGTGGACGATGCCAGGCGGATTGCCCGGTCGATTGGTTACCCGGTGTTGGTGCGGCCCTCGTTTGTGTTGGGTGGCCGTGCGATGGCTATAGTGGGGGATGAAACTCAATTGGAACGGTTCATCCACAATGCCATGGAGGCAGCTGAAGGCCAACCTGTATTGATTGACCGCTTCATGGAAGATGCCTATGAAGTGGACCTCGACGCCCTGGCGGATGGGGAGCAGGTGGTTGTGGGAGCAATCATGCAGCACATTGAGGAGGCGGGTGTCCATTCTGGAGACTCTGCCTGTGTACTGCCACCCTACAAAGTCAGTGCATACCACCTGGGCATTATGCGCGAATATGTTCGCCAGCTTGGCCTTGCCCTGCAGGTCAAGGGGCTGATGAACGTCCAGTTTGCGCTGAAAGATGACATTGTATATGTTCTGGAAGTCAACCCGCGCGCTTCTCGCACAGTGCCGTTTGCCAGCAAAGCCACAGGGGTGCCCCTGGCCCAAATTGCTGCCCAGGTGATGGCCGGGCGCAGCCTGGCGGAAATCGGCTTTGTGGAAGAACCCAAAATTGATGGCTTTTTCGTTAAAGAAGCGGTTCTTCCTTTCGCCAAGCTGCCTGGCGCAGATGCCCGTTTGGGTCCAGAGATGCGCTCTACAGGCGAAGTGATGGGCCATGCCTCTCATTTTGGTCATGCCTTTGCAAAATCGCAGCTCGCAGCCGGGACACCGCTGCCGCTCAGTGGATCTGTTTTGATCAGCGTCAATGATTATGACAAGGGTGCGGCGCTGCGGCTGGCTCGTGATTTGCAGCGCCTGGGTTTTGAAATTTTTGCCACACCAGGCACGGCTCGCTTTTTTTCACAAGCAGGCCTTGCAGTTCATCCTGTAAACAAAAAACACCAGGGCAGCCCCCACACGGTGGACTTGATCAAATCTGGCACGATTTCTTTGATTGTCAACACACCCTTGGGGTCCCATGCCCATGCCGATGGTGCAGAAATCCGGGCTGCAGCGATTGAAATGAACATCACCTTGCTGACCACGCTATCGGCTTTTGCGGCAGCGGTTTCAGGCATTCGCGCCTTGCGCCAGCATGAACTGCAGTACCGCAGTTTACAGGCGCATTATGCTGCGCATAAATAAAAACCTGAGATAAAATTAACCTATGATCAACAACCAGGCGAATGTGCTTATTTGTGGCGCAGGAATTGCTGGCGTTGCCGCGGCATATCATCTCGCGGTTCGCAAGGGCATTAGGAATGTCTGGTTGGTGGATGAACGCCCGCCTCTCAGCCTGACCAGTGATAAATCAACCGAGGCCTACCGCAATTGGTGGCCTGGACCGGACCCGGCGATGGTTCAAATGATGAATCGCAGCATAGATTTGCTGGAAGAACTGGCAGAGGAATCGAATAACATCTTTAACCTCAATCGCCGGGGGTATTTATTTGCTACTGCATCCCCGGCTCGGGTTGAATCCTGGCGCGGCGCTGCCCGGCAGGCGAGTGAATATGGTGCCGGCCCATTGCGGGAACACAACAGTCTTTCAACCAACGGCCCAGCCTATGAGCCCCATACATCCCAGGGCTACCATTCACCCCTGACCGGCGCAGACCTGGTAACCGACCCCGCCCTGATTCAAAAACACTTTGGGTACCTTAACCCCGCCACACAGGCTGTGCTCCATGTCCGGCGAGCGGGTTGGCTGAGCGCCCAACAGCTTGGGGCTTATTTGTTGGCCCAGGCCCAGGCAGCAGGCGTGCGCCTGGTTCAAGATCACCTTGCCGCAGTCCGGGTGCAAAATGGCCGGGTGAAGTCGGTTGAACTGCAGCACACCGGCGTGGTGCCCGTTGCAAAGTTTGTAAACGCAGCTGGCCCGTTTTTGCAAGATGTTGCAGCGATGCTTAGCCTGGAACTGCCCGTTTTTAACGAACGGCATCAAAAAGTTTCGTTTCAAGACCCGCTGGGTGCGGTTCCCCGCAATGCACCTCTGCTCATTTGGAGCGATCGCCAGACCCTGCAGTGGTCGGACGAAGAGCGCCAGGTTTTTGCCAGCGACCCTAACGACCATTGGCTGTTGGAACCTTTTCCATCTGGCGTGCACGCCAGGCCTGATGGCGATGGAGCCAGCCAGGTGGTCTTAATGCTGTGGGAATACCACACCCCGGTGATGCAGCCGGTTCTGCCCGTCCCGTTTGACGATCTGTTTCCGGAAATCACCATGCGCGGCATGGCTCAGGTGGTTCCGGGGCTCAGCCCCTATACCCAGCGCCTACCCAGGCCCTATGTGGATGGCGGCTACTATACCAAAACTCGCGAAAACCGCCCGTTGGCTGGCCCTCTTCCAGTAGAAGGTGCTTATGTTGTCGGCGCGCTCTCCGGTTTTGGTGTGATGTCTGCCCTGGGGCTGGCTGAAGTGTTAGCTGACCACATCACCGGAAGCGCACTGCCCGGATATTCTCCGGCTTTTTCCCTTGAACGGTATGCCGACCCGGCTTACCAACGGCTGCTTGCCCACTGGGGCGACAGCTGGCAGTTATAAGAAAGGAGTATTCCATTGCAACCTGCTGATTTTACAGACTTAAATATCACTGCTCGTACCCTGTTAGGGCCTGGCCCCAGCAATGTACCCCCGCGCGTTATGGCCGCGATGCTGGCTCCAACCATTGGACACCTCGATGTACAGTTCCAACAGGTCATGGACGACGTGCGCAAGCTGCTGCGCTATGTGTTTAAAACCCAAAACCCCTTTACATTGCCAGTATCTGGTACGGGCAGTGCCGGGATGGAAGCAGCGGTAGCCAACCTGATCGAGCCCGGCGACCCGGCCTTATTCGCCGTCAAGGGATATTTTGGGCTGCGCATGGTTGAGATGGCTCGCCGGTACGGCGCCCAGGTGGATGTGATTGAGAAACCCTGGGGAGAGGTTTTTACACCAGACGACATTCGGGCCGCCTTTGAAAAGAAAACCTACAAATTTTTGGGAATCGTTCATGGGGAAACTTCCACGGGTGTTTTACAGCCATACATCCAGGAAATTGCTGCCATTGCGCACCAGTATGGCGCCCTTTTGGTTTTGGATACGGTGGCATCTTTGGTGGGTGCACCCGTGGAAACCGAGGCATGGGGGATTGATGTGGTTTACTCTGGTTCTCAAAAATGCCTGTCAATGCCCCCTGGTCTGGCGCCAATTACCTTAAGCCCTCGGGCTTTAGCAGCCGTTCAGGGGCGCAAAACCAAAACCACCTGCTGGTACCTTGACCTAAACCAGTTGGATAGCTATTGGGGCGCAGTCAGCCGGGTGTATCACCATACTGCGCCAATTAATTTGAACTATGCGCTGCGCGAATCGCTGCGCCTTGTGTTGGAAGAAGGCCTGGAAAACCAGCTTGCCCGTCACCGGCAAAACGCAGAACTGCTCTGGGATGGGTTGGAATCACTTGGGCTGCGGTTGGTTGTGCCTTTGGCATATCGCAACCCGGCGCTGACAACCGTGTATGTCCCTGAGGGGATTCAGGAACTGGAAATTCGCAAAGCGTTGATGTCCGATTACAACATTGAAATTTCTGGTGGGTTAGGTCCGTTTGCCGGAAAAATCTGGAGAATCGGTCTGATGGGGCACAGTTCCCGGCGCGAGAATGTCACATTGTTACTGGCTGCGCTCCAAAGGCTGTTGTAGCCATCTGTGTTGAGGAGGATGTGATGACTATGCAAACCAATTCTACAGACCGCCGTCCTCTGGTGGAGGTGGCCATGGGGCGAATCCCTGCCGACTTGGTCATTCGAAATGGGCGTTGGGTGTGTGTCCAATCCGGTGAAATCATTCCGGCCACCGATATTGCCATCATCGGCGGGCGAATCGCTTACGTTGGCCCGGATGCGTCGCACACCATTGGCCCGGCCACGCGTGTGGTAGATGCTGAAGGACATTACCTGGTACCGGGGCTTTTAGATGGGCATATGCATGTAGAATCGGGCATGCTGACAGTCAGCCAATTTGTCCGGGCGGTCGCGCCGCGTGGGACCACAGGCATGTTTATTGACCCCCACGAAATTGCCAATGTGTTTGGGCTGCCAGGGGTCTGGCTGATGGCAGAAGAAGCCGCGGCAATGCCCATCCATGTTTGGGTGCAGATGCCTTCCTGCGTCCCTTCCGCACCGGGCCTTGAAACCCCGGGTGCATCGGTTGGACCCGATGAAGTCGCGGAAGCCATGGGGTGGAATCGCATCATTGGTTTGGGAGAGATGATGAATTTCCCCGGTGTATTCATGGGGGATGAGAAAATGCATGCTGAGATGGCCAACACCCGAGAGGCTGGTAAAGTTGTTGGCGGACATTATGCCTCGGTGGATTTGGGGCTGCCTTTCCACGGGTATGTGGCAGGTGGGCCTGAAGACGACCACGAAGGCACTCGCGTGGAGGATGCCGTTGCCCGGGTGCGCCAGGGCATGAAGGCCATGCTTCGCCTGGGTTCCGCCTGGCACGATGTGGCCACCCAGGTTAAGGCGGTCACCGAACTGGGTCTCGACCCCCGCCATTTCATCCTGTGTACCGATGATTCCCACTGCGGTACGCTGGTTAACGATGGGCATATGGACCGGGTGGTTCGCCACGCCATTGCCCAGGGGCTGCCCCCGATCACCGCGATTCAAATGGCCACCCTGAATACTGCCGAACACTTTGGTCTGGCAAGGGATATAGGCCAGATTGCCCCTGGGAGGTATGCGGACATTCTGATTGTGCCCAACCTGGTTGAGTTTAGCCCCAGCATGGTGTTCGGGCGCGGCCAGCTTATCGCACAGGATGGTAAGTTTCTGTTTTCGATGCCGCCTTATCCCTACCCAAATTGGGTCAAGAACACCATCAAAATGGCGCGGGACCTTCAGCCAGGGGATTTCAGGCTGGCTGCACCACAGCCTGATCATGCATACACGGCCAATGTCATTGGTGTGATTGAGAACCAGGCGCCCACCCGTCACCTGCGCATGCCAGTCACGGCTGCCTCGAGCGGTGAAGTCAATGCCGAATTCTCGCGCGACCTTGCAAAAATTGCCCTGGTCGAACGCCACAAGGCAACCGGGGATGTAAAAGTAGGCCTCGTGCATGGTTTTCGTCTGAATAAACCCTGTGCAGTGGCCACTTCTGTAGCCCACGACAGTCACCACATGATCGTTGTGGGGACCGATGACGCCTGCATGGCCCAGGCAGCCAACGAACTGCGCCGGGTGGGCGGCGGGCAGGTGGTGGTTGAGAATGGCCGGGTTACTGGCCTGGTTGAAATGCCGATTGCCGGGTTGATGTCGGATGAGCCTGCGGAAATCGTCGCTCAAAAAGCCGGAACCATTTTGGATGGGCTGCGTTCTTGTGGGTGTGATTTAAACAACGCCAATATGCAGCTCAGTTTGCTGGCGCTGGTGGTCATCCCCGAACTGCGCATATCCGACCTGGGCCTGGTGGATGTAACCAAGTTCGATTTTATTCCTGTCCTTGAATAACCATTATTTTGAACCATTTGGAGACTTATGAAACAATCTTTGGATATCACGCAAATCCAGGCCCGGGTGAAAACCAGCCGCGAGGACATTATCCGTTTTTTGCGCGAAATCGTGGCCATTCCCAGCATGGATTCCCAGCTAGGAGAAGTGGGTGAGCGGGTTGGGGTGGAAATGCGCAAGTTGGGTTTTGATGAAGTGCGCTTTGACAAAATGGGCAACATCTTAGGCCGGATCGGCAGCGGCCCGCGCGTCCTGGTTTACGATTCGCACATTGACACAGTGGGGGTTGGCGACCCGGCTGCCTGGGAGTGGGACCCATTTGAAGGCAAAGTTGAAGATGGCATTCTTTATGCTCGCGGTGCCTGTGACGAAAAGGGCAGCACCCCTGGCATGATTTATGGCCTGGCCACTGCTCGTGACCTGGGTTTACTGGAAGGCTGGACAGCCTATTACTTTGGCAACATGGAAGAATGGTGCGATGGCATTGCACCAAACACTTTTGTGGAGGTAGACCCTAAAGTTCGTCCTGATTTTGTGGTGATAGGCGAACCTACCCGCATGCAGGTTTACCGAGGTCACAAGGGCCGGGTGGAGATGAAGGTTGTGTCCAAGGGGCGCAGCGCCCATGCTGCCAGCAATCACCTGGGAGACAATGCGATTTATAAGCTGCTTCCCATAATTGCCGGGATTCGAGATTTGGAACCTCACCTGGGCGACCACCCTTTTCTGGGGCATGGCAAAATTACCGTGAGCGATATGCAGGTGAAGACCCCCAGCATTAACGCTGTGCCCGATGAAGCCACCATTTTTATTGACCGCCGCCTGACTTTTGGCGAATCAAAGGATGCTGCCGTGGAGCAGGTGCGGGCGTTAATTCCCCCTGAACATCGCGACGCCATCACTGTGGAAGAGCTGTTTTACGATGAGCCCTCGTATACCGGGTTTGTTTTCCCGGTGGACAAGTATTTCCCGGCCTGGGCTTACGAAGAAGACCATCCTCTGGTTGCAGCCGGTCAGGAAGCCCGCCAGTTAATTGGTCTGCCGGCCATGTCCTCCGGGAAATGGAATTTCAGCACCAATGGCATTTACTGGGCTGGCAAAGCCGGGATTCCCTCGATTGGTTTTGGCCCCGGCGATGAAGTCACCGCCCACACCACCCAGGATTCAGTTTCTCTGGATGATGTTGTTAAAGCAACCGAATTTTATGCAGTGCTGCCTGCCTTGATTTTGCAGTAACCCAATTTTAACCAATCATTTATCACCGTCACCTTTTCAGGAGAAAAACCATGCAAACCAACTTTAGAGGCCGCGATTTTATTGGTGATTTAGATTTCAGCAAAGAGGAAGTTGAAACCGTGCTGGATGTCGCCTGGGATTTGAAGCGAAAACGAGCCCTGGGAGAACCCCACGCACTGCTGCGCGACAAAACCCTGGCCATGCTGTTCTTTTTCACCAGCACTCGCACGCGGGGTTCTTTTGAGGCCGGTATGGCCCAGCTGGGCGGCCATGCGGCGTTTATTGATTCAGAAACCACCCAAATTTCGCATGGTGATACTGCAAAAGAAATTGGCCAGATTTTTGGTCGCTATTTTGATGGTATTGCCATTCGTCAATGTGACTGGCAGTTTGGCAACCAATATATTAACGAAGTGGCCTTGCACTCGCGTGTGCCGATCTTGAATATGCAGTGTGATGTCTATCACCCCTTTCAGTGCCTGGCTGATTTAATGACCATTATCGAAAAGAAAGGCCGCGATTTGCGCCGCAAAAAAGTGGTGGTTTCATGGGCTTATGCGGCATCGTACAGCAAACCCATCTCTGTACCCCAATCCCTCATCTTGCAAATGACTCGCTTTGGGTGCGATGTTGTTCTTGCCCACCCGCCTGAGTTCAAATTGATGCCCGAAATTATGGACCAGGCCCGTGAAAATGCCCGCAAATACCATGTGGGTTTTGAGGTTACCGATGACATGGATGAGGCATTTAAGGACGCCGATGTGGTTTACCCCAAATCCTGGGGTCCATTGGTCACCACCACCGCCAAGGACGAAGGCAAGGCCCTGATTGAAAAATATCGCTCGTGGATTACGGACGAACGCCGCATGGCCCTGACGAAAGAAGACAGCATTTACATGCACTGCCTGCCCGCCGACAGGGGTTTGGAGGTGACCGATGGCGTGATTGATGGCCCGCACTCGGTGGTGTATGACGAAGCCGAAAATCGCCTGCATGCCCAAAAAGCGGTCATGGCGCTGACCATGCGCTAGCGCAGCGAGGCGAACCAGGGTATGAACATGGAAAAGAAAATCGCAGTCATCGCTATCGGCGGTAATTCTCTGATCAAGGATGAGAAGCACCATTCGATTGAAGACCAGTACCAGGCAGCCAAAGAAACCTGCTTGCACATTGCTAACCTGATTGAGGCAGGTTGGGAGGTTGCAGTTGGGCATGGCAATGGTCCTCAAGTAGGTTTCATTTTACGTCGTTCTGAGATTGCCGCAAAACAAGAGGGCATGCACGAACTGCCGCTGGATGTGTGCGGCGCAGACAGCCAGGGGGCCATTGGCTATGCCCTCCAGCAAAACTTGCAGAACATTTTATATATGCGCGGCATCAAGAAAAAGGTAGTGACCGTAATTACCCAAACCCTGGTAGACCGTACTGACCCGGCGTTTTCCAACCCCACCAAGCCTATCGGCAGCTTTATGACCGCTGAAGAAGCTGAACGTCGTAAGAACGAGATGGGTTGGAATGTGGTTGAAGATGCCGGGCGCGGATGGCGGCGGGTGGTTGCATCTCCTCAACCCCAAGAAATTGTGGAATTGGAAACCATTGAAACCCTGGTTGATGCTGGCATTGTGGTGATTACGGTTGGTGGCGGTGGTATCCCCGTGGCAGATTTCGGCGGGGGTGAATATCGCGGGGTTGCTGCGGTGATTGATAAGGATTTCGCCAGCAGCCTGCTGGCACGTGAGTTGAAAGCCGATTTGTTTGTCATTTCAACCGCGGTGGAAAAAGTCGCTTTAAACTTCGGTAAGCCCGACCAGCGTTGGGTGAACCGGATGACGCTCAGTGAAGCCAGGCAATACCTGAAAGAGGGGACTCATTTTGCCAAAGGTTCCATGGCCCCGAAAATCCAGGCGATCATCTGGTACCTGGAGGCAGGCGGCAAGCAGGCGTTAATCACCAATCCCGAAAACATCGGGCGGGCACTGCGAGGTGAGACTGGGACCTGGATTGTGCCAGATTAAAAACCATGCCTGCTTTGGTAGTGTGTGTTAAAATTAGATTAATATGCGGGCTTTGCGAGAAAAAGCCGGCGAAACTTTTATGTTTGGAGGATCAAAAAAATGCGTAAAACTCTTTGGATTATCATCATGATTTTGGTGGTTTCTGGCCTGGCGTTGGCAGGCTGCCAATCGGACGAAGCCGAACCCACCCAGGAAACCCAGGAAGAATTTGTTTTTGGTATGCTCCTAGTGGGTCCATACAATGATCGCGGATGGAGCCAGGCGCACCACGAAGCCGGGCTGTATGTGGAAGAAAAACTGCCTGGTACCAGAATGATCTATCTGGACAAGGTTAACCCGGCAGACCGCGCGGGCACCACACCTGCGCAGCTTGCTGAGGAACTGGTCGCCCAGGGTGCAAAACTGGTGATCTTCAACTCGGATGATATGAAAGATAGCGCGATTGAATTTGCTCGCAACAATCCCACAATTCCTGTTGTTCACGCCTCTGGCGATTCAGCCTGGCAGGGTGGCAGAGACTACAAAGGTTTGCCCAATATGGCCAACATTATGGGGCGTATGGAGTATGGCAAGATGATCGCTGGCTGTGCTGCTGCCCTGACCACCGAAACCGGTCAAATTGGTTACCTTGGCCCGTTGATCAATGACGAAACTCGCCGCCTGGCGGCATCGGCCTTCCTCGGCGCTCAGTACTGCTGGGAAGAGGTTTTGGGCAATTCGGCGGATGACCTCAGTTTCAAAGTGACCTGGATTGGCTTCTGGTTCAATATTCCTGGCGTCACTTCAGACCCAACCCAGGTTGTCAACGAATTTTTTAACACCGGGTTCGATGTCGTTATTTCTGGCATTGATACCACTGAAGCCGTGACCGAGGCCAAGAAGGCTTCCGATGCGGGCAAGAAAGTTTTCGCCATTCCTTATGACTTCATTGGATCTTGTTCTGAAGCGCCCTCCGTTTGCCTGGGCGTGCCGTTCTTTAACTGGGGTCCCGATTACCTTAAAGTGGTTCAAGATGCTCGTTCCGGCAACTTCTCTCCGTTTTGGGTTTGGAACAGCCCCAATTGGAGTGACATCAACAACCACGATACCAGCGCAATTGGCTTTGCCAAGGGTGATGCGTTGAGTGCAGATGCCGCACAAAAAGTGGATGCTTTCATCGCTGAACTTGCTGGTGGATTGAACCTTTGGACTGGCCCGATTGTCCTGCAAGATGGAACCGAATATCTTGCCGCCGGCAAAGTGGCGACCGACCAGGAAGTCTGGTATCTGCCTCAACTGCTGGATGGCATGGAAGGCCAAAGCGTTTCGGACAACTAGTTCCAATACCAATTATCCATGTGTGCTGGCAGCCATTTGGCTGCCAGCACACATCTCTTTGGATCACAGCCCGAGAAACCTCTGGGCGGGTGATGTTTTGGTTTTCAAGGGGGAGTAAATTGGCCAAATGATGCTTCTCCTGGTCTTTTCCAGGGGCAGGAAAAATGTGTAGAAATGATGGAATAGGGTAGCTCATGCAAGTTGAACTGCGGAATATCTACAAGTATTTTGGCCCTGTGCATGCAAATGAAAATATCAGCCTGGCAGTTCCCGCTGGAACCATCCAGGGGATTTTAGGGGAAAATGGCGCGGGAAAAAGCACTTTGATGAAAATTCTTTCTGGCTACCAGCAGGCTGACCAGGGAGAAATTTTGTTAGATGGCAAGCGGGTCAAAATTCAGACTCCGGCTCAAGCCATTCATCATGGCGTTGGGATGCTTCATCAAGACCCGCTTGATTTCCCTCCCATGAAGCTGGTTGAAAACTTTGTGATCGGCCAGCATGGGAGAATGTTTCCACAGTGGCGCCGCGTTCGTCAGGAATTTGTGGCGATTGCCGGTCTTTACGGATTTTCTCTGAACCCGGATGCCTATGTGGATTCGCTTACCGTGGGCGAACGCCAACAGCTAGAAATTTTGCGCCTGCTTTGGTTGGGGGCCAGGGTTTTGATTTTGGATGAACCCACTACCGGCATCAGCGCCATGCAAAAAGAGCGTTTATTTGCCACACTGCAGCAGCTTGCCGGAGAAGGGAAAACGGTCATTTTTGTTTCCCACAAGCTGGAAGATGTTGAATGGATTTGCCACCAGGCTGCGGTTCTGCGCCAGGGCCAGCTGGTTGGGGAGGCCAAACCGCCTTTTTCTACTTATGAATTGGTCAGTATGATGTTTGGCAAGCCAGTGTCTTTTGGGGGGCGAGATGAAGTCCCACCGGGAAACCCGGTTTTAGCCCTTGATTCCCTGGAAATTGAGGATACCCGGCTGGAAATCAGGGTTGGTTCCTTTGAGGTTCGTGCTGGAGAAATCATTGGCCTGGCAGGTATGGAGGGCTCCGGGCAGCAGCAGTTTTTGCAAGCATGCGCCGGCTTACGGCGCCCGACGGGGGGTCATTTACGGTTGTGCGGCAGGGATATTACCACCAAAAATCACCTTGCTTACAAAAGCCTGGGGACTGCCTACCTGCCTGCTGCACGTCTTGAAGAAGGACTGATACCGGGGTTAAATCTGAGCGACCATTTCACCCTTGCCGAACCGCCCCCCAATAAAGGTTTGAAGGGCATCTTTATTGACCGAGGTGAGGCGATCCAGTTGGCTCAGGAACGAATCCGGTCTTATAACATTAAAGGCGCTCCAGGCAGTGTGATTGAATCTCTTTCTGGCGGAAATCAACAACGGGCCTTATTGGCACTGCTGCGCACCCCCCTTGCACTGATTTTGCTTGAGCACCCAACCCGAGGGTTGGATATTGAATCTACGATGTACATTTGGAGCAAATTGAAGGATCGCTGCCGCCAGGGTTCTTCCATTGTTTTTATATCTTCAGATTTGGATGAAATTCTCCGCTACAGTGACCGGGTGTTGGTGTTTTTTGCAGGCAAGGTTACACCGCCGTTGGCGGCTGAATCTTTGAGTGTGGAGCAGTTGGGCCAGCTGATTGGTGGAAAGGGGTGGGACCAACTGCCTCAAGAGGCTGAAGACTCATTCGCCGGGCATGCCCGTCCTTCCAAAACCGGGGAGGTGCATAATGCGTGAGTTTCTTCAAAATCTTTTGCTAAATGGGATTTGGCGCAGCGTTTACAATGGGTTTGTGGCATTGCTTAAGAATCAGAGGTTTTGGATCAACCTGGTTTGGATGGTGGGTGCGGTTTCCCTGGCGTTGATCCTCACCAGCGTGGTGTTGCTGGTGAGTGATGCCCCACCACTCCAGGCGTTCCAAAACATCATCCGGGGTTCTTTGGGTTCATTGGGAAAATTCAATGATGTGTTGATTGCCTGGGTGCCGCTGGTTTTGGTCACATGCGGCTTATTAATTACCTTTTCAACGGGTTTATGGAATATTGGCGTGGAAGGCCAGGTGGTTTTAGGGGCAATTTTCACAACCTGGGCGCTGCGCATCTTTGAGGGTACGGATTTTTCTCCCGGCCTGGCCATTGCCATTGCCATTCTGTCGGGGATGTTGGGAGGAGGATTGTGGGCTTTGCTTGCCGGGGTGTTGAAAACCTTTGGTGGGGTGAATGAAATTTTTGGCGGCCTGGGGTTAAATTTTGTGGCTACCTCCATTTCACTATGGCTGATCTTTGGACCGTGGAAACGGCCTGGGGTTGCTTCGATGAGCGGCACAGTGCCTTTTTCGGAGTCGCTCTGGCTTTCAACTTATGAAGGCTCGCGGCTGAGTCCGGTGGCTTTATGGTTGGCAATTTTTTCGATTGCGGTGGTATTTATCCTGCTCCAGGGAACTTATTTTGGGTTGCGCCTCAAAGCAGTGGGCAAAAATATGCACGCTGCCCATTTGCTGGGCATTCCCACCTGGCAGTATATGCTGCTGTCTTTTGCATTATGTGGATTTTTTGCCGGGTTAGCCGGGGCAATGCAGGTTACCATGGTGTATCACCGGCTGATCCCTTCCATTTCGAGCGGCTATGGGTACCTTGGGCTGCTGGTGGCGATGCTGTCCAATTACCAGGCTGTTGGCGCGGCCTTTGTGGCTTTGTTTTTTGCTGCTTTGAATATTGGGTCAATTCAACTGCCCATTGTCTTAAAGCTGGATTCTTCCCTTGCGGGGGTGCTGCAGGGGTTTTTGGTTCTATCGGTTCTGCTTGTGCAGGGCATTCGCCAGCGATTATTCAAGAAATCCAAAGAGTGATGGATGAGGAGTCAGGATGGATGGAAATGCTTTGATAATTGGGTTGGCTGGCGTACTGGCATCGGCTGCGCCGGTGATTTTTGCCGTTATTGGTGAAACCCTCTCTGAACGGGCCGGGGTGATTAACCTTTCGATGAACGGCACCATTCTGCTGACCGCAATGGGCGGTTTTGTGGTGGCGGTTGAGACCGACAGCCTGTTATGGGGCTTTCTTGCCGGGATGGCCATTGGTGCCCTGGTGGCGCTGGTGGTTGCTTTTGCTTCGATTACGCTGCGCCTTTCCCAGGTTGCGGTTGGCTTTGTGCTTGCCTTGCTTTGCCGTGACCTGGCCTATTTTCTTGGCAATGCATATATGGGCCTGCCCGGCCCACGCGTGCCTTCCTGGCCGCTGCCTGGGCTGGCGGAAATCCCCTGGATTGGGCCTTTGCTCTTCAACCACGATTTGATGACTTACCTGAGTTTTTTGGTGATTGCCGCTGCCTGGGTTTGGGTTTACCAGACCCGGCCTGGGTTGATGCTGCGGGGGATTGGTGAAAAACCTGCAGCTGCTTTTGTCCGGGGAGCCAATGTGAACCTCATGCGCTATGTATACACGGTAATGGGGGGGGCGTTAATCGGGTTGGCAGGCCCTGTTTATTCCCTCAGCGTAAAAGCGGGTTGGAAAGGCACCATCTCAGGATTGGATGGCATTGGCTGGATTGCACTGGCAATCACCATTTTTGGCGGATGGAATCCGATCCGGGCGGCTTTTGGGGCGTACCTTTTCGCATTGCTGCAGTGGTTGGGGTTGGTTTTACAGCCCAATTTGCCCGGAATTCCTTCGCAGGTTTTGCAAGTGGCCCCGTTTCCGTTGATGATTTTAACCTTGCTGTTTGTGAACATTGGCAATGCAGAATGGGTTGGACGGGCTTTGGCGGGTCTGCCGCCATCAGCTCGCCATACATTCGAGCGGGTTTTACGCGCCCTGCGTTCCTCACCGCCTGCTGGCCTGGGTGTACCTTTTGAGCAAGACTGATATGAACCGGTTCAATTTTCCTGGTTTTCGCTGTTCTCTTTGCGGGAGCGAATTCGACCTTAACCCGCGGATGTACCTTTGCCCCCACGATGGAGGGGTGTTGGATGTGGTTCTCGATGTGCCCGCGTTGCAAAAAAAACTTCACCCGGCCAGGTTCCCTGCCTCCAACGAACCATCCATGTGGCGCTATCTGCCTTTGCTGCCCGTTGGTGATCCCGGCGCGTGGGGTACACCCCTGCGCAGGGTTGGGAACACTCCGGTGTATAACTTGCCGGAGCTGGCAGCCCACTATGGTTTTCGGAACTTATGGGTGAAGGACGAAAGCCCTAACCCAACGGCATCGTTCAAGGACCGCGCCAGTGCCCTGGTTGTGGCGCACGCCAGAGAATCTCTGGTTGGGCCTGGCGGTGCGCAAAGTGTGATTGTGACGGCTTCAACCGGCAATGCAGGTGCTGCCCTGGCTGGTATGGGAGCTGCGGTTGGGCATCCGGTGGTGATATTTGCGCCAAAAAGCGCGCCGCCGGCCAAAATTGCCCAGCTGTTGGTTTTTGGTGCCAGGGTTTTTTTGGTTGAAGGTAGTTATGACGATGCAGTGGGCCTTGCCCTTCAAGCATCCCAGCAGTTTGGCTGGTACTGCCGGAATACTGCTTATAACCCCTTCACAGCAGAAGGCAAGAAGACGGCCGCTTTTGAGATTTGGGAATATTTTGTTCGCCAAGGGCTGCCAATAAACCAGCAAACCGCCATTTTTGTGTCAGTCGGCGATGGCAATATTATTGCTGGAATCCATAAAGGCTTCCGGGATTTGCTCGCCCTGGGGTGGATTGAGCAGGCTCCCCGCATTTTTGGGGTGCAGGCTGACGGTTCTGCTGCAATTGCGAACGCATTTCGGCAGCGCAGCGAGACGATATTGCCGGTGTCTGCCCACACACTTGCCGACAGTATTTCAGTAGATTTGCCAGCTGATGGGGTTCGGGCAGTTCGCGCTGCGTTCCACACCGGTGGGGCTTATTTAACGGTGTCGGATGAACAAATTTTACAGGCGATTCCCCGGTTGGGGAGGATCGGTGTTTTTGCCGAGCCAGCTGGGGCGGCTGCCTTTGCCGGGATGGAAGAGGCTGCCCGGTTGGGTCTGCTGGGGCCAGGGGATACAGTTTTGGTTCTCAATACCGGTTCTGGATTAAAAGATGTTCGGGCGGCTGCCCAGTCTGTCTCCCAGGCGCCGGTGATTCCTCCCGAACTTTCTGCCCTATCGGGTTTGTTGGATGGGCTGCTATTTCAATAGCAGCCGGGCAAATTTCACCCTTGCAAAGGGCTGTTTTTGGGTTTCATCTCCCCTTGTCGGCTTATCCATTCGTGGTAACATGTTAAACCGCGAAATTACATCCGAGGTATTATGGACACGCCAACCTTTTCAATCATTGCACCCGTCTTTAACGAAATAGAATCCCTGCCTGCTCTGTTTCCCCGCATTAAAGCCGTAATGGAGAAAACCGGAAAACCCTGGGAGTTGATCCTGGTGGACGACGGCTCCAAAGATGGCTCGTCTGATTTTATCCGCAGCCTGGCCCACAGCGATGCACGTGTGCGCCCGGTCATTTTTGCTCGCAATTTTGGTCACCAACTTGCCGTAACCGCAGGCCTGGACTACAGCCGCGGCAGCGCTGTGATTATTATTGATGCGGACCTGCAAGATCCGCCTGAAGTGATCCTGGATTTGATTGAAAAATGGCAGGAGGGCTTTGAGGTGGTTTATGCGATTCGCAAAGAGCGCGAAGGGGAAACCTGGTTTAAACTGGCGACAGCTTCCTTGTTTTACCGGATGATTTATGCCATCACAGATGTTGATATCCCGATGGATACCGGTGATTTTCGCCTGTTGGACCGAAAAGTGGTTAATGTTATGAACCAGATGCGGGAACGCCACCGCTTTTTACGGGGGATGTCGGTTTGGGTGGGGTTCAAACAAACCGGGGTGACCTACCGGCGAGCAGCCCGGTTTGCTGGCACTACCAAATATCCTCTGAAAAAAATGCTTAAATTCGCCTGGGATGCCATTACAGGCTATTCCTATTTTCCGCTCCAGGTGGCAACTTACCTTGGTTTTTTTGCCGCAGCCATCAGCACCCTGGCCATGCCGGTTGTGATTTTCTTGCGAGCATCTGGTTCGCAAGCCTTTTCGGGCCAGGCCAGCACCCTGCTCGCGGTGTTGTTTCTGGGCGGTGTTCAGTTGGTTTCTTTGGGCATTATTGGCGAATACCTGGGGCGTTTATACGACCAGGTTAAAGGCCGGCCTTTGTACATTGTCCGGGAGTCTCCGGACGATTTTCCTTCCCCTGACGCATAACCTTGTATCCAGGAGTGTTCCATGATTGATCTTACGATTTACGAAGACCGCCTTCAGCGTGCAGCCATGCGGGCGCGCGAGCGCAATATTGTCATTCCCACCTTTGCCCAGATGAAAAACCCGGCCCTGGTTCCCGCTGAAATGCGAGAGGCGCTGAGCAAAACCGGCTTGTGGGATGTGGTACCCCAAAACCTCTTTCGCATCAGCTGGAAAAACCAGCCCGTGGAGCATGGCGGAGGTTATGGTGGTGTGAATTACCTGGAGTTTCCATCGTCCCTCACGGGTGTTCCTACCCGAATTCTTGGCCTGGTGGGTAAGTGGTTCCCAACCGGCGCGCATAAGGTAGGTGCAGCGTTTGGCTGCCTCGCTCCGCGCCTGGTTACAGGCCAGTTCGATCCCACCACCCAGAAGGCGGTTTGGCCTTCCACTGGAAATTACTGCCGGGGGGGCGCGTACGATTCCCAACTTTTGGGGTGCGAGTCTATTGCGATTCTGCCAGAAGGCATGAGCCGTGAACGTTTTGAGTGGCTTTCCACTGTGGCAGGCGAAGTGATTGCCACCCCGGGTTCAGAATCGAACGTCAAAGAGATTTTTGACAAGTGTTGGGAACTGCGGAACTCGGGTCGTGACTTAATGATTTTCAATCAGTTCGATGAATTTGGCAACTATCTCTGGCATTATGATGTTACCGGGCGGGCGATGCTGGAGGTTTTGGAGAAAGAACTGGGCCCGCGCGGCCAATTCCGGGGGGTGGCATTAACCACCGGTTCGGCCGGAACCATTGCCAGCGGTGACTTTCTCAAGCAGCAGTTCCCATCGAGCAAGATTGCCGCCAGTGAGGCCCTGCAGTGTCCAACGCTCTATGAAAATGGGTTTGGTGCCCACCGGATTGAAGGCATTGGCGATAAGCATGTGCCCTGGATTCACAATATCAAAAACACCGATATGGTTATCGCCATTGATGATAACGCCGTGGTGCGTCTGGCTCGCCTGTTTAACGAAAGAGAAGGCCAACAGTTCTTGATTTGTCAGGGAGTTCCCGAAGAATTTATTTGTTACCTGCCGCTGTTGGGTTTTTCGGGAATAGCCAACCTGCTTACTGCGATCAAGATGGCCCGCTACTATGAAATGGGTGAAGATGATGTTCTGATGATTGTGCTTACAGATTCGATGAGCTTGTATTCAAGCCGCCTGGAAGAAATGCACCAGGAAATGGGGGCTTATTCACAGATTGACGCAGCAATGGATTTTGCCCGTTACCTGGCTGGCGCTTCAACGGATTATGTGCAGGAACTGACTTACCAGGACCGCCGCCGGGTTCACAATCTGAAGTACTTTACCTGGGTAGAGCAGCAGGGTAAAACCTACGAGGAAATCCTGGCTCAGTGGTATCAACCTGATTACTGGACTGGCGTTCAGTCTCAGGTAGCTGAAATTGATGCTTTGATTACGGACTTTAACCAACGCACAGGTCTGTTGAGAGGGTAAGATCAGATCCAAAGAGAAAATCTTATTGAATTATGCTTAGCCATTTAATTCTGGAAATTTCTGAAGAGCTGATCCGCGAATTAGCCGGCCCAACCCAATTTTTGCGCGGGCAAGCGTTCGTTCGAGATGGAAAGGTAGACCCTTCCGCAAAGTATTTCGACAGGGCAACCTTTTGGGTTAAAGATGGTAACACCTACCATGTAACCCTCTCGGTTCAAGGTGATTACCTGACCTCTAACTGCACCTGTGTCTTTGCCAAGGGAGGAACGGTTTGCAAGCATCAGGTTGCAGCGCTTCTGTTCAGTAAAGCCGATTTACAGCACAAAGTCCAGGAAGCCCCCTGGGAGCTTTTGGGCGAGCTGCTTTTGGATGACGGTGAGAGCACAACCCCGGCACGGACCCAGAAAGCCTACTGTCTTTTTTTTAGCCTGCAGCGCCAAGCAGATGGAGACTATTCGATTCGGCCGGTGGTCCTTAATGCAGATGTGTTTCTGGGTGCTTTTGCAAACCATCCCCTGGAAAACCGCGAAATTGTTAAGGACTTCCTGTTTCACAACCCCCGGATTGCCGATAAGGCCCGTTGGGCCAACCGATTGCTCACACCAGAAAAATGCGTGAATGCCCGTCCTGAAGCGGTCGCATTTGCAAACTTGCTGATCCGGCTGGATAAAGGTTTTATCCCCTACTATTTACGGGACCAGAACGCGAACAATTTGGGCGAAAACCTGGATGTACTTTCTCGTTTTGCGGTGGATGTTTTCCTGGGAGAGGGCCAGGAGCCAATCCAAACCCAATTGGCGTTTGAGCCTGACCATGCCGAAATTCAATACTATATTAAGAAAAGCGCTGAAGGCATTGCGGGTGAGACCCGGCTGATGGTCGGTGGAAAATCCCTGCCCGTTTCAATGGTCGACATCCAAATTTTGAATGAAAATCCCCCCTGGTTCTTAATGGGCAGCCGGCTGGTTCGCTACAAAGATGGTCCCCATTTTGAAAAGGCAGGCATGTTCCTTGGGATGCCCCGGCTGCAGGTGCCGCCTGCCCGGGAAAAAGATTTTGTTGAACGATTTTTGCTGCCGGTTGCCAGGCGCATGCGCATTATTGGGGATGAATTAAATTGGGAAGAGATTGAAACGACGCCTGTCAAGCGTCTTTACATCTTTGAAGAAGACAATTTGCTCAAAGCCAGCCTGAATTTTGCCTATGATGACCTGGAAGTGCCCTACCTTGCAGATGATGCGGCTGAGGCCATTCAATACAAACAGAATGGCCAGTGGACCCTGGTTAAGATTAAACGGGCTGTCAATCTTGAAAACCTGACCTATACCCAGATTTCCTCCACACGATACGGGCTAAAAAAAGCCCCAAACCAGCCGGGCGTTTTTGATTTGCGCGCCAATGTAGATCCGGTAGATTTCTTGTTGCGCAAGCTGCCCATGCTGGTTAAAGATGGGTTTGAAATTTATGGTGAGGAAAAACTTAAAAGTGTTCGGGTAAACCGCTCTCAGCCCACCGTTCGTATGTCCATTTCCTCCGGAATTGACTGGTTCGATTTGGGCATTGAGGTGATTTTTGGAGATGTTTCTGCGACCATGCAGGAGGTGCGCAGGTCTCTTCGCAAGAAAACATCTTTTGTGAAATTGAGCGATGGATCCATTGGTGAACTACCCCAGGAATGGATTCAAAAATACCAGCGCTTTTTCAACCTCGGAACGACTGAGGATAACAAAATTCGGTTTTCACAGCAGCAAATTGGTTTGTTGGATCACCTGCTGGAAAACGAGCCTGTGGTGGAGCGCGACGAAGCATTTCAGGAAAAATTGGATGTTGTTCGCAGTGCCCGCGCTCGGTTTGTGCGGCCGGTTCCTGAAGGGTTTTCCGGAGAGCTGCGTCCTTACCAAAAGGTGGGCTTTGATTGGATGTGGTTTTTGCGCGATAACCAGTTGGGGGGTTGCCTGGCAGACGATATGGGCCTGGGAAAAACCATCCAGGTCCTGGCCTTTTTGCAGTCTTTAAAAGAAAGTTCAGCGGTTGGCGAGTCTGCCAGGCCCTTGACACACCTGGTTGTCGTACCGCGTTCTTTGCTGGTCAATTGGCAGCGTGAAATTGATCGTTTTGCTCCAGGTATTCGGTTCCACGTGCATTTTGGCGGCACACGCTCGAAAAAACCGCTGAATTTTACCGATTATGATATTGTTTTGACAACCTATGGCACAATGTTGCGTGATATCCAGATGCTGCGCAGTTTTTTGTTCGAATATGTGATTCTAGATGAGTCTCAAGCAATCAAAAACCCCAACGCCCAGGTATCTAAATCTGCCCGGCTGTTGCGCTCCAATTATAAACTGGTCATGACGGGTACCCCGGTTGAAAACTCCACGTATGAACTTTGGGCCCAGTTCGCTTTCCTTAATCCGGGAATGTTTGGCAGCCTGGCCCAGTTCCAGCGAGAGTTTGTGCTGCCGATTGAGAAGAAAAAAGATCTTGAAGCCATGGAACTGCTCCGGAGTATTATTCAACCTGTTCTCTTGCGCCGCACCAAGGAACTGGTGGCGCCAGAATTACCTGAGCGAACTGAAAGAATTGTGTATTGTGACCTCGACACGGGCCAGCGCAAGCTTTATACCCAAACCCGTGATCAGTATCGCAAAACTTTGCTCGGGATTATTGCCCAGGAAGGGGTTGAACGCAGCCGGATGCATGTTTTGGAAGGTTTGCTGCGTTTGCGCCAGATCTGCGACCATCCTCTTCTGGTAGATTCTCAGCACACCCAACGTTCCGCCAAGATCGAGTTTCTTATCGAGACTCTGCAAACGCTGCAGGCTGAAGGCCACAAAGCCCTGGTGTTTTCTCAGTTTGTGCAAATGCTCCAACTGATTCGCGCTGAACTCGACCGGGAAAAAATCCCTTATGCCTACCTGGATGGTCAAACCTATAACCGCGCTGCTCAGATTGACCTTTTTCAAACCAACCCGACCGTCACCACGTTTCTGATTAGCCTAAAAGCGGGTGGGGTAGGTCTCAACCTCACTGCGGCTGACTATGTTATTCATGTGGACCCATGGTGGAATCCAGCGGTGGAAATGCAGGCCACAGACCGTACCCACCGCATTGGGCAGGATAAACCTGTGTTTGTGTATAAACTGATTGCCAGAGATACGGTTGAAGAGAAAATTTTGCTTCTGCAAGAAAAGAAAATGAACCTGGTTAAGCAGGTCGTTACCTCAGAGGATTCCTGGTTTAAGTCCTTGACTGCAGAAGATGTTGAAATGTTGTTCAGTTAAAGAAACGGTGATCGCATGGCATACCCTCCTGCTGAAGCGCTTATCCTGGTTTGTGTGGTGCCCGAACCGCGGGATTTAGAAATTGCCCGCGTTCTGGGTTGGTATCGCATCCCGTTGCGCAAGGCGCCCAAGGTGATTGGGGTGGATTACCTGGCCTTTTATCAAACTGGGGCGTTTGGGGAGCGCGGTTCCTGTATTGAGTTTGTTGCACCGGTTCGGGGTTATGAATTGACCACCCGTGCCGAACTGCTGCGCGACCAGCCCAACCATCCCCGCGCCAGGGAGGAGTATTATAAAATTCAACTGGGCCCGCTGCAGCCACTGCCTGCGCCTTTGGCGGCGAGGAGCTGGAAGCGAATCACGTTTTTTTATACCACTGGTGAATACCTTCAATCTGCACAATGGGTAGATGACCTGGTAGTGGCAGATGATGACCGCCGCCCGTTGTGGGCTTCTTTGCGTGAACGGGCGCTGCAAACCCAACAATACCAGGTAGAAGAACTGCCCGATTTGCCCGCTGAGCTGGATATTTTGCTGCTGCTTGGTTTGAACCAGGCCAGCCAGTTGGGAAAGGAGGATGAATAATGTCCTTGCTTCTGATAAAATCTGGAACCCTGGTTACGCCCGAAGAAAGCTTCCAGGCCGATATTTTGGTAGAGGACGAAAAGATTATCCAGGTAAACGAGAACATCGAATCCCCTGGAGCACGGCTTGTGGACGCGAGCGGCAAACTGGTGCTGCCCGGGGGCGTAGACCCACATACTCATTTTGATCTGCCCATGTTTGGGACGGTTTCTTCAGATGATCACTATACCGGCCATAAGGCGGCCGCTTTTGGGGGTACCACGACTGTCATTGATTTTATTCCCCAAGAAGCCGCGGGCCTTCAAGCAAGTTTGGAAGCCTGGCAGGCGAAAGCTGCACCGAAGGCGGCCATTGATTACAGCTTTCATATGAACATCACCCATTTAAATCGGGAAGTGATGGGCGAAATTCCCCGTTTGCCCGGTTGGGGTATTTCCACGCTGAAAGTGTTCATGGCTTATAACGGCCGGCTGCGCTTGGCTGATGGCGATATTTTCCGGGTGATGCGTCTTGCCGCTGAGCAGGATATGCTGACCATGCTGCATGCTGAATCGGGGGATGTAATTGATATCCTGGTTGAAGAAGCCTTGCGGTTGGGTCATCTCGACCCCATCTGGCATGCCCGAACCCGCCCGGCCTGGGGGGCTGTGGAGGCGGTTTTTCGAGGGTCCTCGCTGGCAGCGCAGGCAGGGGCGAGATTATATGTCGTCCATATGAACGCCGCCGGTGAAGTAGACCAACTTAAATATGCCCGGCAGCATGGAGCAAGGGTGATGGGCGAAACCTGCCCCCAGTATCTTTGTTTCACAGAAACCGACCTGGAAAGACCAGACGGTGCGAAATGGGTCTGTTCTCCGCCCGTGCGCACAGTTCCAGACCAAAACCGGTTGTGGGAAGGGCTGCAATCCGGTGTTTTACAGGTATTGGCCACCGACCACTGCCCATTTTTCTTCGATGGCACTCGTGCCATTCAGTACGAAGGCCAGCCGGTGCAGATTCCCGGCAAGGAGCTGGGCAAAACAGATTTCTCGAAAATTCCCAATGGCCTGCCTGTTGTGGGGGACCGGCTCCCGATTGCCTGGACTGTAGGCGTGGGTTCGGGCAGGTTGACCCCTGGCCAGTTTGTAGCCCTGACCAGTGCCAATCCTGCCAGGATTTTTGGTCTTTATCCACGCAAAGGCTGCCTGCTTCCAGGTGCTGATGCGGATATTGTGATTTGGGATCCGCAAAAAAAGGTGAAATACGGCGTGGCCACTACAAAACACCGCACCGACTACAACCTGTTTGAAGGTTGGCAGCTGACCGGATTCCCTGAGAAAGTATTCTTGCGGGGCAATCTGTTGGTGGACCAGGACTCATGGATGGGCCGGGCGGGTATGGGAAAATACCTGCATCGTGGCCCGGGTGTGTTATTATAGCTGCAGGTCAAGCACCGCAAAGAAATTCCCCTTGTGAGGTGAGCATGAATTCCAAGCAAAGCCGCGGCAGCAAATCTTTTTTTGGGGTGCGGTTGGCTTTTCTGATGATTTCACTTGTGAGCCTTTCGGCGGGGCTGGCTGGCTGCAGCACCCTGGCCTCTATTTGGCCGGAGAAACAACCCACTACAGTTCCGCCCACACCCTCACTGCCGACCAATCCGCTTCCTGCAACCTGGACGCCCACACCCATTGGCTCCCCAACTCCAACCCCAACGCGTTATCCAACCTGGACACCCCAACCCACTTCTACCCCGGCGTTTCGCATCGAATATGCCACGGCTACCTCGTTCCCACCCGTTTTGCAGGTGACCGGCCAGGAACGTCCTGAACTGAATTTTGATCTCTGGTTTTTAAGCAAGAAAACCCTGCTGCGTTACGACCGCGAACAGGGAGAGGTGGTTCCTGTCAATGATCCATTTACGCAGAAACCGATTGATGCTGCTGTGTTTTACCAATACCGGCGTTTTGCCGGCATTGCGGCGGTGGTGCAAAGCATCGCTGGTTCTGAAAACGGGACAGACCATTCGGTGAAAATCTGGAATCATCTCCAACAGCTGCCTTTGAACAACCAGTTTCTCGGTGTCAGCCAGTTTTTTAGTGGTGCCTTATCACCGGATGGACTGTGGTTTGCTTTTGCAGGGATTCCGGTAGAACCTCAGGCAACTTCCTCGGGTGAACCGGTCTTTGCACGCGTCTGGCTGCTCCCCGTCTCGGTGGGAGAGACACCCACCCCACGGGTGCTTGCAGATTGCCGGTCTTTCTGTGGTGAACTTACCTGGACCCCGGATGGCGCTGCCGTCATTTGGTTCGATGACACTGGTTTCTGGCGAGGAGCGCCCAGCCTGGATGCTCTGGCGGAACCCGAGGAATTGATTCGGAGCAGCCTTTTCCTTGAATCGGGTTGGCCTGACTTTTCTGGACTGCGGGTGGATTCTGTTTCCTTATCGGGAAGATATCTCGTGGTGTATTTAGAAGGGAACTCCAGCCGGTTTGTGGTTGATTTACAAATGGGTTTGATTGCGGAAATGCCCGGTTTTTATTCCTATTATGATGCAGGTCTATCCTATTTTTGGACGCCAACTGACCAGTTGTTAATTTCACGGTCCGGAGTTCGGGGTGGGGTCATTCGCCTGCCGCATATCGAATTGTGGTCGTTGGTTTCTGCAAATAACCGCCTTGGTTTTGAACAGGCTGCAATTCAATCCAGTGGAGAAGCCACTCGCCAGGGAACTTTTGCCCCCTGGCAGGTATCGCGAAACGAGATTTACTACCTTCTGGTGGACTATACCGAGCGCGAATATCTTTCCACAACCGGCATATATCGTATGGATCTGGATACTGGCGTTTTTGCAAAGATTACCGATATTCCTTATGCCTCTTATACCGATTTTCTCTGGACACCCGACCTGGCGGCTGTTCTGCTGGAAACCCAAAGTAGAAGCTACCTGGTCATCAGTCGCGCACCTACGATTTATAATTTCACTGCTTTATTGGGTTCAAGTGCTTGCTGTTATACCTGGGTGCCGTGAATCTAGCCGTTTTGTTCGTTCTGGTTTCGTTAACCTTCCCACTGGTCTTTATAGGAATGCAGCGGTTATCTTTGCGCAGGCTGTATGCCTGGATGGCAGCAGCCGGGTTTTCTGCGGGGATTTTGGGGTTTCTGTTGGTTTTTCCATTTGGATGGGTGGGTTTTGCTCCATTTGAGGCGGCTGTTCGCCTGGGTTGGGCTGCCAGCCCGGCTGCTTACCAGCTTTTGATCGCCCATTCGGCGGTCTTTTTTGCCTGCATCCTTGCCATCGCTTCTTCGGATTCTTTGCCTGGGCCACGCTATTGGGCAGTGTTTTTTATGGCTTTCGCCCTGGGTGTCGTTGGAGTTTTGCCTGCTAACTTTTTCACCCTTTTGATTGCCTGGATTGCCATTGACCTTTTCAGCCTGATTTATGCGATGGCTTTTTCGCCGACCGAACGAACCCCTGATTTGTTCCTTGCCTATGGAACCAGGTTTGTCGGGGTGATTGTCGTTCTTTTTGCGGTTGTGCTGCAGCGCATTACTCCCAATTTTGAAACATCCTCGTTTATGCCCGTGGTATCGAACACTTTGTTTTTTGGGTTGGGGTTAAGGGTATTTCCAGGAGAGCCCCTATTCGCTAACCGCAGTCATGGCGCTTATCGAATCCTGGATTATTGGGTGCGGGTGTTGCCAGCGATTTCGGTGGTTTTGTTGCTAACCGCCCAAACACAACTGTTTCGGAATGTGAGTGGCATTGTGTTGGGATTATTTGTTTTTGGGCTGATCTGGGGGGCGTTTCAGTGGGCATTCAGTGTAGAATACCCTGGCAGGCGCGAGGGTTGGGTACGAACCTGCTTCTCTCTTTCGGGCTTATCCGCATTGATCGGGGTTGAGGGTGGTATCGTGGTTTGGGCGATTTTAGGCCTGGTTGGCGGGCAGCTGCTCTGGGTGAGTGAAAATCACTCGCTTTGGCGTTGGTTTGGCCTGTTGGGATTGTTTTTTGTGGTGGTTTTGCTTTTTTCTCCGCCGTTTCCTGTTGAAATCATGGGGCAATCGGGTTTGTGGGTTGGGGTTTATTCCTTGGGAGTGGCGCTGTTGGGTCTGGGTTTGGTTCGGGAGTTAACCCTGGGTCAGAAAGAGGCGGCACCTGGTGTCATTGGGGTGAGGGTGCTGCTTGGGTTTAGTTTATTTGCTGCGGTGTTTGCATTTGCTTACCCATTATTCCTTGGAGGATATCCCCTTGCTGTACTTGAAACCTGGCGTTTTGCGCTGCCAGGGTTTAGCCTCTTTTTTGTTTTTTGGCTGATAAACGAATATTGGATTCCTAAACGCATCCGGGCGCAGCCTGGTTTGCCTGGCCTTGATATTCTCGCCAGCCTGGTTGGCAAAGTGTATCATTCGATGGGCTTTGTCGTAAATCTCACCTCAACGACTTTGGAAGGTTCAGCGGGAATTTTGTGGATGCTTTTACTTTTGCTTTTTTTGATTTTTGCACTGAGCGGCATAATCCCAGGATGATTTTATGACGACGTGGTTGGGTTCACTGGGTGTTGCTGTTGTGGTGATCAGCGGGTTTGCCATTCTGGTTATTGCTCGCTGGCGAGCAGGAATTGGCGCCCTGAGTTTGCTTTATGTGGGGGTCACGCTTTTGGTGTCCTTGGCCTGGCCTTTTGAATTGGCTGTGGTCAAACTGGTTGCCGGGTGGATGGCTGTGGCTGTGTTGGGTTCTTTTCGTTTCAGCAGAGCAGGGGTGGGGGACCTTCAAGATTGGCCGACAGGCGGTCTCTTTCGATTTCTAACCGGGGGGCTGGTCCTTATGGCCGTATATTCCATCGTGCCGTTTTTGCTGCAGTGGCTGCCGTTCATTCCTCCCATGGCAGCCTATGGTGGGGTTTTCTTGATTGCGATTGGCTTGATCAAGTTGGGGCTTTCTTCTGAACCCTCCTGGGTAATTGTTGCGTTGTTCATCATCCTGGCGGGTTTTGAAATCATTTATGCCATGGTGGAAGATGCCACCCTGGTGGTTGGAATGTTGGCGGCACTCAACCTTGGACTGGGGTTATTGGGGGCGTATTTCCAGGCGCTCATGGATGAAACTCCCACAGGAGGAACGGCTTGATTTCAGCTCCTGTGCTGTGGATTTTTTCGCCATTTATCCTGGGCGGCGCCTTGTTTTTGCTGCGGCGCTGGCCCG
The DNA here is from genome assembly GCA_964489525.1 of uncultured Anaerolineales bacterium. GTDB lineage: Bacteria > Chloroflexota > Anaerolineae > Anaerolineales > JABWBV01 > CAZAYY01. Next base: position 77,402 of record CAZAYY010000007.1, read on the forward strand.
TTCTATGTGCTTCGCTTGGGTCTCTGGTGGCTTTGATTCTGGCGGCCATGGCCTGGTTTTTCCCGGTCGGACAGTTGGTTCAGGTTGGTCCCTGGTTGTTTCGGTTATGGCCGCTTTTTGGTTTCATGGGTCGGGCGTTTGTTGTGGAAGACCAGACTCGCGGCCTGGTGATTTTGATTTATCTGCTGGCGGCCGTTTTTTTTGCCGCTGCAATTTACGCTCGTCCTGGCCCTTTATTTGTGCCGTTGGGTTTCGTGGTTGTGGGGTTGCTGCTGTGCGCTCTAACGGTTACCCCTTTCTTGTATGCTGCGCTGTTTCTTCAAGCATCTGTTCTGGTTCTGGTACCCTTGTTGGTGCCACCGGGGCGAGGTGTGGGCAAGGGCGTTTTGCGTTTTCTAACCTTGCAAACCCTTGGAGCTCCCTTTATCTGGCTGTTGGGTTGGTTTTTAACCGACCGGTTGTTGGTTGGGGAAGATGCTGTGCGGGCACTTACCCTGGTGGGTTTTGGGTTTGCCCTCCTGCTGGGCGTGTTTCCCTTCCATACCTGGATTCCCATGTTGTTAGAAGAAGTTCACCCCCTGGCGGCTGTTTTTGTTTTTACCCTGTATACCGGAACAATTGCATTATTTGGTATGTCCTTTATCAACAATTATGCCTTTATTGCAGCCTCCCAACGTGCCCATACGATATTGGCTGCGGTCGGCGTGTTAATGCTGCTTGCGGGGGCGGTTTGGGCCAGCTTTGAAAACAACCTGGCGCGCATCTTGGGCTTTGTGGTGCTTGGGGATATTGGCTGGTCATTATTGGCATTGGGGTTGAACCAGCCAGAGGGCCGGTTATTATTCTTCCAGCTTTTTATTCCCAGGGTTTTCGCTTACACGCTTTGGGCTGCGGCCCTGGCTCGTATTCGCGAGGTTGGGGAAAGCACCAACCTGGGAACGGCAATTGGGGCAGGCTGGCGCCAGCCAATTTTATTTGGCGGCTTGTTGATTGGGCAGTTTTCCCTGGCTGGGATGCCCTTATTGGCCAGCTTTCCCGTGTATTATGCCCTGCTCAATGCGCTTGCAGTTCAAAATGTGCTTTTTTATGTGAGCGCCTTGTTGTCTTTGGGGGCATGTGGTTTGTTTGGTATGCGTTCTGTGTTGGTGCTTTTTAGCCGACCCATTACCCAGGTCGCGCCCGGAGGTTCCTGGCGCGATGGCGTTTTTGCCGGGGTGTTTGGTGCAATCATTCTTGTTTGTGGCCTTGCACCAGGTTGGTATGCTCCTCTCATTAACCTGCTTCCAGCTGCCTTTGCACGGCTTTTTTCATAGTCGAAACCAGCATGCTATAATCACGATACAACAACACCAGGAGTTCAAAATGGAAATTGACCAGATACTTAAACGTGTGGAATGGTTAGAGAACCAGCGCCGTAAAGATAAAGATCAAATTGCGGCAATGGAGAGCCGGATTCTCGATATGGAAGGGGCACTGCATATTGCTCAAGACCAGGTGAAAGAATTAACTGGCGAAGTGACACACCTCTCTACCATTGTTGCCCGGGTGGGCAATTTCGAAGTGCAGTTAAATCAATACCGCCTTGAATTTTCGCGCAGCGTTGAAGAAATCGAAAAATCCCGCAGTGAACGTGAGCGTGAAGTGGAAGAAGTGCGCCGGGTGCAGTTGGATGGAATCAATAATTACCTGATTGACTTGCGCAAAGGGTTAGAGCCCATTCCAGATTTGGGTGACAAAATGAAGGCCCGGGTGCAGGAGGAAATGCGCCTTGCTCGGTTAATTGAAGAAACTCGCGAAGAACTGCGCAATTTGAAACGAGATGAAGATGAATGGAACCGGTCCCTTCGCCTGCTGGAAGAAGGCAGCCGCAGGGATAATAAGCGCTTAACCGACATGCAGGGAGAAATGTTGGCTTTAAGAAAGCGGGTGGATGAACACCGCGGCCGCATTGACCTTGCCGATGATGGTTTGCGAAAATACACCACCCGGCTGAATGAAATTGTTTCCCTGGAAAGCGAGCGACGCGATAACCTGAACCAGTTCTTAGAAAAACAAAACCTTGCCCAGGTAGATCGCGACCGGCGTTGGAAAGAGTGGCAAACCCGTTTTGATACGATTGAGAAACAGGCGATGGAATTGGAAGGCCATTTGCAGGGGCTGCACGTGGCTTCGCGCGATATCAAACGCACCCAGGAAGCCGTAGAAGCGGTTACTGAGCGGGTTGAACGCCGGATTAACGAAATCACTGAAATGCAGCGCCTGGCTGAAGATCGCTTCCGGCAGGAATGGGTAACCTTTAAGGCTGACGACCAAAAGCGCTGGACCAATTACAGCCTTACCCAGGAAGAGTACTCTCGCGAAACCTTGCGGCAGCACACCCGCCTGGAAGAGCGTGTAACCAAATTGGGCGACAGCCTCCAGGAGGTTCACGACCTTGTGGAGCAGATGCAGAACCAGGTTGAGAAGCAGCTCCAGGGTTTGCTTTCCCTTTCCAGGGATTGGGTGGTTGAGTTTGAGCGGGTATTTGGACGGTCACGTTCAGCCTGACTCTCTTCGTGAGGAGTTGAAATGCGAGTCATTGGCACCGCCGGTCATGTGGATCACGGGAAATCTACCCTGGTCCAGGCGCTCACCGGAACCCACCCGGACCGTTTGAAAGAAGAGCGCGAACGAGAAATGACCATTGACCTGGGATTTGCTTTTATGCAGCTCCCAAATGGCCAGGAAATTGGGATTGTGGATGTGCCCGGTCATCGGGATTTCATTGAAAATATGCTTGCCGGGGTTGGGGGGATTGACGCGGTGATTTTTGTGGTTGCTGCCGATGAAGGTGTGATGCCTCAAACCCGGGAACACCTGGCAATTTTGGACTTGCTGCAGGTCCAGGGCGGCGTGGTTGCCCTGACCAAGGCCGACCTTGCCCCTGATTCGGATTGGCTTGGGTTGGTTGAGGATGAACTGCGCGCTGTGCTGAACCACACTGTGCTGGCGGATGCACCCATTATTCGCGTTTCGGCTCGCACCGGCGCCGGTATTCCAGCGCTGGTTAATGCTGTTGCCCAATGTTTGCAAGATCGACCAGCCCGTCTGGATTTAGGCCGGCCTCGCCTTCCTGTGGACCGTGTTTTCAGTGTGGCCGGCTTTGGGACAGTTGTTACCGGCACTTTGCTGGATGGGAAGTTTTCGGTGGGCGATGAAGTGGAAATTTTGCCTGCTGGGATGCGCTCCAGGGTGCGTGGTTTGCAAGCCCACAACCGGAAAGAGTCCGTAGCCTTTCCCGGTGCCCGAACAGCGGTTAATTTGGCAGGGGTAGATTTGGAATCGGTGCGCCGGGGTTCGTGGATTGCCCATCCTGGCAAATACCCGCCTACACGTCGTCTGGATGTCCGCTTTAAACAGCTCAAGGATGTATCTAAACCCATTCGCCACAATCTCGAAGTGAAATTTTTTATCGGTGCAGCCGAGGTTGTCGCTCGTCTGCGTTTGTTGGGCAGCGAGGCCCTCGCACCCGGTGAAGAGGGCTGGCTTCAGTTGGAACTGCGAGAACCGGTTGTTGCTGTCCGGGGTGACCATTTCATACTTCGACGCCCTTCTCCTGGAGAAACCCTGGGCGGTGGGGTGGTCGTTGACCCTCACCCCAAAGCTCGCCATCGCCGTTTCGATGGGCAGATGCTGGCGCGCCTGGCAGATTTGAGTAAAGGTAAGCCTGAAGATATTTTGCGCCAATGGCTGTATACTGCCGGGGTTGCCCAGGTGAAAGATGTGATGGCGCGAGCAGGGCTTCCCACCGATGTCTCCTCGCAGGCACTCCAGGCTTTGTTTCAGGAAGGTGTATTGGTCATTTTGGACTCCCGTTATGCTGCGGTGGTACCAGAGGCCTGGGTTTGTGGTTTGCCCTATTTCCAGACCATCGAAAATCAAATCCAGGCGGAACTGAGTGCATACCACACTCGCTATCCTTTACGGCGGGGTATGGCCCGGGAAGAGTTGAAAAGCAGGCTCAAATTGGATGCTCGGATTTTTTCTTTGCTTTTGCAGCGAATGTTGGAACAAAAAATGATCCATGGCGACAGTCTGATGGTCTGGCAGCCTGGATACGAGGTTCGTCTGACCCCAGCCCAAGAAAACCTGGTCAAATTGCTGGACACGAAAATCCAGCGAAGCCCATACGCACCACCAAGCGTAAAAGAAATGGAAGAAATGTTGGGCTCGGAATTATACAACGCCCTGGTGTCAACGGGTTTTCTTACTCAGGTTTCGCAAGATGTAGCCTTTAAAACAGCGGATTACCGGTTCCTGGCAGAGCAGGTGCGCGGTATGATTGAAAAAGAGGGGAAGATCACCGTTGCGGATTTCCGGGACCGGTTTAACAGCTCCCGCCGTTATGCCCTTGCATTTTTGGAGCATCTTGACGCGATTGGCGTCACTGTGCGCAAGGATGACGTTCGTTATTTGCGTTAGCCAACAACCCAATTTCCCCCGACCATGACGCGTTGGGGTAGGATTTGATGGATTTCTTCTTCGGGGCAGGTGAAATAGTCGCGGTCTAAAACGAGTAAATCGGCCAGGTAACCGGTTTTTATTTGTCCCAGGTCGCTTTCCTGGTAACCAGCGAAGGCAGTTCCGGTGGTGTACCCGGCCAGGGCGGCCTGGCGGGAAACGCGTTGCTCTGGGTACCACGCCGGGTTTTCAGCCAGGTCACTACGTTTTTTGCGGCAGACTGCGGCGTGCAGCCCCCAGAAGGGGTTGGGAGAGTCCACGGGTGCATCAGACCCAAATGCCATGGCCGTGCCCAGGTCCAACAGGCTTTTCCAGGCATAGCCATAACGGGCTCTTTCGCCCCAGTAGCGGTCTGCCGCTTCCATATCGGATATTGCATGAATGGGCTGCATGGAAGCAACCACGTCCAGGGCTTTGATGCGAGCGATGTCTTGTGGGTGCAGCACCTGGGCATGTTCCAGCCTGTGACGGAGTGCAGGCAGGTTTTGTTGGGTTTCATACTCGCGCAGCGATTGGTAGCCATTGAGGACCTCGTGATTGGCCTGGTCGCCAATTGCATGAATGGTCAGACCCAGTCCATTGGCTGCGGCTTTACGCCCAAACTCAAAAATTTCCTCGCCATCCAACATCAAAACCCCCCGATTTTCGGGTTCGTTTTCATAAGGCAACAGCATCGCAGCGGTGCGCGGGCCTAACGCACCATCGGCAAAGGCTTTAACCATGCCAATGCGCAAATGATCGCTGCCGAAACCGCTGCGCAATCCCATTTCAATCGCGGTGTCCAACAGGGCTACCGGAATGGTTTTTACCACCCGGAGCTGCAGGTTGTTTTCCATTTCGAGGGTTTGCAGGGCAACAAAGCTGGGTTTTTGGTCGAAATCATGAACGCCAGTTAAGCCCAGGCGCAGCAAAGACCCCTGGGCGTTTTGGATTGCCCGTGTGATTTGTTCCTGGCTGGCAGGCACAATTTTTTGGGATACCAGGAGCATGGCGGTTTCGAATAAAATTCCGGTGGGTTCGCCGTTTGCGTCGCGCTCAATCCGGCCATTGAGTGGGTCAGGTGTGTTGCGATTGATTCCAGCGTGTTGGAGTGCAAGGGTATTGGCCCAACCGGCGTGAAGCGATTTTGCAGTCAGGTAGACCGGGTGGTTGGGAGTAACCTGGTCGAGCAAGGCCGCGCTGCCAAAACCTTCTTCCCAACTGTTTTGATTCCACCCGTGTCCTAAAATCCATTCACCGGCTGGGGTGGTTTCTGCTTTGGCAGCCAGGCGTGCCAGGCATTCCTGGCGGGTGGTGGTTTCGCAATCGATTTTGAGCAGTGCAAGGGCGTATTGGTGCAGGTGGAGGTGGGCGTCCGTCAAGCCGGGAATTAGAGCAGCCCCGTTCAGATTTTCGGGACGGGCCAGGCCCTGATAGGTTTCCAGCACAGCCTGGTTTGCGCCCACCATTAGAAATTTCCCATTGGCGATTGCAACCGCCTGGGCGCGCGGTTGGGCAGGGTCCATCGTGTAGATATTGGCGTTGTACAGGATGCGCATAGCCGGGTTATTCTGTGTGGTTTTTGAGCAGGCGGGAAACCAGGGTATTTAACTCTTCTTCGGAATAGTAGTGAATCACCAGGCTGCCGCCTTTGCCGTGTTGGTTCAGCGAAACTTTTGTGCCCAGTTCATTCATCAACTGTTCTTCGAGCGATTTTACCTCCGGTTTTTTTACAGGGCGGGGCAATGCTGTGGTTGGTTTTTGCCCGAGCAGTTTTTTGACCAGTTCTTCGGCCTGACTGGGGTTCAGGTTATGCTCCTGGATGGTTTTAAGGGCAGACAGTTGGGCTTGTGGGGTTGGTAGGCTGCCCAGGATCCGGCTCAGTTCTTCGGCCTGGCGAACGCTGAGCGACTGGCCGATGACGGTTTTTGCCAGGGCTGCCTGGGCCTGGGCATCGGCCAATCCCAGGATGGCGCGTCCGTGGCCTTCGGAAATATTCCCGGCAGCGATTTCGCGCTGCACTTCTACGGGGAGTTTGAGCAGTCGGAGTGTATTGGCAACCGAAGCCCGGCTTTTGCCAACGCTTTTTGCAATGGCTTCCTGGGTTTGTCTAAAATCCTCAACCAGGTGGCGGTAGGCTTCGGCTTCTTCCAGGGGGCTTAGGTCTGCTCGTTGGATATTTTCAATGAGTGCAATTTCAAGAAGTTCTTGCGGGCTGGCGGTGCGTTGGACAGCAGGCACGCTGCGCAGCCCGGCCCGTATGGCGGCCTGCAGGCGGCGCTCACCAGCAATCAGGGTATAGCGCTCGTTCGCTGCGGGCATCACAATCAGGGGTTGAATGACCCCGTGCACGCGAATTGAGTCGGCCAGTTCACTCAGATCTTCTTCGGTAAAAACGGTGCGGGGTTGGTGGGGGTTTGGGACGATCTGTTCAACGGGGATTTCAAGGGTAGCGGTTCCCAAAGACACAGGCTCGGTGCTGCCCGGAATGAGCGAATCGAGCCCTCTGCCAAGCCCAGGACGTTTGCGAGTGGACATTTATAATGACTCCATTTCAAAATGGGAAATTTCGACGCCATCTCCGGCCAGCAGTTCAGCGGCCAGGGATTGGTAGGCTTTTGCTCCTGGCGAACCAGGCGCATAAGCAAGAATGGGTTGGCCGAATGATGGGGCTTCTGCCAGGCGGATGGAGCGGGGTACCACCGCGTTGAAAACTTGCCGGGGGAAAAACTTGCGCACTTCACTGACCACATCTGCGGATAGGTTTGTCCTGGGGTCGAACATCGTTAGTATCACCCCCCGCACGTTTAGCCAGGGGGCCAATGAACTGCGCACCCGGTTGAGGGTTTGGGTGAGCTGCCCCAGGCCTTCCAGCGCCAGGTATTCGCATTGGACCGGGATTAGCAGCCCATCGGTTGCCGCAAGGATGCCGTTCACCGTCAGCAAGCCTAGAGAAGGCGGGCAGTCGACTAATATGTAATCATATCGTTCGCGTAAGGGTTCAATGGCTTTTTTAAGCATGAGCTCCCGTTTTTCAATATCCACCAATTCCACCTCGGCACCCGCCAGGGCAGGTGAAGCGGGCAGAAGGGAGATTTTAATTTTTGGATTGTGCAAAATGAATTGATGGAATGCGCTGCCGCCATCAATAATGGCTTCATAAGTTCCCCCGCGAATGGTGTGTTTATCAATGCCCAGGGATGAGGTCGCGTTGGCCTGGGGGTCCAGGTCAATCAACAGCACGCGCATGCCGAGTTGGGCCAGGTAGGCACCCAGGTTTATGGCTGTGGTGGTTTTGCCAACCCCACCTTTCTGATTGATCAGTGTGTAAATTTTTCCCATTTAAACCACCAGTTCTGCGCTCTGCCGGATTTCTTCTGGGGTTGGAATACCTGCCAGCCCGGTGCGGGTTACGGATTGAGAAGCCAGGTACACGGCAAGCCGGGCGGACTCCAGCGCGTCCTGGGTTCGGAAATAGTGAACGAAAAATGCCGCCGCAAAAATGTCGCCTGCTCCTGTGGGGTCTACCACATTGACCAGGGGTGCTGGAACGGTGGTAAGTTCACCATCCTGGTAGACATCGGCTCCCAGGGCTCCACGGGTAACCACCAGAACCGGCACATCGGCCGCCATTTCATCAATGAGATAGGCCATATTTTGGACATCTTCCTCGCTGATGACGGCAGCTTCCATCTGCTCCAGGACAAAGCGGGATTCCGGCCAATCGGAGGTGTGAACAATGCCACCCGGCCCAATTCCTCGCAAAAATCCCTGGGGTGTAAGGAATTTTTCTGATTGTGGAAATAACCGCAGCAGGGCAAGATCCAATTCATGCAAGATCGGGCCGAAGTGAACCAGTGGGGCCTGCCGCCAGTGGTTTGGTACCATATAAGGTGAAAGGTTTGGGGCGATCGCATGGACCTTTTGTACCCGCCCGGTATCTGTTTGGATGTTTTCAAAGCTGGTGGACACCTCTGTGGAGATGCCTGCCAAAGGGATATTTCCCAAAGCTTCTACACTCAGGTCATCCCCAAGTGCTGTGATGATCCCGACTTTCATGCCCATGGCCCTGGCTGTCAGTGCGGCAAAAGCAGCCGTCCCGCCGGGCTGGGGGCCATCGGGGGTCAGGTCGCGGCTGAGGTGGCCAATCACCAGGTAATCTATTTTTTCTGTTCCGATTGGAAATTCCATGCCAGCAATTATACCCTTGAATCAGGCTAAGATTGAAAAACGGATTGTGAAAGCACTTTCACAATCCGTTTATTTCCAGCATCAGGATCGATCCTATTTCGGGGTGATCGTGACCTTTCGGCGTTCGCCTTCCCCTGTGCTTTCCGTGGTGACATTTTCGTTGTCGCGCAGCTCCAGGTGGATGATTCTGCGTTCGTTTGGCGGCATTGGCTCCAAGACCTGTCGCTTGCCGGTTTCAATGGCCTGGCGGGCCATACGGCGGGCGAGTTGGCGCAGTTGTTGTTCTCTGCGGTCGCGAAAGCCGCCGATATCAATGACCAGGTTAATGGATTGGGAGATGGATTTGCCCACGATCAGTCGGGTGATGAACTGCAGCGCATTGAGTGTTTCGGAGCGTTTTCCGATGAGAACGCTTAAATCTTCACCCTGGATATCTGCAATCACCGTTGTGCGGCGACGGGATCGGTCCTTTTTGTCAATCCGTGTTTTTACTGAGGCTTTCACTTTCATTTTTTCCAAAAGCTCGCTGATGGTGCTTTGGGTCACGGCAAGGATTTTGTCTTCGTTAATGTCCTCATCGGGTAGCCCGGTTTCTTCGGTTGGATTTTCATCCTCATCCTCAATGCCACTGCCTGGGGTTTCTGCACTGGGGGAAACAGCGGCTTCCGGTTCAGCCACAGGACTGGGGGTGGGTTTGGGGGCGGGTGGAGTCGGTTTACTTTCTTCGGCGGCTTGCAGCGGGGTGGGCTGCACCAGGGGGATCAGGCGAACGGTGGCATAGCGTGCCCCGATTCCAAAAAGCCCTTTGCTGCCTTCGTCAAGCACATCAATCTCAACCTGGTCTTTGCGCAAGCCGAGCTGCTTTAGCCCCTGGGAAATGGCGTCATCCAGATTGGGTGCAGTAATTTCAATGGGTTCAGATTTTTCTTGCATGGGTCACCACCATTCTAAAAATTTACAGCTCTCCAATTGGCGTCAAAGGGGTTTGATGACCGAACCGGAGATGGAATTATCAGTCTATTTTGCTTTGGCCTTTTTGGGCTTTCTCGCAGCTTTGGTTGCGGGGTTTCCGGTCTGTTCTGTTTTGCTGCTGGCACTCCCGCCAGGCAGCAGGTTTCTCCAATCCACCTTACCCATGGCGGCATATTGGGCGATGCCAAACACATTGGATGTGAAGAAGTATAACGCTAAACCGGCAGGAAAAGAAAAAGAAAGCCAGCCAATCAGGAGGGGCATGTAAATCCCCATCATTTTGCCCATCATGGCGCTCTGGTCATTGCCACCGCTCGATTGGGGCATGGTCAGCTTGGTTTGCAAATAGGTGGTAATGGTGACCAGGATGGCTAAAACTGGAATACCGATGCCAAAGAGGGGCAGTCGTTCCGGAATGCCCAGGTCCATCCACAGGAATTTGCTGTCCAGGGGTAAGAGTTCGGCAACATTGGGGAAAAAGGAGTAGATGTGGGACAAAAAGGTGACCAGCTGCAGCGGGCTTGTCGCCAGGGCGGCAATGATGGCCTGATATAAACCGAAAATCACTGGAAGTTGGATTAACATGGGCAGGCATGAACCTGCGGGGTTGATTCCGGCTTCCTGGTAAAGGCGCAGGGTCTCCTGGTTTAGCTTTTCTTTATCATCTTTGTACTTGGCCTGCATTTCCAGAAACTTTGGGGATTTCTGCAAATCCTGCATGGCCTGGGTACTTTTCAGCTGGGTTACTGTGAGTGGGTGTGTGATCAGCCGCACCACAAGCGTGAACAGAATAATGGCGAGGCCAAAGTCGCCGACCAGGCTGTAAATCAACAGCAAGGCATTGGTCATGGGGTCAACAACAAGTAAATTCCACATAGTCTATCCTGATGGTCTCGATCTTATCTCTGTTGGGATGGATGGCACTCGCTTACTCTGCTGGCGAGAAGGTCCATTGAACAACGCCTTCCGGGTCCAGGGCGGCCAGTTTAAGCCCTGTATCCGGGTCAATGCTGGCGACAAGGATGAAATCTCCGGCTAACACCGGGGAGCCATAAATTTTGCCGCCCAGGGATTTTTGCCATTGTTGAACACCATTGCTGCGCACTGCATAAAACATCCCGGTATCTGTGCCAAAATAAATGGTGTCGTTGAGTACCAGGGGTGTTCCGTAGATGGCCCCATCGACCTCAAAAGGAGTGTTCCAGGCAGGTTGGCAGTTGTTTTTATTAAAGGCATATAATTGGGCACTGGCATCTTTGTTGCCAATATCGCCGCCCACCAGCAGGTCCCCAGCCAGGGCCGGGCTGGCCCATACCCAACTGCGCGTATCAAACGAACAAACGGTTGATCGCGATGCAAGGTCGACCACGATAAATTGGTTTCCGAATGCGCCCTGGTATAACCGTTCGCCATCCAGGGTAGGTTGGCTGAGGAGGGTGCTGCCCAGGTCAATTTTCCAAACCTGGCTACCGCTTTTGGGGTCCAGGGCATACAGGTTGTGATCCATGGCGGGCAGGTAAATCAGGTTACCATCGGTAACAGGAGTTGCCCATAAAGGCTGTTCAGTTTCGAAGGGTTCCCAGAGCTGTTGGCCATTGGTGTCCAGGGCGTACAGGTTGCCATCCGAATCCGGAGCAAAGATGGCATTGTCGATCACCAGTGGGGCGGCCACAAACCGGCTTTGGGGACCGCTAAAAGTCCACCCATTGGGGTTTCCGGTTTCGGGATTCACCGAATAAATGTTATTGTCAAATCCAGCAATAATTACCTGGCTGTCTGCAGTGACAGGTGGTGCATAAAAAGATACAGCCTGGTTTTCTTCAGCAGGAAATGACCAGATGAGATTTCCGCTTTGCATCTCGATATGATAAACCGATGGCCCGTAGGCAACATAAACCCCATTACCTGGTTCATTGACGGACACTCCCGGCCAGCCAGATGGCATAAACCCACCGGAACAGCCAGTGAGGGCCAGCATCCCAATCATCATGCTAAAGATTAAAATGCGCAACCTGAAATTCTTCATGTGGTGTGAAAATCCTTTGTTTCTCCCTCGGGGGCAGGGGTGTCCACCGGAGGGGTTTGCCCTTTCCGGGGGGTAAATATCTGGATAAAAGGGTTCTGTTCTGGTATCGGGTCATAGCCACCCGGGTTAAATGGGTTGCAGCGCAAAACCCGCCAGAAAGCCAGTATCGAACCTGCCAGGGCACCATGTTTATAAATTGCCTGGTAGCCATAATGGGAGCAGGAAGGATGAAAACGGCAGGTGTCCGGGGGCAGCATTCTTGAAATGGTTCTTTGGTACCCTTTAATTAATAACAAGAAAGGATATCTGCCAATTGTCCAAATGGAAACTGGCAGATCTTTCAAAGAAGGGTCCCGTTGAACTTCTTCAGGAATCAAGCGGTTTGGATGAGTCTGCATCTTGTTGGTATATACGTGCTGCCCTCAATAAATGTTCTATGCTGTGTTGAACATCAGCGTGCCGGGCTTCGACAAGAGGGCGGCGGGCCAAAAAAAGAAGGTCGGTACCTGGCAAAATATTTGCAATCATCTTGCGAGTAACCTCCCGAATGCGTCTCTTCGCCCGATTGCGTTCCACGGCACCCCCGACGGAGCGGGAGGCAACAACACCAATGCGGACTTTGTTAAGCGGATTCGGATGGATAATCAAGACAATAAGCGGGTGGGCATAGGATTTTCCAGAACGCCGCACCCGCTCCAGGTCATTACTTTTTCTGAGGCGAAAATTCCGCTGCAAACGCGTGTCTAGCTGTTCCAGTTGATTCGCTTGGTGTGGTTGTTCATAGAAACCGTCAGTTGATGGCGGCCGCGCAGGCGGCGGCGCTTGAGCACCTTTTGCCCATCAGAGGTAGCCATGCGGGCGCGAAAGCCATGGACACGCAGGCGGCGACGGATTTTTGGCTGGTAGGTTCGTTTCGTCATTTTTCCTTTACTCCATATTTCTTACGTATTAAATGCCGAGCGATTATACCCTAATGCGCAAGAATAGAAAAGCCCGGTATGAAAATTGGTTGTGTTCGCAGGCGTGAGTCGGGCTATGGGTTTTGCAGCAGAAGTTCAATGGCTTTCTCCAATTGCGGGTCGCGCTCCGCCTCCATATCTTCCTCAGTAAATTCCACCACAACGTCGGGTACGAGGCCGGTTTCGTGAATCAGACGGTTATCAGGGGTGTACCAATAGGCAATGGTGACCCTTACAGCGCCATCTTCCGAGGAGAGCGGAACCCAGTTCTGGACAGATCCTTTACCAAATGTGGTTGTTCCCACCAACAAGCCGCGCTCGTAATCTTGAATGGCTCCGGCAACAATTTCAGAGGCGGAGGCTGAGCCGCCATTGACCAGCACGATCAGGGGAATTTCCAGGGCCACGCCGCCCCGAATGGCGGTAAATGTGTCGCGCCGGCCGTCTCCATAAACCTCATAGAGAATATCTCCGCTGCCGATAAATTCCGATGCAACCTCAATGGCCGTGTTTAAGTAACCACCCCCGTTGTTGCGCAAATCGAGAATCAGGCCTTTGGGGTTTTGGGCCAGCAGGTCGGTCAGGTATTGGCGCATATCATCCCTGGTTTTGTCGGCAAATTGGAACAGCTGGATATAGGCAATGTTTTCTTCCAGCATTCTGCCATCTACACTGGGGATGATGATCCGCCCACGTGTAATCCGGATGTCGAGAAGTTCGCTTTCGCCTTCCCGGCGAATGCTGAGCAGAACTTCACTGCCAGCTGGGCCTAATACCCGGCGAATTACCAGGTTGCCATCAATGCCAGTCATGTCTTCGCCATCAATTTTGAGGATTTCATCTCCGGGCTGGAGCCCGGCTTTTTCGGCGGGAGAACCAGGCATGGGGCTGATGATTGTCAGGTATTCTCCATTGGGGTCTACCCACGCACCGATGCCTTCATAATCACCTTCCAAACGGGAATTGGCCTGGAAGAAATCATCCGGGTCCATGTAAGAGGTGTATGGGTCGCCCAGCGCGTTGAGGGTGCCGCGAATGGCCGCCCGAGTCAGTTCAACATCTTTGGGGGTTTCCAGGGTAATCCAGGTTTGCCAGAAAGGTAGAAAAAGCTCCACCAGTTCTTCTGGTGTGCCTGCGGCCAGTGCATATTCATTCAGCTGGCTGCTTTCCATGGTTAATGCAGGCATTTCCATTCCCACGGTTTCAGTGATGCCCTGCATTCCACCGATGGCGCCCAGCATCAAAGCCCGGTCATCCAGCGGTTGGGTGACATAAGAGCGGTGGATAATCCGCCAGATTTCCCAATAAGGAGCAAATGTGTTTTCGAGGTTGGCAGGGATTTCCAATCCTGGCGTTACAGGCTGCGGGTTATTCTCAGCAGTGGGGACAGCCTCGGTGGGCTGGGGGTTGCCTTCGATTGAAGGGACAGCTTGGGTGGGTTGAGCGCCGCCTTCGGGTGGGTTTTGTTCAGGTTGTTGGGTGGGCAGAACGGGGACGCTGGTGGGGGCTGGTTGATTGGGTTCAACGACCTCTGCCAGGGGTTCCAAAACGGTTGCACAGGCCAGGTTTGAAAGCACAAGCACAATGACCACCAGAATCAGGGCGGTGATGTTGTTTTTTTTCATAAGAAACACCTCGAAACTCAAAATACTAAATTTTTGCTTTTCTTAACTTATCATAATTTGCTTAGAAAAAGTTAACGAAGGAATGAAAACTGGATGATTCCTTAAGGGCTTAGCCCTGCACTGCCGAACCTGGTTGTTGGTAAGGGAGCAAAACATGGAAAGACGAGCCCGGCAGCGTTTCCTCATCACAGCCTTTGCTTTCAACCCAAATTTCTCCGTGATGGCCCAGAATAATTCCCCTGGCAATCGCCAGGCCAAGACCCGGCCCCGCACCTTTAAACTTGGTGTGTCCGCTGGAATGCAGCCCGGTTTCCCCAAGCTGGTAAAACTTCTCAAATATCAGGGTATGGTGTTCAGGGTCAATCCCAATCCCTGAATCCCGTACAATGATTTCTACACCTGCAAATGGCTCGCCATTGGGCTTTGTATTTCTTTCTTCTCCCGAAATTTCGATTTCGCCGCCATCTGGGGTGAATTTTATTGCATTGCTTAAGAGGTTCGAAAATACTTTAAACAGCGCTTCAAAATCGGCCTCAATTGGGCTAAGGTTTTCGAGATCGCGGGTTGCCAGAGCCAGATTGCGGATTTGCAAATCACCCCGGAATTGAGAAATAACCGAATCCACCAGGTGATTGAGTTGGCAAGGTTGTGGGTATATCTCAAATTCCTGGTTATCCAGCTTGGCCACATCGAGCATGTTTTCCACAATGGTATGGATGCGGGTGGTGCCATTGGCGATGCCAGTCAGTAATTTTTGGTGGAAGGAATTGCCAGATATGGCGGGGTCTTCGAGGAGCATTTGCGCATAGCCCTGGATGACCGTAATGGGGGTGCGGAGTTCATGCGAGGTTATGCTGATGAAATCGGATTTGGCTTTGTCCAACCGCGCCAGTTCCTGGTTGGCTTTTTCCAGGTTGCTGTAAGCCATCTCCAGTTCTGTGTTTACCCGCACCAGGCCTTCCACCAGGCGGGCATTCTCCAAGGCGACTGCAGTCTGATCGGCCAGCGTGCTGAGGAGACGTAAGTCCTCATTTGAATAGGGCAGCCCGGATGTTTTGGGGCCAATGGCCAGCAGGCCAATCCAATTGCCCTGAGAATAAATGGGTACATACACATCCATTCTAAGTTTTGAAAACCATTCCACAATGATTGAAGCCGCATTTAGAAACCTGTCCTGGTATTCAATGTCATACTGGCTCAGTGGGGCATGTTCCGTACTCAGGTATTGGGTGATGGGGTCACCAGCAGGCAAGGTGTATACCTGGGTTCGGGCGGTTCCCATGGCACTACGGGCGCTTCGCAGGTGGTATTCGAGTCGGTTGTTCTCGATTTCTACACGGTCTACCAGAAAAAGGGTGCCCCGCTGATTTTCCAGGGATTCGCTGATCAGACCCAGAACCACGGTTGCTAGCAGTTCCAGGTTGAGAATGTTGCTGATGCTGTTGGAATATTCTCGGATGGCAGCGCTGGTGTCGACGTCGCTGCCAGAGAGGGATTGGTATATGCTGGTTTGCACCTGGTGAACCAACGGACGAAGAACGATGGCAAGGATGAGTGCCATGGCGGCTCCGGCCAGGATCGGTGAAAGCCCGGCCTGGACCTGCAGAAAATACTGCACAATCAGGTATAGCAAAGTATAGATGAGGATTAAGAGGAGGGTCACCGCAATAAAGCCGAGAATTTGCAAACTGCCAGAACGCAGGTTGGGTGGGCGGTGGGTGAGTACGGTGAAGGCAGCCAGGCTGACTGCGCCCAACTGCAGCCAGATCGCGACCTGGAATTGTTGGATATAAACTGCAGCGCCAGATGAGAGCAGAAGAATCAGTGCCAGCGACCAATAATTGATCCGGTTGCGCAAAAGTGGCTGTCGGATCTCGCGATAGTTCCTGATGATTTCGATGATGATTCGCAGCATCATGCCCAACCATGCCGCTGCACCCAATGTGTTCGCACTGGTGGTTAGCAGGGTTTGTGTGTTGATTTCCGGGATTGTGATAAGCAAAGGCATAAGGTGACCTGCCCAGGCCAGCCCCAGCACAATGACGCTGGAAAACCAGAACCAGGTGGGCAGTTTTGGCTGTCGTAAAAATACCCGGGTGAGATGGTAAAAGAGAAGCGCAGTTAGAAGCAGGCTTGCTGGGAAGAGCGCTGAGGGCGGTGCAGCCGGGGTTGGCCACCAGGGTTGGACTGGCACAAGATGCCCTAAAGAGAACACCCACGCCCAGGCAGCAAAAACACCCAGGGCTTTAACCTGGACTTCTTTGCCCTTTTTTCCTCTTAATAAAAGGAAAAAGATCAAAAAATAAGCAATGCTGATGGCTGCAAGGGTTGGTCCGCTTTGCATAAGACCGGTTTTAGGTGAATTATCCTGAACTTTGTGCAGAAATCTTAAGGTAGTCTATCAGATAAATCAACAGGAAGATATCCCTATTTTGGGGCATTTCGTTGAGAATAAACGATGCTAAAGCAATGGATCAAGGGAATCCTGATCAACACTCCAAAAATCCGAGAATCCTGTTCGGGATTTAAATCAACCTATTTGGGTTTATAAAACAGCATGCGCAACCCATTGAGAGACACCAGGACCGTCCCGCCTTCATGGCCAATGACAGCCAGCGGCAGGGGCAGCGCTACCCAGAAAATTCCCACAATCATAACAACAATCATAAACAGCGAAAAGCCAAGATTAATGGCCAGAGTTTTCCAGGTTTGTTGGCTGAGCGAAATGACATAAGGCAGGTTTTTCAGGTCATCGGCCATGAGAACGACATCAGCGGTTTCGAGGGCGACATCGGTTCCAGCGGCTCCCATTGCAATGCCTATAGTTGCTGCTGCCAGGGCAGGGGCGTCGTTTACACCATCTCCGATCATGGCAATGGGGCCATATTTTTTTTGGGTTTCTTCCAGGATACGAACCTTATCTTCAGGCATCAGGTCAGCATGCACCTCGTCCACCCCCACCTGTGCGCCTATGGCCTTGCCCACCCGAGCGTTATCACCGGTGAGCATGATGGTCCGGATGCCCAGCTCCCGCAGTTTTTGAATCACTGCGGGGGCATCGGCCTTTATTACATCGGCAATGCCAATGGTGCCGTGGACAATCAGCAGGTTGCCTTCTTCTAAAACCTCACCTAAAACCACCGCAGTTTTTCCCTTTTCTTGGAGTGCAGTGAGGGCTTTTTGGGCTTGTTCCAGATGGGTAATCTGGTAGCTGTGCAGGGCTTTCAGGTTCCCTACAAAAAACAACCTGCCCTGAATGACTGCCCAGGCGCCTTTGCCCACTTCAGCAGTAAATTGAGAGGGTTCAAAAATGGGAATATTGAGGTTTTTTGCGTGATTGGTGATGGCCTTTGCCAGGGGGTGTTCAGAATGGCTCTCAACCGAGGCTGCAATTTGGGTGATTTCCTCGCCAGGCATGCTGTGCAAGGGCTGTACATCGGTTACCCTCGGCTGGCCGACAGTCAGGGTGCCGGTTTTGTCAAACGCGATGGCTTTCAGGCTGGCAGCCTGTTCCACATACACACCGCCTTTGAATAACACTCCCCGGCGAGCTCCGTTGCCGATGGCGGACAGCACGGTTGCGGGTGTGCTGATCACCAGGGCGCAGGGGGATGCGGCAACCATCAGGGTCATTGCCCGGTAAAAGGCCGTAGAAAAAGCCTCATTCAAAAAGAAAATGGGGATCACAATCGCCAGAAAGGTGGCTGCAATTACCCCTACGGCATAGTATTGTTCACCAACGTCAATGATGCGCTGGGTTTGGGCCTTGCGGCTTTGGGCTTCTTCAACCAGCTGGATTAACCTGGCGATGGTAGATTCTTTCGCCAGTTTGTTAACCTTGATTTCCAGGGCTCCTTGCTGGTTAATGGTTCCTGCAATGACCTTGTCCCCTGTCGATTTGTTTACCGGCATTGATTCTCCGGTGATGGGTGATTGGTCAATTGCACTTTCGCCGCTGATGATTTCACCATCGAGCGGAATGCGTTCGCCAGGCCGGACGATCAGCCGGTCTCCAACCACAATCTGCTCAATCGGCAAGATGGTAAGATGGCTTCCCCGCCGCACCAAGGCCTGGGTAGGGCGCAGTTTCATTAAAGCCTGGATGGCGCTGCGGGTTTTGCCAATGGCGAAATCTTGCAATACATTGGAGAGAGAAAAGAGGAACAGGAGCATGGCGCCTTCAAAGGGCTCGCCAACCACTGCGGCACCCAGGGCGGCCAGGATCATCAGAAGGTCAATATCAATGGTCCATTCGCGCAGGGAGGCCAGGCCACCTTTGGTGCCGTAATAGCCACCTGCCAGGTAGGCGACGATATAGGCAATGATTGCGGCGGTTTCCCCGCCAGCAACCTGATCAAAAGCCAGCCCGGTCAGCATTGCAACCAGGGTAACCCCGGAAAGAACCGCTTCGAGGTTGGTCCCCAACCATTTCAGGGTTTTTTCGGCAGGTGAGAGAATATCAGGCGCAGCCTGGACTTTCTGTTCGATTTCCAGAGGGATTGCTGGAATACCCAGCGCGCTTACCTGGTTGGTAAGTTCAGACTTATTGGTGGTTTGGTGGTCAAAATCAATGGTCAGGCTGCCGCCCAGGTAGCTTGCAGTGGCCCGATGAACTCCCGGAATTTGGCTCAGTTTTTGTTCCAGCCGCAGCGCACAGCTTTCACAGGCTCGTCCGCCCTTGCGTTCCAGCCGCATGGTGCATGAATCCCATCTGGAGCGCAGTTCGGGGGTGACTTTATGGATAATTTCTTGAATTTTTTCTTCTGTAATCGCAGCCGGGTTGAATTCCAGCAGGATTTTTTCGTTCACAGTGTCCAAATCTGCGCTGAGAATACCGGGTTCCTGAGTGGTTGCATCTTCCAGGATATCCAGGCACTTTGGGTCTTCTGTTTTTTTAATTTGGTTCATGGGTTTTTGGCTTTATTGGTTTTGTTGACAAAGATATGTTGGGTTACCCTGGGTCCCAGGGTTATTGGCTCGCTTTGTCCCTCCACCCGAATGGTGAGATTTTCGTCGAATGGGGAAAAGGCGAGGATGCGAATTGCCGCATTAGGAACCAGCCCGATTTTCTCAAGGTAATTTAACATCTCCGGGTCTCTGTCACTCACCCTCTGGATACTTGCGCTTTCCCCAGGGCGCAAAACTGTTAACGGCAGGCTTGCATCCGGGGGAAGGGTAAGGTCCATCGAGGGAATCGGGTCGCCATGGGGGTCGTGACGAGGGTGTCCTAAAATTTCGGCAATACGCTGTTCGAACTCTTCTGAAATGACATGTTCCAGCCGGTCGGCTTCCTGGTGGACTCTGTCCCAAGGATACCCCAGGGTTTGGGTCAGAAAAAGCTCGAGAAGGCGGTGGTGGCGAATGATTTCAAGAGCCACTCTTTTCCCGGCATCGGTCAAAATGACGCCGCGGTGTTTTTCGTACTCAATCAGTGGGGGGTCATTGGCAGCTAGTTTGCGCAGCATTCCCGAAACCGAGGCTGGGGTGATTTGCAGCGCCGCCGCCAGATCGTTGGTTGAGGCGCGGGCATCTCCCTGGGTGAGGGTATAGATGGTTTTGAGGTAGTCCTCAACAGCATGGGTCAGATTGTGGCGCATGGTCTCGTTCCGGATTTGGCTTGCCTAAATCTTAGTTTAGTCTTCTACCTCTGTCAAGCGTGTTGTTTGCCCGATTTTGTCAGAATCACCCCGAGATAATCGTCCGACATGGGTTTTTCGCTGCTGCAGCCCAGGTATGCCAACAATTCTATGACCACCTCAGATTTGTGTTCTGCATCTTTGCGGCTCCATGTCCGGCTTTTAACTTCGAGAAAATCGCCGAGGTCGGGGTTTTCAAAATGATCCAGGTTGATGTAGAACTCCAGCCCTTGGAACAGAACCCGCCAGCGCAGCCGGTCTTTCTCCAGGCCGACCACCTGTGAAGGTTTAAAATAATCTTTATAAAAACGCATGCTGTGACTGGCAGGCGCAATAAAACGGCTGCGGGAAAGTAACACATCCTGGGGAAACTCATATTCGCGGGTTGGACCCAGCAGCGTCAGGCGATAGCGAGCTTCGGTTACCTTGTTTTGAGCATCAACAAAGTTATCTTCTCGATGGCGTAAATAGCCTTGTTCTAGATCATCGAAGATGAAGTAACTGTCATACTGCCGGTAATGGCGCTCATAGAGGATTTCGATATTGCTTTGTTGAATTTTTTCCAGGGCTTCATTCCGGTTCGAGATGCGCACTTTGGCCTGGACTTCAAAGCTTTCTTCCTGGCTTGCCCATTCAATGGCCAGCAGCTTGGAAAGCAGGGATTTTTCGCGCTTGATGAGAAAATGGTCAATTTTTTCTGCGTAGCTGGCGGCTTCGGCAACCAGTTCTTCTTCATTCAGGGTCAGCAGGGTTTGGTCGCGCATTAACCACTGCCCATTAACCATCACATCCCAGACGTCGGTAGCTTTGGAGGCATACACAATCTGGGCATAAAGATTATCTGGATCTCTCTGAAATTGGGGCAGGTTGTGAATCGGGGAAATGGATACGGTAATCAGGTCGGCCCGTTTGCCTGGGGTTAAGCTTCCAGTGGTTTGGCCAATGTGCAGCGCATTGGCCCCGATGCGGGTGGCCATTGCCAGCGAGGTTTTCGCAGGAAGGCGGGTGGGATCGTTGGTGGTGGCTTTGGCGAGGAAAGAAGCCAGGCGCACTTCTTCAAACATATCCAGGTCGTTGTTTGAAGCAGCCCCATCTGTACCAATACCAACGTTCAGGCCTTCTGCGAGCATCTGGGCAACAGGGGCGAACCCAGAGGCAAGTTTGAGGTTGGAGGAAGGGTTGTGAGCGACACCCGTGTTGTGCTTTTTCAAAATTTTCATTTCGGGTTGGTCAATATGCACACAGTGGGCCGCAATCACTTTGGCCCGGAGCAGTTCCTGGTTTTCCACATAACGCACAACGCTGGCGTTGTGTTCTTTTTGGCTTGTTTCCACCTCAGTGGCGGTTTCGGCAATGTGAATATGCAAAGGCGCATCAAACTCTAACGCCAATTCGGTGCAGGCTCGCAAAATTTCGGAAGTACAGGTATAGGGCGCGTGGGGGGCCACCGCAGGGGTGATGAGCGGATGGTTTTTCCAGGAGGCAATAAACTGCCGGGCCTTTTCCAGGGATTCTTCGTACGAGCTGGCATCTGGCGCGGGGAACTTCAAAACGGTTTGTCCGCAAACAGCCCGCATGCCAGCGTTGGCTGCAGCCCTGGCTACGTCATCTTCGAAGTAGTACATGTCGTTGAAGGTCGTTACGCCCCCACGAATCAGTTCTGCGCAGGCCAATTGGGTGCCCAGCCGGACAAATTCGGGCGAGACAAATTCGCGTTCTACGGGCATCATATACCCGAGAAGCCAGACATCCAACCGCAGGTCATCGGCCAACCCGCGCAGCAGCGACATGGGAACGTGCGTGTGGGCATTCACCAGCCCGGGCATGACGACTTTACCTTTACAATCCAGCGTTTCTGGGGCGCTGTAGGTTTCCAGAATTTCTGCCTGTGGGCCGACTGCCTGGATGACGTCCCCAAGGATGGCGACAGCACCCGGGTTGAATACCTGGTAATTTTCGTCCATGGTCAGGACTTTGGCGTTGAATATAATTTTATCTGCTGACTGCATCATTACCTCACGAATCAAGCATTCTTTTCATTAAATCTAATGCGTTGTTAACCGCCCGTCTTGCGGCCTGGCTGGCGGCACCTGGGTGATCATATTCCAGCGTTTTTTCGCCCGCTGGCGTGGCACAGTATATGAGCACTTTGATTTTGTTTTCGTGTTGGCTCAGGGCAACGCCAATCCAGGCGTCCACATTCCGGGTTTTGCGGATGCCTTGCACGCTTTCCTGAAAACTTTCGCTGCTTGTTGGCCCGAAGGGAAAGGCTTCGCCTAAATGGAGCCACCGGCCAGCTTCGGGGAATTTTTTTGCGTCCTGGGTGAGTGTGGAAATCAAGAAACCGCCAAGACCGGCTTCCACCAGCCCCAGCGCCCAGCCGCGCTGGGCCAGGATATTCAGCACAGTAGCCCCCAGCGTATCTTCATCTGCGCCGTAAATCCACTTTCCAAGTCTTTCCCGCAGCTGCATTTCAACCGGCTCGATCAATTGAGCCGCTTCTTCGTGGGTGGCGGCTTTGGCGGTGATGCGAACATCCACCTGGCCGGTATGGGCCGCCAGCCCTACGGTGGGGTTGTCAAGCGTTTCCAGGTCCTCAATGAGCGAATCAATTTGCGATTCTCCTGCGCCGGAGGTGTGCAGCACCCGAACTTGCAGAACGCTTTCCAGGTTAAAGCGCTGGCGCAGGTACGGCAGGATGGCATTTTCTAGCAGCACTTCCATTTCCTGCGGCACCCCTGGCAGCGATATGACAGCCCCTTTTGGGGTTTCCATGATAAAAGCCGGTGCAGTTCCCACCGGGTTGGATACCGCCAGCGCACCTGCCGGGATATAAGCCTGGCGCCGGTTGTTTTCGGATGGCGTGCGCCGGAAACGGGAGTAGATGGCACAGATCTCCTCCCACAAAGATTCGTGGAATTGCAGTTCCACCCCAAATGCTTTGGCCACTGCGCCCCGGGTGGGATCATCCACGGTTGGTCCCAGGCCGCCAGTTGTAATAATTAGGTCGGCCCTTTTTTGGCTTTCCTGGATGATTTCCGCAATCCGGTTCAGGTTGTCGCCAACGCTGGATGTGCGATAGATGTCAATCCCATTGTCCCTTAATTGCCGGGCAATATACCTTGCGTTGGTGTCGATAATTTCCCCAAGCAAAATTTCGGTACCGATGGTGATAATTTCGGCGTTTGGCATACACCCATCACTTTCTTTAAGTTAATTTGGTTTTAAAAACCAGGCAATGAAATCAAACCTGGTTAGGATTAGTATACACTGAATTGGTAATTTCATCCGAAATTGCACCCTGGGGGTAAAATAAGGCTATATGCACAACCCAACACAACCCACCATTACGTCCAAAGATGTTTTACGACCTACCCTGGTAGAGGTGAATTTAAATCGCCTGGCTGCGAACTTTGCGAATATTCGTCAGTTTGTTGGCCCGGCAAAAGTAATGCCGGTGCTTAAGGCCAACGCTTACGGGCATGGCCTTGTGGAAATCGCCCGGTTTATGCAAGAGTTGAATGCCGATTACCTGGGAGTGGCGGTTTTGGAAGAGGGTGTTTACCTGCGCGAGCAGGGGGTTACTATTCCCATCCTGGTTATGGGTGCAATTTGGGCGAATCAGATTCACCTTTTCATCGAGCACGACCTGACGATTACCGCCTCATCCATTGAAAAATTGGAGCAGGTGAACGAAGTTGCTCGCCGCCTGGGCAAGAAAGCCAGGGTTCACCTCAAAATTGATACCGGGATGGAGCGAGTGGGGGTGCATTATTACAGCGCCAGGCCATTTTTGGAAACCGCCCTGCACTGCAGTCAGCTGGAGGTAGAAGGGATTTATTCGCATTTTGCCAATGCAGACATGGCAGACTTGTCTTCCTCACGCTTGCAGCTCGACCGGTTTTTACAGGTACTTCGCTTTTACGAAGACCAACGATTGCCCATGCCCATGCGGCATATTGCTAATTCCGGCGGGGTTTTGCAGCTGCCCGAAAGCCATCTGGATATGGTGCGCCCAGGCATTTTGCTTTATGGGGTATACCCATCCGCCGAGGTGGTGCGCAGTGTAGAGGTTCGTCCGGCGCTTGCCTGGAAATCGCGCGTGGTGTATTTTAAGGTGGTTCAGGCAGAGACCCCGGTCAGTTATGGCTGGCGTTGGAAAAGCCCACACATGGTGCGGCTGGTTACGGTTCCTGTTGGTTATGGTGATGGCTATTTTCGAGCAATGACCGGCAAGGCTGAAGTGATTATTCGGGATCGCCGCTACCCGGTTGTGGGCACCATTTGTATGGATCAGATGATGGTTAACATTGAGTGGGACAGCGCGTACAACGGGGATGAAGTGATTTTGATAGGCCAGTCGGAAAACACGAGCATATCTGCTGAGGAACTGGCAGCCTGGGCAGGCACCATTCCTTACGAAATCCTGACCAATATCAATACTCGCGTGCCCAGGGTTTATGTCCGATAAAATGATTCGATCTGCTATAATAAAACCCCCAGGGGAAAAAGCCCGCTTAATCCGGTATTTTTCTCGTTTTGGGTTTTCGGAAAAGGAACGATGATGATCATAATGTTAAACCCACACCTTTCAGAAAGGAGCACCGATGACCGTTAAGGTCTTTGTGGGCCGGGATACCGAGGGAAGGCCGTTTGCTCCGGAGTTTTCTCATGAGATGCTGACTGCAGTGGATATTGTCCAGCGCCTGTGGCTTAAATTTAATCATTTAGAAACCTTTTATGCGGTCATTGCGAACTTACAAGAACCCAGTGCCGACCTGGTAGTGATTTCGGAACGGGGGATTGGGGTAATGGAATTGAAACATTACTACGGCAGTATCAGCTGCCGCCATGATGGGGTTTGGTACGCCGGGCCTAAACCTATGCAGGCTGGTGTCCAGGGCAAGGGCTTTCGCAACCCCCATGAACAGGTACAGGCCTATGCTGAGCAAATTCGCAGTAAGCTGCTTACCCCGCCGCTCTGGCAGGAGCCCTGGCTGCCCGGAAAAGCGTTGGATTGGCCAAAATTCAAGTTCCATACATCGGTGTGCTTCACCCACCCCGATGCAGATCTCTCTTTATTTGAAGAACAACTGCGCAAACGCTGCCGTCCAATTACCTTGCCCTGGGAAGACTTTTCGGTTTTACGGATAGAGGATATTCCACAATGGGTGGCTGCTTTGCGATTTGAGGTGGGCGGCCAGCGAGAGGGCGGATTTGTGCGCCACCGCCTGACCCCGGATGGCATGATCCGGATTATCCATGCGATTTTCAATGTCTCCCCATGGGTGGAAATTGATCAGCTTATGCCCACAGGATTGCCATTTGCATACCTTACCTTGATTGAAAATGGGCGCAAAATCCAGGTGTTTGCCCTCGATCGGGAGGAAACTACTCTGGGTAGGGACTGGCGCGGCAGTGGCTTGCTGGTCCCGGTGCGGTTTTCTTCGGTGAGCCGGATGCACGCCCGAATTGTCCGTACCGTTAACGGCGTTTTTTTGGAAGACCTCCAAAGCACGAATGGTACGTTTCTAAACGGAGAACGTGTCGAAAGTGCTCGAAAACTCAGCCATGGCCAGGTGATTACCCTCGGCAACCCGCTGCCCGGGCCAGGTGTGTGTACTTTGGAAATTTCGTTTGAAGGCGACCCGATTGCCGGGTTGGATCAAACAGAAACATTAAGCCTGTAACCAGGTAGAAAGCGATTGACCTTTACCGATATGACCACAGCCTCGACGTTTCTCCATCGCCAGAGTGGAGCCAAAAAAAACAAAAATTCCAGCACGATTCTTTGGCGTGCGCTTCAATACCTTCATCCCTACCGGTTTTTTGCGATTGGGATGTATGTTACGCTAATATTTATCAACCTGCTCAATGTCATCATCCCCCAGTTTGTTCGCTGGATTGTGGATGAGGGTATTATCGGCCAGAATACTGCGCTGTTGGGTTGGTCGGTTCTTGGTTTGCTGGGGGCAACCCTGGCCAGGGGGGTGTTTGTTTTTTTTCAAGGCCAGTGGAGTGAGGTAGCCTCCCAGAGCGTGGCTTATGATTTGCGCAACCAGATCCAGGGTAAGCTCACCGAGCTTTCGTTTTCTTTTCACGATCATTCTGAAACCGGCCAGATTCTTTCGCGGGCCATTCAGGATGTTGAACGCATTCGCTTTCTGACAGGGCGTGCACTCCTCCGGATTTTGGATGGTATTTTGCTGTTGCTGGGAACATCCATAGTATTAATTTGGATGAATCCCCTGCTCGGAATTCTGACCACGCTGACTGCACCCTTTTTGGTGCACAGGGCATATGTTTTTGCAAAAACCCTGCGCCCGCTTTCACTGGAAGCCCAAAATCAGTTGGGTAATGTAACAACCCGGTTGGAGCAAAATTTACGCGGAGCCAGGGCTGTAAAGTCATTCGCCCAGGAAGAGGTGGAGATTGAACGCTTTTCTGCAGAAAACGAAAAGTGGTTTGGTATATCTGCCAGGGCCGTCCGGCTCGAAGCTGTTAACACCTCTCTTCTTGACCTGATTTCCAACCTGGGAACGGTGATTGTTTTGTGGGCAGGGGGGATGATGGTGGCCCGTGGAGAAATTTCCCTTGGGGTGTTGATTGCCTTCACAACCTACCTGGGGCAGCTTTACCGGCCCATTCGCCAGATGGGGCGGGTCATTCCCATCCTGTCCATCGCGGCTTCCGCCGGGGAGCGGATCTTTGAAATTTTGGATGCCCGTTCTGAAGTGGAGGACCGCCAGGGCGCAGTTGATTTGCCGCCGATCCAGGGACGGGTTCGTTTTGATGAAGTCTCATTTGGGTACGGCGGCCCCACGACTGTATTGGAAAAAATTACGTTTGAAGTGCAGCCTGGCCAGGTTGTGGCCTTGCTGGGACCGACGGGTTCGGGGAAATCCAGCGTGGTCAATTTGCTGGCACGGTTTTATGAGCCATCCACCGGAAAAATTACCATTGATGGGTACGATATCCAGGATATCACCCTGCATTCCCTGCGCAGCCAGTTGGCGATTGTGATGCAGGAAACCACTCTGTTTGCGGCTTCGCTCCGAGACAACATTCTGTTTGCCAAACCCGGTGCAACAGAAGACGAATTGATTGCCGCTGCAAGCCAGGCTCAGATTCACGCCTTTATCACCTCGCTGCCCGATGGGTATAACAGCAAAGTTGGCGAGCGCGGCATTATGCTTTCGGGTGGGCAAAAACAGCGGATTGCCATTGCCAGGGCAATCCTGGCCGATGCCCGTATCCTCATCCTGGACGATGCCACCTCCAGCGTAGATACCCAAACTGAACAGGAAATTCAGCTGGCCCTTTCTAACTTGATGGAAGCACGGACCACGTTTGTGATTGCCCACCGGTTGAGCACGGTGCGCCGCGCTGACATCATTTTGGTGTTAGATCGAGGACAGATTATGGCCCAGGGTACCCACGAAGCGCTTTTGAAATCTTCCCCTGTTTACCAGGAAATCTACAATCTCCAACTCCGCCCATTGGAAGAAACAGGAGAAACGCTTTGAGCTTTTCTTTTAATCCGAATTTTGGCCCCAGAGGGGTCATTGAACAGTTTGGCAAAGACACCGAGGTTGGGGAAGTCTACAACCCCAGGGTTGTCCGCCGGATGCTCTCTTTTTTGACGCCATACCGCTGGCAGATGGTGGTTGCCCTGGTCCTCATGTTTGTGGTGACCGGGCTAACCCTGGCAGCACCGTACCTGATGAAAATTGCCATTGACCAGCACATCGCCAACCGCGATATTACCGGCCTGAATCGAACTGCGGTATTGCTGGGGGTTACCTTCATGGGCCTTTTTGCGGCCACAGCCTGGCAGCAGTACCTCCTTTCCTGGGTTGGCCAGCGTGTCTTATCCAATGTGCGCGAGACCCTTTTTCGACACATCCAGTCCCTATCGATGAGTTTCCACGACCGGACCATAAGCGGCGTGACGGTTTCCCGGGTGATGAACGATGTTGCTGTGATTAACGATTTATTGACCCAGGGGTTAATCAGCATCGTGGGTGACCTGTTAATCCTCATTGGGATTATTTTTGTCATGGTTTCGATGAGCCCGCAGTTGGCCCTGTTTACATTTGCGATTTTGCCAGTGATGTACCTGGCAACCTACCTGTTTTCCCGGCAGGCAAAGGTGGCATTTCGTGAAACCCGTCACCGGATTGCGGCTGTGGTGGGAGGCTTGGCCGAAGATATTGGCGGTATCCGGGTGATTCAGGCATTTGCCCAGGAGAAAACCGCCCAAGATCGCTTTGCCCGAGTCAATTCAGCAAACCGCGATGCCAACATCAACGCCATTCGCCTCTCCTTTTTGTTTTTACCCGCCATTGAATTTTTAGGGATGGTTGCAACGGCAATTGTGCTTTGGTTTGGCGGGTTGGCGGCCACCCGGGGGGGAGAGGTATCGGTTGGTGTGTTGGTGGCCTTTCTGGCCTATGTGACCCGCTTTTTTACCCCCATCCAGGAGCTTTCCCGGTTATACACCACGATGCAGTCTGCTATGGCTGGTGGGGAGCAGGTGATTAAGCTGCTTGATACGCAGCCAGGTGTTTCCGACCAACCCGGCTCAGAGGAAATGCCCCCCATTCAGGGGGAAATTGTGTTTGATGGAGTGACCTTTCGCTACCGTGAAGACGGCAACCCGGTGATGAATGATGTCTCATTTGCCATCCAACCCGGCCAGACTGTCGCGCTGGTCGGCCCTACTGGTGCTGGTAAATCTACCATTGCCAACCTGATTGCCCGTTTTTACGATGTATCCGAGGGGCGAGTGTTGGTGGATGGCAAAGATGTCCGGGCGGTGACCCAACAATCCCTGCGCAGTCAGATGGGTTTGGTGCCCCAGGATGCCCATTTATTCTCGGGAACCATTGAAGAAAATATTCGCTTTGGTCAGCCCGGTGCGAGCTTTGAGCAGGTGAAAGCGGCCGCCAGGTTGGCGAATGCCCACGATTTTATCCAACGCCTGCCCAATGGCTACCAGACAGTGGTTCTGGAGGGCGCGGTTAACCTCTCATTGGGACAGCGCCAGCTCATTTGCATCGCCCGGGCTGCACTGATTAATCCTCGCATCATTATTCTGGATGAAGCAACCGCCAACATCGATACGGTATCTGAAATTTTGATCCAACGGGCACTGCGAACCCTGCTCCAGGGTCGCACTGCGGTGGTAATCGCCCACCGGCTTTCTACCATCCGAGAAGCGGATAAGATTATGGTGGTGGATGATGGGCGCGTGGTTGAACAGGGTACTCATGACGAATTACTGGCTCGAGCAGGCCTCTACAGTCAGCTGTATGAGCGGCAGTTTGTTTCGGTATAAAAAGGAAGCCTATGACCCATCTTTCTGCCCGGCAGCAGGCGGTTGTGCAAAAACCTATCCAATCCAGGTTGTTTTTGCATGGCCCGGCAGGCACGGGTAAGACCAGCGCTGCTGTTGCTCGGGTAGATTACCTGCTGCGCCAGGGTGTTCCTGGAAGCCAGGTGATGATTTTTGTTCCCCAAAAAAACCTGGCACTGCCTTATACCCGCATGCTCAATCACCCGGATGCAGTCCAAGGGCCAGCGGTAACTGTCCAAACGGTGGGTGGGCTGGCCCGCCGAATGGTGGACCTTTATTGGCCCTGGATTGCTGAAGAAGCCGGCTTTGCGAACCCGGCCATGCCCCCGGGTTTCCTCAATATTGAAACTGCCCAATACCACCTGGCCGGGTTGGTGGAGCCTTTGCTGCGTGAGGGCTTTTTTGAAGGCGTGGTTTTGGACCGCAACCGCCTTTACTCGCAGGTTTTGGATAACCTGAACAAAGCCGCTTTTGTGGGCTTCCCCATTTCTGAAATTAGCCAGCGCCTGCATTCGGCCTGGATTGAACAAGACAAACCCCGCCGCATTTACCAGGACCTTCAATCCTGTGTGGATTTGTTTCGGAAATACTGCCTGGAGCACAACCTTTTGGATTTTTCGCTCTCGCTTGAGGTTTTTCGCCACCAGGTTTGGGCAAATTCCCAGTTTGCTGCCCAGATTACCAGCCAATATCCCCACCTGGTTATCGATAACTGCGAAGAAGATACTCCTGTGGCCCACGATATTTATGCCGCCTGGCTTGCTGAATGCCAGTCGGCCCTGGTGGTGTACGATCATGATGCCGGGTATCGCCGTTTCTTAGGAGCGGATGCCCAAAATGCCCTTGGGTTGGCGCACGGTTGTGATGAGCAGATTGAATTGGACCAATCTTTTGTGACCTCGCCTGCCATCCAGGCTGTGGTTGATAAAGTGGCTTTTCAGGTTGGCCGGTTGAATGCTGCTGCAAGTCCTGCATATTCAGGGGAACTGCCCATTGTACAAAAAGGCTTCAGGTTTCTGCCGCAAATGCTGGATTGGGTGGCCGCAGAGGCCAACCGATTGGTAGAAGAGGGGCTTCCCCCTGGCGATATGGTGATCGTCTCGCCATTCCTTTCCGATACCATGCGGTTTTCACTTCAAACTCGCCTGCAGGCTTATGGGCTGCCCGTGCAATCGCACCGTCCCTCCCGCAGTTTGCGCGAAGAGCCCGCCGCCCAATGTTTGCTTACCCTGGCAGCCCTGGCCCACCCAGATTGGCAGTTAGATCCGAAATCTTTTGATGTGGCCTATGCCCTGGTTCACGCCATTGAAGGCTTGGACCTGGTGCGCGCCCAACTACTGGTTGAGGTGCTTTACCGTCCCCGGCATTCCGGAATTGGGCTGCTGCCCTTTGACCAGGTTTCCCCGGATATGCAGAGCCGGATCACCTACCTTGTTGGCCAGCGCTATGAAGTGCTGCGCGGCTGGCTGGAACAGTACCAGGAGCAGGGACCATGGAACCTGGCCTATTTTTTTAGCCGTTTGTTTGGTGATGTGCTCTCCCAGAAGGGCTATTGTTTCCATTCCCAGCTTGATTCTGCCAAAGTAGTCAGCAACCTGGTGGACTCCGCCAGGGAATTTTCCCTTGCTATTGCACCCTATCGCAAGACTGGAGACCCACCTTTAGGCCGGGACTACCTGGTCACGGTTCAGGAAGGGCTGGTTGCAGCCCAGTACCTGGCAAGTTGGGAGGCCCAGGCGGAAGATGCCATTCTGATTGCTCCCGCCTCAACCTTCCTGGTTGCTAACCGCCCGGTCACAGTGCAGTTCTGGCTCAACCCGGGCAGTCGGGGATGGTGGGAGCGCCTGTACCAACCCCTCACCCATCCATATGTGCTGTCGCGCAGTTGGCCATTGGGGAAAACCTGGTCCGACGAGGATGAAGTGGCTGCCAACGATGAAACCCTTTTCCGCCTGGTAACCGGCCTGCTCCGGCGCTGCCGCCAGTCAGTTTACCTGGGTGTAAGCGAACTCGATGAAATGGGGGGTGAGCTGCGTGGGCCACTTCTGTCACTTTTGCAGCGCGTGCTGCGCAGGGGGCAGATTTGAATTTCCAGCCTCGTCCTGCTCAAAAAAAGGTACTGGCTTACCGTAAAGGCTTTATGGGGGTGACAGCGGTCCCTGGAAGCGGCAAGACCTGGACGCTTTCTTTGCTGGCATCGCAGTTAATTGCTGAAAACCGGCTGGCCGACGACCAGGAGGTATTGGTTGTTACCCTGGTCAACTCTGCGGTCGACAATTTCACCACCCGCATCCGGTCATTTTTAGAAGAGCAAAAATTGCTGCCTTCCCTGGGTTATCGGGTGCGGACACTGCATGGTCTCGCGCATGATATTGTCAGCGAACGCCCGGGGTTGGTTGGCCTTCCCGATCATTTTGAAATTATTGACGAAAGCAGCGCAGAGCGGATTTTACAAGATATCGTCTTGACCGCTTTGCGAACGGTTCCAGACCTTTTTGATAATTATCTGGACCCCCAGCTCGACCCCTCCAGGCTGCGGGATATCTATAAATTTCAGCTGCCTAAACTGTTGAACGACATGACTCGGGCGTTCATCAAACGTTCCAAAGACCTGCAGCTCACCCCCCAACATTTACGTACCCGGTTGAGAGATTTCCCGGCTGCCCTGCCCCTGGTTGAAATCTGTACCCAGGTTTATCACGATTACCAACGCGCCCTGGAGTATCGCGGCGCGGTAGATTTTGATGACCTGATTCGCCTGGCCGCAGATGCCCTCGAGCGAGACCAGGGACTGGTAGACCGCCTGCGCAACCGCTGGCCTTACATCTTGGAAGATGAAGCCCAGGACAGCAGCCGCCTTCAGGAAGTGATTTTGCGCCAGCTCGCCGGACCAGAAGGAAACTGGGTGCGGGTAGGTGACCCCAACCAGGCCATTTATGAAACCTTTACCACCGCAAACCCCGACCTGCTGCGCAGCTTTGTGAACACGCGCAAGGTGCGCCGGCAAGCACTGCCGAATTCCGGGCGATCTTCTTTGAGTATTATTACCCTGGCCAATGAACTCATTCGTTGGACCCTGCAAAACCATCCGGTAGAAGCGCTGCGTTCTGCCTTGGATCTGCCCTATATTGCCCCAGCCCCCAAGGGTGACCCGCAGCCCAATCCAACCGATGATCCGTTAAAAATTTTCCTGGTGCCCAAGAAATTTAAAGTTGAGAAGGAAGAAGAACGGATTGTTGAATCTATTCAGCGTTGGATCGTTGAAAACCCCGCGAAAACTGTGGCAGTGCTTTCCCCCCGCAACGAGCGGGGAATAGCCATTGCCAAAGCGCTTCGCAATCAAGGTGTTGAAGTGATTGAAAGGCTGCAAAGCACCACGACAACCCTGCGAACTGCTGGAACTTTAGAGACCGTTCTGGCTTACCTCTCAGATCCAAAGTCTGCTCCTAAACTGGCCAAAGCTTTCCGGGCCTGGCGGCAAGCAGACACCCAGGATGAAACGTTAAAACTGCGCCGGGATAAACTGGCCCGGTTTATCCAATCCATCAGGCATTTGGAATCTTTTCTGTCGCCTGCCCCAGGCGGTGATTGGCTTGGCGCTATGTTCGATCAGCTCGATAAACCTGAAGCGGAACTACTGGATGAATTCCGGCGGATGGTTAACCGCTGGCAGCTCGCCATCGCACTGCCCATTGATCAGTTGATTTTGACGATTTCCCAGGATTTATTTGCCAAACCCACTGATTTGGCCCTGGTGCATAAGTTTGCACTTGTGCTGCGCCGGGCTCGCCAGCTGAACCCCGATTGGCGTATGTTGGAGCTTACCCGTGAGTTAAGCATGGTTGCCAACAACGAACGCCGTTTTCTGGGGTTTGGTGCAGATGAAATGGGTTTTAACCCGGATGATTACAAGGGTAAGGTTGTGGTTACCACGCTGCACAAGGCGAAAGGCCTGGAATGGGATCGGGTTTACCTGCCTTCGGTGAATAATTATGACTATCCATCCGCTCAGGAGTATGACCGTTTCGTGGGAGAGAAATGGTTTTTAAATCGTCAGCTCGATTTGCAGGCCGAAGTGTTGGCGCAGTTGGGCTTGCTATCCAACCCTGACCCAGAGGCCTGGCTCGAAGAAGGTCAAGCCACCTACCATTCCCGGATGAGCTACGCTTCAGAACGGCTGCGGTTGTTTTTTGTGGGTATCACTCGTGCTCGCGAGGAACTGGTGGTTACCTGGAATACAGGCCGGTATGGAGACTTACAGCCGTCACTGCCTTTTGTCCACTTGCAGGCGTTTTGGCAGCAAAGGATGCAGATTGCTGATGAGGAGACCGGCATGCGTTCGGAGGACACCAGCTCTTTTAAAGGAGTGCATGGGGATGCATGAAATAATTCCAACCAATTTCCAGTTCAGCCAGTCGAACCTCCAGGATTATGCAAACTGCCCCCGCCGTTTCCAACTGCGCTGGGTGGATCGGGTGGTTTGGCCTGCGGTGCCTTTGGAGCCGATGCAGGTTTGGGAAGCCCGGCAAACTGCGGGCAGCCATTTCCACCGGTTGGTTCAGCGCCAGCATGCCGGAGCGCCAGAAGCTGCACTGGAACGCCAGGTGCAGGCTTTGCAAGTCCGCCATCCAGACATTCCATTGGAAACCTGGTGGCGCAATTATCGCGAGCACTTCCCCGCCTGGCTTCCTGAAACCCGCTACGTGGAAACTCTGCTGTCTACCGTGGTTGCCGGGAAGCGCCTGGTGGCTCGCTACGATTTGCTGGCTGTCCAGCCTGGTGATAAGGTATTTATTGTGGACTGGAAAACTTCGGATGTGCCACCCCAGCCAAAGACCATGGAAAATCGCCTGCAAACGGTTGTCTACCGTTATGTCATCACCCAGGCTGGCCAGGCTTTGAATGGCGGCAAACCTTTTTTGCCCGAACAGGTCGAATTGGTGTATTGGTACCCGGCGATTCCGCAAAGCCCGATCCGGCTGCCTTATACCGGTGCCATGTATCACAAAGATGAAACCCGGCTCAAGCAGCTGGTTGGTGAGATTTCCAGGTTGTCCCCTGCAGATTTCCCAAAAACCAACCACCTGCGCGCCTGCCAGTATTGTGTTTACCGTTCCTTGTGCGAACGCGAAATTTCACCTGGCACACTGGCAGAGCTGGATGAGGAAGATTTCTTTGTGGATGAACCTTTTTCGCCATTGGACTTTGACCAGGTTCCTGAAATTGAGCTTTAACCATGCTGAAATGGAAAGACCCCCAGGATACTCCCCAGGCTGCGGCGCTTCACCAGGGCATTGGGGGCAGCCGGTTGGCTGCAGAAATTTTGTATCAGCGCGGCTTTTCAACCTCTCAGGCGGCCCTGCCGTTCATTGACCCCGATTTTTACACACCGGCTTCCCCGTATGAGCTGAACGGCATGGAAACTGCCGTGGCCAGGCTGCTGAAAGCGCTGAAGCGCAAGCAACAGATTTGCGTTTGGGGCGATTTTGATGTGGATGGCCAAACTGCAACCGCTTTGCTGGTTTCGACGCTGCGGATGTTGGGTGGACAGGTGACCTATACCATTCCCAACCGGGCTGTGGAATCGCATGGCGTGCATGTGGCTTCGTTAACTCGGGTTATTCAAACGGGCGCGGAGCTAATCTTAACCTGTGATACTGGAATTTCATCTGTCGAAGCAGTTGCTGCGGCATCCAACCTGGGTGTGGATGTGATTGTTACCGATCACCACACACTGCCTGCCCAATTGCCAGAAGCCCTGGCTCTGGTGAACCCCCAATTTTTACATGCTGACCACCCACTGGTAAATTTGCCTGGGGTGGGGGTGGCCTATAAATTAGCGGAGGCCCTGGCAGAGGCATCTGGCCAGCGTGTGCTTCCTGCTTCCATGTTCGAACTGGCAGCCCTGGGGATTGTCGCCGACCTGGCCATCCAGCACCGTGATACTCGCTATCTGCTCCAACGCGGCCTGGCGGCGCTGCGAAAAACCACCCGTCCTGGATTGGCCGCCCTGCTGCAGTTAGCCCAAATTGATTCCCCCAAATATCTGAGCGAAGAACAAATTGGCTTCCAGATTGCCCCACGACTCAATGCCGCTGGCCGGTTGGCTGACGCCCGGATTGGGGTTGAGTTTTTGCTGGCAGAAGACCCTCGCCAGGCCGCTGTGCTGGCCAACCAGTTGGAGGGGCTGAACGCTCGCCGGAAAATGCTTACCTCACAAGTGTTTGAAGCGGCAAGGCTGATGGTTGAGGCCCACCCTGAAATTTTGGAAAACCCCATTCTGGTGCTGTCGAATCCGGCCTGGCCTGCAGGGATTGTGGGCATTGTTGCCAGCCAGGTGGTTGGCCTTTACCAAAAGCCCGCCATTTTGCTCACCCAGAGCGAGGGTGGTGGGTGGCGCGGTTCTGCTCGTTCCATGGAAGGGGTGGATATTACTGCCCTGATTGCCTCCCAAGCCGGGCTGCTCCTGGGCTATGGCGGCCATCCAATGGCTGCCGGTTTATCCATGCCTGCCGAGAACCTGGACACTTTCACACAACGTTTAAATGCAGCTGCCGCTGCTTTGCCAGGGGTGCAGACTGCCACAAAACCCATGGAGGTGAATGCCTGGGTCAGCCTGGAGAGTCTTTCGCTTCCCCTGGTGCGCGACCTGGAACGCCTGGCCCCCTTTGGACCAGGAAACCCGCCGGTTTTACTGGCCAGCCGCGACTTGCGACTGGCTTCGGTTCGGGAAATTGGGCGCCAGCGCGAACATCTTGCGCTGCTTTTGGAAGATCCATCTGGTTTTCGCTATCCGTGCTTTTGGTGGCAGGCTTCCCGGAGCGATTTGCCGGAGGGGCTTTTTGACCTGGCATTTACCGCCCGTTCTGGAAGTTACCGTGGCGAGCAGGAAGTGCAGCTTACCTGGCAGGCTTTTCGCCAACAAGCCGCTGTGGTGGAGGTAACCCGCACCGCCAAACAAGCGCCCCCGGCTTTCCTGGACCTGCGCCAATCGCCGGATTGGCAAACTGAACTGGCCCAGGCCGGCTTCGAGGAAGTTCAGGTATGGAAGGAAGGGCTTCGTTCCGACCCTGTCCCAGGCCGCAACCGCTATGAACTGGAGCCTGCACCGGTCCTGGTTTTCTATTCCCTGCCCCCTTCAAACAGCGTGATGCGAGAAATTCTGGAAAATGCTGCGCCGCACACCGTGGTTTTTATCAATGGAGACCCGGGCCTGGCTTCACCCCAAAAATTCTTAGAGCGTTTGGCGGGTGGCGTGAA
The DNA here is from genome assembly GCA_964489525.1 of uncultured Anaerolineales bacterium. Classification (GTDB taxonomy): domain Bacteria; phylum Chloroflexota; class Anaerolineae; order Anaerolineales; family JABWBV01; genus CAZAYY01. The sequence goes on from CAZAYY010000007.1 coordinate 113,908, forward strand.
ATTTGCCATTAACCGCCAGGCCGGCCGGGTGGAATTTGAAAAGCTGGTGGTGCTTACCAACCAGACCCCGGAAGTTGTCCAACTGGGACTGGCGGTTTTGGAGAGCCAGGGTGCAATTCGGTGTGGATTTGAAGCGCGAATGGTAACCATCCAACTCGGGGATGGAGCGGCCCAGCCCGCGCTTGAATGGCTTTATCAGCAGCTTCAGCTTGCCCTGGCAGAAACGGCAGCCTATCGAAAAAATCTTCAATTAACTTCGTTACCAGGTTTGTTCGGGAATTTATTTAAGTGAGGTTTTTATGCCCCAGTTGGCCATTCATGGCGGTTTGCCTGTTCGGAACGGCCCTTTTCCCCCCTGGCCGGTGTCGGATCACCGGGATACTGCCGCGTTAACGGAGGTGGTTCAGTCAGGCCAGTGGGGAGGCTTTCCTTACCCTGGGCCGCAAACAGCCCGTTTTCTGGGTCGTTTCCAGGCTTTGTTAGGCGGTGGGTATCCTGTCGCGGTATTGAATGGAACCATTACGATGGAGGTGGCGCTGCGAGCGGCAGGAATTGGTTGGGGAGATGAGGTAATTGTTCCGGCCTATACTTTCCAGGCAACCGCGGCAGCCCCGATGGCGGCGGGGGCAATTCCGGTGATTGTGGATATTGACCCGGAGACCTATTGTATTTCTCCAGAGGCAATCCGGGCTGCCATTACTCCCAAAACCAGGGCAATCATCCCGGTGCATGTGGGGGCTCACATGGCAGACATGGATGCTATTATGCAAACTGCTGAAGATCATAATCTGATCGTAATTGAAGATTGTGCCCATGTGCCCGGTTCCGCCTGGCGAGGTCGTTCTGCTGGCCTTTGGGGTCATTTTGGCTCGTTCAGTTTGCAGTCTTTTAAGCTGATTACTTCAGGGGAAGGGGGGGTGTTGGTCTGCCGGACGGCGGATATGGCTACGCTGGCTGAAAGCATTGTGGACTGTGGCAGGCCCCACGACCCCGCTGGGGTGCAGTACACCATGGGCGCCAATCTACGGATGACAGAATTCCAGTCAGCCCTTGCCAATGTCTCCCTCGACCGTTTCCACGAATTGGCCGAAGAACGGGCTGAAAATGCGGCTATCCTCGACGCGAAGTTGGCCGCAATCCCTGGGATTAGATTGCTAAGGAAAGACCAGCGCCAGACCAGCCGCAGTTATTACCGCTATGTGTTTGGCATATCCCCGCAGGTTTTTGGTATAGATAACCACCGCTTTTGCCAGGTGCTCCAGGCCGAGGGGATTCCCTGCTATCCTGGCTATGACCCGATGCACCAGTACCCTCTTTTCCAGCCGATGCTCTCGCGTCTGCCAGTTCCTTCCGCGTTTCCAGAATATTTTCAATTTGACCGGATGCACCTGCCGGTTGCGGAGCGGGTCGGCCGCCAGGAGGGTGTCTGGTTGTACGAAAGTGTGCTCCGAGCTGGCCTTCGCGGTGTGGAGGATGTTGCCAGGGCCGTTGAAAAAATTTTGCTTAACAAAGCAGATTTGTGAACTTGAATCTTGTTTTCTCCTTGTATGACCGGGTATCCATTGGATTATAATCAAGGTATGACCAGCCTGGATCTAGAACTGGATTTACTGGAACGAATTCGCCAGGGTGAACGTGCGGCCTGCGATGAATGTGTGGAGCTGCACTACGAGGGGATGCGGCGGGTTGCTATGCGCCTGGTGCGCGATCCCCTTGAGGCGGAGGATATTGTCCAGGAGGCCTTTCTCAATGCGTTTACGGGTATTCAAGGTTTCAGCGGTCGTTCGCGTTTGAGCACCTGGCTGTACCGCATCACCTATAATGTTGCCCTTAACCACCTGCGCAAACAGGCTCCGGCCTCCCTGTCTTTGGAAATACCCACGCCGGCTTCTGACAGTGGCGACAGTGCGGAAATTCAGTTGTTTGATTGGTGCTGCCTGCCTGAAGATGATTTGCTGCGGGCCGAGGCCCTGGGATATATTGACAAAGCGATTGATCACCTCCCGGACACATTGCGCGAGGTGTTTTTGTTGCGCGAATTTGACGGCCTGTCCACGGCTGAAGTTGCCCAGGCTTTAGGTATCAGCGAAAGCGCTGCCAAGGTTCGCCTGCATCGCGCCCGGCAGGCCATGCGTGAGCAGTTAGAGACCTATTTTGGCCGGGATTTCTCTTACCCCAAACCATAAGACCCAATTTGTGAGGAGACCTGCAATGAACACGAAAAACCTGATGATGCCCAATTCTCTGATGCTCCAGGCGTTGAAAGCGATCGAAGAAGTGATGGGTGTTCAAGGGCTTAATGCAGTTCTTCGCACCTCCGGGTTGGAGGGGTACATTGACAATTATCCACCGAACAACCTGGAACCAGCCATCTCGTTTGCCGATTACGCCCGGCTGAATGAGGCTATTGAACAGTTTTACGGACGGGGTGGGCGCGGGATGTTGAAACGCATTGGCCGGGCTTCTTTCTTATACGGAGTTCGTGAACAACCTGCGCTGTTGGGTTTGGCAGGGGTGGCCCTCAAACTGATGCCAAAGCGCCAGCGTGTAAAGTTTATTCTCAATGCCATAGGCAGCGCCTTAAAAAAGACCACACCCGATTCAGAGTTTTGGGTGGATGACCGGGATGGCGCCATGGCCTACTGCGTGCGGGAGTGTTCGATTTGCGCCAACCGGAACAGTGAAGCCCCAGTGGGGCATCTTTTGGTGGGGTCTTTGAGCGAAGCTGTCAAATGGGCTACTGGGGAAGACCTGGAGATACGCGAGACAAAATGCCTGGCAAAAGGGGACCCTTATGGTCGTTTTGAGGTGGAAGTAGAAAAACCGTGAACGAATTTGTCTATTTTTATCCGGAAGGTCACGAAAAACACACTGCCCCCCAACACCCCGAAAGGCCCGAACGCATCACTGCAATGGTCCAGGGTTTGGAAGAGGCCGGATTATGGAAGGGTTACCCCAGGTTAAGCCCGATTGAATTATCCCCTGCGTTCCTGCATTTGGTGCATACCCCGGCGCATTTACGCCTGGTTGAGCGCATGAGTCGGGCAGAAACCCCCCTGGATGGCGATACTTTTCTGACGCGCAGCACCTGGCAGCTGGCGTTAAATGCGGCGGGTGGTGCGGCTGCCCTGGCTTTGGCAGTTTGGGATCGCAAGGCTGCCAGCGGTTTTGCCCTGACTCGGCCCCCGGGTCACCACGCAACCCCTGACCGCGCAATGGGTTTTTGCCTGCTCAACAACGTGGCAATTGCTGCACAGGCATTAATTACCCTGACTGGGGCGCGTAAAGTCGCCATTGTAGACCTTGATTTGCACCATGGGAATGGGACCCAGGATATTTTTTACAACCGCGGGGATGTTTTCTTCGTCTCCACCCACCAATCCCCGCTTTACCCTGGAACGGGCGGGCTGTATGAAACTGGCAGTGGGGCCGGGGCGGGTTCTACCCTGAACCTGCCGTTCCCCCCATATTCAGGTGACCAGGCGTTTTTGGTTGGGATGGATGAGGTGATTTTGCCCTTGCTGGAGCGTGCCAGGCCGGAAATGATCCTGGTTAGTTTTGGGGTTGACCCCCACTGGCGCGACCCATTGGGCAACCTGCTCCTTTCTGCTGAAGTTTACGGTAGGCTGATTGCAAGCTTAAAAACCTTTGCAGCCGCCCACTGCCATGGACGCATTGCCTTGTTCCTTGAAGGTGGGTACGATTTGTTGGGAGCCAGTTCCTGTGCGGTGGCCGGGGTCTCGGCACTTCTCGACCGGCCATTTAACGACCCCGTTGGCCCATCTCCATTGAAGGAAAGTGGAGCCTGGGCGGATGTGATTCATAAAGCCCGCCTGCACTGGGGTTTGTAAGGGTATTTGCCTTATCCTAAAAAAACACCCTGGCCGGTTTTTCCGACCAGGGTGTTTTTTGATTCCAGATTATCCTACATACTGCGCAATCGCCATTCCCAGCAAAGACACGGCTGAAAGCACAGCCGAAATCTGCCCGGCTTTTTCGATCTTCTGGCTTAAATCCTGAATCGCCTGCATCTGCGCCGGGCTGGGTGGCTTGCCAGCGCTTTCGATTTCTGCGGCAATTTTGCTCACCCGCTCGGTTTTAACTCGAATGGAGAAAAACCCGTGCGCCCAGGATGCCAGGCCGAAGATGGCCCCAAGGGTAAGGGTCAGGCCTGAGGGGGATTGGAAAACACTCAGCCGGAATCCGTAGATGATCCCGTACAGCACCAACCCGCTGAGCATTGTCAGGGTGGCGGCAATGCCCATGTAGGCACTGAATTTTGTTTTTGCCACGAGGGCTTGCATAAATTTCTTGCCTTCCGGGCCGCTGAGGGCAACCGCCGGGGTCAGCACGGACAGTTGAAAAAACTGGGTTCCCACCCAATAGACACCGCCAAAGATGTGCACCAGGCGCAGAACGATCATCAAGATATTCATCTTTTCTCTCCTTTGATTCATAGAATGGGGATTTATTAAGGGTCATAACCCCTGTGGGTCGTTTTCGTTGCGCCTGTTGGATTGGGGGGATAAAAAAAGCCCTAACGGTTCCCGGTACCGTTAGGGCACGTGCTGTCGGGGCGAGAGGATTTGAACCTCCGACCTCTTGAACCCCATTCAAGCGCGCTTCCGGGCTGCGCCACGCCCCGATTAGCCCCAGCATTATAGCCGTAAATCGTGTGAATGGCAAGCCCAATATTTTGATGTCTTTTTATGTCTCGGCCCAACAAAAAAGGGGGGCGAACAAGTTCTTTTTTGTTTATTGACAGACAGGCTGCTTCTTGCTAGAATAAACCTACCGACCGGTAGGTAGATTGTTGAGTTCAGATGACACGAGAAGATATCCTGTTAACTGCAGCGCAAATTTTCCGTTTGAAGGGATTTCATGCTGCCTCCATGCAGGATATTGCCGATGCGGTCCATCTTCGCAAAGCCAGCCTGTATCATCATGTTTCATCCAAGCAGGAAATATTGGGTGAGCTCCTCGATCGGGCTCTGGATTTGATGATTGGTCGCATGGAAACCATCCTGGCCTTGCCAACCGACCCGGCCGAAAAACTCAGCCAGGCAGTCCATGCCTATTTGGAAACCATCTTTGAAAACCGCGACCTGGCTGCTGTGCTCATTCTGGAATTTCGTTCTTTAGAAGGCGAGCACCGTGCCCGGCATCTGCCGCGCCGGGATCACTTTGAAGCGCTCTGGCGGCAGTTAATTGAAGAAGCCATTGCATATGGACGTTTTGCAAGGCAGGATGCTTCGATTGCGGCCAAAGCCTTGCTGGGAACGATGAATTATGCAATCACCTGGTTCCGACCGGATGGCCCTCAACCGGGCCCGGTGATTGCTCAAAAATTTGTGGACTTGTTTTTATCGGGTCTTTTGGTGCGTTGAGGTGATGATGTCGCAATTACTCCAGAATCCATTTGTACGCCCTGCGATCGGCGAGGTGCGCCAGTATACGTCCAATGGTGGTGCCCGGGTATACCAATTTATCCTTGAAGCTTTTCCAGGCTTATGGACATATTGCTACGTGATTTGTTTGGATGATATGCGCATTCTGGTTGATACCGGCTCCGGGTTTTCGGGGTCGAATGACCAGCTTGAAGCAGGTTTTCGTGGAATTGCCCGGATATTGCAGGCACCATTTTCCCTTAAGGACCTTACGCATGTTCTGATCACCCATGGCCATATCGATCATTTTGGGGGATTAGTATATGTCCATGAACACAGCGAGGCATTGGTTGGGGTTCATGAATTGGATCGCCGTAATATTTCGAATTATGAAGAGCGGCTGGTCATTGTCCGCCATAGGTTAAATAATTATTTTATCGAATCTGGCATTGATGAAGGCGAACGGAAAAAATTAATGGATTTATACCAGGTGAACAAGGTGCTGTTCCGTTCGGTTCCGGTGGATTTCACCTTCGAACAAGCTGGAATGCGCCTGGGTCCGCTCGAAATGCTGCACGTGCCCGGGCACTGCGCCGGCCATGTGGTCATCCGGCTGCACAACCTGCTTTTTTCAGGGGATCATGTGCTTAACCGCATCAGTCCGCACATGGCGCCAGAGTCAATCACCAGCCACACGGGCCTGGCCCATTACCTCGAATCTCTACAGCACACGGTTCAGTGGGCGGGAGATGTGGAGCTGGTATTGGCCGGGCATGAAGCCCCGGTAGAAAACCTTGCCATTCGTGTGGAAGAGACACGCCAGCACCACATGGGCCGGTTGGAAAAGGTGCTCGACTTGCTCCTGGACCGTCCCAAAACCACGGCAGAAATCTCCCAGGGTTTGTTTGGCCAACCCAAAGGCTATGATGCCATTCTTGGCGTAGAGGAGGCAGGTGCTCATATGGAGTACCTGTACCAGCGCGGTTTGATCGGGATTGAGAATATTGGTGAAGTAGAGGCCAGTGATGGCCCGGTGCCGATTCGTTATCGAAAATTGTAATGGTTCTATTGATGGAGTGGCCTTCCTTTTACCGGGTGTAATGATGGACGAATCCCTCAATAGATTATAAGAATTTCAAGATTTCAGGAAAGGAGTACACCATGTATGATTTCGAGCCAACAGATGAGCAGCAAATGTTAATTGACCTCGTCCGGCGATACGCGGCTTCTGATTTGCGCCCTGCCGCTCATGATGCCGAAGAAGAGGCGAAAATTCCACCTGCACTGATTCGTAAAGGTTGGGAACTGGGTATTTTGCAGGCATCCGTGCCAGAACAATACGGGGGATTTGGCGAACGTTCAGCAGTGACCGGGGTGCTGGCTCTTGAGGAAATGGCCTGGGGCGATATGGCTGGTGCCCTGGCTGTGATGGCGCCCGGACTGTTTGCCATGCCTGTCTTGTTGGAGGGCAGCGAAGCCCAAAAACAAGAATACCTGCCCAACATTGTTGAAGGAGATTGGCCAGGCTACACGGCTGCCCTATTGGAACCCACCTTTGATTTTGACCCACTTGTGCTCAAAACCCGGGCTTCCCAAAACGATGGCCAATGGGTAATCACAGGGGAAAAGACTTATGTGCCCTATGCAGATAGTGCCCAGGCATTTCTGGTTTATGCCAGCTTGGATGGTCAGACCCAGGCTTTTATTATTCCCGCCGGCCTGGATGGGGTAAAAGTGGGCGACCGGATGAAGCTTCTCGGTGTCAATGCTTTACCAATGTACCGGGTCTCTTTTGAAGGTGTCCAGGTTCCTCTCGAGAATCGCCTTGGTGGCCCGGAAGGCCACTCGATGACCTCCATTTTGGATTCCAGCCGGGTTGCCCTGGCGGCAGTTTCCATCGGTCTTTCCAAGTGTGCTTTTGAATATGCTCGCGACTATGCCAAAGAACGCGATGTGTTTGGGGTTAAGGTGGCTCAAAAACAGGCGATTGCCTTCATGCTGGCCGAGATGGCGGTGGAAATTGAGTCCATTCGCCTGTTGACCTGGGAAGCGGCCTGGATGATTGACCAGGGCAAACCAGAAGCCAACAAGATGGCTTACCTGGCCCTGACCGGTGCCTCGGATATGGCGATGATGGTCACAGACCGGGCGGTGCAAATCTTGGGCGGGCATGGGTATGTCCGCGACCATCCTGTGGAACATTGGATGCGCAACGGGCGCGGCGTTGCCATGCTGTCCGGCCTGGTGTTGGTGTAGGTTTCCTGGTGATTGTCTTGATTCAGATCGTGAAAGAGGAGCATTATCATGATTTCATTTGAAAAACCCCAAAAAATTACCCAGATGCAGTTTGTTTTACAACAGGTTGCCGATAATATGATGCGACCCGTGTCGCGCCATTTTGATGAAAATGAACATGCCATCCCCTGGGATTACATCAACTTTATGCACTATGCCAATAAATCGAGCAGTGGGGCCGGTTCCCTGGCGCCAGATGTTGGACCCCGAAAAGAAGGGCCGCGCATTGGCTACCAAATGTTGGCATTCACCATTGAACAGCTTTCCTGGGGCGATGTGGGTATGTATCTTGTGACTCCCGGAGGCGGCCTGGGCGCGGCTGCTGTGGAGGCCACCGGTACCCCTGATCAAAAAGCACGGTTCCTTTCTCGTTTTCGCGAAAGCAAACCCGCCTTTGGGGCGATGGCCATGACCGAAGCCCACGCGGGTTCGGATACTTCAGCCATTTCAACCACCGCGGTGCTCGACCCAAATACCAAAGAGTGGATCTTGAATGGCGAGAAAATTTTTGTCACAGCCGGGCAAAAATCGCTGATCGATACCAATGGACTTGTGGTGGTTTGGGCAACAATTGACAGCAAAGCAGGCCGGGCCGGGATGCGTCCATTTGTGATTGAAGCCAACACCCCGGGGATTAAAGTCGCTGGCCTGGAGAAGAAAATGGGGATCCGGGTGAGCGACACCGCTACGCTTGTGCTGCAAGATTGCCGTGTGCCGTACGACAACATCCTGGGCAGCCCGGAGGTGGTTGTCGAAAAAACCAACACCGGTTTCAAAGGGGCTATGAAAACCTTTGATAACACCCGGCCGCTGGTGGCGGCTTCTGCCATTGGGGTTGCCCGGGCTACGCTTGACCTGCTCAAGCAAATGTTGTCTCAGCAGGGCGTAGAAATTCGCTATGGCACACCTCGTCAAAAACTCAGCTACATTGAAAAAGAGGTGATTGACATGGAGGTTATGTTGGAATCTGCCTGGCTGCTGGTGATTAAAGCGGTTTGGATGGCCGACAATGGCAAACCCAACCCGCTCGAAGCCTCCATGAGCAAAGTGCGCGCAGGCGATATTGTGACAAAAATTACTCAACGAGCGGTGGAGCTGATGGGCCCAATTGGCTACACCCGGGACCATCTCCTTGAGAAATGGTTCCGCGACGCAAAAATTTCGGATATCTATGAAGGCACTGGCCAGATTAACCGCCTGATTGTAGCCCGTCAAATTTTGGGCTACCGCGGCACGGAGCTGCGCTAACCATGCGAATTTTATTAATCGGCGGCCCCCGTTTTTTGGGCTATCACCTGATTGAATCTGCCCTTAAACGAGGGCACCAACTCACCCTGTTCAACCGCGGCAGGACTAACCCAAATTTATTCCCTGAAGTCGAACGCATCCAGGGTGACCGGACGGTGAACCTGGATGGGCTTAAGAACCACCAGTGGGATGCAGTAATTGATACCTGCGGCTACCAGCCCCGGATTGTGCGGATGTCCCTGGATGCTTTAGGCGGGAAGATCGGGCATTACACGTTCATTTCCAGCATATCGGTGTACTCGGATGAAGAAACCCCAAACCAGGCCGAAGATGCTCCCACGGGCATTATGGCCGACCCAACCGTGGAAGAAATCACCGGGGAAACCTACGGCCCGCTCAAGGTGCTTTGCGAACAGGCCGTGGCCGAAGCTATGCCCGGACGCCATCTGAACATTCGACCCGGCCTGATTGTGGGCCCTTATGACCCATCTGATCGCTTTACCTATTGGCCTGCCCGGGTTGCCAGGGGTGGGGACATTTTAGCGCCTGGCAAGCCTACTACGGTCACACAGATTATTGACGCTCGGGACCTGGCAGATTGGACGATCTTGATGATTGAGAGCGGAAAAACCGGCGTGTACAATGCCACCGGTCCGCGTTTCCCACTTTCAATGGCGGATATTCTGTATACCTGCAAACGCGTTTCGGGTTCCGATGCCCATTTCACCTGGGTAGATGATGAATTTTTGATGGAGCAGCGTGTAGGTGCTTTTGTTGAGATGCCGCTTTGGGTTCCTCCGTCTGCGGCTGGTTTGATGTCGGTGAATATTGATAAGGCACTGGCCAATGGGTTGGTTTTTCGCTCCCTGTCCCAAACCTGCCAGGACACCCTGGAATGGCAGGCCCAACGCCCCCCTGAATATGCCTGGCGGGGCGGGTTAACCCCAGAACGCGAAGCCCAACTGCTCGGGCTTTGGAAAGGGCGTCAGGAAAATGCCGCATGAAAAAGCCGAACCGGACACTGCTTTTGGCTGGTTTTCGGCTCCGTGGATTGCTTCCTGGCAGGGTGGAACTGCTGTTACAATTCCTTTTCACCTGAAGGATGATGTAAAGGAGATTGTGATGCGTTCAAAAATGCCGAGAGTTGTCGCCCTACTTTTGTTGATTAGCCTCCTGGCAGTGACGGGTTGTTCGTCCGCGGCTGAGATTCTGCCTACGCAGACCAGTCAGCCCACCGAAATGCCGCCCACCCCGACTCCCTTCCCAACGTTTCCGACGCGCACCCCCACCACCATTCCCACCGCGTCCCCCACGCTTCGCCCAAGCGCCACACCTTTCCCGACATTCACGCCCGTGCCAAGTCTGACAAAGGCGCCCACGCTCACCCCCACCCCAGGTGTGATTGGTGTAAACAACCCAACTGGTTTGCTGATGGATGACTTTTCCGACACCACGAGCGGTTGGAAGGTTCAGACGGGAAATTATTTTTCTATTGGGTATGAATTTGGCGGCTACAGGGTTTTTGTCAGCCGGTCATACATGGAAGCGGGTGCAGCGCGCGGCCGGTCACACGCCAATCTTACTATCCGTGCGGATGCGGTGTTGTTGGCAGGGGTGCCCGATGCTTATTATGGGATTACCTGCCGGGAAGAGGGCAGCCAGAAATATACCTTTGCACTCAATGGGGCTGGAGAATGGCGGATTTACCTGGTTTCGGCTGGACGGGTCACGCGGCTGGCTGGCGGACAATCGGATTCGATTAAGACCTCTGCCAGTGCCGTCAACCACCTGGAGGCGAGCTGCCTGGGTACAACGCTGTTGTTTTCCATTAACGGGGTTCAGGTGGGTTCAGCCACCGATGTTACGCTGCTCGAAGGTTCTTATGCCGGGCTTACCGCCGGTACATTGACCCAGGGCGGTGTGGATGTGTTGTTTGATAATGTGGTTATCAATCCGAACCCTTAGGGGTTCGGCTGCGAACGGGTTTTATTTATGTGGGTACCAGAACCGGGTGAACCCCAGGTTATGGTTAGATACAGGAGGTTTTGAATGTACAAATTTCAAAAGGCTGTTGTGATTGGTTCAGGCACAATGGGTGCAGCCATTGCAGCCCATTTTGCCAACGCAGGCGCCCGGGTAACCTTGCTTGATATCGTCCCTGGTGAGTTAACAACCGAAGAAAGCAAGCGGGGGCTTACCCTGGAATCCCCTGAAGTACGCAACCGGATTGTACGCAGCGGGTTTGACCGGGCTTTGAAATCTCGTCCAGCCAGCTTTTTCTCCCCTGCACTTGCCGATGCGGTGAGCCTGGGCAACCTTGAAGACGACCTGGCTGTGGTTGGGGATGCCGACTGGGTTGTTGAAGTGATTGTTGAAAATCTGCGGATTAAACGCGAGTTGATGACCCGCATTGACGCCTTGCGTGGACCCCATACCATTGTTTCCACGAACACCTCAGGGATTCCGATTGCCCAAATTGTGGAAGGCCGTTCCGATAGCTTCCGGCAGCACTTTTTGGGAACCCATTTCTTCAACCCGCCTCGATATCTGAAACTTCTCGAGATTATTCCTGGCGCAGAGACGCTGCCAGAGGTGCTTCGTTTTATTACCGCTGTTGGTGAGGGCCGCCTGGGTAAGGGAGTCGTGCTGTGTAAAGACACGCCAAATTTCATCGGCAACCGTCTTGGGTCGGTTGGCGGGGCTTTTGCTGTCGATTTTATATTAAAAAACCAATATACCGTTAAAGAAGTGGACACCATTACCGGTCCGCTCATTGGCCGTCCAAAAACTGCCACCTTTCGCCTGCTCGACCTGGTAGGCATTGATGTTTGGGATCATGTCGGTTCTAACCTCGCCCGGGCGATCCCTCATGATTCCGAAGCGCTGCAGTACTTAAATGCAGAAGCCCCTAACCAACTGCTGCGCAGTATGATTGCTAAAGGTTACCTGGGCAATAAGGTCGAAAGTGGTTTTTATAAGACCGTAAAAGGGCCTGAGGGCAAGGAGTTCTGGGAGTTGAACTTACAAACCCTGGAACATGAGCCGCCAGTCAAAGTCCGATTTGAGTCGGTTGGCAAAGTGATGAATGAGCCCGACCTGGCAAAACGGTTAAAATTTATGCTCTCCGCAGACGATCGGGCAGGTGACCTGGTACGTGCGCTTATTTACCAGAGCCTGGCTTATGCTTCCTATGTGATTCCTGAAATCGCCGACACACCCCGGCCAATTGATGATGCCATGCGGTGGGGGTTTGGCCATGACGTAGGCCCATTTGAAATCTGGGATTTGTTGGGCGTTGCCGAAACCGCCGAAAAAATGCAGCAGGCTGGGTTTTCCTTTGCCCCATGGGTGAGTGAAATGTTCACCCTGGGTTTCACCCATTTTTATAAAAACGGAAAGGCCTACAATCCGGCCAAAAAGGATTATGAGCCGGGGATGGCTGCACCTCTGGTGCAGTTAAAGGCACAAAAAGACGCCGGAAAAGTGATTGCGAAAAACCCCAGCGCTTCGCTGATTGACCTTGGCGACGGCGTTGCTTGTGTTGAATTCCACACCAAAATGAACGTTATTGACGCCGACATTGCCCAAATGATTGCCACCGGCCTGAAAAGAACCGCCCAGGATTTTGAAGGCCTGGTGATTGGCAACGAAGCCGAGAACTTCAGCGCAGGTGCAAATCTGTTCCTGGTGGTCATGAATGCCCAGGCTGGCCAGTGGCAGGTTCTGGATGATATGGTTAAAGGATTGCAAGATTTGCACATGCAGATGCGTTATTTCCACAAACCGGTGGTGGTTGCCCCGGCCGGGTTGGCGTTGGGAGGTGGCTCTGAAAACATCATGCATGCCAGCCGGGTTGTGTCGGCTGCAGAATTGTACGCCGGACTGGTGGAGTTAGGTGCCGGGGTCATTCCCGCTGGCGGGGGCACCAAGGAAATGCTGCGCCGGAACATCAACCCGGCCATGCGGGTGACCAATGCCGACGTGCTGCCTTTCATGCAGAAAACATTTGAGCAAATTGGCCAGGCCAAAGTGGCCACCAGTGCTGTGGAGGCACGCGAGTTTGGTATCCTCGGCCCGTGTGACCGGATTGTGCTGCACCGCGACCACTTGCTGCAGGAGGCCAAGCGCGAGGTGTTAGCCATGGCTGCGGCCGGGTACACAGCCCCCCTACCTGAGAAGGTGTATGCAGCAGGCCGGGATGTGCTGGCAGCGCTGCGTGTGGCAATCTTCATGTTCCGTGAAGGCAACTACATTTCAGATTACGATGTGCAGATTGCCAACAAATTGGCTTATGTTATGACAGGTGGTGATCTCAGCCAGCCTGCCTGGTTGAGTGAGCAGTATTTCCTTGACCTGGAACGCGAAGCCTTTTTGTCTTTGTGCGGTGAAGAAAAAACCCGCCAACGGATGTGGTCCATTCTGAACACGGGGAAGCCACTGCGAAATTAGTGCTAATTTTGAGTCCAGTAAGCCAGGTAAACCCGGAGGGTTTCCTGGACTGGCTGTCAGAATTTACTGAAGGAGTGTTCTATGATGAAAACAGAGGATCAGCGTACACCGGTCATTGTCGCGGCTGTCCGGACAGCCATCGGAAAAGCCAAAAGAGGCGCATTGGCAACGGTCAGTCCCATACAACTGGGGGCTGCAGTTGTGCGGGCTTTGCTGGCAAAAACCCCTGCACTAAACCCTGCCCAGGTAGAAGATGTGATTATGGGCTGTGCCATGCCAGAAGGCGAACAGGGATTGAATGCCGCTCGCCAGATTGTGTTAGCCGCAGGCTTGCCCCACACTGTGCCCGGCATTACCGTTAACCGCTTTTGTTCGTCGGGGCTTCAAACCATAGCCGATGCGGCGATGTCCATCATGGCGGGTATGCGGGAAATTGTTATTGCGGGTGGTGTGGAGTCCATGAGCATGGTTCCCATGACGGGCAATAAGTTTGCTCCGGATGCCTATTTGTCTGTTGAAGGCCCCCAGGTTTACATGAACATGGGCCTGACTGCTGAACGGGTATCTGAGAAGTATAACGTGACCCGGGCTGATCAGGATTCATTTGCCTTGCGCAGCCATACCCTTGCTGCCAGGGCAGTTCAGACCGGGCGTTTTTCCGATGAAATTGTCCCAATTGAAGTCCGGCTGGTTGCGGTTGGGGAAAATGGTAAAACAAACGAGCGGGTACAGTCATTTGCTGTTGATGAAGGCGTTCGCCTGGATACGACCCTGGATGCCCTCAGTAAACTAAAACCGGTCTTTAAGAATGGTGGAACTGTAACCGCTGGGAATTCCTCGCAGATGTCCGATGGCGCCGCAGCGGTTTTGGTGATGTCCAAAAGCAAAGCGCTTGAACTGGGATTGACACCTATGGCCCAGTTCCTATCCTTTGCCGTGGGTGGCGTGCCTCCGGAAATCATGGGAATTGGACCTGTGGCTGCGGTGCCCAAAGCGCTGAAGTTGGCCGGGTTGGAACTGGATCAAATTGACCTGGTAGAGCTAAACGAAGCCTTTGCTGCCCAGGCTGTGGCTGTGGTGCGCGAGCTGGGCATGGATCTTGAGCGGGTAAATGTAAACGGCGGGGCCATTGCTTTAGGCCATCCATTGGGTTGTACCGGTGCCAAGCTGACCACCCAACTGCTTTATGAATTGAAACGCCGGGGTTCACGCTATGGCATGGTCACCATGTGTATTGGCGGCGGCATGGGCGCTGCTGGAATCTTTGAAAATTTATTTTAATCAAATAAGGAGATGATATGAGCACCGAATTAACCGTTGATATGATCATGCAGAATACCCCAAAGGTCTTCAATGCTGAAGCCGCCCAGGGAGTGGACGTGGTCGTCCAGTTTTACTTTACGGGTGACCAGGCTTCAGAATGGTACCTGACCATCAAGGATGGCGCTTGCACTTCCACCCAAGGGGTTCACGAAAATCCGACCATGGCCATGACCGTGGATGGCGGTGTGTATGTCAAGATTATCAAAGGCGAAATGAATGCCATGAGCGCTTTCATGCAGGGGCTGGTTCAGGTCAAAGGCGATATGATGCTGGCTATGAAATTTCCGCAATATTTCCGCATGATGGGCAGCTAGTTTTCCTGCGATCCATCCATAAAATCCCAGCCAGGGCAAACGGTTAATGGTTATGCCCTGGCTGGTTGTTTTCTGACCAAGAAACGAAATGATCACTTGAGGATTCCATGATTGACATCGTGGGCTCTTTCTTGTAAAGTTAAAATGACAAGAAAGGAGTTTTCGATGAAAAAAACACCTGTTTATATTGGAATGTTGTTTTTGATCTTTGTACTGGCCGGCTGCGTGACCCCCACAACAGGCCCTGCTGGTGGACAGGCCAACATGACCAACCCGGCATCGGATAACTGCATCAAACAGGGCGGGGTTTCAACCAGCCAAAAACGAGGCGACCTGGGTGAGTATGGGGTATGTGTTTTTCCAGACGACAAGCAATGCGGAGATTGGGCTCTGATGCGGGGTGAATGTCCGGTTGGCGGGTTGGATATTACGCCCTACAAAACCCCCGCGGCCCGATATTGTGTGCTTACAGGTGGAGAATATACGGCTACGGACTTCATAGACACCGAGAATGAGCAGGGCGAATGTGCCTTCTTTGGCAGAAATACATGTGACGCAATTGCTTACTTTAATGGCGTTTGTAATGTAGAACCGTAATTGGATGCGGTTTTCGCTTGACAAAGGGGGGATTTCTAATATAAGCTAAAAGTGTACACGATTTGCGCAATTTGCCCTGATATCGATTACACCCTTTTTCCTGTAAGGTGAACTGCCAATCATCTCGCCAGGGAGATACGTGTATCCTTCCAGAACCTGGTTGTTTTCCGCGCCTCCTTCAATACCAAAAATCCCCACTGCCCGGCGGCTCGGATGAATGCAAAAGGCAGTGTTATGAACAAGATATGGGCTATATGCTCGACCTTCTTTCTGGTGTTTTTCAGTGCCAGCGCTCTTCTAAACCCTCCAAAATTCCATCCCCTAAAAATTCAAACCTTTTCACAACAACCGGGTTTTGCCAAAAGGGCAAAATCTCTGCAATTGATGACGCACCCGGTTCAATCAACAATTGTTCAGCAACCAGTTACGATTCCGCAGGTGGTGGTGGAGCTTTCTTCTCCGGCTGCTGGCTTAGATACAATTGTGGTTGTATCCATCCGGGTCGACAACGTGGTTCAGCCCCTCTCTGCTTTCCAGTTGGACCTGGTCTATCCCCCCAATATATTGGCTTTTGAATCGGCGCAGCAGGGGGCGTTTCCGGGCAGCACCGGCAACCTGGTTGTTTGCCCTGTGGAGGCCTTTCCCGCTTCGGACCGGTTAAGAAAAGCCTGTGCCGCTGCCGGCGCTTCCACCGGCCCTACAGGGTCTGGCATCCTGGCAGAGGTGAGTATGCGGGTGATCGGCACGGGTGAGGCGGACCTGACCCTGGAAAACGCCTTTCTTGTAAACCAGGCAGTGCCCCCTGAAAAAATCCTGGTCAGTGTGGTCCCTGCAACCCTGCTTGCAGGTGTGGATGCCGGGTTGGCAATCACAGGTACCCAGGCTCAATCCGCTGCCCCTGGGGCCGAAGTGCTCTACACGTTGGTTTTGACCAATACTGGCACGTATACCGACAGCTTTACATTGAGCGCCCAAAGTAATTGGGGTACGGATCGCCTGGAGCCTGAACAAACCGGGCTGCTGGCACCCGGCGGAACCATTGGGGTGAATTTGTGGGTAGAAGTTCCTGATTCGGCTTCCAATCTTCAGCAAAATATAACCACTGTTACTGGCGTTTCCCAGATAGACCCAGGTATAAGCGCCCAATTTCAAGTGGTAACCACGGTTGAGCGGGAGGAATTTCTCATCTTCCTGCCGTTAATCTTACGCTGAAGGAGGTGCTCCATGAAAAACAACTTCACAACAAACCTCTTTTCAGTTTTATCCCTTTGTGTAATTGGCAGTATGTTGGCGGCCAGCCTGAATCCCGTTATGGCGGCGCCTCAACCTGTGGATGCGGAAGGGCAGCAGGCTGCCCTTCCAGCAGCTGAGCCCTGGCCTGCGGAACCTCCAGCGGGTTCAGGCAACCATAACCTGGCTGTGCTTCCAATTCATCACCCCGAGAGCCTGCGGGCAGATGCTTGCTATTGGGCTGATTTGGATTGTGACCAGGATATTGATGCGGGGGATCTTTCTCTGATGGCCCAGTTTTGGAACTGCGCTGTTGCGGATACCTGCTACCAGGTTGACCTGGATACCAACCTGGATGGGATCATTGATGCTGTGGACCTGGCTGCTTTAGCCAATGAATATGATATTACACCCCCAGATATTGCCATTTCAACCCCTTTGCCGGGGGCGTTGTTAAACCAGGTTGAAGTTGCTGTGAGTGGTTCGGTGTCGGACCGCCACGCCGTTTCCAGTGTAACGGTCAATGGTGCTGCTGCAGTGCTGGCTGGCAGCAGCTTCAGCGCTCAAGTTACCCTTGCTCCAGGCAGCCAGGTGGTTGAAGTGGTTGCCAAGGATGAAGTCGGCGCATCCAGCATACAACAGATCCTGGTCAGCGTGGATGTGGAAGGGCCAATGATTGAAATCCACACACCTAAGGCGCGCCAATCGGTTTATTCACTCACCCCAAGTATCCAGGTATCCTACCTGGATTATTATGACCAGGTCAATCCAGCCAGTTTTCAGGCGCAGCTTGTTGGCGAATCTGGCAGCCCTGTTAATATCACCGCGAACCTTTCTATAGGTCCATCCGAAGCAGTGGGTGTGTTGAGCACTCCCTTGCAAGGTGACAACGTCTACACACTGACGGTTTCGATAGCCGACCAGGCGGGCAACCTTGCCAGCACATCCGCCAGTTTTTATGTGCCCGCTTCTTCTGGGCTTACCCCGCCAGCGGTGCCAGATCATGCCGGTTGGATCAGTGGTGTGGTGTTTGACGCCGCTTCGTGTGAAGGAGGACAGGAGCAGCCAGTTTATTGTGATGGGTTGGCGGGTGCGTTGGTAACGCTTTCCCTTTCGGCCGATTCAGAAAACCCGCTTCCTGGGGTTGTGGTCACAGGGCCAGATGGCTTTTTTGCTTTTCCCGTTGGCGAGACTGAACAATATTGGCTTCGAGTTGAAAAAGAAGGTTGGACCTATGCCCAGCGGGAGGCCGAGGTGGTGCTGGAACGTGCCACGCCTGTAAACGAAATTTACCTTACCCAAATTGACCCGGTGAGCGCACTTTGTACAGCTACAGGCTGCAGCCTGGAAAGCTCAGATGGGATGATCCGATTGGTTATCCCACCCGGTGCGATTCCTGGTAGGGATATTGTTGAGGCAAGCGCTACTTTTTTTGAACAGGTTGAGTTTTTACCTTCCGGATCGCTGCCGGAGGGCACCTGGGAAACCTATGCCCTTAACCTGGGGGGCGATTCTGAATTCCAATTTGCCTTGCCGATAACCGTTAATGTGCGCAATACCCTGGATTTTGTTCCCGGTACGATCATCCCGTTAGGGTATTGGAACCAGGCCACCCAGGCCTGGGAACATGCTGGGCAAGGGGTTGTGGATGAGATCGGGGAATGGGTCGTTTTTACAACAACTCATTTTTCGAATTATGATATTAATGCACCCGTTACCGTTAATAAGTCCGACATCCTGTTGGAGGATTTCACCGAGGCAGACACCATTTGCCCGGCGGAAGAAGAAATCTGTTCCGCTGTAAATATTCGCTCTGGTGCTCTCCAGCAGGAGTTTTCACTGCCTCCGGTGAATATTTTGGGGATGGAAGTGGCACCCACATTTCGATATGACAGCCAGCGGGGCAACCCGGGTGAAGTCATCGAAATCAACATTGGGTTGGACCCGCTTCCGGGTATTGTCCTGGGAAATTATGTTCAGGCGGAGTTGTATATCGAAGGGGAGAAAACGGATAATTTCACATTTGGTACGAATGGCCTGGGGGAGGGTGGAGACATTGGGCGCTTCCGTTATCTTTGGGATGGCCGGGACGCCCAGGGCAGGCTGCTTCCGGCAGGAGTCTACGTGTATGACATCCGGGTGCGAATCCCATACCGGGCGATGTATTATTATTCAGTCAATAATATCTTTGGTGGTCCGCCGGATTACACCCGTCCATTTGGGGTGTATGTCAATGCCACGGCGGAGAAATGGCTGCATGGAACTGTTACCCTGGATACAAATCCAGAGAACCCGTTTGGGGTTGGTTGGGTGTTGGATGATTGGCAGAAACTCATTGAAGATGAGGCTGGCAGGGTGTTAATCCAATCGGCATTGGGGATGGATGAATATTATTTCCCTGGTAAAAACTTACTTCTCGAAGCTGCTGAAAACCGTGCGCAGCGAGAATTGGCCAATAACTCAGTCTCTGTGGAAACGGCGTTCGCCCTGGAGCAACAATCTTACCAGGCAGCTTTAACGGCACCAGAGTTCGTTCAGGATCCGGAGCCCAAATTGGATGAAGTGGTGCCGGTTCTCACCGTCGCTGTACCCAAGACCAACGAGACTTCCCCGGTTGTGGTTACAGAGCCAGTATCCACGGAGCCATCTGTCCCATGGGTATTTTCGGAATTCAAGCCTGAGGAGCCCGTTCCCCCAACGTTAATTTTGCGGAGTTTTCCCGAACCAGCAACTCCGATGACCGATAAATCCGGCAACATTGCAGCAAACGAAACCTGGACACTGGCAGGCAGTCCGTATATCCTCACTGGGGATGTTACCGTGAACAACGGCGTCACCCTGACCATTGAACCTGGGGTGGTGGTGATGGCGGGTGCCTCAAAGCGTTTGTTGGTTCAGGGTCATTTGCAGGCGTTGGGGACTGCGGTGCAGCCGATCTTGTTCACCTCGCAAAGCAACACCGGCCCGAACGAATGGGATGGTTTGGTTTTTTGGGGCGGCAGTGGTAATACTGGAACCGGGAACCTGAGTTATGTTACCATTCGCTATGGGGGCGATTACAATGGATGGAGCTACAGCGGTTTGAGTGTGGTGGATGTATCGAGCGGTTTCGTGGTTCTCAATAACTGTGAGATTGCCTATAACGCCCGGTTTGGTACAACAGACCAGGCCGTGTGGGTGAGCAACAGTCGTTTTGAGATGAATAACTCTACCCTGGCGTACAACGGGGATGCTTCTCCTGACCATCCTATGTACCTTACAGGGTCGACTTCCCAAATTGTTTTGAACGGAAATACCATACAAAACAACCAGCGAGACACCATTTTGCTCGGAACGCTTTGGTCTGGAGCGGTTTTAACTCCGCAATCCTATCTGCGCGGTTACGAAATTTCTTCCAGCTTTTCTGTGCCTGAAGGGTATACGCTAACCCTTAACCCAGGCACGGTAATGATGGGTGATATTGGTCGCAGGTTGTATGTCCAGGGCCATCTGGAAGCAGTGGGCACACTGGAAGACCCGATCATCTTCACTTCTTATCAGAATACGGCGGCTACCCAGTGGCAGGGACTGCTGTTTTCAGGCGGCACGGGCCACCTTGCCCATACGGACATTCGTTTTGGCGGAGACTATAACGGGATTTCCTACAACGGCCTGGCTGCAGTGAACGTAACCAGTGGGCAGGTACTGGTGGAAAACAGTACGATTCACCACAACAGCCGGAGTACCTCTACAGATTATGGGGTGTATGTGGCCAACAGCCATTTCGAGATGGTGGACTGCACGCTGGAATTCAATGGCGATGGGACGTTAGATTACCCGCTCTATGTGTTTGGCACGAACACCGTGCTCACGCTGACCCAGAACACCATTCAGAACAACCAGCGCAACACGGTTTTGGTGGGCGAACTTTGGGATAACGCGGTCCTCAACCCCCAGGCAGCCATGCACGGATATGAGGTGACCGGTGGTTTTGTGGTTCCGGCAGGCAAAACCCTGACCCTTTTGCCTGGCACGGTGATGATGGGCGATGTTGGTCGCAAATTGTATGTCCAGGGTCACCTGGAGGCGGTGGGTACAGCTGAAGACCCAATCATTTTTACTTCCTATCAAAACACTGGGGGCAACCAGTGGCAGGGACTGTTCTTTTCGGGAGGAACGGGTCACCTTGTGCACACCGAAATTCGGTATGGAGGTGAATACAACAACATTACCTATAGCGGCCTGACGGCAGTGAACGTGACCACTGGGCAGGTGTTGGTGGAAAACAGTACGATTCACCACAACAGCCGGAGTACCTCTACAGATTATGGGGTGTATGTGGCCAACAGCCATTTCGAGATGGTGGACTGCACGCTGGAATTCAATGGCGATGGGACGTTAGATTACCCGCTCTATGTGTTTGGCACGAACACCGTGCTCACGCTGACCCAGAACACCATTCAGAACAACCAGCGCAACACGGTTTTGGTGGGCGAACTTTGGGATAACGCGGTCCTCAACCCCCAGGCAGCCATGCACGGATATGAGGTGACCGGTGGTTTTGTGGTTCCGGCAGGCAAAACCCTGACACTCTTGCCCGGCACGGTGATGATGGGCGATTCTGGTCGCATAATTTTGATTCAAGGCCATTTGGTAGCGATGGGAACTTCGGATAACCCTGTAATTTTTACCTCATATACCAATAATGGGCCGAACCAGTGGCAAGGGATCTGGTTTGATGGCGGCACGGGTAACCTGGAATTCGCTGTGATCCGGTATGCCGGACAGTATAACGGCATTGCTTACAGCGCTGTGGTGGCTCGCAATGTGAGCGAGGGGAGGGTGTTTTTCAAAAATGTCCTGATTTCCAACAACGACGCCCCTTCCACAACTGATAGTGCTGTGGTTATTAGCAACGCAAATTTCGAGATGCAGGATTCCACGCTGTCCCAAAATGGCTCCTGGGTTTCGGATGTTCCCCTCCAGGTGATTGGTATACAATCTGTGTTAACCCTGACCCAAAACACGATCGCGGGCAACCTTCGCGACACCATCCTGGTATCGGAATATATCCCAGGCTTCAGCCGTTGGAATCCACAATTGGAGATGTATGGATATGAATTAGGCAATGAATTCACCGTTCCAGCAGGCGCAACCCTGGCGATTGATCCAGGTGTTCAGGTGGTTGCTGGTGCCTCGGTGGAACTGATTGTATTGGGGCATCTGGATTGCCTGGGTACCCCAACCAACCCCATCACGATTACTTCTTATGAAAACAACAGTATCGGCCAGTGGGAGGGCGTCATATTCCAGGGTGGGACAGGAAACCTTCAATATACAACCGTTCAACGGGCCGGGGGGTGGAATGGCTACGCTTATTCGAATATTACGGTTTTAAATACCCTCACGCAAACGGTAATGCTGGAAAACAGCAAAGTGCTTATGGGAGGTTATTTGCCTTCTACGGATAATGGGGGCATGTTCATCGATAACAGCACCGTGGTGATCAGTAGAACATTGTTCAGTGGAAATGGAAATGGGTTAAGTGATTATGTGCTCTATGCTTCCCAGTCCAGCGCGGTTTCCCTGATTTACAGTACATTTCAAAACAACGCTGGCGTCCCGGCTCATATGCCGCTCCAGGCCCTGGAAACTTTTGTTGGCAATCAATTCTTTGCGAATGGGAATAACCGGATCGATTTCATTGGGGATTCAACATTACAGCGAGACTTGGTGTTGTCACCGCAAGGAGGATTGAGTGGATATACCTTTACAGGGAATATTACGGTACCCAGTGGCCGCATGTTTACGGTCTCTCCTGGCCTTACGCTATCCTTTGCCACTTCAAAAGGAATTATAGTCAACGGCACACTGAAGGCTGTGGGTGAAGATGACAGTCCGATCGTTTTTACCTCGATTGTCAATACAGGGGCAGGCCAATGGCAAGGCATCCAGGCAGTTGGGGGATGGGTCGAGTTGACCTGGGCTGTGGTTCGGTATGCGAACACCGGCGTTAAGGCGGATAATTCGACCCTGGTGCTGAAAGGGACAGAAGTTTACAAGAATTACAATCACGGGCTCCACCTAACGGGGGCAAACACCCTGCTAACCTTGCAAATGTCGGGCATTTATCAAAATCGCAACTTTGGCTGGGCATCGTTTGGCTTGCTGAATGAAACCGGGCTTTTATTGGATGCTCGTTATAACTGGTGGGGCTCCGCAAGTGGGCCTTCGGTCAACCCTGTGGACACGGGCGGGGACCAGGTCAGTGCCAACGTGATTTTTCAGCCGTGGTTGGAGGAGCCGGTGAAAGACCTTGGCATCACACCGCGTACCGGCACAGATACCTCCACCCTCACCTTTAGCCCAATTACGCTGAGTTATCGCCGTACCTACCCGGATGGGCGAGCAGCGCAATTTCAACCGGATGGCAATTTGAGCTATATGCAAGATCCTTCTGGAAATCGGGTTGCGTTCACCTATTTTCCTGATGGCACGATCCATACCATGGGTTATGTGCTTTCTGGCGAAGGTTCTGCACGCTGGCTTTGGACCTTCGCATACCTGGAAGGGAAACTGGCTTCAATTACCGATCCGGCGGGCCAAATTATCACCTTTGAGGTTTCCGCTTTTGGCGATCTGTTGGAGGCCAACCTTGGGGCTGGTGTTGTTTACCAATTCCGTTATGATGAAAATCACTTGCTTACCCAATCCATTCAACCTGGTGGGGAGGTTTCAAGTTATTTTTATGATGAATTTGGACGGGTGCAGGAATCCCTGATGCCCACCCGGCCGGTCTACGATCCAATTACTGGCCAAGCTCAAAGTGCGCTTCAACCGGTGGGCTTTACACCCGGGGATGTAAGCTACCAGTTGGTGAACAGCTTGCCTTCGGGTGATACCCTGAACCCAACCTCCCCCCTGATTCGGGGAGAGGAAATTGTGGATATGGTGCAGCAAGGAAGTGGCGGCTATTCAGCTTACACCAATTTATATGGCTCCCAGGTTGCCTTCACCGACGCCCTGGGCCGCACCACGTACATCGAACGGGACGAGGCCAATCGGGTTGTCAAAGAAATTTACCCGTCCGGCCGCTGCATGGAATACGCTTATGATGCCAATGGCAACCTGGCTACACAAAGCTGGATGGCGGCCAGCCAATGCAGCCTGGACATTTCCGAGCGCAGCCCGGACCTGGTTCAAACGACCCTGTTTACGTATGAGCCTTTGTTCAACCAGGTGAAAACCCAAACCGACCCAATGGGCAATACAACCACGTATATTTATGATTACGAAAAGGGGGTGGGTAGTGCTGGGAATATTGTGGAAGAAATTTTACCAGCCCCTGGCGGACGGAACGCAGATCCGCCCAAGTATCAGTACACCTACAACGCCTGGGGGTTGTTGGAAACAGTCACAGATCCCGCTGGGGTAGTCACTCGCCTGTTCTACACCCAGGGTACCCCGGACGAGAGCATTTCAGGCGTATTTGTTGCGGGAGTAACCCCAGTTCCCGGACTGCTTACCCGGGTGGTGCGGGATTATGGGGATGCTGCTCATCTCAACATGACAACAACCTACACTGCTTTTAACGCCCGCGGTCTGCCGGGTAAAATTACCGGTTCGGGCTGCTGCAGTGGTTGGGATTATGCCCTGTATACCTACGACCCAATGGGCCAGTTGTTGACAGAAACCAACCCCAATGGCATTGTTACCCGTTATGGGTATGACAGCAACGGCGCATTGGTACAAAAAATTCAGGATTACACAGCCGATGGAACCACCGGTCGGAACATCCGCACCCTTTTCACCTATGATGATCAGGGGAACCTGTTGAGCGAACGCACCCAGGCAGATGGTCTGGATGTCCAGTATTCCTACGGTTATGATGTGGATGGCAACCTGGTGATGGAAAAAGACCCATCCGGCGCTACCACCTGGTATCTCTATGATGCTGCCGGGCAGCTATTGCGAGAAATAGCACCTGATGGGGGTGAGACCACTTATACCTATGACCTGGATGGAGCGCTTGAAACGGTTACCGACCCCATGGGTAAGGTGACCGGATATACCTATGACCCGTTGGGCCGGAATGTGTTGGTTACCTATGATGATGGCGGGTTAAACCTGGATTATTCGTTTGGGTATGATGCGAATAACCAGCTGATCTTTGAGACAACACCAACGGGGGTGAAATCTTGCATTGTTTACGACCCGCTTGGCCAGGTTATCCAGGAGGTTGCAGATTGTGATGGCTTGAACTTAACCCAGTCCTATCAATATGATTTGACGGGCAGCTTGATTGAATGGGTGGATGAACGCGGGGTAAAAATTCAGTTTGGTAATGATCCGTTAGGGCGGATGATTTCGGTTGTGGTTGACCCTTCGGGCCTCAACCTCCAGTTCCAGTACACCTATAATATTCATGATCAGCTGTTAACCTTCCGGGATGAACGGGGTGTTGTGGATCGGTTTTCTTATAACCAGGCCGGGCAGCTCACTTCGATGTGCGAAGATGTTCATGGGCTGAATCGCTGCCATGGCTACGCCTATGACCGGCTGGGGAATAAAAATGCCATCACCGATCCCAATGGAATTGTTGAGCAATCGGTGGTCAATGCGTTTGGCTTAATCACGCGCCTGGTGCAAGATGCAGCCGGTTTCAACGCAGGCACTTCCTGGCTGTATAACAACGCCCTTCAGAATATCCGTGTGACCGATCCAAACGGAAATGCGACGCAATATTTCTATACCCCTGGCGGCCAGGTTTCCGGGGTGCTCTCTGCGAATGGTGCTTTGGTTTCATATTCCTACGATTTGAGTGGACAGCTAACCCGCCTGGCCAACCAGGATGGCACTTTTATTGATCATACCTATGATGGTGCCGGCCGCCTGACTCGCAAGGATTTTTCCACAGGTGGTTACCAGACTTTTGCCTACAACCTGGATGGCAGGCTGGTAGAAGCCTACCAGAACATGGCAAGCCATACTTCCCGGTTGAATTTCACCTACAACCCGATTGGGGATATCCTCGAAACCCTCCAAACCGTGGATGGGTATTCATGGCAGGTGGTTTATGGCTACCAATACAGCGCCGGGCAGGCTTCCACGCAGTACCCATCTGGAACCCAAATCCAAACAACCCTGGATGCAGCCGGACGGTTTACCTCGGTGAGCCAGGATGGCAGTCAGGTTGTTGGCTATACCTATAACCCAACCGCTGGAACGGTTTCGCTCAACCATCGCAATGGTGTGGTGCAAACGATCACGACGAACCCACTGGGGCACATCGCACGCATCCAGCTTAAGAAAAGCACAACAACCCTGGCTGATTACGAATATGGTTATGATCCAGCAGGCCAAAGGGTTTACACCCGCTATGCTCACCTGCCTGGAAGCCCGGCTGATGTCTATCGTTACGACCATCTCTACCAGCCGGTAGAAGTATGGTATGGTGCGGACAGCACATCGCCTGTCGCAATGAGCAGTTACCAATCCCATGTGCAATACCAGCTCGATTCCCTTGGCAACCGCTTGAGTATGACTCAAGACGGCGTCGAAACCCCCTATGGGCCGGCGAACAGCCAAAAACTGCTCGACCCACTCAACCGTTATACCCAGGTGGGTGGCACCTCCCTGGGTTATGATGGGCGTTACAACCTGACGGATGACGGTGTACATTCGTACAGCTACGATTTGCTCAACCGGCAAATATCTGCGGATGGCACGCAGTATATTTATGATGCGCTCAGCAGAAGGGTAGCGAAAATTTCCGGGGTTGAAACCACCTATTATATTTTTGATCAAAATTACCAGGTGATTGAAGAGCGCAGCGCTGCGAATGGCCTGTTGGCCAGGTATCTTTACGGGGACGGTGTGGATGCCCTGCTGCAGATGGAGCGCAGCGGCAGTGTGTACCAGGTTCACCGCGATGCCCAAAACAGTGTGACCGAACTTACCAACAGCACAGGGGCGGTCGTCGAAAGGGTTCAGTATGACATTTATGGTGCGCCTACTTTTTATAACGCTTCCCACCAGGTGATTCCATCCTCAGTGACGGGCAATCCCTATTTGTACACCGGCCGGCCGTATGATCGCGAAACCAACACCTATGATTTTCGGGCCAGAGTCTATTCCCCTCTCCTTGGGCGTTTTATGCAGCTTGATCCTATGGGCTTTACGGATGGTTGGAATCTTTACAACAGCTATTTTGTCATCAACCACACCGACCCCACGGGTATGGATGTGATGGGCACCCAGAACTGCCCGGGTCCAGGTTTTTGCGATGAAAACGAATTGACCGCAAAACTTACCCAAACGGCTAAAAAGGTTCAGCGCAGGCGAGGAGGGGCGGTTGGGCAGGCGCTGCGCTGGTTGGGCAGGCGCCCGATCATACGCGAAGTGCGCATTGGTGTGCGGGATACAGTCCGGGGCGCGTTTCGTGAGCTGCGTACGATTGCCCGCGAATCCAAAGAACTATTCCGCAGAGTGGTACGAGAAACCATCCAGGCGCTTCGCTCTGAATTCCGCAACTCGATAAAACGGCTCAGGGAGGATTTCTTCCTTGAATTGGTGGCCAACATGGTCCTGGGTGGCAGAACCCGCAATTTCTGCCGGGCATTTTTGAAAGAATTGGCCCAACCCTACCGTACCATTGGCAGGGCCGCCAGAAATCAACTGGAAACTGGTGTTGCCGAAATTATCAGCCGCAACAGCGAAAACCTGCGGCGGTTCACCCCCCAGGGTTTTCGGGATTACAAAGAACAAATGCGGAAAAAGCTGCTGCTGTTAAACAAGGATGAACGCAATGTGGTGTTGAAAACTTTCAAACATAATGCCCGTGAGCAGGCAGTCACCGAACTTGGGGATCGCATCTTTCCAGGGGCAGGCCAGGCATATTACGAATACCGCCATCGGCATGATCCTCCACCCCAACCCGTAAACGCGCCATAACCAGCGCTTTTAACCATTTTCGTTGCTGGATTAAAAGATACAGTACAATTGGGCCATAGATCACCTTCAGGAGGCACCATGGCCCAATTTGTATTTAAGGATTTTCAACGACCTGTGGGGCAAACCAGCCCTAAATATGATAATCTCAGGATCCTTAAGGAAAAGGGTTACCAGGTTCCTGCCACGCATTTTATTTCGCCAGCGGTGTATACCGATACTGAAGATACTTATGTTCAATCCTTTGAGACCATCAGAGCTGACCTTGAAAAAATTCTGGTTGATGGAAGATCTTATGCGGTTCGTTCTGCAGCGACGTTGGAAGACGGTGGGGAACACACCTTTGCGGGTCAGTTTAAAACCGTACTGAACGTTCAAGACCTGGATGGACTTCGTATGGCCTTAGAAGAAGTATGGCGGTCAACCCGGTCGGAAACGGTTCGGGTATATATTTCTAAACACCAATTGGATCCCCAGTCAATACGGATGGGGGTTCTGGTCCAGGAAATGGTAAAGCCGGTGGTGTCGGGTGTTGTGTTTAGCAAAAACCCAATCACTGCACTGGATGAGGTGCTTGTAGAGGCTGTTGAAGGACCAGGGACACAGCTGGTTCAAGATGGCATCACACCTCACCGCTGGGTTTATAAATGGGGCAGTTGGCTTTCTCAGCCAGAGCAACCCATTTTGCCCCTCGAAATCATGCAGCAAATTGTAAAAGCTGCTCAAAAGATCGAAAAAGAGTACGGAAAACCAGCTGACCTGGAATGGGTCTTTGATGGGGATCAGGTATTTTGGGTTCAGCTGCGGCCGATCCAGGCTTTGAGCGGAGTAAATCTGTATTCCAACAAGATTTCAAGGGAAGTTTTGCCAGGCATGATCAAACCCCTGGTTTGGTCCACTAATGTACCGATCATCAACGGAGAATGGGTCCGTTTATTCACCGAGATTTTAGGTCCCAATGATATCGATCCGATGGCCCTGGCACGTTCGTTCCATTATCGCGCGTATTTTAACATGGGTATCATAGGTCAGATTATGACCCTTTTTGGAATGCCCCGTGAAACGTTGGAACTTTTGTTATCGCCACCTGACGGGGCAGAAGACCGGCCGAGGTTTCGTCCCGGGCCGCGCACCCTTCGACTGCTGCCAAGGATGTTGTGGTTTGCAAGGGATAAGTGGACGATTGGTCCTCGTTTTGAGAAATTTTATAAGGAAACCAGGCCAGCCTTTTCGAGGTTTGACGTTGATCTTTCTGCTTTGAGTGAACAAGAATTGTGGCAGAGAATAAGCCAGCTAATTTCTCTGATTCGTTCCACGGCATATTACAGTGTGATCCTGCCAATTCTGATGGAGATTTTCAATACGATTCTAAAAGGCCAGGTGGAAGACGCTGGTGTGGATTTTGCGGATTTTGATTTGAATGAAGGGATGGAGGCGGAATTTGCCCCGTATGATCCCAATCATGCAGTTCGGGGTCTTGCTGTGGCTTTCGCGGGTTTGTCTGAAGCAGAGCGTCAGGCAGTCGAAGCAGATCAGGCTGAGTCCATCGAATCGACACCAGCACTGGCCTTGTGGCTTGAACGTTCAGCAGCCTTTACCCGCCAATTTGGTCACCTGAGTGATTCTGGGAATGATTTCAGTGTGCCAAACTGGCGTGAAGACCCGAAATTGCCCTTGAGGTTTGCCAGGAATTACCACCCTCCTTCAACCAACCCTAGAAAAAAAATCCGTTTTCAGGAATTGATAGTGTTTGGGTTCCGGCGTTGGTTTATTGGGCTTTTCTACCGCCGCGCCAGGCAATTTCGCCTTTACCGGGAAGTCGTCAGCAGCTTGTATACATATGGTTATGGATTACTGCGCCCCCATTTTCTTGCTTTGGGAACTGTTTTCAGCCGGAGGGGGCTGTTGAGGGATTCGAATCAAATCTTTTATTTAACTTACAATGAATTGGAGAGCCTGGTCTCTGGCCAATCTTTAGATATCAACCCCGAAACTTTGACCGTTCAGCGCCAGGCAGAAATGGCTGCTTCGGAAAATGTGGTTTTACCGGAAATCATCTTTGGTGATGACGTTTTGCCATTGGCACCTTCCTTTGCGCCAAAATTGCGGGGAGTACCAACCTCCCGTGGGCGCTTCACTGGGCGGGTTTGTGTGGTCATGGGAATAAACGACTTTGACAAAATGACACCTGGGGCAGTTCTGGTGATTCCTTTTTCAGACGTGGGGTGGACGCCATTGTTTGTCAAAGCGGGGGCGGTGATTGCCGAAGGGGGTGGGATGCTGTCGCATAGTTCAATTATTGCCCGTGAATACCACATTCCTGCGGTGGTATCTGTGAACGGGGCGTGTTCTTTAGCCGACGGCCAGCTGGTGACCGTGGATGGTTTTACAGGCGAAATTGTGATTCACAAAGAGGAGGCGCAATGAACCCCTGGTTGGTCCTGGTTTTTTCTCTTACGGGTTACCTGGTGGGTTCCATTTCCTTTTCCCGGATTGTGCTTGGTTGGGTCAAGCCGGGGGAAAAGGTGCAGAAGATTGTTTATTCGGTCACACCGGGGGGGCCAGAGGTTGAATCGGATGCTGTCAGTGCCACTGCGGTACGAATTCAGGCTGGGCCAAAATATGGCTGTATGACCGCAATTTTCGATATTTTGAAGGTTTTTTTGCCCGGCTTGTTGATCAGGCTTTATTTTCCAGACGATGTTTACTCCCTGGTGTATGCATTTGGAGGCGTGGTGGGTCATATCTGGCCGCTGTATTATCGGTTTAAGGGGGGCAGGGGCCAGTCGCCTAGCCTTGGTGCATTCATGTTGGTCGATTGGGTAGGGACCGTTTTTTCAATTCTGCTCGGTATGTTGGGCGGGCGTTTCCTGGTCTCGAACATTTGGGTGGCGCAAAACCTGTATAACCTGATTTTTATTGGGTGGGTTTGGCTGCGCACCAATGACCTTTTCTTAACCCTTTACGTCGTAACCATGGTGCTATTCTTGCAGCTGGTAAGCTGGCGCGAAACCCTGCAAACCTACCAGTTGTGGAAACAAGGAGCACTTCCATCAACTATGGATGCTGTTCGGTTGATGGATATGGGAGGTGGATTAGGGCGAATTGCTCGTTGGTTGGGAATATCTCGGTTGGAAAACCCAGCACAAACGGAGGACGATCAGAAATAAAAAAAGACCGCCCCCCTGGCGGTCTTTTTTGTGTATACCTGGTGAGGTTTAGTAGGACTGGCGATCGCCGCCGCCGCGGTTGAAGCCGCCGCGTCCGCCGCCGCCGCCGGGGCGTCCACCGGGGCGTCCGCCGCCGGGCCGGTCGCCAAAGCGTCCACCACCACCGCCGCCAGCCGGGCGGTCACCCTGGGGGCGGGCTTCGCTTACGGTGATGGAGCGGGCTTTGAAGTTGTAGTTGTTGAGTTTTTCGATGGCTTCCTGGGCGCCTTCAGCGGTTTCCATTTCGACAAAGCCGAAACCTTTGGAACGGCCAGTGGCGCGATCCATAATGACGACTGCCGATACGACCGGACCTACCTGCTCAAACAAGGAGCGGAGTTCTTCATCGGTGGTGGTATATGCCATGTTGCCTACGTACAGTTTCTTGTTCATTTTATCCTCTTGAATTACAGTGCAATAACTTTTGTGGCTTGCAGGCCCTTCGGGCCGCGTTCGATACCAAACTCTACACGCTGGCCTTCGCTCAGGGAACGATACCCTTCACTTTCTACAGCGGTATAGTGGACAAAAACGTCATCTCCGTTTTCACGGGAAATGAAGCCATATCCTTTTTCTGAGTTGAACCACTTAACGGTCCCTTGAATACGATCAGACATTACGCGTTGCTCCTTCTTAGCAAAAAAATATTTAATTATAGGTCAAGGGGGGTTCACGAGCGGGGTACGAAAGCGCCACCTGGTAAAACAGGAGGTTTTGTTGCCGAACAGAGACTTACTTGATCCTACTAGGCTTGGACTATACTATTTTATGACCGATTTGTCAATAGTCTGGTTAGGAAAGCTTAACCTTTTGGTGAGTTTGCCTGGTTATTGGCCCTCAATCAATTCGATTAACAAGTCAGTTCTGTCGGTCATGATGCCATCCACGCCCATATCGATAAAGCGCTGCATTTCCTGGGGATCATTAATCGTCCAGATGTGGGTTTCAATGTTTTTGCGTTTCGCCGACCACAACAGCCAACGGTTGACAATTGGAATACCTGAACTGCTTTCAGGTACATGCAAAGCAGTATAGACCGGGCTGATGGTACCGGCCTGGCCCAAAAAGTTGCGGATGACAAAGTTGCGTACTTCGCTTTCGCTGGCCGAAGTTGCCACGTTGGGGCATGCGCTGCGGAAATCCTGGATCGCCTGGTCGCTGAAGGAGGCCACAATGACCTTGTCTTCCATCTGGTAATCCCGAATGACCCGGCAAAAGGCAGCACCCATAGAGGGTTCGCGCTGCTTAATTTCAATGATCATTTTGTAATTCGGAAATCGCTCAAACACCTCATTAATGGTGGGAATCGTAATTCCCGTGCCGCGCAAGGGGAAGGTTGCCCCGTCATCCGGGCTCCAGTGGTAGGCGGCGTCCATGGTTTTGATTTCCGCCAGGGTTTTTTCTTTGACCAATCCGGTCCCGTTGGTGGTGTCGTCTACGGTGTCATCGTGAATCAAGACAATAGCCCCGTCCTGGGTTTGGTGAATATCCATTTCCAGGATATCTACCCCCATTGCGGCGTATTGTTCCAAGGCATAAAGCGTATCGCCGGGGTAGAGTTCATCCCCAGCATGGGCAATGACAAGGGGTCTGCGGTTGAGCCCTTCGTAAAAGGGAAACTCAGGGGCTGGTTTTGCAGCCAGGTGCAGACCTGCCCAAACCAGTAAAAGGATAGCAATAAGCCCGAGCAGGATTCTTTTTAGATTCATGATTTACTCCTGTGCGGTGGATAGGTAGGTATCCACCTTATCGAGTTTAACTTGCCAAAAATCAATGGTTTTGTAAATTGTAAACCCCATTTCTGCATTAATCCTCAGCATCGGTTCGTTGGTGGTGGCGTTTCCGGTGCGAATGCGCAAGGCTTGGGGGTGTTCCTGCAGAAGGGCGTCTACCATCGCGGCTTTTAACCAACGCCCAATTCCCCTTGCCCGATATTTTGGCGAAACCCCGGTATCCCCTTGGGTCAGGGTTTGGGGAGTACTGGGGTTGGCGGTGACCTCGGTAAAACCGGCAATTTCACCATTTTCAGGGTTGCGAACGTACATGGTCCAGCGGGTGATACCGCGAGCAGACTCCATGGCTTCCATTTGCCGCACCTGTTCGGCTGTGATGAAGATATCTTCTACGTCCAGGTCGTCTTTTGGGGCGGTGTTCATCACATTCTTAATAGCGACATAGGCGTCGAGGTGTTCTTCAGGAACCGCCCCAACCCACGTCCCAATTTCGTAGTCGGGGCACTGCTGCCGGCCTTTCTGCTGCCAGCGCTGGAGCAGGTCCAGGTTAACCTCTTTCAGGCTCAGCTGGTTGATCGTTTGCGCCAGACCTAGCATGCCGCCAATGCTGCGTATAAAATCTTCGCCAGCGGGCACCAGGGAATCGGTCGGAAAAATGAGCAGGCCTCGCTGGTGCTGGTGACAAAATTCTGCAATATGCGACAACAGGGTTTTACCCAGGCCTTTGCGCCGGTGATCCGGGTGTACCTGGATATCACACTGCGCCATGTGTTGGTTTTCTTCCATCCCAACCAGAATTTGAGCCATGCCGATTCCTGCAACCCCTAATTGGTTGTCCGCAATGGCCAGCCAGATTTTTGTTTTGACAAAAGGGGGCTGGGAGAAAAACTGTTTTTTAAATTCCCCTTTTGGCCGAGGTGGTTCTTCGGGCCAGCGTTCGGCCCGCATCAGGTTTGAAAAAGCGTCTAATTGTTCAAACAACTGATCGGTTGCACGCGCATGGTCTAACTCGAACAGGGAATAGCCTTGTAGATTCATAATATTCCTTTTATCTTTATCTTTTCCGGTTTTGAACCAGGCAGAGTAATGTGAGAGCAAAGGTAGCCAGGGGCCAAAACCAGGCCAGGTCACCTGGCCCGCCCGGGCCTGTCAGTGCCACGGTGCGGCGGATACGCACCAAAGCGTAATGTTCCAGCAGCTTTTCAAC
Organism: uncultured Anaerolineales bacterium; assembly: GCA_964489525.1. Taxonomy (GTDB): domain Bacteria; phylum Chloroflexota; class Anaerolineae; order Anaerolineales; family JABWBV01; genus CAZAYY01. Next base: position 147,829 of record CAZAYY010000007.1, read on the forward strand.
TTGCACGTCGGTTAATTTTCGAGGATCCACCCCAAAAATCGGTGCGGCAGGGCCACTGGCAATTAACACCTGGCGTAAGAGGTAAATTCTGTATGGGTCGTTGGAGGCATCTTCGGCAATCCCTTCGTAGCGCCCATTGGTTAGCCAGACCTCAACTCTGGGGGTTTCGCGAATGTTTTGATACCAGTCACTCATCCGTCCAAACCCTGCGGTACAGTAAATATCTCCGCGCACTTCGGCATAGTTCACCGGTGTCAACCGGGTCATCCCAGTTCGCCGGCCCCTGTGCTTCATGATCATGATCCAGCCAGTATAGGGATTGCCGTTGCCATAAGCGCCTAATCCCAGGCGAAACAGCAGCACCATAAAGCGGTTGAAAAGCTTAAACCCTTTACGCAGCCTTTTTTCGGTTGTAGGGGATATTTCCATCTTTGACCTCCAGAGGTTACAAGGTTTTACCGCTTTATTTGTTTGATTTTAACATAGTACCTTTGGATTTAACGAAAATCCGTCTTCTACATTTGTCGCGGTGTTATGTAAACAAATGTTCTGGTATACTAAAGGTGAAGGATTGATTTGCTTTTGACCCCTGTTGTGGAGGTGCAATAATATGAATTGGGAACTGGTGTTTTTCCAACTGTTGAACCTGACCCTTTTGGCATCCTGGGTGATTCTCAGTGTGCTCACGCTCCGCGAGCTGCGAAAAAGGCAGTTGGATGGTTCAACCCGATCCATTTGGGTTTTTATAGTGTTGGTCATTCCAATATTAGGCGCCGGGGCATTCTGGTATTTTAACCCGGGTGCATCAGGCCCCAATTAGCGCTTCAGGGCGTACTCTCCGGTTTAATTTGAATTTCAAACAACACAGGCCACCGTTTGCCAGTTACCCACAACCTCCCAGTGGCAGGGTCGTGGGCAATTCCATTTAGTACGTCTTCCGGTCCCCCTTTTTGCGAGTCGGGCAGAATTCCTTCCAAATGGATCGAGCCAATTACCCGCCCGGTTCCAGGGTCGATTTGGGCAATTCGATCGGTTTTCCAGATGTTGGCGTAGATTGCCCCCTCTACATATTCCAGTTCGTTAAGTTTTTCTACCGGTCCATGGGAGGTGTGAACCACCACACTGTGGGTTATGGCAAAGGTCTGCGGGTCTAAAAAGAACAGGTTCGCAGTCCCATCACTCATTACCAACGATTCCCCATCATAGGTCAGTCCCCACCCCTCAGTTGGATAAGAAAAGGTCTGGATCAATTCTAAAGTATCTTTGGCGTATACAAACCCGGTATTTTCACGCCAGGTGATCTGGAACAGACGGTCGTCAACCAGGGCCAGGCCTTCGGCAAAGTACTGCGTCTCAAGGTTTGTAAATGCCACCACCTCGCCGGTTTGCGAGTCTACTTTACGCAGGCTGGACTGTCCATAAAGTCCGGCGCTTTCATAGAAAAAGCCATTCGCAAACAGCAGCCCCTGGGTATAGAGGGTTGGATCGTGGGGATAGCGATTGAGATTTTCATAGGTGTAGACGATGGGCGTTGCCGGCAAGTCGGCCAGGGCTGTGCAATTAACATTCGGTCCTCCGGGGTACCCCTGGCAGGATTGCTGGGTGATTTTCCCGAGGCAGACCTGGGTGGTTGGCTGCCAGGGTAGAGCTGTATGCCAGCCCTGACAGGAACAGGTTTGCGGCCCTCCAGCAACCGTGCTAGCGCAGGTTTGTAGGCTGACAAAGGCTGCGCCCAGCAGGATAAGGAAGCTGGCGGCAATGACCCAGACGGCTTTTTTCGTTGGCTTGGGCATATAATTCAGGTTTGTTTGACCCGGTATTTATTCATCCCTGCTGCCGCGCCGCATTCGCCGGCGCAGGTTGGCAGGCCAGGCATCCGGGTTTTCAGAAGGGTAAACCTGCAGCGGTGGGCCATTTTGGCTGAGCAGTTCATCTTGGGAGCATCTGAGAATTTTGCGCGCCGCAGCCAGCCCAGACCCCGTTGCACCAGCCACGCCATGGCTGGTCGTGCTGGCGCCAACCATGTACAGCCCATCCACTTCGGTTTCAATCGGATATGAACCCGGTCCAACTTGAGCCCGGCTTTTTTCTGTGCCATACAGGTTGCCCAGGGTGGCGTTCAGGTAGTAGCTGTTGGAGAGCGGTGTGCCTAATTCCTTGAAAACAATGTGTTCCCGGATGCCCGGAACCCGCCGCTCCAGGGCGGCCAGCATTTTTTCGGTCAGTTTTTCTTTCAAGGCCAGGTATTCGGTTGGGCGCTCTCCGTAGGGCAGGTGGGCCCATTGGGCGAAGGGTTCGTGGGACACAAAAGCAAACGCCTCCAGGGTGTGGTGGCCTGCAGTCATTTTGGTTGGGTCTTTCAGCGTGGTGATGGTCAGGAACATTCCAGGAGGTGTATCTGCGTTTAGAACATGGTCGGTCAGGCCCTGGGTGTAGATCAGGTCAATGTCGGGATGGTCATAGAACCAGTAGTTGCCGGAATCCAACCCGGCGGCACGCAGATCCATATCCACTGCCAGAAACAGGCTAAGGGCCGATGTCGAGTAGCGGGTTTGTTCCAGTTTGTTCTGCAGTTTTTTGCTGAGCCGTTCGCGCCCAACCAGTTTTCCCAGGGTGACTTCCGGGTCGGCATTGCTGAGGATAAAACGCCCGGAAATCTCGCTGCCATCGCTCAGCCGGACTCCTGTTGCTCGTTCTCCATCGAATAAAATGCGTTCGACCCGGGTGCTTAAGCGCAGCTCGCCTCCGGCTTTCTGCAGGGCGCGCACAAAGGCTTTTGGTAGGGCGAACCCACCGCCCTGGGGGTAGTAGCCCCCTTCTATGTAATGATCAATAATCCCCGTATGCATCACCGCGGATACCTGCGAAAGGGGCATGCCGTGGTCTCCGGCCTGGCCGGATAAAAACGCTTTGAGCAGCGGGTCGCGAAAGAAGTGATCGAGCATTTCTTGGCCGGTTCGCATTCCCCAACGCAGGATTGAAAGCGCCTGCCCGGAAGATTTAAGCACGTCCAGTGCATTTTGGGCGGAACCAATATTGCGCATAGCATCCATCAGGCGTTCGGCAGTGTTGAAATAATCGGCGATTCCTTCGCCTTCCTCCGGGAAACGGGCTTCTAGCCTTTGGATGTACTTTTCCCGGCCAGCTGGAACATCAAAGCGTTCGTCGCCAACAAAAATATGGTCGAAGCCATCCGGGTTGAGTTCGCAAAATACCAGGTCTTCGGAAACCCCCAGCCCTTCATAGATTTTTCGCATCGTTCCGCCAGGGCCAATGCCGCCGATATAATGCACCCCTGGGCTGAACTTGTATCCCTCCAACGTAAAGGAGTGGCACCAACCACCGGGGACATAGTGCTGCTCCAGCACCAGGGTTTTCAAGCCTGCCTGGGCCAGGGCAACGGCTGCCGCCAGGCCCCCGGCCCCTGAGCCGATTACGATTACATCATACGATGGCTTTTCCATGTAGACTCCTTTTCCAATGGATTAATCATGATAGAAATTATACCTTTTCAAACTCTCCTCACATGCCCAAAGGGCTGGTATGATTATGGCTCCCGACGTTGGAATCTCGGGCAAACGATACGTTCATAAAGGTATTCATGAAACTGATTAAGTCTCCCCTGTTTTTGTTTGCTGTTTTGCTGCTGGCAATTGCCGCCATGACCAGCCTTGGGCCAGAAGAGGCAACCCTGGGAAAAAGCGTCCGGATCGTTTATCTGCATGGGGTGTGGGTTTGGGCTGCGATGGCCGTATTCATCCTGGCTGGCGGGGCAGGGGTTTTGGGTTTGATTCTGAAGAAAGACGGGATCAACCGCTGGTCGCGCGCCTTGGGCCGGACGGGCTTGTTTTTTTGGATCACTTACCTGCCAATTTCCATGTGGGCGATGCAGGCGAATTGGAACGGGTTGTTTCTTGCCGAACCGCGCTGGCGGGTGGCACTGGTTTTTTCAATTGGCGGCTTGCTTTTGCAGATTGGGTTGTACTTGTTGGAAGACCCACGCTGGGCATCGTTGTTTAACTTCTTGTTTGTGGTTGGTTTGTGGTTCGCCGTGAATTCTGCTGAGCAGGTAATGCACCCACCTTCCCCCATTTTTGATTCGAATGCTACCCAAATTCAGATTTTCTTCATCGCCTTGTTGTCGGTGACTCTGTTGGCCTCGACCCAGGTGGCGCGCTGGTTTCATCAGTTTGAAGTGCCAAAAGCCACATCCAATGCCTGAGGCATCTTGGCCATCCGTCCAGTACAGCCAATTTATCCAATTTAACTCCACTCGATTCCCAGACTATGCTGCGTTTTCAAATTCTGCTTTTTATGGCGGTGCGGACGGTGGTGAATACCGCCCACCGGATGGTGTACCCTTTTCTGGAGTATTTTGCCCCAGGGTTGGGTGTCAGCATGGTCACCTACACCAATGCTCTGGCTTTGCGAGCGGTTCTGGGCACTTTCAGCCCACTGCTGGCAGGCATTGCAGATCGACGCGGTCGTAAAGCGGGGATGCTGTTTGGCCTCGGGTTGTTTACGGTGGGGGCAACCCTGGCAGCGGCCTGGCCTGTTTTTTCCATGTTCATCGTCTTTTTGATCCTGGCTACCCTGGGAAAGTATGTTTTAGATCCATCCGTCCATGCATATACAGGTGACCGGGTACCTTATGCTCGAAGGGGGCTTGCAATTGGCCTGCTCGAAATGGGCTGGTCACTGGCGTTCGTTGTCGGTGCGCCGTTGGTTGGTTTCCTGATCCAATTTTTTGGTTGGTGGGCACCATTCCCAGCAGTAGCGTTCATGGGCGGGGCCGCATTTGTGGCGATCTGGCTTTTTATTCCTGCAGATGCGCCGGCCCACCCTGGCACAGCTTCGATTTTTGGTAATCTGCGCCCCTTGCTTACAAGCATGCCTGCCCTGGCGGGCCTGGCAGTTGGGCTTCTGATGAGTGCGTCTAATGAAGGGGTCAACCTGGTGTTTGGGGTTTGGCTGTCGGACAGTTTCCAAATCAAAATTGCCGCGTTGGGGGTTGCTTCCCTGGTGATTGGGGTTTCCGAGTTGATGGGGGAATCGTTGGTCAGTTTATTTGCTGACCGCCTGGGCAAACGCCGGGCGGTGGGCGTTGGCTTACTCCTGGGTGTGGCGGCAGCCATTGCCCTGCCTTTTTTGGGGGAAACACTGGTTGGCGCGCAGATTGGGCTTTTCTTGTTCTATATTGCCTTTGAATTTGCTCTGGTTAGCCAGATCTCGATGATGACATCGGTCAATCCGTCTGCACGCGCCACGCTGATGGCGCTGAATATTGCCGCGCAATCGCTCGGACGTGCCGTGGGTTCTCTGGTCGTCGGTCAGGTGTACCCGCTTGGTATTTGGGGCAGCGTGGCAGCCGCGATTGTGTTTAACCTGCTTGCGCTCTTTTTTCTCAGCAGGGTTCGTTTGGCAGAAT
>CAZAYY010000007.1:153266-166825 GCA_964489525.1 uncultured Anaerolineales bacterium
TGAGGGCTAAATCTGGGCCTGGATGGCTGAGCCGCTTTCGTACTTGCGCAGTCCTCGCCGGAAAGTGATGATGCCCAAAGTGAGCAGAATGAAGGCAGCTACCCCCATTTGGGCCAGGTTTGCCCAGGAGGCTGTCTTAACGAAAAGAGTGGGCACGGTGCCAATATAGGCCGCTGGGATCAGGATATACAGAATAAAACGGGCTCCACCTTCAAACAAACTACTGGGGTACAGGGAAAAGGTGATCAGGGCGCCAAAGGCCTGGCCGCTGACCTGGTTGGCACTGCCCATGGTAAAAGCCAGGCTGTGGACGATGGTCAGGAACCCAAGAAAAACCATCATGCCTGTGGTGATCCCCAGGGCGAATCGCAGCACCGTGTCCAGGCCAAACTGACCAGCAATCAGGAAAGAACCTATCCCATAGATAAAATCCCCCAGGCCGCTGGGGCTGCTGCGGCTTGCCAGGATGTGGAGCAGCACCGGGCGAGGAAGGGACAGGTAATAATCCAGCTGGCCTTTGGTGATAATTTCAGAGAGAAACATGATATTGCCAAACAAAACGACTGTCAGGCCAAAGGACGCCGCGGCGATGCCATATAGAACCAGCATGTCATTTAAAGCCCAGTCTCCGACCTGTTTGAAACGGTCGAAGTAAATGACCCAAAACAGGAAATAGGCCCCATTGTTAAGTATCATTCCAACCATTTGGGTCAGGAAGGCCGCCCGATATTCCATGGCTGCCAGGAAATTGGCAGTCCACAGCGCTTTTAAAAACGAGAGTTCTTTTTGCAGCCTGTTCACATTAGCCCCCGTTGATATTTAGATAGCCGATGGCTTTGCGGTAAACCCAGGCCAATAATCCACCCAGGAGAACCAGCCAAAACAACTGGCCGGCAAGGAGTTGGATTAGGCTGTTTGTGCTGGGTTCGATAAACAGGCGAGCCGGGGCATAGATGGTGTAGGCAAACGGCAGCCTGATTGCAATCGCCCGAATGGCCTCCGGGAAGAAATCCAGCGGAATCAGCACACCGCCAGCAACCAGCAAAAATTTGGAATAAATCCATTCATAGGGCGCCACCTCTTCGGAGAGAAAAGCGGCTAGCCCGATCATCGCATTTGCGCAAAAATCTAACAGCCAGGCTCCCAGGAAGGCTGCGATGAAAAAGCCAAAGCCCGTTATTGAAGGCGGGGGCCCGACCATCAGCCAGACCACAGTTGTGCCAACCAGCAAGTTAAAAAGCGCCCGCGATAGCAAATCTCCCAGGCTGATGCTCAAGTAGTAGAGCAGAAAATCGTAGGGCTTATTGAGGATGTAGGCAATTGAACCGTCCTTGACGGCATCTGAAATGGCGCGGAAAACTTTTGGCCGGCTGACCATGATCACTTCAGCAGCCATGAAGTACCACAATGTCTGGTTCAGGGTCAACCCGGCAATGGCGCTTTGGCCGGAGGATTCAAAGGTTGCTCGCCAAAGTTGGGCAAACACCCACATAAAAACCACAATGGCAATGCTTTGTGAGATTAAATCGCCTGCATAAGCCAGCCGGTCGCTTAACTGCACCTTGAAGATGGCATTGTATTTCTCTATGGATTTGGTCAGGCTGCTCATCCGGTTGATTCCTGAATTTCAGATTCCTGGTAAAGGGCTCCAATGACTTCTTCCAGGCTTGGGTCGGAAATGGTCACATCAACCAGGGAGCCGGCTGCAGCCAGTTGAGCAACCACGCCTTCAACCTCGGTCTGGCGGGTATCAAACTTCAACTTGACGCCATAACGCCCAATTTTCAGAATCTCAGTGCCGGGAATCTGAAAGGTTTTGGAAACCTCGCTGGCGTAGCGAACCTCAACCAGTTTTGAGGTCAGGTGTCGCCGCTTCAGGTTGGAGACCTTATCCCGATAGACAATTTTTCCGTGGTTGATGATAATCACCTGGCTGCACAGGGCTTCCAGGTCCCCGGCGTCGTGGGAGGTGAGCAGCACGCCAACACCTTCCAGTTCGTTCATCCGGCGGATGGTATCGCGAATGCGCTGCTTGGCAATTACATCCAGGCCAATGGAGGGTTCATCCAGTAAGAGCAGTTGGGGCTTGTGCAGCAATGAGGCAGCCACCTCACAGCGCATCCGTTGGCCCAGCGAGAGCTTGCGCACGGGGGTTTTTAACAGGTCTTGCAGTTCAAAGGCTTCGGATAGAAATCCAATCCTTTGCTGCAGTGCGCTGTCTTCAAGCTCGTAAATTTTCCCAAAGAGGTTGAAGGTGTCCAACGCAGGTAGATGGTACCAGAGCTGGGGTCGCTGGCCAAAAACGGTGCCAATTTTATAGGCCAGTTTGCGCCGGTCAATCCAGGGGGTAAGGCCCAACACGCTGGCTTCGCCGCTGGTTGGGTGCAAAATCCCGGTTAGAATCTTTATCGTGGTGGATTTTCCGGCCCCATTGGGGCCAATAAAACCTAAAACTTCACCCGCTTCAACCTGAAAAGAAATATCCTCAACAGCCTGGATTTCTTTGTAATCCGGGCGCACAAGGGCGCGCAGTGAACCTGCCAAGCCAGCAGATTTCTGCTTGGAGCGAAATGATTTATGTAAATGTCTGACGTTTATGGCTGGCATAAGGCACACAGGAAATGGAGAGATTGCAGATATTATAGTTGATGTTTTCTCGTTATAATAATACACAAGTTCTGATTAACCTGGTTTTTATATTGTGGTTGCCAGAGCAAGGTTATTAAAGGTGAAATATGTCTGATCCGAATAAAGAAACGATTGAAGCACAGCGCCGCCGCAGGGCAGGCCCGCAGCAATCTGGCCAGCGCCAGCGCCAGCGCGCAGAAGCGCCCCAGCGCCAGCGACCGAGCAGTCCATCCTCCCAGGGTACCCAGCCGCCTTCGGGTGGGGGTGGCCAGCGTCCACCCATGAGACCTTCGCAAATGGGAGGTGGACGGCCATCCGGCGGTAGATTGCAGCAAATCATGGGGATTGTTTTGTTTATCCTTGTGGTTATTGTCTATCTGGTGTCGGGTGGGGAGGATTTACCTTTAGATAGTGTTCCTTCTTCTGATCCGGGCGGCAGTGTGGTTTCTCAGCCGACCCAGGTTATTCCTACCTCCCGGCCAGTGACCCCACCCGCTGCGGCATCGGGTGACGGCCAGACCTGGTTGGTGATGTTTTACCAGGATGCGGATGACAAAATTCTCGAAGAAGACATTTTGTTGGATCTAAATGAGGCAGAACGGATCGGTTCAACCGACCGGGTAACCATCGTGGCCCAAATCGATCGTCACCGGGGTGGCTACAGTGGGGATGGCGATTGGACTTCCACCCGGCGGTACCTGGTGGATTTTGATTCCGATTTGCAGCGCACCAATTCCCAACTGATTGACGACTTGGGCGAAACCAGCATGGCCGATGGCCAGACTCTGGTGGACTTTGTCACCTGGGCCGTGGCCAACTACCCGGCTGATAAGTATGTTCTGATCATGTCTGATCATGGTATGGGCTGGCCGGGCGGCTGGACAGATTCCGACCCTAAAGGCCAGGCGGACCGTTCCATTCCGCTCTCTGCTGCACTGGGCGATGCACTTTATCTGCATGAGTTGGATGATGTCTTGGGTCAGATTCGCTCCCAAACCGGTATCGATAAATTTGAGATGATTGGTATGGATGCCTGTTTGATGGGGCATATTGAGGTGTTTGCGGCCCTGGCCCCGCACGCCCGTTACGCGGTTGCCTCTCAGGAAACTGAGCCCGCCCTGGGTTGGGCTTATACTGGCTTTTTACAGGAGCTTGTGGCCGATCCAGATATGGATGGCGCCCGTCTCTCCGGCGCCATTGTTGAAACCTACATCAATGATGACCAGCGGATTGTTGACGACCAGGCCAGGGCAGCCTTTTTGCGCCAGGGCTCTCCGTTTGGCGGCCTGTTGGGCGGCGGGATGTCGGCAGATGCCCTGGCTCGCCAACTTGGTCGAAACATTACCCTGACAGCTGTGGATCTGGAGGCTTTCGGTGGGCTGATGGGCAGCGTTAATCAGCTTGCCTTTGCCTTGCAAAATGAAGATGACCAGGTGATTTCAAAAGCTCGTTCGTACGCCCAATCTTTCACCAGCATTTTTGGGAAAGATGTTCCCCCGTCATACATTGACCTCGGCAACTTTGTCCAGATTTTACGCAAAGAAACTTCAAGTGCGGAGTTTGCCCGGGTGTACGATGCAGTCCTGGTCGAAATTGACCGGACGGTAATTGCGGATAAAAAAGGACCGGATAAACCTGGTGCAACCGGAATTTCGATTTATTTCCCAAATTCCACCCTATACCGCTCACCCGCGGCAGGCCCGCAATCCTACACGGCAGTCGCCGACCGTTTTGCTGAAACCTCGCTTTGGGATGATTTCCTGGCCTACTTCTACGCCGGGCGCACGTTCGAACTGGATTCAAACACCCGGGCGGTTCCAGCCAGTGGATCACCGCAGCGCTCCCCCGGTGCCGGGGATATCGCCATTGCGCCGATTACACTTTCTGCAAACGACGCGGCCCCTGGCCAGCCTGTGGTGATGACTGCGGATGTCTCCGGGACGAATATTGGCTATATTTACCTGTTTGTTGGCTTTTATGACCAGACCGCCAATTCCATTTTTATGGCCGATCGCGATTACCTGGAAAGCCCGGAAACCCGCGAAGTGGATGGTATTTTCTACCCTGTTTGGAGCGACAACCAGACGTTCACATTGAAATACACCTGGGAGCCGGTAGTTTTCTACATCAGCGATGGCGTCAATTCCCATATTGCCATGCTTAAGCCAGAATCTTATGGGGCAACGTACGAGGATACGGTTTATTCGGTAGATGGGTTGTATACCTACACCACCGGTGAACAGCGTTATGCCCGCCTGTATTTCCGGGATGGTTATCTGCGCCAGGTTTTTGGTTTCACCAGCGCTGATGGCACAGGAGCGCCCCGTGAAATCACTCCCCAGGCCGGGGACGCTTTTACCATATACGAGACCTGGCTCGACCTGGACAGCCAGGGCCGGGTGCAGCAGCAGTCCACCCAGCCGGGGGGCGCCCTGGTGTTTGGCGACCAGATGTTTCATTGGGAAGAACTGGATGCCGCAATGGGCGATTACATCATTGGTTTCATCGTAGAAGACCTGGAAGGCAACAAAACCCAATCTTTCGCCCAGGTGATTGTGAAGTAGCCTAGCAGCACTCTTGTCGTTAAATCAAAAGCGGATGCAGGTCGGTTCTCACCTGTATCCGCTTATAATTTGGATGATGGATGCTACCCTAACACATACGCAAAAACCAGAGGTGCGACAATCGTGGCGTCAGATTCGATAATGAACCGGGGGGTGTCTATGCTCAGTTTTTCCCAGGTGATTTTCTCGTTGGGCACTGCGCCAGAATAAGAACCGTAGCTGGTTGTGGAATCGCTGATCTGGCAGAAATAGGCCCACAAGGGGATATCTTTCATCTCCAGGTCCTGGCGCAGCATGGGTACAACGCAAATTGGAAAGTCTCCGGCGATTCCGCCGCCAATCTGGAAAAACCCAAGGGGCGTGGATGAATGGTGTTTTCCGATATACCAATCCGAAAGGGCCATCATATATTCAATTCCGCTGCGAACGGTGTGGATGTTTTTGATATCCCCGCGGTAGCAGTGGGCGGCGTAAATATTGCCTGTGGTGGAATCTTCCCAGCCGGGCACGAAAATGGGCAGGTTTTTCTCTGCAGCGGCTACCATCCAACTGTCCTTAGGGTCAATCTGGAAATGCTTTTCGAGCTTGCCTTTGCGCAGAATGCGGTATAAAAATTCGTGGGGGAAATACCGCTCGCCTTTTTTGTCTGCCTCGAACCACTCTTCCAGGATGGCATCTTCAATCCGCCGGATGGCTTCTTCTTCGGGGATGCAGGTGTCGGTCACCCGGTTGAGGTGTTGTTCAAGCAGGGCCTGTTCATCCTGCGGGGTAAGGTCGCGGTAGTTGGGTACGCGTTTATAGTGATCATGGGCAACCAGGTTGTAAATATCTTCTTCCAGGTTGGCACCTGTACAGCTGATGGCGTGAATTTTCCCCTGGCGAATCATTTCTGCAAGGGATAATCCCAGTTCGGCAGTGCTCATGGCACCGGCCATGGCCAGCAGCATTTCGCCGCCCTGCTGGATGAAATGGACATACGCTTCGGCCGCATCTACCAGAGCGGCTGAATTGAAATGGCGGTAGTGATGGCGGATAAATTGTTTGATGATGGGTGCGTTTTGCATGGTGCCTGCCTTTAGTCGGTTGAGAACTGCTCAAGTGCAGCGGGATTGTTGGAAGAACGCGACCAGCGCTGGATGTAGTTGATTGCCTTGTAAACCAGTTTTGCTGCCGCAAAGTCGGCGTGGTGTAAATGGGGGTTGGGTGCAAGTTCCACACAGTCCATTGCCAGGATGGTGCTGTTTTGACTGGCCAGGCGCAGGATATCCAGCGCCTCTGTCCAGGTCAGCCCATCGGGTTCGGGGGTGCCTGTAGCCGGGATAACTGCCGGGTCGAGGCCGTCTACATCCAGGGTGAGGTAAACCCGCTTCCCGGTGATTCGATCCAGAAATTCATTCTTCCATCTGCCAGAATGGACATCTTCAGCGTACCAAATTTTGACCCTGGCGGGATTTTCCCGGGCAAATTCTACCTCTTCGGGGCAGGTGGAACGGATACCCAGTTGGAGCACCTGTTCGATTTCAGCGTGTTCCAGCAGCCTACGGATAACACAGGCATGGCTGAAGGGGGTGCCGTCATAGTGGTCGCGCAGGTCGCTGTGGGCATCTATCTGAAGAATGGTGATGGGTCCACCCAAGGTTTGGATCAGACCACGGCCGAAGCCCAGGCTTGCGCTGTGTTCGCCACCCAGCCCCACCACCAGTTTCCCGCTCTGCATGGCGCGGGCAGCGGCCAGGGTGATGGCTTCAATCGATGCTGCTGGCTCTGGGGCTAAGCTGACCGGTTCGAGCGTGTGGACGCCATACTCCAGAGCAGTTTCGCTGCCAAACTCCCGGTCATACAGTTCAACCTGCTGGGAAGCCAGAATGATGGCCTCTGGGCCATTGGTTGTGCCTTGTCCGTAGCTGACAGTGGCTTCATAGGGTATCGGGAGAACCCACACCCCGGCCTGGTCTCGGTGGGAATAGGGCTCTGGAAGTCCCAAAAAGTTATGGGGAGTTTCCATGAGATGCGGTTAAATCAGAATCGCAGCCGCAACCACGGTTGTCCACATGCCGTTGGGCTCAGCAGTTACCGCAACGGTGATGGAGGTGGTATCTACGATCTGCCCTCCCATCAGGTATTGTTCCTTGCGAGCGTTGTAGTCTTTGTCAGCGTCAAAGGTGATACCCAGGGTTGTGGCGAGCATGGTGGCGGCAAGGTCTTCGGCGTAATCGCCGGCTTCTTGCTCTGTCTGGCCATAGGTATGGTGTTCTGAAAGGTAGCCGTACTGGTTGATATCGGTTGGCCGGGCGACGCCAATTGAGGCAGCAATCCGGCGGCCGGCCTCGTTGGCCGACATTTCAGAAATCACCGCAAATACAATCTCGCCGGGTTGGAGAAGCGCCAGCCCTTCGTCTTTTTCAATGATTTGGCAGCGAGGGGGGAAAATGGACGAGACTCGCACCAGGTTAAAATGAGCAATTCCGGCGCTGCGCAAAGCCAGTTCGAAACTGGTAAGTTTTTCTTTGTGGGCGCCGACGCCTTTGGTTAAAAATAATTTATGGGGAATCAGCCTCATTTTGTCGCTCCTTCGGGTTAAAATTTAGCAACTGCCTATATACTGGTTTGGCTTTCCAAAACCAGTAACAGCAGTCACCATTTTTATTTTATCATCCATTCGATTATTAATGGGTGTGGAGGGGTGTTATTTTCACTACAGGGGGAACCCGTTTTCCAGTCCGGGAACAGCCTGGACAATCCGGGCGCCGCATGCGTTTTTGAAGGCATCGATGCAGTCCTGTATGGCGGTAATCATCCGGCCGTCGGGCTGGATGTTGGGCTCCCACCACCAGCCTTTGACCTGCAAGATAAAATTTTTCCGGTCCAGGCTCAGCTCGCAGCGGGCAGCAAACTGGTCTCCATATAGAATGGGCAGTACGTAATAACCATACTGCCTTTTTTCAGCGGGTTTGTACACTTCCCAGGTGTAGTCAAAGTTGAAAATCATTCGCACCAGTTCCCGGTCCCAAATCAGGTTGTCGAGTGGCGCAATCAATGCCGCCCTTGGTTCCACCGCCGGGTTCTCTGCTGGCTGGTCTGCCAGCGTATCTGCCTGGGCAAAGAATACTTCGTTCTTAATTCCTTCAATGGCGATTGGGGTAATTTTCCCCTGGTCCACCAACCGCAGCAGGGTCTGTTTCCTTTCGGGGCTTTTCGTTTCCCGAATACCCAGCCAGGAATCGGCCCCGCCTGGACGGACAAGCCCAATGCCGCCAATTCGGCGGTGGACATGCCAGTCCTGGTAGTTTTCCAGGCAGGGGTTGGGGTCTGGAGTGGTGAGGATTTCCGCAGGGAGAAGGCGCTCGACGAGGTCGAAATATCGCCGGGCACTGACCCGTCTATGGATGGCGATTTCTCCACGGGCAAACAGTGCTTCGAGGCAGGCCCTTTCCAGCCGGACAAAATTGCCCCACATCCAGGGGATGCTCCCGGTGGTTTCCAATTCCAAAGAGCTCAAGGGCCCTCTTTCTTTGAGCTGTTCCAAAATGAATGGGGCAGCCTGCATGGCTTCATTCTGCCCGATATCAAAAGATTTCTCCATGGCCTGCCGTTGGCGGGAAAAGAAAGGCCAGTCTTCTACCGGATAAATTGCGGCCATTTTGTCCCAACCATCCCAAAGCCGCCGCTCTGTGTACAGTAAATTTTCGAGAATACCCGGATGATATTGGTTTACCCGGCTTTGCAGTACCAGATCGGCATTGCGCAGGGTGATTTGGATTGGATCGAACTGGATGCAGCCCACCCTGCGGATGAAAGCCAAAATGTCATCCGGGTTTTCAAGCTGGCGAGGCGGCCACAAGCCCTGGTGTGTCAAGATCAGCTGCCGGGCTTCGGCAGCAGTCATGGTGATGGTGGGGGATGCAATGGGCTGGGGCATCGTGTCTCCTGGTTGGGAACTTTTTGCAGGGCGGGTGCGTTAAAATCTTAGGCATTTATGGGTGTGCCTGGTAGGGCGAACTGCCCAAATGGATTATAGCACCCCCGGTACACCGGACCTGTCCATTTTGGATTTTTTTCGGCATGCTTGCCTGGCCGGATTTGGATGCTTTGAGGAGGTTTCCAATGTTTTCCCGAAAGACCCTGTTGATTTTTGCTTTAATATCCCTGTTCATGCTGGTGGCCTGTGCGCCTGAAGCAGCAAACGATGTTCCAAGGGCAAGCATGCCTGAACAGCCTGCCCTGACTGCCCAGGAGTTGGCGCCCTCACCGGTTCCGCAAAACCAGGAAGCGGGCTTATCGGAAGAGCAAATGGTGCGCGCCGCGGTGGCGAATATTCATGCAATGACCGGCAATCCGGACATCGTTTTGAATTTTACGGGGATGACCACCCACAGCGAAAATTCCTTGTGGCGGGTTGCCCAGCTCTCAGGCCCAGAAGCTTCGTTTTTGGCTGACCCAACCGATGGGCGCATTGTTTATTTGCAATATAACGAAGTTGCCGAACCTGCCCCGGGCAGCGAACTCACTTCTGCCCAGCTGGAAGGTTTGGTTCGTGCGTTTTTAGGGACGTATAACCGCTGTTTTGAATCTGCCCAGGTAGGATTGTTGGCTTCTGTGGGCGGCAAAGGGGCGAACCGCTTTTTCCGCTGGCAGGCTGGTCAGCCAGACCCGGCCCGGCCCAATGACCAGCCTACTTTTGTGCAGGTTTCGATCACAAGTGACGGGCGGATTTTCGGGTATGTGGATTCAGGGATTTGTTTCCTGACCCAGCCGTAAATGGGGTAGAATACCGCCTGACTTTAACTTCAGGTTGCTATTGATGCCTTTTAACCCCTTGCAGAATCCGGAAAACCCGGCTTTCATTTTTGATTTCGGTGCGGTTCTGATTGATTGGAATCCATATCATCTATACCGGAAAATGTTTCCGGATGATGCTGCTATTGCCCGGTTTTTAAAAGAGGTGGATTTCATGGCCTGGAACCACCAGCAGGATTTAGGCCGCCCATTTGCCGAGGCGGTTGTAGAAATGGTGGACCGTTTTCCGGGTTATGCTGAGCCGATCCGGGCTTATCATACTCGCTGGATTGAGATGATATCCGGTCCCATTCAACCCACGGTGGATGTCATGGCAGCGCTGCGCAGCGCCGGTTTCAGGTTATATGGCCTGAGCAACTGGTCTTTGGAAACGTTTTCTCTGATTCATGCTGATCGGGACCGCTATCCATTTTTTGATTGGCTGGAGGATATGGTGATTTCTGGAGCCGTGGGCATTGCCAAGCCCGATCCAGGGGTATACCAGCTGCTGTTAGACCGGATTGGCCTGCCTGCTTCTGCCTGCATTTTTATAGACGATTCACCCGCTAACATTGACACGGCGGAAAAAATGGGGTTTCATGCCATCCAATTCACCAGCCCGGCAGTGCTTGCAGCCCAACTGGCCAGGTATTTACCGGATGGGTTTCAAAACAATCTATAGGGCTTAATCCAATCCATGGGGTAATTCGGGTAAAATCCTCCCGTTATTTTCCTGGGATTTTGGAGGTTTTATGTTTGCTGGCACTCCCTGGGGGACTGCAATCCGGTCACTGCGCCTTCCAATGCTGTTTGCGGCCGGGTTCGTCCTAGTGATTGGGTTGTCTTTTGGCTTGGATGTGCCCAATGGCAGCGCTTTCGCTTCTTCTTTGAACCGCGCCCCCAGCGCCCGTCCGGTGGACTACTGCAATTTGCAGTGGCCTTATTCCCTGAGCGTCAATGGCGGTCAAACCACTGAATACATTTATGGACGGGTGTATGAGGCTGGCCTGACTGAAGCCGGAGGGGCCGCTTCAGACGTGATCGGGCAGGTGGGTTACGGTCCACTTAACAGTGACCCGACCCTGGATACCGCTGGATGGACTTTCTTTTCCACCATGTTTAACGTCCAGTATGGAAACGACGATGAATACATGGGCACGCTGACTGCCCCCAACCCTGGTGTGGTGACTCAATATGCCTACATCTACCGCTTCAGTGTGGATAATGGCGAAACCTTCACCTACTGTGATTCAGATGGGAACGGAACCAATTTCGGGTTGAGCTTTGATAAGACCAAACTGGGCACCATGACCGTGAACCCCACCGTGACGGCCGCTCCTACGCAAACTCTGTCCCCAACTGCAACTGCCACACCGACCCCAACTCCCTCTGCAACACCCGATCCGGTGTTGACCCCCACCACTACCGCTTTGCCCTGCAGCCTGGCTGTGGTTGGTGACGGCAGTGTGGATACCGGTGCTCTGTATCACAATAACCTTGAGGCTGCCTACCGTGATCCTGTGGGGGCCATTGCAGCCGATGGCCAGGCTGTGGTCAAATTGCGAGCTTGCGCAGGGGATATTGCCACAGTAGAAGTGCTGGTCTGGCGGACGAATGATCCGTCTCCCTGGCAAGTTTACACGATGGTGATTTCCGACACCGTAGGTGGCTATGATTATTGGGGTTACACGGTTCCTGGCCCTGGTACGACGATTGACCAGTGGTACCAGTTCCGCCTGACGGATGGCGGGCTGGTGGGGTATTACCATCCGATCAGCGGAAACACTGGCCCGGGAAAATTTGAAAACAACTTGTTGAATCCGTCCTGGAGCCTGCCCACTTCTGGGGGCGGCGGTGGAGGTGGTGGGGGTGGAAGCACTGAGCCTTTTGATGTTCCCACCTGGATCGAAGATGCCATCATCTATCAAATTTTCCCCGACCGGTTCCGCAATGGGGATTCCGCTAACGACCCGGTCACCGGTACTCAAATTTACCGCCCGGGCGGGTGTGCGGCATATCCGCATGATGACCCGACCAACAATGACTGCCTGGTTGAAAAAAGAAGTTGGACCCAACCGCTGCTGCAGCCCAGTTGGGGGTTCGATTTTTATGGGGGCGATCTGCAAGGTGTGATTGATAAGATCAATGAAGGATATTTCACGGACCTGGGTGTGAATTTGATTTATTTCAACCCGGTTTTCAATGCATCCTCAAACCATGGGTACGACACCAATGATTATTACAATATCCGCCCGTATTTTGGGGACAATGCCAAATTTGAACAATTAATTGCCGCAGCCAACGCGAAGAACATCCGAATCATCCTCGATGCTGTTTTTAATCATGGGGGCATGGACAGCAAGTACCTTGACCCGTTTAACCGCTGGCCGTCTGACCTGGGCGCGTGTGAATCGGCATCTTCTCCCTATCGGTCCTGGTTTGTACAGGGCAGTGCAAAAGCCAATTGCGATGGCGATTGGGGTTGGAGCGGCTGGTATGGCTATGACACCCTGCCGGAGTTTGTGGATGGCAGTGCTGAAGTGCGCGACTTTTTCTACCGAGGCGGTAGTCCACAAAGCCCCAACGGTGTGTCTGTTTCGGAGTTTTGGCTGGACAAAGGGATCGCCGGTTGGCGCTACGATGTGGCTCAGGATATCACGCATGATTGGTTTCAGGAAATGAGGCCCTACCTTAAAGGAACCGGCCAGGACGCCTATGGCAGCCAAGATGTGTATCTGTTAGGCGAAGCCACCGGCGGCTGCAATTGGAGCCTGTATGCTGCCTATGCCAATTCTGCTGAACTGGATGGGGTGATGAACTACTGCTTCCGAGATTGGGCGCGTGGTTTTGCAGATGGGGACTCCGTTGAAAACTTTGTGGCCACCTTTGAAAGTTTCCGCAGCCTGTTTTCTCCCTCGGCATTTTATTCTATGATGAACCTGGTTTCATCCCATGACTCGCCGCGTATGCTCACGATGCTGAATGAAAATAAAAACCGGATGAAGCTGTCGGTGCTGCTGCAAATGACCATTCCAGGGGTGCCCTCAGTCTATTATGGGGATGAAGTGGGTTTGCCCGGAGGCGGCGACCCGGATAACCGGCGGGTATACCCCTGGGCTGACCAGGGCCTTTCTCCCGATGTAAATATGTACGACTTCTTCAAAAAAATCATTGGCATTCGAAACAGCTACAGCCCCTTGCGCGGGGGTGATATGGATTTTCTCCACGCATCCAGCGGCATTCTTAGCTACGCCCGTTGGGATGATCAAGGTACGGTGATTGTGGTTCTGAACAACACGGATTCTTCAAAACCGGCGACAATTCCAGTGGCAACCTACCTTGCCAACGGGGTAACGCTGGCCGATCTGTTGAATCCTTCCAACCGGGCAAACTACACCGTTTCGGGGGGATACATCAGCCTGACGGTACCTGCCAAGTGGGGTGCAGTGCTTTACACGGACGTTACCATTGGTCTGCCCACGCCTACACCCTCGGTATCCCCATCTGCCACAGCCACTCCGGATCCGGAACCAACTTCAACCGCCACGTCCACTGCGACTGCAACCCTGGAACCGTCCTCAACCTCAACCG
>CAZAYY010000008.1:0-128909 GCA_964489525.1 uncultured Anaerolineales bacterium
GGGAATTATCTATATGCGTCAGTGACTGGAGTTCAGACGTTTGCAATTCCGATCTCTTACCATTACACCTTCCAACACACCCACCCCCACGCCCACCAATACCTTTGCCTACACCTTCCTGGCGCTGATTAACAAGGACTATACGGCTCCCACATCCACCCCCACCAACACGCCCACCCCCACCAAGACATTCACCCCAAGCCCAACGTTCACCCCCTCGCCAACCCTGACGCCATCTCCCACGCTTACCCCCAGCATCACACCCACGCCAAAAGTGTGCCAGAATCTTGTTGTCAATGGTGGTTTCGAGTTTACCAGTGCCTGGGACATTCCCACCGATGTGCCTGTTCCGGCTGAATATTCCACCGATGCCGCTTACACCGGAGCGCGCTCGATGCAAATTGGCATCACCGATTCCAGTACGCCTGTATTAAGTTTCTCGTCTGCTCGGCAGCTCATCACCATTCCGGCGGGTGAGCGCGAATATACCCTGAAGTTCTACTGGTGGCCGATTGTGCGCGGCGGTGCACTGCGCGAAGCCGAAGAATCCATCATGGCGATCTTCCCCAACGCGGTGCTGTTTGGCCCCTCCAACACGGACTTCCAATTTGTCTCCATTTTCGATGTGACGGTAACCCAAGAACTGGCCCGCCTGGACCTCGGCCAGCGCAATGACCGCACCTGGTTATATCAGGAGTGGAACCTTTCGCAGTTTGCCGGGCAAACGGTCCGCCTGTATTTTGGTGTGTATAACGATACCCTGGCAGGCGCCACCGGCATGTATGTGGATGATGTTGTGTTTGAAGTGTGTAAATAAGGGGCAGGCTAACGCAAACTGACCCGCATCCGCACCCCGGGGCGCGGCTCCAGCGTTGCGCCCATGTGGGGGTGGACATGTTTTTCCAGCAAGGTTAAGTTGAATATTTGCAGCAGGTGGGCCAGGATGACCTTGACCTCCACCTGTCCGTAAGCCGCGCCGATGCAGTTGCGCGGCCCGCCGCCGAATGCCAGCCAGGTGTACGATTGGTCGCGGGTGCCGTCCTGGTGGCGATCGGGGTCGAAGACATCGGGGTTTTCCCAGTAGTCGGGGTGGCGTTGGGTGAGATAAATCGAATAAATCACCCGCTCACCGGCAGGGATGGTCATGCCTTTGTAGTCCAAATCGGCGGCAGCCACTCGCGAGCCCAGGTGAATGGGCGGGTACAGGCGCAGCGCTTCGCGCATCACATTTTCCAGGTATTCCAGCCGGGGCAGGTGGGTAGGTTCAATTTTCTCGCCGCCGCTCACCGTGTCCACTTCGTTCCGGGCGCGCTGCATGGCTTCCGGGTGAGCGCCCAGCAGGTAGAGCGTCCAGGCCAGCAGGGCGGTGCTGGTATCGTGCCCGGCAATCAGCATGGTCAAAAGCTGGTCGCGCACCAGCGAATCGTCCAACCCGGCCTGGATGAGCAGCCCGAGTAAATCCGTAGGGGCGCTCTCAGGGGCCAGGCCTGCCCGACGGGCACGAATAATACGGAACAGGTATTCGTCCATCTGCGCCAGGGCCTGCCGGTATTGTGGGCGCGGCACTCCTGGCCAGAGCATCCAGATTCCAGGTGAAATATAGCCAATGCTGCCCAGGATGGACTGCCAGAGCGGCTGCAGGTCGGGTGTGAAATCCACCAGGTAAAGGGTGTCCAGCAAAGCCAGCAAAGCCACTTTGCGCATTTCTACAAGCATATCGTACACATTGCCGGGCTGCCAGGTGTCTGCAACCTGGCGGGTGCGCTGGTGGATGGCTTCCACATACCCATCCAGCATTTTCTTGTGCAGTGCGGGGGTCATCAGGCGGCGCAGCCTGTCGTGTTCATCCCCATCGGTTACCAACACCCCGTGCCCCAACAGGCGGGTCACCGGGTCGGTTTCGTTGCGCCAGCGCAGGCCTTCACGCCCCTGTACCAATACAAAACGGGCCGCGTCCGGCCCCACCATCACCACGGGTTTAAACCCGGGCAGGTTAACCCGGAAAATTTCGCCCAGGTCTCGGTTAAACGACTGTAGGGCGGCCAGGGGGTGGCGTTCGGCCAGCAGGGCTTTCAGGGCGCGCAGGCCGTCTTCAGCGCTGGGGGTAGGGATGGCAGTCAACTTGGGTCGTCCTCCAACAGCAGGCTGGCGGCTGCTTTGCCCGATAGCGCAACCATGGGCACGCCGCCGCCGGGATGGGTGGTTCCACCGGCAAAGTATACCCCTTTTACTTCTTTTGAACGGTTGTGCGGGCGCAAAAAAGCAGCCCAGCGATTGTTGGATGAAGCACCATACAGCGCGCCCCGCCGGGCGCCGGTCCAGCGTTCAATTTCCACCGGGGTCAGGATGGTTTCTGAAACAATCTGCTCGCGCACATCCAGGCCAAACGTTTCTGCGAGCCGGTTGAGCACCAGGTCGCGGTAGGCCTTGCGTTGGGTTTGCCAGTCCCAACCGCGGCCGTTTTCGTCCAACGCCGGGGCGTTCACCAGTACAAACCAGTTCTCATGTCCTGCGGGTGCATCGCCGGGGGTGCTTTTGCTGGTGATGGCAACGTAAATGGTGGGTTCCGAGGGTGGAATGCCCTCCCGAAAAAGCTGCTCAAATTCCAGGGGATAGTTGGCCGAGAAAAAGATGTTGTGGTGGGCAAGCGGCGGGTGCTCACCGCGCACCCCCAACAGCAAAATGAACCCGGAGCAGGAAGGTTCGCGCCGGGCCAGCTGGCGGGCGCGCCGGGCTGCAGATGGGATGGCGGCATGGCTTTCGGCGAGCAGTTGCTCATACACCAGGGCGGTGTCCAGGTTGGCTACCACTGCGCTGGCTGCAATCTGGCCGCCATTTTCGAGTGTCACGCCCACGGCTCGCCCCGCAGTGGTGTTTACCTGGCGCACTTTCTGGCCGGTCTGGATTTCCACCCCCAGCTCCCGCGCCAGCCGCTCCAGCGCTTTTGCAATCGAATACACGCCGCCAGCCGGGTACCAGACCCCCTGGTTCAGCTCCACATGGGCAATCACATTCAAGGTTGCCGGGGCGAGGTAGGGGCTGGCGCCCACGTAGGTGGCAAAGCGGCCCAAAACCTGGCGCAGTTCGGGCGATTGGACAAACTGCCGGGCCGCCTGGTCCATGGTGCGCAGGCCGTCCACTTTAAAAATATCCAGCGGCGAAACTTTGAGGAAGCTGCGCAAACCCGGCGGCCGGTCATAGATAAACACCGGGCCGGTGATGCGGTGCAGTTCTGCCGCGTACGCCAGGAAGCGGGCATACCCTTCCACGTCCTCTGGTGCCCCAACACGGGCGATTTCGGCAGCCATTTTGCCATCCGCCCCATACGGAACTACATCCAGCACTTTGCCATTGGGGTAAAAATAGCGGGTCAGCGGGTCTACCCGGGTGAATTCCAGGTGATCTTCCAGCCTGCGCCCGGTGGATTTAAACAGGTCTTCAAACACATGGCGCATGGTGATGACCGATGGCCCGGTATCCCAGCGAAAACCATCCTGGCGAAATTCGCTCATTTTGCCGCCCACCTGGGGGTTAGCCTCGAGCAGCAGCACACTGCGCCCGGCGCTCTGCAGGTGGATGGCCGCGCTCAGCCCGCCAATTCCACCGCCAATTACCACCACTCTGGCCGGCGGGGAGGCGCTGGACTGGCCTGTGCTGGTTTTTGGGTCGGTGGGTGGGGATGTTTTTGTTTTTGGGGTTGGTGCCTGGGTCGAGGCCACGCGCCCTTTCCAGGTTGGCCCGCCCTGGGCATAGTGCCACCACAATGCCTTTGCCGCAATCAGGGTGAACAAGATCACCGAAACCGGCAGTAAAAAGGCATCTGCCAGGCGGTGGTGGGTGGCGGATGCCGCCAGCAGGCGCACCCCCAGCCCCAGCCCAACCAGCGCCAGCGGAACGGCCGGGTATGCCGGGCCAGGCAGCGCCCAGCCCAGCGCCAGCCAAAGCCAGGAAACCAGGAAGAGCGCCCAATGAAAGACCGTCGAAACCAGCAAAAACAGCGGGGAACTGCCGTGCCCGGCCAGGATGTTCTTGGCAAAGCCATCCCGCGCTTCGCTCCAGCTGGTGTACATTCGGGTTTTGACCATCTGGTTCCCCAACACCATCACCAACCGCAGCCCGCTGCGCTTGGTTGCGCGGGCCAGCTCCACGTCTTCAATGATTTTGTCGCGTACGCGGGTATGCCCGCCAACCTGGTCGTAGGCACTGCGCCGGAAAACCAGGCACTGCCCATTGGCCGCCGCAAAACTTGCCCAGGGTAAAAACCGCACGGCAATTTCGGGCAGGTAGCCGATGATGGTAAACAGCATCATTGGCACCACCAACCGCTCGGCCCAGGTTTGGGTTTGCTGCGTGGGCCATACGGTTAGCATGTCGGCATGGGTATGCTCCAATTGGGCCGCCAGCGCGGCCAGCGCACCAGGTGCCCAGTGTACATCTGCGTCGGTAAAAATAAGCCATTCTGCCTGGGTTTCCTGGGCGGCAATGTCCGCAAGCTGGCTGCATGCCCAGTTTTTGCCCAACCATCCAGGCGGCAGGGGGCTGCCAGGGTGAACATGGAGCGGCGGCGGGCTTTTTGGGCGGGTGGCGGCTTGGGCGATGAAGGCGTTCCGGGCTTCTTTGGCGGCCTGTGCTGTGCCGTCTGTGGAATGGTCGTCGAGGACGTGGATTTCAAAATAAGGGTAGTTCTGTTCCAGCAGGCTGCGGATGGTGGCTCCAATCCGGGCGGCTTCGTTGCGAGCCGGAATCAGCACCACAAAACGCGGTAGTTGTGGATTGACTGCGCCTTTATTATTTGCGGGTTTGCGCAGCCGGGGAAAGGTCAGCACATTCAGCAGGGCTGTCAGGGCGATGATGACCAGCGCGCCAAGCGCGCCATACCAAAAAACCATCCTTCACTCCATTAACGTGGGTTGGCTGCGCGCCCCAGCAGGCGGGAGGCCCTGCGCAGGGTGCTTTCTCGCCAGGTGGGCTTGCGTGCCAGCTCTGCCCGGTGAGTCCAGGCTAGCAAAGCAAGCTGGGCCAGCCAGACCCAAAGGTAAACCGGGAATTGGGCCAGATAGTATGCCCCGAGAAAACCGCTAAAAGACAGCAGGGTGAACATCACTGCCCAGCCGCTGTTGGAAAACGCCAAATAAAACACGCCTAGCGTCAGCCCTAACAACGTGGGGGCGACCCCAGCCGTCAGGCCAATCCACACCCCAAAGGCTGCCGCCACCGCTTTGCCGCCTTGAAACCTGAGGAAGGGTGAAAAGGCGTGCCCCAAAACCGGGGCCAGGCTGATGGGGACAATGCGCCAGTCCGTGATTTGAAAGAAAAACCAGGCCAGCCCCACCGGGATGGCGGCTTTGAGGGTGTCGAGCAAAAACGCCAGCAAAAACCAGCGCACATTCAAGGCGCGCAGTACGTTGGTTGCCCCCGGGTTGTGGTCGCCTACGGCGCGAATGTCCACCTTTCCGGCCAGCCGTCCCACCCAAACCGAGTAGGGAATCGAACCTGACAAAAAGCTGAGCAGTACCCAGGCAATCAGTTCCACGAACGCACCTCCACACGCCAGGCAGCCAGGGCAAACAGGCCCATCCCGGCAAAGCCCACCAGCGCAGGGCCGGGCTGCCCCCAAAAGATGCCCAGGCCCACTGCCTGGAACAGCCATGTGAGGGAGTATATCACCAGCAGGTGCAAACGAGGCAGGCTGGCAGGCCGTGCGGCCAGCGTGAGAACAAAAGCCAGGCCCATCCAACCCAGAAAGTTCACCCAGGGAATCCCGAAGTAGCCGCCGGGCTGTTCCCAAACCCAAAGCCCTTTCGCCACCATCTGGGGGTCAAGGTACAGGTCCCAGGCGGTCAGCGCCAGGGCGGAGAGCGCCGCAAATGCCAGGGGAAACCAGCGGCTTGTGCCGCGCCAGTGCCCCAGTAAAATCTCCGCTGCACCCCAGGCCGGGACAATCATCATCCACCAGGCCAACAAAATCAGCAGCGGCACGCCCGCCGCCTGCGGCTGGAGCGCCGCTGTGTAGTGGTAATGGCCAAAGGGAAAGCCAGTTGCCACCCCAAGGGCCTCACCTGCCCAGGTACCCAGGGCAATGATGCCAAAAGCGAGCAAAATTTGGCGGCTGCTTTTCCGGACCGCCAGGGCGGCGGTGGTTGCCGCGGCCTGGGCCAGTACGCCCAGGCTGGCCAGCGCCGGGAAAACGCCCATCCCCAACGTCCAGATGCCGATCGGGGTGGCAATCAGCGCCAGCAGCCACAGGCCGGTTAGTATGGCCCATCGGCGGGTGTTGGCGCTGTCCAGGCTTTCTTTCGCCAGCGCTTGTTGAAATTTTGCCAGCGGCAGTTTTTTAAGCCACATGTAGTTTTATGCCTTTGGTTTTCTTCGCTCGCGCCAGCTTGCCAGCAGAGCCTTGGCACGCGCCTGGCTGTCGGGCGAAAGCATCAGGGTCACCCCGAAGCCAATCAGGACATTGGTCATGAAAAAGAAAACCATCTCTTCCAGCGGAATTACGCCCAGCTTAATACCGGTGGTTTGCACCGGGTCAATCACCCAGGTGCCGTCGGTGAGGGCAACATGGTCGAGCACCCACAGGTACAGGGTGGGCGGGATGATGGCTGCCAGCAGCAGCCCACGGTTGTACCAGAGAATGTCTGCGCCGAAACCGAATTGAATCAAAACCGGGATGAAGGCCCAGCTTAGAATCAGGGTCAGGTACGTGCCTGGCGTCCAGCCGGAAAATAAAACGATTGTAGACACCAGCCAGGCCGCACCAAGCACGATGGTGCTCCACTGGCGCAGGTGTTGGTTGGGTCGTAGGGGTCGCAGGCGGCCGGGCTGTTCGCGAAAAACGGTGCGCATCAGCGCCAGCGTCCAAAACCCGGTCAGCAGGGTTTGAACCACGAAAAAGGTGTACTCTTCAATGGGTACATACCCAATCGTGATACCCGTCACCAGGTTGGGGTCATACCACCAGACGTTGGTCGCCACCAGGTAGTTGTCCCACGGGGTGGTATAAACCAGGGCCAGCAGCACATGGCCCCCAATGATGATATAGGGTCGCCAATCGGGCGGCGGAGCCGGGCGGTTTTTTGCGCGCGCAAACAACCAGCGCCAGACTTCAACCGGCGTGAGCAGTGCAAGAATCAGCAGGGGCGGAAGGATGAATACAGCCAGAATTTGAAAATAGGTCATGGTCCGTTCCTGGGGTCAACCCCCCGGCACAGCGGCCTGGGCGGTAAATTCAATAATCTGCTTTGTAATCTGGGCGCAGGGCTCGGGGTGGTGCATCAGGTCGTGGTCGGCTTCCACTTCCACGTATTTCACCCTGCCGCGCAGCCGGGCGGCCAGTTTTTGGGTGTTTTTCGGTGAAACCGTGTTGTCGCCCCGGGCCTGGATCACCAGGGTGGGCGTGGCAACTTTGCTGGCGGCCTGGTAGGCGCGCTTCCCCAGCTTGAGAATTTCATGCAGGGCGTTCAGCGGCAGGGTAAACTCGTTGCGGATATATGACTGCACATCCGGGCTGTCCAGGTCGAGGTGCGGCATGATGCGCAGCACGCTTTCACGGAAGCGCGGGTCGGAAAAATTGGCGTTTTTAAAGGGCTGCATGCGAGGCATAAACCACTTTGCCAGCGGCACCAGCCGGGGCAGAAAGCCATCTGCCCGCCAGAAGGGGGCAACCAGGATGAGATAATCGGGTTTTAGGACAGGCGCCAGGTTGAGAGCCAGCGCGCCGCCCATGGAATAGCCCAGCAAAGCCCGCGGTCCCGGGTGCTGCGCCGCCATGCCTTCCCATTCTTGCTGGCAGGCAGCCAGCCAATCGCGCCCGGTATATTTGTTGATATTGGCAATTTCAGACCCAAAGCCGGGCAGCAAAAGACCGCGGGTGTGCCAGCCCTGGTTCGCCAGACCTTCACCCACCAGCCGAAGTTCGGCTGCGGTTCCCGGAAAACCATGGATGAGCAGCAGGCCGGGCGAACCCTGGCCCAGGGAAAAAGGTTGGTGTTCTGCACCGGAAAAAGGGCGAATCTCAGGCATCATGGGCAGGCGGCCTCTGCATGACCAGGAGGGTCAGGAGTAAATCCCAAACAAACAAGAAAGCCCCCTGGAGGATAATCCCCCAGCCCATCCCCTTGCGTTGGGGATCAGGCGAGTTTTTCGAGCCCGCCAGCCATGCGCCAGCAGCGATATAGCCGACATCCAACGCGGTGTTAATTGCCACCAGGTTGCGAAACTGGTTGGTTTGCCGGGTGTGTTCTTCCAGAGAGATTTCGCCGGATGTAAACCGGGCGGCGTTTTTTTGTGCGCCGCGCAGGCCAAACAGGGCAATCAGCCCGTTAATGATGCCCCAGCCGATAAACTGCCCGCCAAAGCCTTTAAACCAGGGGTCGCGTTCGCGCTGCCAAAGCAGCCCGGCCAGGATGGATCCACCCGCCCAACCGAGCAGGATTGGCATCGCCCGCACCTGAAACGTGAAGATATTCTTGACGGTCCGTTCTTTGGGTTGCGCTTCGGGATGGGGCGTGGGCTGCATGGTTTTACCGTCCCCAGGTTTGCCAGGCCGATTTTGCAAGAAGGCCCAGCTTGCCGGGCAGGTTCGCGCCGGCTTTATGGTTGAAAACATCGTACTGGTTGCGGCGTATGCCAGCGATGATGGCCCGGTAAATTTCCAGGGCGCTCATAACGCCCCAACGTCCGGCAGCCAGCATCAGCACCCCTTCACGCGCCAGGGTGTAATACCGTTCGGTGCGTTCAAACTCAAATTCGAGCAGCGCAGCCAGCTTGGGCGTCACCTTTTTGGCTGCCAGGTCTGCTTCGGTCACGCCAAAGCGCGCCATATCTTCCGCGGGAATATACACCCGCCCGATGTTCCAATCGTAGCCAATGTCGCGCCAGAAATTGCTTAACTGCATGGCGACGGAAAGGGCATCGGCGCGCGCAATGGCCTGTTCAAAGGTGTAGGGAGCGCGCACGCCCAGGATATAGGTCATCGCCCGCCCTACCGGGATGGCGCTGCCGTCCATGTAGTGCATCAGGTGGTCGAAGGTTGGAAAACGGTGGATGTCCAGGTCTTCTTTCATGGCCTGGAAATAGGTGACCATTACCTCGGCGGGAATGCCGCATTCCCGGGCGGTTTTCAAGTAGGCCCGCATGACGGGGTGAGGGCTGCTGCCGGTTTCAAAAGCGTGCCAGTAGGTTTTTTCCCAGTCCTGGATGGCAGCGGCCCGGCTGGAGAAGCCGTCGTGGGAAACGTCCACCCGGTCATCGCCCACCCGCAGCAGGGCATATAAGGCTTCTACATGGTGCAGCCGGCCGGCCGGCAGAAAACTGCTGGCAAAGGAATAGTTTTTACTTGCCGCGCGCATCACTTGCCGGCAGTGAGCATAATCGGCTGCAAGGCCGGGTTCGATCTCAGTCTGGATGGTATGTGATTGCATTGCCTGGGTTGCCTCCCAATTCCTGGTTTCCAATTGCATATTGTATTATGCTTTCGCCGGGATGTGGGAACTGGTTGGCGGGGCATCTTGCAAAATTCGTTCAACGACGAGTTTAGAGGATAGTTGGACCATGGGCATCCCGATTCCCGGGTAGGTGCCCTGCCCAACGAAATAAAGGCCTTCCACGTCGCTGGCTTTGTTGTGTGGGCGGAAATAGGAGGATTGGAAAAAGCCGTGCGCCAGCGAACCAAAAGCAGTTCCGTGAACCGCGTTGATGTCGTTCAGCCAATCGCTGGGCCGGTACTGCCGCTCCCAGACGATGTGCTGGCGGATTTCAGGGTCAATAATTTCTTCCAGCCTGTCCAGGATGTGTTCGCGCACTTTGGGGGCAGCCGCGTCCCAGTCAATGTTTCCGGTCAGGTTGGGCATCGGCGCCAGGACATATACCAGGCTGTGCCCGGGGGGCGCCAGGCTGGGGTCGGTTACCGTGGGAATATTCAGGTGGAAGGAAGGCTCAGCCGGCAGGGTTTTGTGTTTGAAAATGGCATCCAGGTTGGCTTTGTAATCTTCCGAGAAGTACAGCGCCTGGTGGCGCACATGGTCATACACCTTGTTCACACCCAGGTAGAGCAAAAACCCCGAGCAGGCGTATTCCATTTTTTCCAGGCGGGCATCGCTGTACTGGCCCCGGTATTGGGCTGGGATCAATTTTTGGTAGGTGTAAGGCAAATCGGCGTTGGAGATGACGATATCTGCCGGAACAACCTCGCCAGATTCCAGGCGCACCCCGGTGGTTTTGCCGTTTTGTACCAGGATTTCGGCCACGGCTGCCCGGGTGCGCAGGATGACCCCCATTTCTTGGCCGAGTTCCACCATGTCTTCAATAATCGAGTAAATGCCGCCCTTGGGGAACCACATCCCCAGGGCCAGGTCGGCATAGGTAATCAGGCTGTACATCGCCAGGGCGTCGTATGGAGAAAGGCCCAGGAACATCGAATGGAACGAAAACGCCTTGGTCAGCTTGTCATTTTGGTTAAAGAACCCGGCCACCTGCTTATACAGGTTGTGGTGGGCGTTGGTTTGCAGCAGCCGCACCAGGGCAACCGGGTTGGCGAGGTCGGTGATGCGCTTAAAATTGCGATCAACAAAGGCCATCCCCAGCTCAAACTTCTTGGCGCCTTCGCCAATAAAGCGGAAAAGCCGCTCGGCGCTGCCCGGCTCTACTTTTTCCACCTCTTCAGCTACTTTTGCCATGTTACTGAACAGGTCTATATAGGTCTTGTCGTGAAAGTAAATTCGGTAGTTCGGGTCAAGCTGGGTCAGGTTGAGCCGCTGGTTAAAATCCTGGCCGATGGCCCGGTAGGTGTCTTCGAAGGTGTCTTTCATTACCAGGATGGTCGGGCCAATGTCCACCCGATAGCCATCTTCCTGAATCACATTGCTGCGCCCACCCGGGCGGCTTTGTTTTTCTAAAACGGTAACTTCATAGCCTTTATGCGCCAGGCGCAGCGCTGCAGCCAGCCCGCCCATGCCGCTTCCGATAATTATGACTTTTTGCATCTTGGGTTCCTCCATCATACAAGAACATTGTACACCAATTGTACATACAGTGTCAATAGTATGTACAATTAATTCTGTGGAAATTTATAGAAAATATTTACTGCTCAGCCCCACCCCTCCCTTTGGTATACCCCATTCCCCCCATCTTTCGCGCAAATTGGCGCAATTCGCGACAAACAAACACCCGAAACAAAAGGTTTCTCAGTCGCTCCCCTCCTTCGAAACGACACATTACCCCCGCGTGTCATCCCGAACGGCGACAGCCGTGAGACCATTCGCTGTTGAAAGCAAGGTTTCTCAGTCGCTGCGCTCCTTCGAAACGACACGGGGGATGCCTGCAGCGCCTTCGATACGACATGGGGAACCCTTTACGGGAAGGGCGGGTCAGCGGGTGGCCAGGCGGGCTGCGCCGGAACGAGCCAGGGGCGGCTCATGATTGGTTTCCGCTGCGCTGCGACCCACCCCTACCGGAGGATAACCTGGATTTAACCCTCCCATAAATGGTGCGCCGTACCCGGCGCCCATTTGTGGGAGGTGGCCGCCAGGCCGGAGGGGGTTCCCCGTTCGTGGATTCGACGTCCAAAATTCGTGGACGGCGAATCCACCCCCATCCAGCTGCGCCGGGTCCCCCATTTTGCCTGCGGCAAAATAAGGAAACTTTTTACCCTTCCGTGTCATCCCGAACGGCGTAGCAGGAGGGATCTTCCTCTCAATTTAACATTTAACATTTCCAATTTCCCCTTTCTTCCCCCATCCTGTCCATCCTTGTTTAATACCTGCATTTACAAAACGCCGTTCCAATGGGAAAATGAGAATGAAGTATTTTGCAAAGGAGAAGCGCATGGACTCAGAATGGACTCCCCCCGCACCCCGCACCGGCCTGGCCGGAGAATGGGATAAATTTATCGGTCCCGGGCAAACCCGGGCGGAAGCCTGGCTGGTTTTGGCGCCTGCGCTGGCGGCAGGGGCGGGCCTGGCGTGGTATGCCAGCGCACAAAACCTGGGTTGGAGCACGGTGCAAACCCTGGTGGCTGTGCTGCTGGCGCTGGATTTGATGGGCGGGGTGACCGCCAACGCCACCCGGGCCGCCCGGCGCTGGTACCACCGGCCCGGCCAGGGAACCCGCCAGCACCTGGGGTTTGTAGCAGTCCACGCTGTGCAGCTTTTCCTGGTAGCCTGGCTGTTCCGCGGCATGGATTGGCTCTTTTTTGGGGTTTTATATGCCGGGCTGATGGCGGCCAGCGCCTGGGTGCTGGCAATGCCTAGGTATATTCAGCGCCCGGCAGCCATGCTGTTCTATACGGGTTTCGTTATGCTCGGGCTGTATGCGTTTTCACCCACCCCAGGGATGGAGTGGTTTGTGCCAGTGTTTTATCTCAAGCTGCTGGTTGCTCACCTGTTGAGCGATGCCTGAACTGCACAGGTTTGGGGTTCAGGCCAGGCTGTGCAGCGCAGCGCCTAACTGTTGAATTTCTTCAACGGTGTTGTAATGCACCGGCCCCACCCGGACCATGCCGCCCTTGTCTTCCACGCCCAGGCGCTCGGTCACCGAGAGGGCATAGTAATTGCCGTTCCAGACATAAATATTGTGGCTGTCCAGGTGGCGGGCGATTTCTTCCGGGCTGTACCCGGCCATCCGGAAGGCCACGGTGGGTACCCGTTCGTCCAGGCGCTGCAGGTCGGTCAGGCCGTAGACTTCTACCCCCGGCACATCGGCCAGGGCGTTAAGCAGGGCGGCGCTCAGCCCCTGTTCGTAGCGGTGGATGGCGTTCAGGCCCTCCACCAACCGGCTGCGCCGGCTGGCCGCCGGGCTGCCGAACGTGGTCCCCACCCATTCGATATACTCCAGCGCCCCCAACACACCGGCAATCCCTTCAAAGCTCTGCGTACCGGTTTCCCATTTACCGGGCGGCACGGGGGAAGACGGGCGCACTTTGTAGGCATTGAGCTGGTCGAGCAGTTCGTAGCGCCCGTACATCACGCCAATATGAGGCCCAAACCACTTGTACGCCGATGAAGCCAAAAAATCACAGCCCAGCGCCTGAACATCAATCACCCCGTGCGGGGCGTACTGCACTGCGTCAATGAACACCAGCGCTCCCGCAGCCTTCGCCATACGGGTGATTTGCTGTACCGGGTTCACGGTGCCGAGGGCGTTCGAGGCGTAGCCCACCGCAACCAGTTTGGGTTTTTTCTCCAGGGCTTTTTCAAGGGTTTCCAGGCGCAGGGTGCCGGTTTCCACATCGAAATCCACCCATTCTACGTTTGCGCCCCGGTCGGCTGCAATGCGCGTCCAGGGGGTAATGTTGGCATCGTGGTCGAGGCGGGTGACCACCAGGGTATCGCCGGGCTGAAGGGTCAGGGCAATCGCCCGCGAGAGGGCAAAGGTCAGCGTGGTCATGTTTGGCCCGAAGACAATTTCTTCGGGCTGCCGGGCGTTGTACAGCTCAGCGCAGGCAGCCCGGGCTTCATCCACCACTGCATCCGATTCGCGGCTGGTGGCAAAAGCACCGCCGTGGTTGGCGTTGGTTTCGTACAGGTAGCGGCTGATGCGCTCCACCGACTGCCGGGCGGCCTGGGTGCCTGCCGGGTTATCCAAATAAATTGCGTTGCGCGCCAGTGCGGGGAATTGATTGCGAACCTGTGGGATGTTGAGCATGGGGGGTGCCTCTTTTTTGTGAAAATTTCGCCTGCTGTGTGCAGACCTTTTAAAGTATACCGCGTTCTTTTTGGCCAAAAACGCCAAGCCAGGCTGCCTTCCCTTTGTAATCACGGTTTCAACCGTGCTCCCCCAGCGAGGCGGCATAGCACTTCTTATCCTAAGTCACCTCAACACCGGTCTGGACGCTGCCAATGGCGCAGGGCAGGGCAAAGCGCACCTTGCCGCCGGCTTTTTTCTTGTCGAAGGTCATGGCGTGTTGGATGGCTTGCGGGTCGAGGTTGGCGGGAATTTCGGTGGGCAGCCCGCAGGCCTGCAGGCAGGCGGCAATTTGATCGGGCAGGTCGGGTTCAGCCAGCCCCAGCCGGACGGCCAGCCGGGCTTCGGCCACCGTTCCAATGGCCACGCAGGCGCCGTGGCTGAGGCTGAAGCCAGAAACCAGCTCCACGGCGTGGCCGATGGTGTGCCCCAGGTTGAGCGCTGCCCGGCGGCCTTTTTCGTAGGGGTCTTCCTGGATGATGCGCGCTTTGACAGCGATGGCCCGCCGCACCAGGGCTGGCCAATCGGCAATCGCGTCCAGTCCTTGCTCGCACAGGGCAAACAATTCCGGGTCGGCGATGATGGCATGCTTGATGACCTCGGCCATGCCGGAGCGTAGTTCTGCAGGGGGCAGCGTGGCCAGCGTGTGTGGGTCAGCCAGCACCAGGCGGGGCGGGTGAAAAGCGCCCACCAGGTTTTTGCCTTCTGGCAGGTCCACCCCGGTTTTGCCGCCCAGGCTGGCGTCTACCATGGCCAGCAGGCTGGTGGGCGCGGCCGCCCAGGGCATGCCGCGCAGATAAGTGGAGGCGGCAAACCCGACCAGGTCGCCCACCACGCCGCCGCCCAGCGCCAGGGCTGTGCTGCCCCGCTCCAGGCCTGCCTGCAGGAAAGCGCTCCAGATGGTTTGGGTGGTTGCCAGGGTTTTGTGGGCTTCACCGGGGGGCAGGGTGACCAGGGCAGCTGAGTAACCGGCTTGCTCCAAAGCGGCCATCGCCGGACGGGCGTAAAAACCACCCACGTTGGCATCCGTCACCAGCCCCACCGGGCCCTGCAGCATGCGCTGGGCCAGCGCAGCCCCGGCTTCGCTCAACCCGCCGGGTTGGACGATCACATCATAGCCAGCCCCCATGCCTTGGATGTGAAACCAGCCCATCAGCCCCTGGATGCGCCAGGCGGCTTCTTTCGGGGAGAGGTGCGAGGTATCTACATGGTCTGAAAATGAGGCGTAATGCGCCTTGCGGCTTTCCAGGTAGGCGGCCAGCCGTTCGCGGGCCTCGCCTTGCAGCAGGGGACGAACCCCGGATTGGGGGGTAATGCGCTCCAGCAGTTTTTCCGGGCTGGCATGCAGACATACCACCCGGCCGTGGGCTTCTACCCAGGCCCGGTTTTCGGCGTCCAGCAGCGCACCCCCGCCCAGGGCAATCACCGCCCGGTGGGGCAGGGTTGGGCTGTGCAGGGCAGCGCTCTCCATCTCCCGGAAAGCGGCCTCGCCCTGGCTGGCAAATATTTCGGAAATGGGTTTTCCGGCGGTGCGCTCTATTTCGGCGTCCAGGTCTACGAACGGAACCGCGAGCATGGCGGCCAGCGCCTGCCCCGTGGTGGTTTTTCCGGAACCCGCCGGGCCGTACAGGCACAGCCAGAAGCGAGATGCCAGTAGGTTGGTCGTTTCAAATGCCATGGGCTTCCTCTGCCTGGCGCAGCAGGCTGGTTTTGGAGGCCCAGCGTTCGCGCGCTTCGCCTACCATGTAAATCGAACCCGTGACCACCACCATGCCGTTTGCAGGCAGTCCGTGGATGGCCGAGTCTACCGCTTTCTGCACATCTTCAATGACCTCCACCTGTACGCCTGGTGCCAGCCGCCGGGTAAGCGCCAGCAGCCCATCGGTTTGGAATGACGGCTTGCCCAACACATGGGGACGGGTGTAGATCACCCGTTGGACCACCGGCAGCAGTTCGGCCAGCAGGCCTTCGGCATCCTTCATGGCCAGCGCACCAAACACAGCGGTCGTTGCCCTGCCGGGGTAGATGGTTTTCAGGCTTTCGGCCAGGGCGCGCATTTTATGCGGGTTGTGAGCGCCATCCAGCAGCACCAACGGCTTGGGCTGCACCACTTCCATGCGCCCCGGGAAGGTGTGCCCGGCCAATGCACTGCGCACCAGCGCTGGGGAGAGCGGCAGCGGGTGATATTGGGCCAGCAGGTCCAGCGCGGCTACGGCCAGGGCGGTGTTGGGCGCCTGGAAAGCCCCTTGCAGCGGGACAAACAGGTCGGGGTAGGCCTGACGGCTGGTTTGCACCGACAGGCGGATGCCGTGCTCGTCCACCTGGTGGACGGTGTAGGTGTAGTCTTTGCCGTATTCAAACAGGGGAGCGCCTTTGCGGGTGGCTTCTTTGCGGAAAATAGCCAGCACTTCAGGCGGGTTTTCTGCTTCTGAAAGGCCCATGATGGCGGGTTGGCCGGGTTTGATGATCCCTGCTTTGTGCCAGGCGATATCGGGCAGCGCAGGGCCAAGTTCGGCGATGTGGTCATAGTTGATGTTCGTGATGACCGCCAGGCTGGAAGGCAGCACGTTGGTGGCATCGTAGCGCCCGCCCATGCCGGTTTCGACCACCGCCCAGTCCACCTTTTCCTGTGCAAACCACAGGCATATTAGGGCTGCCCAGGCATCGGAATAGCGGATTGACTTAAAGGCCCTTCCCGCTGTACGGTAGCCCGTCACCAGGACGCGAAGCCGGTTGACCAGGGCGGTGAATTCGGAGGGGGCAATCATCTGCCCGTCCAGGCACAGCTTCTCGTTGGGCACTTCCAGGTACGGGCTGGTGTGGCAGCCTGTGTGGGCGCCTGCGGCGGAGAGAATGGCCGCAATCAGCGAAACCACCGAGCCTTTGCCGCTGGTTCCGGCAATGTGAATGGATCGAAAGTGTTCTTGTGGCTGCCCGGCGTGGTCCAAAAAATCAAACACCCGGCGCAGCCGGCGGCGGTAAATATCCAGCCGTTGGCGGCGGGTGCGGTTTTCAAAGTAGCGCGACCCCTGGCGGTCGGTCATCAATCCAAGCAGCCAATCCAGGGCGGTTTGGTAATCTTGCAGCACATGTCCAAAACCATCCCCATTTTTAAGCGCCTGGTTTGGCCTGGTGAATGTGTTCATGCGGGGGCTTCCTGTAAATCGGCAGTAAGTTGGGTGTTTCGTGGGGCTAAATGCCCGGTTCGGGATCGCTGCCCGGCCAAAAGACCTGGGCATCTCCGCTCATTTCAAGGTCGTCCAGGGTGTTTTGGCGCAGGCTGGCAAAGCGGGGCAGCATTTCGGCTAGCGAGTCGCCGCCCAGTTTTTCCAGCAGGGCATCGGCCAGGACAAACGCCACTGCCGCCTCCAGAATGGGCACAGCACGCGGCACCGGGCAAAAGTCCGAACGCTCGTAGGTGGTGGGGGTTTCGACCCCGGCGGCCAGGTCTACGGTGGGCTGCGGGGTGAGTGTGGTGGCAATCGGTTTCATGGCTGCCCGGATGAGCAGCGGCTGGCCGTTGCTGATGCCGCCTTCCACCCCGCCGGCCCGGTTGGTGGGGCGAATGAGCCGGCGCCCATCGAGGCGGATGGCGTCGTGGGCCTGGGTGCCGGGTAAGTGGGCGTTCTCAAAGGCAGCCCCAAATTCCACGCCCTTGATGGCCTGGACAGACAGCACAGCAGCCCCCAGGCGCGCTTCCAGCCGCCGGTCGGACTGGACATGGGAACCCAGCCCAACCGGTACGCCCAGGGCGAACACCTCTAAAATGCCGCCCAGGGTGTCACGGTTTTCCATGGCCTGGCGGATGGCAGCCCGCATGGCTTCGCTGGCGGTGCCGTCCGGGCAGCGCACATCGCTCTGCTCGGCCAGGGCCAGGCGTTCTTGATAGGAGTCCATATGATGAGGCAGGCTGCCCAGTTGGGCGGTCACCGGGCCAATGGCGACCACATACCCGCCCACGAGGATGTTAAACTGTGCCAAAAACTGGCGGCACACTGCCCCCACCGCCACCCGCGCCGCGGTTTCGCGCGCCGAAGAGCGCTCCAGGCCGGGGCGAATATCGTTATAACCATATTTCACTGCCGCCGCCAGGTCCACATGCCCGGGGCGTGGGGCGGTATAGGCTTCAACCGGTTGGCCGTGCCAGCGTTCGTGGTTGAGGTTGGCAATCCGCAGGGCCAGGGGAGCGCCGGTGGTGACGCCTGCCATCACCCCACCCAGGATTTCCACCTCATCTCTTTCCAGCTTCATGCGCGGCCCGGCGCCATAGCCAATCTGGCGGCGCGCCAGGTCGCGGTTGATGATTTCCGGGGTGAGCGGCAGCCCGGCGGGCATGCCTTCCAGGATGGCCGTCAGTGCTGGCCCGTGGGATTCGCCTGCGGTCAGTGTGCGGAGCGGCATAGGACAG
Organism: uncultured Anaerolineales bacterium; assembly: GCA_964489525.1. Taxonomy (GTDB): domain Bacteria; phylum Chloroflexota; class Anaerolineae; order Anaerolineales; family JABWBV01; genus CAZAYY01. The sequence goes on from CAZAYY010000008.1 coordinate 18,089, forward strand.
TGGGGAAAAGGAATCGGTTAAAGTTCATTACGAAAAGTATTGTATATCAATTAGGGCAAAACTGCCATGTGCATTTCTTGCCGGTTGGCGGGTTGGCCTGTCCAACGTTCAAAGGCCAGGGCGGCCTGCTCTACGAGCATTCCCAGGCCGTTTGCGACGGGCAGGCCGGCCTGCCGGGCTGCCTGGAGCAGCCGGGTTTCCAGCGGGTTGTAGATCATATCGTACACCCGCGCTCCGGTCGGAAAGGCATCCAGCGGCCAGGGGTTTTCTTCTACATGGGGGAACATTCCCACCGGGGTGGTGTTGACCAGCAGGTCAAAATGCAGCCCGGCCAGGTGACCGGCGTCGAACGGGCAGGCAGCCAGCGTAGGTTTGGGGCCGGGCTGCCAGCGTTCCAAAAGCGCTGCCACCAGGGCTGTGCCTTGCTCCGGGCGGCGGGAAGCCACCCACACCTGCCAGCCAGCCTGCGCCAGGGTATAAACCGCTGTGCGCGCCGAGCCCCCCGCCCCCAACACCAGCGCAGTTTGCCCGTCAGCATGCGCCTGGCCTTGCAGGTTTTGAATTTCGGCCAAAAAAGCCGGGGCATCCGTGTTGGCTCCCCACAGTTGGTCGCCCTGCATAAACAGGGTATTGGCCGCGCCAATCGCCCGGACCACCGGGGTTTGCTCATCCAACAAGGGGAGTACATTTTGTTTGTGGGGAATGGTGACGTTTAGCCCGTGCAGTTCGCCGCTGCGCAGGCGGGCAGCCAGTTCGGCCAGGGAAGCCTGCCCTTCTGGTAGGGGTGCAACCGGGTAGAGCAAATACTCGCCTGCCAGCCCGGCGCTGTGCAGCGCGGCATGGTGCAGCGCCGGGGAGCGCGAATGCCCCAGCGGGTGGCCAATCAGCCCGAGGCGGTGAAAAGCGGGTTTCATGCTGCCGCTTCCAGGTTGGCGCCCAGCCCGGCCAATGCGCCGGCAAATTCCGGGAAGGATTCGTGAATAATTTCGGCCTGGTGGATGGTCACGGGCCCGTCAGCCGCCAGGCCCGCCACCGCCAGCGACATGGCGATGCGGTGGTCACCCTGGGGGTGCACCTCGCCGCCCCGGGCGGGGGTTTCGCCGGGCAGGGTAAAACCATCCGGCGTTTCTCCGGCGGGGATGCCCACGGCGTTAAGCTGGCGCACCAGGGCACTGATCCGGTCCGATTCTTTGTGGCGCAGCTCTTCCGCTCCCGAGACCCGGGTTGGCTCCTTGGCCAGGGCGGCTGCTGCGGCGAAGACCGGAAACTCGTCAATCATCCGCACCACCAAACTGCCCGAAATTTCCACGCCGTGCAGCCGGCTGGCCCGGACGTGCAGGTCGCCCATAGGTTCCCCGCCCTGTTCGCGCGGGTTGAGGATGGAAATATCGCCCCCCATGGCGGTCAGGGCATCCAATAGGCCGGTGCGGGTCGGGTTCAGGCCCACACCGGGCAGCAAAACGTCCGACCCCGGGGTGATGAGGGCGGCTACAATGAGAAAAGCGGCTGAGGAAATATCCCCCGGCAGGGTCATATCCAATGGGCGCAGCGGGTGCTTGGGTGGGGTGAGAGCAACCTGCACCCGGCCTCCGGGCAAGAGCGTGGTTTCAACCAACACACCCATGCTGTTCAGCATCCGTTCAGTGTGGTCGCGCGATGGGCCGGGTTCCACCAGGGTAGTGGCGCCGCTCGCAGCCAGGGCGGCCAGCAGCAAACAGGTTTTTACCTGGGCGCTGGCCACGGGCAGGGTGTAGGTCAGTGGGGTTAAGGGCTGGCCGGCTGAAGCTGCGATGGTGAGTGGGGCAAATTCCCCATCTGCGGCCTGGATGGGCAGGCCCATCTGCTGCAAGGGGGCCACAATGCGCCCCATGGGTCGTTTTCGCAGCCCGGTGGAGCCGTCCAGGGTGGCCGGAACGCCGCTGGCCGCCACTGCCCCGGCCAGCAGCCGGATGGTCGTGGCCGAATTGCCGCAGTCCAACGCCTGGCTGGGCGGTTGAAAGCCCGTCAGCCCGCGCCCGGTTACGCGTAGTTCGTTGTTTTCCAGCGCCCAGGCGACACCCAGGTTCGAGAGAGCCTCCAGCATCCGGTCGGTCACCCCGGCTTGCAAAAAATTGCCAATCCGCGATTCGCCTTCGGCCAGCGCAGCAAACAAAGCCGCCCGGTGTGAAAGCGATTTGTCGCCGGGCAGAGTTACGGTTCCGGACAGGGATGCGCCAGGGTGGATGGTCAGCAGGCTCATGGGGAGTCCTTTCGTTCGAGTATCGGCTCAGGAAGCCGTTTTGAGCATTTGGTTTTGTTTTTGACGGGCGGTGTGGATCTGCGCCGCCAGGCTTTCTTCGTTATCCAGCCCGGCTTCCAGAGCATCCAGTGCGCTGCGCAGGCGGGCTGTGGTGGTGCGAATTTCACTGCGGTTGGTGGTTAAAATGTCCAGCATCATGGCCGGGTCGCTGCCTGCCAGGCGGGCCATGCCCCTGAAGCCGGGGCCAACCAGCGGGGCGGCCTCGGCAGGGGTGGCGTTCACCAGGGCTGCGGAGAGCAGGTAGGGCAGGTGGCTGGTGGCGGCTACCCAACGGTCGTGGGTGGCGGCATCCAGCCAGAGGGGTAAAGCGCCTACTGCAGCCGCCAGGCTTTCGGCCAACGCCCTTGCGCGGGGGCTGGTGCGGGGCAGCGGGCACAGGGCAAACGGCGCACCCTGGTACAGGTTGGGGTCTGCATTGGCCATGCCGCTGCTCTCCTTGCCGCACATCGGGTGGCCGCCAAGCGGATCAAAATGGGCGGGCAGGCGGCTGAATGCTTCAAGAATGGTTTGCTTGGTCGAGCCGATGTCCAACACCACCAACCCTGGCGCGGTTTGGGGCAGTTCTGCGAGCCGGGCCGCCAGGTTCAGGATGGTTCGCACCGGGGCAGCCAGGATCAGCAGGCCCACATCCCCGTCCAGGCCTTCCAACCCGGGCAAGGCAGCATCCACAGCTTTGCGTTCCAACGCCAGTGCGCGGGCGTTAGGGTCGGGGTCGATTCCAGTGATCCGGCGGCAGTGGGGCTTTAGCGCCAGGGCCAGCGAACCGCCCATCAGTCCCAGCCCGGCAATGGCTACATGCAGGTTGCCAGGTAGTTCCCCTCCGTTCAGGTTGGGATTGCGGGGGCTTTCATCTGCCCCCTGGGGAAAGCCAGGCTCGCTCACAAAGTGCCCTCAAGGCCGGAAGGCACCGGGGTTTCAGCCGCGGGTTGGGGGGCCACATCCCGACCGATGGCCTGGGCAATGGCTTTGACCTCGCGCACCATCTGGGCAAACCGCTCTGGCTTCAGGGATTGGCTGCCATCTGACATGGCTTCTTCGGGTGTGATGTGGACTTCAACAATCAGGCCATCGGCCCCAGCGGCCACAGCAGCCCGGGCAATTGAATTGACATACTGCCAATAGCCCGTGGAGTGACTGGGGTCGAGAACCACAGGTAGGTGGGTGCGGGCTTTGAGCACCGGAATGGCGTTGATGTCGGTCGTATTCCGGGTGGCAGTTTCATAGGTGCGAATCCCCCGCTCGCACAGCACCACGCGCCGGTTGCCGTGCGACAGGATATATTCGGCGGCCATCAGCAGTTCTTCCAGGGTAGCGCTCAGACCGCGTTTGAGCAAAACCGGGTGCTGGCTGGCGCCGGCGGCGTGCAGCAGCGGGTAATTTTGCATGTTGCGCGCCCCAATTTGGAGCATATCGGCATATTGGGTGATGATGTCTACTTTGTCGGGGGACATGACTTCCGTCACAATTGGCAGGCCGGTTTGGGCGCGGGCCTCGGCAAGCAGTTCCAGGCCGTGGACGCCCATGCCCTGGAAGGCGTACGGGGATGTGCGCGGCTTGAATGCGCCGCCGCGCAGGGCGTGGGCGCCGGCTTCTTTTACTGCATGGGCAGTTTCAAGAATCTGGCTGCGGCTTTCCACCGAGCAAGGGCCGGCCATGATGATGATTTCCGGGCCGCCAATGGCGATGCCGTCAATGTTGAACTTGCTGTCTTCCGGGTGAAATTCGCGCGAGGCCAGTTTGTATGGCGGGCTGATGAGCACAACCTCCATTACGCCATTCATGCCTGCAAACTGGTCGCGCACAATCGGGCGGGTGTCGCCAATCACGCCAATCACAGTTCTTTCCTTGCCGCGCGAAATGTGCGAGTTTAGCCCCATGCGCTCGGCTTTTTCGATGATGGCGCTGATTTCGCTTTGGGTTGCATCGTTTTTCATAATTACTAACATATAAGGCCTCCTGGCTAATTTGAGTGTACTTTAAAATGGATAAAAATGGGATAAGAACAGCATCATGGCTTGGGAATATGCAGGTCCGGGCGCAGGGCGGCTGCCGCCCCCAGGTAAACATGCCGGACCTCGCGCTGGGTTAAGGGGGTGTTCCAGTGCAGCAGAACCCGCACCACAAGGGGCAGGCTGCCCGGAACGGCGATTTCCTGGGCGCACAGCAAAGGTACCTCCACCCAGCCCAACTGACGGGCAGCCAGGGCGGGGTGCACGGCGTCCAGGTCGGGTGTGGCGGTAAAAAAAATACTGGCCACATCGTCCGGCTTCAGCCCCGGGTTGGCCGAAACCAGTGCGGCCAGCAAGGCGCGTGTTGCTTCCAGAACGGCTTCGGGGGTGTTTTCTGCAGCCTGAACTGCGCCGCGCAGCCCTCTTGTGGCACTGGGCCGGGTTTGCCCAATTTCTGGGCTTATGGCCAGCGGGCTGATTTCATTTTCGACAGTAGACGATTCCAGCATAGCGCTCCTTTGGCAAAAATAACAAAAAAACGCGAGACCGTTGGCCTCGCGTTTTGGGTTGGTGAGTTCTTTTCCCGGTACGCTTAAACGCCGCCAACGGCATGCGGAAGGCTGCTGCCGTAATACCAATAATAATAGCGGGTAAAAGCGAAGGGTTTATTCATTGGCGCTGATTGTAATGGACGACTGTTTTCTCGTCAAGGTGCGATTTTTCGCAACAATTCTGCCCCACCCCCCGGCTCCCGCCCCAGGCTTTGGGGCGGGGGAGAGAACAGGGGGGATGGGTGAGCATTTTATCCTTGCCTGCGTTCGGTAATCACATCGGTCAGAATCTGGTCCAGGCTCAGCTCTGGTTTCCAGCCAATCAGGGCGTTCACCCGGGAAATGTCTGGGAAGCGGCGGCGCATGTCTTCAAATCCGGCTGTATAGGCCTGTTCGTAGGGAATGCGCACAATCTGTTCGTCCGGGTTAATTGCCGGGTTGTCGTGGTGAACCAGGTGCACCACTTTGCGGGCCAGGTTCATCATGGAAATTTCCTGGGTGGAACCCACGTTGACCACCTTGCCCAGCGCCTCGCTGGAATTGGAGAGGCCGATGATGGCCCGGACAGCATCATGGACATGGAGAAAACAGCGGCTTTGATCGCCATCGCCATACACGGTGATTTTCTCGCCTTCCAGCGCCTGGGCTACAAAGCGGGGAATCACCATGCCATAGCGTCCGGTCTGGCGCGGGCCAACGGTGTTGAAGAGCCGGAAAATAACAATCGGCAGGCCTTTTTCCTGGTAGTAGGCCAGGCCGAGAAATTCATCCACCATTTTTGAGGCGGCATAGCCCCAGCGGCTGCGCGCCGTTGGGCCAAGCACCACATCGTCATCTTCCCGGAAGGGGATGGCGTTGCCTTTGCCATACACTTCGGAGGTGGATGCCACCATCACCTTGGTGCGGTAGCGCAGGGCGGTTTTATACACCACCTCGGTGCCCATGATGTTGGTCTGGATGGTATGAACCGGGTGTTCCACAATCAGCTTTACACCCACTGCGGCTGCCAGGTGAAAAATGGTGTCCACCTCACTCACCAGGCGGTCCATCACCACTTCGTTGGTGATCGAGTCAATGGCAAAGCGAAAGTTAGGGTGGCCCACCAGATGGGCGATGTTTTCAAAACGCCCGGTAGAAAGGTCGTCAATCACGGTAACGTGGTGGCCGCGCGCCAACAGCGCCTCGCTCAGGTGAGAGCCAATAAAGCCTGCTCCCCCGGTGATGAGAACCCGCGGCGGTGAGCGAAATCGGCTCTGAAGTTGTGCATCTGTCATAGGGTTTCCTTAGTCTTGTGAATGAATCGGTTCAAAATTCAGCCTTAAGCGCTGCACCCAAATCCGGTTCTCTTCACAGATTTGTGTCGTGCGCAGTACTTTTTCCGGCAGGTTCGAAATTGGGTCGGTCATGATAACGCCCTGGATATTGTACTCTTTTATCAGCCCAGGGAGGGCATCCAGCCCACCCAAAATTTGCACACCATGAATCGAACGCCGGTGTTTGTAGGGGTCGTCGTCCAAAAACCCGGCAACATGATACCCCATGCGTGGGTTGTTCATAATCCAACGCAGCGCAATTTCCCCAAAATCCCCTGCGCCATAAATCAAAATGTGGGCCGATTGCAGTTTTTCAGCAGTTTGGCGAATGTAAAGCTGGTCAAGATACTTAAACGAAGTGCGTGAAGCAAACCAGCCCAGGAAAAGAAAGATGACAAATAGAAAGAGCGAGGCGAAAGAGAAGCCGGGAAGCTGCCACCAGGTGATGATTACCAACCCCGAAAGCAAACCCCCAGCCGCTGCAGCCCGTCCAAAACTGGCCACATCTTCCAAACCCATATAGCGCCAGACGCCCCTGTACACCCCGAACAGAAAAAAAGTCAGGTACGAGATGCCCACCACCACCGGTGCGGCCTGTAAATAATCTTCAATTTGGGTGTTGGTTAAATCCAACCCGGACTGAATCCACAACGCGGCGTATAAAGCCAGGGTAATCAGGAAGAAATCCAGGGTGATTTCAAAAAGGCGGCGCTTATAGGTCAGGTCCAGCATCAGGTTGGTGATGGCCCCCCTGGGTGCATTTTTCACGGTGACCACCTTCAGCCGGCCCAGGTATGCCGCCAGCAGGGCAAAAGCAATGGCCAGCGCTGGCAGCAGCAGCAGGCCCAGGTGATAATCAATGGCTTCAATCGCAGCGCCTGCTGCACCCGAAATGATGGCAACTGCGTATAAAACCAGCACAGCCCCACGTTCTGAAAGCCCAAACGCCACCAGCCGGTGGGAAGTGTGGTCTCGCCCGCCCTGGGTGGGCGATTGGCCGCGTAAAATGCGGGTGATTGTGACCAGTGTGGTGTCAATAATGGGCAGTAAAAACAGCAGGGTGGGGCCGCTGAGCACAGCAAACACATTCGAAGCCTGCGGTGTGCGCGCAATCGCCATGGCGGCCAGGGTGAAGCCCAAAAACAAGCTGCCGCTGTCACCCATGAAAATCGAGGCGGGTGGAAAGTTGTACAGCAAGAACCCCAGGATGCTGCCCGCCAGGGAAAGGGCAATCAACCCAAATGGTTCACTTTGGGCGCTGTCAAAGAGGAAGAAGCTGAGGAAAGCCGCCGAAATAAAGGCAATCCCGCCAGCCAGCCCGTCCATGTTATCCAGGAAGTTGAGTGCATTGGTAATGCCCACCAGCCACACCACCGTAACCAGCATATTGAGCAGTTCCTGGCTGAAAAAGGCGGTGCGATACCCGGAAAAAACCACCAGCACCGCCGCCATGATTTGGCCGACCATCTTCACGGGTGGAGTGAGCGGTTTAAGGTCATCATAAATACCGATAAAAAACATGATGCTTGAGCCAGCAACCAGCCCCCAGGGAATGCTGTTCCAATCGTTCAGCACCAACACAGCCAGGATAAACCCGATGTACATGGCCACGCCACCAAATACCGGTGTGACTTTCTTGTGCCAACGGTCTTCCTTGGGTTGGGCAACCAGGCCCCAACGGATGGCCAGGTTGCGAATCACCGGAACAAGCAGCGCGCTGACTGCAAATGCAACCCCAAAACTTAGCAACGGCAGAATGAGCATACCTTGATTAAACCACTTTTGTTGTTTTTTTGGTACATTTCCGGTCGGGTTTTAACCCACAACTGGCGGATTTTCGCCACGGTTCACCCGGAAATGGCGGGTGAAGACTGAAAGTCACCATAAATGTTTTACCCGGGTATACAACCGGGACCTTACGCCGATACGATAACATACAAAACACAGCCGGACAAGATGCAGCCAATGGTACATTGTATCTATTTTCACCTATGCATGAGAAAAGGATAAGACTTACCAGAGCCGCTTGACAATGCCAACCCCGGCACATACAATCTTCTTTATGTTATGGAAGCCCTTTTGCTTGTGTTTTGAGCGGGGGTTGGACTGCTGACTGAAAGGCTGAATGATGAGCCATCAAACGGCATCCGGCGCCCCGCGTTTCGAAGGCCTTAACGCCCCGAATATCGCAGCCTGACTGCCGTTTTTTTAATTAACCTACCTGGCATTGGTGATACCTCAGGCTTTTCTTACTGAGGTATTTTTCTTTAACAATCGTAATAATTCAACCCCACCCCCCACACCCCGCCCCAATCTTGGGGCGGGGGAGAATACAGGGGGATGGGCGAGTAGTTGCAAAAACCAATAGTGTATTTGAGGAGATTTTGAAATGAAAATTGCAAACAACGTAACCGAACTGATTGGTAACACCCCACTGGTGCGCCTGAATCGCCTGGCAGAAGGTGCCGCGGCCGAGGTGGTGGTCAAGTTGGAGTTCTTTAACCCCGCCCACAGTGTCAAAGACCGGATTGGCGTGGCCATGATTGAGGCTGCAGAGCAAGCCGGGCTGATTAAAGAAGATACGATCATCTTAGAGCCTACCAGCGGTAACACCGGAATCGCCCTGGCCTTTGTTTGCGCGGCGAAAGGCTATGCCTGCACCCTGGTGATGCCCGAAACCATGAGTAAGGAACGCCGCATGCTGCTGCGAGCCTACGGGGCCGAGCTTGTGCTGACCCCTGGCAGCGAGGGCATGGGTGGGGCCATTCGCACCGCCAACGAAATGGCCGCCGCCAACCCGCGCTACTTTATTCCCCAGCAGTTCCAAAACCCGGCCAACCCCGCCATCCACCGCCGCACCACTGCCGAAGAAATCTGGAACGATACCGATGGCCAGGTAGACATCCTGGTTTCGGGTGTGGGCACTGGCGGCACCATCACCGGTGTGGGTGAAGTGCTCAAGGGGCGCAAGCCCGGCTTCCAGGTGATTGCTGTTGAACCGGATGCCTCCCCTGTGCTGTCGGGTGGGGCCAAAGGGCCGCATCCCATCCAGGGGATTGGCGCCGGGTTTGTCCCCGATGTGCTCAACACTCAAATTTACGATGAAGTTATCCGGGTAAAGGCAGATGACGCCTTTGACACCGCCCGGCGCATGGCTCGCGAAGAGGGCCTTTTGGTGGGCATCTCTTCCGGCGCGGCTGCCTGGGCTGCCCTGCAGGTGGCCCGCCGCCCGGAAAACGCCGGTAAACGGATTGTGGTCATCATTCCCTCTTTTGGCGAACGCTACCTGAGCACTGCTCTGTTTGCCAGCCTGGCTGACTGAACCCTCGCCGGGCGGTGGGTTGGCCTGCCGCCCGGCTAAACATGCAAGGATGTATATGGCAGAAATATCCGCCCCCGGTTCCATTTCAAAGGACGAACGTCTTTCTTTGCGCAGGCTGCTGCAAATCCCCGGCATGGCGCTGCGCCTGGTGCGGGAAGATGTGGCCTCTGTGAAAGAGCGAGACCCGGCCGCCCGTTCTACCCTTGAAATTATGCTCCTCTACCCCGGGCTGCACGCAGTTTGGGGCCACCGGCTGTCGCACTGGCTGTGGAAGCACAAAGCCAGGCTGGTTGCCCGCTGGATCTCCCAACTGATGCGCGGCCTCACCGGAATTGAAATTCACCCTGGGGCAACCATTGGCCGCCGCCTGTTTATTGATCATGGTATGGGCGTGGTGATTGGGGAAACTGCTGAAATCGGCTCGGATGTTACCCTCTACCACGGTGTTACCCTGGGCGGCACCAGCCTTAACAAAGGTAAGCGCCACCCAACCCTGGGGGATCGGGTGGTGGTGGGCGCCGGGGGCAAGGTGTTGGGGGCCATTCTGGTGGGCGCCGACAGCCGGATTGGCGCCAACGCGGTGGTGGTTAAGCCTGTTCCTGCGAATTCAGTGGTGGTGGGGGTGCCTGGTCAGGTGGTGGTGCGCAGCAAGCCGCACCTGCCAACCGACGCCCCCGACCTTAACCATGGGTCGCTGCCCGATACGTTTGGGGTGGCTATTGCCAGCCTGATGGAGCGGGTGGTTCAGCTTGAAGAGCGCCTCGAAGGGCACGAAAGTGAAATCCCACACCCGCATCTTTCAGAAGAAGGGGTGTGGGATGGAATTGAATTTCAGATTTAGTTTGCTTGCCCTTTTGCAGCCGGCATTGCCAGGGGGCGGCTGACGGCCGGGTTGAAACTCCGCTGGGTCAAATTTGCGGGTCGCTGTCTCCAATGGGTTGGCCGCAATATGGACAGGTGTTCCAATCAGCAGCAGTGGGTTTGCCGCAGTTCGGGCAGGCCTGGGTCGGGCTGGCCGATTCCACCATTGCCGGTGCGGTTGAACTTATCCCGCTGTTTCCGGCAGCCGCCCGCCGGCGGTTGGCGAACAGGCTGTAGGCACCCCAGGCCGCCAGGCCAATCACAACCAGCCACAAAAGCCAGCCAAGGCCAAACCCAATAAAATGCATATCGGATAAATGGTCGAAGCCAGACCCAATAAAGCGGTGTCCGTCCATCATCGAGACGCGATCCATCCGTCCCGAAAGACCGCTTATCCGGGCATAGCCCAGAAACATTCCCAGCCGAAAAATGCCTGCAACGGCCGCCAGGGCCAGCAAAACGCCGCCAATCCCCAAAATCCATTTCCAAACTTTATTCATCGTTCTACCTCCAGGTCAATTTTTTCTTTAATCATACGCCGGGCTTGTGAAGAAGTTATGTAGATGTCGTTAAAAGCCTGAAAAACCACAGGTTCAAAAATTTTGTCAGTGTGATTCGCATGCCAATTCGGGTACAATCCAACCTGCATTTTTATCAATTGAGGATAACCCTATGCCCGGATTTTTAGAAAAACTTTTTGGTCCGCCCATTCAATCTATCACTGCTCAGGAAGCCCACGAACGTCTGGGGCGCAAAGGTGGCCAATCCCCCATTCTGCTGGATGTGCGCAACAAGGATGAATTCCAGCTTATCCACGCCCCCAACGCCAGGCTGGTTCCCCTGCACGAGCTAAGCCGGCGGATGAACGACCTGCCCAAGAACCGCGAAATCCTGGTCATTTGTGCTTCAGGCTCCCGCAGCCGCCCGGCCACCAAGGCGTTGGTTCAGGCTGGCTATACCGCCCTGAACGTCTCCGGCGGGATGAATGCCTGGGTTCGCTCCGGCCTCCCGATTAAACGCTAACCCCCTTTTTGTTCGAAATCCCCACAAAAAACACCCCTTTATCCAGAATAAGGAGTAGATAGCGTATAATACTTTGAAGTATATTGCGCTTCTCGGTTTTTTATGGGTGAACGGTAAATGCTCACCCATGCCCTGCCCCCCACAACCCAGGGCGTGGCCTGGGTGGGGATGTGTAGTTACCCTGAAATAACAAAAAACACAGCCGAAAGGCTGTGTTTTTTCAGGTAGCGGGGAGAGGATTCGAACCCCTGACCTTCGGGTTATGAGCCCGACGAGCTGCCACTGCTCCACCCCGCATCGTTTTAAGCGGCGGATATTGTAGCACGCAGGCCTGCCATCGTCAAGGCTTGCTGAAGAACAGCTGCTGCCAGACTTGCCAGTTCTCCAGTGGGGTAAGCGCAGCAGGGGGAGCGGCAGCCACTTCAACCAAATTTCGACTTTCAGGAATGACCACAACCACATACTCGTTTGGGTTACCCTGAACCATCCGGTTTTCGCTGTATGCCCATTCTGCAACGATTTCGTCTGATTTGGCATACTCCACTTTGGCTTGCAAAGTCGCGTTATACCGCGCCAATTCATTTACCCGTGCCTCAACCTCTGCCCGGTCGCGTTTCATCTGATTTAACTCAGTGATGCGGGTGTTCAGATCTCCCAGGAGAAAGAACAAAATCCCAATCCCAAAGACAATAATCAATCTGCGCAGGTTTTCTTGCAGGTTCATACCTTTGCTGCTCCAACAGTCAATCCAAGCCGATTGTTTCAGGTAATCGCCACCAGTGCCCGGATCCTTTCTTAATTGCATTCGGCGATTTGTCCAACAGCCGTTTCATCCGGATCCGGTACAAGAATTATACCAGGATCCCAAGAAGCAAAAAAATGGGCTGTACCAAAGTACAGCCCATTCACGCCGGATGCCGAAGGTGGGAGTCGAACCCACACTGGAGTAATCCAACTACGCCCTGAACGTAGCGCGTCTGCCAATTCCGCCACTTCGGCGTGTTGGGATATTGTACACAGAATTTTTTAACTGTCAACGGTTAAAGTTGCCCCTCAGAATAACTGCTCACCTATCCGAGGGATACCTGATCTTGTGCCCGTGCCAAAGCCTGGGGCGGGAGACACGGCGAAAGCCGCGACCACAGGGGAATAGGGCGAACGGATTATAGGAAGCACCTGAACAAGCCTGGATGCATTCTTTTATGCGTTATAATCAGAACAGATCGAAATTTTAAAAGGGTATTTTACAAATTGATGATCAGAGGATGCTGTGCCAAAGAGAGAACCCCTCAAACCCCTATTAAAAATCAATCAATTAAAAACCTATTTTTATACCGATGCCGGGGTAGTCAAGGCTGTGGATGGTGTGGATTTTGAAGTGGCCCCTGGCGAAGTGTTAGGCCTGGTGGGCGAATCTGGCTGCGGAAAAAGCGTTACATCGCTGTCCATCATGCGTCTGATTAGCGTACCCGGCCGGATTGTGGACGGGCAGATTGTGTTTGAGGACGCCGATTTGCTCACCCTCTCTGAAGCCGAGATGGTCCAAATGCGTGGCAACCGCATTTCGATGATTTTCCAACAGCCCCAAACCAGCCTCAACCCGGTGTTTACCGTTGGCGACCAGGTGGCAGAGGTCTTCGTACTTCACCAAAACCTGAATAAAAAAGAAGCCTGGACCAAAGCCGTAGAACTGCTGAAGTTGGTAGGCATTCCCGACGCTGAACGCAAAGCCAGGGCATACCCTCATGAAATGTCAGGCGGCCAGGCCCAGCGGGTGATGATTGCCATGGCCTTGGCGCTCAGCCCGCAGCTGTTGATTGCCGACGAGCCTACCACCGCATTGGATGTCACCATCCAGGCCCAAATTTTGGACCTGATTCGCGACCTTACCCAACGCCTGGGAACTGCGGTCATCCTGATTACCCACGACCTGGGCGTTGTGGCCGAACTGGCCGACCGGGTTGCAGTGATGTATGCCGGCCAAATTGTCGAACAGGCCGATGTCCACACCCTGTTTAGAGAACCCCTCCATCCCTACACCCGGGGGCTGATTGATTCGATTCCCATCCTTGGCCAGTTAAAAGAAACCCTGGAAGTGATTCCAGGTACCGTCCCCAACCTGGTCAACCTGCCGCCCGGCTGTCGCTTCGCGCCGCGCTGCCGCGCCAGGCAAGCTTACCAGATGTCCATCTGTCAGGAAATTGAACCCGAACTTTCCGATGCGCGTGCTGAACACCTTGTCCGCTGCTGGTTATACACCGATCACTCCGGTCACCCTGCCCCCCTGCGCACCGGGGTATTGGATTCGGCCATCGTTGCCGAAAAAATTGCCACCCTTGCAGAGGAGGGATCCAAATGACCGCTGTTAACCCTGCTGCTTCACCTAACCCCCCCGACCTGATCCGGGTGGAAAAACTGGTCAAATATTTCCCTGTTCGCGGCGGTTTACTGCGCCGGGTGGTTGCCCATGTCCAGGCGGTGGACCAGGTTTCTTTCAATGTGCGCCAGGGTGAAACCCTTGGCCTGGTTGGCGAATCGGGTTGCGGTAAAACGACCGTTGGCCGTTCCATTTTACGCCTGATTGAGCCTACTGCTGGGAAAGTGGAATATAACGGCAAAGATATCCTGGCTCTCAAAGGCAGCGAGTTAAAAGCCATGCGCCGCGATCTACAAATCATCTTTCAAGATCCCTACGCTTCGCTTGACCCGCGCATGCCCATTGGCGAGTCAATTGCTGAGGGCCTAAAAATTCACAACATTGGCACTGCCCGCGAAAGGTACGACCGGGTGATCGAGACCCTGCGCAAAGTTGGGTTAGAAGATTACCACGCCCGCCGCTATCCCCATGAATTTTCAGGCGGCCAGCGCCAACGCATTGGCATTGCCCGGGCGCTGGCGCTTCAACCCAGGTTCATTGTTTGCGATGAACCGGTTTCGGCCCTCGATGTTTCCATCCAATCTCAGGTGTTGAACATTTTGCGCGACCTGCAAAAAGATTTCAACCTGACTTATTTGTTTATTGCCCATAACCTTTCGGTGGTGGAGCACATCTCCGACCGGGTTGCGGTGATGTACCTGGGGAAAGTGGTTGAGATGACCTCGCGCGACAGGCTTTACCACACCCCTCGTCACCCCTACACCCAGGCGCTGTTATCCGCCATTCCGGTTCCAGACCCTAGCGTCAAGCGTGAGCGCATCCTTCTTAAGGGCGATGTCCCCAGTCCTTTGAACCCGCCTGCCGGCTGCCGCTTCCACCCGCGCTGCCCTGTGGCCGTGGAGCGCTGCTCTCAGCAGGAACCTGAGTTTAAAGAGGTTGCCCCGGACCATTGGGTGGCTTGCTGGCTGGCGGAATAGCCCCAATTCGCCCAGATAACCATGATACAATGGAAAAAATTCAGTCCCTGGCCAGATTTATGACGAAGTAGAAAGCGATTATGGCGGTATTTCAAGTTTTAATTGTGGATGATCAGCGTGAAGTAGCTCGGATGCTGCACGCTGCGCTTGAGACCCTTGCCCACGAGTTTGTGGTCACGGTTGTGCCCTCTGGCGAAGAGGCTTTTCTTGAGGTTCGCCTGAAAAAGTTCGATCTGTTGGTCACCGATTTACGCCTGCCGGGTATGTCTGGGATTGAATTGATGAACCGGGTTCGTCCCCGCAAACCCGAAACCAAAATCATCCTGATTACCGGGGCAACCGACACCAAATCCAAAAAAGAAATCGCTGCAGCCCAACCCGATGCCTTCTTCCCCAAACCCATTGAAATTCCAGATTTCTTGGATACTGTAGAGCGCCTCTTGGGTCTTCTCGCAGATTCATCTCCGGCTGCTGCCGCTTTTCCGGAAGCAGCCCCAACCCCTTCCCTGGTGGTTCCTCCCTACGCAGCTCCGCCGGCCAGCGTCAAACCCGCACACACCCAGGCGCTGCTCCCAGAGGATGATGAAGCACCTTCTGAAAAGCGCATTTCCGAAAGGCTGGCCCGCTTGCGCCAGGATGTCAAAGCCTCTGTGGTGATCATGCTGGACGACCGCGGGCAGGTATTGGTGCGCGCAGGCGAACTTCCCCACGAACAGTTTGAAAATGTTCTTGTTCCGGTGATCATGGCCTCTTTTTCTGCCGGGCAAAAAGTCTCACTTTTCTTAGGTCAACAGACACCCCGTAACATCCAGGTGTTTCATGGGATTGAGTACGACCTGTGCCTTGCGGCTGTTGGCCCATCCTACGCCATGGTGGTGGCTGCCCCAGAGCTTGCTCTGGATGAGCGCTATATCAGATCCATTTCCGCCACGGTGGTAGACCTGCTAACGCTGCTGCTCAATATTGGCGTCTCCCTCGTTCCGGCAGATGCACCGCCCACAACACCATTCAGTGTAGATATCGACAGCCTGGAAGATGAAACCACTGCTGCAGAGGATGAAGACCTGCTCGCCCTGCTCGACAACGCCGATGCTGGCCTGGCAGCCGGTTCCCTGGATGATTTTTGGGGCGATTCCGCTTCCATCGAAGAAAGCAGCCCAATTTTTGATTCCGGCGTGATTACTTACGAACAGGCCCTGCAGCTTGGCCTGGCTCCAGGCGAAGAGAGCGCCCAAACCACCGAACCCCCAAAAAAGAAGGACGGAGAAAAATAAACCCACTTTCATCAAGAGGGGCAGCTGCCCTGGCTTTAATGAAAGCAAGGGCTTAAAGGATTGCCATCTTGCCAAACAGTATGATACAATTTGCCCGCTCTTAACCCAGAGCATTCATTGGGGAGTGGTGCAATGGCAGCACTGCGGACTTTGGATCCGTTAATCTTGGTTCGAATCCAGGCTCCCCAGCTTAAAACGACAATGTCTGACGACGACCCTCACTTATATCCTGATAGATTTTCTCTCGATTACGAGCAGGTTTGTTCCCTATTGGAAAAGGACCTCCGCTCGTAATTTCGGTTTAAAATGGAGACATTCATGCAAACCCAACCTGTCATTTTGGCTGCTGGCCAGGGAACCCGGATGAAATCCGACTTACCCAAAGTTTTGCATCCGGTTTTAGGTCATCCAATGGCCTGGTGGGCGCTGCAGGCTGCCCAGGCTGCAACCGGGGTGCGCCCGGTGATGGTCATCGGGCATGGCGCCGACCAGGTTCGGGCTGCATTGGGGGAGGCCGCTGTGTATGTCTACCAGGCCGAACGGCTAGGCACGGGTCACGCAGTCCAGCAGGCCGAAGCAGCCGTGCGCGGCCAATGCGACCAGGTTTTGGTCACTTATGGGGATATGCCCCTGGTTTCCCCTGAAACCCTGCGCGGCCTGGTCCGGGCGCAAGAAGCTCACCCAGGGCCTTTTACCATGCTGACGGTCATGGCCGACAACCCCCGCGGCTTTGGCCGGATTGTGCGCAACCCCGATGGCTCTGTTCGGGCCATTGTCGAAGAGATTGCAGCCACACCAGAAATTTTAGCCATCAAGGAGCTTAACCCGGGCCTGTATTGTTTCAATTCCGAATGGCTCTGGCAGAACATTCACCGCCTGCCCCTGACGATTAAGGGAGAATATTTCTTGACCGACCTGGTGGAAATTGCAGTGGGAGATGGACTTTCCGTCCAGGCGGTTGTGGCAGATTATGCTCAGGAATTGATTGGTGTCAACACCCCGCAAGACCTGGCCGACGCGGCCCAGGCCATGCAGGCCCGCCTGGATGCCGCCGCATAACATTATATGGATACTCAGCTTACGGGTTTATTGGTTTTTCTGGTTTTGTCTTTTCACCTTCCCTGGATTGCGGCTCGTTCCGCTTTTCTGGGGGTGCGCAAGGCGCGTTTGTTGGCCATGCGTGAGGATGCTGGTGTCGACATCCATCCCGTGGATGTGTTTTTGGATTCCACAACCCATCTGCGTGCCCGCCTGGTGTCGATCCAATCGTTCTCCCGGGTTTTGCTTTTGGGACTGTCAACCGCACTTTTCTTCCCGCTGGCAGAGTCCAACCCGCTGGTTTGGTTAGGGCTTGGGCTGGTGATTTCGGGTTTTGGCATCGCCCTGATTGAAATTGCGGTTGAAGCCTATGTCATCCAAACCCCCGAAATTTGGGCCGTGCGTCTTGTCGGGTTTACCCAGGCTGGCCTTAAACTGTTGGTGCCGGTTTGGGCAATTCACCTGGTTTTTCTACGCTGGACAGAAGATGCCTCCGAGCCAGAGCCCCTCGAATTAGAAGACGAACTCATCACCCTTTTAGACGCTTCTGAAGAAGATGGCCGTTTACAGGAAGATGAGCGCGAAATGATTCGCTCCGTGTTTCAGCTGCGCGAAACCATTGCCCGTGAAATCATGGTGCCGCGCATTGACATGTTGGCTCTAAACTCAGATACCGACATTCTCACCGCCACCGACCAGATGCTCGAGTCCGGGTTTTCGCGAGTGCCGGTGTATGAAGCGTTTATTGACAGGATTGTGGGCGTTTTGTATGTGAAAGATCTGCTGCGCCTGTGTCGCCTGGGGCAGCACAGCGGCCCAATCAGCCAGGTGCTGCGCAAGCCGTTTTTTGTACCCGAATCCAAAAAAGTGGATGATTTGCTGGCCGACATGCAGCGCGAACGAATTCACATTGCCATGGTTGTAGATGAATATGGCGGTGTGGCTGGCCTGGTGACGCTAGAAGACATTGTGGAAGAACTGGTTGGTGAAATTCAGGATGAATATGATAAAACCGAAGACCAGCTCTACCAGGAAATTGAAGAAGGCGTTTTTGTTTTCCAGGGCAATGTTGCCTTGGAAGACTTTAACGACATTATGGAAACTCATTTCTCGGATGAAGAGGTAGACACCCTCGCCGGGTTGGTATACAGCCTCTTAGGGCATATCCCCAAAGATGGCGAGCAGCTGCAGGTAGATGGAATTCACCTGGTGGTAGACCAGGTCTTAGGCCGGCGAATCCGAAAAGTTCTTGTCCGGCGTGTTCCCCAAAACTCCGAACCTACAAAGGAAACCCCCGATGCTCTCGAATGAACTTCGCGAAAAACTGGTGGATATTGCCCACAACGCCCGTCAGTGGGCGTATGCACCTTACTCAAACTACCCGGTTGGGGCAGCCTTGCTGACCAGCTCTGGAAAGGTATACGAAGGCGTTAATGTTGAAAACGCGGCCTATCCTTCGGGAATTTGCGCCGAAAGGGTGGCTGTGTTCAAGGCGGTTTCCGAAGGCGAGCGGAGTTTTGAAGCGGTGGCTGTGGTCACCAAAAATGGCGGTCCGCCTTGTGGCGCCTGTCGCCAGGTTTTGGCCGAGTTTGGGTTAGACCTGGTTGTCCTGATTGCGGATGAAAACGGGGCGGTGAAGGCCGAGCTGACCCTGCGCGAGCTGCTGCCCTCGGCTTTCGACCCAAAATTTTTGCCCAAATAATTCCCTTTCCAGGTAGGTGTATAATAAAGTTAAAGTAGCTTGCTCAACCGAATCCGGTATCACCCTCTTCCCACGGGGCAGGAGGGCGGGGTTGAGATTTTATAAGTTAAGTGTTCAATTCTACCCCGGTTTAGGGGCGAGTTGCGACGGATAAAGTTGAGTTCATATGCGAATTTTGGTTATGTCTGATATTCATGGAAATCTTACCGCGCTGGACGCTGTGTTAAAACACGCCGGCGCGGTGGATGCAGTTTGGTGCCTGGGCGACCTGGTGGGGTATGGCCCAGACCCAGATGCTTGCGTGGAACGCATTGCCGAACTGCCCAACCTCACCTGCATTCTTGGAAATCATGATGCCGCTGCAATTGGTAAATTGGATGTGATCACGTTTAACCCTGAAGCTCGTTTTTCGATTGAGTGGACCCGCTCCCAGCTTAAGGCTTCGTCTGCCCAGTTTCTCGATGCGCTGCCAACGGTTATGGAAAAAGACCGGGTTACCCTGACCCACGGAAGCCCCCGCAGCCCCATTTTTGAATACCTTCTCGACACCTACCTGGCAGCGGCAAATTTCCCCCATTTTTCTACTGATGTATGTTTTGTGGGTCATACCCACATTCCCAGCCAGTTTATTCAAAAAAACGGCGAATCTTCTGTGGATTTAATTTTCCCGGTAGATTCGAAAGCCAAGGTACTTGAAACTCGCTCGATTATCAACCCCGGCTCCGTGGGCCAGCCGCGCGATCGCGACCCACGGGCTGCCTACGCCATTTTTGAACCCGAAATCCATACCTGGCAGCACTGCCGGGCAGAATACAACATTCCAGAAGTTCAGGCCAGGATGCGTAAAGCGCGCTTGCCCGAACGGCATGCAGTTCGCCTGGCAGAAGGTTGGTAACCGCGGCGCAGCGGTTTGCTGCTTGCTCGCTTTTTTCGTCTCTTTCCTGTTTCGCTCAACGGAGGTTGACATGACCCGCAAATGGATTTTCCTGGCACTGCTTTTTTCGTTGTGGGTTGGCGCCTGTTCAACCGCCATGTCTGAAGAAATGTATTACGAAACCTCCAGCAGCCCGGCACCTGCTGCAGGTGCCCCGCGCGAGTTCCTCTCCGCCGAGGATACCAATACCTCTTTTAATTTCTCCAACCCCGCCCAGGTCGAGCGGGTCGTTATTCGCAACGGTTCCCTTTCCATTTCGGTGGTGGATGTCGAGGACACCCTGAAAAAAGCGGTTGCCCTGGCGGATGACTTGGAAGGCTACGTGGTTTCTTCTCAGTTATACCGGCGAACCCTGGCCAATGGTGCGGAACTGCCGCAGGCGGAAATTAGCCTGCGGGTGCCCGCCCAGCAGTTTGTGGCGGCCCTCGATTCTCTTTCTGGCTATGGACTGGAAGTGCTTTCGCGCAACGAAACCGGCCAGGATGTCACCCAGCAGTATACAGACTTGCAGTCGCGCCTGCGCAACCTGGAAAGTGCCGAAACTGCGCTGCAAAACATCTTGGAAAAAGCTGAAAAAACCGAAGATGTTCTCAATGTCTTCAACCAGCTCACCCAGGTGCGGGGTGAAATTGAAGTCATCAAAGGTCAAATCAAATATTATGAAGAATCTGCCGCCATTTCGCTCATTGAGGTGACCATCATTGCAGAACAGGCTGTGCAGCCGCTGCGCATTGGTGGTTGGCAGCCGGGTGGGGTGGCTAAGGAAGCTCTTCAGGCTTTGATTGATACCTTTGAGTTTTTGCTCAACGCCCTGATCTGGTTGGGCATTTATATTGTGCCCGTTGCATTGGTGATTTTTGGGCTGCTCATTCCGCTGCGTTGGGGACTGCGCCTGCTGCGCGCCCTCTGGCGGCGGGTGATGCCGAAATCCGAAAAAACCCCCAAAGCGGACAAAAGTTAAGCGAGCAGCCCCGACTGAAAAGCACGGGTAAGCCGTTACAATTCAAGAAAACCGGACGGGCTTAAACAGGCTCTGGTCCAGACTGGCCGTGTTTTCTGGCCCGGCGGCTCGTAAAGCGGCCTCCACCTGGCCCGCATCCATGCGCAGCCCGGCCACATCCACCCCCCGGCAGGTATCGGGCAGGGGGGCAAACCACTGGCGCATACGCAGGAACATTTTTACAGCGCCGGCATAGTTGCCGCGCTGGATTTGTAAATAGGCCACTGCTACCTGCAGAATGGCCCGGTAGAGTTCTTTGCCTGGGGTGGTGTCATCGTTCCAGGCATGTTCTAAAACCTCATGGGCTTCAAAATATTCCCCGGCGTTAAACAAAGCCAAGCCCTGCCGGGCAGTTTCAGAGAGGGGTTGGGCGCAGGCATCTTGAATGCCGGGCAGGTCGGGCAGGCGTGCGTACTTTCTCAGCAGTTCAGGCAACTGGCTCACAAAAGCCGAACGCGCCAAAACCGCATCTGCACCTGCGTCTTTCGCGGCAGCCATTACCTCGGTTTGCATGTGCGATCCAAATGCGATCAGCGGAATTCGCCGGGTTGCCGGAACAGACTTGAGCAGGGCAACCCACTGCTGCCAGGGTATGGATGGGTTGTTTATGTCGAACACCAGAAGAACCGGCTGGCGCAGGCTGACCACATCCAACAACCAGCCGCTGGCGCCTTTCAAAGGCTCACCCAGGGTTCGAGCTTGCGCCGGATTGCTGCTTGAGGTGTCAAGGATGCCGGGCTGCTCCACCAACTCAACCTGAAACCCGGCTGCTTCTCCGGCGCTTTCAATCCGGGTTGAGAAATACAAATCGGCCACAAAGGCCATCACCAGCGGGCGGTTCACGGTTTCTTTCCCTCCCTGGCTCGCGCCAGCACATTTTCTGCAGCGCGCAGCAGGGGCATATCAATCATCTTGCCATCCAGGGCGAAGGCCCCTTTGCCAGCTTTTTGGTGTTCTTGAAATGCGTCCACCAGCCGCTGAGCCTGGGCCAGGGCTTCCCCATCGGGTGTGTAAACCTGGTGAATCAGCGGCACCTGGCGCGGGTGAATGAGCTGTTTGCCGGTAAAGCCCATTTGCAGCCCATTTTGCGCCTGCCGGGTGAAACCCTCCAGGTCGTTAAAGTCGATATAAACCATGTCAATGGCCTGCAGCCCAAACGCCGCCGCATGGGTCACCAGGGCGCTGCGCCCATAAAACACCTCCCACCCCTCAACGCTGCGGGCGGCGCCAATATCGGCGGCAAAATCCTCTGCGCCAAAAATCAGGCCATCCAGGCGCGGGGCGGCCTGGCAAATCCCCGCCAGGTTCACAATTCCCTGGGCCGATTCGACCACAGCCAGCAGCCGGATGCTGTTTTGCGGCCAGCCATGCTGGTTTTCGGCAGCCCGAATTTTTTCATCCACCCAGGCCAGTTGGCTGGCATTGGCTGCTTTGGGTATCACAATTCCATCCGGGTGAGCAAGCAGCACAGCAGCCAGGTCGGCCTCGGCCAGGGGGCTGTCCACGGCATTGATGCGCACCAGTTTTTCCGATCTTCCAAAGTCCAGTGTTTGCAGCGCCCTCACCACCACAGGGCGGGCTTCTTCTTTACGCTGCAGGGCTACCCCATCCTCCAAATCCATGCAAACACTGTCGGCGTCCAATTCCAGGGCGGCTTTTTCAATTTTGCGCCAGTCTGTACCTGGCATGTAAATCAGCGAGCGGCGCAAGCGCATCGGAAACTCCTCAGCCTGTTGGGCGTTTCAGAAAAAGAACACTGCGTTCAATTTCAACCACAACAGTGCCATCCTGGTTGCGGCCGCGGTGTTTCAGGCGAACCACCCCGGCAGTAGGGTTGGATTGCGAAGGGCGGCATTCGATGACTTCGCTTTCGACGTAAATCGTATCCCCATGGAAAACAGGCGCCGGATGCACAATGTTTTGATACCCCAGGTTGGCAATAATGGTGCCATCGGTCAGTTCTGAAACCGTCAGCCCAACCACCAGCCCAAGGGTGAAAATACCATTCACAATGCGCCGGCCAAAGCGGGTTTTTGCGGCGAAATCTTCGTTGATGTGCAGGGCCTGGGGGTTCATCGTCAGGGCGTTAAACAAAACGTTATCCGTCTCCGTCACCGTGCGTCCCTGGCTGTGCCGGAAGAGGTCACCGGGGGTTAAATCTTCAAAATATTTGCCGGGCATGTTGGCTCCTTATGGGCGGGTTATGGGCTCCAGCTCCACCAATAGCTGGTCCTTTTCAACAATCTGTTCCGAGCTAACCAGGACTTTTACAACAACGGCGGGCTGCGGCGACTGGATGCGAATTTCCATTTTCATGGCTTCCAGAATCAACAGCGTTTGTCCTTGAACCACTTCCTGCCCGGCCTGCACCTGAATTTCGCGCACCTGTGCAGGCATGGGGGCATACAGTGCATTTTGGGCGGCGGCGCTTTCGGCTGCACCTCGGCGGTTTGGGCTGGTCTTTTGCAGCCGGTAGGTTTTGCCCCCAACCGCCACCCAAATATCGCGTCCTGAGGTCACCACCCAGGCTTCCACTGTATTTTTTTCCGTGGCAAAAATCAGGCGGCTGCCCTGGGTGCGCAGCACCTCAACCTGGTGGGCGGTATGATCCATCACCAGGTGGATTTTTCCATGCTGGCCTGGTTGGACATCCACAGTGTAAGCCTGGTTTTGATGTTGGTAGGTTTTTTTCATGATTCTCCCAATCGGAACCTGTCAACGCGCTGCCAGGGGCTGCCGGGCAAGTCCCGCCCTGGCGAGCCAGAGCGGGCAGCGGGTGGTTCAAAGTCGGCAAGGATGGCTGCCGCCAGGGCTTCAAAGGGCAGCTCGTCTTCGGTTGGGCGCCAGCTGCTCATATGATTGGGCACAAATTGGGTGGTAGCAGTGCCTTCCCAGAACACGGGGTGTTCTAAAACAGCCTGCAGAAAAGCCAGGTTGCTGGTTAGCCCGAGCAAAATGGTTTCTTGCAGGGCGGCCCGCATTTTGCGGATCGCGGTTGGGCGGTCTTCTGCAAAGGTAATTACCTTTGCAATCAATGGGTCATAATGGGTGGTGATCGTATCGCCGGTGGTGACCCCACTGTCCACGCGCACCCCGGGTCCCTGGGGAGGAATGAATTCTAAAATTTTTCCGGCAGAAGGCAAAAACTGGTTGCTGGGGTCTTCGGCATATAGGCGGCACTCCAGCGCATGCCCGGTTTGGTGCAAATCTGCCTGGGTGAACGGCAGCGCCTCACCCGCAGCCACCCGCAGCTGCAAATGCACCAGGTCCAGGTTGGTGACTTTTTCTGTGATGGGGTGCTCCACCTGCAGCCGGGTGTTCATTTCTAAAAAATAATATTTCAGGGTGGTGGGGTCTACAATGAATTCAATCGTCCCGGCGCCAATGTAGTGGACAGCAGTGGCGGCCGCCACTGCCGAGGCGCCCATTTTTTTGCGTAAGGCAGGGTTCAGCAGCGGCGAAGGGGTTTCTTCAATAATTTTTTGATGACGCCGTTGAATGGAACACTCGCGTTCAAACAGATGAACGACATTGCCATGCATATCACCCAACACCTGGATTTCTACATGACGCGCATCCGGGATGTATTTCTCTAGAATCAGGCGAGGGTCGCCAAAAGCGTGAATGGCCTCGCGCCGGGCAGCAGCAATCATTTCGGGCAAATCTTCCGGCTGGGATACCACGCGCATCCCTTTTCCACCCCCTCCGGCTGCGGCTTTAATAAACACCGGATAGCCAATTTCAGCAGCAGCCTGGGCCAGCTGTGCATCGTCATCGGGGCCCTGGTATCCAGGAACTACGGGCACCCCGGCGGCAATCATCAGGCTGCGTGCCTGGCCTTTGTCGCCCATGGCATCGATTGCCTGCGCCGTAGGGCCAATAAACACCAGCCCGGCCTCCAAAACAGCCTGGGCAAAGGCTGCGTTTTCAGAAAGGAAGCCATAGCCAGGGTGAATGGCCTCCGCGCCGGTTTGCAGAGCAGCCGCAATCAGCTTGCGTGCGTCCAGGTACGATTCGCCTGGCGCTGGGGGGCCAATCAACACTCCCTGGTTTGCCATGCGAACATGCAGAGCCTGGATATCGGCTTCGGAATATACGGCCACGCTTTCAATGCCCAGTTCGCGGCAGGCCCGAATGATCCGGACGGCAATTTCGCCGCGGTTGGCGATCAAAATTTTGCTAAAGGGTGGTTTGCTTGCCTGGGACACGTTCTGCTGCATGTTTTCCTTAATCAAGGGCGCCTTTGCGCAGGGTTAGGTGGTGGGGCTGAGTCATTCGTGATTTTCTAATTATAACCGGGATACAACGGTTAAAGACTTTAATAATTCGTTTATAAAAGTGTCAGCTTTTGTGATACAATTCATAATTGCCAGTGTGTTGTATTGGGTTGAATGTTTGGCGGCTCGCTGCTCCAACCCCGCTGATGCCAACACTTAGCCCGATACCACTCGCGGCTGAATGGACTCACCAGCATGTTGTAACTACATTCACGCCTGCTCCCTGCAAATGCCAAGCTGGTTTGCCAGGGACTTTAGTCATCACACCGGCAAAAAATATTCTACCCTTTGATAGGCCTGCCAGGGGCAGCCTGCATGAAATGAGTGAGATAAAATGACCGATTTTGTGCGCGATGAAGAGCGCGTAATTGCAAACGAACCCGAAAAAACGGTGTCTCCAATGGCCCAGCTGGTTGAAATTGGCCATCGGCAAGGCTATTTAACCCTGGATGATATTCTTGAATATTTCCCAGAGGCTGAAGAAAATGTAGATGAGTTAGACCGTGTCTACGCCGTTTTGCACAAAGCCGGGATTTTGCTTGATCATGAAGACCTGGACGCATCTTGGCAAGAAGACCCGAGCCACCTGCATGTTGACCTGGGGGAAGACTTTGTAGACCCGCTCGCCGGAATTGAGACCGATGACCTGATCGGCCTCTACCTGCGCGAAGCCGCCAGCATCCCCTTGCTCTCTGCGGATGAAGAAACCAACCTTGCCCGCCGGATTGAGCGCGGGCGGGAAGCCCGCCGCAAGTTGATTCGCGGCTCCTATGAATCCAATGAACATACCCTGCTGGCCAACATCATCCAGGATGAACAGCGGGCCCTCGAACACCTGGTCACAGCCAACTCGCGCCTTGTGGTGAGCGTGGCTAAGAAATATATTGGCCAGGGTCTGCCGCTTTCGGACCTGATTCAGGAAGGCAACATTGGCCTGATGCGCGCCGCAAAGAAGTTTGACTATCGCCGGGGTTACAAATTCAGCACCTACGCCACCTGGTGGATTCGCCAGGCGGTTGGCCGTGCTGTGGCCACCCAGGGGCGCACCATTCGCCTGCCCGTCCACATGAAAGACAAAATCAACCGGATTCTGCGCACGCAGCATAAGCTGAAGCAAACCCTCGAACGCGACCCTTCTGCCGAAGAGCTGGCTTTTGCCTTAGATATGCCGGTGGAAAAAATTGAAGAAATGCTGCATGCTGCCCGCCATCCGCTCTCGCTTGAAACCCCGGTGAGCGAAGAGGGCGATACCCTTCTGGGTGATTTTGTTGAGGATGACCACACCCTCAACCCGGAAGATGCAGCCACCAACAACCTGCTGCGTGAGCAGCTGCTTGAAGCCCTCGAAAATGTCCTGCCACCGCGCGAGGCCCGCATTCTCAAAATGCGCTACGGCCTTTTGGATGGGGAAGCCCATACCCTGCGTGAGGTGGGGCATCGGGCGGGTGTTACCCGCGAACGCGTCCGCCAGATTGAAGCCCAGGCGCTCAAACGCCTGCGCGAGCCTGAAATCTGGCAGAAGCTGGTTGGGTATCTGCGTTGATATTACTCATTGGAATGAAAGGAGGTGAAAACATTGGTTAAAGTATCCCTTCGTCCTAACGAAACCCAGAACGACCTGTTCAAACGGTTCCGGAAAAAGGTCAGCGGAAGCGGCGTGCTGAGCACAGTCCGCCGCAAACGCTGGTTCATTTCCAAGAGTGAAGTTCGCCGCATGGAAGCAAAGAAATCGCTCCGCCGTCATCAACGTCGCTCTGCACCAGGCGAAGAAGAGTAATCTTCTCCGCTTAACCTGTGTTTCGCAGCGCCTCCCAATTTTGGGAGGCGCTTTCTTTTGGCTGCCTTGCATCCCCGAATTGCCCATCGTTTGACCAAATGCAGGCAAGGTGCTAAAATCAACCTGGGCTTGCCCCTGGATGAGCACACTTCAAAACATCCGGCCTAAATCCAGCCTGCCCACTGCACGCCCCCATTCATTTTCCTGGCATCCCGCCAGGCTTTTTTCAGGAGTTTAAGATGAGCGATTCAACCCAACTACCCTTGCGCAGCCAGGTGCCTGTGGAGCAAACCTGGAACCTTGAAACCATTTTCGCCACCCTGCCCGAATGGGAACAGGCCTACCAGGAAGTGGGCGCTGCCTTGCCTTCCATCCAGGCTTTCAAAGGCCGCCTGGCTGAAGGTCCGCAAACCATTGTGGAATGCATGCGCACCATTGAAAAAGTTTTCCGCCTGGCTGGTAAGGTGATGGTATATGCCAGCCTGCAAACTTCGGCAGACAGCACCGACCAACCCGCCCTGGCCCGGGCCGGCCAGGCTGGCGCATTGTTCAGCCGGGCAGCCGCTGCCGCTTCCTTTGTGGACCCCGAACTGATGGCAATTGGTTTTTCCCAACTGCACCAGTGGGCAGACGGCCACGCCGAGATGGGTTATCTCAAATATTACCTGAACAAGCTCGAACAAAAGCAGGCCCATGTCCGCAGTTCGGATGTAGAAGAAGTGATGGCCATGGCAGGTGACCCGTTGGGCACCGCCACCAATACCTACAGCCTGCTTACTAATGCGGATATGAAGTTCACCCCCGCCGCCGATGCCCAGGGCCAGGCGCACGAAGTGGGCCAGAGCAGTATTGGCGCCCTGGTTGCCCACACCGACCGCCAGGTGCGAAAAACCGCCTGGGAAAGCTACGCCGATGGCTACCTGGCTTTCAAAAACACACTGGCCAGCACCCAGATGGGCGCGGTTAAGCGCGATGTTTTCAACATGCGCACCCGCGGCTACAAATCTTCCCTTGAGGCTTCGCTCAAACCCAACAACATCCCGGTAGAAGTCTTCCATAACCTGATTGCGGTTTTCAAGAAAAACCTACCCACCTGGCACAAATACTGGCGCATTCGCCGCAAAGCCCTCAGCCTGGATTCGTTTCATGTCTATGACATCAAAGCCCCCCTCACCACGGGCAAGGTGGATGTCTCCTTCAAACAGGCCGTAGATTGGATTTGTGATGGTATGGAGCCTTTGGGCGAGGATTATGTCAGCGCCATGCGCAGCGGCTGCCTGGAAGAACGTTGGGTGGACTGGGCTTTAAACAAAGGCAAACGCCAGGGCGCTTTCTCGAGCGGGATGTACGACACAAACCCGTTCATTATGATGAGTTATTCCGATGACCTGTACAGCTTAAGCACCCTGGCACACGAGTTGGGCCACTCCATGCATTCCTATTATTCCAAGAAAGCCCAGCCCTTTATTTATGCCCGCTATTCGTTATTTGTGGCCGAGGTGGCTTCTAACTTTAACCAGGCTATGGTGCGTGACTATCTCTTTAAAACCCAGCCCGATCGCGACTTCCAAATTGCCCTGATTGAAGAAGCCATGTCGAACTACCACCGCTATTTCTTCATCATGCCCACCCTTGCCCGTTACGAATTGGAACTGCACGAACGGGTTGAACGCGGCGCACCTGTGAACGCCGACGGCCTGATCAAACTCACTGCCGATTTGTTCAAAGAAGGTTATGGCGACGAGGTGGTTTTCGACCACGACCGGATTGGCATCACCTGGGCGCAGTTTAGCCATATGTACATGAACTTCTATGTATACCAATATGCCACGGGCATCTCTGGTGCGCATGCCCTTGCAGATGGGGTTTTACACGGCCAAAATGGCGCTGCATCCCGCTATCTGGACTTCTTGAAATCGGGTGGTTCCGTAGATCCGCTGGACGCGCTCAAGTTGGCTGGCGTAGATATGACCTCCCCCGAACCCGTTGAAAAGGCTTTTGCGGTTCTGGCTGGTTTGGTGGACCGTTTGGAAGAACTGGTTGGCTGAGCCTGCCGCAGGCTTAACCGGCCTGTTTGTCTCGGATAACAACCGGAGGGCGCAGCGGTGTGGTAGAGGGTAAAGAAAACCTGAAGCCGCTGCGCCCGAAGTGAACCACATCCCCGCTGCCCAACCGCACACCCAGGCTGCCAGGCAGAATTGCCTGGTAATTGACCCAGGTACCCGCCAGGCTGCCCTGGTCTTGCAGGTAAAACACGCCATTTTCATCCAAATGCAGGCGAGCGTGCAGCGGCTCTACCGATGGGTCTTCCAAAACCAGGGTCGCTTGTTGGCGGTCTGATCCAACCGTAATTTCTGCACTGTAAATTGCAATTGGTTTGCTGGGGGTCAGGCTTTCGGGTTCGCCCAGGGCGGGCAGTCTTTCCAGGTAGGCAAACGGTTGTTCGGTTTTTGCAGCCCGCTGCGGCCAGGAGAGGCGGTTTTGAAGTTGGCTGGCCCAGCCTGCCAGGCGCAGTTTTCCGGTTGTCGTCTCTTCCGGGTTGGTAATCACCTGGTACACCGGGTCGCCGCTCACTGGGGCGGGTTTCTTGCGGTTTGTCAGGGGGCGAGTGGTTGCCCGGGTGCGCACTGCCACAACCAGCGAGACAACCAGGGTAATGCCTGCCAACAAAACCACCCCTGCGGCAATCAGTGTGGCTGTGGGTGTGCTGCTGATGAAGGCCTGCGGGCTGCCCTGCCGGACTGCGTCAATGTCAATGGGTATTTCAATGCTGAGCTGCCCCAACCCCAATTCGTCCACAATTTCCACCTGAACAATGTGCCGGCCAGATTCAGTGTAGCTGCTGATATCCCATTGAAAGGCGTCAAACGGCGGCGAGGTGTTCTCATCCACCAATTGCCCGTCCACAAAAAGTGCGCTGCGCTGCAGCGGGCGTTCGAAGCCGTCGGGGAAATCGATCAAAATTTCCAAAGTCTGGAATTGGGGGGCCAGCACCTGTGGGGTGGCAGCCGGGTCGGGCAAAATCCGGGTGACTTGTTTGGGTGGGTCAATCAGAACCGGCTGCGGGGGCAAAATGTTCAATTCAAAAGATTGCGGGCTGCTGCTGCCCTGCCCGGTTGGGGTGCTCACTTCCACCAAAAGGTCGTGTGGACCTGCCCCGCGAATCAGCGAATTATACGAAACGCGGTACGCCGACCGCAGCCGTTCGAGGTATGCTTCCGGGTTGGGTATGGTTTCTGTCCCCGAATAGGCAAAGAAAGCCCCGCCCGTATCTGAAGCCATTTTTTCCAAGGCGGCCGCACCAGGTGAGTCGAAAAAAGTGCTGCTTGCCACCATCCAAACCGAAACCTGCACCCCATTTTGGATGGCCAGGGTGGCAATGTTCTCAAAAATGGGCGCTGTGGCATTATCCGGGTTGCTGGTCACAAACAACACGCCGCGTCCCATGCCGGGGTTTCTGCCAGGCTCTGCAGCCAGGTTAATGGCCTGGGACAGAATTTGCCAGTTTGGGGTGGCGTTGCGCAGGTCTACGTTGGCCGATTTTAACAGTTCAATCCATTCGGCCGGGTTGGGCATGTGGGCTTTTTGCGGGCCGTTATTAAACAGCAGGCTGAGGTCATCTTCGCTGCCTGTGCTGGCTGCCCAGGTTTCAAAAACCTCCACCAGGTAATTGAACCTTGCTTTGCCCTGAGCATCGCGAATGGCAAACGGCGGGCCGGGGTTAAAGGCAAAAACATACTGAGCGCCCGGGCGGGCAGGCAAAAGGGAGCCGGGCGCAATTCCTTGCCCATTTTCAACAATATTAACCTGGCTGGCTTCCAGCGAATCCACAAAATTCCCACTCGTATCTGCCACGCGCACGGTCAACCCCACGCTCGGAAAAGCCTGTACATCGGGCGGGCTGGCGGCGACAGTGAGGCTGGATTGTGCCCTGGTTCCAACTGGAAGCAGCACAAACATTACGCTCAAGCAAAACAAGAAAACAACCCGAAACCAACGCAGCATATCAGCATTTTAACACACTTCGCTTTCACCTTTCGTACACCTGCCGCTGCGAATTTATTTTGAGCACCCTCTAAAATTGATATAATTCCCCCAACCTATGGCGAAAAAACAGAAATTCTATGTTGTTTGGAAAGGCCGCCAAACCGGGGTGTTTACCACATGGGAAGCCTGCCGCACCCAGGTTCTGGGTTTTGAAAACGCCCAGTACCAGTCTTTCGACACGCGCCGCGAAGCCGAGGCGGCTTTTGCCCGTCCCTATGCAGACAGGCCCCGCCGCCCGGCGGCCGCACCCAGCCCAACCCACCCGCACCCCAACCCGCCCATTGCCGATAGCTACACGGTAGATGCTGCCTGTGAAGGCAACCCTGGTTGGATGGAATATCGCTGTGTTCACACCACCCGCAAAACCCTGGTGTTCAAACAAGGCCCATTTGCCGATGGCACCAACAATATCGGAGAATTTTTGGCCATTGTTCACGCCCTCGCCTGGTTGAAGCAAGAGGCAAACCCTGCCCCGGTCTATTCGGATTCACAGGTGGCCATTGGTTGGGTAAAAGCGCGGCGCTGCAAAACCAAAAACCCCCGCACTCCCAACAATGAGCCGCTGTTTGCACTGATTGCCCGCGCCGAAGCCTGGCTGGCTGAGAACCCCAGCTTTAACCCCCTCTTAAAATGGAACACCCAGGCCTGGGGAGAAATTCCTGCCGACTATGGACGTAAATAACCCAGTTACCCTTTTTCGCCCCGCCCAGAATATGCTAAAATGAAGGCAACGGAGATAACATTGAGCGAGAACACCCAAAAAATCAATCGGTTGGCAGTCATCAACGTTACCGGGCCACAAAGTGAACGGCTGATGCAGCAGCTTGTTGAAGAGAATTTCAAGTTCACTGTGATGAACACCTCAGGTGGGCTGGTTCAAATTCCCAGTGCCTGTGTTTTGGTTGGATTAAACTCCACACAATTAGACCGGCTGGTGAGCCTTGTTCAAACCACCTGCAAACCACGCCTGCGTTTTATCCCCACCCACATGCTGCCCCATGAAGCCAGTGTCCCATTTTCCGTGATTGAAGCCCAAATTGGTGGGGCGACTTTACATATTCTTGAAGTTGATGAGTTCTGGCAGTTATAGCTGGCAGTTGTAACTGGTAGTTGGAAGAGGCCTATAAATGAAATTAATGATGGTAATTGTTCGCGATATCGATGCTGATAACGTTTTACAGGCCCTGATTGACCAGGGCATCCGGGTAACCCGGGTGGCCAGCTCGGGTGGATTCTTGCGCCGCGGCAATACCACCTTGATGGTGGGGGTTGAAGAAGAAAAGGTAAAGGACATATTTGAGCTTCTGCGTCAGGTTTGTTCTCCCGCCGACAGCGAGCAGCATAGGGCTACTGTGTTTGTGCTTAACATGGCCCATTATGAACAAATCTAAATCCCTGTTTTTTTAACCCAACCCACAAAAAATGACCTCGAACCCTTCACGGGTAGGTTTATGGGTCGCTCAGGCTCGCAGTTGGTTAGCGCAGCTGCCTGCTGGGGGTCGTTGGGCCCTGGCTTACCCTGAACAAACCCGCAGCAACCTGCGTTGGTTCTGGTTGGATGGCCTGTTTGCCTCTGCCAGCGACAAAATCACCATCACCTATTTAAGCATTTACATCCTGGCCCTGGGCGCAAGCAGCGCCCAAATTGGGTTTATGAGCTCACTCACCAGCCTGGCTGCTGCTTTGGTGCTTATTCCCGGCGCACTTCTGGTCGAACGAATCGGCCGCCGCAAACAGGTGGTTATTTGGAGCGGCGGCGGGGTGGCTCGGCTGGCGCTCCTGGTTTTGGCGGCTCTGCCGTTTTTTCTCTCTGGCGGTTCCCTGGTTGGTGTGGCCATTGGTGTGGTGGTGGTGCGCGAGGTGTTTGCCTTTTTATCTTTGCCCGCCTGGACATCCCTCACCGCCGCCATTGTCCCCATGCAGGGCCGGGGGCGCTATTTTGGCTCGCGCTTTTTTGTGATTGGCGTCGCTGGCATTCTCTCTCCGCTGCTTGTGGGGGAAATGATCACACGCAGCGCCTCCCCATTGGGGTTCCAACTGGCTTTTGGGCTTTCGGTTTTGCTTGGCCTGGGTGCAACTTTTAGCTTCAGCCGCATCCAGGACCCTGCCGGCGATGTGCCAACCGAAACCAGCACGCCCTTGCGGCTCAAATCCCTGGTTCGAGATATGCGCCAACACCGGGGATTTCTAATTGCCACCGGGGTGGCGGCTTTGTGGAACTTTTCGTTGAATATCGCCGGGCCATTTTTCAGTGTATACCAGGTCACCAACCTGGGTGCCACAGCAACCATGGTGGGGATTACTGCCATAGCCTCCAGCCTTTCCAGCATGATCGCCCAGCCTTTCGCGGGCCGCCTGGCAGACCGTTGGGGCTTTCGCAAGCTTCAGCTTTTAAGCAGCCTGGTCATTCCCATTTTGCCCTGGTTATGGTTGGTGGCCACTTCCCCCTGGCATATTGTGATCAACAATTTCCTTGGCGGTATTCTTTGGGCTGGCTACACCCTGGCTTCGTTTAACATGATGCTGTACCTGACACCCGACGAGCAGCGCGCCCGCTATTCTGCCCTGCACCAAATTGTCGTCACACTTTCGCTGGCAGCAGGGGCTGCCCTGGGTGGCCTGGTGGTTGCAATTTGGGGCTTCAAAGCCGTGTTTTTCCTCTCTGGCCTGGGCCGGCTTCTGGCAGCGCTTGTTTTTGCCCGGTGGATGCCAAACCCTGTTCCCCAAAGCGGGTAAAATAAACCCGACCCAATCCCACTCAGGAGAAAACCAATGAAAGTGAGTTTATCTCGGACAATTGAAACAACTGCCAACCGAGCCTGGGATGCCTTAGAGGGCTTCGACCTGGCCTACCTGGGCCCAAATGGACCGGCCTGCCAGGTGAGCGGAGCCGGCCTGGGCGCAACCCGCAAAGTGGCCCTTCCCGATGGCGAACTGGCGGAACAGATCGAACGTTTTGAGCCTGCTGTCAACGCCCTGGGTTATACGATCCTGTATGGCCCACTGCCGGTGGCCAGCTACCACGCCCTGGTCCAGGTATTTCCCCAGGCTGAGAACACCTGTGAAGTCACCTGGTCGGCGGAGTTTGAACCTCATGGCGCTTCCGAAGAGGCAGCCCGGGCGGCTGTAGAGGGGCTGTTGAAATTCAACCTCA
This sequence comes from uncultured Anaerolineales bacterium, assembly GCA_964489525.1. GTDB lineage: Bacteria > Chloroflexota > Anaerolineae > Anaerolineales > JABWBV01 > CAZAYY01. Next base: position 51,964 of record CAZAYY010000008.1, read on the forward strand.
GTTCACTGCGCAAACATCTGCTTGCTTAGTGGTTCCATTCTGGGTTGAGAAACCGTTGAATTTCCAGCAAATAACCGTTTGGATCGCGGAAAAAGCAGTTGTAAATCTGGTAGTGGGTATTAAGGGCGGGTTCCTTCTCGAACGCCACCCCAAAGGTATGCAGACGCCTGGCCCAGCCATCCACATCTTCGGTTATGAACGTAAAAATTACCTCCTGCGGCGAAGCCGGTGCAGCGGCTCGCTGGCAAAAGCCCAGGTAAGATTGGGCACTGACCCGGTAAATCCGGCAGTCGCCCTGGTCCACAACCACCGAAAGGCCCAAAACCTGTTCGTAAAATTGGGCCGTTGCCTTCAGGTCGCGAGTGTATAAAAAGGTGATGGCATCTGTAAATGGGGCAAGGTTCATTAGGTCTCCTCGGTTTTGGTTGGTGGTTTTCCCGATCCAACGAGTTGGGTTTCTAAAATTCGGATGACGAGTTTTATTTTACCCCTTGACTCTGCCCAAAGGGCAGGGCTTATACTAAGACTATGAACAAATCGCGAGACCCGCACCTGCTGACCACTGGCGCTTTTGCCCGGATTACCCAGCTTTCGCTGAAAGCGCTGCGCCTCTACGACCAGTTGGGCATTCTCAAGCCCTTTGAAGTGGACGCTTGGAATGGCTACCGCTATTACCACCCCGACCAGGTGAGCACAGCAAGGCTGGTGCGTTCCATGCGCCAGATGGATATGCCCCTGGCTGTTATTCGAGCCGCGCTTGTGGGTCGCCCTGAAGATCTTCCCAGGTTGGTTGAGGAATACCTGGGAACATTGGAGAAAAAATTGGCTAAAGCCCGGCAGATTGCGCCTCTCTTAACCCAATTGATTCAACCTAAGGAGCCTGATATGAGTTTCGAAATTGAAGTGTCCGATATCCCCACCCAATATGTCTTCTCCATCACAGCGCATGTCTATGTCAAAGACCTCGATCAAACCATCCTCAAAAATTTAAAATCCATGTACGGCCTGCTGGCTGCCCAGGGAAAAGCCCCCCAGGGTCCACCATTTGGCATCTACCACGGCCCAATTAACGCCGAAGAAAACGGCCCGATTGAGATTTGCCTGCCGGTGGAGCCAACCGCCACAGCAGAGTTGGGAGCAACCCTGCGGATGATTCCCGCCATGCGGGTGGCTTCGACCACCCTGGTGGGTGCGCAGTGCGATTTCCCCGCCATCCTGCAGGCATACGATGCTGTCTGTGACTGGATTCTGCAAAACGGCTATGCCACCCAGGATGCCCCGCGTGAAATCTGGCTTTCGGGGGAAGACCCGATGCAAATGCGGGTGGAATGGGCTTTTGTTTGATGACCGAGGCTGTGCAGTTGGAATGCGTTATCGAACGCGCTGCAGCAGTTTGAAAGTGAATGAAAATTCGTTTTGTTCGTCAGCCATGTTAAAGCGTGAGTCGAGCACTTCCCAATCCGCAGCGTCATATATTGGGAAAAAGGTGTCGCCCTCCACTGCTTCATGGACAATGCTCAGGTACATCCGGTCGGTCAATGGCAGGCCCTGTGCATAAAGGGTTGCCCCGCCGATATTAAACAGTTCAGTCTCGCCGCGGCTGCGGGCGAGTTCAATCCCTTCTTCAAGGGAGTGAACTACCTCGCAGCCCGGCGCAGCATAACCGGGTTGGGTGGTGACCACCAGGTTGGTTCTGCCCGGCAGCGGACGTCCGATGGATTCGTAGGTTTTGCGCCCCATAATGACATGATGCCCCATTGTCAGGGTTTTAAAAAGGGCCAGGTCTGCAGGCAGCCGCCAGGGAACCCGGTTTTGATACCCAATCGTGCGGTTTTCGGCAACAGCAGCAATGATTGATATCCGCATGGTTACACCGCCACCTCGGCTTTGATATGCGGGTGGGCCTGGTAGCCGCGCAGTTCAAAGTCTGCATATTTAAAATCAAAGATAGATGATACCGCCGGATTGATGACCATTTGCGGCAGTGGATAGGGCTGGCGGCTGAGCTGCAAACGGGCCTGTTCGAAATGGTTGCGGTAAAGGTGAACATCCCCAAAAGTATGCACAAAATCGCCTGGCTGCAAGCCCGTCACCTGGCCCACCATCAGTGTCAGCAGTGCATACGAGGCGATGTTGAACGGCACGCCCAAAAACACATCTGCCGAGCGTTGGTAAAGCTGGCATGAAAGCCGCCCGCCAGCCACGTAAAACTGAAAAAGCACATGACAGGGGGGCAGAGCCATGGATGGAATTTCTGTCACGTTCCAGGTGTTCACAATCAGGCGGCGCGAGTTCGGGTTGGTTTGAATTTGGGTAATGAGCTGGCTGATTTGGTCTGCAACTTTGCCATCTGCGCCGCGCCATGAACGCCACTGTGCCCCATACACCGGGCCAAGTTCACCATTTTCGTCTGCCCACTCGTTCCAAATGCGCACCCCGTTTTCCTGCAGGTAGCGGATATTCGTGCTGCCTTGCAAAAACCAGAGCAGTTCGTAAATGATGGATTTTAAATGCAGCTTTTTGGTGGTCAGCAGGGGAAACCCTTCCTCCAGGTTAAAGCGTATCTGATACCCAAACAAAGAGCGGGTTCCCGTTCCGGTGCGGTCTTCTTTTTCGGTTCCGTGTTCGAGAATGGTTTGCAGTAAGTCCAGATATTGACGCATGGCACACCTGATTTGGGCCTGGAACCCAGGCCAGTTGGGGAGTTTTTCGACGCGGCGAGGATCCTGTAACCGCCTGTTCCACCCAAAGTATACCGGATTTTCATCCAGGCTGTTGGTGAATTTCAGGCGGGGAGAAGCGAGGGCAGCCCTTTCAGGCCAGAATGCTGCGGGCGGCAGCAATGTCTTGTTGAATCTGGGCAACCAGTGCATCCACACCTGCAAAACGCTGTTCTGGCCGCAGCCTTTGCACAAAGGTTAAAGCCAGTTCGCTTCCATACAGATTTCCAGTGAAATCCAGCAGGTGCGCTTCAATAAAGACGGCGTTTGAGGCGCCATCAAAGGTGGGGCGCACCCCAATGTTGGTAACTGCTGCCACGGTTTTTGAACCAGTTTCGGCCTGGCAGGCATACACCCCGTTTTGCGGCACCAGCTTGCCCTGCGCCGGAGACAAGTTGGCAGTGGGGATGCCAATCGTCCGGCCCCGGCGCGCACCTTCCACCACCAAACCGCTCACCCGGTACGGGTAGCCCAGCAGGTGGTTGGCTTCTTGAATTTGCCCGGCTTGCAGCAGGGCGCGAATGCGGCTGGAAGAGATGCGTTCACTGGCCTCCAACACGGGCGCAAACACATGCAGGTCAAAGCCCATCTCGCCACCCAGCCGCTGCAAGGCAGGAATGTCGCCTTCGCGGTTGCGGCCCAGGGCGAAATCGTGACCCACCCAAAGGGTGTGCAGCCCAAGTGCCGCCCGAAGCTGGGCGAGAAACGCAGCGGCAGGCAAGGCGGCCACGCTTGCATCAAAAGGGTGGGAGAGAACCACATCCACGCCCAGGGCGGCCATCTGGTTTGCTTTTTCTGCTGGGTTCGTCAGGTAGGCTGGCGCACTGCCAGGGCGCAGCACATTCGCCGGGTGCGGCCAAAAGGTCACCACCACAGCAGGCTGTCCCTGGGCGTGGGCGGCCTGGGTAAAGCTGCGGAGAAGCGCCTGGTGTCCCCGGTGAACACCGTCAAACACCCCAATGGTGACCCAGGCGCTTTCCAGCTTCAGTTCATTGAGAGAATCAACATGCTGCATGCAGCAGCCATCACTCCGAAACGAAAAAGACTTTACGCGGCTGCCATTCGCCTTCCAGGTTTTCCACCAGGGCAACCAGTTCGCCTTGTTCGGTGACGGCGCGCGCCCACTGCGGGTCTCCTGGGTCGGCCGGAATGCGGTGGCCGTGTCGAATCAGGTCGGTTTGTTCCGCATCCAGTTCAACCATTGGCCAATCGCCCAGGGCTTCGGCGGCTGGAATGAGGTACTGCGCCCAGTCGCCAACTTCAAACGATTCGCGTAAGCGCCGCAGGGAGACCGCATCGCGCAGGGTAAACCGTCCGCTTTTGGTCCGGCGCAGGCCCATCAGATGTGCCCCAACGCCCAACTCGTTGCCTAAATCGTTTGCCAGCGAGCGAACATACGTCCCGGAGGAACAAAATACATCAATCACCACTTCCGGCGGAGCCCATTCCAGCAGTTCCAAACTGTAAACGTTTATTTTACGGGGAATCATTTCAACTTCTTCCCCTTCCCGGGCGCGCTCATAGGCTTTTTTGCCTTGCATCTTAATTGCCGAGAAAGGTGGCGGGGTTTGCTCGATTTCCCCGATGAACTGTTCAAGCATATCCTGGAACTGGTCCTCGGTTACGTTGATTTTTTCGGTTCTCTGGGTAACTCTCCCTTCGGCATCAAATGTGTCTGTGCTTGCGCCCAGGCGGATGGTGGCCTGGTAGCGTTTATCGGAAGCAGACACATACTCGCTCAACCGGACAGCTGGCCCCAGCAGCACAACCAACACGCCCGAGGCGCGTGGGTCTAATGTGCCAGTGTGCCCGGCCCGGCGAATGCCAGTTCCCTTGCGGATCATTTGCACAACATCATGCGATGTCAGTCCAACTGGCTTATCTACCACTAAAACCCCTGAAACGCGGTTTCTTAAATTATCGTCCATGATTGATTTCCTGAGAGTACACCTTTCTGTAAAATGTGATTTAAGTTTGTGAAAAGAGTTTTCGTGTTGCTTCTAGTACCAAATTTTGCACCTCCGTTAGTTCCCCTTCCACTTCGGCTCCCGAAGCGTTTGGATGTCCACCACCGCCAAAACTTAATGCGATTTTAGAGACATCAAACCCCGGCTGGGAGCGCCAGCTAATCTTAACGCCGCCATTGGGCTGTTCCACAAAAATGACAGCGACTTTGAACCCATCAATTGCGCTTAAGATGTTAACAAGGTCAGCGTCGTCGCGCCCGCCGTAACCAGCTGCCTGGCGTTCTCCCATGGTCAGGGCCGTCCAAACCAGGCCGTTTTCCCGAGTCAACCGGGCTAAACCGCTGCCCCAAAAGCGAACGGCTTCAAATGACTTTTGAATTTGTGCTTTGAAGTATAAGTCTGGCAGGTTTGCCCCGGCTTCCATCAGCGCGGCTGCCAGGCGCAGGGCAGCGGGGGTTATGTTAGGGGTTCTGAAGCCCAATGTGTCAGTAATTAACCCGGTGAGCAGCGCCTGGGCGCTTTCAGGGGTCAGCGGCAGGTCCAGTTTGGGCAGCAAATTGGCAATGATTTGTGTGGTTGAAACTGCCTGAGGGTCCACCAGGTTGGTCCGGGCAAAGTTCAGGTTGGTGATATGGTGGTCAATATTCAGGTCGGGGGTGTTGAAGGCATCCAGAGCTGGGCCAACTCGTTCTAAATCCGAGCAGTCTACCACAATGATGTAATCCACTCGCCCTTGTGGACGGTAAGCCACCTGGCGGACGCCCGGCAGGTGGGCAAAAGCCCCGGGCACACCGTCCGATAACACCATTTGGACCTGTTTTCCTGCAGCCTGCAAGGCCAGCCCCAACCCCAAAAGCGAGCCCACAGCATCGCCATCCGGGCGCACATGCGCCACCACAAGGATGCGCTGCACCTGGGCCAGTTCAAGCCGGATGCTTTCAATCAGTTCTTCAATCGCCATCTTCATCGGGTTCTTGCGTTGGATTCTCTGGTGTGGGGCGCGTGGTTTCAGTTTGGGCGATTGAATTTAACAAAGATTCAATCCGGGCGGCGCGTTCGGGAGTTCCATCCCACTTGAATCGCAAATGGGGAAACGTGCGCACGTCAATCCGCTGGGCTAACTGAAAACGCAAATATCCTTTGGCGCGATTCAGTCCATCTAAAATTTCTTCTTTTCGTTCAGACCCTTCCAGGGCAGATATAAACACTTTTGCAAATGCCATTTCCCGGTCAACCTCCACATCCGTCACGGTAATCCCGCTTAAGGCCGGGTCGGTGATTTCAGAAAGCAGCATTTCGGATAATTCCTGGCGAATCCGTTCTGCCAATCGCTGGGTGCGTAAAATTTTGGCCATTTCTCACCTTACTGTGCAGCTACCATTTCCTTAATGTAGCATTCGAGAACATCGCCTTCCTGAATATCGTCATAATCGCGCAGGCTGACTCCGCATTCAAACCCGCGGCGCACTTCGGGCACATCTTCCTCGTAGCGTTTGAGAGAGCCAACCGGGCCTTCGTGGATAATTTGCCCCTTGCGCACCAGGCGCATGCTGGCGTTGCGGCGCAGTTCGCCTTCAATCACATAGCTGCCAGCAATAATGCCAATTTTCTTAATACGGAAGATCTGGCGCACTTCGGCTTTGCCCAATTCTGTAATGCGTTCTTCGGGTTCAAGCATACCTTTGAGCGCTTTTTCGATGTCTTCCAGGAGACGATAAATAATGTTGTAAATTCGGACCGAGATTCCATCCGATTCAGCCATCTTGCGGGCGGCTTCATCCATTTTGACATTAAAGCCCACCACGATTGCTTTCGATGCACTGGCCAGCATGATGTCGTTTTCGCTGATGTTGCCCGGCCCGGAATGCAGCACCTGGATGGTGATGTCGCTGGTGGATAGTTTTTCAATCGAGGTGACAATCGGCTCAATGGAGCCCTGAACGTCCGCTTTCACCACCAGGCGCAGTTCCCGCAGCTTGCCTGCCTGAAACTGATCGAACAGTTTTTCGAGTGTGACAGCGGTGCGCGTACTCTCCAGGATTTGTTTATCCCGGTTGATGCGTTCGGTAACAATCACCCGGGCTTCTTTTTCGTCTTTAACCACCTGGAAAATTTCGCCAGCGGTGGGCACATCATTCAGGCCCATAATCGAAACCGGGGAAGACGGGCCTACTTTGCGAACGGGTTTTCCGGTGTAGTCAAACATGGCCTTGATTTTGCCATAGGCCAGGCCAGCAATGACCACATCCCCAACCTGCAGCGAACCATTTTGCAGCAGCATTGTGGCCTGAACCCCGCGAGCCTGGCCGCGCTTGGCCTCAATCACGCTGCCAATCACCTTGCCGTTGGGGTTGGCGCGAATATCTGTATTGTCGGCCACGAGAATGATGGCTTCCAACAGGTCATCTAACCCGCGTTTTTCTTTGGCCGAAACAGGCACCATGATGGTGTCGCCATCCCAATCGTCGGGCTGCAGCCCCAGTTCTGAAAGCTGCTGTTTTACACGCGGAACATTGGCGTTTGGCCGGTCCGATTTGTTGATGGCAACAATGATGGGAACTTTGGCGGCCTTGGCGTGGGAGAGTGCTTCTTTGGTTTGGGGCATCACCCCATCGTCTGCCGCAACAACCAGAATGACGATATCAGCGCCTTGGGCACCACGCGCCCGCATGGAGGTGAATGCGGCGTGACCTGGTGTGTCTAAAAAGGTGATGAGCCGGTCGTTGTGTTTGGCCTGGTAGGCGCCAATATGTTGGGTAATGCCGCCGGCTTCGCCAGAGGCCACACTGGTATGGCGAATCGCGTCCAATAGGGTGGTCTTACCATGGTCAACATGGCCCAAAATGGTCACCACCGGGGGCCGCCGCACCAGGCTGCCTTCCGGTTCGTTCATAATCATCCGCCGCCAAAATGGAATTTCACCCTGGTCTTCTTGGGTAACGACTTCCACAACAATGGGTGTGGCTTCATAGCCCATTTCTGCAACCACAATGGCCGCAGTGTCATAATCAATCAACTGGTTGATGTTTGCCATCACCCCGTTGCTCATCAGGGTTTTCATGACTTCAATTGGGCTGGCGTTAATTGCCTTGGCAAGGTCGCGCACAGTGATGCTGCTTGGAAGTTCTATCGTCTTGTTCGCAACATTCATACTCATATTCACCTCCTGCATGCTGTGCCGCCCCCTGAGGACAGCAGCTTTATCTTTTTCAGTTTTAGTTCTGGTCAGTAAGTTTTTTCGGGTCTTCCAGGCAGTTGGTTCGAGTGGGAAGTTGTCTCTTCCGTCCACCTGAATACCGGTACTTACAAGTCAGGGTAATATTTTACCCCATTGCGCCAACCATGCTGGCATATCCAGGGGATATTTTCAGGAACTCCTCACTTTCTGATTGGCTTCCCCTGGCAGGTTTGTTGGCTGCCAGGGGAAGGGGGTTATGTTTCTTCGTCAGCGGTTTCAACTGGCTCTGTAGGTAGGCTTTCCATGAAAGCCCGCAGGTGGGCCAGGTCGGCCGGAGTCAGTTCCGTTTTTAAGGTGTGGGCCAGGGTTCCTTTCAAAGCCCTTTCCCAACAAGAGCGCTGGTTATGCAGGTAAGCCCCGCGCCCGGCTTGTTTACCGGTTGGGTCCACCTGTACCCCATCGGGGGTGCGGACAATTCGCACCAGGGCACGTTTTGCCAGCACCATGCGGCAGCCAATACAGGTCCGTTGGGGAATGTGCTTTGGGCGGCCTTTGGTTTTTTTGGCCATACGTCTGGTCTGCCTTTGGCCGGTTTACCACTCATCTTCCCATTCGGCCCGACCGCCGCGTTTGCTTTTGCGTTTGACGAGGGTGACGTCCTTATCAGGGTCGTATTCCACTTCGGCAAAGCGTTTCTTGCCTTTTTTGCCTTTCTTCTTTCCGGCCAGGTCGCTTGTGGTTTCGTCGCTGGTTTCTTCTTCTTCAGGAATGGCGACACTGTTGATTGTCTCCAGCGAGAAAATGTCCGGAACGGCGGGCTCAGCTTCCGTTTCGACCACTGCCGGTTCGGGTTCGGCAATTTCTGCAACAGGGGCTTCTTCGATGGGTGCTGGCGCTTCTTCAACCACGGTTTCAACCGGGGTTTCAACTTCCACCGGTGCGGGTTGTTCGGGTGCGGGTGCGGGGGCAAGCGCAGCCAGGAATTTCTCGACGGCATCTTCAATTTCTTTCATGGTGCGGTTGCCCACATCATTCAGCTTCAAGACAGCATCGGGATCAGTTTTTAGCTGTGAAAGCAAATCGCCCACGGTGGGGTATCCGGCGCCGCTGAGGGAGATGACCAGCCGGCGCGGCAGGGCCAGGTCGTCAATCGGCGTGTCAAAGGCTTCTGCCGGGACGGTGCTGCGGATGGCTTCCAACCGTTGGCGTTCTGCGGCGGCTTTTTCGTCTTCCAGGGCAGCCACCAGGGCGGTTTCAACCCGCTGCACAAAGCGGTTGAGAATCTGGTATTCTTCCGGCGTGACCGGGCGGTTTTCTGCCTTCTTGGCCAGGACATTTTCAACCTGGACCAGAACTTCGTCCGTTGGCTGGATGATGCCCATATATTCGGGGTCGGTGCGCACCTTGGTGAGCGCGTCGCCAGCTGCTTCGGGCAGGCTCTTGATGTCAATTCGCCACGAGGTCAGCTTGGCTGCCAGGCGGGCGTTTTGGCCGTCGCGCCCAATGGCCAGGCTGAGCTGGTCTTCGGGAACCACCACAGTGGCGGTTTTAGTTTTGGAGTTTTTATCCAGGTAGACACCCAACACACGCGCCGGGCTGAGGGCTTTGGAGATGTACTCAGCCGGGTCGGCGCTGTATTCAATCACGTCAATTTTTTCGTCGTTGAGTTCGCGCACAATGGCCTGGATGCGCACCCCGCGCACCCCCACGCAGGCCCCAACCGGGTCAATCCCAGGCTGCAGGGCTGCCACCGACACTTTGGAGCGGTGGCCGGGCTCGCGAGCAATGGAGCGAATTTCAACCATGCCATGGTAAATTTCAGGCACTTCGTCTTCCAACAGGCGCCGCAAAAAATTGCGGTGTGCCCGCGAAAGGGTGATTTGGGGACCCTTTGGGGTTTCTTTGATTTCCAGCAATAAAGCCCGCAGGCGGTCGTGAACCCGGAAGCGTTCTCCGGGGATTTGCTCTTTGCGCGGCATAATCCCTTCGGCCTTTTTCTCCAAACCTAAGGTGATTTGGGCGATATTGGTGGCCTGTACCACGCCATTGATCACATCGCCCAACTGCTTGCTGTAAAATTCAAACTGGGATTCGCGTTCGGCTTCCCGCAGGCGTTGTTGGATCACCTGGCGGGCGGTTTGAGCAGCCACGCGCCCGAAATTTTTCGGAGTGGTTTCCACAACCACCATGCCGCCAAGCTCGGCTTCGGGGTCTACGCTGCGCGCCACTTCCAGGGTGACTTCGGTGCGATCATCGTGCACATCGTCCACAATTTCTTTCTCAGCGAAAATTTGCACCTGCCCGCTTTCCAGGTCGATTTTTGCGACGACGTGTTGGGCATTCGAGGCGTTCACCGCTTTGCGGTAGGCGGAAATCATGGCCGCTTCCAGTGCCTCGATAATTACATCGCGTGGCAGCTGTTTGTCGTCCAGGACCTCGTTAAATGCCAGGGTAAATTCGTTCTTCATTTCTTATCACTCCAACTTGACAGCGTTTCTATTGTTTCCAAAAACTGTGCCGGGCTTTGGGCCCGGCACCATGATGCGTTTCTCGGTTGTTGGCTTTGCAGCCCATACGAACGAACAGATTTTAGCATGGATTGCAGGAAGATGCAAGAGTCGTTTTTTGGGAAAACGTTATTTCCCCAACCGCTCGCGTTCGCTGGCGGCAACGCTTTCATCAAGTTTCTTGAAGAGTGGTTCCGGTTTGTTGAACGCGCGTCCGGGTTCCAGGCGAGATGGCTGCCAGCGCCCGCTGGCGCTGCCCTGGCGATAGCGCAGAACCAGGTGTTCTCCAAGCGCATCTTGCACGTTTTCTGTATACTGCTCGCCAAACAATGGGGCAGTATGCCCCAGAAAGCCATGCAGTCGTTCGCTGGTGAAAGGCAGGAAAGGGGAAAACAGCACTTTTAAATTGTCTATGGTGCACAAAGCTGTGTACACCGATTTGGCTGCCTCATCCCGGTTTTCTTTAATTTCTTTCCAGGGGGCTACCTGATCCAGGTATTTGTTGACTTCCCCAGCCAGGCGCAGTGCCTCTTGCAGGGCGGCGCGCAGCTTGACGGTTTCTAAAAGTTCGCCCACGCTTTGAAAACCGCTGTCCACCACTCTTAAAATTTCCTCGTCTTGGGGGCGCAGCGAGCCTGGGTTGGGGATGATGCCATCCCAGTTTTTGTGGGTGAAGGCCAGTACCCGGTTGGCCAGGTTGCCCCAGGTGGCGACCAGTTCATTGTTGTTGCGGGCCACAAACTCGCCCCAATCCCAATCGCTGTCTTTGGCTTCGGGCATGTTAATCGTCAGGTAATAGCGCAGCGGGTCGGGGTCGAAGCGGGTCAGAAAGTCCAATCCCCAAACTGCCCAGTTGCGGCTGCCCGAAATTTTTTGCCCTTCCAGGTTCATAAACTGGTTGGCGGGCACGTCATAGGGCAAGGTGAGCGGCTGGCCTTTTTCGCCTTCAAAAATTTCCACAAACCCGCTGCCCACACCCAGCAGTTGGGCAGGCCACCAGGCGGCATGAAAAAAGATGTTGTCTTTGCCAATGAAGTAAAAAGCCCGGGCGTCCGGGTTGGTCCACCAGTCTTTCCACCCCAGGGGTTGGTTGGCCAGGTGGGCCCATTCTACGGCTGCCGAAAGGTAGCCAATCACGGCTTCAAACCAGACATACAAACACTTGCCATCCCAGCCTTCCACAGGCACGGGAATGCCCCAATCCAGGTCGCGGGTGATCGGCCGGCTGCGCAGGCCTTCGCTTTCGATTTGCCCCAGCGATTGGCGGATGACCGTTTCGCGCCAATAGTGCTGTCGTTCGCGCAAAAACCGGGCAACTTCGGGCTCCAGCTTCGAAAGATCCAGGTAATAATGTTGGGTGTCGCGCAGTTCGGGCGTCGAGCCATCCACTTTGGATCGTGGGTTCAGCAGTTTTTCCTGTTCCAACACATTGCCGCACTTGTCGCATTGGTCGCTGCGGGCGTTCGTATCGCCGCAAATGTAGCAGGTGCCTTCAACATAGCGGTCGGGCAGAAAGCGCCGGGTGAGTGGGGAATACCATTGCGGCCGCGTTTCTGTGTACAGGAATCCGTTTTGCAGCAAGGCTAAAAAGATGCTTTGCGATACTTTAAAATGGTTCTGGGTATGGGTGGTGGTGAACAGGTCGTAGGTCAGGCCAAGTTGTTGGAACAGTTCGATGAAACTGTGGTGGAAGCTTTTATAGACCTCTTCAACCGGGCGGCCTTCGGCATCGGCGCGCAGGGTAACCGGGGTGCCGTGAGAATCGGTGCCGGAGACCATAATGACATCATTTCCGGCCAGGCGCTGGTAGCGCGCCACAATATCCGCTGGCAGGTAAGCCCCGGTGAGATTGCCCACGTGAATTTGGGCGTTGGCATAAGGCCATGCAACTGCGACCAATACTTTTTTGTTCATAACTGCCTCCTGGGGGTATTACCCCGGTTGTGTGGTTCTTCAAGATTCCAAAAAAAAGGCTGCCCTGTTCAGGACAGCCCGGGGGTTTCGCTTGGTTTTGGGTTCAGCGGGTTTGCCCTCGAAAAACTGCCTGGCGCGTCAGGTCATTGGACATGGGCATCATGCCCATTGCCATTTCCATCATCATCGAGCGGCAGCCATTCCAGGTGAACACGTCTATCTCCTCTGCTCATGGGTGAGCATCCCCTTTAGTTTAAATTCCAGATGCCAATTTGTCAAGCGGGCAAACCCCAGGTCTTATAGATATTCCCTTAACTGTCGTGAGCGGAAGGGGTGGCGCAGGCGGCGCAGGGCTTTGTGTTCAATCTGGCGGATGCGTTCACGCGTCAGGCCAAATTTTAAGCCCACTTCTTCCAGGGTGTGAACCCGACCGTCTTCCAGGCCGTAGCGCAGTTTGAGAATGCGGGCTTCGCGCGGACTGAGTGTGGCCAGCACATCTTCAATTTTGGCGCTCAGCATGTTCTGGTAAATCACCTGGGGCGGGGTGGGCGAGGTTTGATCTTCAATAAACATGCCCAGTTCGGTTTCTTCCTCGCCGGAGATCGGGCTTTCTAAAGAAAGCGGCAGGTAAGAGATGTGGACCATCCACTGTACCCGGCTGAGTTCAATGTTCAGCGCCTGGGCCAGCTCTTCTTCGGATGGCGGCGCCCCGTTTTTTTGTTCCAGTTCCCGGGCTTTGCGGTACATCTGCCGGATGCGGTCAATCATGTGCACCGGGATGCGAATGGTGCGGCCTTGTTCGGCAATGGCCCGGGTAATGGTTTGGCGAATCCACCAGGTTGCATACGTCGAAAAACGAAACCCCCGGGTATGGTCATATTTTTCGACCGCTTTCATCAACCCCAGGTTGCCTTCTTGAATTAAGTCCAGGAAGGGAACCCCTTGCCCGATGTAGCGCTTGGCAATACTGACCACCAACCGGGTGTTGGCTTTAATCAGATGGTCGCGGGCTGCCTGGCCTTCACTCACCGCTTGCAGCAGTTCCTGGCGGTTGCCATTTACGCCGGTTTGCTGGTCGAGTTTTTTCTGGCAGGCCCGTCCCAGGACGATTTGCTGGGCGAGTTCCAACTCTTCCGAAATGGAAAGCAAGGGAACCTGGGACATTTCTTTCAAATACATGCCAATGGGGTCTACCCCATCATCGTGAAATGAGATTTCGCGCACAGGGTGCAGCAGCGACTCTTCCAGGAAGCCCTGCTCTGAGAGCACGTCAAAAATCTCTTCGTCGCTTTCTTCGAATGGAGTTTCGACTTCTACCGGGTCTTTTTCTTCGGGCACGCGCTCTTTCCGGGATGCTTTGGGCTTCCCTGGTTTTTTGGTTTCCCTTTTTTCGTCCCCATCGGCATTTCTGCGCATAGGTTTGGACTCCGGCGGTGTGGTCAGTTTTTATTCAGAAGGTTCTTTAAAATTTCCAGGCGTGGATCTACAGGGATGTTGGTATGGCCGCAAAAGTGCTCATTCAAATTTTCACCACATTCCGGGCACAATCCTTTGCAATCTGGTTTGCACAGCGGTTTGATCGGGATTTCAAGAAGCAGGTATTCACGGGCAATTGGGTTCAGGTCAATATGCCCATCGCGCGGCAAAATCAGGCCAGACTCGGTTGCTGTCCGTTCCGAAAAAGCAAATAACTCTGTAAATTCTGTTTCGATAGGATGGGAACAGGGAGAAAGACAGCGAACACAAACCGTTTGCAGCGCGGTTTGAATGGTGGCCTGGACCACCAACCCCTGGGGCGTGCGGCTGACGAGGGCGCTGCCTTTGAGAAAATCCAGGTCTAAATCATCTTCCAGGCGCACATCCGCATAATCAAAAACAAACTCCCGGACAAATCCGATGGATTGTTTGATCATGAAGCCGACATTGAGTCGGAGGGGGTTAAGGAGCCTGTGCAAGATGTGTCCTGTTTGGCGTTGGTTTGCAATCCAGCAAGGATGTTCTGGACGATTGATACGCATCAAAATTTTAACACGTACGATACCCAACGTCAAGCAACGCTTATTTCCGCCTGTGGCGTGGGTTTGATTGGCCGCATATATAGAGCATAAGTGATTAAATAGGCTATATATGGTGTTTGTTGAATTGGGGCATTTCAGGTGGGTGCGATTATTTTGTTTTTCGGGTATGCTCCCGCTGGTTTTCATAGGGTACAATTTCACAAAGAGGTATTGAATGAGCCGTCAATTGTTAATCGCAACCACCAATAAAGGCAAAATCCGTGAACTAAAAGCGCTGCTCGCTGGGCTTGGGGCAAAGCTGGTTACCCCGGCAGACCTGGGTTTGCAGTTGGATGTGGCGGAAACCGGGGCAACGTATGTGGAGAATGCCCGGCTAAAAGCCGAAGCCTTTTTCCAGGCTTCTGGGATTCCGGCATTGGCCGATGATTCGGGTCTGGAAGTGGACGCCCTGGACGGCGCTCCGGGGGTGTTTTCGGCGCGTTTTTCTCCGCTGCCCAACCCAACCGACCACGACCGCCGCAGTCATTTGGTGAGCCAGCTTGCAGGCCGCCCCCGTCCGTGGACTGCCCGTTTTCGCTGCCTGGTTGCTGTGGCCGGGCTCGCCGCAGAAACGGCTTTTTTTGAAGGGGTTTGCGAAGGCCAGGTTGTGCCAGAAGCGCGCGGGTCAAATGGTTTTGGCTATGACCCGGTTTTCTTGCTTTTGGGGCGCAGTGAAACCATGGCCGAACTTCCCGAAGCAGAAAAAAACCACCTGAGCCATAGGGCAAAAGCCGTTCTGGCTGCGCGCAATTGGCTAGCCCAGTTTTACGGGGCGGTTGAGGAAAGATAGCAGGCTGTCGGCTGTTTGCCGGGGGGCTTCCAGCATCACCATGTGCCCGGCTTCTGGGATAATTTCCAGAACTGCATCCTGAATTTGTGCAGCCAGCAGCTGTGAGAAGCGCGGCGGGGTCATTTTATCGGCTCCTCCGCCAATGATCAATGTGGGTTTTTGAATTTTGTGAAGCTCATTCATTACATTAAAATTCTGGCAGGCCAGCAGGTCATTATGCAATATACCAGGCCGAATTTCTTGAAAACGCTGCCCGGCAAGTTTTACCAGGCGCGCGTCGGCAGATGGTCCAAAAGACCAGTTCACAATGTCGTAAATTGCGCTTTGCATTGTGCCGGGGTTGCTGGTTTTTTCGAGCAGTGCAGGGTTCACGGGCAGGCGCGCTCCGGTAGCAATTAGCCCGAGGCCGGAGACCAGGTGGGGGTAGTGCAGCGCCAGCCAGAGAACCACCCCGCCACCCATTGAATGGCCCGCAAAAAATGCCCGTTGAAGTTCCATCGTCTCCATCCAGCGGGCAATGGCAGCCGCGTAGGCGGCAATGGTTTGCTCTCCATGCCCGCCCGACTTACCGTGCCCGGGCAGGTCCAGGGCGAAGACGCGATAGTTCGCCAGCCGGCGCACTTCAGCCGGCCAGTAGAGATGGTTCCCGCCAGCGCCGTGAATGAGCACAACCGGGATTTCGGCGGGTTTTTCGGGTTGGTAATCAAAGGCGTATATCTGGGCATTAACGGGCATATCCTGTCCTTTCAACGATCAGCAATCTGGCTGGCCATTCCCATGCTCAGCCCCAGGAAAAAACCGGCAGCAGCCCAAACCGGGGTGCGTGCCAGCATGGCCAGCATGGTTTCCAGGGGTAGTTCGGGCGCACCATGGGCATGTACGCCTGTTTTCAACACAAGCAGCAAAAAAGCCATGGCTGGGGAAAGCCCGCCCACCAGGGTGCCCAGCAAGGCGAAATACCCAATCCGCCTCGGCACCCACCAGCCGGGTGAGATGGAAATCCCCCACGCTCCCAGGTAGATACAAAAAAGCGCCCCAAGGATTTGGGACGCCGTGGGGGTTTGGTCTTCAAACAGCAGCCAGGCGAACAGCAGCCCGCCCAGCACAACACCCGCATAGCGCAGCCAACGAGCATCGAAAAGGGTGTTCATGTGCCGTGGCGCAGTTTTTCTGCCGCTTCATCGGATAGCGGAATAAGCACCTGGATGTTGGTTCCTTTTCCGGGTTTTGAATCCAGCTGCAAAATTCCCCGCACCATTTCCGCCCGTTCACGCAGGTTTACCAACCCCAGGCTGCCCCGGCTTTCATACGAGGCATGTACGGCTTCCACATCGAAGCCCAGCCCATCATCTTGAATTTGCAGCATCCCCAGTTCTTCACGGAACCTGGTCAGCCGCACCCAAATGTGTGCAGCCTGGGCATGTTTGCGGGCATTGTTCACAGCTTCTTCGGCAATCTGGAAAATAATGCCTTGTTTATTGATTTCCAGCTCTTCAACCACGCTCTCATCCACTTCAATGAGTACGTTTTGCTGATAGGTTTCGTTCATCTTGTCGGCCATCTGCTGCAAGGCAGCCGTCAGCCCTTGTGATTCGAGAACCAAAGGCCGCAGGGTGAATAACATGGTCCGGATTTCTTTGGTGGTCCGGCGAGCCATATCTTCAATTTTGAAGAGTTCATTGGCGGCTTCAGCCGGGTTGCGCTCGAGCAGCCGCCGGGTGAAATTTACCCGCATGGCGATGGCTGCCACGGTTTGGGTGGGCCCGTCGTGCAAATCGCGAGCGAGCTTTTTACGAGCTTCTTCCTGAATTTCTACCAGCTTGTATTTTTCTTCTTCCAGGTGTTCGTACAGGCGGGCGTTTTGCAGCGAGGCCATTGCCTGGGCGGCGATGATATCTATAATCTCCCGGCTTTCATACGCAAAAAACCCGGGTTCGGGGTGTCCAAATACCAACACGCCGTACACATCCAGCCCGGTTCGCAAAGGAATGCAGTACGCCGATTTGCAGGTGCGCATCGCGATAATTTTGCTTAACTCCGGGTCGCTGCCGGGGTTGAGGATGGTATCGGCTACCCCGCTTTCGACCACTTTGGCAAGAATGCCCTGGGCCGCTGGAAACTTGCGGCTGGTATCGGGGGGGGTAAACTGCCGGGAAGTTTGCACAACCATTGCTTGCCCACTGAACAGCAGCGCCCCGCAAACCAGGGAGTTCTTGGGAGAACCCGGCTCAAAAAACACACCGACTGCCGAGTCCATGGCCGCATCTAAAACCCGGTTGTAGTTGAGGGTTTCGCTCATTTTGCTGGTTAAGTTAAAGATTTTTCGCAGCCGTTCGCGCTCGATGGAACGGGCACGCGTGGCAATTTCATTACGTCCTCGCCCGCTTTTGCGGCGTTGGCGCATGTAATCGTTCATGGCATACCCGCCATAAACCCCCAAACCGAATAAAATTACCAGAACCAGAATAAAAGCAGTGATTGTAATGGCATCTAGCTGCATTTGGAGGATCCTGACTTTAAGAATAATATCCGAATCTTCTAAAAAATCATAGCCTTTTGACCGGATTAAAATTGAATCTTAACGATTTTAATATTTTCATCTGATAAGGTTCATCCATTGGGGAGCATGCAATGGGTGTTATTTCATCCATTTCCCATCCCCCTGTTCCCCTTCTCCCTGCTCCAAAGCCTGGGGCGGGGTTGGGGCTAAGAACTTGATGACAGGAGGCCGGTGTTCCCTGTTCAGTCAGGCCAGCCAAAGATATACTACATAAGGTAAGACAGCCGGCTCTCCACCATCCGCCTGGCTGCTTCTTAACCAGAGGTTGTGATGCTTAAAAAATTCCGCGAACCTGTCAATGCCCTCACCCACCTGGGCGCTGCGGTTGCTGCAGTGCCTGGGCTGGTTTTGTTGTTGTACCTGGGGTGGGGAGAACCGGTTAAACAGGCTACCCTGGCGCTTTATGGGGTCAGCTTGGTGTTGATGTTCCTGGCCAGTGGTTTGTATCATATGGTTAAAAGTACGCCGCAGGTAATTTTAGGGCTGCGCAAGTTTGACCATTCGGCCATCTACCTGCTGATTGCCGGAACCTACACTCCGATTTGTTTTTATTACCTGGAAGGCGGCTGGCGTTGGGGGCTGCTGGGGGCAGTTTGGGCCATGGCCATCATCGGCATTGGCATCAAGCTGTTTATCATCAAAGCCCCCCGCTGGGTTACGGCAGGCATTTACCTGATCATGGGTTGGCTGGCGGTTGCAGCCGGCCAGGAAATTTTCCAGGCCCTCTCTCCGGCTGCCCTGGCCTGGCTGCTGGCAGGCGGGGTGTTTTTCACCATCGGTGCGGTGGTCTACATTACCAAATGGCCCAATTTTGTACCGAATGTGTTTGGTTTTCATGAACTGTGGCACATTTTCGTGATCCTGGGTGCACTCAGCCACTATATTCTGATTGCGGTTTTTGTTGCGCCAGGATAACTTAAGCCTTCTGTGGAACAGCTAGCGTTTGCAGTACCCCGGTCAGCACCACCACTGCGCGCTGGTACTCTGCAATCGATATCCGTTCATCCGGGGTGTGGTCGAGTGCAGAATCACCAGGGCCATAAACCACTGCCGGGCAGCCCCAAATGGGGGCAACGATGTTGCAGTCTGCCGTTCCGGTTTTATAAACAAAACCCGGACTACCCCCCACCGCCCGGATGCTGCTCAAAAAAGCCCGCACCAGCGGCGTGTTTTTTGAACTGGCCCAGGCTGGAACGGGGTGGCCCACTGGCTTCACTTCAGCCCCATCTGCCAGGTTTCTTAGCTGCTCGTACCAGGCCCCGGGGGAAATCTCCAGCGGCAGGCGGGCCCCCACCCGCAGGCGCGCCCACTGTTCAAACCCATCTCCACCCGATTCCAGCCCGCGCAGGCTGAGTAAAAGCTGGTCGAACACTTTTTCGCGCCCGGCGTTGAAGGCCGCCCCAAAAGCCTGCAGCCGGTTCCACAGCGCCACGGCGGCCTCACAGGCGGTTTCCCCGGCGTGGGCGGAATGGAACTCCGCCCGGCGCAGGGTAATGGCTGCCCAGGCGCTGCCTTTGTAGCCCAGCGCCACCCGCTCCCAGCGGTTCGGTTCTCCGATGATAGCGTAATCGGGCTGGTAAAGCGGGGCCACAAAGCGCGCCCCTTCTGAGTCGCGCTCTTCTTCCACCGCCCCAATCACCACAAACTGCCAACCCTCCACGCTGCCAACCCGGGCAGCGGCATCCACAAAACAGGCCAACGGGCCTTTGGCGTCCACCGTGCCGCGTCCGTGCAGGATGTCGCCTTCCTGGCGCACCAGAATCTCACCCGGAAAGGTATCAATATGCCCGAGCAGCACAATTTGCCGTGGGCCGCTGCCCATCACACCCACCGCGTTGCCAGCCTCATCGCGATAGGCCTGGTCGAAGCCCAGTGTGTGCATCCGGCCTACCAGCCACTCCACGGCTTCTTTTTCTTGTCCTGAAGGGCTGTAGCGCGCAACCAGGCCGGCCAGGGTTGCAGCATCGGGGGCAGGCGCATGCATGGCAGTTTCCACCCGTTTATTCCCCGGTTCCCAGCGGCTCAGCCAGCACCTCTGCAATCGCTTCTACCAACTGGTCGAGCTGCTCGTACGAAATTACCAGCGGCGGCAGCAGGCGCAGCACAGTCAGCCCGGCATTCAAGGCAATGATTCTTTTGGCCTGAAGGGCTTTGAGGTATGGGGTCACCTTTTGCTTGAGTTCAACCCCTACCATCAACCCCAGGCCGCGCACTTCGCGCACCAGGGGTGAATTTACCTGGCGCAGTTTTTCAACCAGGTAAGCGCCTTTGGCGGCAGCCTGGCCGGGCAGGTCTTCATTTTCGATAACCTCCAGGGCAGCCAGGGCGGCGGCGCAGGCCAGGGGGTTGCCCCCAAAGGTAGAGCCGTGCGCTCCGGGGGTGAGGTTTTTCACCTGCGGCCCAATCAGCACTGCCCCCATCGGAAAGCCACCCGCCAGCGATTTGGCGCAGCACAGCAGGTCGGGGGTGACGCCGCTGTGCTGCACGGCGAACAATTTGCCAGTGCGCCCAAACCCGCTCTGGATTTCATCCACAATCAGCAGTACCCCCCGTTCGCAGCAAATTTCGCGAGCCGCCTGGATGTAAGCCGGGTCGGCAGGGTATACGCCGCCTTCTCCCTGCACCACTTCGAGCAAGACAGCGGCGGTGTTTTCACTGACGGCCTGGGCGAGGGCTTCGGGGTTGTTGTAGGGCACATGGCTGAAGCCGGGCACCAACGGCTCGAACCCGTCGCGGTATTTTTTGTTGTGGGTGGCCGAGAGCGCGCCATAGGTGCGCCCATGAAAGGCCCGCATGGCGGCAACCACCTCGGTGCGTCCCGTGGAGAGGCGGGCGAATTTGAGGCTGGCTTCTACGGCTTCGGTGCCCGAATTGCAGAAAAAGACCCGATCTAAGCCCTCCACCAACCCGGCCATTTTTTGCATCAGGGCAGCGCGCTTGTCGTTGGGAAAAGATTCGAACAGGGTAATCAGGGTATTGGCCTGTTCGGCCAGGGCTGCGGCCACTTTGGGGTGGGCGTGCCCCAGGTTGGCCACGCCGTGCCCGGAGGCGCAGTCCAGGTAGGCGTTGCCTTCGGCATCCCACAGCGTGGCGCCAGAACCGCGCACGAACACCAGCGGCTGCTTGGCATACACGCCCGCGCCGTGGCGGTTTTCAATATCGATGATTTCTTGTGTGTTCATGCAATTACCGTCCCATGCCCATGTAGACCATTCGAAATTGGATTTTGGACGCGCCCATCGGCGATAATCACCCGTCCGACGCCGCCTTGCAGCGCTTCTTCAGCGCCGAGAATTTTCTTTTTCATGCGTCCCTGGGCAATTTCCAGGGCAGCGGGCAGCTGGCTTTGGGGCAGGCTGCCGATGAGCGAGAATTCATCGGGAAAATTTCTCAACAATCCTGGCACAGCCGTGAGCAGCAGCAGGGTTTCTGCTTTCAGGGCTGCCGCAACCATGGCAGCGGCCCTGTCGGCATCCACGTTCAGGGCTTCCCCGGACTGGCTGACTGCCAGCGGTGCAATCACGGGCAGGCAGCCAGCCGCGAGCAGGCTGTGGAGCAGCCCGGCTTCAACCCGCTCGATTTTTCCTGTGTAATCGTCGCGAATCATTTTGCGTTTGCCATTTTCAACGCTTTGAATGGCTTCTTTGCGGGTGGCCTGCATCAGCCGGCCATCCAGGCCGCTTAGCCCGAAGGCATTCACGCCCAGGCTTTGCAGCTGCTCTACCAGCAGGGTGTTCACTTTGCCGTTGACCGCCATGCTGAAGATTTCCAGGGTTTTACGGTCGGTATAGCGCGAGGTGTAGCCGGAGGGCGAGGTGATGAAACGCGGCGGCGTGCCGAGCGCTTCACCCAGGGCAGTGGCCTCTGCCGAACCGCCGTGCACCAGTACAAGCTGGCGGCCCTGGGTCAACAAGGTTGCGACATCGGCACAGATGGCCGAGAAATCCACGCCTTCTGTGCCGCCGAGTTTAACCACAATCATGGGTTGGGTTTCTGTCATGGTGCTTTCCTTTGGGTTAAATCGGGTGCAGCCCGGAAAACGCCAGGCCGGTGGTTTCGTCCAGGCCGAGCATCAGGTTCAGGCACTGCACAGCCGAACCCGCTGCGCCTTTCATCAGGTTGTCAATGGCGCACATGGCGACCACATGCTGGTTGGGTTCGTCCAGGTCAAACCCCAGGTCGGCATAATTCGAGCCAGCCAGAATTTTGGGTTCGGGAACCCGGTAGATGCCGCGCTGTTCTTTTACGATGCGGATGAACGGGTTTTCGTTGGCAGCAGCCCGGTAGGTTTTCCACAAGTCTTTGGTGGTGACCCCGGGTTGGACCGTGGCGTGGGCTGTGGCCAGCACGCCACGCACCAGATCCACGGAGGTCATGGTCAGGGATACGCGGCTCACACCCATTTCTTGAATCACTTCAGCGGTATGGCGGTGGCCAAAAGGGGAAAAGGTGCGAATGACCGAAGACCGTTCCGGGTGGTGCGAACCAGGGTTGCCTTCAGCGCCGCCTTCGGAAGAGCCGACTTTGATTTCCAAAATCAGGGGGGTGGTCTGGTTCAGCAGCCCGGCCTTCACCAGGGGCAGCAGGGCCAGGTTGCTGGCAGTGGCGTTGCAGCCCACCCCGCTCACATAGCTGGCCGTGGCAATTTCTGCGCGGTGCAGTTCGGGCAAACCGTAGACAAACTTCCCCAGCCATTCGGGGGCAGCGTGGGCTTCGCCGTACCAGCGCTGGTAGGTTTGTGGGTCTTTCAGCCGGAAATCGGCCGAGAGGTCAATAATCTTTGGGGCGAGGGACGCATAGTGGGCAATATTTTTCTGAGCCTGTCCGTGCGGTAAAGCCAGAAAGAGCACATCCACCGGCGCTAGCTGGGCGGGGTCGCTGAATTTGAGCGTGGTGCGCTTGCGCAAATTGGGGTGCACCTGGTAGACATATTCCCCCAGGTGGGAGCGCGAGGTTACCTGTTGGATTTCAACCTGCGGGTGCTCCAGGAGCAGGCGCAGCAGTTCGCCACCACCATACCCGGACCCGCCAACAATCGAAACAGTGGTCATCGTTTCTCCTTATTTTTGGACAGCATGGATGACATACTGCACAATTTCATCGGCAATATTCACACCGCTGATGGGTTGGGCGGTGTGGAATTCCATGGTGTGGTTAATTTCGTTCACCACCAGCCCTTTTTCTGGGTGTTCTACCAGGTCTACCGCTAAAACCCCGCCGCCCACCGCCGCAGCAGCCCGCAGGCACAGGCCTTCAACATCCGGGGTGATTGGGCAAGGCTCACCCTCGCCGCCCCGGGCTGTGTTGGTAATCCAGTGTTCGGATTTGCGGTAAATGGCCGCCAGCACACGCTCGCCCACCACAATGGCACGGATGTCGCGCCCGGGTTTCTTAATGAATTCCTGGATGTAAAAAACCGAATGCTGCACAGAGCCCAGGGTGGCTTTGTGTTCCAACACGGCTTCAGCGGAGTCCCGGTCGTTAATTTTGGCCAGAAGCCGCCCCCAGGATCCCACCACGGGTTTGAGCACCACAGGGTAACCGAACTGCTCAATGGCTTCCAGCGCGGCCTCCGGTGAGAAGGCCACCTTGTTGCGGGGTTGCGGCACGCCAGCGCGAGCCAGCATGGCGCTGGTGGTGAGCTTGTCGCCGCAAATTTCGGCAACGGCGGCGGTGTTCACTGTGGGCACGCCCCAGGCGTTGAGCATTCTCAGGGCATACAACCCGCTGTTGTAGCTGATGGAGCGTTCCAGGACTGCATCAAACGCTCGCCAGGGAGTTGGGTCATCCAGGTCGAAATGAATGACCCGGTCATCCAGGCGGACATAATCCAGGCCGCGTTTTTCCATCGCAGCGAAAATCCATTTTTCTTCGACGCGCACGCGAGAGTATAGAACGCCGATTCGCAGCCGTTTATTTACGAGCATAGGGTTATTCGCCCCAATCTTCTTGTTCCATGGGGGCCAGTTCGAGGGTGACCGGGTCGAGCGAAATGACCTCAAGGTCGACACCGCAGTCGGGGCAGACGATAATTTCGCCTGCTTCAGTGGCGGGGTCCAGGGAAAACTCGGCAGCACATTCAGGACAGGTAGCAATCATGATTTTTCTCCTTTTGGTTAAGAATATGGATGGCATTTTGGATTTGTTGTCTCACCGCTTCAGGCGCTGTGCCGCCCAGGGCGCTGCGCTGTTCGACCGATTTGAGCGGGTCGAAAACGGTATATACATCTGTTTCAAAGGGGCCAAGGCTTTGCCAGTCGGCAAGGGGCAGGGCGTCCAGGCTGGTTTGCTTTTCGGCAGCCAGGCGCACGGCTTTTCCGGCCAGGGTATGGGCTTCGCGAAAGGGAACGCCTTTGCGCACCAGGTAATCGGCCAGGTCGGTGGCCAGCATGGCCGGGTCAATCGCAGCGCGCATCCGCTCGGAGCGAACGGTGATGGTTTCCAGCGCTCCGGCCAACACGGGCAGCATGCTTTGCAAGGTGTCATAGGCTTGAAAGACGGGCTGCTTGTCTTCCTGTAAGTCTTTGTCGTAAGCCGACGGCAGGCCTTTTAGCGTGGCAAGGAACCCGGTCAGCAGGCCGGTCAGCGTTCCGGCTTTGCCCCGGGCCAGTTCGAACATATCCGGGTTTTTCTTCTGCGGCATCAGGCTGGAGCCGGTGGAAAAAGCGTCAGAGAGTTCAAAAAAGCCAAACTCGGCTGTGCTGAACAGGATAACCGCCTCGGCCAGTTTGCTCAGGTGAACCCCAATGAGGGCTGCACAAAACAAGAACTCGGCGGCAAAGTCTCGATCGGACACGGCATCGATGCTGTTTTGGGAAGGCTCGTTGAAGCCCAACGCTGCTGCCAGGGCGTGCCGGTCCACGGCAAAAGGCGCCCCGGCCAACGCGCCGCTGCCCAGGGGCAGCACGCCTGTGCGAGAGCGCAGGCCGGCCAGCCGCTCGTGGTCGCGTTCCAGTGCCCAAAAATGGGAGAGCAGCCAATGGGCAAGCGTAATGGGCTGGGCGCGCTGCAGGTGGGTGTAGCCGGGCATCAGGGTGGTTTGGTGATGCCCGGCAAGCGAGACCAAGGCCCGCTGCAGACCCAACAGCGAGTTTTGCAGTTCTGGGAGTGCCTGCAGCATCCACAGGCGAAAATCGGTGGCCACCTGGTCGTTGCGCGAACGCCCGGTGTGCAGTTTTCCAGCCACAGGCCCAAGCAGTTCGCCCAGGCGGCGTTCAACCGCGGTGTGAATGTCTTCATCACCCGGCGCAAATGCAAACTGTCCGCTGGCAAACGCTGCCGCGACCGCCTGCAAGCCGGTGGTGAGTTGGGCTGCTTCGTCTGCCGTCAGAATGCCGGCCTGGGCCAGGGCTTTCGCCCAGGCAATGGAACCCTGGATATCTTGCTGCGCCAGGCGTTGGTCGAACGGCAAAGAGGCGTTTAGCGCCCAGGCTGCCGGGTTGAGTTGTCCGGAAAAACGTCCGCCCCAAAGGGTCATGGCTGGCTCCTTTTGGCTAGTCGCGTTTAAAGCGGCTGTAGTCTGGCTTGGGCATGTTGATGCCAGACACAGGCAGGTTGTTAAGCGCACGCACTTTTAAGGAAAGGCCGTACAGGTGAATGAAACCTTCGGCGTCCGATTGGTCGTAAACGTCCTCCTGGCCAAAGGTGGCAAAATCTTCGCGATACAGGCTGAATTTGCTCTTGCGCCCGGCCACAATGATGTTGCCTCTAAATAACTTGAGCCGCACGGTGCCGGTTACCGGGCCCTGGGTGCTGTCCACAAAGGCTGCCAGCGCCTCGCGCAAGGGTGTGAACCACAGGCCGTTGTAGATCAGCTCGGCATATTTCAAAGCCACAATATCCTTGAAATGCATGGTTTCGTGGTCAATCACCAGGGATTCCAACTCGCGATGGGCAGCCATCAAAATGGAGCCGCCAGGGGTTTCATAAACCCCGTGCGACTTCATGCCCACCAACCGGTTTTCCACAAGGTCCACCCGGCCAACCCCATGGGCGCCGCCAATTTTGTTCAGGTAGCCAATTAAGGATGCCGGCGACATCCTTTCGCCGTTCACGGCAACGGGGGTGCCCGATTCAAATTCAATTTCTACATAGGTAGGTCTTTCAGGGGCATTTTCAGGGGCAGCGCTGATCTGGTACATGGGTTCTTCAGGTTCGTTCCAGGGGTTTTCCAGCAGCCCGCCTTCGTGGGAGATGTGCCACAAGTTGGAGTCGCGGCTGTAAATGGATTTGACGGTGGCAGTGACCGGGATGTTGTAGCGCGCTGCGTAGGCAATGGCATCTTCGCGGGAGCGAATGTCCCACTCTCGCCACGGGGCAATAATTTTTAAGCGGGGGTCCAGGGCCATCACCGTTAGCTCAAAGCGCACCTGGGCGTTGCCTTTGCCGGTTGCGCCGGGTGCCCCGTCATCGGCGCCAAACTGGTGGGCAACATCCACCAGGTGGGCGGCAATCAGGGGCCGGGCGACGGATGTCCCCAGGAGGTATTTTCGTTCGTACACTGCGCCCGCTTTGAGCATGGGGAACAGGTAATCTGTCGCCAGCTCTTCTTTCATATCATGTAAGACGAAGTGGCTGGCGCCGCTGGCAAGGGCTTTGCCTTCCAGCATCGATAGGTCTTCATCGCTTTGCCCCAGGTCCGCACAAAAGCAAATGACCTCACAGCCATAATTTTCCTTCAGCCAGGGCACAATGACGGAGGTGTCCAGCCCGCCCGAATAAGCCAGGACAACCTTTTTCACTTGGGGTGTGGTTTTTGTTTGCATGCGAACTCCTCTATATCAAAAAATAAAGCCCTTCTCCGAGAAGAAGGGCTTGTAATCACAATTGGAATGAACGATCTATACCTGGTTTGCTGGGTCATCCAATGTTGAGCACCCGTACTTCTCGGACAGAAGCCGGCTGCTTACGACGGGAGCGAGGGAACTCAAAGGCTGAAACCATTGGGCGCAAGTTTACTTGTTTGAGGGGAATCTGTCAAGGTCAATTTTGTTCTTGTGTAACCAAAACTTTATCCACCCGGTAGCCATCCATGTCCACTACTTCAAAACGCCAGTTTTGCCAGTGAATCACATCTCCGGTGGAAGGAATGTGCCCAATTTCCGACATGAGCATTCCCCCGAGAGTCTCATAGCCCACCTCTTCTTCTTCGGGCAGGTTGTCTAAATCCAACAAATCGCGCAGTTCTTCTGTGGACAAGGTTCCCGAAAGCAGGTAAGAGCCATCCTCACGCTCGACAATTTCACTATCGTACACCTTATCGTCCATTGTGGGAATGTCCCCAACAATGGCTTCAAGGATATCATTGATGGTCACCAGGCCAATCAATCCGCCAAATTCGTCAATGACCAGGGCCAGGTGACTTTTCTTTTCGCGTAAATATTCCAGCAGGCGAAGCGCAGGCATGGCTTCGGGGATGAACAACGCGGGTTGGATGATGGATTCCAAATCCAGGGGTTCGCAGGCCTGTTGTTGGGCAAACAGGTCCTTTACCTGGATGATGCCCAACACCTCATCCGGGCTGCCGTTGCACACCGGGAAGCGGGAATAGCCAGAGTCTACAATTTTTTGAAGGTTAACTTCAGGGGAGTTTTGAATATCCAGCAGAACGATATCGGTTCGATACACCATCAGCGAGCTGGCCCGGCGGTCTCCTAATCGAAAAACGCGTTCCACAATCTCCTGCTCGGTTTCTTCGAATACCCCAAGCTGGGCGCCCTGGACAATCATCATCTTGATTTCTTCTTCGGTGACTTCGGGGTCGCTGGATGGCTTGATTCCCAAAATGCGCAGCACGACTTCTGTAGACCCGCTCAAGAACGAAACAATTGGGGAAGCCAGGCGCGAGAGCGTATTCATTGGGGCAGCAATTCTGGAGGAGATGGATTCGGCGTTATTGAGCGCAACCCGCTTGGGCACCAGTTCGCCAATGATGAGCGAAAGAAAGGTGATGACAATGACCACAATCCCAACCGCCAGGGCATTGGCATACTCAGCCAACCATGGGATGGGTTCCAGCAGGCTGGCAAGAGATTGGGCAATGGTGGCCCCACCGAATGCACCGCTGAGGATGCCAATCAGGGTGATGCCAACCTGGATGGTGGACAAAAATCGGCTTGGGTCTTGTGAAAGGGCGAGTGCAGCTTCTGCACCTTTGTCGCCATCTTCGGCGCGCTGCTGCAGCCGGGTTTTTCTGGCAGAGACCACCGCCATCTCAGACAATG
This sequence comes from uncultured Anaerolineales bacterium, assembly GCA_964489525.1. Lineage (GTDB taxonomy): Bacteria > Chloroflexota > Anaerolineae > Anaerolineales > JABWBV01 > CAZAYY01. The sequence continues at coordinate 79,880 of CAZAYY010000008.1, forward strand.
CAAACAGGCCGTTGATGCTAATTAACAAAAGAACAATCAGGATTTCAGGCAATATACCCATGGAAATAAATACCCAAGGTCAATCGAGGTGACCAAACCTTAAGAAGAGATAAAGAGATTATACCCAGGATTTGGCTTGATTTTGACTCAAATAAGCAAAAAAATGCCCGAAGAAGGTGTCAGGATATTCGGTTCCCAATTTTCGACCTCACCAGGGCATTTCCTATACTCATGCCAGCCCTGCGGGCTTGAGGCAAAACCTCCATTTCCTTGTACTCACGGTTTCAACCGTGCTCCGCTACCCCGCTGGGGCGGCATGATGATTGAACCCGGCCCTGCCAGGATGCCAATGCCGTAGGCATGGCACAATCCGTCGAAACCTGCCTGGCAAACCGCCCATACGCCGTTCTGGGCTCTCACCCCTGAAGGAGCGCAGCGACTGAGGATTCTTTCTGCTGTCGTCATGATACAATCAAAAAAAAACGCAGGAGGTAAAACCATGTATCAAACCCATCAATACCAGGGGATGTTGGCGGAAACCGTGATGGTTCAAGGCCATGCAGGCGATTGGATCAATGCATATTATGCCCGGCCGCTTGGTTCCGGACCTTATCCAACCATGGTGCTCATTCATCATATGCCGGGATGGGATGAGTGGTACCGTGAAATCACCCACAAGTTTGCCTATCACGGGTATGCGACCATTTCGCCCAACCTGTACTACCGGGCAGGGCATGGCTCGCCTGAAGACGTGGCTGCAAAGGTGCGTGCCGATGGCGGTGTGGCCGATGAGCAGGTGTTGGGCGATGTGGCTGGGGCGCTTGCCTTTTTGAAAGCCCTGCCGTACGGGAATGGCAAGACGGGTGTGTTTGGCACTTGTTCTGGCGGGCGCCATGCCTACCTGGCAGCCTGCCTTATTCCGGGTTTTTCTGCTATTGTGGACTGCTGGGGCGGGCGGGTGGTCATGTCGGCTCAGGAGTTGAGCCCGCGCCAGCCCGTGGCACCGCTGGACTATACCCCCGATTTGCCCTGCCCAATTTTGGGCCTTTTTGGCGCAGAAGACCGCAGCCCAACGCCTGAACAGGTGGCCCAGCACGAGGAGGCCTTAAAGGCGCATGGCAAAACCTACGAATTCCACATGTATCCCAATGCCGGGCATGGCTTTTTCTACCACAACCGGCCCAACTACCGCCAGGAACAGGCTGTGGATGGCTGGAATAAGATTTGGGCCTTTCTGTCTAAATATTTACAATCTGCATGAGGTGATTTCATGTGTACAATGATTTCTCAAAAAGTAACCGTAACTGGCAGCGGCAAGGCTGCCAGCGGCTGGTTCCATGTCAACCAGGCCAATATTTCCTACGACCACCCCTTTGATGCCCCCTACGAACACGCCCTGAATATTGATTTTGTCAACGAAGCCATTAGCCCCGGGGCGCGGGTGGCCGTGGAACTGACTGCCGAATCCGCCAGGGCGCTGGTGGCCACCATCCTGGCTGTGCTGGATGAAGCCGAATCAGGCGGGTTTGTTGAATAGCCTTTATTTGCGCCCATCAGCCCTGGAAGATGCCGATGCCATCAGCACAATTTACCTTGCATCGCGTAAAACGTTCCTACCTTACGCCCCCCTGGCGCATTCCGATGAAGCGGTGCAGGGCTGGGTGAGGGAATATTTGCTCCCCGGCGGAGGGGTGACGACAGCCTGGTTTGGGGAAACCCTGGTTGGGTTTATGGCGCTCAGCCGCGAAGGGGCGGTTGGATGGATTGACCAGTTGTACCTGCACCCGCTGTATACCGGGCAAGGTGCAGGTACGGCGCTGGTTCTGCAAGCCAAAGCGGTGCTAGGAGCGCCAATTCGCCTGTATACTTTCCAGCAGAACATGGATGCGCGCCGTTTTTACGAGCGGCACGGGTTTACAGCCATTGCCTTTGGCGATGGCAGCCAGAACGAAGAAAATTGTCCGGATGTGTTGTACGAGTGGGGTGGGGGCTAGGGCTTTCCCCACCATTTTAAAACGCGCAGCGCCCGCAGGGTGTTCCAGCGGCTGGGTGTGCCTGGCGCTTCCATTTCAAAGTGCATGCGCCCCGCCCATGGGGTGTAGGCCATCCAGCGGCCATTCTGGCTGCGTTTTTCCAACAAAAGCTGGATGGCATCCGCCATCCGCTCATCCCTGGGCAGGCCAATGGATTGGAAATAGTCCAATACGCGCAGAAAATCGTAGCGCCAGCGCGGTGGAAAGTGTATGCGCATCATTTTGGGGTCAAACACTTCCCCGGTGCGGTGCGAATAGAGCAGCCGGTGGAGCAGCAGAAATTCATGGGCCCGGTTGGCAGCGGCCATGGTTTTTGCGCCTTCATTGGGGTATGTCTGCCGGTATTCGGCCAGCCCTTCTAATACAGACAGGGTTGTGTGAAAAGAACTATGGGTTGCTCCGTTCACTTTTTGGCAGTTCCACCCGCCATCGGCCATCTGCTCACCCAGCAAAAACCCCGCAATCGAATGAACCCGCTCATCGGGATATTTAAAATATGAAAAGATTGCCAGCAGCATCCCGTTGATACAGGTTTCGCTGTAATCCAGGCTTTTAAACAGGTTAATGCCGCCATCCCGCTCCAGTCCATTTTGCCAGAACAAGGCACAGGCACGCAGTGCCTGGGGATTGCCGGGGGGCAGGCCCAGGTGTCGCAGTTCCAATAGGGTGTAGTGGGTGGAAGTCCACTTGGGGGAATACAGGCCGTTGGCTTTGCTGTGTTCCCACAGGCCGGTGGGGTTTTGCAGTGCCAGCAGGCGCTTCCCCCAACCTTCTAAAGCCACCCTGGCCCGTTCGACCCCGAAATTTTCTTCAGGCTCGCCCAGCAAATCGCGCTGAACTTGCCAGCGTATCGCCGGGTCGTCCTGCATCAACCAAGCCATAATTTCAGGTGAATCCATAATCTCATTATACAATATGAGCAACGGATACCCATCGAGGGCAATTGAAAGGGTGCGCGCAAATGTTGATATTTCATCCATTCCCAACCCCCAACCCTCATCCCTATTTTGTGATTTGTTATAATTAGGCAGCTGTGCAGCCGCCGCCCTGGCGTGGTTAACTGAAATGGAGTTGTTCAATTGCCCTCACCCGAATTGCTTTTAAACCGTTTGGATCAAATTGGCCGTTCGCTTGAGCAAAGCGGGCACGCCCTGGCTTTGCTGGGCCTGGGGTCTGTTGGGCTGGAGTTGGAAAGGCTGGATGAATTTTCTGACCTCGATTTTTTTGCTGTGGTGGAAACCGGCGCTAAACAGCGCTACCTGGATGACCTGTACTGGTTGACTGCGGCTGGACCCGTAGCCTTTAAGTTTAAAAACACGGCGGACGGTTATAAACTGCTCTACGAGGATGGGGTTTTTTGTGAGTTTGCCGTTTTTGAATTGGCGGAACTTGAACCCATTCCATTTACCCCTGGCCGGGTGGTCTGGCATCGCCCTGGTGTAGATGCGAGTCAATTGGCGCCTCGGGTTTTGCCGGCTGGGGGCGGGCGGCGTTCGAGCGAATGGATTGTGGGGGAAGCGCTGACCAACCTTTTGGTCGGCCTGGCGCGCGACCGCCGCGGCGAAAAGCTGGTTGGCATGCGCTTCATCCAACATTTCGCCCTCGACCGGGTGTTGGAGCTTACCGGGGAGATAGAAACCCCACAACCCGGATTGCCTGATGCCTTCTCGCCCGAACGCCGTTTTGAAAAGCGCTTTCCGGGTATAGCCGTTTTGCTGCCTGAAATGCTGCAAGGGTATATGCACAACCGCGAATCGGCCCTGGCCATCCTGGCGTTTCTAGAGCACCATTTCCCCGTAAACCCTGCGTTGGCTGGTGCCATTCGCTCCCTGGCGGGTTGACAGGTCGAGGCCGCTTTATGGCGTTATCGCTTGCCCACCAAACCCAACTGCGCTATTTCCGTATGGCACTCGTGACCGGTTTGATTGAACCACGCGATGTAATTGCCTGGGCAGACCAGCAAATTATGGAGCAGCCTGCTCCAGAGCTAGAAATCATCGAACTCTCCCTGGCCAACAACCTGCCGTACAGCCAGCTGGTTTGGCTGCTCAACCATTTTCTGGTTGAACCCTTTGACATCCCTGCTTTAGGGATGGTTTTTCAGCAAGCCGCCAGGCTGCTGGCAGCCCGGCCGGATCGTTCAGCAGCCATTGCCCAGGGGCTCAGTCTTTTGTTGGCCGAAGAGCGTTTGCCGGTTGTAGTTCGCGCTGAACTCCATGCCCTGGATGCTGCCAGGCGCAATCAGCCGCCGGATTTTCACAAGGTGCTGTCGGCTTTCCTCGAGAATGCAAGCGGCTTTTTAAATTTGTAATCCCCTGAATTTTAGAATCGGAGAAGAGGTTTATGCAACCCACCTATGAATATCGCGGCCTGATGGCCCAAGCCTGGGACGTCCTGCGAGGCGACACCTCGAAATGGGCAGACCGCTTCATGTTCCTGGATCTGATCGTCCAAAACGGCCAGCCCGTGTTGGACGTGGGCTGTGGCACGGGGCGGCTGTTGGTGGATTTTGCCGGGCAAGGTATCGACATCGATGGGGTGGATAACTCCCCTGAAATGTTGGCGCTTTGCCGGCAAAAAGCCGCCAGCCTGGGCCTGCCCGAACCCCGGCTTTACGAGCAGTATATGGAAACGCTGGCCTTGCCCCGCAAATATCGCACCATTCTTGTGCCGTCCAGTTCTCTTCAATTGGTCATCGAACCCGAAAAAGTCTCGCGTGCCATGGCTCGGCTGGCTGCCCACCTGGAGCCCGGTGGGCTTCTGGCTGCACCCATCATGACCCTCTGGAACGAAGGGGACCCACTGGAAGGTGAGTTCGAGCGCAGTGCAGTGCGTGAATCCGATGGGGTGCTTTTCCGGCGGGTGGCCCGCTGGCGCTACGACCCGGCCGTGGAATGCGAACACACCGAAGACCTCTATCAGATGATTGTGGATGGCAAAGTGGTGGCTGAAGAACAACACAGCCGCTCCCCTGCCACCCGCTCCTACACCCAGGCCCAGGCCCGAAACTTGTTTGAACAGGCTGGCCTGGTGGATGTACACTTATACAGCGAATTCACCTTTGACCCCGCCTGCCCAGAAGACACGTTGTTCACAGTGGTTGGGGCAAAACCTCGCTGACCGGCTTTTTAACCATCCAATGCCTGACAGGCGTACTTCTAAAATCCTAACCCTCGGATTACCAGCAGGCCAGGCGAAAGCGGCCTGCTGGTAATCCAAAATTTCTCTTAAAGTCCCCCGCCTCGGCCTGGGGTGGGGGATTGAGGGGGTGGGGGTGTAATAATCCCCCAGCGCTTTCAGAGATTCAGAAAGTCCTGGGCGTTTCCCTCTTTGCAATTTATATTCTTTTGGTATACTAAGACCACACGCCGAAGTGGCGGAATAGGCAGACGCGCGCGACTCAAAATCGTGTTCCGTAAGGAATGTGGGTTCGATTCCCACCTTCGGCACCTGCCCAAAACAAAGGTTCGAGCGGGTGTTCCCCGCCCGAACCTTTTTTGAATACTCAACCAAAGGAGTTCCATATGCCCAGTATTAACAGTGTCCTGGCAGTCATTTTAGGAGGCGGCGCAGGCAGCCGTTTATTCCCCCTTACTTCAGAGCGCTCCAAGCCAGCCGTTCCGGTTGCCGGAAAATATCGCCTGATTGATATTCCCATCAGCAACTGCATCAACTCCTCCATCAGCCGGATTGCCGTCCTCACCCAATTCAACTCGGTATCGCTCCACAGGCACATCACCCGCACCTACAATTTCGACGCCTTTCACCGCGGCTGGGTCCAAATTTGGGCGGCAGAGCAAACCCCCGAAAACAAAAACTGGTACCAGGGCACTGCCGATGCAGTGCGCAAGCAGCTTCTTGAAATCAAATCCACCCGCCTGGAGTATGTCATCATCCTCGGTGGCGACCACCTGTACCGCATGGACTACCAGCAGCTTGCCCGCTACCATTGGGAAAATGCAGCCGATGTCACCGTTGCAGTCCAGCCTGTGCGTGCAACAGACGCTTCAGGTTTTGGCATTCTTCACCAGGATTCTGATGGCCGCATCACCAATTTTGTTGAAAAACCCACCGACCCGGCTGTGCTCAAATCCCTGGTAAGCCTGGATGACCCCGAACGCCCCTACCTGGGCTCCATGGGGATTTACATGTTCAATATGGACACCCTGATTGACCTGATTGAAAACACCTCGTACGATGATTTTGGCAAGCATGTCATCCCCACCGCCATTCAAACCCACCGGGTGTTTGGCTACCAGTTCAATGGTTATTGGGAAGATATTGGGACCATTCGCTCCTTTTACGAAACCAACCTGCGCCTGGCCGAAGCCAACCCGCCTTTCGAGTTTCATTCGAAACTCGGCCCAATTTATACCCGCGCCCGTTTTCTACCCGGCAGCAGCATCAAAGGTGCTCAAATGGAAAATGTCTTGCTTGCGGATGGCTGCCGGATTGGCAAAGCCCGGATTTTTGGTTCAGTGGTTGGCCTGCGCAGTGAAATTGCTGATGATGCTACGATCGTCAATTCCATCCTCATGGGGAATGACTATTATAATGAAGACCGCAAACGCGGCGAAAATGTGATTGGCATCAGTTCAAATGTCCATATTGAAGGTGCAATTGTGGATAAAAATGTGTTTATTGGCGAAGGCGTAACCATAAAACCCTTCCCCCGTGAGGTTGCAGAAATCAACGAAGAATACTTCTACGTGCGTGAGGGCATTGTGATTATCCCCAAAGGAGCCCGCATCCCTGCAGGTACCTATATTGGCCCGTGAACATCTGCTGACCCCGATACCGCCGCCGCTGCGCGGGGTTGAAACCGGAACTTTCACCCACCATTCGGTGGCTGTGCGCCTGCCTGGCATAGGCAGGCGCATTCTTGCCGAGAACGCTGCAGTTTTTCCTCTCGCCGTCCGGCATGACTTAACTCGCCTAGTGGAGGAGATTCCCAACGGGCTAATTTCCTTTTTTGAAGATCCAAATGCTCCGGATGAAGGCGAATGGCAGGCAGCCATTGCTCCTTATGCAGGTCTTTCCTGGTTGGAGGTTCCCTGGTTTTTTGCCGAAACCTACTTCTACCGGCGGCTGTTGGCCATCACTGGCTACTTTAAACCCGGCCCCGGGCAGGGGTACGATCCTTACCAGGCAGAAAAACAGGCGGGGTTGTCCGCTTTTTGGCTGTCTGCCCGCAGCCTTGCCAGCCAGGTTGCGCATGGGCTGGCAGATGGCTGGAACCCGGCGCATTTTGTTGAACTGCTGAAAGCGGATTTATGGGCAAACCAGGCCGATTTAAGCCTGTGGCCCACTGCCTCAGACCAAAAACCCGACCATACCAACCTGGCCCAGGCACAGTCGCACCTGCTGGTGGATGACAGCCAGGCCATTGTGGGGCGCCTGGGCGGGAGCGGCTCACAGGATCTGGTTGCCATCCTGGCCGACAATGCCGGCGCCGAATTGGTGACCGATTTATTTCTGGCAGATTATCTGCTCTCTACTGACTGTGCGCACCGGGTGGTTTTTCACCTTAAGCCGCACCCCACCTTTGTTTCCGATGCTGTTCCTAACGATGTCGAGTCAACGGTGCAGGCAATGGCTGCCGATGCCCACCCCGCCCTGCAAGCCAGTGGTGTTCGGTTAGCCGGGTACCTGGCTGCTGGCCGGCTGAGGTTGGAAGCTGACTATTTTTGGACATCCCCCTGGCCGGCCTGGGAAATGCCCCTTTCGCTGCACAGCGCACTGGCCGGCGCTCGCGTGGTGTTCAGTAAAGGCGACGCCAACTACCGCCGCCTGCTGGGCGACCGCCACTGGCCTTTTACCCTGCCGTTCCCCGAGGTGGTTGGTTACTTTCCCACTGCGCTCGCCGCCCTCCGTACCTGCAAATCCGAAATCGTGGTTGGCCTCACTGCTGCCCAACTTGCCGCCCAGCCCCAGGCCGACCTGGCCTGGCTGACCAATGGGCGTTGGGGGCTGATCCAGGTTTTTTGTCCTTAAAGATTACACCTTACCCAGCCCCCTGGAACGTCAGTCCGCCGGTTCTGTTCCCTACCCCAAAGCCTGGGGCGGGGCAGACCAGTTCCCCTTAAAGAAACAAAGCGCTGGTAACCCGCCAACGCTTTGTTTCCCAAAGGAGGTTGAAATGTGAAACCGACTAAACCGCTTCTACGGTTTGGGTCAGAATCTCAAATTTTGGGGGGTGCTCGAAGTGTTTCTTCACAGCACACAGCTCTGCGGCGCGCACCACAGAATCGCGATATTTTTCCGGGAAAGTGGGGGGAACTTGAATTTCTAGCTGCACTTTGCCCACCAGGCGGGTGAATGGATCGGTGTACATGCGCTGCACAATCCGGATGCCCTCGGTGGAGATGCCGCGCTGCTGGCAAAAGCCTAATACGTAAATTCCAGCGCAGGTACCAATGGACGCCAGGAAGGTGGCAAAAGGGGTGGGGGCCGAGTTGTCGCCGCCGCCCATGTAGGGCTGGTCGGTGCGAACCGTGAATTCGCCAAAATGAGCGTCTACTTTTGCGCCGCCTGGGAAGTCAATAATCATTTCCATTGTGTTTCGTTCTCCTAAACAAAAGGTTTCTGTATTATTTTGTCATTCCATTAGATGCAAAACTGGGGTTTTGGTTACAGGGTTTGGGCGTTTTCCTTGTATAATGGGTTAACTTCAGTTTCCCTGGCGAAAATCAGGCTTAACCCACTGGTGGAGCAGGTGTGCGCAGTGTTCTTGTGCCTTTCCAAGGAATGGGCAAGTTTTGTTGAGATGAATCATGATCTTTTTTCTTGGTTATGACCCCTGAAATCATTACCCTCCTGGTGATTATCGGCATTGCCTTGCTGCTGTTTTCTTTTGAATGGATTGCAGTGGATGTGGTTGCCCTGGGTCTCGTCCTGGCCTTGATGTTTACCGGGCTGCTGACTCCTGAGCAGGCTTTTGCTGGTTTTGGCAGTGAAACGGCCATCATGATTTTGGGGTTGTTCATTCTTACGGCAGCGTTGGCGCGCGCCGGGGTGATTGAACTCGCCGGGCGGCTGCTCATTGGCCGGGTTTCAGAGCGTCCACCCCAGGCATTGCTAACGGTCATGGCGGCAGGCGCCGGGCTGAGTTCCTTAATTAGCAACACTGCAGCCACGGCTTTTTTTGTACCCATCGTAATGGGCCTGGCGCGGCGCATGAAAATTAGCCCCTCCCGCCTGCTCATGCCCCTGGCTTTCGCCACCATCCTGGCCAGCTCGGTTACCCTCATCAGTACTTCTACCAACATTGTCGTCAGCGGCCTGATGACCCAGTATGGCCTGGCGCCGATGGGGGTCCTGGAACTTACCCCTGTGGGTCTGCCCATTTTGTTCCTTGGCATTGTGTTTATGATGTTCATTGGAAGCAGGTTGGTTCCGGACCGGGTGCCTCCCAGCGATGAACTGACCGAAGGCTTTAACCTGCGCCCCTTTGTGGCTGAGCTTGAGCTTTTGCCCAACTCTCCCCTCAATGGCAAAAGCCTTATCCAGGCCAACCTTGGGCGCGATTTGGATTTAACCATTTTGCGCATTCAGCGCAGTGATGAAGTGTTCATGGCACCCAAGTCGGATTTTGTTTTAAGTGCCGGGGATGAACTACTGATTGAAGGCCAACGCGACCAGATTTTGCGCATCACCGATGCCCTGGGCGCTCGTTTTTCGGGTGAAGTCGCCCTTTCAGACCCGGACTTGCAAACCAAAGAAATGCAGCTTGCCGAAGTCATCTTGCTGCCCCGTTCGCCTTTAATTGGCCGCCGCCTGGTGGGGTTGGGTTTGCGCGATCGCTACGGCCTCCAGGTGTTGGCCATTAACCGCCATGAAGGCACCATTCACCGCAAAATCAGCCAGGTTCCCCTCCAAATGGGGGATGTACTGCTCGTCCAGGGCTCTCCGGCAACCCTTTCTTCTTTGGAAAGAAACAACGCCTTTCGCATGATGGGCACGCTGGAAAGCCCCATCCCAAAAACAAACCGGGCCTGGCAGGCCGTTGCGATTTTTGTGGCGGCTTTGGTTTTGGGGGTTTCGGGGTTGGTTTCTCTACCTGTGGCAATGCTCACGGGGGCATTCGCATCCTTTGTGTTTCGGGTGATTACCCCTGAGGAGGCCTATCGGGAGGTAGAGTGGAAAGCCGTGATTCTGATCAGCTGCATGCTGGCGTTTGGTGTGGCCATGGAAAGTACCGGCGCAGCGCGGTACCTGGCCGGGCTCATTGTCCAGGCAGCCCAAAACGCCAACCCGCTTTGGATTTTAGGCGGCTTTTTCCTGCTAACCGTGTTGCTTACCCAGCCCATGTCAAACCAGGCCGCAGCCGCAGTGGTGCTTCCGGTAGCCATCCAGGCTGCCCTTCAGTTGGACCTAAACCCGCGTACTTTTGCTATGATGATCGCGATTGCCGCCAGTACTTCCTTCATCACCCCACTGGAACCCGCCTGTATCATTGTTTATGGCTTGGGGCGATACCGCTTCTTTGATTTTCTCAAGGTTGGCTTCTTGCTGACGATTGTAATTTTTTTGCTTGCCCTGGTGTTGGTGCCGCTTCTCTGGCCGCTTGCCTGACGATGCCATCATTCTGATTTCCCATTTGGATTGTTTCGAACCGCCACGGGCGGCAAGCGCAGCAGCCAGCAAACCTTTCCCCCACTACCATAAAAGATTCCCGGCTCCACCCTTTGGAATGAACCCCAAAAAAACTTGCTCTGGATGAAGAAATCCGATTGACAGGGTTTCCGATTTGTATATAATTAAGTATAAATGAACGAACGTTCGTTTATACGCCAATTTGGAGGCGCCCATGACCAATTCCCCCCCTTTTTCCAAAGGTGAATTGACCCAGGCAGCCATTCGCCAGGCCGCTTACCCGCTTTTCATCACCCAGGGCTACCATGCCACTTCCATGCGCCAAATTGCCGCTGCCGCCGGAATTGCCCTGGGCGGCATTTACAACCATTTTTCAAGCAAAGAGCAAATTTTCGCCGAAGTGCTCGACCAGTATCACCCTTACCATACCATTCTTCCCCTTTTGCTAGAAGCGGAGAACGGTGGGGTTGAAGAATTTGCTTATGAAGCCTTTGCCCGCGTCCAACAGGCCCTGCAAGAACACCCGGAACTGATGAACCTGGCTTTTATTGAAATGGTTGAATTTCGAGGCAAGCACCTGCCAGCCATTTTCAATAAAATTGCCCCCCAGTTAGCCGCCGCACTGCAGCGGATTAACCACGCTCACCCCCAACTGCGCCCAATCCCTGTCCCGGTCATTATGCAGATGTTCATTGGGCTTCTGCTGGCTTACGCCATCAATGAACACATCCTCTCCAGGCCTTTACTCCCCGAAGGTTCGGCTGCCTCGGCGCGAGCCATGGTGGACATTTTCTTAAATGGTATCCTCGAAAAGGAGTAACCCCCATGCGTTTGCGTTCTTTGATTCGCAAAGAGTTCATCCAAATTTTCCGAGACCCGCGCACCCTGGTTCTTATTTTGGTGATTCCGATTGTGCAGTTGTTTTTGTTGGGTTATGCCGCCACCAGCGATGTGCGTAATGTTCCCCTGGCTGTGTTCGACCAGGACCGCAGCCCCCAGTCGCGGGCTTTGCTGGAAGCCTATCAAACCGCTGATTACTTTGCCATTGCCTATACCGCCGGTTCCGAAGCCGAGATTCGCACCCTGATTGAAACGGGCAAGGCTCGGGTGGGCCTGGTGATTCCCAATGACTACAGCCAGGATATTTTGGGTGGAGGGAAGGCAGAAGTGATGTTTGTGTTTGACGGTTCCGACCCATCTGTGGCGGCCACCGCCCTTTCTGCTGCTCAGCTGATTGGCCAGGCTCACGCTACCGAGATTCAGATCGAACGGCTGCAGCGCGCTGGCGGAGCGCGCCTGGGGGGGCTGCCGCTCGAAGTGCGCACCCAGGTCTGGTATAACCCCGATTTAGTGGACGCCTATTTTATGGTACCCGGCATCATTGGCATGATTTTGTTCGCCATTACATCCATTCTCACGGCAACCGCCATTGTGCGCGAGCGTGAACGCGGCACGATTGAGCAGCTCATCGTTACCCCCATTCGGCCCTGGGAATTGATGGTTGGCAAACTCCTGCCCTATGTCATTCTCGCCCTGGTCAACACCATCGAGATTCTGGTGGTCGGTTCGTGGTGGTTTGGTGTGCCTGTGCGGGGCAGTCTCTGGCTCATTTTAGGGCTCTCGGCTTTGTTTCTGGTCAGCAGCCTGGGAATTGGCCTGCTGGCCTCCACCATTGCCAACACCCAGCAGGAAGCCATGCTCACGGTTTGGATGACACTGCTGCCTTCCATTTTCTTGTCTGGTTTTTTCTTTCCCATTGAAGCCATGCCCAAAGTACTGCAGTGGATTTCGTACCTCATGCCGCTGCGCTATTACCTCAGCATCATCCGTTCTTTGCTGCTCAAAGGTGTTGGGGCGGCTGAATTGCAGTTTGACATTACCGCATTGGCCATTTTTGGCGTGGTTCTGATGACTACTGCCGCCTTGCGCTTTCGCAAGCGCCTGGATTAACCCAGTCTGTTCTTTGGAGGTTTTGTTCGTATGAAGCAAAAAATGATACGCATTATTCCCCTGGTTATTTTCCTGGCAATCATTGGCCTGGCCATCTATTACCTGCTTTCTTTAAATCAGGAAACCAACGGGCCGCTGCAAGCTTCGGGCACTATTGAAGCGGTTGACTTAAACCTTTCGCTCGAAACCGGCGGTCGAGTGACAGCAGTGTCGGTTGAAAAAGGAGCCAGTGTACAGTCTGGTGAGGTTTTGGCCCGCCTGGACGATACTTTGCTCCGAGCCCAATATAACCAGGCCGCTGCGGCCCTTAAGACCGCCCAGGCCAGCTACGATTTGTTGGCCGCTGGCAAAACTCGCGAACAGCAAGCGGCCGCTTCAGCAGCAGCCGCCCTCGAACTGGAAGCTGCCCGGCAGGCTCTGGATGCCCTGGAGCGCAATGCAGCCCAGGCCAGGGCTCAGGCCGAACTTGCCCTGGCTTCCGCCCAAAAAAGCGTGAAAGATGCCGAAGCTGCCCTGGCGAACGCCGAGGCCAAAAGCTACCAGGCCGAACGCGATGCTGCCCTGGCTGCCACGATTCTTGCCGGTGAAAACCTGGCCGCCGCCCAGGAAGCGTTCGACGCCCTGGCCAGCCGCGCCGAAGACGACCCGCTGCGGGCCGCTCGTCTGGCTGCCCTGGCTCAGGCGCAGCAAGAATCCGATGCTGCCAACCGCCTTTTCGAAACCCTCAAAGAAAAAACCAATGCCGAAGATGTGGCCCTGGCCAAAGCCAACCTGGCGCTGGCCAAGGCAAAGCAAGCCGCGGCTGAAGATGCCCTGGCCCGGTTAGGTCCGGCAGATGCCCCTGCCAGACCCGACCCCGACGCCCTGGCGCTGGCCCAGGCCCGGCTCGAACTGGCGGTGGCCCAGCTTTCCCTGGCGCTTGCACCCGCTCCCACCGAAGAACAGCTTGCCGTAGCCCGCGCCCAGGTGGAAACTGCCCAGGCCAGCCTGGACATCCTGGCTGTTCAGCTTGCCAGGACCCAACTGCTCGCCCCCATGGACGGTGTGATTATGGCTCGCCTGGTGGAGCCGGGCGAAATTGCCATGCCTGGCGCACCCCTGCTCTCGCTGGCAGACCTGGCCAACCTGACCATCACCATCTACATTCCCGAAAATCGCTATGGCGAGGTACGCCTGGGTCAGGCGGCCTTTGTATCGGTGGATTCTTTCCCGGGTGAACGCTTTGCGGCAGTGGTGGTGCAAATTGCCAACCAGGCCGAATTTACCCCGCGCAATGTGCAAACCCTGGAAGGCCGCCAGACCACCGTGTTTGCCATCCAACTGTCTGTGCAAAGCCCGGCGGGCCGGCTGAAGCCGGGTATGCCAGCGGATGTGGTCTTTGAACCCTGACCGGGGAAGGAAAGCAGATGCAGTACGCCATTGAGGCTCATGGACTCTACAAAAACTTTGGCAGTCTCTCCGCTGTGCGCGGGGTGGATATTTGCGTTGCCCCAGGTCAAATTTACGGCCTGGTTGGGCCGGATGGCGCAGGCAAAACCACCATGCTGCGCCTGTTGTGCGGCGCGCTGCGCCCCGGTCAGGGGCGGGTGGTCATCCGCGGGTTGGACCTCGCCACCCACCTCGAGCAGGCCCGCGCCCATATTGGCTACCTTTCTCAGCGGTTTTCCCTTTATGAAGACCTGACGGTGTTGGAGAACATCCGCTTTTTTGCCGAAGTGCGCAGCATGCCAAAAGCCTCCTGGCTGCAGCGCTGCATGGAAATCCTCGACTTTGTGGGCCTGGCGGATTTCAAAGCGCGCCTTGCCGGGCAGCTTTCGGGCGGCATGAAGCAAAAGCTGGGCCTGGCTGCCGCCCTGGTGCACCAGCCAGCGGTGCTGCTGTTAGATGAACCCACCACCGGGGTAGACCCCGTTACCCGCCAGGATTTCTGGCAGCTCATCATTCGCCTGGCTTCTCAGGAATCTATTGCCATGGTGGTCAGCACCCCCTACATGGATGAGGCGGTTCGCTGCCAGCGCATTGGCTTTATGCGCGGTGGGGCAATCTTGCTGGAAGATACACCCACCGCTTTGTTGGGGCTGTTGGATGGCCGAATTTTGGAGGTGAGCGGCAGCCCTCTGGGGGCTTTACGTTCGCTCGCGGCAGATGCACCGGCTGTTGAAGCCGTTCAGGCCTTTGGCGACCGGCTCCATCTGCGCGTTAAACCCGGCCAGGCCCAAGCAGTGGCCGCCAGCCTGCAGCGCGCCAGCCTGCCCCCTGGTGCCTGCCTGGAATGGGTGCGCCCCATTCCGCCCGAATTGGAAGATGTTTTCCTTGCCCTGGTGGAATCATGAGCATCCAACCGCCTGTCATCCAAACCCACGAACTGACCCGTTGTTTCGGCGAATTTACGGCCGTAGACAGGGTCAGCTTCACCGTTGAGCAGGGCGAGGTGGTGGGCTACCTGGGGCCGAATGGCTCTGGAAAAACCACCACCATTCGGATGCTGCTTGGCCTGCTGCGCCCAACCTCTGGCACCGCCCAGGTTTTGGGGTTGGATATCGCCCGCCAGTCAGAACAAATCCGCAGGCAGGTTGGCTACATGTCCCAAAAATTTGCCCTTTACCAGGACCTGACGGTGCTTGAAAACCTGGCTTTTTATGCGGGCATTTATGAGGTGCGCAGCCAGGCACGTATGCAGGATGTGCTGGCCTGGGTGGGTTTGCAGGCCGTCCAACATAAGCTGGTCAGCGAACTTTCCAGTGGCTGGCGGCAGCGGCTGGCTCTGGCAACTGCCTTTGTTCACCAGCCGCGCCTTTTATTTTTAGATGAACCGACCAGCGGCGTGGACCCGATTGCCCGCCGCCAGTTTTGGGATTTGATTTATACCCTGACTGCCCAAGGCGTGACGGTTTTGGTGACCACCCACTACATGGATGAGGCCAACTACTGCGGGCGGGTTGGGATTATGCGCAGCGGCAAACTGCTGGCCTTCGACCGCCCCGCCCGGCTCAAAGAGCAGGTGCTGCAGGGTGCCACCTGGCAGGTAAATGTCCAACCCCTACTGGCTGGGCTGAAAGTGCTGCAAACGCTGCCAGGCGTGATTCGAGTTGGCCTGGCGGGCAGCCAGCTGCGGGTGGTTGCTCGCCCGGACCTGCAAGCCGGCCAGATTGAAAGCGCTTTGCGAGCAGCCGGCCTGCCCGAGGCCAGCGCCCGGCCTTCAACCCCCTCCCTGGAAGATGTGTTCCTTACCCTGGCCGAAAAATAGCTGCTCAAGGGCACAAGAAACAGCCGCCGGGTTTTTGTATGCCCCGGCGGCTGTTGTTGTTTTGCACAAGGTTGCGTGGTTGGTTATTTTACCTTGACTTTTTCGTCTGCCTTGTTGAAAGACAGTTTACTGCCGTCCGGGTCCACGTCCACCAGGATATGATCGCCATGAACAAAGGCTCCCGCCAAAAGCTGGATGGAAAGCGGGCTTTCCACATGCTTTTGCAAAGCCCTTTGGAGTGGGCGTGCGCCAAAGCTTGGGTCGTAGCCCACATCGGCCAGCCATTCACGCGCTTCTTTGGTCAGCGTGACGGTGATGGCATAATCGCTCAGCCGCTCGTGAATGTCTTTCAACTGCAGGCTGACAATCTCGTGCATTTGTTCGCGCGAGAGTGGGGAGAATGTAATGATGTCGTCAATCCGGTTGAGGAACTCGGGCCGGAAGGCGTCTTTGAGGGCTTTTTGAATTTTTTCATCGGCCTGGCGGTCTTCAAAACTGGTGCTGCTTTTCAGGAAGCCCACGCTGCCAGAGCGGTAAACATATTCTGTGCCCAGGTTGCTGGTCATAATCAGCACGGTGTTGCGGAAATCTACCAACCGACCCTGACCGTCAGTCAGGCGACCATCATCCAGAATTTGCAGCAAAGCATTCCAAACTTCAGGGTGGGCTTTTTCGATTTCATCAAACAAAATCACCCGGTATGGGCGGCGGCGCACGGCTTCGGTAAGCTGGCCGCCCTCTTCATAGCCGATGTAGCCCGGCGGCGCGCCAAATAACCGCGAGACGGTGTGCTGTTCGCGGTATTCGCTCATATCAATCCGCAGCAGGGCATCTTCGTCGTCGAACAGGAATTTGGCCAGGGCTTTGGCCAGGTGGGTTTTGCCCACGCCGGATGGGCCAATAAAGATGAACGAACCAATCGGGCGGCGCGGATTTTTAAGGCCAGAGCGCGAGCGGCGGATGGCATCGGAAATGACGTGTATGGCTTCATCCTGGCCAATGACGGAATCGTGCAGCCGTTCTTCCATTTGCAGCAGGCGTTCAGCTTCGGTTTCCATCATCTGGCTGGTAGGCACACCCGTCCACTGCGAAATGACTTCAGCAATGTCGCTCACATCCACAATTTCATCGAGCTGGTGTTCAGCTTCCCACTGATCGCGGCGGGTATTGAAGTTCTCTTCAATCCGCAGGCGTTCGGCTTTCTTTTGAGCTGCGCGTTCGTAGTTGCGTTCGGTACCGGCCTGTTCTTCTTCGGCGCGCAGGCGGTCAATGTCCGATTTCATGGCTTTCAGGTCGGGCGGCAGGGAATACAGCGCCACGCGCAGCTTGGCTGCGGCTTCGTCCATCAGGTCAATCGCCTTGTCGGGCAGGTGGCGGTCGCTAACGTAGCGGGCAGAAAGACGGGCAGCCGCAATCAGCGCATCATCTGAGAAGCGCACTTTATGATGGGCTTCGTAGCGGTCGCGCAGGCCGCGCAGCATTTCGATGGTGTCTTCAACGTTGGGTTCTTCAACATACACCGGCGCGAAACGGCGCTCGAGGGCAGCGTCTTTTTCGATGTGTTTGTGGTATTCATTCAACGTGGTTGCGCCCACGCACTGCAGTTCGCCGCGTGCCAGGGCAGGCTTAAGCATGTTGGAAGCATCCAGCGCGCCCTGGGCAGCCCCGGCGCCCACCACGGTGTGCAGTTCATCAATAAAGAGGATGATTTCCCCTTCCGAACGCTGGACTTCTTCAATCGAAGCCTTCAGGCGCTCTTCAAACTCGCCGCGAAAGCGAGAGCCAGCAATCATGGCGCTTAAGTCCAGCGAGATAACCCGTTTGCCGCTTAAAATTTCGGGTACATCGTTCGAGGCAATTTTTTGGGCAAGCCCTTCCACAATCGCGGTTTTGCCCACGCCAGCTTCGCCAATCAGCACCGGGTTGTTCTTCGTCCGCCGCGAAAGAATTTGAATTACCCGCAAAATCTCTGCATCCCGGCCAATCACCGGGTCGAGTTTGCCTTCTTTGGCTGCGGCGGTCATGTCGCGGGAGTATTTTTCCAAAACCCGAAAGCGGGTTTCGGCCTGGGGGTCGGTCACCCGCTGGCCGCCGCGCAGCTGCTGGATGGCATCATACACCCGCTCGCGGGTAACGCCTTCGCCCTCCATCAACCGGGCAACCGGGGTGTTGCGCTCGCTGAGAATGGCCAGGAAGATGTGTTCCGTGGAAATATACTCGTCGCGCAAGCGGTTGGCTTCTTCGTTTGCCAGGTCAATAATCCGCTTTACCTGGGGGGTAATGAAAATTTGCCCGGTGCCGCGTCCATAGATACTGGCCTTGGGGCTGGTGCGCAGCGTATAGTCTAACCTTTCCAGAACCCTGGCCGGGTCAACTTTTAACCTTTCCAAAATTTGGCCAACCACACCCTGCGATTGCTCAATTAACGCCATCAGGATGTGCTCGGTGTCAATCTGATTGTGCCCGTAGCGCTGAATGATTTCAGCGGCGCGCTGAGCGGCTTCTTGTGCCCGCTCGGTAAAACGATCAAATCTCATCATAGCGTCCTCTTTTCACTTGCCAAACCAACAGACTCGGCAGTTCTTACCTGATGGCATTATATCATCCAGGTTTTACAGAAAGATACCTGTCGTGTTAGAGTTGTATATGAGAAAGCCCGAAAGGGCACCTGGCGCATCAACCCCCAGGTGAAGGGGTTGCACTTGGGGTTTGGGTGGGTGTTGGGGTGCGCGTGGGTGTCAGGGTAACCTGGAAAAGGTAAATTTGAGGGATCCATCCAATTCTGCCCTCAGTATCTTCAACTTCAATCCAAACCAGGCCTTCGAACACAACCGAGCCGTAGAGAACGGTGAGCGGCGCGCCGGGCTGCAGTGTGGCGATAATGGGCCCACCGGGCGATTGGCGCAGCCGCAGCCCAGGCAGGGTGTAGCCGGTTGCGCGGGCCTGGGCGGGGGTTGGGGTGGCTGTGGGTGTGTTGGTGGGGGTTCGTGTGGGCGTGGGTGTGTGGGTTGGCAGCACCGTGGGCGTGTTCGTTGGGGTCTGAGTGGGCGTGTGGGTTGGGGTCAGGCTTGGCCCTGGCGTAACGGTGGGTGTGTTGGTGGGGGTTTGCGTGGGGGTGGGGGTAGAGGTGGCGGTTGGCGGAATGCGCGGGTCGAGCTGAACTACCAGAGTTTGGGTTAGAAGAATGGATATCTTTTTATCGGTGATGCCTAATTCGCGCTGCAGCCTGTCGCCAACGTTATTTTGAAGCTGCTCACCATCCCGGTATAAAAGTTGGCGGGTGGTGCGAACCGTGAGCAGAATTTCCAGTTCTGCATCTTTTTCATTCATTTGCCAGCTCACCATTTCGATGCGCGTATTCGCCTGGCCATTTTCAGCCAGGCGGCCTACTTCGGAATGCAAGATCGCATCAATTTTGGCGTTTTGTTCTTCCTGGCTGCGGGTTGCTGTGGCTTCGCCCACGAAACGGGCGCTGAAAATCGTCAGGGGCACCAAAAGCACCAGCGTGAGAAACCCTGCAAAGAGCAGGTTGCCCAGCGACCTGTTTCCGCTCGCGCTGCGGAACCGCGGCCGGAACCCCAACCCGGAAAAAACCAGGCTGGAGGCAAAGGCAATTGCAACGCCGTTGGTTAGAAAAAGCAGCAGTGCGCCTCCGGCAATATCCCACCGGCCTAAAGCCAGTCCGATACCAACCGTGCACAAGGGAGGCATCAGGGCGGTGGCAATGGCAACCCCTGGCAGCGCCGCTGAGATGTTCGGCATCGACAGGGCAAACGCTGCGGCGGTTCCTCCAGCCAGGGCCACAATCATATCAATTGGGCCGGGTTGGGCGCGTGAAATCACCTCGCCCGGAAGCAGGTCGGGCACAAGCACCACAAACGGCAGGTATTGGTTGGAATAGGCAATCAGAAAAGCCAGCAGCACAGCCAAACCCGCACCACGAACCAACGCGGCCACTGCGTTTCGCAGCATTTGTCTTTCCCCGGTAATGGACGATAGCCCAATCCCGATGATGGGCGACATCAGCGGTGCCACCAGCATTGCCCCAATGATGACCGCCGCTGAATCTACCAACAACCCTTGTGTGGCAATCACAGAAGAAAGCAGAACGAGCAGGAAGAAATCGAACCCCGGGCGCGAGTTGTTTTGAAGCTGTAGGCTGACTTCTTCGCGGCGTTCTGCGCTGATTTTGGGCAGCAGATCTTGGATTTTTTTACGAAACCGGAGAAACAAGTTGGTTGTGTTCATAATCCTATTGTAGCAGTTACTCGAAAACTTATTGAAGAGATTCTACCGGAAAATCTTGTGACGCCTGGACTTTCACAGGAGTTTCTGACTTTAAGAAACTCCTGTGGTTGCCCCCTTTTTGTTGACGAAAAATCTATTTAGTGCTAGTCTTGAGTATACACTTTGCATAACTGCTTACCCCTCCTCTGGGGGCTGCTGTTGCAGTTTTGCCATTCGAGCGTGTTTTTTAACCAATTGTTGATTATGGGCAATTTAGGCCAGCTTACCACCGCGCTGCTGCGCATGCAGTCTAACGAAGCCAGTTTGGAAGATTTGCGACTCCTGACCGAGTTTATCCAGCAGTCGGGCCAGGCGTTGAAGGATGAGAAACTGTCTCTGTCGCAGCAGCGCTGGTCGCGCAAGATGTTTGCACTGCTCGAGGGGGTTGCCAAAATTTCTGAACCCCTTGAGGTTGCAACAATTTTGGGTCAAACTGCCCATCATTTTCTGAGCTTGTTTGAGTGCAGCGCGGTTTTGATATCGTTATCCAATCCAACCAGCGGCCTGTTTGAGTATGGAACCTGGTTGGATTCGGAGCGCAGTTCTGTTCCGGCCTTTGCCCAACATCCAGACGCACTGCTTGCTACTTTTGGGCAGCTTATCCAACCCCGGCAGGTTTTATTAAGTAAACCCGGGCTGTCCCCCGCAGAAGAAGAATACCTGGTGCGGGTAGGGTATGGTGGTTTGCTGATGGTTCCGCTGTTGGTTTCCCAAAATCAGCCTGTGGGGATGGTTCAATTGTTTGTCCGAGCCGTAGATTCTCCCTTCATCCAGGAAGAAATTGCCATCGGCCAAATGCTGGCCAGGCATGCCGCCATTGCCATTCAACATGCCCGGTTATACGAGTCTTTCCGGCACCGGGCGGAAATGTTGGAAGTGGTGCGCGAAGCCAGCCTGAAAGTAACTGCAAGTTTGCAGCTTTTAGAAGTGTTAGACGAAATTCTCAAAGGCGTCTTTAAAGCCCTGCCCGGCATTCAAGATGCCCATGTTTTCTTGTACCAGAACCAGGTGCTTTCCTTTGGGGCAGCCCTGTGGGCCAGTGGTGAAAAAAAACGGGCCTGGTCAGAACCCCGCCAAAACGGATTGACGTATACGGTTGCCCGCACCGGTAAAATGATCATTGTTGACGATTATGCTACCCATCCCTTATTCCAAAATGTACATGCCAACTGGTCAGGGTCCATCGTCAGCCTGCCGCTCCTGGTAGGACAGCGGGTGGTGGGTGTGATGAATGTTGCTCACGGCGAACGATACGCATTTAAAGATACCGACCTGGTGGTCTTAAACCTGTTGGCCGACCAGGCTGCCATAGCCATCATCAACGCCCGGCTTCATGAAATGATTGTTCAGCAAGCCCGCACCGATGCGCTAACCGGGCTGCACAACCGGCGGGCTTTCGATGAGAAAATTGAAGAAGAAATTCGGCGCACCAACCGCTACGGGCACCCTTTCTCTTTAATTATGCTTGACATCAACAAGCTAAAAGTTGTAAACGACCAGTATGGTCACCTGGCAGGAGACACACTCCTGGTCAAAGTTGCCCGCCGCCTTGGTGACCAGCTGCGCAACACAGATTTTTTGTGCCGGTATGGCGGGGATGAGTTTGCCATTGTTCTGCCAGAAACCAGCCACGCTGAAGCTTTAGAGATTTCCTGGCGCCTTGCCAGGGAAAACCATGCCTTGCCGTATCAAATTCGAGAAAACCTGGTGTTCCAATCCAGTTTTTCGCTGGGCGTTTCAACTTACCCCGAACATGGCCAAACTCCCGAAGGCTTTATTGAATTGGCAGACGCAGCCCTGTACGCAGCCAAAAACATGCCTTCGGGGTCTGGGGTTTGTTCTGCCAACACCCTGCCAGAAACCCCCAAAATCACCCGGTGAGTTTCGCCAGGGTTTGCCTATCTGCCCTGCCAGTTTGCCTTGCGTTTTTCAGCGAAAGCCCGCATGCCTTCTTTTTGATCCTCAGAAGCGAATAAATAGTAAAACGCACGGCGTTCTTCGCGCAGCCCATCGGACAGAAAAGATTCGAAGGCGTGGTTAACGGCTTCTTTGCCCAACTGCAGTGCCAGGGGGGCGCGTTCTGCAATTTCAGCGGCCAGCTGCAGGGCTTCGTCCAGGTAGCGCTCCACAGGAACGACCCGGTTAATCAACCCAAAACGCTGGGCTTCTTCAGCCGTCAGGGTCCGGTTATTAAGCACCATTTCCATGGTGAGCGCCTTCCCAACGGCACGCGCCAATCTTTGAGTGCCCCCAGCGCCTGGAATCACCCCAAGATTGATTTCAGGCTGCCCAAAGCGAGCGCTCTCTGAGGCAACAATCATATCGCACGACATGGCCAGTTCGTTTCCGCCCCCCAGGCACCATCCCGAAACTGCTGCAATCACTGGCTTTTTGATGTGCGTAATCCGGTCGAATGGGGCAATATGATCGCGCTGCAAAATGCTCACGGCGCTTTCTTCTGCCATTTCTTTGATATCGGCTCCGGCAGCAAAAGCCCGTTCATCCCCGGTAATGACCATTGCGCCAATCTCCGGGCTGCGGTCCAGGGTTTCCAGTGCGGCCATTAATTCATGAATCAGCTGGTTATTAAGGGCATTCAGCGCTTTTGGGCGGTTGATGCGCACCAGGCCGACCCGGCCGCGTAGTTCTATCAGAATGAATTGCAACTCGCTCATGATCTGGCTCCTTTTAAGACTTGCAAGGTTTTCTCGGTTATCTCGTAACTGCACCCCTCTGCCCCCGTCCTAAAAGCCTGGGGTGGGGGGAGTGGGGCTGCTGCGTTTTCTATTCAAAATTATACTCCGCCAGGAAACCGGGCATCATTTTGGTGACTTTTCCTTTTGGATCTCCCTGTCCCAAGTGGTGGGCTGGCGGCAGGGTTCGTGAAAGACACGGATAAGAGTCCCAGGTTTACCCGACCATTTGTACACTCTTTGTACAAAAATTAGATTAATGTTATATAAGGTTTGTCTATTTACCATTGACCAAACCCAATTAATATATATAATTTTTATTATAAAAATCAAATTCATTGAAAACCAGAACAGGCAATCGCCTGCCTCTGAGGTAAGAAAAAAACAGGCTAGTCAATCTAATACCTGGAGAAAGTGAGGATTTTATGACGGACACGATCATTTATAAAGAGAGTTTGGCTTCCGAGTTATTTTACGATACTGAACGCAAGGGCTATAAGGGCTTCGATGAGTTCGAAGAATATCCTGAAGAGCTAGGCATGACTGCTGAAGCCGAAGAGACCGATTTCATTCCTCTGATGGAAGAGGATGAGGACGAAGATAACGGCCCGCTGCAAACCCGCGAAGAGATTGACGAAGCCGAAATGGGCGACCCGCTGGCCGGCATCAGCGTAGATAACCTGACCCGCCTGTATTTCAAACAGGTTGCCAGCGAACCCCTGCTTACCCGCGAAGATGAAGTTTTCCTTGCCAAGCAAATTGAGCGCGGCCAGCATGCCCGTATCGCCCTGGTGAAAAACACCTACCGCCCGGAAGACCTGCCCAAGCTTCGCCAGTATATCAACCAGGAAGGCGAGGCCCGCGAACGCTTACTCAAAGCCAATTCCCGCCTGGTGATCAGCGTTGCCAAAAAGTACATGGGCCGCGGCATCCCTTTTATTGACCTGATTCAAGAAGGCAATATTGGCCTGATGCGTGCCGCCAAGAAGTTCGACTACACCCTCGGCCTTAAATTCAGCACCTATGCCACCTGGTGGATTCGCCAGGCCATTACCCGGGCAATTTCCAACAACAGCCGCACCATCCGCATTCCTGTTCAGATGGGCGAACAAATCAACAAACTGCGCCAGATGGAAATGCGCCTCACCCAGGACCTTTCCCGCAGCCCTTCGGATTACGAGCTTTCCCAGGCTCTGGACATGCCCCCTTCCAAAATTCGCGACCTGCGCCGCATCTCCAAAGAACCGGTTTCCATTGATGCTCCCCTGTATGATGATGACGATGGCACATATGGGGATATAATATCGGATATTGATGCTCCTGCGCCTGACGAAACTGCTTTTTCGAACCTGGCCAACGAGCACCTGTACCAGGCCCTTACTGCCCTGCCGCCGAAAGAGGCGCAGGTCTTGAGCATGCGCTATGGCCTGGATGGAGGCCGTGTCTACACCCTGGCAGAAATTGGCCGAGAACTGGGTGTTACCCGCGAACGAGTTCGCCAAATTGAAAACCGGGCGCTCAAGCGGCTGCGTTCTCCGAAAATGAAATTTATCTTGCAAAAATACACCGAGTAAGCTGTTTGTGGGTTCCACGCCCTGGCGCAGCCGAAAAGGTATGGCTGCACCAGACACATAGGAGCCCTGTATGAAAACTGACACCCCTAAGCCCAACCCTGCATCCACCCCCTGGTATTCCCTGGTGGTGGATGCAGTTTTTTCGCGCCTGAATACCACTGACCAGGGTCTTTCTGTTGAAGAAATCACTGCCCGCCAGGCCCAGTATGGCCCCAATGAACTGGTTGAGCGCAGCGTCAAAAAGCCGCTGGACATGCTCATCGACCAATTTAAAGAAACCATGGTGATTGTCCTGATCATTGCTGCGGTGGTTTCGGGGCTGCTGAGCGATTGGAAAGATGCCATTGTCATTTTTATCATCGTTCTCATGAACGCCGTCCTGGGTTTTGTCCAGGAATACCGGGCCGAACAGGCCATGGCAGCGCTCAAACGGATGTCAGCCCCTGTGGTTAAGGTGCGCCGCGCGGGCCACCTGGATAAAATCCCCTCCCGCGAGCTGGTTCCAGGGGATATCGTTTTACTTGAAGCCGGCGATTCCATTCCCGCCGACTGCCGCCTGGTAGAATCATTCAACTTGCGCGTCCAGGAGGCTTCGCTGACAGGCGAATCGGTGCCGGTTGAAAAACACACCCCTGTCATTGCCAGGGCTGGGGTTCCCCTGGCGGATCGCGACAATATGGTTTTCATGGGAACCGTGGCTACTTATGGACGGGGTGCTGCCGTAGTCTGTGAAACAGGTATGCAGACCGAGCTCGGCCGGATTGCCGATTTGCTGCAAGCCGTTACCAGCGACCAGACCCCCTTGCAAAAGCGCATGGCCCAGTTGGGCAAATCGCTGGCCTGGCTGGCCCTGGCCATTGTGGCAGTCGTGTTTTTGCTGGGCCTGCTTCGGGGCGAAGAAGTGGTCACATTGTTCTTAACGGCGGTTGCCATGGCGGTTGCGGCAGTTCCTGAGGGCCTGCCTGCTGTAGTGACCATTTCTTTGGCCTTAGGTGCGCAGCGCATGCTTAAACGCCGGGCGCTGATTCGCAAGCTGCCCGCTGTAGAAGCCCTGGGTTCGGTGACCACCATTTGTTCGGATAAAACCGGAACCCTCACTGAAAACCGCATGACGGTGACTATATTAGACGTGATGGGCGAATCACAAACCCTCGACACCATGCTGGAGAAAGGCATTCCCATCACCGACCCGGAACCCGACCAGGCCCTCACCCGTCCGGAACGCACCCTGGCCCTGCTGGTTAAGGCATCCACCCTGTGCAACGATGCCATCCTTGAACTGAATGAAAGCACCCCCAGGCAGCCCGGGCTGCCCAAATATCGCCTGATTGGTGACCCCACTGAAGGCGCGCTGGTCGCTGCGGCTGCAAACCTGGGTTTGTGGAAGCCAGACTTGGACCAGCGCTGGCCTCGGGTTGCTGAAGCGCCTTTTAGCTCCGAGCGTAAACGCATGACCACAGTCCACCAGGTCAATGCGCTTTCTGGCGAGCCAGCTTACACCAACTGGTATACCACCCCATACATCGCCTTTTGCAAGGGGGCTGTAGATGGCATGCTGGATATTTGCAGCCAGGTCTGGTCTGGCGACCACGCCATTCCCCTGACGCCAGAACTGAGTGCTCGCATCCAAGAGGCCAATAACGACCTGGCCAAAGACGGCCAACGCGTGTTGGGTGTGGCGTTTCGCAATTTGGCTGAACTGCCAGACCCGGTGAATGAAGAGACACTCGAACAAGACATGACCTTTATTGGCCTGGTGGCCATGATGGATCCACCCCGTCCGGAAGTGAAGGAAGCCGTGGCGCTTTGCCAGACGGCGGGAATTCGCCCCGTGATGATTACCGGAGACCATCCCCTTACCGCCCAACGCATTGCCTACGACCTGGGCATAACCACCAACGATAAAGTGCTCACAGGCGTAGAACTGGCCACAATGAGCCAGGAAGAATTAGAAAAAGTGGTGGAAGAAGTCTCCGTCTATGCACGGGTTGCCCCGGAACACAAGCTGAACATCGTCCAGGCCTTACAAACCCGCGGCCATGTGGTTGCCATGACCGGGGATGGCGTCAACGATGCCCCGGCTTTGCGCCGCTCGGATATTGGTGTGGCCATGGGGATCACCGGAACCGACGTTTCTAAAGAGGCGTCGGATATGGTGATCCTGGACGACAATTTTGCCACCATTGTCAGTGCGGTCTCCGAAGGCCGGACCATTTACGAAAATGTGCGCAAGTTCATTCGCTACACCATGACCAGCAACGCCGGCGAAATCTATGTCATGCTTCTCGCCCCATTTTTGGGCATGCCGCTGCCGCTGACCGCCATTCAAATTTTGTGGGTTAACCTGGTGACCGATGGTTTGCCCGGGTTGGCCCTGGCGGTGGAACCTTCCGAACCCAACACCATGCGGCGCCCACCCGTTTCCATGAACGAGGGCATTTTCGCCCGCGGGATGGGTGCATACATTTTCTGGATTGGGCTGCTTATGGGTTTGGTTTCCCTCTTCAGTGGCTATTTTGGCTGGCTTGAAGAATCAGCAACCTGGACCACCATGGTATTCACCACCCTGACCCTGGTGCAGATGGCCAATGCTTTAGCGGTTCGCTCGGATCAAGAATCAATCTTGACCCTGGGGCTGTTCACCAACAAACCCCTCCTGGGCGCAATCCTCCTCACCTTTGTGCTGCAAATGCTCGTCACCTATTGGCCCCCGCTGCAATCCGTTTTCGGAACCCAGGCCCTGAGTGCGCTCGAATTGGCTGCGTCGGTTGGCTTGAGTGCTTTTGTGTTCGTTCTGATCGAGATCTACAAAGCCTTTTTGCGCCGCCAGAACCCAGACCGCTAACTGCAGCGTTTTTATCCACACATATCCCACACATATCCCACATTTTTTGTGGGATATGTGTGGGATAATGGTAGATAACCTGTGGATAAATCGGTAAAAATTGGGTTGTGACTGTGCATAACCTGCCCAAAATTCCCACAATCCTGTGGATAACTTCCCGGAAAATGGGGATAACCTGCCCAGAACCGTGGATAATTTTTTTAAACCTGTGGAAAGAGAGTGGAGAAAATGCTGGATATCAACATTCCAGGATGGGGAAAACTGGCCCTGGAAAACCTCGTTTTGGATTTCAATGGAACGCTGGCCTTGGATGGTGAACTGCTGCCCGGCGCTGCCGAGCGCCTGCAAAGCCTTGCAGCCCAGCTGCATATTTTTGTCGTAACTGCCGATACCTTTGGGCGCGCTCGCCAACGGTTGGCAGGGCTGCCCTGCGAACTGACCATTTTACCCCCCGGCGCTCAGGATGAAGCCAAGCTGGCTTTTGTCCAATCCCTGGGTGCGGCCTCCACAGCGGCTGTTGGAAACGGGCGCAACGATCGCCTGATGCTTGCAGAGGCAGCCTTGGGAATTGTGGTTGTCCAGCAAGAATGCGCATCGGCTGAGACACTCGTCTCAGCCGATGTAGTTGCTCCAGATATTTGCGCTGCGCTCGATTTGCTGCTCAACCCTTTGCGGCTAACCGCAACACTGCGCTCCTGATCATTGGGTTGGTTTAGCGGTAAATGTGCGGTGTCAACCAGAACACGCTGTCACCTTCAGCAGACCCGGCCGTTTCTACGACCAGGATAAACTTCACCGTTTGCCCGGCAAGGCTGTTCAGGTTCACTTCCACAAAGTTTACCTTCTGGTCATAGGTTTCCGTCCAGGTTTCCAGGGTGTGAACGGTTCCGCCAGCATCCCGGTAGCGCAGGCTCAGTTTGGCGTTGCATTTGGCATTGTTGTACATGCAGCCAATGTAAGCCCGGAACCTGTCGCCATTTTGGACCGTGAAGGCAGGGTATTCGCCTGAAATCTGGCCGTCTGTGATTCGCTGGGGGGTAATCCACAGGGTAGATTCATCATCCGTCGAGCCGTCTTCCAGCTTGGGTGCAGCCAGGTATTGCACAAAGCCACTGCTGTCGTTCTGGTTGCCCGGGCAGTTCAAGACAGCCCCAAGACCATTTTGCCACTTTGCATCGCACATGTTGGTTGCCAGGTCGAAAGCGCCCATTTCTGTCATGGCTTGCACTTTGATTTTGACCCAAAAGGCGGTTTTTGCTTCATCGCCAATGCCGAACAACACATTGCTGCTGCTGCGCAGCTGCCAGCTTCCCAGGTATGTACCGGCCTTACTTGGGGCTTTCATGCGCACAGCAAGATCCACCGTTTGGCCAGGTTTCACTTCAACCGGCATTGGGTAAAGCGTTTGGGCATCCATTTTGTCGCCGGCAAAGTAGGTCAGGTTGTAATCTTTGGTCCAGGTGCACGAACCAATGTTCTTCAGCCGCCACACTTTGGTAAATCCCATATCGGGTGCGAAAACGGTGTTATCGGCCACGGTCACATCGCCCACAAACTGCGCCCAGTTGCACGGCAGGCTGGTTGGGGTGGCCGTGGGGGCCTTGGTGGGCACCGCTGTGGGCACCGGGGTGTTGGTGGGCAGGGGTGTCCAGGTTGGCAGGGGTGTTGCGGTTGGGGCCACTTCCGTCGGTGCGGGCACATCCGTAGCCGGTTGGACGATTTGGGTAATCACAATTTGGGTGATGGCAATTTGGGTTGGGGGAACCGGGGTGGCCAGCGCCGCAATCTGCGTCATTTGGGCAATCATGGTTTGGGCTGCAGATGTGAAAATTGGGTTAAAGGCTGGCGTGGCGGTCGGGGTGGCGGCCATCGGCAGGCTGCAGCCTGCCAGGGCAAGCACGCTGACCAAAATCAGGATCAGGTAAAATCTTTTTTGGGCGTTCATCATTTTCTCCTTACTTACAATTAAGTATATACACATTCATAACGATGCATGGTCCAATTTTGTTCCCGATTTTTCATCCGCATCAGTGAAATTTGTAGAAAACCTGACGCCCCTCTCAAGTATAATTACCCTGATGACAACTCAGCCTCACCCCAACCCCACACCTGGAGCGGGTGGGCAGTTGCAAGGCCTTGTGGAAACCCCACCTGGCCCCTGGTGTACCCTGGTGTGTTGGAGCTGACTGATGCCGGATAACTCGGAAAAACCGCAAGGTGAGCAGAGAATCAAGGTCCTCATTGTGGATGACATCCTTGAGGCGCGCCGCAGTGTCCGGCTGATGTTAAGCGGCAACCCGCTGGTGGAGGTGGTGGCAATGGCCAGCAATGGGGTTCAGGCTATTGCCAAAGCCAATACATACCAACCCGAAATTGTGCTGATGGATATCCATATGCCTGGTTTGGATGGGTTATCGGCCATGTACGCCATTCGCCAGCAGAACCCATCTACTGTGTTCATCATCACCTCGGCCGACCGCAGCGAACAAACCCGGCTCGACTCGCGCGCCATTGGTGCGTTCATGTTTTTGATTAAGCCCTACACGTTGGACGAGCTGGAAGATGCAATCCACAAAGCACAAGGCATGTTAAAAACCGTAAAAACCCGCCCGCGCAAACCGGGAAACAGTGCTGCTGAGCAAATCGCTGCCCTGAAGCTGCAGGCCGTTGAGATAATTAAAGAAGAGCGCGTTGACGATGAGGCTGTGGTGGTGTTTGAGAAGCTTGCAGCCGACCCGCGCTGTGACCTTCGCTGGCTGCTCAACCTGGCCCTGATGTATGTGCTGCGCCAGGAATGGGGCAAGTTAAAGGTGCTTGCGGCGCGGCTGGAACAAATGGAGATGTAAAAACCAGGTCAGTTGGGCTGATTCTCAGCCCCACCCACCTTGCGCGACGTTCCGGGGGTCTCGCTCTGGTTTGACTGGCCTGCATTGCCCCGGAAGATAGGAAAATACCACAAATGGATATTGCAATTATTGGCGCAGGTTTTGGGGGTATGGCTGCTGCTTTTGACCTGGTCAGAGCCGGCCACACCGTAACAATTTTTGAAAGTGCCGACCATGTCGGTGGGCTTGCCTCTGGGTTTAAAGAGCCTCACTGGGAATGGTCGGTTGAAAAGTATTACCACCACTGGTTTCAAAGTGACCACCATCTCCTTACCCTGGTGCGAGAACTGGGCCTGGAAGACCGGGTGTTCTTCCCGCGTCCATTTACCGTGGTTTACCACAAAGGGGGCTGGTATCCTTTCGATTCCATTCTAAACGCCCTGCTTTTCCCCGGCCTGGGTTGGGGGTTGGATAAAATCCGCTTTGGATTGGTGGGGTTGGGGCTGCGCCTGTCTAACAACTGGAAACAGCTTGAAGCCAGCACGGCGCATCAATGGATTCAAAAATGGGCCGGGAAGCGGGTGTACGAAGCCATGTGGCAGCCCTTGTTGGTGGGCAAGTTTGGCCCTTACTACCAGGATGTCAACATGGCCTGGTTTTGGGCGCGCCTCAAAGCCCGCACCACCCGCCTGGGTACCTACAAAGGCGGTTTCCAGCAGTTTGCCGACGACTTCGCCCAAATTCTCAGGCAGCATGGGGTCGTTTTCCAACTGCAGTCTCCGGTTCGCAAGGCTGCTGCAGCCCCCAACGGGCAAATTTTTCTGGAGGTTGGCGGAGAAACCCGGTTGTTTGATCGCTGCCTGTCTACAACCTCGCCCCATCTGCTGGCCCAAACCGTCCCCGACCTGCCAGAAGCATACCTGAGCGGCCTAAAATCGCTCAAAAGCATGGGTGCCGTGGTGATGGTGCTGTCTTTAAAACGCCAACTTTCAACAGCAGGCTACTACTGGTACAACATTCCAAAATCCGCCGGTTTCCCATTCCTCGCTTTGGTGGAGCATACCAACTTTGTAGACAAAGCCCATTTTGGCGGCGAACACATTGTTTACTGCGGCGACTATTTACCCATAGATCACCCTTATTTTGACATCAGCCAGGAAGAGCTGCTTAAGGTTTTCATTCCGGCCATTCAAAAAATCAACCCGGAGTTCTCTCCGGAATGGATTAACAAAACCTGGCTCTTCAAAACCCGCTATGCCCAGCCGGTTCCCCTGGTCAACCACTCCCAACACATCCCTGCCATCCAAACACCGCTGCCCGGTTTGTATTTTGCCAGTATGAGCCAGGTTTACCCCTGGGACCGGGGGACAAATTTCGCCGTTGAAATTGGGCGGCGGGCAGCAGCCCTGATGCTTGCCAAAAATTGACCGCGGGTGCGCCCGGCTGGTCGCGAACCATATATAAAAAAGAAAAAGACCAATTGCGCTATGGATGCCCGCCCACACGCAATTGGCCTTTCCTGCACCCCACTTCCCTGGATATGCTGCCATACCCGTAAGGTGCCGATGCTGTTCAACCCAGGCTGCATTGTCCCCTGCCAGTGTTGGAACTGTTATTGTTATGTTACAATTGAACCATAATGCAGTTTATGCAGCGCTAATCTTCCGTTAAAAAATCATTAACTGGGAGGAATTTAGAAAATGAATCCATTTTTGCTTGAAATTCGGGTTTTAGGTGGTTTGCAAATCCGTTTTGGCAGCTGGGAATTGGAGAAAGAGCTGTCGCGTAAAGCTTCTGCTCTGTTGGCCTATTTGGCTTGCAGTCCAGGCTTTCATTCGCGCGAAATTTTAGCCACCATGTTTTGGGAGGAAAAGGACCAGGTTAAGGCCCATAACAATCTGCGCACCACACTGCACAGCATCCGCCAATATATTGGCGATGTGCTCATTGCAAACCGTCAGGATGTCTCCCTTGATCAACAGGCTGCTTCAATTTGGGTGGATTCCGTTACGCTGCTGCAGCAGGTCAACGCCGCCCGCCAGGGCTGGAATCGCGACAAATTCCCCAACCAGGAACATACCCAAGCATTGCAAAATGCCCTGGTTTTGTACCAGGGTCCATTTTTCAACGGGGTTTCCATTCGGGGCGGGCAGGCATACGATGACTGGTTGAGCAGCCAACAGGCTCAGTTGGAAATCGCTTTTTACACCGGCGTTGAAATTCTCAGTGAACTGCAGGTGGCCTCAGGCCAGTATGAGCAGGCCATTGAAACGACAGCCCATTGGCTGCGCTTTGCTCGCTCCGAGGAAAAAGCCAACCAGCAAATGGTGCGCCTGTTGGCACTAACGGGCAACCGCAGCCGGGCCCTCGCCCACTATGAAAGTTATAAATCCTACCTGGCTGAAAAGTTGGGCCTTTCGCCCGACCCGGTAACCGAAAAATTGTATGAAGACATCCGAGCCGGGCAGTTTGGCGCCGAAACGAGCAGGGAAGATCTCACTGCAATCAGCCCCTATAAAGGTCTGCTGCCCTTCACCGAGCAAGATGCCCTCGATTTTTTTGGCAGGGCAGATTTTGTGGCCAACCTGGTTGAGAATGTCAACCGCAAACCGATTGTTACGGTTTTGGGCCCTTCTGGTTGTGGAAAATCATCCGTGGTGCTGGCCGGGTTGGTTCCCCGGCTGCGCACAATGCCCCCCAAAGGCCCTTCAGGGGAAACCCGGAGATGGAACTTTGTGATATTCAGGCCTGGGGCTCATCCGGTTCAGTCGCTTCTGCGGTCACTTATTCAGCTGCTTTCCCCCGAGATTTCAGAAACCCGCTTGTTATTTGAAACCCGCCAGATGACCGAAAACCTGCGCCAGAACCAGGTGAGCATCTCGATGCTGCTTGCCGAGATTGGTAAAAAAATCCGCGAGCGCAGTTCGGGTCGTTTGCGCCCCGTGTTTGAGGTTTCGAACCACCTTCTTCTGGTCGTTAACCAGTTTGAAGAACTCTATACCCTGTGCCGTGACCCCCAGGAAGTCCAGGCCTTTTTAGATTTACTGATTCAACTGGTGCGAGGGTCTGCCCAACCGGGCGTCAACCTGTCCATGGTGATTACCCTGCGCGCCGATTTCATGGGGCAGGCGCTGGCTTACCGCCCCTGGTCAGATGTTTTACAAAACAGCCTGTTGGTGTTGGGCAACATGAGCACCGCCGAGCTGCAGCAAGCCATTGAAATTCCAGCGGCGCGTCATGGTTTTCGGTTCCAGCCTGGGCTGGTTAACCGGATTGTCTCCGATGTGGGCGACACCCCGGGTGCGCTCCCCCTGGTGCAGTTTGCCATGACTCTGCTGTGGGAAAACCGGACAGGCGATTTGCTCACCCACTCGGCCTATGATGCCATTGGCGGGGTGCAAGGCGCTTTGGCCCGTTATGCCGATGAGGTGTACGATCACCTTTCCCCTGGCGAAAAAAGCCGCTTTCCAAGAATTGTTAACCAAATGGTAAGTGTTGGCGAGGGCACAGAAGATAACCGTAGAAAGGCCCCCCGGCATGAGCTTGGCGAAGATAATTGGGCCGTCGTCCAAAAACTGGCGGACGCCCGCTTGGTGGTGACGGGTTTGGAAAATGGTGAAGTCGAAGTGGCCGAACTGGCGCATGAAGCCTTGATTCGCAGTTGGGAAAAGGTCCAAACCCTGCTGAGCACCGACCGCAGTTTCCGAATCTGGCGCGAAGAGCTGCGCTATGCGGTCCGTTATTGGCGGCAGCATGATTATGATCCAAATGAATTATACCGGGGTGCCCGGCTTGGCACCGCCCTGGAATGGATGGCCGCCCGCCCGGGCCAATTGAATGCGCTCCAGGAAAACTTTTTGATTCAATCCAAAAACAAGTGGGAAAAAGAGGAAGGCGAACGGATGCAGGCTGCTGAACAGGCCCTTCAAAATGCCCGCGAAGTTGCTGAGACTCAAAAAAACCTGGCCCAGACCCAGGTTAAGTATAAAAGAGCCTGGCGCTTATCCACCATTTTGTCTGCTTTCTTTGTGATCTTGTTGGCATTCTTGTGGCAAAATGCCAGCCAGAACAATCGCCTGGCTGAAGCCAGCCGCCTGGCGCTTGAAGCCGAAATTGCTTTTCGAACTTTTGGCGACCCGGAATTAATTGCCTTGTTGGCCCTCGAAGCCAAAAACACCTACCCCAAAGACGACCTGGCGGGTACACCCATTGAAGCCGCCCTGGACAGCGCTACCTTGTTTATTTACCCTTCCGAGGTCTATTCGTTTTCGATGGGTCTCATTTCGCTCGATGTTTCTCCGGTTGACGCTCAGTTTGCCGTGGGCACTGTGGCGGGCGATGTCTGGCTTTTGGACACAAATTCCCAGGAACGTTTTCGCCTGGATATGCAAAATCCGGAGGGTGCACTCTGGTACCTGCAGTTCAGCGCCGATGGTCAACACTTGCTGGCCGCTGGAACTCAATTTCTGCGCATCTGGAATATCCAGGCAGCAAGGCCGGTTTTATCACTGGACCTGGTTGAAGATTCATTCTCCAACGTTCAATTTTCCCCGGAGGGCTACCTGTTCTATTGCCAACAGCCTGGCTGTGTGTTGCATGACTGGTTGAACGATCAACCTGTGTTGGGTTTTCAATCTCCCGAGTTTATCCAGGCATTCTCAAAGTTTTGGGTTCAATGGCTGGATTTCGGAACGCTTGCCATTGGCGATGAAGCCGGCAATTTCATCATCTGGGATACCAAAACCGGGTCAGTCTTACACCAGGACAATTACCATACAGCCTCCATCGTTGGAGCTGCCCTTTCTCCCGATAAAAAATTCCTGGTTTCTTTCGGGGCCGATTACCGGGTGGTCGTGCGCGATGCGCACACATATGAATTAGTTCACACCCTCGAGGATCACACAAACCAGGTTTCTCGAGCCATGTTTTCCCCGGACAGCGCAGTTTTAGCCGTGGCCAGCCTCGACCAAACCATTTCTCTTTGGGATACTGGCACCTGGCTGATGGTTCAAAAGATGTTCAACCATCGGGACGCAGTCAACGACCTTGTTTTTTTGCCAGGCCAACCGGGCAAGCTGGCCTCTGTCAGTCAGGACGCCCGCCTGATGCTTTGGGACCTCGCCCGCAAAGGTGTTAACCAGTACCTCGGTCACGAGGGTGCTGTTAATTTCGTGACCATTTCGCCCGATGGAAGCCGCCTGCTGAGCGCCAGTTCTGATCGCACTGCCCGGGTTTGGGATGTGGCTACAGCCCGCACGTTGACAGTTTTTTCGGTCCATGAAAATGTCGTTTATCAAGCGGCTTTCACTGGCGGCGGGCAATATGCCGTCACTTCCAGTTGGGACGAGAAAAACCCCGTAATCCTTTGGAATGTGGAGACAGGCGCGGTGGTGCGCACCTACGAAGGCGGTTCTGCCCTGGGCCTGGCGGTGTCCTCAGATGAAACCTTGTTGGCTGCTGGGGGTTGGGAAGGCGATATTTGGATTTGGGAACTGCAAACCGGCCGTTTGCTGCATCATGTCAAGGGGCATGCCGAACCCGTTATTGGTTTGCAGTTTTTGCCGGGCACAGATACCCTGCTTTCCATCTCTACTGGCAGTTCGGTTAAATTCTGGAATGCCAGGACCGGGTCCGATTTTCAGACATTATCCAACCCCGACCATAGTTTCAGTCAACTGGCGGTCAGCCCCAACGGCAAACGGATTGCAGTGGGCAGTTATGACAGGGAAATCTTCCTTTGGGATTTGGATTCTTTGAAACTGGAGGCTGTGCTCACCAAACACGATGGGTATATCGCATCGCTGAGCTTTTCACAAGATGGCACCCAGCTGCTCAGCACCAGTTCGGATAAAACCGCAGTTTTATGGTCCATTCCAGATGGGGAAATCATCCGCATCATTAAGGCGGCTGGCAGCGCGCTTTCGGCCGGTGCTTTGCACCCAACCCAGAATATCATCTTCACCGCCGGAGAAAACCAGGTGATTCAATCCTGGCCAATTGACCTGGACCAAACCCAGTCCTTTTTATGCCAGCAGGTATGGCGAGACTTTGAACCCTCCGAACGGGATTATTATCAGATTAAAGCCAATGCACAACCTTGTGTGGGCTTGCGCCCTGTTCCATAAGGGTGATGAAGCCCCACCCGTAGGGCAGGAGTTTGCCCCTTAGCCAGGCAGCCCGGGGGCAGATGATTCCGGGCTGCGGGTTATGGCAATCAGGCTGATATCGTCGTATTGTTGGGAAGGTGGCTGGAAATTTTGCACAGTGTGGGTAATTTCCTGGCACAACCGGGGCGCTGGCTGGCCTGCCTGCTGCTGAAGCACTTCCCAAACCCGCTCTACGCCAAAGAACTCCCCTTTGGGAGACATTGCATCGGTCAGGCCATCCGAATACAACAAGATGCCACCCCCAACGGGCAAGGTTAAAACCTGGGTATCCAGCTGCATTTCGGAAAACATGCACAGCGGCTGGCCTGTGCTGCGGGGTACAGGCAGCGGCTGGCCCTGGTGGTCGAAAAACAGCGGCAGTTCGTGCCCGGCCCGGGCGTAAGAAAAGGTTTGTTCCAAACGGTCCAAAACCCCATAAAGCATGGTCACAAACATTGGGCTGTCGCTAATTTCCATGAGGATATGGTTTACCTGGTGCAAAACTTCCCAGGGTTGGCGGCTGTGAACCGCTTCAGCCCGCACCAGGCTGCGGGTAAGTGCCATAAAAATCGCAGAGGGGATGCCTTTGTCGGATACATCGCCAATCATCACCCCCACCCGGTTTTCATCGAGCGGTACAAAGTCGTATAAATCCCCCCCCACGGCCCGGGCGGAAGAGAGCACACTGCCAAAAGAAAACCCGGCTAATTCCGGAACACTGCGCGGCAAAATTCCCTGTTGAATTTCTTTGGCCAGCTGCAGTTCGCGTTCGAGTTTTTCTTTTTCAATTAACTGGGCTTGTGCACTGCGCAATTCTTCGTAGGCTTTTTGAAGCTCCAGGTTTTTTTGCTGCAAGTCGCGAATGGCTGCATTGTTGGTTTCCCGCAAGCGAATGTTGAGTTCACGGGTAATTTCATACACCAGGGTAGGGTGGCGTTCCAGCAGGGCGCGCAGGTCGTTATCTGTGATTTCGAGCAGGTGGCAGTCTCCCAGCGCCCGAACACTGGCAGCCCGTCGCCCGCCCATCCCGAAAATGCCAATCTCCCCAACAAACGTGCCTTCAGAAAGGATGGCAATCACTCTGTGTTCAGGTGTGTTTGCAGCCTTGATAATTTCCACCTTGCCGCTTAATAAAATATAGAAACTTGCACCGATTTCATCTTCATAAAATAAATACTGCCCGTTGGGCAGGGTCACCGGGCGAAGCAGCGGCTCAAGCTGGCTCAGCTCATCGCGATTCAGCCTGGAAAATAAGGGCAGTTGGGCAAGGCGGTTTAACATACGACCTCATAACTATAACCGAACTCGTGGGTTTCGTAAAGCGAGATTTATACCATTCTCCTGTATAATCTGAACAGAAAAGGTAACTGCTCGACCCCACCCCCCAGCCCTCGCCCCAAAGCCTGGGGCGGGGGAGATAATGGGCGGATGGGTGGCAGTTACCAGAAAAGAGACCATAGTCCATGGAACTTCTCGATTTTTTTCACCTTCTTACCCAACCTGGCCAGGCTGCTCTGGCAGACGCTGCCAACCTTTCGCCGGTTGAGGCGAATTTTCTGGCTGATTTCACCACGCTCAGTAAAAAACACCCGGCAGCCCTGGCCCGGGCGGCTTTAGAAACCGCAATTTTACGGCGAGAGGCGGTAGATAAGTTCCCCCTGGCCGAGAAAATGTACTTTAGCCGCCAGGCTTTAGAACAGGCATCAGCCCATCCGGTGGCAGCATACCGCTGCCAGCGCTTCCAGGGGTTTGAAACCCTGGTGGACCTGGGCTGCTCGATTGGCAGCGACACCCTGCACCTTGCCGGGCATGCCCCAACCCTGGGTTTGGATCTCGACCCCCTGCGCTTGCAAATGGCTCAGGCCAATCTGCGGGCTGCCGGGCTTGCCGAAAAGGCAAGTTTTCTCCAGGCCGACCTGCGGCAGCCCTTACCCCTGGCGCTCCCAGCCCAGGCGGCCTTGTTTTGTGACCCTGCCCGTCGGGAAAATGGCCGCCGGATTTTTTCGGTGTTTGCCTACCACCCGCCCCTGGATGTGCTGCTCCGCGGGCTGCCGCGCTGCCCGGCTCTGGGGGTGAAAATTTCGCCCGGCGTCCACCTGGAAGAGATTGCAAACCTGGAGGTGGAGGTGGAATTCATTTCCTGGCAGGGCGAATTGAAAGAAGCCGTTCTCTGGTTTGGCCCATTGCGCAGCGCCACCCGGCGCGCAACCCTGCTGCCAGGTGAGCATACATTAGCCAGCAGCCAGCCCGAACCGCCAGCTCAATGCCTTCCTCCCCAAACATACCTCTACGAACCCGACCCGGCTGTGCTGCGGGCGGGCTTGGTGGGGCTGTTGGCCCGTCAGCTCGGCGCTGCCCAATTGGACCCTCAAATTGCCTTCCTCACCAGTGCTTCAAGGCTGTTCAGCCCCTTTGTACGCACCTGGCAAATTGAAGAATGGCTGCCCTTTAACCTGAAACAACTGCGGGCTTTGCTGCGCAGCCGCAATGTGGGCCGGGTGGTGGTTAAGAAACGTGGTTCTCCAATTCAACCAGAGGCGCTCATTCAATCTTTGCGTTTACAGGGAGATTCCGAGAAAACCCTTGTCCTCACCCAGGTGTCAGGCAAACCGGTTGTGTTGGTTTGCAGCCCTGGCCCGCTGCCGCCTGGCCAGGCTACGGTTCCTGGGGTGGAATCGTGAAATAGAACACAGCCCCCTGGTCCACAACGGCATCAAACCATACGAGCCCACCATGCCGGTGAATGAGCCGTTGGACCGTGGCCAAGCCCACACCCGTTCCAGGGAACTCCTCTTCACTGTGCAGGCGCTGGAACACACCAAACAGCTTGCCTGCATAGGCCATATCAAAACCAG
The DNA here is from genome assembly GCA_964489525.1 of uncultured Anaerolineales bacterium. Lineage (GTDB taxonomy): Bacteria > Chloroflexota > Anaerolineae > Anaerolineales > JABWBV01 > CAZAYY01. The sequence continues at coordinate 118,930 of CAZAYY010000008.1, forward strand.
CGCCGTTATCGCGCACAAAATAGCTGGTTCCGTGTTCCGTATCAGCAGCGCCCACCTGGATTTCTGGCTGTCCTTTATGGGCCGAAAACTTGATGGCGTTGCCCAGCAAGTTTTGAAACACCAGTTTGAGCAGCATCGGGTCTGCCTCGCAGGGCGGTAAGGGGTCAATTTGGAGTTTTACCGACCGGTTTTTTAAATCCTGTTCAAAATCGGCCAGGACTTCCATCACCAGGGCTGTTGGGTCGAGTTGTTGGCGGGCAATGGGCCGCCGGCCCAACCGTGAGTAGGTAAGCAAATCATCAATCAAGGTGCTCATCCGCACAGCGTTATCCGCCACCATCTGCTGAAAACGCCGGGCCTCCGGCGGCAGCTGTTCGCTGTATTCTTCCATCAGAATGTGGGAAAAGCCATTGATAGCCCGTAAGGGCGCCCGCAAATCGTGCGAAACCGAGTAAGCAAAGGCTTCTAACTCTTTATTGGCCGCTTCAAGTTGGGTTGTTCGCTCCCGGACGCGCTGCTCCAGTTCGGCTGCGTATTGGGTGACCTCGGCATGCAAACGGGCGTTTTCCAGGGCAATACCCACCTGGTTGGCAAAAGCTGCGGCCAGCCTGGCGTGTTCAGGCGTAAAGCGCCCAACTTCCAGGCTGTCCAGGGTAACCAATCCAATTAATTTTTGATGCAAAATCAGCGGGATACCCATCCAGCCGTGAATTCCGTTTTTTTCTTTATCGCGAAAGGCAGGGAAATTGACCTGGACGTCGTCTATAATGGCAGGCTGCAGCGTTTGGGTGATGAGCGCAGATACAGTGCCTTCCTGGATTGGAAAGCGCTTGCCAATTTTGGCTTCCATCCCTTCGGGGAAACCCCGGCCCCCCACAATTTCCATTATCCCTTCGCGCAGCAGTTGAACTGACCCGCTGTCGTAGGGAACCACCACCGCCAGCTGTTCCAGGATGTGGTCAATCGTTTCCTGTAAATTCAAACTGGAGGTGACCGCCTGGCTGATGCTGCGCAGGGTTTCTGCTTCAACCGCCCGCTGTTCAGCGGCTTTAAAGAGCTGCGCATTCTTGATGGACGTCGCAACCTGGTCGGCCATCACCTGTAAAACCGCCATGTCATCAGGGCTAAACCCTTCTTCAGAACGGCTCTGCACCGTCAGCGCGCCAATCACCTGCCCCCGCACCGCCAGCGGCAAGGCCAGTTCCGAGCGGGTTTCGGGCAGCAGCGGGTTTTTGAAGTGGATGGTCTCTTCGCCAACATTGGTGGTGCTGCGGGCCTGGTTGTTGGCGATGGCCCAACCGATCATCGATTGCCCGCCCACCGGCAGTTGATGTTCCTGCAGCACCATGACCTGCCCGGCCTCGCCAGACCCGGCGCGTAATACGGCATTTTCTCCATGATCATTCACCAAAAACAAGCCAACGTAATAATACCCAAACCGTTCATGGATTAAATTGCAGACCTGCCAGAGCAGCGGCTCTGGATCGAGATAGTCTGCAGCGGTCTTCGATACTTCAAACGCGGTTTGGATCTGGTTGCTGCGATGATGCAGGCCTTGAAGCAGGCGCTCGCGTTCCGCTTCCTCTCTTTTCCGTTCGGAGATATCCCGCACAATGCTTTGAATGTGCTTGGGAATGCCATTTTGGTCTTGAACCACGGTGACATTCACCTCTCCCACGAATTTGCTGCCATCGTAGCGAATGAAGGTGCGTTCATAAATAGGGATTTGTTTCCCACTGATAATTTCCGCCAACCGGATGGGCAGCTGGTTGGTTTCTGCCGGGGCAATGTTTTTCACCGCCGAAGTGCCAATAAAATCCTCTTTGGAAGGATACCCAAACATGAGGGCTGCCTTCTGGTTGGCGCGGATAATCTGGCCTTTTAAATCAATAAAGAAAACTGCGTCATTGGTTTGCTCAAACAGCGCCCGGTAGCGCTCTTCGCTTTCTTGCCATTGGTGCTGCGCCTGCTCTCTTTCGGCAATCTCACGCCGGTAACCGGTCACAGCTTCCCTCAGCCCCAGGGTTGCCAGGTAAAGCAGCCCCCAAATACCCAGCAAATAGGCAAAAAGGGTAAACCACGCCTGGTTTGCATCCAACACAAGGATGGGCGGGGGCATCATGCCAGCCAGGTTCAATACAGCCATCAAAAAACTAAACACCCCGCTTAAAATCGTGAACCCTAAGGCAGCCTGGTGCCCCACCAAAAAGCCTGCCAAAACAATCACAACCGCAACCCCCGTGAAAATTGGCGAGGAAACTCCCCCGGTCAGCAGCGAACTGGACGCAATGAGCAGCCACGAACTGCCCAACAAAAGCCAGCTCACGCTGCGAACCTTGCCCTGCCTGAGCCAAAAAAGTGCCAGCAGCAAGAAAGGGATAAAAGCAACCTGGATGATCACCAGCGCACTGGCTGGGGTGCGCAGCCAGGTAAGCAGCCCAAAACCCACCTGGGCAGCCAGAGCGCCCCAGCAAATCACCCACATCAAACGCGCCGTTCGGGCATCATCCAGGTCAATGATGGGTGAAACGCCGTGTTTTCGCAGCCATTCCGAAAAGCCCAATGGTGGAACCTCTCATTTTCAACCCGGCCTGCAGCCAACCGGGTGAGGTTTCCAGGCCGCCTGCCAAAGCGCCTGGTGAATAGTGAAACTGCTAACGCAAGAAAACAGGCAGGTGCCCCAGGGCCACAATGTGACCCCATTTTTCAGGGTCGCCTTCTGTGAAAATGGCGGCCTCAACCGTCACTTCTCCGCCGGCCTTCTCCACAACCAGGCGCATCCCATTGTGGGTAGACCCGGTGCTGATCACATCGTCTAGCAGTGCAACCCGTTTGCCCTTTACCAACCCCTGGTCTTTTTCGTCCAGGTAGAGCATTTGCGGTGCACCAGTGGTGATGGACAGCGTTTCAGCAGAAAGCGCAACACCCATATAAGGTTTATAGGTCTTTCGCAGCACGATATAGGGCTTTCCGGTTTCAACCGCAAGTTGGTGGATCAGCGGAATGCTCTTGGCCTCGGCGGTCACCAATACATCATACGAATCGGCGTCCAATTTTGCAGCCAGTTCCCTGGCGGCAGCCACCACAAAGGGCACATCGCCCAGGATGTTAAGCACCGCAATTTGTACACCGGGCGCAACCTCGAACAGCGGCAGGTTGCGTTCTACCCCCGAAATGTTTACCGTGTAAGTAGGGCGTTCTTTGGTCATACCATTCTCCTCGAGTGGGTGGTTGTAAAAATCCAAATGCTGCCAGCGATCAAGGTTTTTTGAAGCTATCAGCGTGGGCGGCAATTGCAGACAGCGAAATTATAACGTAGGTAATCCGAAAACTTTCCTGCAATTTTGAAATCAATTCCCCCTTCCCGCCGGGATGGGCCTGGTGTGGCGTCTCTTTGCATCAGGGTAGCACACGATTGAAGTCGCGATGACAGGGGGCCAAGGGGTAGGCCGGGACCTGGATTATCCGTCATCCTCAGCCTGTTTTGCCCGGAGGAGGAGATTGCTTCGCCCCTGCGGGGCTCGCAAAGACATGTCGGGGGGGGACATCTCAAAGTTGTTTCTGGTGCGGTTGAAATGGAGAAGCGAATATCCTGACAAATTTTGCGGAGGGTGAAACACCCATAGGCCGGGTTGAGTTTGCTATAATAAATGTACGCTGCCCATCGTACCCCCAATGAGTCCGTTGCTGACGGTTGGATGGGTGGGGAACCACTGGTGCAACACAAGGATCAATTTTCAGGAGGAGCCGCCATGACCATACCCACAAACCACGATGCTGTTATTCTCAGCGCTGTACGCACCCCAACCGGAAAATTTCAGGGGTCGCTCAGCGGTATTCCGGCCCCCAGGTTGGGCGCATCGGTGATTGCCGAGGCCGTTCACCGGGCAGGTTTGCCCGCACTGGACGAAATTGACGAGGTTTTTATGGGCTGTGTGGTTTCAGCGGGCCTTGGCCAAAACCCGGCCAGGCAGGCGGCCATTTTTGGTGGGCTGCCCAGCAGCGTTCCGGCAACTACCTTGAATAAGGTCTGTGGCTCAGGGTTAAAAGCGGTGATGCTGGCTGCCCAGGCCATCCGGGCGGGGGATGGGGCCTTGTTTGTGGCAGGCGGGATGGAAAACATGAGTCGGGTGCCGTACCTTGTGGACGGGCGCACCGGAAGCCTGCGCTACGGCCATGCCCAATTGACCGATGCGCTGCTCCATGATGGTCTTTGGGATCCATTTGAAAACTGGGGCATGGGTGATGCTGCCGAATTTATTGCGGATGAATATGACATCAGCCGCCAGGCCATGGACCAGTTTGCCCTGGAAAGCCACCAAAAAGCCATTGCCGCCAGCGACGCCGGAAAATTCAAGGCGGAAATTGTGCCGGTTCAGCTTCCTGGGCGCAAGGGGCAAACCCTGGTCTTCGACACGGATGAATCCCCCCGGCGCGACACTTCGATAGAGGTGCTGGCGGGACTGCGCCCGGCGTTTAAAACGGGCGGCAAGGTGACGGCCGGCAACGCCCCCGGCCTGAACGATGGCGCTGCCGCGGTGGTGCTGGCCAGCCGGGCCAAGGCAGCCCAAATGGGCCTTCAGCCGCTGGCTCGGGTGGTTGGGTATGCCCAGGCCGCTGTCGAGCCGAAATACCTGTTTGCTGCCCCGGCTTACGCCATTCCGCGCCTGTTAGACCGCGTGGGTTGGACCCTGCAAGATGTTGATTTGATTGAATTAAACGAAGCCTTCGCTGCACAGGTGTTGGCCGATGGCAAAGCCCTTGCCAACCTGGGTTGGGATTGGGCCAAAGTCAATGTCCACGGGGGTGCGATTGCCTTGGGTCACCCCATTGGTGCCAGTGGGGCGCGGGTGCTGGCAACCCTGGTGCACGCCTTAAAGCAGCATGGCTTGAAGCGCGGCCTGGCTTCCCTCTGCCTGGGCGGGGCTGAAGCCATTGCCCTGGCTGTGGAAATGGAATAGACCCTGGCAGCGGCTTGGGCTTACTGACTTTCTAAAAAGCGTGCGAGGATATGGGGGTCAAAATGGGTGCCGGCCTGTTTGGCCAGGTATTCCAATACTTTTTCATGCGGCCAGGCCGGGCGATAGGGACGGTCGGAGCACAGCGCGTCCCACACATCCACCACAGCAAAAATGCGCGCCGCCAGGGGGATTTGCTCGCCTTGCAAACCACGCGGGTAGCCGGTTCCGTCCCAGCGTTCGTGGTGACAGTACGGAATGTCCAGTGCCGGGCGCAGGTATTCAATGGGGTAAAGCAGTTCAAACGCATATACCGGATGCTTCCGCAGCACACGCCACTCATCCTCATTCAACGGGCCGGGTTTTTGTAAAATTCGGTCTGGAATGGCAATTTTTCCAATGTCGTGCAGCAGTGCCCCCCGGCGGATGTGTACCAGGGCTTCTTCCCCTACACCCAGGCGGCGGGCAAGCTGGATGGTTTTTTCGGTGACGCGCTTGGAATGGCCTTCGGTTTCTTTGTCGCGTAAATCCAGGGCACGCACCCAGCCTTCCAATGTGGAGTCATAAGCCTGCACAAGGTCGAAGTGGGCCAGCTGCAGTTCGGAAATCATCCGGGCATCATCCACGGCAATGGCAGCCAGGTCGGCCAGCGCCTGAAAAAAATCATACCATTCCTGGTCGGGCAGCAGCGGTTGGCGGGAAAAGACCTCCAAAACCCCCTGGGCCCGGCCTTTGGTCACCAGCGGTGCAGCATAATACGCCTGGAAACCTTCTTCTCGAAGCAGTGGAAAAGCATGCCCTTTATCCTGGTCTTCTTCTGGTGCCGCAAACCCCACCACCCGGTTTTCAAGCACTGCTCGGCCGGCATAGCCATCGTTGAGGCCCACATTGGCAGCCTGGTATAGTTCGCCGGTCACAAAGCCGCTGCCAGCCATATACTCCAGGGTCAGTGTTGGCTGATTCACCAGCAAGATGTCGGCTGCGTCTACCCCTAACTGCGTAATGACCTGCCCAAGCAAGACATTCAAGGTAACCCGTAAATCGAAACTGGCGGTGATGGTGGTGTCAATCGTGTGCAGCGCCTGCAGCTGCTGCAGCCTTCGTTCTGTCACTGTAAACAAACGCGAGCGCTCCAGGGCAACCGCCAGCTGGTGGCTGATGGAGGTTAATACGGCATGATCGTCTGGTGACAGCAGGTGTCCTGGCTCACCGGCCAGGTTGAGCACGCCAAAAACTTCCGATTCGGACCGGATGGCCACACTGTAATGCCAGGGCAGTGGTTTGGCGGGTGAACCAGCCATCCAGGGCCGGGTTTCTAGCAGCAGGGCACACTCCCGCTGCTGTACCCCGGTTTCAAGTTCAGTTAGTTCCAGATGCTGCTGGCAGCTGCACCATTCCCCCTGTTGGGCCATCTGCTGCAGCCCCCCGGCCGCAGCCAGGCCATGCTGGGCGGCCAGCTTAATGTGGTTTTTGTGTTTCAAAAAAATCCACCCGGCTTTCAGGTCTACGGCGTTAAGCGATTCAAAAAGGATTTTATGCAGCAGTTCTGGGGTTAGTTGGGTGGTATTCAGATAATTAGATACTGCGCTCAAGGCATCCAGGCGGCGAATCCGCTGCTGTGAGGCCTGGAATAACCTGGCATTTTCCAGCGCCAGGGCGGCCTGGTTCGCGAAGGCCCTGGCTCTTTCGGCTGCTTGCGGGTGAAAAGTGCCGGGGGTTTCGCTGTCCAGGCTGAGCAGCCCCAGAACTGCATCTTTGACAATCAGAGGAACGCCCAGCCAACTGCGAATATACTCGCTGCCTGGCATCTTCACCCAGCGCGGGTCGGTTTGGGTATCTTGAATTTGAACCGCAATGCGATTTTGAACGACGTTTTGGACATGCGCCAGCCGGTTGATGGGTAAATTGGCTCGTTGGATTTCATCGCGAAAGCCGCTGTCTGCCACAATCCGCAGCTGGTCACCCTCAATCAGCATCACGGCCACGCTGTCATTGGGCAGCACAGTGCGCATGTACTGCAGGATAATTTGCAGGATTTTCTCGATTTCCAGGGTGGAGGCCAGGGTAGTGGTCAGTTCGCGCAGGGTTTCGGCGAACTGGCGCTGGCTTTCTTCTTCCTGGCGCAGGCGCACTTTTTCAATGCCTAATCCCAACTGGGCGGCAACCGTCTCCAACAGGCGCTGGTCGGCGTGGGTGAAGCGGTTTGCTTCTTTGCTTTCGGTGTTGAGTACCCCAAAGAGCCCTTTGCCCGCGAACAAAGGGACGCAGAGTTCTGAACGCACTTCAGGGTCGGAGCTAATGTACTTGCTGAAGGTAGAAACATCCCCCAGGCAGAGTGGGGTTTGGGTTTCGGCCACATGCCCGGTGACCCCGGCGCCTAAAGGAACGGCAAAACTATGAATGCCAACACTTTCGCGGTAGGAAGGGTGTGGCGTTAGCAGCAGCTGCTGCGGGTTGAAGACAAAAACGCCAAAATTGGTGGGGAAGAGCTGCTCGCCCACGATGCGTGTAGCCTTCTCAATCAGTTCGTCCACGCTGTTCACTTCGTTTACGGCGCTGGAAACGGCGTGGAGTGCCTGAAGTTCGTCCACCTGGCGCCGCGCTGCGGTGTGCAGGCGCACATTTTCAAGGGAGACAGCCAGCGCACCTGCAATTTCTTCTATAAGGGCTTGTTGGGTGCGAAAAACTGGGTCGGGTTTTTTGCTGTTCAGGTGCAGCACGCCAATTAACTGGCTTCGGGCAATCAGCGGAAAATAAGCACGGCTTTGCATTCCGTGCGAAACGGGCAGGAATTGGATGCCTGCAGGCCCACCCTCTTCCTGAACTTCCATTCCCCAATCGGGCTTTCCGGTTTCTAAGACATCCAGAACTTGGGGTGGAATCGGAATTTCGAAAGTTGGGTTTGGTTCTGGTCCGGTGGGTATGCTGGCCAGGGTGCGGGGTTCGCGGGTTCCGGGTTCAACCAGGCTGATGCTGCCGCTGTCAAAACTTACCAGGCTGGCCAACCCTTCCAGCGCAATTTGAGCGATCTCTTCCAGGCTGTGGCTTGTCAGCAGCAGCCGGTATAGCTGCTGCTGAATTTGCAGGTGTGGATTTGGGCTGCCTGGTTCAGAAGCGGTTGGAACGCTGGATGAAAAAACCTTGTGCGGGCTGCGCTTGGAGGTCATTACACTTGGGCAGGCGGTTGGTTTATGGTTGGTTTAAAAGGCTTTCAAGAATTTCGCGGGTTTTTTGCGGGTCGGCTTTTCCTTTAAACTGGCGCATCACCTGGCCCACAAACCAACCAATCAGGGTCACTTTTCCGCCCCGGTAAGAGGCCGTCTCTTTGGGGTTTTCGGCGATGATTGCCTCGCAGGCGGCCTGCAGGGCGCTGGTGTCACTCACCTGGGCAAGGCCTTCCTGTTCCACCAGTTTGGCCGGGCTGTTGCCCGTGGTTTCTACTTTTTCGAGCAAGGCCTTTCCGGTGGAGGTGTTGATGGTGCCCTGGTCCACCAGGCGGATCACATCGGCCAGGTATGCCGGGGTGAGTTTAAGCTGCCCCGCCAGCACCGCCCGTTCGTTAAGCATGCGCAGCACATCGTTCATCAGCCAGTTGGACACGCGTTTGGGGTCGCTGCCATAGGCACGGATGGCGTTTTCGGCGTAATCCGAAAGGCTGCGTTCGCTGGTCAGGATGTCGGCGTCATATTCCGGCAGGCCGTATTCCGCAGAGAACCGGGCACGGCGCTCCAGCGGCAGCTCGGGCAGGTGGGACAGGATTTCACTTTTCCAGGCTTCATCCAGCTGAACCGAGAGCAGGTCGGGTTCGCGGAAGTAGCGGTAATCAGCCTCGGTTTCTTTGGAGCGCATTTTGCTCAGGGTTTGGGTGTCTTCATCCCAGTTCAGGGTCCAGGCTTCAATGCGCCGCCCGGCTTCAACCTCGTGCACCTGGCGTTCAAACTCTTTTTCAATCGCCAGCCGGACGGAATCAATCGAGTTGACGTTCTTTATTTCAGTCTTGGGGTTGAGCACAGAAGTGCCTTTGATGCGAATGGAGACGTTCGCATCGCAGCGCAGATGGCCCTTTTCCATGTCGGCTTCAGAGACGCCCAGCCAGCGCAGCAGCTGGCGCAGCCGGATGACATACTGGGCCGCTTCATCTGCCGAACGGATATCAGGCCCGGTGACCATTTCCACCAGGGGCACACCGCACCGGTTGAAGTCAATCAGCCGGCGGGCGCGTTCGTTTTTGGTTTTCCCGGCGTCTTCTTCAATATGCAGCTTGTGGATATTCACCCGGCGCACATATCTCTGCGGCATGGGCACATCCAGGTAGCCGCCGCGAGCCAGTGACATATCGTACTGCGAAATCTGGTAGCCCTTGGGCAGGTCCGGGTAAAAGTAGTTTTTTCGGTCAAAAAACGAAACGGGTTTAATTTCTGAGTGCATGGCCGCAGCCAGCAGGGCGGCTTTTTCGACCACAGCCTTATTCAGCACTGGCAGAACGCCAGGCAGGCCGGTGCAAACCGGGCAAATGTTGGTGTTGGGTTCGTCATTCCACGAATCGGCTTTGCAGCTGCAAAAAATTTTGGTTTGGGTGTTCAGCTGGATGTGGGTTTCGAGGCCGACGACAACTTCATACTCAGGCATAAACAGCGTCCTTCATCATAAATTAGGCAAATCTACGGGCTGACCCAGGTGAGAACCTGGAGCGCCATGGCGTAGTCCTGGGTGTTGAGGGAGATAATCCGCAGCCAGCCTGGCCGCCCCTCACCCGTCCGGAAGCACAGGTAAGTGCCCGGGGAAATCACTTCGATGGCAATGGATGCGTTGCCCAGCGAAGCCGCCAGGCAGGCCGATTTGCTGGGTTCAGAGGCACCATAAACCCCCAGCAAGACGTTTTCCAACGGCGTGATGGGGTGATTGTTGTTTTCATCCGTTTGGTAGGTGATGTCCCCTCCGGCGCCGCTGAGCGAGTCCAGGTCCAGGGTGGTGCCGGGCAGAATGGTCACCTGCCCGGAGGCGTAAACCTGGGGTGTTGGG
>CAZAYY010000008.1:128919-162424 GCA_964489525.1 uncultured Anaerolineales bacterium
TTTTTTTTTTTTTCGCACTGCCGGGTTGTTTTTTGGGGGGGGTGTTTTGGGGGGTGGTGGGGGGTTTTGGGGGGGTATTGGGGGGGTTGGGGTGACCGATGGGGTCAGGGTGTTGGTTGGGGTGGGGCTGGCTACCACAACTTGGATGCGCACCCAGAAGGCAGAATTATGATCGGGCCCAATCGCAAAAAGCTGGCCGTTGGCGTTGCGCAGTTTCCAGTTGCTCTGATAGGTGCCAGCCTGCATGGGGGCTGTCATATCCACTGAAATGTCCACGAACTGCCCAGGCGCAACCTGCCCGACCAGGGGGATGACCTCAGGCGCTCCCAGCTTCTCCCCGGAGAACCAGACCACAGCATAGTTGGTCGTCCAGGTGCAGGAGCCGGTATTTTGCAGCCGCCAGATTTTCTTAAACTTTTCCCCCGGGACCACGCGGGTGTCATCCGGAATGGTGATATCAATCGGGTTGCCGGGGCCGGCCTGGTCGCAGGCCACGCCGCTGGTGGGTGAAACCTGGGTGCCCACAAAGGTGCCGGTTTGAATGGCCTGCGGGGTGAGCGTTGGGGTTGGGCTGCTGCCGCTGGTTGGTGATGGGGTGGGGCTGGGGGTGACCTCAGGGGTCTGGCTGAGGGCAGCCAGTTCGGTCACCCGGGCCAGCGCGGTGGCATAGGCCTGGGTGGAATCCAATCCCTGGGTGGGAGTGGGCGAACTGCCCGCTGGAAAATTGCAGCCGCTTAACAACAGCGCCCCCAGGCTCAACACCAGGATGGAGAGGGAAAGTGGAGCTGCAAGCCTGTTTCTGGTCATCGTACGGTGTACAAAAAGCGTTTTTTTCACCCTTTGATTTTACCTTGTTTCCGCAGAAGCCGGTGAAGGTTGGCCGATTCCCACCTGGGCGGCCAGCAGGCGGGCCACCTCGCGGGCAGCCTCAGGCCGCGCCAGCCGGCGGCAGGCCTCTGTTTTGGTTTGCAGTGCGGCCGGGTTGGTTAGCAGTTCGCGCAGAGCGCTGACAATATGGGCAGGCTTTGGCGCCCAAATTCCGGCTCCGTGTTCTACGGTATAGGTCACGTTGCCGCTTTCTTGCCCGGGCAGGTAGCTGTACATAATCACGGGCAGGCTGGCGTTGAAAGCCTCGCTCAGTGTGCCCGGGCCAGCCTTGGTTACCAACACATCGGCAGCCTGCATCAGCGTGGGCATTTCGCGGGTGAAACCATAAATAAAGGTGGGCTTGGGCCAGGTGTGGGCTTCCAGGCGGCTTTTCAGGTCTGCATTGCGCCCGGCAATCACGGCCAGGGCGGTGTTCAGGCCAGAATCGGCAATGGCGCGGGCGGCCTGCTCCAGCGGGCCCATGCCATCGCCCCCGCCCACCATCAGCACCACGGGCAGATCCTGCGGCCAGCCCAGCTGGGTGCGCAGCGCTGCCCGGTCTTGGGCTGGCTGGCAGAAGCGGTCGGCAACGGGCAGGCCCACCAGCCGCACTTTGGCCGGGTCGAGCTTGTTTTTAAGCGCCCGGTCGTAGGCGGGTTGGGTGGGCACAATCGTCAGGTCGGCCCGGGTGTGGTACCAGAAGGCGTGGGTGGTCACCAGGTCGGTCACCACCACGGAAAACTGCGGGCGCGGGGTTCCCAGCGCCTCCAGGCTGACGGCGTTGGCCAGCGGGTGAACCGAAACCACCAGGTCGGCGGGGTGCTCGCGAAACAGGCGTTTGAATCCGTTCAGGGTGGGAATGCGCCCGGCCTGGTAAAGCAGCCCGGCCCGCCGCCGGCCATTGCTGATGATATACCCTGCCCCCCAAAAACGCGGCGCCTTCACCATGCGCGGGTACATTTCCGGAAAGGTGTGAAACGGCCAGGGGCAGTAGTCGCGAAAAAAGTCCACCATCTCGGTGTTGAAATGGCCGGGAAACTCCAGGTTGAGGGCTTCGATCATCGCTTCCGTCGCGCTGCGGTGACCGCCGCCGGTGTCTGAAAACAAAAATAAAATCCGGGGTTTTTCAACCTTGTTGGTCATGGTCTTGTTTGTCCTGTTCTTTGGGCAAAATGGTTTTAATCCGATGGGCCAGCTTGCGCCGCGGCAGCATCACCTGGTGGCCGCAGCCCAGGCACTCAATGCGGATATCGGCACCCAGGCGGACCACCTTCCACTCGAAACTGCCGCAGGGGTGCGCCTTGCGCATCTTCAACCGGTCATTCAGTGCTAAATCTGGCAGCATACTCGTTACAGCTCAATGCAAGTTTACCAGAAATTTAGCCATCCGCAGTCTTAGAGACTTCGGATGGCTGAATGAAAATCTCCCTAGTTTTTTCTTGTTGCAGAAACAATAGGATAGCCAGGGTAGCAGCAGCAATCAAGCTTCCTAAACTGAAAAAATAACCTGCGCCTGATAATGTAATTGGGTGCTGGAAAAAATAAAGTGTCATTTCGTAACTTTGGTTGGTGGTCACTGCAATTGCAATGATGGTAAGTCGGATTAAGTTTATCCCTGCAATAATTATCACCAATTTTCTTCCAAATTCTTTGTAGAAAAATAACGATTCACCTGCTATTAATAGGAGGATGCCTGAAAGTAACCCTGTCAGGTTAATTGAGCGGGATTGAAGTACGATAGCTGCGATAAATGCTTCGTAAGTTTCCCATCCGCCCAGGAGTAAAATATACAAGGCAATGATGCGAACCAGGTTCTTTCGAAGAAACGGAATATGCCGTATAAAAAAATACTCAATTAGCACCCCGGAGGCGATCCCCAGGGTGTACGCCAGGATGTCGGACCACAAGAAGCCGTAGCCAAGAATCAGCCCAAATAAGGGCATGCTTCTGAAGTTTTGAAGCCACTGGGGGTGGAACAACTGCGAAATCTCGATTGCATAGGTAAACAGCAGGGTAACCCCCCCCACTTTAAGGGGGCTCATTTTTTGAAAAACCAGGGCGAACCCAAAGAACAAGAGCATGGCCCACAGGTAATCTCCAAAATACAGAACATACCAGGCGGGCAAAGATGTGGATATCACCCGGGCGGGTAAGCCCAGGGCGATGAGAACGGCCATGATGGGAAGGTAAATACCCGGGTGTCGTTTTTCGTTCATGGTTTCTGTATGCCTGGCGACTGCCTGTAGAAATTCCGTGACCCCGGAGGCCTGCGGCTGTTTCACTTTCACCAGAATATTATAATGCGTTGGGGTGCGGCCTTATACAGGTCTTTTTGCAAACCCCGCCAGGGGCGAAGCAACTTCCCGGCGCGTGTCATTCCGAACGGCGCAGCCGGAGGAATCTTTTGATGTGGGGGAAGGTTTCTCGGTCGCTTCGCTCCCTCGAAACGACACATGAAGGAAAATGTGTTTTCGAATACCATCATTCTCATCCCATCATTAAGGAATACCCACATCATGTCTGAAGCTCAAAGCGACAGGCTGAGATGGCTCCATCCTGTCCATCCTGCCCATCCCTGTTTTTTCTTCCCATAGGCTGAACAGCATCATGGGTTTTCCTCCATCTTTGCGCAGGTTCAACCCCTCCCCCTGGTATAATCCAACCAGATTACCCGGATGGGATGGTGAATTTATGGACGCTTTTTCGGAACAAATTGCAGTTTGGGTTACCCGGGCCATCGTTTTGGTGATTGCCTTCACCTGCCACGAGCTGGCCCATGCCTACATGGCGGACCGCTTTGGCGATATTACGCCCCGGATGCAGGGCCGGCTGACCTGGAACCCCTTGAAGCACCTGGACCCCCTTGGCACGCTGCTTTTGCTGTTTGCCGGGTTTGGTTGGGCCAAGCCGGTGGAGTTTAACCCGGCCTTTCTGCGCCAGCGCTCGCGCTACGCCATTTTGTGGGTGGCATTGGCCGGGCCGGCTTCGAATTTCTTGCTGGCACTGGCCGGGGCCTTGCTCATGCGCACCGGGCTTTTTGGATATGCTTCCAATCCGGGCCAGTTTTTGCCTTCGCTGGACTATTTGCTGACCGAGTTTATTTTTATTAATCTAATTTTGATGGTCTTCAACCTGCTGCCCATCTTCCCGCTGGACGGCGAAAAGATTGTGGTGGATTTGCTGCCCTATCGTTTGCAAGATTCTTTGCAGTCCATTCGCCCGTATGGTTCGCTGATTTTGCTGCTGTTGATTGTGTTTTCCAGGAGTTCTGGTACTGGCACAAACATCCTCAGCATCCTGGTGGGGCGGCCAGCCGTGGCGCTTTTTGAGCTGTTGGTATGGTGGACGCCGTTCGCTACCGGTTAAGCCAGTTCGGGCTTGCATTGTGGGGAAAGCCCGATCCTGCTGACCTGGAAGCCCTTCAAAAAGTGCTGACTCCCAGGCAGTACGCCAGCTTTTGCCGTCTGCAGCCCTCCGAGCAGGCCCACGCCATTTTGGTTTGGAAAAAGATGCAGCAAGGACAGGGGGGTACAGGCCGCCCGTTGCCCCAGGCTGTGCAGGCGGCGGCACTGCTGCACGATGTGGGCAAAAGCCGCTGCCCGCTGCGGGTTTGGGAGCGGGTGGAGATTGTCCTGGGTAAGGTTTTGTTTGCCTCCCGCGCCAGGCGCTGGGGGGAACGCATGCAGTTGGAAACCTGCCCGGGCTGGGCCCGTCCTTTTGTGGCTGCCCAGCAGCACCCGCGTTGGGGGGCTGAAATTGCTGCCGCCTGCGGCAGCGACCCCCTGACCATTGCGTTGATTGCCCGCCACCAGGAAGCCCTCCAACCTGCCGACCACAGCCTGGAGGCCCGCTGGTTAGCCCTGCTGCAGCAAGCCGATAACGATAGCTAAGTTTTTTGGAACGGGGGACGCGGGTGGGGTTGGCAGGCTGCGGTCTTTATCAGGGGCGCAGCAGCAGCGGTTGGCTGGTCAGGTAGGTGACCCCTTTGATTCGTTCGGTGCTTTCGCGCACCACCAACAAAACCCGGGTGGGCGTGCTCACATCGTACGATATTTCCCCAGAAAATGAACGAAATTGATCCAATGGGCCATCCGAAACGGTAATCAGCCGCCAGCCGGCAATGGCGCCCGTTTCGGTAATTAGCTCTGCCACCACGAAAGGCCCATATTGCGGCCGGGCAATCCCCTGCACCACCAGGCTGCCCCCCTGAATTGAAGCGTTTGGCGGTGGAAACTGCACCACCACCCTTTCCAGCTGGTCTCCACCGGGGTTGGGGTCACTTCTTCCGCTGGAAAGCAGCACCAGGTCCACCGAGTTCATCGCAATCACCCGGTTAAAACTGTCTTTGGTGTAGAGGATCAGCCGCGCCAGCTCTGATACACCCGGAATTTCAAACTCGATATCCAGGCTGAACTCCACCTTGCGCCCGGGTGTGCCCGTGACTCCCTGGATTTTGCGGTAGAGCAGGCGGCCATCTTCCCCAATTAGCTCCAGGTAGACTTTTCCGTCTGGCCCCGGCATCAGCCAGGTACGCAGGGCGATGGGCGAAGCCACCCGCGAAAGCTGTCCTGGGGTATCAATTTCGATGCGCATCTTGGGGATGCCCGGTTCGGAAGCGATTTCCTGGGTGGGGGTTGGGCTTTGGCTGGGTTCAGGGGTTGGCGCTGTTGTTGGGGTTTGGGTTGGGCTGGGTGTCGGGCTGGGTTCAACTGGCGGCGGGGTTGGGGTTGCCGGGCTCGTTTGCGCCGCCGTGGCCGGGGGGATGGCGGCTTCGGTTTGTGTCAGCGCAGCGTTGGCTGTGGCGCTGGCAAAGGCTGCCTCAACGGTTTGGGCAATGATGGTAGGTAATTGTTCCGTGGGAATGAGGGTGGGGGCGGAGTCTGCAGGGGGAGCCGCACACCCCGCCGCCCAAAAAACCCATAAGAGAAACGCGCTCAGGCGTAAAAGCGTTTTCAAATTATCTTAAAGTAGACCAGATTTCGAGCTTGCCCGTTACCCGCCGGATTACATCGTTGACAAATTCCGACGTGGTCAGCTGCCCGCCCAGGTCGGGGGTGGCTTTACCTTCATACAGGGCTTCAAAAACCGCCTCGTAAATGGCGCGTGAGGCCCGGTCGGCTTCTTGCGAGCCGATATAGTCCAGCAGGGCTGCCCCGGCCAAAATCATGGCCATGGGGTTGGCGATGTTTTTGCCCTGCAGGGCAGGGGCGGTGCCGTGCGGCGCTTCGGCCATGACGTTGTTCACCTGGAGCGTGTCCGGGTCGAAGCTGAGCACCAGGCTTTCGGAGCCGGCAATGCTGCCATACATCTGCAGCACCATGTCCGAAAGCAGGTCGCCATCGCGGTTGAGTGAGGGGATGACCAGCGGGTCGCCGCTGGTTTGCAGCAGCAGGGCCAGGGTGGCGTCAATCAGTTGGGGCTGGTAGCGCACACCGGGGTGGCGTTCCGCGGCAGCGTCCATTTCTTCTTTAAACATACCTTCGTACACCGGGCTGACGGTGTATTTTGGCCCGCCAAAAATCCGGGCGCCGTGGCGTTCGGCGTATTGGAAGGCAAATTCGGTGACTGCCCGGCAGGTGGAGCGGCGAATCAGCTCGGTGCGGTAGGCAATTTCATCCCCGTTCGTTTGTTCGCGCCATTCTTTCGCGCCGTAGGCGTCATCTACGGCCATGCGCACCACGGCAATTGGGGCGTGCACCCCGCCAATCGGGCGAATGTTCGGAATGCGCCGCCCGGTGCGCAAAATAACCTTGGCGTCCAGGTATTCGCGCAAATAGGCGTTCGGGCTGCCCACATCCCCGGCTTTTTCGGGGGTGATGGTGGCGGCTTTGAGCGCCAGCCGGTGTTGGATGGTGGCATCTGCCGCTTCGCGCAGCACCCCGTTTTGGGTTTTTCGCCGGTTTTCCAGGCTCAGATCAAAATCGATAAAGTTGATTTTTTGGCGGATGACATTCGGGTGCAGCACCCGCAGCGCTTCCACCAGCAGTTCTTCGCCGGTCTGGTCGCCGTGCAAAACGACGATGGTAGGAGTTTCACTCATGGGAATTACCTCTTAACAATAAAATGAAAGCGCGGCGGATTTTACCACAGCCTACCGCACCCGCCAGCGCAGCGGTTGGCCGTTTAGGGCAGCGAGGATTTCGGTTGCAATATCTTCTGCGGCGCGGGTCTGGGCTTCTTCGGTTTGGGCGCCAATGTGCGGGGTGGCCAAAACGCGCGGGTGTGCCACCAGCGGGGTCAGGCCGGGCGGTTCCTGGTTGAACACATCCAGGGCAGCCCCGGCCACCTGCCCGTTTTCCAGGGCGTCCAGCAGGGCTTGCTCGTTAATCACACCGCCGCGCGCCGTGCAGATGATGCGTACGCCCGGTTTCATCCGGGCAAAAGCATCCGCCCCTACGCTGCCGCGGGTTTCGGGGGTGAGGGGCACATGGTACGAGATGTAATCGGCCTGGGCGTACAGGTCTTCCAGGCTGGCCGCCGGGGCCGCCCCTTTGGCCTGCAGGGCTTCCGGGCTGAGGTAGGGGTCGTGGCCGGTGATATGCATGCCCAGCGCGCTGGCCATCCGGCCCAGGGTTTCGCCAATCCGGCCCATCCCCACAATGCCCAGGGTTTTACCGTTCAGTTCACTGCCTTTAAGCTTGTTCTTCTGCCATTCCCCGGCTTTCATCGTCCGGTCGGCCAACGGCAGCAGCCGCGCCAGCGAAAGCATCATCCCCAGTGCCAGCTCAGCCACGGCCAGCGAGGTGGATTGGGGTGCGTTAACCACCATCACCCCGTGTTCGCGGGCTGCGGCAAGGTCAATATTGTCCACGCCCACCCCTGCTCGCCCCACCACTTTGAGGCGGGCTGCCGCTTCGAGCACGGCGCGGGTTACCTTGGTGCGGCTGCGCACCAGCAGGGCATCGTAGCCGGAGACACGATTGACAAGTTCTTCAGCGGAAATTCCATTCAGGTCATCTACAAGGGCCGCCTGTCCCAAAATGGCCTGGCCATTGGCTTCCAAACCATCTGCAATTAAGATTCGAAATGGGGTCATTTTTACCTCCGATTTTTCCAGGTGTTACCGCCCGGAATTGTATCACGTTCCAACCCCAACCCCGCCCCAAAGCCTGGGGCGGGGTTGGAAGTGAGAACTGCGGGTTCTCCAAGCGAGAGGTCTTCCCCTTACAGGCGGGTTTTGTGATAGACTGTATATTAATGAACGAAACTCCCCATAAAAAAATCATGTTCGTCGCGCTGGCCCATCCTGATGATGAATCTTTCGGAATGGGCGGAACCCTGGCGGCTTATGCTCGCCAGGGTGTTGAAATTCACCTGGTGTGCCTGACCGATGGCCAGGCAGGGACGGTAGACCCGCACCACCTGAACGGCTACAACTCAATTGCCGAACTGCGCGCTGCCGAACTGCGCTGCGCTGCCCAAACCCTGGGCCTGGCCAGCGTGGAGGTGGGGTGGTACCGCGATTCGGGCATGCCCGGCTCACCGGAAAACGCCCACCCTGAAGCCCTCGTCCAGCAGCCGGTGGATGCCGTCGCCGCTCGCCTGGCCAGCCATATCCGCACCCTGCGCCCCCAGGTTGTGGTCACCCACGACCCCATTGGCGGCTATCGCCACCCCGATCATATCGCTGTCCACCATGCCACCCTGCGTGCCTTTGAACTGGCTGCAGACCCGGCTTTTGAGCCGGATGCTGCCTCGTCCGTTCACCAGGTTAAAAAGCTGTATTACACCACCTTTCCTAAAACGTTTTTGCGGATGGTTGTGTTTTTCAGCCGGCTGGTTGGCAAAGACCCACGGAAATTTGGCCGCAACCACGACATTGATTTGCTCTCTCTGGTGGAAGATGGCAACTTCCCCATTCATGCCCGCATTCGCACCACCCATGTGATCGAGGTGAGTGAAAAAGCCAATGCCTGCCATGCCAGCCAACTGGAGGGTGGGCCTGGAAACGGAGTTTTTGGTTTTATCTGGCGCATCCTGGGCACCCACGATACCTACATGCGCGCCTACCCCCCTGCGCCGCCCCGCTTAAAAGAGAAAGACCTGTTCGAAAACGTTGTTTGATTTCGCACCTTTGCGGAAAGGACAATCCCATGCAAACCAAAACCAGTAATTTTTCCATGCGTTTTTACCTGGGCATCTTAGGCGGCCTATCTTTGGGGGTGTTGTTCGCTTTCCTGGTTACCCTTTTGGTGCGCCAGCGCCGCGCTGCTTTGCGCGGCCAGTCTTTTATGCCCCCGCCTGAACGCCTCATTTTGCTTGAACAAAGGGATACCTTTGCAGTTTCCCCTGCTGCGGCAGCACAGCCTCCCGCACCCGCCCCAACCATGGAGACGGCTTCAGCCGACGACCTGAAAATTATTGAAGGCATTGGCCCAAAAACGGCCCGGGTGCTGCATGAAGCCGGCGTGCGCACATTTGCAGCCCTGGCCAGCGCTGCCCCCGCTGACCTGCGCGCTATCCTCGACCAGGCAGGCCTGCCTAAAATGATTAACCCTGCCACCTGGCCCAACCAGGCCGCCCTGGCAGCCCGCGGCGAGTGGAATTCCCTGGCCCATCTTCAGCAAACCCTCAAAGGTGGCCAACGCTAAGGGGAGAGCCATGCGCGCCAGGTTGTTGTGGGCGCTTTGCTGCCTTATCGTTTTTGTTTTTCCGACTTTCCTGATTTCAGCTCCCCAACCCGGCCAATCCCTGGCGCAGGGGATCAGGGATCCAAACAGCATGGTCCTGCCTGCTGGCTTTGCCGTGGAAGAATTTGCCAGCGGTTTGTTTTTGCCCGTGCAGATGGCCTTTTTGCCCGATGGCCAAACCATTCTGGTGGCCGAAAAAGGCTGGGGGGTAGACAAAGACGGCGTTTCAAACGTGCGCCGGGTGGTTGCTGGCGTTGTTCAGCCGGAACCGGTGCTTACCCTCAGCACCAATGTCAGCGCAGATTCAGGCATTCTGGCCCTTGTTTTGGACACCCAATTTGACCAAAACGGTCATTTTTATATCTGGTATGCCACTGGCCAGACTGCCAAAGACTGGCAGGGCTACACCGTCAACCGCCTGTCGCGCTTCACCTACAACTCGCTTGAAGGGAAAGCCATACCAGGCAGTGAGATGATTTTGTTGGATGGGATCCCCTGGGACACCATTCACCAGGGCGGTGGGATGGCTTTTGGGCCCGATGGCAGCCTGTACCTGGCCATTGGCGACATTGAAGACCGACCTGCTGTGCAAGATCTGTCGAAGTGGAACGGCAAGCTGCTGCGTATCCTGCCCGGCGAGTCTGGCTACCAGGTTCCTGAAAGCAACCCCTTCACCCAAACCCCCGGCGCTTTGCCGGAAATTTACGCCTATGGCTTTCGCAACCCCTTTCGCATGGTCTACCGGCCTGCCGATGGCCATCTCTATACCCTGGATGTGGGTTTTAACCATTGGGAAGAGGTGAACCGGGTGACCGCGGCCGCGAATTATGGTTGGCCGCTGCGCGAAGGCCCCTGCCCGATTGGCCAATACCAGCCCTGCGAACCCGCCCCGCCCCATTTTACCGACCCGATTGTCTATTACCCCCACGAAGTGGGCCAGGGCGCCGGGGTTTCGGCCCTGGCTTTTAGCGATGACCTTTCCTGGCCCTTGCGCTATCAGGGTAAATTATATTTTGCCGATTACAGCACACAACTCGTCTACATGGCCGACATCGACCACCCCGACCGGCATGAAGGGCCAGAGGTGTTTGCCCAAACTGCCGGGGGCATTGTGGATATGCATTACCGGCAAGGCGTTTTGTATGTGCTGGATATTTACGCCGGAAAAATCAACCGGATTATCAACACAGGCAACCAGCCGCCGGTGGCAGTGTTCACTGCCGACTTGGCCAGCGGCCCGCCGCCCCTGGATGTCCAGTTTTCTGCCGTGGGTACAACCGACCTGGACGATTACGTGGCCGCTTATACCTGGGATTTTGGCGATGGCACTGCCTCGCTTACCACCACCCTTCCCAGCGCCAACCATACCTACCTGATGGATGGCACATACACTGCCCGCCTGGTTGCCCTGGATAGCTACGGCGCTGCATCTCAACCGGTGGAATTAACCATCACAGTCTACAGCGGTGAATTCCCTCAAATTGTTCTCACCAACCTGACCGAGCCAGGCCGGGCTTCCTTTTACGGCGGGGATGAAATTCAATATACCGTGCAGCGCACCAGCGGCCTGGCCGGGTTAGACCCGGTCACCCCCTTTCGCTGGCGGGTGGACCTGCACCACAACGAACACGCCCACCCGGTGATTGTAGACCAGGCTACCAGCCAGGCCATTTTTGAAATTTCCACTGAAAACCATGGTGACTTGAACATCTGGTATCGTTTCTACTTAACCATGCGCACTGATTCCGGGCAGGATGTCACCGTCTGGACCGAAATCTTCCCGGCTTACACCACCCTCTACCTGCAGGCCGCTCCATCTGACGCCTGGTTTACCGTGAATGGGGTCCAAATGCGTACGCCAATAACCATGCAGGCAATCATCGGGGTGGAGCAAACCATTGAAGCCGCTCCAACCACCCTGAACGGCCTCAACCTGGCCCAGTTTGACCATTGGATCATCAGTGACCCAATCCCACGCGAACTTCCCAACACTTCGCCCTTGCTGTGGTTTCTTGCCCCGGTTTTGCCCCAGGTCTATACCGCAAATTACGTGGATTTTATGCCCGCGAATCGAGTATACTTGCCCATTATTGCCCGTTGACCTTGCGAAAGGAACCCTATGGACACCCCAGAACCCACTTTCCCCATCCACCGCCGCCACCCCATCCGCCAAGTGATGCGTTTTTTGTGCAAAGCCGCCCTTGGGATATTGACCGATTTGCACATTGAAGGGCGCGAGAACCTGCCCGCCTCTGGCCCGCTGCTGCTGGTGGGCAATCATTTTAGTTTTATTGACCCGCTGACCTTTGTGCGCATTGCTCCCTGGCCTATGGAGTTTTTAGGGGGTTTCAATAACCCCAGCGCCCCACCGGTGGTGAAAATTATCCCGGCGCTGTGGGGCTACCTGCCTTTGTTTCGCGGCACGGGCGCGCGTGACTCGCTGCGCACGGCGGAAATAATCTTAAACCAGGGGGGCGTCATTGGCATTTTCCCCGAGGGTGGCAACTGGGCCACGGTGCTGCGCCCGGCTCGCCCGGGCACGGCGATGTTGGCCGTTCGCACCGGGGCGCGCATCCTTCCGGTGGGCATTGATGGCTTGCTGGATGTCTTCAGCAGCCTGCGCAAAGGCCGCCGGGCGCGGGTAACCTTCCGGATTGGCCAGCCTTTTGGCCCGTTTACTGCAGAAGGCGCCGGGCGCGAACGCCGCCGCCAGTTAGATGAAATTGGGCATGAAATTATGCGCCATGTGGCCGAGCTGATTCCCGAAGAACGCCGCGGCCACTACGCCTCCGACCCGGCCATTCGCGCCGCGGCTGCCGGCACCGAGATATACCCCTGGGCAACCAAAACCGAGCGAGAATTTAAAACCGGCGAGTTTTTGGAGTAAAAAGGAAAATTGCGTAACCCCACTCCCTTCCCACCGGGAAGGGGGGACAAAGGGGGGATGGATGGGTGGCTGAACAGTTACTTTACCAGCATGGGCAGCCCGGCCACCATAAACAGCACACTGTCTGCTGCCGCCGCCAGGCGCTGGTTGGCCCGCCCAAGCACATCCCGGTAGTACCGGCCCAAGGGATAGGGCGGCACCAGTCCCAAACCGACCTCATTGGAAATGATGTACCACTCGCCTGGTTGGCTTGCGAGGGCAGCCAGCAGGGCTTCGATTTCGGCCAGCATGGCCTGTTCGTAGGCTTGTTCGTCAATCGGCTCTGGCAGCGTCATCAAAATGTTGTTTGCCAGCAGGGTGATGCAGTCCACCAGCCCAAACGGGCGGGGTTCTGCCTGGGCCAGGGCCTTGCCCACCCCGGTTGGGGCTTCGATGGTGGCCCACTGTGCCGACCGGCTGGCGCGGTGGGCGATAATCCGGCTGGCCATTTCTTCATCTCCGGCAGTGGCGGTGGCCACGAACCAGGCCGGCTGCCCGGTTTCTTCAATCATGTTTTGGGCGTAGCTCGACTTGCCGCTGCGCGCCCCGCCCAATACCAGGGTTATCTTTTTCGCCATCTGTCCTCCATTCCCAACTGGCTCAAGGTTTCGTGAACCGCTTCCATGGAAGAGTCAAAATCTTCCTGCCCAAAAATTTCCAGGGTCAATACGCCGCTGAAGTTGGCCTGGATGATGAAATCAAACACCCGCACCCGTTCATCGAGCGGCATGTGGATGAGTGATTTATGGTCTCGTTCGGCAATGCCGTGAATGTGCATCACCCGGGCCCGGGCAATGTGTTTTTGCAAGAAAGGCAGCGGGTCGTGCCCATCGCGCCACAGGTGACCGACATCCAAACACATGCTGACCGGAGCGCGCCGAAAAATCTCATCCCAAAAAGTCAGGGGGTAATTTTCCAGGTTTTCCACAGCCAGCAGCTGGCCTGCCCCGGCCCACCCGGCGGCAATTTCCAGCGCCCGCACCCCCTGGTCGTTCCAGCGCTGCAGGGTGGTAAGGTCGGTATCGTGAATCACGTCGCGCCCGTCCATGTGCAGCACATAGGCCCAGGGGTCGAGTGGGCGGGTCCGTTCGATGACTTTTTGCGCTTTTTCCAGGGAAATATGCTGTTCGCTGCCGCCAGCACCCAGCCGCAGATCCAAAGGCAGGTGAACGGTGTAGCTCATCCCGTTGGCCCGGGCGGTGCGGTTCAGTTCGGCCACGGTTTCTTCCGAGGGCAGGTTGTTTTGCCCGTCATCCACTTCGAACAGAACGAGTTCTACATCGTCGGTTTTTCCGGCCAGGTAGCGTACGTTGGGCAAAATGTCATCTGGAATGATGTACGAGGTGGTTCCAAGGCGAAAGGGGACTTTTTTCATGGGTTTATCCAATAAGGGGAGTGCAGAAGATTATCAGAACCGTAATTTCAGCCAGTTCAACCAGCAGGCCAAACACATCGCCCGTCAGGCCGCCCAGGCGAGCATGGGCAAAGCGAAACACCAGCCAGGCAAGCAGGTGGGCAGCCAGTACGGCCGCCAAACCCGGCCAACCCGCCAGCGCAGTGAACACAGCCAGGCCAAGCCCGGCCCAAAAGAACACGGGCGGGGTCAGCCCGCTGGCAAAATCGGCGCCCATCCCACCTGGACGGGCCTGCTTTTGAATCCCGGCGGGCAGCAGCAGCCAGCGGGCAGTGGCCCCGGCCAGCGGCAGCGCCAGCCAGGGCAGGGGTGTGCCTTCCCCGATGGGCAGGCTGGATACCGCGCTGATTTTGATCAGGATGGCCAAAACCAGCCCGGTGCCGCCAAAAGCCCCCAATCGGGGGTCTTTCATGATTTCCAGGCGGCGTTCCGGGCTGGAGGCATTCAGCATGCCATCGCAGCAGTCGGCCAACCCGTCCAGGTGCAGGCCGCCGGTCAGGGCAATCCAAACTGCCACGCTCAGCGCAGCCGCCAACAGCGGGGGCAGCACCAGTGAAAGGCCGTAATACGCCGCCGCGGCCAGCCCGCCAATCACTGCCCCCACCAGGGGAAACCAGCTTGCCGCCCGCCCCAGGTCGCCGGGGGCGGGGGCAGTTTTCAAGCGAACCGGAATGACCGTCAAGAAGGCAATAGCCAGCCGGAGGTGGTTCATTCTTTGTCGCTCACGCCCGCTTCTGCAAAAGTTGCCATTTCGTCCAGGGTACGCACCGCTGCCTCCACCAGGTGGAAAGCCAGGGCTGCCCCAGAGCCTTCGCCCAGGCGCAAATCCAAAATCAGCAGCGGTTGGAGTTCCAACTTATTCCAGATGGCCTTATGGCCGATTTCTTGCGATTGGTGGGAAGCCACCAGGTAATCTTTGGCATTGGGGGCGAGCAGGGCGGCCACCAGGGCTGCCGCGCCAGAGATGAAGCCATCTACCACCACGGGCACTCGCCGCGAGGCCGCGCCCAACACCACGCCCACCAACCCGGCAATTTCAAAGCCGCCCAACTTGGTCAGTACATCCAGTGGGTCGTTGGGGTCGGGTTGGTTGGCGGCAATGGCTTGTTCGATGACGGTAATTTTGTGGGCCAGCCCGGCATCATCCAACCCGGTGCCGCGCCCGGTGACATTGGCCACAGGTTGGCCGGTCAGCACGGCGGTGATTGCGGAAGAGGCGGTGGTGTTGCCAATGCCCATTTCGCCTGTCGCCACCAGGTCCAGGCCGCCGTCAATCTCGGCCAACACAATTTCAATGCCAGCCTGGATGGCCTGTTCGGCCTGGCTGCGGGTCATGGCTGGGCCTTTGCACATGTTTTGGGTTCCCCGGGCAATTTTCCGGCTGACCAACCCTGGCGGATTGTTGAAGTCGAAGGCTACCCCCATATCCACAATGGTTACCCTGGCGTTAGCCTGGCGGGCCAGCACGTTAATCGCCGCCCCGCCGTACAAAAAGTTGAGCACCATCTGGGGGGTCACTTCGGCCGGATATGCACTCACCCCTTCCAGTGTCACCCCGTGGTCGGCTGCCATGATGATGATCCCTTTTTGCTGAAAGCGCGGTCGGGCCTTGCCAGTCATTCCGGCCAGTTGGACCGAAAGCGATTCCAGGCGGCCCAATGCGCCGGTCGGTTTGGTGAGCTGCTGTTGGCGTTCAAAAGCCTGCCCAGCCGCAGCCTGGTTGAATGGGGGAATAGGGGGGATAAGCATAGCATCTTCCTCGTTGAATGATTTGTGCGTCTGTTGAGAATAAGTAAATGATACCCAGCGGCTGGTGCACACCGGTAAATAAAGAAGAAGGCCGCCCGATCAGGCAGCCTTCTTCCCCTGTTTTGCTGTCGCAATAAATTTTACCTTACTCAGGCAATTTGTGAGCTGTTTTTGCGTTCTTTCGCTGCATTTTTCTCATTAACAAAGCCAAGCAGTCCCAACCCGATGACCAGAAAAACCGCGATGGACACCAACCCCAGGCGCAGCCCGGCCTGCTCGGCGGCCAGGGCGGTCATACCCTGCGCTTCAAACATCAAAGCAGACTCTGCCGCCACCCAACCAAAAACCGCCGGCCCAACAAAAGAAGAGGCCCGGCCCGTAACGGCAAAAAAGCCGTAAAACTCGGCGCTTTGGGATGCCGGGGTGAGCAGCGCCACCATCGTCCGGCTGACCGACTGCATACCGGCCATGGCGATTCCGGCAACTGCGCCTGCAATCAGAAATTCGGTTTGCGACTGCGCAAAATACATCCAGGCTACCACAGCAATCATCACCAGGATGGACAGGTTGAGCGAACCTTTGCCCCCCAACCGGTCGGTCGCCTTCCCGAAAATATAAGCCCCAAACACATTGGTTACGTTAACGATGATGACGAACACAATCAACATCTGCTGTTCCATACCAAACAGCCGGGCCCCGATGATGGCAGCAAAATTAAGCGCCATAATTACGCCATCGTTAAATACCAGGAAAGACAGCATAAATTTCATGAACTCTTTGAAGTTCCGCCCCGCGCGCAGGGTTGCGCTAAGCTGCCGAACTGCCATACTTAACAGGTTCTCTCCCACAGGCAGTTTGCGCTGCGAGCCGCGTTCGGGCAGCCAGAGAAAAAGAGGGATGGCAGCCAGGGCGAAAAATAACGCTGTAATAATCATCGAAATGCGCACCATCAATTCGCCAGGAAACAGCACAATTAACGGCAGCACAATCAACAAACAGACTACCCCACCCGCCGAACCAACGGCCCAGCCAATTCCGGAAATGGACCCCATTTCTTCCGGCTCAGCAATATCGGGCAGCATGGCGTCGTAAAAAACCTGTGAACTGCGATAGCCAATTTCTGAAAGGATAAAAAACAGCATGCCTGTCACAATGTCACCTTTCTGCACAAAAAACAACAGCCCGGTGAAACCGACGGAGAGCACCGTAAACCCAAACAAAAACCGCTTTTTATTGGCCGTAAAGTCGGCGATGACCCCAAGGAAAGGAGAGATAACCGCCACGATAATCATCGCGATGGCAATCGAGCGCCCCCATAAACGGGTGCCTTCTGCCCCGCCGACCACGGTGCCTTGAAAGTAGGCTGCGTACACGGCAAGTAAAACAACCGAAGCATAGGCAGAGTTCCCAAAATCGTAAAGATACCAGGCGAGGCGTTCGCGCCGGGTAGACTTTTCCGGGCGCGATGTAGCGGGCAAGGCTGTGGCTGATTGCATAAGTACTCCTCATTAAGAAAAACGAAATTTTTGCCAGCTCTGCAACTGGCATACAAACAACAACACCGCCAGCCTTCAAAAGAAACGGGTAAATTTTATTTTCTAAGCCAAATGGGCTTTGAAATCTGCTTTACACCGAGAACCCCAGAGAGAAAACACAGGGAGCCACCGAGTTTTTCAAAAATTTCGCCATGCCATCATCCAGGAACGCTCGCCTGGTTGTGAGTCGAGAGCCCTGTCTTAACATGAGAAAATTTACAAAAAGAGCGGCCAGACGGGTATACTTTAAGTGCAGCAGCTTAACCTCATCGCTGGTCTAATCCAGGGCAAACCCATAAAGCCGCTGCCTTAAAGCCAAAGCAAGGAGTGTTCTATGAGCGATATCCATGAAGAACAGCATTTGAAGCCGCGCGATGAAAAAATTAAAGCACTGGTTGAAAATATCAGCAGTTATATTGAGTTTTACCACGGTGGATTTGTCCACTTTGTGGGGATTGAAGAAGATGTGCTCAAAGTTCACCTGGGTGGTGCGTGCGATGGCTGCCCGCTTTCTGTCACCACGCTGCATGGCTGGGTGGGCGGCACAGTGAAGCAGTTCTTCCCCGAAATCCGCGATGTGGTTGCCGTAGACACCGAGGCTTAACGCCGAACCCATTCCCATTTTGCCTGTGCAGGTCAAAACTGCGCAGATCCTCCCATTTCGCTGCTGGCCTGGTGAGCTTCAAGCCGCCATTTCAGCGCGCACCGTGCGCAGCAGGCTTTCGGCTTTGAGTTCGTTCAGGGTGTAGCACGGGCCTTGCAAGTGCTCGGCCAGTGCCCGGGCCAGGCCCTGGTCGAAGGCAGCATGTTCCATGTTGATCACCACACTGCGGATTTCACTGTGGGCAATTTGCTCTGCAAGTTGGTGGGCTTCTTTTTGCGGGTTCATATTGGAGAGCGAAACGTTGCCGGCCCCATCGGTCAGCAAAATCATGAGCGGCTCCACATCGGGGTGGGTGTGCTGTTCGCGGCGAATAACCTGCAGCGCCATCAGCAGCCCGGCAGAGAGTGGGGTTTTGCCGCCCACGGGGATGTCGATCAAAGCCCGTTGGGCAAGCTGAACGGAATTGGTTGGGGGCAAAATCAGGTTGGCACGGTCTTTTTGGAAAACCACCAACCCCACCCGGTCGCGGCGCTGGTAGGCATCGGTCAATAAGGAGAGGATCGCGCCTTTGGTGGCGGCCATGCGCTCGGCTACGGCCATAGACCAGGAGGCGTCTACCACGAACAAAACCAGGTTGGCCGCCCGGCGAACCCGCACTTTTTCATGAATATCCTGGGGTTGGATGGCAAAAGCCACTTCCTGGCGCTGTTCCTGACGGTTGAGCTGGTGGGGGGCTGCGGCGCGCAGGGTTGCATCAAAAGCCACGTCGCTGGTTTTTTCATGGGCCAGGCGGGCCTGCACATAGCGCCCGCGCTTCCGGTCGGTTTTGGTTTGCGAACGCCGCCCGCTGTGGTGGCGGGTCATCTTATCCAGCGGTGTGTCCAGGGCGCGGGGCGCAAACGGTTGGGTGGGCTTGGCTTTTTCGCCACCTTCCCACCAACGAGCATTGCCGGATTGAAACACATCTTGCCGGGCATGTTGGGCCTGCTCTTTTTGGGGCAGGTCTTCCCCGGCTTCATCCTTTACTTGCCCTTTTTTTTTACCTGCTCATCTGCGTCATATTCCTGGTTTTCGCCTGCGCTTTCCTGATCCTCTTGAAGGGTGGGCTGCTGGTAAAGCTGGGAAATGCGCGATTGCAGTTCCTCAGGGCTGATTTGGGTCTGGTTGAATGGGCCGCGCCGGATGCGGTGGGGCAAGGCCAGTTCGGCTGCCAGGGCAATGTCGCGTTCGGTAATTTGAGTGCGGCCTTCGAAAGCCGCGTGAGCGCGGGCAGTTTTTAGAATCACCAGGTCACCCCGGTGCCCATCCACCCGCAGTGATGAAGTCAGCGCCGCAATCGAGAGCAGGTCGCGGCGGTTGTATTTCACTTCATCCACAATTTTGCGGGCTTGGGCAATTTGAGCGGATAATTCTTCATCTTTGCTTTTCCAGGTTTCCTGGAATTTCAGTGGGTTGGTTTCAAAAGCCAGGTTGCGCTCCATAATCAGCACACGTTCATAGGCCGCCTGGATGCCCTCAATTTCCACGGATAGCGCAAAGCGGTCCAAAAGCTGCGGGCGCAGGTCCCCCTCTTCTGGGTTCATGGTGCCAATCAAAATAAAACGGGCCGGGTGGGTGAAGGAAATGCCTTCCCGTTCCACAATGTTCACGCCCATGGCGGCCGAGTCGAGCAGCAGGTCTACCACATGGTCATCCAGCAGGTTGACTTCATCAATATAAAGCAGACCGCGGTTGGCGCCTGCCAGGATGCCAGGGTCAAAGTGGCGTTCGCCTTTTTTGATGGCTTTTTCAATATCCAAGGTGCCGACAACCCGGTCCTCTGTGGCGCTGACGGGCAGGTCCACAAAGCGGGTGCGCCGCTTGCCCGTTTCCAGCGTTTCACCTTGTGCCATGTGGTCTTTAACCCAGTCCGACCAGGTTTGAGGCGAGTTGGGGTCGTCGTTAAAAGGCGAATTGATGAACACTTCAATTTCGGGCAAGATCGAAGCCAGGCCGCGAGCCGCAGTAGACTTGGCCGTGCCGCGTTCGCCGCGAATCAAAACGCCGCCGATCCGCTGGTCTACGGCGTTGAGAACCAGGGCGCGTTTCATGCGCTCTTGTCCAACGATGGCGCTAAATGGGTAAATTACAGAAGGCATGTGTTTTCTCTTTCTTTTCAGATGTCGGGCATTCAGCCTGTTTATTTGGCAGTTCACCAAAATAAAATCTTACCATAAAAGGTTGCCAACTTGGGGCGAACACTGTATAATACCGTCCATCTTTATCCCAATTGGAGCAAGTATTTTTTATGAACCCGAATGACGAGCAAAACGAGCTGGACGCCCCTACCCAACTACCTCAGGACGACCAGCCCCAAATCCCACAGGAGGCAGCTGACACTCAACCCGATGCGCAAATGGACACCATGGAGTCGCTTCTGGCCGAACAAGAACTGAGCCTGGATTTACCCAAGCCAGGCGAAGTCAAAGATGGTGAAATTGTCAGCGTGAGCGATAACGAAGTCTTGGTGAGCATTGGTGCAAAATCCGAAGGGATTATCCCAGGCAAAGAACTGCAGCAGCTCGGCGAAGAAGAACGCGCCCGAGTTGTTTTGGGCGCCAAAGTGAAAGTTCTGGTGGTGACGCCGGAAGATTCCCAGGGCAACCTGATTCTGTCCCTTTCTCGCGCATTCGAAGAAGAAGATTGGGATAAGGCCAACGAAGTCAAAGAGAAGAACGAAATGTACGAAGGTACAGTGGTTGGCTATAACAAAGGCGGCTTGATTGTCAAATTCGCCCGCCTGCGCGGTTTTGTGCCCGCTTCTCAAATTAGCCCTGCCCGTCGGGCCCAATTGGGCGCCGGTTCCCCCGATCAGCGCTGGAACAAAATGGTCAACGATAAAATTCTGGTGCGGATTATGGAAGTGGACCGCGAACGCCGCCGCCTGATTATGTCCGAGATGGCCGCCTTGCAAGAGGCTCGCGAAATCTACAAAGAACGCCTGCTCGATTCCATCGAAGAAGGCAACGTTATTCGGGGTCGGGTGACCAGCCTGGCTCAGTTCGGCGCTTTTGTGAACATCAACGGGGCAGATGGCCTGGTACACCTCACCGAGGTCTCCTGGGACCGCATCAAACACCCTGGCGATGTGCTCAAAATTGGCCAGGAAGTGGATGTCAAAGTAATTTCCGTTGACCGCGACAGCAAACGCATTGGCCTGTCCATTCGCCAGACCCAGGACGACCCCTGGCCACAGCGCGCTGGGGCTTTCCAGGAAGGCCAGCTTGTCCAGGGCAAAATCGTTCGCCTGACCAAGTTTGGTGCTTTTGCCCAGTTGGATAACGACGTTGAAGGGCTCATCCACATTTCCGAACTCAGCGAAAAGCGGATTGAGCATCCTAAAGAAGTCGTTCAGGAAGGCGATGTCCTCACCCTCCGGGTGATTAACATTGACATTCCTCAACGCCGGATTGGCCTGAGCCTGCGCAAAGTTCACTCCCAATCCTACGCAGACCTTGACCTGCGCAGAACATTGGAAGAGAGCGGCATGCAGAGCACCGAAGAAGAGAGCGACAAGGCTGAATAACCCTCCCGTTTCGAAAAAATCTCGGCCCCGCAGCAGCCTGCTGCGGGGCTTTTTTTCTTCTTATACATTTCTAACGCCAGCGATAAACCAATTGAAAATAAATTCTGGTACAATCGCGTTATCAGGAAAAATGGCAAATAAGAATTAAGCCTGAATGTCTTTCCTGGCCAAAGGAGGCCGAAATTGTCTGGAATGGATAGACTCACTCAACGAGCTCGCCGTGTGCTCAGCCTGGCGCACCAGGAAGCGGAGCGGATGCGGCACAACTATATTGGAACTGAACACCTTCTCCTCGGGTTAATTCGCGAGGAGGGAGGCGTTGCCGGTCGGGTTCTGCGCGAATTCGGCCTTGAGCCCAACCGCGTTCAAGAAATCGTTGAGCGCCTCTCTGGCCCAGGGCAGTACACCGGTGGAAAAATTGACCTGTCTCCGGGCACCCAGCAGGTGTTGGAGTTCGCGTTTGAAGAAGCCAAGCGCATGGGTCACCACTATATCGGGACGGAGCATATCTTGCTCGGGTTGGTTCGCTATGGCGATGGGATTGCCCTGAATGTGTTGAACAAGCTGGGCATTACCCCCGAACAAATTCGCCGGCAAACGCGCCGCGTGTTGCAAGAGACCAGCACCCCCCGCCGCCCTGTGACAGAAAAAGAAGGCGAAACCCGCAAAGAACCGCAGGGTAAAAAAGCCAAAACCCCCCTGGTAGACCAGCTCGCCGTAGACCTGACCCAGCTTGCTGAGGAAGGTAAGTTGGATGCAGTCATTGGCCGCCAGACGGAAATTGAACGCGTCATTCAAATTCTGGCCCGCCGCACCAAAAACAACCCGGCGCTGATTGGCGAGCCAGGCGTGGGCAAAACGGCCATTGTCGAAGGCCTTGCCCAACGCATTATCGAAGGCGATGTTCCCGCCCCTTTGCTGGACAAGCGTGTTTTGCAGCTTGATGTCGGCTCCCTGGTGGCAGGCACGATGTACCGCGGCCAGTTTGAAGAACGCCTCAAACGCGTCATTGACGAACTGAAAAAAGCCGAAGCCATCCTTTTTATTGATGAAGTTCACATGCTTGTGGGCGCTGGCGCAGCCGGTTCTTCCGTGGATGCCGCCAATATCCTCAAACCAGCGCTCTCGCGCGGCGAACTGCAGGTGATTGGGGCTACCACCCTGGATGAATATCGCAAGCACATTGAAAGCGATGCTGCCCTGGAGCGCCGCTTCCAGCCCATCCTGGTGGATGAACCTTCTGCCGAAGAAGCCATCGAAATTTTGCACGGCATTCGCAGCGCCTACGAAGAACACCACCGCCTGATGATTTCAGACGAAGCTCTTGAGGCGGCGGTTAAACTCTCCTCGCGTTATGTTTCCGAGCGCTTTTTGCCCGACAAGGCAATTGACCTGATTGATGAATCTTCTTCGCGGGTACGCATGTACAAAAGCCCGGCCGCCAAAATGGCCAAAAAGCTGATCAATGACCTGCGCGAAGCCCGTGAACGCCTGGTGTTTGCTGAAGAACAAGGCAACTACGAAGAAGCCGAAGACCTGAATGCCCGCATCCAGGAACTGGAAGAAGAACTCGAGCGCATGCGCACTACCTGGGACCGAGCAAACAGCCCTGTGGTTACCCCGGACGATATCGCCGAAGTGGTTTCCATGTGGACCGGTGTACCCCTCATGCAGCTTGCCCAGCAGGAATCGGAACGCCTGCTCCACATGGAAGATGCCCTGCGCCAGGCTATCATTGGTCAGGAAGAAGCGGTTGAAATGATTTCCAAAGCCGTTCGCCGGGCACGCGCCGGGCTGAAAGACCCCCGCCGCCCGATTGGTTCGTTCATTTTCCTGGGCCCAACCGGCGTGGGTAAAACCGAACTGACCAAAGCCCTGGCCAGGTTCATGTTTGGCAGTGAAGACGCCCTCATCCAGTTGGATATGTCGGAATTTATGGAGCGCCACACCGTTTCTCGCCTGGTGGGCGCACCTCCGGGCTATGTTGGCTATGACGATGCCGGCCAGCTCACTGAGGCCATTCGCCGCCGCCCCTACTCGATTGTCGTCTTTGATGAAATTGAAAAGGCACATCCAGAAGCCCATAACATGCTCCTGCAAATTATGGAAGAAGGCCATCTTTCCGATGCCCGCGGGCGCAAGGTAGACTTCCGCAATGCCATTATCATCATGACCTCAAACGTGGGCGCTTCGATGATTCGCAATCAGACCTCGCTTGGCTTTGCCCTCAAGCAAAACGAAGAAAAAGAAGAGCGCGAACAGATGGCTGACATGCGCAAAAAGCTCAATGATGCATTGAAACGGGCTTTCCGGCCCGAGTTTATCAACCGGGTGGATGCAACCATCATCTTCCGGGCGCTCAACCGCCATGACCTGCACCAAATCGTTTCGCTTGAGCTCAACAAAGTGGCCTCTCGCCTGGTGGAACACGAAATCACCCTCCAGGCCACCCCCGAAGCCCTTGAACTGCTCTCCGACCTGGGGTTTGACCCCGAAATGGGCGCCCGCCCCTTGCGCCGTGTCATCCAGCAGAAGATTGAAGACCGCCTCTCCGACACCCTGCTTGGCGGTGAATTTGCCCATGGCTCAACCATTCTGGTGGATGTCGAAACCACCACGGGCGAAGATGGCAAGGAAAAGAAAGAAATCATCCTGAAAAGCGTGGCGGTCAACCCCAGCGCCGCTGAAGCGGTCGAAATGGCCTGACCCAGGCAAAACGACCCACAGGCCTGGTGCCTGGAAGCCTGAATTTTTACCATCGCGATCGCTGCAGGGCTGCCCGGGGAAACCCTTCGGGCAGCCCCGTTGTTTAAGAGGAATGCCAGATGAAAACACACAAACGGATCCTGCTCGGATTACTTGCATTAACTCTGGTTGCGGCCAGTTGGGCTTGCCAGGCCGCCATTGGTGAAGAAGATGAACCCGCCCCACGGCCCACCCTGCCCGTCACCACGCCCTTGCCCGGTGGTTTTAACCCCGGCGAACGCCCGCAAGGTGAGCCTGTTTTGATTCGGGGGTTGATTAATTACACATCCCCGTTTTTTGAGGCCTCGCTTTCTACTGGCTTTGTTTTGCTGGAAGACCAGGCCGGGTTCGCCGCCCGGGATGAAGAATTTCTATTCCCGCTGGCAGGACAGGTGATTGGACCGGTCGAAAAACTCGAAGATGGGGTCCTGGCCTATTCTCTTGCTTTGCCTTCGGTGCCCCAGGGCACCTGGTTGGATGTGGATAACAACAACCAGGCAGACCAGGGCGTTCAGGTGTTTTCCATCGCCTATTGGTCCAACACCTGGGGCGGCCCCTTTTTGGAAGAACGCGACGGCCGGGGCTGGTCGGGCAGTTATGTCTCCACCCGGGTTAACAGCGAGCGCGATGGCGAGATTGAAGGTGGAATTCTGTTGGTTTGGGCCCCAGACGACCTTCAATCATTCCCAACGGGCTATGGCGAAGACAACCTTCTCTTCACTGCCGATGACCCCACAACCTCTATTGCTGCCGGCTACAGCCTGGTGGACCTGGACCAAACCCCATTTGCAATTACCAAAACCCCCGAACCGGTAATTGACCTGTATGAAGGGGCCGGGTCGGTCAAAGATTTTTCGGATATGGATTATCTGCCCGCCTTCGATGCCCTTTTTGAGCGGGTTTCGCGTGAATACCCCTTCACCCAGGACAAGCAAATCAACTGGCAGGCGCTTAACGACACATACCGCCCCATGGTGAACCGCGCCCGCACCCCAACGGCCTTTTACGAGGCGCTGCTGGGCTTTGCCCAATCCATTCCAGATGCTCATGTGGGCATTGCCTTTGACGATACGGTAGCGCCCCGCTATTTTTACGAACGTTATGCCGGCAGTTTTGGCCTGACTCTGGCCGAGTTGAGCGACGGGCGGGTGCTTGTCACCAAAGCTGCTTATGGTGAAGCGGGTGAACGGGCTGGCATTCAGGTTGGCGCAGAAATCGTCAGCTGGGATGGCCGCCCGGTTGGCGAGGCAATTGAAGCAGTCTCCCCCTTCTTGGGACCATACTCCACACCCCACGCCGCCCGCCTGGGAAAACTGCAGTTCCTCACCCGCTACCCGGTCGGGGAAAATGTAGAGGTTTCCTACCGCAACCCGGGCCAGGAAACTGCCCAGGCCACCCTGCGCGCCCGCGAAGAGTGGGATTCGCTTTTCGACCAGCTTTTTGCCGAAGACACCCTCTCTTTGCCCGTTGCGGCCAGCATGCTGCCGGGAGCCAACCTGGGGTACATCAAAATCAACACCTTTCATGATGACTATTACCTGATGGCCAGCCTGTGGGAGCGGGCAATTCGCCAGCTTAACGAAGCCGGTATTGGCGGCCTGGTGATTGACCTGCGCAGCAACGGTGGGGGCAGCGGCGGCCTGGCGGCCGATTTTGCAGGATATTTTTTCGCCGAAGAGGTCGAAGTCTACCGCTCCGCCTATTACAACGACCTCACCGGGGTTTTTGAATTCCGCGATACCCCGAACACGCTCAGCCCCGGCCCGCTGTTTTTCTCTGGCAGGGTGGCTTTGCTGGTTGGCCCGAACTGCATCAGCGCCTGCGAGGGTTTTGCCCACATGGTGCGCCTCAGTTCACAGGCGGTGGTTGTGGGGCACACGCCCAGTGCCGGGGCGTTTGGGGAGGTTGGGCAGGGCCAGTATGAACTGCCCGGTGGCTTTTCAATGCAGTTTCCCACTGGCCGCCCGGAAACGCCCGAGGGCCGCCTGCTGATTGAGGGCATGGGCGTGGTTCCCGATATCCTCGTCCCGGTCACCGAAGCCAGTGCCCTGGGCGCGGTAGACGCAGTCCTCGAGGCTGCCATCCAGCACCTGGGCGTAAAGTAGATGATGAAACCCTTGGTATAATCAATTATCAAGGCGCTGCCTGAGAAAACCCGGAGGAAAAGCTGTTGACTCCAAATACACAAGACCCTGCTCTGACCATTGAATCCATTGACGCCTACCCGCTGCCGGGCATGAACATCCCTGGTAGCCTTCGGTTTTCCCCTGATGGGCGCTGGCTGACCTACCTGTACAGTGCTGAACGCGGCCTGGTGCGGGAAGCCTACGCCATGGACATCGAAACGGGCGAAACCCGCCTGGTGGCCGCCCCGCCTCAGGAGGGGAAAACCGAGGCGAATCTTTCGTTGGAAGATATTTTCCGGCGCGAACGTGCTCGCCAGCGCGAGCTGGGCATCACCCAGTTTTTCTGGTCGTCGCGCGGGGATCGCATCCTCTTCCCCATTCGGGGCGATATCTACATTCAAGATGGCGTGCAGGGCAGTATGCGCCTGTTGGCCCAGGGCGGCAGCCATCCCATCATTACCCCCCAGTTTTCGCCCGATGGGCAATGGGTGGCTTACGTGCAGAACGCAGAAATTTACGTGATTCCCGCAGCAGGTGGAGAACCCCGCCAGCTCACCATTGGGGCGCGCGAAACCGGCAAAACCCATGGCCTGGCCGAATACATTGCCCAGGAGGAGATGCACCGCAGCCTGGGTTTCTGGTGGTCGCCCGACAGCCGCCAGGTTGCCTTCCAGGAGGTGGACGAAAGTCACATCCCGGTTTACCGCATTGTCCACCAGGGCAAAGATATCGTAGGTGAAAACGCTCAGGAAGACCACCATTACCCCTTCGCAGGCAAAGAAAATGCCCGGGTTCGCCTCGGCGTGGTGCCTGTGGTGGGTGGGGAAGTGACCTGGCTGCCCATGGAGCCGGAAGATGAATACCTGGCCCGGGTGCGCTGGCTGCCCGATGGCGCCCTGTCTGCCCAATGGCTGAACCGCACCCAATCCTCCTTGAAATTGGTGCGCTATGATTTCCCCGCCGCTGCCCGCACCACCCTGGTTCACGAAACTTCGGGTGTGTGGATCAACCTGCACGACATTTTCCACCCGCTCAAACCCAACCACCCGCGCTACCCCGGCGCCTTTTTGTGGGCCTCGGAGGGCACCGGCTTCCAACACCTCTACCTGCACAGCGCCGACGGGCGGATTTTGCGGATGCTGACCTATGGCAAGTGGATGGTCGAAGAGCTGGTCGGTGTGGACCCGGAGAAAGACCTGGTCTACTTCATGGGCACCAAACATGGCCCGCTGGAAAAACACCTGTACGTGGTTTCGCTGGAAGGCGGCGAACCAGTTTGCCTGAGCGAAGGCCCCGGCATCCACAGTATCACCCTCAACCCCGCAATGGATGCCTTTGTAGACATCTATCACAGCCTCGATACTCCCCCAATCCTCACCCTGCGCAGCCTGGAAAATGGCCGGCTGCTTAAAACCCTCTTTTCCGAAACCGATGACCGCATTGCCGCCTGGGGGCTGACTCCTCCGCAAATTGTCCAGCTTGAAAACCGGAGCAAAATTCTGCTCTATGGGGCTATTTACCGCCCACCAGCCCGGTTTGGCCCTGGCCCCCACCCTGCAATTGTGTATGTCTACGGCGGCCCACATAACCAGCAAGTCAGCAACAGTTGGGCGCTTGTGGTGAACATGCGCGCCCAATACCTGCGCAGCCTGGGCTACCTTGTCTTTGTGCTCGATAACCGCGGCAGCGCCCGGCGCGGCCTGGCCTTTGAAGGCACCATTCGCCACCACATGGGTGACTATGAAGTGCAAGACCAGGTAGATGGGGTGCGCTGGTTGGTGGAACGCGGCCTGGTAGACCCGCAGCGGGTGGGCATCTATGGTTGGAGCTACGGCGGTTACATGGCTGCCATGTGCCTGGCCCGTGCCCCTGAAGTGTTTCGGGCTGCCATGGCCGGCGCACCCGTCACCCATTGGGATGGCTACGACACCTGCTACACCGAGCGCTACATGGGCCTGCCCCAGGAAAATCCCGAGGGGTATCGCCAGAGCAGTGTAATGGCTCATGCCGACAACATTCGCGGCAGCCTCTTGTTGGTACATGGGATGCTGGATGAAAATGTGCACTTCCGGCACACCGCCCGGTTGGTAAACGCCCTCAACCATTTCCACATTCCCTACGAACTGCTCATCTTTCCCGATGAACGCCACCTCCCCCGCCGCCTGGATGACCGGGTATACGCCGAA
Organism: uncultured Anaerolineales bacterium; assembly: GCA_964489525.1. Taxonomy (GTDB): domain Bacteria; phylum Chloroflexota; class Anaerolineae; order Anaerolineales; family JABWBV01; genus CAZAYY01. Next base: position 157,267 of record CAZAYY010000008.1, read on the forward strand.
AAGCGCATCATCGAATTTTTCAACCAGGCCCTTGACGCCCCCACCCAGGGGGTTCTCTAAGCCCAAGCTGAAGTTCTGGGTCAGTCCCCACCGGCCTTCGCTGCCTGAGTATCTAAAAACATGACAGGTTCTTAGAGCCTGTCATGTTTTTTATGGCCGTAAACCACCAGGCCAGGCATCCCAACCTGTAGCGGCTGCCAATCTCTCTTAAAGTCCCCCGCCCTGGGGCGGGGGATTTAGGGGGTGGGGCTTTCCGTCCCCAGCGGCAAACAGGGTGTCAGGGCCACCCAGCGGCGCTTGCCCGCAATCTGCGAACCAGGTTTGGCAGCCGCTGCAGGCGCCCCGGCCTGCAGCGGCTGCCAGTCTCTCCTCAAAATCCCCCGCCCTGGGGGCGGGGGATTTAGGGGGTGGGGCTTTCCCATTGCAGCGGTCAAACAGGGCTTTCTACGGAACAGAAAGCCCTGTTTTGACCCCAAAACCGCTTGCATTCAATGCCAAAATCCTGTAAAATCTTGTTAACCTCTTTAATCTTTACGTGGTTTCATTAAGGAGACCTTAAAAACCCAGAGACCCGACCTTATTCATAACTGTACGTTTTTGCTACAAGGAGGCCACAATGGATATTATTAAGGTTGCTGGATCTTCGCGAACGTCTTCCGTCGCTGGTGCAATCGCGGGTGTTTTTCGGGAGAACAGGCGAGCTGAAGTACAGGCAATTGGGGCGGGTGCAGTTAACCAGGCCATCAAGGCCATTGTTCTGGCGCGCAGCTACTTGCAGCGCGATGGGCTTGAGATTGCGTTTGTCCCTGAATTTTCGGATGTAGAAATTGACGGCAAAGTGCGCACCGCAATCAAGATGATTGTTGAGCCGCGTCACCCGGATCATGTAACCGTTGCGCCGCTGGTCACCGAAGCCGATTTTTAACCGGAGAACAACGATACAAATTGCGACAGGGCGGCAAACCGCCCTATTGTTCGTTAAACCCTTGACAGAAGCGCTGAAGTGTAGATAATTTCTTAAACAATTGAATATCCTTTTCCAAAAGCTGTGATTGAGGAAAGTAAGCCAGGCGGCTTGCCGCCGAAACCAACAGGGAATACAGGCCGCGACTGAGAGCCTGTTTGGGTGGGCACTGGTTGAAGTTCCCTCAGGAGCTGTTCGGGTGAATAGGGCAAAGCACACGCCTCTCCCTTAGTAGTTCGGATCGCTGCCCCTGCGTTAATGGGGAAGCCAATCGCCTGTACCCGGTCGTTGGCGAAAAGAGTGGGCTGCACACCGTGCGGCCAAAAAGGGTGGTACCGCGGGAAATCCCCTCCCGTCCCTTACTGGACGGGAGGTTTTTATTTAAGCAATGAAGCCTCATCCCCCTTGCCGCAGGCAGTTTCAGGGATGGCAAGATTTAACCGACGGAGAGTAGTTATGCTTGAAAAACTTGAAAAAATCCAACAAGACGGATTGCAGGCCCTGGCCAGCGTGAACGACATGGACGCGCTCGAAGCCTGGCGAGTGGCCTACCTCGGACGCAAAGCACCGGTGATGCTCATCTTCCAGGAACTGGGCAAGCTTTCTGCGGCAGAGCGCCCGGCGGCTGGCCGGGCTGCCAACGAGGCCCGGCAGGCGCTGGAAGCCGCCCTGGCGGAAAAAGAGCAGGCGTTAAAAGATGCGGCCCTGCGGGCTTCCCTCGAAGGCACCCGCCTGGATGTCACTCTGCCTGGCCGCAGCCTGCCCCACGGACGCCTGCACCCGGTCACCCAGACGATGCGCGAAATTTACCGCGTTTTTGCCGAGATGGGTTTCCAGGTGTTCCTTTCGCGCGATGTTGAAACCGATGAAATGAACTTCCAGATGCTCAACTTCCCGCCCCATCACCCGGCCCGCGAGATGCAAGATTCGTTCTACCTGGAAGCCGGCGAGCGCGGCGAAAACCCGGTAATCCTGCGCACTCACACTTCGCCCGGGCAAATTCGCGCCATGCGCCTGTTTCACGCCCAAAACCCCGATAACCCGCCCCCGGTGCGCATCATCCTGCCGGGGATGTGCTATCGCTACGAGCAAATCACCGCCCGTTCCAACATCCAGTTCACCCAGGTAGAAGGGTTGGCGGTGGGTGAGAACATCACCATGAGCGACCTCAAAGGCACGCTGAGCGATTTTGCCCGGCGCATGTTCGGTCAGAACGTCCGCTCGCGCTTCCGAGCCTCGCACTTCCCGTTCACCGAGCCGAGCGCCGAGATGGACATCGAATGCTTTCTCTGCCAGGGCGAAGGCTGCCCGGTGTGTAAACGCGCTGGCTGGCTGGAAATTTTGGGCTGCGGCATGGTCCACCCCAACGTACTGCGCAACGGCGGCTATGACCCCGAACGCTACACCGGTTTTGCCTTTGGCATGGGGCCGGAACGCATTACCATGCTGCGCTATGGGATTGAAGACATCCGCTATTTCTGGAACAACGACCCGCGCTTCCTGGGGCAGTTCTAACCCACCCGCGAAGCCTTAGAGGAGAAAACCCATGAAAGTACCTGTGTCCTGGTTAAATGATTTTGTTGCCATCCAGCTTCCCCTTGAAGAACTGGCCTATCTGCTCACCCAGGCCGGCCTGGAAGTGGAAGAAATTCGCTATGTAGGCCTGCCCCGCTCGACCCATGCGGCGCGCCGCGATTTCAAACTGACCGGCGTCAGTTGGGAACCGGATAAAATTGTCACGGCTGCCATCTACGAAGTGCTGCCCCACCCCAACGCCGACCGGCTGGTGCTCTGCAAGCTGGATGATGGTCAGCAAGTTCACACCGTGCTGACCGGCGCTCCCAATCTGCTGGACTACCGCGGTAAAGGCCCGCTGGACCCGCCCCTCAAAGTGGCCTATGCTCGCGAGGGTGCGTCCATTGTGGATGCCTACAGCCCCGGGGAACAAATGACCGTGCTCAAGCGCAAAACCATTCGCGGGGTAGATTCCTACTCAATGGTTTGCTCCGAGCGCGAACTGGGTATTTCGGAAGAGCACGAGGGCATTATCCTGCTCGACAGCGATGCCCCGGTGGGCGTCCCCCTGGCCGAATACATGGGTGATGCCGTGCTCAACATTGCCCTGACGCCCAACATTGCCCGCGATGCCAACATCCTGGGCGTGGCTCGCGAAATTGCAGCCATTACTGGCCAGCCGCTTTGCAGCCCTCGCCTGGGTGTTCAGGCGGCCGGGCCTGCCATTTTGGGGCGGGTTTCCATCCAAATTACCCAACCCGAAGTCAACCCCCGCTTTGTCCTGGGGCTGATTGAAAATGTCACCATCCAACCCAGCCCCTACCAGGTGCAGCGCCGCTTGAAGCTGGCAGGCATCCGCCCGATTAACAACATTGTGGATGCCACCAACTACGCCATGTACGAACTGGGTGAGCCGCTCCATGCTTTCGACTATGATATCCTGCGCAGCCGCGCCGGGGGCAGCGCCCCGACCATCATCACCCGCACCGCCGAACAAGGCGAAATACTGCGCACCCTGGATGGCCTGGAACGCACCCTCGACCCCTTCACGGTCCTGGTGTGTGACACAGCCGGCCCGCTGGCCCTGGCGGGCGTGATGGGTGGCCTGGAATCCGAGGTTACAGGCAGCACGGTCAATGTGCTGCTCGAGGGAGCCGCCTGGAACATGATCAACACCCGCCGCACGGTGATGGCCCAAAAGCTGCCTTCCGAGGCATCTTACCGCTTTTCGCGCGGCGTCCATCCCGCCATGGCCGAGCGCGGCGTGGTGCACGGCCTGGAGCTGATGCGCCGCTGGAGCGGTGGCGTTGTGGCCCAGGGGTTGGTGGATGAATACCCCCTGCCCCCAGCCCCGGTGCGGGTCACCATCACCCCGGCAGAGGTCGCTCGTTGGCTGGGCATCACCCTGCCTGTCGAGGAAATTGCCGGGCTGCTGCGCCGCCTGGAGTTTGACCTGGAAATCAGCGGAGACCAGATTACCGCCACAACCCCCGACCACCGCCTGGATATTGGCGAAGGTGTGGTGGGCAAGGCTGACTTGATTGAAGAAATCGCCCGCATCTACGGTTACCAGAACATCCCCGAAACCCGTATGGCCGACGCGCTGCCGCCCCAGCAGGGCAACCCGGCCCTGGAGCTGGAAGAACGGGTGCGCGACCTGCTGGCCCGTGCCGGCCTGCAGGAGATGATTACCTATCGCATGACTTCGCCGGAAAATGAAGCCCGCCGCCTGCCCCCTGGCACAGCGGACGATGGCCTGCCCTACCTGCGGCTGAGCAACCCCATCAGCGCCGAGCGCACCGTGATGCGCAAAAGCCTGGCCGCCAGCGTATTGGAGATGGTCGAACAAAACGCCCGCGTGGCCGCTCGCCAGGCCGTGTTTGAAATTGGCCCGGTTTTTCACCTGCTGCCCGGCCAGGAACTGCCAGCCGAGCCCTTCTACCTGGTGGCGGCCCTCACCGGCCCGCGCTCCCTGGCAGGCTGGCAGGCGGGCGACCTGGCACCGATGGACTTCTACGACCTGAAAGGGGTTGTGGAACTGCTGCTCGATGGCTTGCACATTGGTGTGGATGCCAAAAATGCCCTGCGCTACGAACCAGGTACCCACCCTGGCCTGCACCCCGGCCAGTCGGCAGATGTGTGGGTTGGGCAGGTTTGCCTGGGCTCGTTTGGTGTGCTCCACCCGCTGGTAGCCGAGCAGTACGACCTGCCGTCCCACCCTGTGCTGCTGGCTGAGTTCGGCCTGCAAGCCCTGGCCCAGGTTGCCCAGGCGCGCTACAAAACCCGCCCCGTACCTGCCTACCCGCCGATTTTCGAAGACCTGGCTTTCGTGGTGGACCAATCCATCCCGGCGGCCCGCGTCGAAGCCCTCATTCGCCAGACCGGCGGCCCCACCCTGGCCGATGTGCGCCTGTTTGACCTGTACGAAGGCGAGAAGATTGGCGAGGGAAAACGCAGCCTGGCCTATGGGCTGACTTACCTGCTGCCAGAGCGGACCCTGACCGATGAGGAAGTTTCCAAAATCCGCCAGCGCATCATCCGCCGCCTCGAGCAGGAGTTGAGCGCAAGGCTCCGCTCCTGACGCAAGGAGCGGTTTACCCATCCCCCCTGCCCCCCTTCCCAGCGGGAAGGGGGGCATTTTTAGACAGCGGCCACCTGGCGGGACGTACCCGCCAGGTG
>CAZAYY010000009.1:0-54799 GCA_964489525.1 uncultured Anaerolineales bacterium
CCCGCCCCAGGCCTGGGGCAGGGGACTTTAAAACGATTTTGGGGCTGGCGCAGGCAGCGAAGCCAGCCCCAAACCCCAACTTTAAGAAAGGCCTGCCTTGGGCAGATGTCTTTTTCCAATCAAAATGCCAGCCCTACGGGCTTTGGGACCCATCCTCCGGCGTAAACGATCATCATGCCAGCCCTCCGGGCTTACAGCGATGCCCCGGCCCTGCGGCTTTGCCCGAGGAGTTCCGCCCCAGCGGGGCGGCATGATGATCGCCGTAGGCCGATCCTCACCCGAATGCCATCTGCAAGGCTCAAAATTACCCCGTCTTCTGTCCCCGGTCCTCCGTCCTCCTCCGTCCCCCCAAAATTACGATACAATTCAGGCTATGTTCCAGGTTGGAATTTACCTTTACGAAGACGCCGAAGTGTTGGATTTTGCCGGGCCCTTTGAGGTGTTCACCACAGCCGGGCGGATGTACCAGCGTTCCCATCCGGGCGAGCCGCCTTTGTTCGTGCCGCTGTTGATTGGAGACGTAATCCGCCCCATCCGGGCCCGGGGTGGTTTCACGGTTACCCCGCATGCCGCCCTGAAGGACCATCCCCATTTGGATGTGGTCGTGGTTCCTGGGGGCATTCACACCCCAGAAATGCAGCGCCAGCAAACCCTGGCCTGGCTTAAGCAGGTTTCCCCGGCGGCGGTCATCACCGCTTCGGTTTGCACGGGCGCGTTTATCCTCGCTGCTGCGGGCCTGCTGGATGGTAAAATGGTGACAACACACTGGGAAGATATCCCCGATTTGCGAACTGCCTTTCCCACCCTGGTCGTGATCGAAAACACCCGCTGGGTGGACCAGGGCCAGGTGATTACCTCAGCAGGCATTTCCGCCGGGGTGGATATGTCCCTGCACATCGTTTCCCGGTTGGCCGGGATGGATTTGGCTCGCCGGACTGCCCGGCAAATGGAGTTTGACTGGCAGACTTAAGTCCCCTCTGGTGGGTATTTTGCTGCTTAAGGAGCATGATATGACCCCGCTGTTTGAAGTCTATGAAGCATTGAAGGCCATTATGCAGCCTCATGAAGAAAAACTGGTCCCCCTGGTGGATACTGAGGGCGATTACCAACTGAACACCCACCTGCAAGGGCCGAATGGGAAACCCATCTGGTTTGGCGGGGTTCAAATCAAGAAGAATTATGTCAGCTACCATTTGATGCCGGTTTACATTCACCCTGCTTTGTTGGACACAATTTCACCTGCCCTCAAAAAGCGCATGCAGGGAAAATCTTGCTTTAATTTCAAAAAGATTGAACCAGCATTGTTTGCCGAACTGGCAGCCCTCACCAAAACCGGGCTTCAAACCCTTTTCCAGGCTCCGGAGAAATGATGCACACCTTACCCCTTCCGGAAGATCGTTACCTGGACATTGGCTTTCGCATGTATGTGCGCGCCTGGGAACCCCCAAAGGGCATGGTTTGGGCAAGCCCCGGGTTCCTGTTGGTGCACGGACTTTCCTCCAACGCCTCAACCTGGGATATGACTGCCCGTCGTTTGATGCAAGCAGGCCACCCCGCCTATGCGGTGGACCAGCGCAGCCATGGACTGAGCGAAAAACTGAACGCCGGATTTGATTTTGACACCCTCACCGCCGACCTGGCCCGTCTGCTCGCTGCCCTGGGGTTGGAAAAGGCCCTGGTTGCCGGGCAGTCGTGGGGCGGGCATGTTGCCGCCGCTTTCGGTGCGCATTATCCCGCCCAAACCACAGGGATTGTGCTGGTAGATGGGGGGATTTTTCACCTTGCGGAACGCGGCCCCTGGGAGGTGGTATCCCGGGAACTTGCCCCACCAGCGATGGATGGCATGCCACGCCAGGCCCTGCGGCGCATGATTGCCCAGGGGCACCCAGATTGGGACCAGGAAGCTCTGGAGGTCACCCTGGCCAATTTTGAAACCCTGCCCGATGGCAGCATCAAGCGCAACCTGAGCGTGGAAAACCACCTGAAAATTTTGCACGCCATGTACCACGCCCCCCCTGGCGAGTGGTTGGCAAAATTGTCCATGCCTGCTGCCCTGTGCGTGGCCGATGATCGCGGCAGAAGCACCGAACGCAAAAAAGCCTGGGTGGCCCAGGCTGTTGGGCTGGCGCCTCACCTGCAGGTGAACTGGTTTGAAAATACCGACCACGATATCCATGTTCACAAACCCGCCGCCCTGGCAGATTTCCTGCTAAACTTTGCACAAACCACACGAGGAGCCTGAGGTATGTCTGCCCCTTTGCTGCAAGATTTTCAAACCCCCGGGGCTTATGAATTGGCGCTGGACCTGCGCCACGACGATATCATCCCATTTATTAAGGAATACTATCAGAAAAAAGTCACCCCTTTGCTGTTGTTTCATTGGGGCTTCTCCCTCATCACTCTCCTGGTCTGGTTGGGGGTGGGGGTTCTCGCTGGCCTGGATGCGGACGGCTGGATTGGTGGGGCTGGCTGGGCTGTGCTGGGCTTTTTTGCTCTGCTGCCGCTGCACGAGTGGATTCACGGCCTGGTCTACAAGCAGGCCGGCGCCAGCGATGTGCGCTACGGCGCTTCCCTGCGCCAGTTTGTATTTTATGCCATCGCTCACCATTTTGTCGCCAGCCGCCAGGCTTTTGTCCGGGTGGCTTTGGCGCCTTTTGTTCTGATAACCCTGCCTTTGGTGGTGGGTATGATCTTTCTACCCGACCTGCGTTTTGTCCTGGCGGGCTGCCTGGCGCTGCACACCAGCGGAACGGCTGGCGATTTTGCCCTGCTTAACTTTTATGTTGTTCACCGCCAGCGGGAAATCTATACATACGACGACGCAGATCAAAAACGCAGTTATTTTTACTTTCGGATCCCGTGAGAATTTCCATGGCAAACCCGCGCTTTAAGATTGAAACCGGACCCGAAGCCGGGAAAGAATTGGAACTGAACCAACCCGAGGCCACTTTTGGACGCGACCCCGGGGCGGATTGGCGCCTGGTTTCCCACCAAATTTCGCGCCGGCATGCCCGGGTTTTTCTTTACGAAGGGGTTTTATGGATTGAAGACCTGGGCAGCAGCAACGGGACCTTTGTTAACGGTGACCCAATTAGCGATCCGGTCAGGCTCATGGATAACGACTTAGTCCAGCTTGGGGATGAAGTCATGATTCGCCTGCTGCCGGATGGTGGGGGACAAGCCCCAGACCTGGAACCCATGCCTGAGCCTGCGTTTGAATTCGACTTCTTGGAGGATAACGCAACCCTTTTTGGCGTGGAGCCGCTCAACAAAGATGCATCTGAAAAACCACAGCTGGTTGTTCAAATTCCTGGCCAGCGGACCCAAACTTTCGTCCTTAACCGCCCCGCCATGAGCCTTGGTCGGGCGCCCGATAACGATCTTGTCCTTTCTTCCCCATTGATTTCGCGCTATCACGGCACCCTTGAACAAACTTCAACCGGATATCGCCTGGTGATCAAACCCACCGCCACAAACCCGCTGCTGTACCGGGGGGTTCCCATTACCGGTTCGCTCGAACTGCATGACGGCGATGTTTTGCGCGTGAAGGGTCTGGAACCGGGGACAACGGTTTCGCTCACGTATAAATGGCCTGTCGAAACCGCGGTGCGCAGTTTTACCAAAAAAATTGATTTCAAAGGCAAGAAAATTTTGCGCTTTGGCCGCGACCCGGAAAACGATGTGGTTCTGCCTGCGCTTTCAGTCTCGCGGGTGCATGCCGAACTGGAAAAAGCAGGCCAGCGCTACCTGGTTAAAGATTTAAACAGTGTCAACGGCACCTTTGTCAACAACCAGCGGGTTCAGAGCCCAACCTGGCTGAACAATGGAGATTTGCTCGAAATTGGCCCTTTCCGTTTCGTGATGGAAACCGATCACCTGAACAAGCTGAACGAATCGGGCGGGCAGCGCATTGCCGCGCTTGGGCTGAACCACTGGCTGAAAAATGGGCAAAACCTGCTGCAAAACCTATCCTTGGTGATTGAACCCTATACGATGGTTTGTATCGCGGGCCAGCCTGGCAGCGGCGCTGCCGAACTCCTTCAGGCTCTGGCGGGTTGGCAGCCTGTCACGCATGGTGAAATCCTGTACAACGGGATGCGCCTGCTGCGGAATGCCGAGCTGTTTCACCCGTTAATGGCCTATGTTCCTGCGGAAGATTTCACCCTGCCCGGATTAACCGTTCTTGAAACCCTGGAATATGCCGCTCGTTTGCGGATGCCCCAACCAACCCAGAAATTGCAGCCGGACCCCGGCACACAGCCGGAGCCCGATCTGCAGCCGGGCCGCCTGGCAGAATATACCCAGAAAGCAATCGAAGTGCTCAATGAAATGGGCCTGTTTGAAGAAAAAGACCTGCTGGTAGACACGCTTTCCCCCACCCGCCGCCGGGTATTGTGCATTGCCGCTGAGCTGGTCAACAACCCGCCCCTTTTGTTTGTGGAAGCACCCCTGGAGGGTTGGATTCCCGGTGAGGAATTCGCACTGATCCAGCTTTTACGCCGCCTGGCTGACCAGGGCAGGACCGTGATTTACCATGGAAACCTTGGCCGCAGCACGGTGTTGGCGGATCATCTCATAATGCTGGTGGAAAGCGGTCATCTGGCCTGGTATGGCAAACCAGAGGATGCGCTCAAACATTTTGATGCCTATCGCCTGGAGAAAGAAAAACGGGCTGTGCCTTTTACCCTGGACGATCTGTATGCTGTCCTGGCCGATCCCTCCCTGGGTACCCCTGCCGATTGGGCAAAGCGCTACCGCGCGTCGCCGGTTTACCAACTGCTTGTTGTGGAGCCCCTGCGTCAAATGGGGCTGGATGTTGAACAGGCGCCCACGCCAGCGCCACCTCTGCCGGGGTTATGGAGCCGCCTGGCTGCTTCCGCGCAGTGGCAAAATATCCGACAAACCTTTCACCAGGCTGTGGTGTTAGCAGACCGAAGTTTTAAAATCAGTTTGCGCAGCCAGTCGCATTTGCTGCTGGCCCTGGCACCTGCGCCCGCGGCTGCCTTGCTTAACTTTGTTGCCGCCCTGTACCTGGGGCGCACGGCTTTTCAATACGCCAGCGGCAGCATGTCGGCGGCCTTGATGGCGGTTTTTGTCGTTCTCTTTTTTGCGCTGGTGGCTGGCAGTCTTTCCACCCTCCGTTTCTTAGACCGGGAAAGCGCCGCCTTTCACCGCGAACGTTGGGGACTGGTGAACCCGGTTTCAGTTTTGCTTTCCCGGTTTTGGCCGGTAACCGGGTTGGCCTTTTACCAGGCGATTTTACTCACCCTCAGCCTGGATCTGGCCTACCAGTTCGCTGCCACTGCTTTAGAGATAATCCTGATTTTCATCACGCTGTTTCTCTTTTCGGGCGCTGCTTTGATCGGGGGTGTGTTCGCATCATCGCTGGCGGCCCGGCAAAAACCCCGTCCTTCTCGCCTGGCTGCGCCTTTTGTGATGCTTTTGCTGGTTGGATTCCAGGTGATGATGGCCGGCGTGCTGCTGCCATTGCCCGGCTGGTTGAGTGTCGTCTCACCGGTGCATTGGGGGTTTCAATCGCTTGTGGCAGTCAGTGGGGCAGGTTCCGATGTCGCAGCGGATGCTTGCTGGCTGCTTCCCGAACCGGAACGCGGCACGTTGGAGAAAAAAGACCGGATGAACTGCCAGTGTATGGGCAGTAATGTTTTGCGCCAGTCGGCCTGCGATTTTCCTGGGCTTGGGCGTTTTTACCACCCGGCGATTGATCAGCCCGAACCCCCGCCGCCTGGCAGGCCCAACACCGAACTGCCTCTTCCCCCAGCCAACCTGACCGACCCGGTAGCCAGCGCAATGTACCTGGAAACCCTGAAGACCTTTTTGGCCCAAACCACTGCCTATGAAGCAGCGCTGTCGGCCTATGTGCAGTCCCACAGCGATTGGACAGCCAATCGAAACCAGGCTGCTGGCCTGGCCGAAGCAGAAATCGCCCATTACCAGCAGGATTTTGGTTGGGCTTTTGTGGATAAAGCGTCTCCTCCGGCCATCTGGGGCTCCCTGTTCCTTGCCTGGGGAATGCTGTTTTTCCTTTCGGTGGGCATGGTTGGGGCTTCCCTTTGGGTGTTGAATCGCCGCCCGGCCTGACACCCCTTTTTGCCAGGCGCTCAGTGCACATAAGCCAGCCAGGTTATGGCTGGAAACACCACCAACAAATGGCTGGCGGTGTTTCCAGCCAGGCTGGCCTTCCAGTTTTCGCGGGGATTGCCTGGCTTAAACCGCTGTAGAAACCACCCTTCGATCCATACCGACAGGGGGAAAGCGCCCAGGGCAATGGCCCATTCTGGAATGTTGCTCAGGTTGAGCAGGTTGAGGGCTTCCATGCTCCCCAGCCCGAAAACGGTGGAGATGGCGTTACTCAGTAAAGCCACGAAAAGGCTGCGGGTGAACCCGCCCCATTTCATACCCCATAAAACGACCGATTCGACCCCACTGATGACCAGCGAAAGCAGGATGGCGACAATCCCCAGGCCAAACAATTGGGTCAAAACCCCGCCAGCAACATCCAACCAAAGCGATGCTTGCATCCTCATTTCCTTTCGCTGCAGATTCAGCTGGATTTTTCCATTCGGGGTGGCCCTTGCTCGATGCGCTCCATAACCATCCCTAGGCTGATGTTTGCGCCGGGCATGCTCCACATGGTTTCAATCCACCAGGTGGCCCCTGCTTTTACCCAGGGATGTAAAACCTGGCAAGCCGCGTCCGGGTTGTTTCCTGGGGTTTGCCCTTCAATCACAATATCCATGGATTCCGCTGGCCCGGCCTGGGCCTGGAAAAACGCCCGAATTTCTCGAACGCTTTCCGGTGTCACCTGTTGGATGGTGCGGGTTTGTGGGTCCATCTGCATTGGCAAGATCCCATCATATTTCAACACCCGCTCCATGGACTTTGGCATGGGCCAGGCACCCACCACCCAGATGGGAATGCGCGGCTGCTGCACCGGCGGCGGGGGTGGAAAAAAATCTGTGGGCTGCACGGTGTAATGCTTGCCCTGGAAGGCAAAGGGCTGGCCTTGCCAAAGCCCGGTGAGAATTTCCAACCCCTCGTCCAGCAGTTCAGCCCGGGTTTTTCGGTCGGTGACTTCTCCAAATGCGCGAAAACCCGTATCGGGTGCGCCAAGCCCAACCGAAAGGATCACCCTGCCGTTGGAGAGGTGGTCCAGGGTGATCGTCTCGCTGGCCAGCTTCCACGGGCGCATGCGCGAGAGCGGGCTGATCATGGTTCCCAGGTGAATTTTTTGAGTGACCATGGCCGCAGCCGCCAGGGAAACCCAGGCATCCACTCCCCACACGGGTTCCCAAACAAAAAAGCCGTCCCAACCTGCCTGTTCGGCAGCCTGGGCGGCCTCTGCAATTTGCCGGGCGCTGCCTGATGGCATCACAAAGCCGGTTTTCATCAGGTCCACCTTTTCCTTTTTGAGCAGGTGAGGGTCAAAATTTACCTGCCCATTTTTGGTTGAATTCTTCTACCGTCATGCCCATCATGATATGGTCGTAATATTCGCCATCCGTAAAGCCCATCCGCCGGATGCGTCCTTCGTGTTGGAAGCCCAGGGCTTCGTGAAAAGCAACGGAGCCGGGGTTGATGGAATAAATGTGAACATTCGCTTTTTGGTAGCGCAGTTCGTGGAAATAATGGCGCATCACCGTCAGGGCTGCTTCCCTGGCGTAGCCATTTCGCCAGGTGTGGCGCAGCGTGGCAATGCCATACTGGAATGTACCTGCTCGCGGGTTAATCGTGTGGCTGTTGATGGTTCCGACAAATTCGCCGTTCAATGTTTCAATCATCCAGCGGAATTCAAGGGAATTGCCTGAACCGGCAGCCATGCTGGCTGTCCAGGATTTGATGGTCTCGAGGGATTGCGGAAAATCCAGGAAATACGTCCAGCGATCATAAATGCTGTCCTGGTTAAAAAATTGGAAGTTCTGCCAGTCGTCCGGCTCCACGCTGCGCAGCCGGACGAGTTTGCCTTCCCAATAAGGGGTGTGAGATGGAGGTGTCACTGCAGCACTCCTGAACTTGAGATGACATGATTGTACCAAATCCTGGTGCTGTCACGGGCAGGTTTGCATTCTAAGGCGTGCGCAAGTGTTGTTAGAATTTGCGGTTCTTATCTTCCAACCCCACCCCCAACCCCGCCCCAGGCTTTGGGGCAGGGAGAAGATCAGGGATGGGGAATGGATGCAATAACAACAATTGCGCGCTCCCCCATTCTGTTTTCTTCCCGCTGCTGCCCAGGCCGGGTGAGTCTCCGGCTCCGGGTTGGGATGGGTTGATGTAAAAACAGGATACAATTGAGATTGGAGGCAGCCCATGAACCAACCATTTCGCAAAGGAATCGACTACATTGGTGTAGGTGTAGGGGGGATGATCTTTAATCATGCGGGGCAGGTATTTCTGAGCCAGCGCGGCCCAACTGCGCGCAATGAAGCGGGGTGTTGGGAGTTTCCCGGGGGGGCAGTGGCCTTTGGCGAAACGCTGGAAGAAGCCCTGCAGCGTGAATTGCGCGAAGAATTTGGTATCGAGATCCGGATCACCGAGTTGTTGCGCGTAGCCGACCACATTTTGGCGGATGAAGGCCAACATTGGGTATCCCCAACCTACCTGGCGTACCATACCGGGGGAACCCCCCAAATTTTAGAACCGGGCAAATGCCAGGCGATTGGCTGGTTTTCCATGGATCGGCTCCCGGCCCCTCTTTCCCAGGTCAGCCAGGGCGATGTGAAGGCCTTTAATTCCCGGCGAATTCTGCGAGACGGGTATCCCAGCCCAGACCAGCGATGATGGGCACATTCCCCCTGGTGAGTGATTTTTTCAAATCCACAAATCTGACATTCGAGTTTCTCTTTAATCTATTACAATATAGATATCACACCAAAACGGATTTTTTGGGTACCTTTTTGCAATTTAGCGGTCACGGCTGCTGGTAGGTGTAATGACCCAACTGCTTGAATCTCTGGCAACGTATGTGCCGGATCTCATTTTGGAACGCCTCAAAACCGACCCGGCGTCGATTTCCGCGCCAATTTCGCGCGAATTTCAGGCTGTGGTTTTGTATGCTGATATTTCCGGTTTCACTGCGCTCACGGAGCAGCTGGCCGAACGGGGCCCGGTGGGTGCAGAAGACCTTTCCAGAGTATTAAATGCCTATTTTGGCAGGCTGATTGACCTTTTTTCCGCCAACGGCGGAGACATTGTTAAGTTTGCGGGGGATGCGCTGCTGGTGGTTTGGCCGTTGGGGTTGGAGGTCTCTCGCGAGGCGCTCATCCAGGCGGTGTGTCAGGCTGCTTCTTGTGCCCTCGAAGCCCAGCAGTTGATGAAAAACTACCAGACAGAAGATGGCCACCGGCTTTATCTTAAGATTGGCATTGGGGTAGGCCCACTTGCCAGCATTTACCTTGGGGGCGTTTTTCGCCGGTGGGAGTTCATCCTGGCTGGCGGCCCATTGGAACAGGTTGGCCTGGCAGAGTCGCAATCGCGCGCTGGCGAGGTAATCCTCTCTCCCGAGGCGGCAGCCTTGGTCCTGGAGTTCGCAGTTGGGGAAACGCTGCCAACCGGCGCGCTTCGTATGACCTCTCTCGCTACGGGCTGGCAGCGCCTGTTTGACCCTGCTCCCCTGCAAATTCCCGGCATCGAAGCCGAACTGGCCCTACGTTCGTGCATCCCCCGTGCCGTGGTAGACCGACTGGTTGCCGGGCAGTATGGTTGGCTGGCCGAACTGCGCCGGGTGACCGTGCTTTTTGTGAACCTTCCCGACCTGACCTATGGTGTGCCCCTGGCCCTGGCCCAACAGGCCATGGAGGCCATGCAGCGAACGCTCTATTACTACGAGGGCAGCGTTAACAAAATCAGTATTGACGATAAGGGCAGCACCCTTGTGGCCGCGTTTGGCTTGCCCCCGTTTGCTCACGAGGACGATGCTTTGCGCGGTGTGTTGGCCGGAATGGCTCTCTATAAAGAAATGGAGAAACTCAGCCTGCGCTGTACCATTGGGGTGACTACCGGGCGGGTATTTTGTGGGGCAATTGGCAACGACCGCCGCCGTGAATACACCATGATTGGCGGCGTGGTCAACCTGGCAGCCCGGCTGATGAAAGCCGTGCCTGTGGTGTCTTCGCAGGGCCAGGCTTTGCCCGTGTTGTGTGATGAGCCAACTTACCGCGCCTCGCGCGACCGGGTGGACTTTGAAATTCTTGCGCCCGTGCTGGTTAAAGGCCGGACCGAAAAGATTGAAATCTTTCGCCCAAGCCAGGCCCGACAGGTGGACACTCGCAGCGAAAGCGCCATTGTTGGTCGCAAAAACGAAACCACATTTCTAACCGAACGCCTGCTCGATTTTTCCCAGGGCCAGCAGGTTGCTCTGGTCATTCAGGGCGAGGCGGGAATTGGCAAAACCAAGCTGGTGGAACATTTGCTGCAGCAGGCCAAATCTGTGCAGGTGCGCCTGCTTGTGGGGGCTGGCGATGCCATTGAAAAAACCAACCCCTACCACGCCTGGCGTTCGGTCTTCTGGCAGTTGTTTGGCCTGGAAGAAATCTCGGCTCAGCGCGAGTCGGGGCTGCACGTGGCCACTGCCCTCCTGGATGAAAAAGAGCGGGGCGTTGTGCTCGATTTGCTGTACCGCTGGCTGCCCGAACTCACCGACCTGGCACCTTTGCTTAATGCGGTTTTGCCCATGAATCTGCCGGAAAACGAGCTTACCGTGCAAATGACCGGGGAGATTCGCGCCGATAATACCAACCGGCTGCTCAGCGGGTTGATACGAAAATACGCCGGGGATGGTAAAACCCTATTGATTTTGGAAGATGCCCATTGGATGGACTCCGCCTCGTGGCTGCTGGCTCGCCAGGCCATGCAAGACACCCCGTCGCTCATGTTGGTGATTGTCACCCGGCCGATGACCGAGTTTGTGCCCCAGCCCTTCCAGCAAATTTTGCAGCGTTCCTTCACCCACACCCTCCTGGTAGAGGCCATGCCTGAATCAGAAGCGGAAGCCATGATCGCCATGCGTTTGGGGGTAGAGCGCCTCGACCCTGCTGTTCTGGCGTTTATCCAGAACCAGGCCGAGGGGCACCCATTCTTTTGCATTGAACTGGCGCTGGCGCTGCGCGATGCAGGAATGCTCGCCTATCAAAAAGGGATGGCCACCCTGGCACCCGGATTAAGCGACCTGCACGCCCTGGATTTCCCCACCACCATTGAAGGGGTGATCACCAGTAGGATTGACCGCCTGACTCCGCAGCAGCAGCTCACCCTTAAAGTGGCCAGTGTGATTGGGCGCGTGTTCGCTTATAAAGTGCTTCAGGATGTCTATCCCATTGAAATTGACCGCCCCTGGCTGCGCGACCACCTGAACAACATGACCCACCTGGAACTGACCGCGCTCGAAACGCCCGAACCCGAACTGGCCTACGTGTTCAAACACATGATTACGCGTGAAGTGGCGTATAACCTTATGGCTTTTGCGCAGCGCCGCCAGCTTCACCAGCGCCTTGCCAGTTGGTATGAAATTCACTATCAAGAAAATCTCTCGCAGTTTTTCCCCATCCTGGCATACCACTGGTCGCAAACGGATGAACACGAAAAAACCCTGGAGTACCTGGAAAAAGCCGGTGATCAGGCCCTGCTCACTTTCGCCAGCCATGAAGCGGTAAATTTTTACCAGGAGGCATTGCGCCATGCATCCATGAGGCCAACAACCCATGTAGCCCAAAATGGCCCGTCCCAACTTTCCCAATCGCTGCGTATGGCGAGGTGGTATGTTCAGCTTTCTAAGGCTTATCAAAACCTGGGCCTGATGCGCGAAACCCGAGAAAATGCCCTGCAAGCACTGGTGGTCCTGGGTGTTAAAATGCCTAAAACTCGCCCCGCGTTGGTCTTTGCCATCCTGGGAGAGCTGTTTAAACAGGGGTTCAGTCGCCTGAACCCCGCCCGCCTGGGCCGCCCTGTGGTTTCAGAACAAGAGGAGCGCCTGCAAACCCTGGCCCAGGTTTACGCTCGCTTGATTTATACCTATTTCTTTGACAACGATGTGCTCAACCTGGTGTATACCGACCTGGCCATGCTCAACACAGCCCAACAGCTGGCCCCCACGCCAGAATTGGTAGAGGCTTTTGCCTTTATCTCGGCGATTTTGGGGTTGGCCAAACTGCACCCCCTGGCGGAGTCATCCCTGGTGGAAGCCCGCAGGGTGGCGGAAGCCCAAAAACAGATTTCTCTCACTACCCGCGTCGCTATTGTTGCTTCTGTATACCGGATTGGCCTTGGGCAGTGGGAGCAGGTCAAAAACAGCCTTAACCCCGCACTGCAAGATGCCGAGCGCCTGGGCGATAAGCCCCAATGGGCTGAAGCCACCGTCATCCTGGCGTTTACTGCGTTTCTCGAAGGTCAGTTTGAAACCTGCGAAGCTTTGTACAGCCACCTGGCAGCGCGCTCGTTGGAATGGGATATGCAGCAGCAGATCATTTGGGCCAGGGCTGCCCAGGCTTTGTTGGCCATTCACCAGGCAAACCCACAGGCAGCGGTCGACTACTGTGAAGATGGCCTGGCCCGGCTGCAGTCCAACAGCGACAGGATTTCAGAAATCAATATGTATGCCCACCTGGCTTCTGCCCGTTTCAACCTGGGTCAATACCCCGTAGCCCTGCAGGCCGCTGCAGAAGCCATGCAGCGCATTGTGGTGGCTCCCCCGGTGGTGTATTCCACCTGCAACGCCTACCTGGAGCTGGCCACCGTGTATTTTGGCCTTTGGGAGCAAGCTCGCCGGGCCGGGCAAACCGCTTCGGAACACAAGGCCCAGGCGGGCCAACTGCTGCGCCAGATGGAGATTTTCAAAAACAACTTTCCCATTGGTGCTCCGCAGTATTTTCGAGCGAAGGGAGTTTATTTATGGCTGTTGGGCAAGCCAGGTCCCGCCAAGGCACAATGGGAAAAAAGCCTGGCAACTGCCAGGAAACTGCGCATGCCCTTCCAGGAAGCCCTGACTTTGTTGGATATTGCCCGTTTCCGGCAGGCACCAGACCCGGCACTGTTCGAACCGGCTGCTGCCATTTTTCAATCGCTTGGCTGCCACCATGAATTGGGGCTGATTGCCCGTTGCCTGGAAAACACAGGCCATTAGCCAAAATGGGCTATTGGCCTGGATGTAATTTAAGGGTACAGTTAAGATCGGTATGTGAGACACTAGCAGAAGGCAAGGGCTCACCCATCCCGAGGGTGGGGTTGAGCAGGTATACCAGAAGGATGAAAGGATAACGTATGTTCAATTATCAGAGTATTATCATTGAGTCATTTGTAACCAAACTGCGGGAAGCATACCAGCAAACCTACAACGTCCTTAACCCGGAATATGCCAACCTGATTGAGTGGACTGGGCGGCTTGCCCTCGAGAACATTGCAAATTCAGATGCCCTGTACCACAATGTTGAACATACTATTATGGTATCGATGGTAGGACAGGCCATTTTAAAAGGGAAACACCTGCGCGAGGGTGGGGTGAAACCGCAAGACTGGCTGCATTTCATGGTTGCTTTGCTTTGCCATGACATTGGGTATGTGCGCGGTGCATGCCAGCAAGACCGGCCTGGCCTGTATGCCACGGGTATGGATAACCAGCATATCGAAATTTCGGACGATGGCACCGATGCCGCCCTGACGCCCTATCACGTAGATCGCAGCAAGCAGTTTGTGCGCGAACGGTTTGGCGGCCGCCAACTTACCCAGGTCATTGACGTGGATACGGTTTGCCAACATATTGAAATGACCCGTTTTCCAGTTCCCCCCAACGATGATTTTTATAAGGATACCCGGGGCTATTCGGGCCTGGCGCGTGCAGCCGATTTTATTGGACAGCTAGGCGACCCCAACTACCTGCGCAAAATCCCGGCGCTTTTTTATGAATTTCACGAGACCGGCGCAAACAAAGCCATTGGCTACACCAGCCCCGGCCAGATGCGCCGCAACTTCACCCGTTTTTATTGGGGCGTTGTTCGCCCGCACATTCATGATGCTCTCGATTACCTCAGCATCACGCTTGAAGGAAAACAATGGATTGCAAACCTGCATTCCCATGTGTTCGCAGTAGAACACCTGGATGATTAATCGGTTGACGAAAAGAGGAGGTATCGTATGTCCGAAATTGCGATTGTCACCGACAGCGCTGCCAGCATTCCTGATGAATACCTGGATTCATTGAAAATCAATTGGGTGCCCTATTACATTCACCGGGGCACCGAGGCTTTGCGCGACCTGGTTACGATTCATCGCGATGCCTTTTACCGTTGGATCACCACTGCCGACAAACTGCCCACTACCGCAGCCCCGGGCATTGGCGACTACCTGGAAATGTACACCCGCCTGATTGAACAAAATGGGGCGCGTGCCATTATCAGCATTCACATGACCTCCAAAGGCAGCGGCGCCTACCAGGCCGCCCTGGGCGCCAAAGAAATGCTGCTCGAAAAAATTCCGGGTTTTCGCATTGAGGTCATTGACACCCTCAATGTCTCCATGTGCCACGGCTGGATGGTGATTGAATCGGCGCGCGCTGCCCTGGCTGGCCATTCTTTTGAAGAAATTCTCCAGCTAATTCGCAAGCTAATCCCGGTTACTCAAATGGTGCAAACTGCCGACACCTTGAAATACCTGTACATGGGCGGGCGCATTGGCCGGGCAGGCCATTTGGTGGGTTCTTTGCTCAACCTCAAACCCATCATCTCCATGCGGGATGGCGTGATTGTTCCTCTGGGGATTGCCCGCAGCCGCGAGCGTGCCTACCAAAAAATTGCGGATGTTGTTGCTCATGCTGCGGGTGCGTTGGGCAAGGTTAAAGTGGCCTATGTTCACGCTGCCGCCCTGGGTGAAGTGGATAAGATTCGTAAATTGGTTGAAGCACGGGTGGCTGTTGTTGAAACCATCGTTGCCGAACTATCCCCGGCCCTGGGGGTGCATACTGGCCCAGGCACAGCGGGTGTGTGTTTTTACCCGGTTGAAACTGCCAGCTAACCTGCCGCCTGCCCGCCCAACTGCCGGGCTTTGTCAAACGCCCGGCGCAGCCATTCTCGCTCGGCCTCAAACGTCACTTTTTGCAGAGCCATTTCCCATGGCATCCAGGATGGGATGAACTGTTTTTCGTGCCTGCTGCGGATTGTATTGGCCCCCACCTTTGCCAAAAAGTAAAACTCCTGCCGCATAACATGCTTGCTGCCCAGGGTAAACTCCACAACTTGTTCCCCTAGGGGTGCAAGCACCTCAAGATCTGAAAAGCCGCTCTCTTCCTGGGTTTCTCGCAAGGCGGCCTGCAGGGCAGTTTCCCCAGGGTCAATGTGGCCTTTGGGCAGGCGCACCTCATCCAATTCTGGCCGAAGCAGCATTAAAACCTTGTCTTCGTTAATCACCACAGTGCCTGCGGCCTGGTAAACCTTCTTGGGTAAATTTTTGTTAAATTCCATTGGCAATGCCTTTGTTTGGGTTGGGTTGATTGTACTACGATAATGTGTGGCGGGGTTGGGGGCGGGAAATGGCTCATCCGGACAAGTTGACAATTCCCGCGTTTTACTGCATACTCTATGCTGTTCTTCGGAGGTATCTTTGGACCCGGTTGTTGAACACCAAACGCCAACCCAAGAAACCCGGCCTGGCCAGGCCCAAACTGCAGCCGGTCGTTTTGCCGTTTTGCCCCCCGCGATGCGTCTCGTCATTGCCGGGGGTGTTTCAGGGTTTATGGCAATTTTGAGCAGTGCGGCGTATGCCCTGCTCATTTTCTCCGCAGAGCCGCTGGCGGCCTATCGCGCCCAGGCGATTGGTCTGGCTTTGTTCAGTGGGTTGGTGCTGTCTCTGCTGCTCTCTTTTCTCAGCGCATCACCTGGGATGGTGGCTTTTCCCCAACCCGCACTCATCCCGCTGCTGGCCTTGCTCAGCTTTTCGGTTGTTTCATCTTTTCCGGAAGGAGCAGCGCCGGAGGTTATTTTTGCCACAACGGCTGCGGCTCAGTTTGTTGCCACGCTGTTGATGGCTGCGGCGCTGCTCCTGTTGGGTCAATTTCGCCTGGGCCGGCTGTTCCGTTTTTTGCCCTACCCGGTTCTGGGTGGTTTTTTGGCTGGCCTGGGCTGGGTTTTGTTAAAAACCGGGCTCGATTTTATGGCTGGCCAACCGGTTGAAAAACTGTTGGGTTCAAACAGCCTGTGTCAGCCGCAAAGCCTGACTTTGCTGGTGGGTGCAGTTCTGGGGTTGTTGTTTTTCCTGCTGCAGCGCGGGCTGCACAGCCCGCTTACGGTTCCAGCAGCGTTGGTGCTTTCCCTGTGCGGTTTTTTGGGGACTGCTTTTCTGCTGGGCTTTTCCCCGGCAAGCCTGCAGTCGGCTGGCTGGTTGGTTGGCCCATTGGGAAATGCGCCGTTGTGGAATTTTCCCGGGCCGCTTTTGGCTCCGAATCCTATCCAGCCCGATGCCCTGGCGGGTCAGCTTCCCATTTATTTTTCGATTGTTTTTGTAGCCCTGGTGGGTGTTTTGGCCAGCAACAGCGAAATTGAGGATCTCAGCCAGGTTGAAATGGATATGGACGCGGAAATTAAAGCGGCCGGCATGGCCAACCTGGTGGCCGGTTTGGGGGGTGGGCTGCCAGGTTATGCCTCAACTTCGCTCTCAGCCATGCCCCGGTTTTTGCAGTTGAGCAGTCGTGGGGTAGGCCTTGTGGTGGCTGCCTTGTTTGCAGCTGCGCTTTGGTTTGGCGGCTCATTCCTGTCATACCTGCCGCTTGCATTGGTGGGTGCTTTGGCGGTTCACCTGGGACTATCCCGGTTATTCACCTGGTTGGTTCAAAATCGTCATCAAATGCCAGGTACGGATTACTATCTCATGTTGGGTATTCTGGCTTTAATCGTGTTCCTGGGGCCGGTTGCGGGCATTCTGGTGGGAATTCTGGCCACCTCAGTTTTGTTCGCAATCAACTACAGCCGGATCAACATTGTCCGGAACCGCCTGACGGGTTCCACCTACCAGAGTAATGTGGACCGCTCTGCGTATTTGCGCCAAAAACTTGCGGAGCATGCCCAACAGATTTTGGCAATCAAACTGCAAGGCTTCATCTTTTTTGGAACGGCTTACAACCTTTATCAAGAAGTGGTGCAGCGCCTGGAGGATGCCGCCCTTCCCCCGCTCCGTTTCCTGGTGTTCGATTTTAACCTGGTCAATGGGGTGGATTCTTCGGGGTTGAACAGCTTTAACAAACTGCGCTACCTCGCCGAACAACAAGATTTTTATATTTTGTTTTGTGATCCTGCGCCGGACGTTGAAGAACGCCTGCGAACGGGGGCGGTGTTGGATCGCGGAACGCCAAAAAACGAAACCCCGCGAACCCAAATATTTTCCGGACTGGATTTCGCGATGGAATGGTGTGAGAATAAAATCCTGAACATGGACACTATCACCCTGCTTGCCCCGCCGCCGCTCGCCGTTCAGCTGGCGGCAGAAACCGATGGAAAAGTTGATTTTTCTGCTTTTGTGAAAAAGCTTGAAAAAAAGTATTATCGCCCTGGCGAGGTGTTGATTGAACCAGGCCAACCGCCTGGAGGTGTGTTTTTCATTGAACAAGGACAGGTTTCTGCTCGCCTGGTGCAGCCCGATGGCGAAATCGTTCGCCTGCGCACCATGGGGGATGGCACCATTGTTGGCGAATTAGGCATGTACCTGGGGGACCCTCCCAAGGCCCAGGTGGTTGCAAACGTGCCCACAATTGCTTATTTTCTTTCCCGTGAGACGCTCCAGGCCATGCAGTCTGCTGACCCCGAACTGGCATCTGCTTTCCACCGGTATATTGCCACGGTTCTCAGCAGGCGCTTGATGCAAATGAACGCGACGGTTAAAGCCCTGATGGATTAGGCAGTTGGTGGAAAACGCCTTTCGATGCAATTGGCATGAACGGTAGAAAGGGGAGAAGATATTCGGATTTTGATCTGCCTGGCAGGTCTTAAACCTGTTTTATTCCCTCGTGGGGGTGAATCGTGACAACTTTTAGGCGATTTGCCTAGAACCAGCCAAAGAGCATGGGGGTTTTGGCTTTATATTCCAGGTATTTTTTCCCAAAGCGAATTTCCAATTCACGCTCTTCATACACCTTTAAAAACACCAGCATAGCCGGGCTGAGAATGGCCAACAGCCAGAGAATGAACAAAGCCGAATTGAGAAACAGCCCTAACCCCAGCAAAAATGCAAACACACTGATGATCATCGGGTTGCGCGACCAGGCGTAGAGCCAGTCGGTGGTTACCAGGCGGGTCAGGGCGATGGCAAACGGCGCGCCCAATCCTTTTAAAGCCAGGTTAAAAACGGTTAGCAGCGCGCCCAACCCGCCAACAATCATCAGTACAATGCCCACCCAAACCGGAACCTGGATCGCCAGCACCTGCAGGTTTTGCACCATAAAAACGGCTTCAATCAGCGCTCCGCCTACCAGGATGGCAATAACATAATGCAGGATACTGGTAACGACCACCGCCCGGGGGATGTCTGGCTGCTTGTCCAGCATGCGGCGTCCCAGGTAAATGATGGGGATGGTAGCGAGCACCCCACCTACGGCAATGCCTGCTGTAACTTGCGGCGTGTATGAATGGTTGATCAGCCACAACCAGGCTGCCCAGGTGATGAGAATGCCTGTAAGGTTAATGATTAACATTGTCATGGCATAACCTCCTGAAAAACCTGCTGAACTGATAGCCAGGAGCCACCAGCCAGAAAAACGATGCTGCAGGTTATTTTAATTGTCGCATAATTCTAAAAATTTGCAATTCTTTTTGGAAGCGAGTCTCACCCGCCCTTGTTTTGAGCGCACTCTATGGGTTTTCATCGTTTATATTGCACAGAGGGCACGGAGAAACACACAGAACCACCGAGGTGTTTTAAAAAAGCTCGATAGCTCTCCCTCCCCACCACCCCTGTCATTCGGGGCGGTGGAGCCGAGAGAAATCTTTCTTGGAGGTGGGAAAGGTTTCTCAATGGCTGTGCTCGCCGTCCGTGACGGTTCGAAACGACACGGGGCAGGCCGCACCGGCCAGATGGTGGTAAACTAACCCTATGGAAGAAGAATCCACCGAAATTGAATGCCCCCGCTGTGGCACGCAGGTTTACTACGAACTGACCACCTGCCCTAAATGCGGGTTGAACTTTTACGAGCCTGAAGGATCCGATTTCCCTACCTCCCCCCAATGGGGCATCAACCCTGCTGCCAATCGACAACCCCACCAGCCCTGGGGGATGTTGGCGTTGGGTGTTCTGGTTGCGTTCGGAGTGGGCTTTGGCGTCAACCGTCTTCTGGCAGCCTGGGCAGGCCCGGTATTAACTGGATGGGAACTGGCGCTGCATTGGGCAGCTCTGCCCTTGGGCGCTCTCCTGGCGGGTTGGATTGCAAGCCGGGAACCATGGCGCAGCCCCTGGCTGCCTGCGGGGATGCTTGGCTTGTTGTGTGGTTTGTTTGCCTTGCTGTTTGATGCTTACTGGTTTCCCTCTCCCTGGCGACCCGCCGGGTTGGCATCGGTTCTGGCATCTTTTGGGCTTGCCCCTTGGGTTTTGATGTGGCGCGACCGGGTTGCACAAGAGCAAGCGGTTTCGGATTTGTTCTTTCCCCCTGAAACGGAAACCTCCCTCTATCAGGAACTTTATGCCAAAACAGGTTTTGATACTGAGGTTGTCAACCGTCTTTTAGAATACGAGCGCCAGCGCGCCCCCTATGCCTCGCGAAAAATTCACCTTCAGAACGCAATTGCCCGTTGGAAACGGGACAATCGCGTTTAAACATGACAATTGTCCCGTATTTTTCGGGATATATTACCCTTATTTTTCAGGACATTTTAGAGGATGATTAAGCGGAAGGAATTCTGGCGGTTTTTGCTTTAAACCGCCTGGTTACCGGAACGTTTGGTTTGGGGCATTGGTGCTGTCCTTTCCAACATTCATCGCCGCCGACAACATCATTCCCCAGCCGTTTTCAAAATCAGGAAATCGGAGCGATTTGCTCATCATAAAAATCTTTGGCTTTTAAAGAGGAGTAAAAGTATGGAGAAATTTTCGATTGAACTGCCGGGAATGTTCGGCGACCACCATGTAGTAGAAGTCAGGCGTTTGCTTTTTGACCTGCCAGGCGTTGCGGATGTTTATGCCAGCAGTGCTTTCCGTTTTGTAGAAGTGACCTATGACCCGCAAAAAGCACAGCCTGAAATTCTTGAAAAAACCTTGCAACAGGCAGGCTATATGGAGGCGTTTGTTTTTCCGGAAGAATCCGGCATGGCTGTGACGGAAACCGGCAACAAGAAAGAAATGTTCTTCCGCCACACCGCAGCCTTCACCCAAACCCAGCAGACCGTCAGTTTTACCCAGGTCTTACCCCAAACCGCCCGCCCGCTCTGGCCTTGCCCGGGTATGGGTCCGGTCCGAAAAATTGATGAAGATTGATTGTTGAGGAGTAAAAAATATGAGTAAAAAACGCATTACACCAGAGGAATTTACCGCAGACCCTGCTGCCCAGCAGATGATTATTCGTGCTGAAGAGTTGGGCATTGGAACTGCGTTCACCCGGGCTGAAAACATGAGCCCCTGTAACATTGGCGGGTCGGGTATGTGCTGTAAAATGTGCGGCATGGGCCCCTGCCGCCTGACCAAAGAAGGCCAGACCGGCGTTTGCGGCGCAACCATTGATACCATTCAGGCCCGCAACTTTGTCCGGGCGATTGCGGCTGGCGCTGCCGCCCATTCTGACCACGGGCGCGATATGGCTTTTACCCTTAAAGCCGTTGCCAACGACCAGACCGAAGGCTACATGATTCGCGATGTTGCCAAGCTGCGCACCATTGCTGCCCAATACGATATCCCGGTTGAAGGCCGTTCTCCCAAGGAAATTGCCAACGACCTGGCCGACCTGTATATTGCTCAGTTTGGCCAGCAGCAGGGCGAAGTGGTGGTTATCAAGCGTGCCCCGGCCAAGCGCCAAAAACTGTGGCGCGAACAAAAAGTGGTTCCCCGCGGCGTGGACAGAGAGGCTGTCGAAGCCCTGCACCGCACCCACATTGGCGACGACCAGGACTATGAGCATATTTTGCACCATGCTGTGCGCACCTCCCTGGCGGATGGCTGGGGCGGCAGCCTGATTGCGACCGATATTTCGGACATTTTGTTCGGAACCCCGGCGCCCATCTTGGGGCAGGCCAACCTGGGTGTGCTGAAAGACGACATGGTCAACGTGGTTGTACATGGTCATGAACCCACCCTCAGCCAGATGATTGTGGCGGCTTCTCAAGCGCCAGATGTGATTGCCTACGCCAAAGCGGCGGGTGCAAACGGCATCAATCTTTCCGGCATCTGCTGCACAGCCAACGAAATTCTCATGCGCCAGGGCATCCCGGCGGCTGGCAACTTCCTGCACCAGGAACTTTCCATCTTAACTGGGGCTGTTGAAGCCATGGTGGTGGATGTGCAGTGCATTATGCAGGCCCTGGTCGAACTGGCCACCAACTTCCACACCAAAATTATTACCACCTCGCCCAAGGTGAAAATCAAGGGTGCAACCCACATCGAATTTGACGAACACCACGCCCTGACGATCGCCAAGCAAATCTTGCGCGAAGCAGTGGACAATTATAAGAACCGCGGCAAAACCCACATTCCACAGATTACCCAGAAGTTAATTCCGGGTTTTTCCCATGAATATATCAACTACATGCTCGGTGGCACCTACCGGGCTTCTTTCCGCCCGTTGAATGACGCCATTATGTCCGGGCGCATTCGCGGCGTGGCGGCGATTGTGGGCTGCAACAACCCGCGCAGCAAGCAAGACTACCTGCATACCTATGTCACCCAGAAAATGCTCGAAAACGATGTACTTGTGGTGGAAACCGGCTGCGGCGCGATTGCCAGTGCCAAGCTCGGTTTGCTGTTGGGTGAAGCGGGTTTGGACCAGGTTGGTCCTGGCCTGCGCGAAGTTTGCGAAACGGTGGGCATTCCCCCTGTGCTGCATATGGGTTCGTGCGTGGACAACACCCGCATCCTGACCGTCCTGACCCAAATGGTGGAAGAAGGCGGCCTGGGCGATGATATTGACCAGGTGCCTGCGGTGGGCCTGGCACCCGAATGGATGAGTGAAAAAGCCCTGGCCATCGGCACGTACTGTATGGCTTCGGGCGCGTATGTCATCTTTGGTGGTGCGTCGCCCATCAGCGGCATGCCCGACCGCATGTCTGACAGCGACCTGGTGCTGCGCTACCTTTCTTCCGGGTGGGAAAAATTGTACGGCGGCAAGATGGAGTTTGTAGAAAGCCCCGATGAAATGATTCGCCTCTCCCTGGAACACATTGATAAGAAGCGTGCTGCGCTTGGCTTACCAGCCTATGATCCCAACCGCTTCGGAAAAGGCGGCGACACCCGGATGCTTGAACTTGAAACCATGCCGCTTGAAATGCGCCGCCAGGCCGTTTATGGCCTTGCTGCCGACTGAGCGCTGGCATTTGCGACGATAAGGAGCGAATATGTCTAAATATATAGCAACCCGCGCCATTCGCGGCGCGAACGCCCTGGCCAACGAAGCAGATTTTATGCTGAAAAAGGCCTTGCGCGAAAAGGGACCAGATACCCCCGTGTCTTTCCCCAACACAGCCTATTACCTGCCCACCATTTACGGCATGACCGGCGAGGCCGTGGAAACCCTGGGTCAGCTTGAGCCCATTATGGAGCATGTCCGCCAGTTACTGCATCCGGTTCCCGCAGGTTCAAACTGGACGCCATACCTGGGCGAAACCCTCGACTCAGGCATGGCCACCCTGCTTGCTGCGGAAACCATCCAGGCTGTTCGGTTTGTATATGGCTTGCAGCCCGAACCCATGCCTGGCATGGAACTGGCTGGCGGCACCAAGTATGGTTCCGATGGCAGCAGCCTGACCGGGCGGCTGAACGGCCCGATTGACGACATTCAGCTGCGCAGTTGGGGCATTGCCCTGGTGGATGGCCGCATGCCCGGCTTCGCCGCCATTGTGGGTGCAGCCAAATCCAACGAGGTCGCTGTGAAGCTGGTGCGCGAACTGCAAAAGCGCAACATCCTCACCTTCCTTTCGGGTAATGTCAACGGCCGCTCCATCATTCACCAGCTTAATGAAGAGGGTGTGGAGCTTGGCTACGATACCTACACGGTGCCCTTTGGCACCGATACCCTGAGCGCCATTTATGCCCTGGGTTTTGCCACCCGCTCGGCGCTTACGTTTGGCGGCTTAAAGGCCGGACAGGCGCGCGACATCCTGATGTATAACCGCGAGCGTGTCTATGCTTTTGTTCTGGCTCTGGGCGAAGTGGACGATTTGAAATATGCCGCGGCTGCCGGGGCAATTAACTTTGGCTTCCCGGTTATTGCCGATACGGTCATACCCGAAATTTTGCCAACAGGCGTTACCACGTACGAGCATGTGGTCTCCATGCCCTTCAACGAAATTGATGGCGCGGACGACCTCGAACGGGCCGAGCGCCTGGTGCAAAAGTGTATTGAAATTCGCGGCGTCAAAATCAAAATGCATTCCGTACCTGTGCCCGTGCCCTATGGCTCTGCTTTTGAAGGCGAAGTCGTGCGCAAGCAGGACATGCGGGTTGAGTTTGGTGGTAAAAACTCACGCTGTTTTGAATACCTGCGCATGGCTTCGATGGAGCAGGTTGTGGATGGCAAAATTGAAATTGTCGGCCCAACCTTTGACGATGTGCCCGAACAAGGCGCAATGGACCTTGGTATTGTGGTTGAAGTGGCTGGCCGCCAGATGCAAAAAGATTTTGAGCCTGTGCTGGAACGCCAGATTCACTACTTTATCAATGGCGCTTCGGGCATCCAACACATTGGCCAGCGCGACATTGCCTGGATTCGGATTTCAAAAGGGGCCACCGATAAGGGCTTTAACCTGACCCACTTTGGCAAAATTCTGCATGCCCGTTTCCATGCCGATTTTGGTGCAATTGTGGATAAAGTTCAGGTCACCCTCTATACCGAGCCTAACAAAGTGGTTGAAACGCTCGATGTGGCCCGCCAGGCCTATACTTTCCGCAACCAGCGCCTCGCCGACCTGACCGACACGGCCGTCCAGGAATTTTATTCCTGCACGTTGTGCCAATCCTTTGCTCCCGACCATGTTTGTGTCATCAGTCCCGAACGGCTGGGGCTGTGCGGCGCCTACAACTGGCTGGACTGCAAAGCCTCGTTCAGCATCAACCCTACCGGCCCTAACCAACCCATTAAACTCGGCAAGCTGCTCGATTCCCAAAAGGGTTATTGGTCGGGCACGCTCGACTATGCCCAGATTGGGTCGCATGGCAAGCTTGAGGAAGTTTCCATGTACTCCATCATGGAAAACCCCATGACTGCCTGCGGTTGTTTTGAATGTATTGTGATGTATGTCCCCGAAGTCGAAGGGGTCATTGTAGTCAGCCGTGAAGATACCAGCATGACCCCCGTGGGTATGAAGTTCAGCACCATGGCGGGTATGGCTGGTGGCGGCGTGCAAACCCCTGGTGTAATGGGTGTGGGCAAGTATTACCTGCTCAGCCCCAAATTCATCTCTGCCGATGGTGGTTTCAAACGCGTGGTCTGGATGAGCAAAAATCTAAAAGACAGCATGAACGCCGAATTCCGGGTGGTGAGTGCCCGCGAAGGCATTCCGGATATGCTCGACCGGATTGCCGATGGCAACAATGTCACCACAGTGGAAGAACTGGTGGCCTGGGTTAACGAAAAACAACACCCGGTTCTAGGCATGGGTTCGATGGTGCCCAGCTCCACCGGCCCGGCTCGCCAAAAGATGGAAGAAAAGGTGGAAGAAAAGGTTGAAGTGAAAACCGCAGAGATCAAACCTGTGGTTGAAGTTGCGGCCCCGGCTGCGCCTGTCCCCACCCCGGTTGTGGCTGCCCCACCCCCGGTTCAAGAAGCCCCGGTGCCTACCCCACCCGTTCCAGCAGCACAGCCCGTTGTGGCTGCTGCTCCTGCCCCGGTTGCTGCAGTCGTACCGCCGTCCCCCGTCCAGCCCGCAGCAGTTCCAGCGGCTGAACCCGTAACCACCGATGATTACCTGCGTGTTGCCCAGGAGGCCGCCGCTCGCCAGGCCGAAGCCTTGCGAATGGCTGCCGCTGAAGCCCAACGCCAGGTAGAAGCGATTGAAAAAGCCCGTGCTATGGCCAGTATGGGGGCAACCCCGGCAGACCGGGCCGTGAACATGCTGCAAAAAGCGCTCATGGCAGCCCTGTCCGAATTAGGCGCTGGCGGTGCGGCAATCCAGCTCCCGCCGGTTCCCGAAATGTCGGCTGCGCCTGCTGCCGCCGTTCAGGCTCAACCCGCCCCAACCCCTGCGCCCCAACCTGCCCCGGTTGAAGTGCCTGCTGCGGCTGCTCCTCCGCCTGTGGCAGTGCAAACACCCGCTCCGGCAGTTGCTCAACCCGCCAAACAGCGCCCTGCACCTTCTCCCGATGCAGCCTGGCTGCAGGTAGGCGGGCAAACGGAAGTGGTTAAAGAAAAATGGGCTGGCGCTGTGCGCACCGTGCAGCTGGGCGCGACCGCTGCCGAAGGCGGCACCCGTGCCCGAGTGGTAAAAGTGGGCGGCGAAACTGCCATGCCCTACATGTCCTTTGAAGGAAAAATCCCCAATCTACCCGCCCTGGCGGTTGAGATTCGCGACCGCCGCCCCGATGATTGGGCAGACCCGCTGATCAAGGCCTGGGGCCCGGTGGTGGATGACCCGGTTGCCTGGGCCAAGGCCGCCGAAACCTCCGGCGCCGACCTGATTCTGCTGCGCCTGTCCCTGACCACTGCAGACGGCAAACCCATGACCCCCGAACTGGCGGTTAAGAATGTCAAAGCAGTCTTAGGTGCAACCGGTTTGCCCCTGATGGTCTTTGGCCCCGGCCAGGCAGAAGCCGATAACAACCTGCTGCTGCCCGTTGCGGAAGCCACCAAAGGCGAACGCCTGCTGTTGGGTGTGTGCGAAGATAAAAACTACCGCACGATCGTAGCGGGTGCCCTGGCCAATGGCCACCTGGTCAGTGCCCGCACGGCCATGGATGTGAACCTTGCCAAGCAGTTGAATATCCTGATCAGCGATATGGGCCTGCCCCTCGACCGGGTGATTATGGACCCAACCACTGGCGCCCTGGGATATGGTTTTGAATACGGCTATTCAGTGATGGAACGCCTGCGCATGGCCGCCCTGCAGGGCGATGGCATGACCCAGCTTCCCATGCTCGTCACCCCTGGCGAGGAATGTTGGAAGACCAAGGAATCTAAAGTTGGCGAAGGCGTGCCCGCCGAATGGGGCAGCTGGACCGAACGCGGCATCCAGTGGGAAACCATCACTTCAACCATGCTGGTGGAATCTGGCGCGAACATTGTGGTTTTGCGCCATCCTGAAAGTCTCAAACGCACCCGGCAGGCCTTGCAAGACCTGGCCGCTGCCTGAAGCGGATAGAGGAGAACATTATGGCACTCTCTGGTATTCAAATTTACAAACTGCTCCCGCAGACCAACTGCAAAGAATGCGGCTTTCCTACCTGCCTGGCATTTGCCATGAAGCTGGCCGCCAAGCAGGTCGAACTGGCCTCCTGCCCCTATGTGAGTGAGGAATCCAAAGCCCAGCTTTCCGAGGCGTCTGCCCCCCCGGTGCGCCCTATGTCCATCAAGTCGAATGGGTTTGAGCACAAAGCTGGCGGCGAAGTGGTTTTGTTCCGGCACGAAAAAACCTTCTACAACCGCCCCGGCTTATTCCTGCGGGTGTACGATACCGACCCCCTCGACCAGGTTAAGTCCCAGGCTGCTGCAGTGGACGCTTACCACGTGGATTACGTGGGCATTCACCTGGGCATGGGCGGCGTGGCCGTTCAGGCCGATGGCGGCGACTTTGCGGCTGCGGTGGGCGCGGTTCGGGCTGCGACCCACCTTCCTTTGATTTTGATTGGCCCGGCAGACACCCTCAAAACCGGGCTTGGTGCCCTGGCTAAAGATGAACGCCCCCTGCTTTGCCACGCCACGCAAGAAAACTGGCAGGCCATGGCCGCCCTGGCCAAGGAAAACGGCCTGCCCCTGGCGGTTCAGGCGGCTTCGATTGATGAAATGGTCAGCCTGGTGGAAAATGTCAAATCGGCGGGTGTGGAAGATATCGTCCTCTCCCCGGCGCAGCGCACCCTGAGCGGCTCGCTGCTGGCAAACACGGTCATCCGCCGCATGGCGCTGAAGAAAAACTTCCGTTCCCTGGGTTTCCCGATTATCAATTTCCCCGGTGATGCCACCGACCCGGCCACCGAAGCCATCCTGGCAGCCCAGGCCATTGCCAAGTATGCCAGCTTTATTGTGATGGACCATTTCGCCCCCGAAACAGTTTACCCACTTTTGGTTTTGCGCGAAAATATATATACAGACCCACAAAAGCCCATCCAGGTTCAGCCGGGTTTGTATGAGTTGAACAACCCTGGCCCGAACGATCCGGTCCTGGTCACCACCAACTTCTCCATCACCTATTTCTCGGTTGCTAACGAAGTGGAAGGCGCTGGCCTGCCGGCCTGGCTGCTGGTATGCGATGCCGAAGGTATGAGCGTACTGACTGCCTGGGCTGCGGGCAAGTTTGACGCCGAACGGATCGCCAAGGAAGTCAAACGGCTTAACGTTGCCGACAAAGTGGCTGGAAAAACCATCGTTCTGCCCGGGCATGTGGCTGTGCTCTCCGGCGAGCTGGAAGAAGAACTCCAGGGCTGGAAAATCACGGTGGGCCCGCGCGAAGCCGTGGACCTACCCGCGTTTATGAAAATGGTGCTGCCCCGGTAGCTGCCAAAGGAGGCCTCATGCCAGAACAAGATGCGGCAGAATTTGTTGTAAGCTGTTTGGACCCAGAACGCTGCGCCTCTTGCCCGCCCGATCGGGTGTGCGCCTGGGCCTGCCAGCAAGGTTGGTCGGCGGTTGAAACAGCCCGTTTTCTCGAGTTTTTGCAAACTCGGTCAGAACAACCGGGCGGCTTGCCTGATATGCCCGCTGGCGACTGCCTGGCCGAGGCCCTTTGGGATTCCTTTAACTGATCACCCTCCCTTGCCCTGGCCGTTGGCCCAACCCGGCGCTATCTGCCAGGGCAGGGTGAATTGGTAAAAAAACATATGGCTGAACATCTTGTAAAGTTCGACACTGCAAACCAGCCGGCTCGAGTTGCCACAGGTGCACTGCTCAGCGAGGCAGCCGCCCAGGTAAGTGTAGAAATAACTCAGCCATGCGGCGGGCAGGGGCGCTGTGGTCGCTGTGCCGTGCGCGTAACCAGCGGTAGTGTGCGCACCCGCAGCACGCTGCGCCTATCACCCCAGGATGTCGCCCAGGGCTACTGCCTGGCCTGCCAAACTGTGGTGGAAGGTGATGTGGTCGTGGCAGTGCCGCCTCAGGAAACCCTGGAACGCCGCCTGACCACGGACCGGACTGCAGCCGAAGTTACACCACCCCCCGGCTATCATCCTGATCAATCCCAAACCATTCGCCGCTACCCCCTTACGCTTCCCCCGCCCAGCATGGAAGACCAGCGGGATGATTGGAGCCGCCTGCAAACAGCCCTGCGCCAGCAGGCCGGGGTGGGTAACAATGGCAGCAAAGACCTGCAAGTTTCCCTACCGCTGCTCCGGAAAATCAGCATGGTGCTGCGCGAAGCAAGCTGGCAGGTTACGGCCATTGTGGACACCGGCGAATGGAATTGTCCTGAGTGCCCCGCCCACCTGGTAGATTTGCTGCCAGGCCATGTTGGAACAGAAACCCCTTTATGGGGTGCCGCTGTGGACATTGGTACAACCACCGTCAGTGTCTGGTTGGTAGACCTGCGCACCGGGCGCGTGCGCGCCCAGGTGGCCGAATACAATCGCCAGATCAGCCGCGGCGAAGACGTCATCTCTCGCATCATCTACGCCAGCAAAGGCGGGGGCCAGGAAGAACTGCGCCTGTTGGTGCTGGAGACGATTAATGAACTGCTCGAACAGGCCTGCAAACGCGTCAATGCCAACCCGTTCGAAATATTTAAGGTGACCATTGCGGGCAACAGCACCATGATGCACTTGCTGTTGGGGCTGCCTGCAGAGGGCATCCGGCTTTCGCCCTTTGTGACTGCGGTCAACCACATCCCCACCTTGAGCGCCTACGAAGTTGGGCTGGATATTCATCCCAATGCCTCGGTGGATTGTTTGCCAGGTGTGGCCAGTTATGTGGGGGCGGATATTTCCGCCGGGGTGTTCTCTTCAGGCCTGGATGACGCTGAAAACCCCAGTTTGTTCCTGGACATTGGCACCAACGGCGAAATTGTGTTGGGTGCCCGCGATTGGCTGGCCACCTGTGCCTGCTCGGCAGGCCCGGCATTTGAAGGCGCGGGAGTGCGGCATGGCATGCGCGCCACGAGCGGCGCCATCGAAGAAATTTGGGTCAACAGCGACACCTACGAGCCCACCTACCGGGTGATTGGTGGCGGCAAAGCGCGCGGCCTGTGTGGTTCCGGCCTGCTTTCACTGTTGGCTGAAATGTTCCTTACCGGGGTAATTGATAAAGGCGGCCATTTCAACAGCCAGCTTGGCACCCAACGGATTCGCCAGGGAGAGTATGGCTGGGAGTATGTCATTGCCTGGGCAGCCGACACCGCCACAGGGCAGGATCTTGTGATCACCCGCACCGATATTGACAACCTGCTGCGCGCCAAAGCTGCAATTTACGCCGGTTTCACCATTCTGGCCGACAGCGTTGGGTTTCCCCTTGAAGGCATTGAGTATGTCCTGGTTGGCGGTTCTTTTGGTAAGTATATTAATGTTGAAAAAGCCGTCCAAATTGGGCTGCTGCCAGATATTCCCTGGGAACGCTTCCAGTTCCTGGGGAACACTGCGGTAAAAGGCGCTTACCTGGCCCTGCTCGATCATAAAGTCCGCGCTCGCATTAAAGAAATTGCCTCGCGCATGACCTATATTGAGCTTTCGGCAGACAACTCTTTTTACGAAGCGTTCACTTCGGCCCTCTTCTTGCCCCATACCGACATGCAGCGGTTCCCTACTGTTGCCCAGGAGGTACTCAAGGTTAAGCGTACCAACCCCCTTCCTGAACCCGGAGGGGTAGATTAATGAATCAAAAAACCGATTTTTTCATTTAGCAACCCAAAGGAGGAGCTATGTACATTATTGGCGAGAATATTCACATCATATCCGACAAAGTTAAGGCTGCCCTGGCGGAGAAAAACGTGCAGTTCTTTCAAGAATTGGCCGTCCGCCAGGTGGAAGCCGGAGCGCAGGCGCTGGACATCAACCTTGGGCCGCGCAAAAAAGACGGGGAAGAGGTTTTCCCCTGGATGGTGGAGAACATCGAAAAAGTGGTGGATGTTCCCCTGGTCTTCGACACAACCAACCTGGCTGCCATTGAAGCCGGCATGAAAAAAGTGACCAAAGCCCAGCCCATCATTAACTCAACATCGGCTGAACCCGAACGGCTCGAAAAAGTGCCCCTGGTTGCTAAAAAATACAACGCTCGCCTGGTGGCGCTGACGATGGGGTCCTCGGGTATTCCGGTGGGCGCTGACGAGCGTGTGACCATTGCCCTGGAATCTTTGATTCCCCGGATGTTGGAAATTGACTTTCCGATCAGCGACCTGATTATTGACCCGCTGGTGCTCACGGTTTCCGGCTGCCAGCAGTACTGTCCGCAGCTGATTGAGGCGGTTCGCACCCTGCAGTATGCCTGGGACCCGGCCCCGCCGATTTCAGTGGGGCTTTCTAATGTTTCGAACGCTGTGCCCCGCGAAAACCGCCCTTTGATTAACCGGGTTTACCTTGCCATGCTGATGGGAGTTGGGTTGAATATGATGATTGCCGACCCGTTCGACCAAAAACAAAACGAGGTGATTCGCGTCATTGAGCAGCGCGATGATTCTACCCCGCTTGGCCGGCTTTACCTGAAAATTGCCGACCGCATCGCAGGCATGGAAGAGCCGCAATTGGAAGATGTAGACATGGCGGACCCGGAGCAAGCCGCCATTTGGAAGACAGTCCAAATTTTACTCAACAAGGTGATTTACGCGGACGCCTACCTGGAGCAGCAGGCGTTAGCGAACTAATTTAGCCATGTGAACCTGCCGGAAGTGTGCTTCCGGCAGGTTCATTTTGCCCTTCAGGAGGAGGCAAATTATGACCACAACCAAAGAGCCGGTGGATGTTAGCGCGCTTCTTGCTAAGGCCAAAAAACCTTCGGCAGACGCGATGGCGCTCCATCCATTTTATAAAGGCAAAATTGAAACTGCTTTGAAATGCCCGGTTCGCGATCTGAAAGATTTTTCGGTCTGGTACACCCCCGGTGTGGCGGCCCCATGCAAGGCTATTGCGGCTGAACCCGACCTTGTGTACGAACACACCAACAAGTGGAATACCGTTGCGGTGATCAGTGATGGAACCCGCGTGCTTGGCCTGGGCGATATTGGACCAAAGGCAGGTCTGCCCGTGATGGAAGGCAAAGCCCTGCTCTATAAATACCTGGGTGGGGTGGACGCGGTGCCGATTATGCTCGACACCAAAGATCCCCATAAAATCATCGAAACGGTGCTCATGCTGCAGCCTGCCTTTGGCGGCGTGAACCTGGAAGATATCTCTCAGCCCAAATGCTTCCGCATCCTGGATACCTTGCGCAAAAAATCCGAGATTCCGATGTGGCACGACGACCAGCAGGGTACTGCCACCGTCACCCTGGCTGGCCTGATGAACGCCCTCAAGGTGGTGGGAAAACGCAAGGAAGACATTTCAATTGCCTTCATTGGCTGTGGTGCGGCCAACGTGGCCATTGCCCGCCTGCTGTTTGCCTGGGGGATCAACCCTGCTTTGTGCTACATGGTGGATATTGATGGGATTCTCGGCGCACACCGCACCGACATTGAGCGCCAGAAATCCACCTACACAGCCCATTGGCATCTGTGCCAGGTGACCAACGCTGCCGGGCGCCAGGGCAAAATTCGAGAGGCTGTTGCGGATACCGATGTGGTTATTGGTTATTCTCAACCCGGCCCGGGCATTATCACCCCCGACATGATTGAAACGATGCGCCCGGGCGCTGTGGTTTTGGCTGGCGCCAACCCGGTGCCCGAAATTTGGCCCTGGGAAGCCAAAGAAGCCGGGGCGATGATTGTTGCTACAGGCCGTTCCGACTTCCCCAACCAGGTCAATAATTCCCTCGGTTTCCCGGGCATTTTCCGGGGAGCCTTAGACGTGCGAGCCCGCACCATTACCGATGAAATGTGCTTCGCAGCGGCCCAGGCCCTGGCTGACCACATCGGCGACCGGCTTGATGAAGACCACATCCTGCCCACCATGGACGATTGGGAGGTGTTTGTATATGAAGCGGTTGCGGTGGGCATGAAAGCCCAGGAACAGGGCATCGCCCGTCTGAAAAAAACCGAACAGGAGCTTTGGGATCATGCCTATGCCCTGATTTCGCGCTCCCATGCCATGACGGCGGAGATGATGCGCGCTGGCTTTATTCCCGATCCACCTGCAGGCTATTAGCCTGGGATGGCTTGTTGTGCTTGCTTCGATCAATACGGAGGTATCTCATGTATGACTTAATTATTGTGGGCGGCGGTCCTGCCGGTTTGACAGCCGCAATTTATGCCATTCGCAAACGCATTAATGTCCTCCTGGTGAGTGCCGACCTGGGTGGCAAAACTAACTATCACATGGAATTGAAGGGTGAGGATCACTACCAGCTCATTCGCGGGGCGGATATTGTTGAAAAGTATCGCGGTGAATTGGAATATTTGCACTTTGCTTACCACCAGGAAAATGTCACTAAAATTCAAAAGCCCGGCGAGCACTATGTGGTTCACACGGAAGGCGGCGGCGAACTGGCTGCCCGTACCGTGCTGCTCGCAACAGGAGCTACCGTCCAACGCCTTAACATTCCAGGCGAGATGGAGTTTCGGGGGCGCGGCCTGGGCTATTCTGCGCTTAGCTACGCGCCGCTTTTCCTTGATCGCGAAGTATTTGTGGTTGGCGATGGGGACCTGGCCCTGCGAGCCACCGCCGAACTGGCCACGGTTGCCCGCCAGGTTCACCTGGTTGCCAGCGGGTTAGATAGCTCGCAATCTCCCCTGGCAAACAAGCTTACTCATACACCCAATGTTGAGGTTCTGGTTAATCATAAAGTGGTGCGGGTGGAGGGGACGGCCTTTGTTGAAAAAGTGGTGGTCCAAACCCCGGACGGCAGCCTGCTGGAAGTCCCCACGGATGGGGTGTTCGTCGAAAAGGCGCTAATCCCCAACACCCGGATGATTGAAGGCCTGGGTGTGGAAATGGATGAGCTTGGCCGGGTCAAGGTAGATTGCCAGGGCCGCACCAACCTCCCCGGGTTGTTTGCCGCCGGCGATGTCACCAACTCTACCGAACAAATCCTGGTGGCTGTGGGTGATGGCGCCAAAGCGTCCATCGCAGCCTATAATTACCTGCTGCCGTATCTGTAATATCGCAGCATGCCCTGGATATGAACTGCAGGGGTGCAGTGCTGGTGCCCCTGCAGTGATCCATTCCACGGTCATTTGTCCCCCTAAAAGCGGGACATTCGTCCCATCTTTTCCCTGGGGCACTGGAAAAAACTGCATTTCCCTGTTTTAATCGCTCTATGGAAGCTCAACTGCGCCTGGCACGGCGCGCTTCAGAATTATGGGAAGAACTGCGCAGCGCAGACCCGCACCGTTTGGCATTCCAAACGGGCGCTGTCTATTCGCGAATGGGCAGCACCCCGGAGACGGGCGTTTTTTCGCTGCAGGTGTGGGGCAAAGATATCCAGGTGAGTTTTCCCCCTTTTCAGTGCACAGACGAGAGCGGGGTTGCGCTGGATGTATTCACGGAAACGCTGCTGGCTTATTACTTTCACACCTCTCAAACTGCCCCTGGATATTCCCCAACCCCAGGCGGGGTGTGGATTGCTTTTACGGATCTGCCTGATGGGCGGTTTTATACCCAGGCTTTCCAGGGCTACACCGGCGCAGAACTGGCCCGGACGTTCGGGAATGACATGGACGCATTTATGGGCGCTGCCAGCGTTTTGGGCGGCCAACCTGTCTCCCTGGGGGATGCGGCGTTTTCCTTCCGGGTGCTGCCAAAAATTTATGTTCTGGCAGCGGCCTGGCAGGGTGATGAGGATTTCCCGGCTTCATACCGGATTTTGTTCGATGGCACTTCCCCACACCACCTGACGACGGACGCCCTGGCGATTGTTGGCAGCAATCTTACCCGTCGCTTATTACGGCAAGCCCCACCGGGCTCATAGGAGGCCCCCACACGATGAGTATAAAAATCGCAATTACTGGAAAAGGCGGGGTGGGCAAAACCACCCTTACTGGCCTGCTTGCCCAGGTTTTTGCCGACCAGGGCAAAGATGTTTTGGCGGTAGACGCCGATCCCTCCCCCTGCCTGGCCGGGGCATTGGGTGTGCCTGCCCAAGTCCGGGCCGGTTTGAAGCCGATTGCCGAGATGGACGCGTTGATTGAAGAGCGCACTGGCGCAAAGCCTGGAACGATGGGTGGATTTTTTACGCTTAACCCAAGGGTAGATGACATTCCCGAGCGTTTCAGTGTGCATCACCGTGGTGTGCGCCTGCTGGAGATGGGTTCGGTGGATTTTGGCGGCTCGGGGTGCATTTGCCCGGAAAGCGCCATGCTTAAAACCCTGTTCACCCACCTGCTCTTCCGGGAAGATGAAATTTTGCTGCTCGATATGTACGCCGGGGTGGAGCACCTGGGCCGCGCCACGGTGGATTTTGTGGATGCCATGATTGTGGTGGTGGAACCCACCCGCCGCAGCCTGGGCACTGCCGCTCAAATAAAAAAGTTGGCCAATGATATTGGCCTCACCCGCTTGTGGTTGGTGGGCAACAAGGTGCGCAACCAGGCAGAAGCCGACTTTCTCACCGCCGAAACCCCTGGCCTGCCGGTTTTAGGCTACCTGCCTGCCGACATGGCAGTTCAGGAAGCCGACCGCCTGGGCCTGGCCGTGTACGATTATGTGCCTGCCTTGCGCCTGTCCGCCGAACAAATGGCTGCCCGGCTGCAAGCCGAACTTTCTTCATCTTCCAGGCCGTCTGCCTGAATCCATTGGAGGGACCGTATGACCACAACCATTGCTCTTGCCGGTAAAGGCGGGGTGGGAAAGACAACCATCTCTGCCATGATCATCAAATACCTGGTCCAAAGCCAGAATGGCTCTGTTTTGGCGATTGACGCCGACCCCAGTAGCAACCTGAACATGGTGTTGGGCCTCGATTTGGATTGGACTGTGGGGGATATTCGCGAAAGCATGCTCCAGCAGGTGAAGGCTTCGCTTCTGGCGGGCGGCGCTGCAATGGGCGCATTAGAAGGTGGAGTGACCAAGCGCGAATACCTGGACTATGAAGTCCGCCGCTCCCTGGCCGAAGGGGAACAGTTTGACCTGATTGCCATGGGCCGCTCGGAGGGTCCTGGGTGTTATTGCGCTGTGAACCACAACCTGCGCGAAGTTGTGGATGCCATCAGTAAGAACTACCGCTACCTGGTGATTGATAACGAAGCCGGGATGGAGCACCTCAGCCGCCGCACCACCCGCAATGTAGAGTATTTGATTGTGGTCTCAGATGCCACCCAGCGCGGCCTGGTTGCCGCGGAGCGCATCGCCGCCATGCGCCACGAACTGGACATTGCCATTGACAACGCCTATCTCGTCGTCAACCGGGTTCCACCCGACGGGCTGCCCGAACCTATGCTGAATTTTGTCCAGCGCATGGATATCCCCCTGCTCGGTACCGTGCCCGCCAACCAGGAACTGGTGGAGTTTGAATTCAGCGGCAAACCCCTGGTTTCGCTTGGAAACGAATCGCCTGTCTACCTGGCGGTTAAAGCCATGTTGGAAAAGATTCTTTAATCGGGACGACTCACCCATCCGACCCTTCTCGCGCCGCCCCAAAGCCTGTGGCGGCGAGCCGGGGTGGGGCTGCGCAGTTGCCAATCATCCTCTAGAACACCCTTCGCGGAAATTCGCGCAATTCGTGCCCAAAAATTGTGGTAAAGCCATGAGGGTGAAGCCTGGGATCTTTTCCACGGGATGAAAGATTTCTCAGTCGGTGTCGCCTTTTTGAACCAACACGTGGACCGCAACATCACCCGCTTTTAGTCCCTCAATACCTTGAAATTTCAATGGTCCTCTTGTATAATAGAACATAAATTCTACGATACAAGGAGAGACCTGATGACTGAACAAGAATTTGAAGCCTACCTGGATGCACTCGATGCCTCCATGGTGATTATTGATTTTTTTTGCCTGCCCGATGACCTGCAAGATTTTGAGCTGACAGACGAAATGGCAGGTGACATTGATTTTTATGAGGCCATGGGGCGCGACCTTGCCGAAAGCTGGGGGGCATCTGGCGATTCAGGTTGAGTGATCTTGCCAGCGCATCGCTCCGTGGCAGGTTAATGTATGTTCATTGGCAACCACGCCTCCATCCGCCTGCTTCCCCACCCCCAAAGCCAGGGCCGGGGTTGGGGGGGTGGGCGGGGTGGGTTGAGCCCGTTGCGTTTTACGAATATTGACACCTGGAAAAATCATACTATAATCAGTTTTGCTTATGCCCGTTCCAGGTGGTGCGGGTAAAATTTTTTTTGTTGAGATGAATTTAAGATGACAATGATTGAACCGGAACCGCAATCCTCGACCCCGGTTTTTGAGCAGGCTTATGAAGAGCCACCCAAAATAACCTGGCGTTCTCGCCTGATTGGCCGCCCCTTACCCACTGCCGATGCCCCCCACCAGACCATTGGTAAAGCCGTTGGCCTGGCGGTTTTTGCATCGGATGCCCTTTCGTCTACGGCCTACGCTACCCAGGAAATTCTGGTGGTCCTTGCATTGGCGGGCACCACCGCCTTCGGCCTGGCCTTCCCGATTTCGCTGATGATTGTCACTTTGCTGGCAATTGTTGCCATTTCTTACGAACAAACCATCCATGCCTACCCTGGTGGGGGTGGGGCATATATTGTCGCTCGCGACAACCTGGGCATTCGCCCTGCCCAGGTGGCTGGTGCGGCGCTGTTGACGGACTACATCCTCACTGTGGCTGTGTCCATTTCATCGGGTGTCAATCAAATCACATCTGCCTTTAATGACCTTTACCCCTACCGCGTGCCCATTGCGGTTGTGTTGGTCATGTTCATCATGCTGGTAAACCTTCGGGGTGTGCGAGAATCTGGCATTGCTTTTTCAATCCCGACCTACTTTTTTGTTGCGGCCATGTTTATCACGGTGGGAGTCGGTTTATTTCGATATTTTTCAGGTTCGTTGGGGGTGGTTTTAGACCCGCCCCACATGGTTCATACAGCGGTTTCGGTTCTGACACCCTTTTTATTTCTACATGCCTTTGCCAACGGCACGACAGCCCTGACCGGGATTGAAGCCATTTCCAACGGCATTACTGCCTTTAAAGAACCGCGCAGCCGCAATGCTGGCATTACCTTAATCTGGATGGCAGTTATCCTCTCTTCGCTGTTCATTGGCATCACCTTCCTGGCCGTGCAAATTGGCGCTGTGCCCAGTGAGGAAGAGACGGTTGTCTCTCAGCTCATCCGGACAGTGTATGGCAGCCGCAATTTTCTGTATTTCATTACCATTTCTGCGACTACGGTTATCCTGATTATGGCGGCGAACACCGCTTTTGCCGATTTCCCCCGCCTCAGTGCGCTC
The DNA here is from genome assembly GCA_964489525.1 of uncultured Anaerolineales bacterium. Taxonomy (GTDB): domain Bacteria; phylum Chloroflexota; class Anaerolineae; order Anaerolineales; family JABWBV01; genus CAZAYY01. The sequence goes on from CAZAYY010000009.1 coordinate 37,744, forward strand.
GTGGCCGCCGATGGCTTTTTGCCCCGCCAGCTGACCTATCGTGGTTCTCGCCTGGTTTATTCTTATGGCATTGTTGCCCTGGCTGGCCTGGCCTCTTTGTTGATCATTGTATTTCAAGCCAGTGTCAGCGGGCTCATTCCGCTCTATGCCATTGGGGTTTTCCTCTCCTTTACCCTGTCTCAAACCGGGATGACCCGCCGCTGGTTGAAAAGCGGGCGGCTTGTTCCCGGTCAGGAAGTTAAAGAGCATGGTTCCGTGCTGCATTACGACCCCAAATGGCGTTTGAAGATGATTCTCAATGGGTTTGGTGCGGTTTGTACCGCCGTGGTGATGCTGGTTTTTGCCTATACCAAGTTCGCGGAAGGTGCATGGGTTGTCATCATCATTATCCCGACTCTGGTCGTCATGTTTTACAGCATCCATCGCCATTATCGCGTGGTTGCCAACGCCCTTTCGCTGGAACAGTATGGCGAACCCCTGCGGACTGGTCGTCACCGGGTGGTGATCTTAATTGGTGGTGTCCACAAAGGCGCCCTCAAAGCGTTAAATTATGGCCGTTCGATTTCCCACGATGTGACGGCTGTGCACGTTTCGCTGGACAGTGAGGAAACCAAAAAAATCCGGCAAAAGTGGGAAACCTGGGGCCAGGGTACCCGCCTGGTGGTATTGGATTCGCCCTACCGTCTGTTGGTGGAGCCAGTGTTGGAATATATCAGCGGCCTCGCCGACCGCCTTCAGCCAAACGAAACGATTACTATCATTGTGCCCCAATTCGGCCCGGTGAAGCTAACCACTCGATTTTTACATACGAGTACAGCCGAATGGTTGCGCAAAGAACTCTTGTTCAAACCCGGTATTGTCATTACAGAGGTGCCCTACACCATAGACGACTCGGTTGAACTGACCAAGGAGCAAAATTCATGAAATCCCTGAATGTCATTATCGTTGGCTGCGGCCGGATGGGTTCTGAACTGGCCCACCGCCTCTTTCAGCAGGGTCACCAGGTCGTTGTTGTAGATGAAAATCCACAATCCTTCAACCTGCTGCCCCCCGATTTTCGCGGGCGTACGGTTCCGGGTGACGCCCTAAACCAGGGCGTTTTAGAACGGGCTGGTATCAAACCCAATGGCAAACCCGCTGATGCCCTGGTGGCAACCACCGCTTCCGATTCGGTTAACGTGGTTCTGGCTCAAATTGCCCGGCAAATTTACCATGTGCCCCATGTGGTAGCCCGCAACTACGATGTTCACTTTCGAGCATTGTATGAAATGTTTGGAATCCAGGTGGTCAGTTCGATTGCCTGGTCGGCGCAGCGCATTGAGGAGATGATTTATCATGCCAACTTGCGCATCGTTTTTTCGGCGGGCAACGGCGAAGTAGAAATTTATGAAGTGTTGGTTCCATCCCGCTGGGAAGGCTGCCTGATTCAGAACATGCTCCCCCCCGATTGCGCTGTGGTTGCCCTCACTCGCGGCGGACGGGCCATTCTGCCCCACGCCCAATCCACTTTGCTGGAGGGTGATTTGTTGCACGTCAGCGCCAACCTGCAAGGCGCAAATGCCCTGGCCGAAGCCCTGGCAAAGGTTCAAACGGAGGAATAACCATGTTTGTGATTATTGTTGGAGGCGGTCGAACAGGCACTCAATTGGCTTCCCTTCTCAAAAACCAGAATCACCGGGTGCACCTGATTGAAAACCGCCCTGAAATTCTCTCCCGGCTGCATCTCGAACTGCCCACTGAATTGATTGTGGAGGGCGAGCCCACCGATCCAGGTGTTCTTGAACATGCCGGAGCGCGCCAGGCCAATGTGCTTGTGGCCGCCACACCCAATGATGCGGACAACCTGGTGATCAGCGCATTGGCCCGCCAGAAATTTTCGGTGCCGCGCATTATCGCTCGCATCAACGACCCCCGCAATGCCTGGCTTTACACCCCCGTTTTTTCGGTGGATGTTGCCCTGAACCAGGCGGAAATTTTTGCCCGCCTGATTGAAGAAGAAATGTCTCTTGGGGATATGATGACCCTGCTTAAACTGCGCCGGGGAAATTTCTCCTTGGTGGAAGAAAAAATTGCGCCTGATGCCATTGCGGTGGGTCAATCGGTTAAAGACCTTAACCTGCCTCCCAACTGCACCCTGGCGGCGATTATTCGCCATGGTGAACTGATTGTGCCGCGCGGCGATACCGTGCTTGAAGCGGAAGATGAGGTTTTGGCAGTTACCGATCGCCCCAGCGCAGCGCAGCTTGAGGCGCTGTTTGCTTTTAAGAATTACCCGGATCGAAGTTGATCCCCTCATATAACCTGGTTTAAAGCAAGCCAAAAAGCTTGCTTTAAGATGGATTTATTTTGATTTGAAATGCAATTCGAAAATCAAGGTGTTCTATGAAATTGGCTCAAATTAAACGCTGGCTCATTGGCGAGCCTTTCCCCACCAGTATGGAAGTCCATGAGCGCTTGGATAAAGTGCGTGGGCTGGCTGTGTTCGCCTCTGATCCGATCAGCAGCAATGCCTACGCCACCGAAGCTATTATGCATGTGCTCATCATTTTAGGCAGCGGTGCACTCAGTTTAACCCTCCCGATTGGAATGGGAGTGGCTTTTTTGGTTCTGATTGTCATATTTAGTTATATACAAACCATTTTGCACTATCCCGATGGTGGTGGGGCGTATATTGTTTCCAAAGACAACCTGGGCACGATTCCATCGCTCATTGCGGGTGCAGCGCTTTTGTTGGATTATATTCTTACAGTTTCGGTTTCATCCGCAGCGGGAGTTCGGGCGGTTACTTCTGCCATTCCTGAGTTATTTGAATACCGGGTTTTTCTTGCCATTGGCGCCATTGCGTTTATTACCTGGATGAATCTTCGCGGGGTTCGAGAAAGCGGCACGATTTTTGCCTTTCCCACATATGCTTTTGTCGCGGGTGGGTTGGTCGTGATTGGCATAGGGCTGCTCCGATATGCGGGATTGTTTGGTTTGGAACCCCTCCATCCCATCCCCCACCAGGTTGAAGCCCAGGTTGAGCTCGTGGGGTTTGCATATGTCTGGCTGCTTTTACGGGCTTTTGCGGGTGGTTGTACAGCGCTTACAGGAATTGAAGCCATTAGCAATGGGGTAAAGGCTTTCAAAAAGCCTGAAGCGAAAAATGCCGCCATTACCATGGTGGCTATGGGTTTGATGGCAATGACCCTCTTTATTGGGATTACCTTTCTTGCCACGCATCTTCAATTGGTCCCCAATGAGGAGGAGAGTATCCTTTCTCAAATGACCAGTGAAATTGCAGGAAGAGGGTTTTTGTATTTTTGGGTTCAGTTTTTTACAGCCAGCATCTTGTTTCTGGCGGCCAATACCGGTTACCAGGATTTTCCTCGTTTGAGTTCCTATCTGGCTCAGGATGGTTTCATGCCGCGCTGGATGAGCCGTCTGGGTGAGCGGTTGGTTTATTCCAGTGGAATTGTTACGCTTGCAATTTTGGCCTCATTAATGGTGATTGTTTTTCAAGCCGATGAAATTGCGATGCTCCCTTTATATGCGCTCGGCGTTATGATGAGTTTTACCCTTTCTCAATCGGGGATGTTTCGGCTTATGGGTCGCATCAGTCACTTGAAGCCTGGTGAACACATTCGAACGGAATGCACAACCATTCATTATGAAAAAGGCGCAAAATGGAAGAGGGTCTTAAATGGTTTTGGGGCTTTGTTTACCGGAGTTGTCCTCATTATCTTAATCGCCACCAAGTTTATTTATGGCGCCTGGATTATTGTTGCAGCCATCCCGTTGTTGGTGATTTTGTTCCTATCGATTCAGAAGCATTATCAAACCGTCTCCGCCTCGCTTTCCACGCGCAACCTGGACATCAATCATTTTCCGAGCGTGGCCAATGTGGTTGTCGTTCCCATTGGGGATGTTCACAAAGGCACGCTCATGGCTTTGCAGTATGCCAAACGCCTGTCAACGGATGTCCGGGCCGTTTGCATCACCACCTCCCCTGAGATGCGCGAACGCCTTGAAAAACGCTGGAACCGTTTTCCGCATATTACCAATGACGTCCAATTGGTATGTATTGAATATGATTACCGCGATATTCTCACGCCCCTGGTGGATTATATTGTGCATGTCAACGATATTGAGTTCCCCAACCAGATGACCACGGTTGTGGTGCCTGAATTTGTTGCTGAAAATCAATTCGCCCGGCTGCTGCACAACCAGACGGCGTTGATGCTCCAGTTAAAGCTGCTGAATTATCCGGATGTTTTGATTATTGAGGTGCCTTACCATATTGGGGTCAACCGCATCATGGACCGGCGCCCCCAAACCCATCCGCTTGAAAACCAGGAAACTAACATTGCCCCAAGCCCTGCCCAGCAAGGGGGCCAGGGCGAGGAAAATGGATCGTAAGGTTCGTTTCTCCGGGTCTGCTTGCTAGCGCTTATCACCCGCCTGGCGTTGAAAGGGCCACCACCTTGCTGCCAGGGCAGGTGGGCTGTTAAGAGAGCGATGATGTGTTTGCAACCACGTTCAGAAAGGTTTGAACAATTTCCGGGTCAAAATGTTTCCCGGACTCATTTAAGATGTACTCTAATGCTTTGTTTTTCGGATAAGCCATCCGGTAAGGCCGGTTGCTGCGCAAGGCGCTCCATACATCCACCACAGCAAAAATCCGGGCAGCCAGGGGGATTTCTTTTCCTTGGATGCCAAACGGATAGCCGCTGCCATCGTATCGCTCGTGGTGATAGCAGGGAATATCCAGGGCTGGCTGCAAGTAGGGGATTTGGGAAAGCATTTCATGGGCATACACCGGGTGCATCCGCATAATTTCCATTTCTTTATCGGTCAATGGCCCTGGTTTTAGCAAGATGGCATCTGGAATACCTACCTTGCCAATGTCGTGGAGCAGCGCCCCGCGTTCGATGTGGATGAGCTGTTCTTCAGGAACCCCCAGGGCTTTCGCCATTTTCATGGTCAGAGAAACCACTTCCCGGCTGTGGTCTTCGGTTTCCTTGTCGCGCAGGGCAAGCGCCTTGGCCCAACCCTCCAAGGTGAGGGTATAGGCGGCTTCAAGTTCCTGGTTGGTTTTTTCGAGGTCTTTGAGAAGTTCGGCCTGGTTGATGGTGCTGGCCTGCAGGGCAATTTCGGCCTGTTCTCGCTCCATTTCACCGGCCGCACGCCCGGCGAAAATCCGTAAAATGGCCTGGGTTTGTTCCAGTTCGCCAACGGGTCTCCGGCTCATCACCACAACCAGCCCCAAGGCCTGGCCATTTGTGTTAAACAAGGGCACGCCCATGTAGCATTGAACCCCCATGTCTTTTAATCCATTGTCATCAGGAAACAACTGCTGCACATTTTCTGGGTAAACACAAATCGTTTTTCCAACAACCGTCTGGCATGGTGTTCCGGGCAGCGGGTAGGAAAAGTTATTCTGAAGTTCGCCATCGCGGCAGAATGCCAGGGTTTGAACCTGGTTGGCGTTGGGGCCAACCACTTTGCCCACAAAAGCAAAATTCACATTGAGGGTTTTGGTTAACTGCACCACCAACGATTCGAAGAAAGCCTGCCCGGTGGCGGTGGAAATGCTTTCGGCGATGGTTTGCAGGGTGGCAGCAGCCTGCTGGGCAGCCTGCGCGGCCTGGTCTCGTTCTTGAACTTGCTGCTGTAGGGCTTCGGCCAGCTCTTCTGCACTGTGCAGACTGGTGATGATTTTGCGTTTGGTGTACCATTGCAAAAGGCTGATCGAACCAAGCATGATGCCGTAAGGGACCGCCGTGATAAAAATATCCTGGATGTTCCGGGCAAAATGGCGAATATCAATGAAAATGGGCACAAGGATGCAGGCGGCCACAACCACTGCCTGGAAAAACCATGGTTGGAATGTAACTGCCAGCAATGCCGAAGCGGTGAACAGCAAAGCCACGGGGGCAGTAAACCCGGATTGTTGGGTGAAAATGATTCCCATGCTGAACAGTACGGCGATGGGGATTGCGCTGGCAAACCGCCAATGCCCCCGTTTTGCCAGTAAGTAGGCCATGAGGGTAAAGGCGCCAATCACCCCCAGGATCCAAAGCGGTTCTGGGCCCATCATGTCGCCCATCCAAACCAGGGTGTATAAAAAAGCCATCAAGGCCAGCAGCATCAAGAGCGAACCCAGCACAACCACGCTGAGAAAACTTTGTAAATCTTGGTTTGGGGCTTTCTTGCCGAAGGTTTTCTGGGTGAGAATTCTTAAACGGTTCATTTGATTTTTTGCGAGCAATTTATTCAGCCTTAGTTTGGTTTGCTTCCAGAATTTTACCAACAATCCGCTCCATCTCTTCTTGCAAAAGTTCCATGGATTGGACGAGTTTAAACTGCGCCCTGGTGCGTTCCAGGTTGTGTTGGGGACGGTGGATGTGAAAATAGATGTCGCCAAGTAGGAAATCGGTCAGGAAGCGCACACCGTTTTCAAAGGTCATCAGGCGGGCGGCAAAACTCAACTGGGCGATTTCTTCAGGGGTGAGAATTTGAGCGGCTCCTTCCAAATAACCTTCCACCAGGCTGGCGAACAGAGGCAGTTGAATGTGAACTTTTTGTAGGTCGCGCTCATCTTCCGGGCTGCTGGCAGCGCCTGTGCGCACCATGTCGCCAAAATCGTAGAGTGCCAACCCGGGCATGGTGGTGTCGACGTCGGTGACACACAGCCCCTGGCCGGTTTTCGGGTCTACCAGCAGGTTGTTGATTTTGGTGTCGTTATGAATGGTGCGGGTTGGCAGGCGGCCTGCAGCCTGCTGGCGGGTAAGGCTGTTGGCCTGCCTGGCCTGGTTGAGGGCAAAGCCAATTTCCGGCCCTGCCAGGATGGCCCGGTTGAGCGGGTCTTTGCCAATTGCTGCTTCCAGGGCCGCACAGCGTTTGCCGGTGTGGTGAAAATCTGGGATTGTCTCCTGTAAGGGCTCTCCAGGGAGGTCGGCCAGCAGACGCACAAACTCGCCAAATGCCCGGGCCGCTGCGCGCGCCTGCGCCGGGTTTTGGATGGTTTCGAAAGTCTGGGCGTTTTCGATATAGCGATATACCCGCCAAAAGTTCCCGGCTGCATCCCGGGCAAATGGCCTGCCATCCAACGCCGGGACAATTTGAAGCACCCGCCGCTGCCAATCGGCAATGCCTTGATCCTGTAGTTTTTGCGCCAGGTGTTGGGTGACCCGGAGGATGTTCGCCATCATGGCTTCCGGGTTTTTGAACACGTTTTCATTGATAAGCTGGAAAATATAGCGCTGTGGTGAAGCGTTTGCAGACGCCGTCAGGAAGGTCTGGTGGATATGCCCGGTGCCGTAGGCGGCAGCATCCCCCAACCCGCTCTCTACCTGGAAGAGATTCCAGGCGGCTTTCACTTTGGAAAGGGGATTAGAATGGCGGTCCATACCGGAATTATAATGCTCCCTGTGTTTTTGGGGTATGCCCCATGTGTCGGGGATGCACAGGTTTTGATCCTGTTGGGCCTGAGATGATGATTCAAAATTTATTGTGGAACCCATGTAGTCGCGACTTCAGTCGCTTTCTATTCCCAGGACGACTGAAGTCGCCACTCCAAAGGGATTTGAAATCATGAGCATAGCCGAACACACCCCAGTGTTAACAAAAACACCCTGGGTTCACCAGGGTGTTTTTGTCGGGTTTTTTTATATAGAGTCGGGGCGAGAGGATTTGAACCTCCGACCTCTTCGACCCGAACGAAGCGCGCTACCGGTCTGCGCTACGCCCCGACTTTGCTGAGTGATTATATCTTAGCGCATTGCCTTTGGCAAGGAAAAAGTCGGAAATGTCACCGGAGGGAATATGGGAGGATTACCAGGGGCAGGAAAATCTTGGATGAGGCTTGAAAAATCTTAACGGAAAGTTCTGCCATGATGACGGGTTCGCACATGCCGGTGTTTTTCCAGGCATCCAACAGGTTTGCGCCTTCATTGCCCAGGAAGGGGTTCTCGCCCCGGTTTGCCAGGTATAGAAACTGGATGTGTTCCCAACTGGTCGACTGGTACAAAAGGCGAAATTCTGCTGTGGCTGCGTTGGCGGGGGGAACGATGTGAAGGTTATCCCAGAAGCGGTATGAACCATCTGGGTCTTGATATAACCCGGCAGGCACGGGCAGAACGTTGCGTTTGCGGGCTTCTTCCGGGTCGAAGCCGTAGGGTGGGATGCGGTTGTCGCTGATGACCACGTTGTTCAAAACAAAGTGGAAGGTTTCGCGAGATTCTCCTGGTTCAAGGGCTGCTAATTCACCCAGAGTAAGGTCAACTTCACTGGTGATCCGGTCATATGTAAGGGCCAAATTTTGGGGGTATCCCAACCCAATGAGTTGGTTTGCCCATTCCTGGGTCATGCCGTAGTGGGTTTCGTAAATTCTCGTATTCGGGTCATGCAGATCGAGCAGGGTGTTCACCGTTTGGGTTATGCCCCCCAGGGTCACCGTAATTGGCCCGTAAGCTCCATCTTCGCGCAGCAGGGTCTGGTTGGCGTCAAACCATTGGATGTTCACCCACATTCTTCTTCCTTCCGGGTAGCCTGTGATCAGCTTATGGCCGGTCAGGTTGGTGATTTTGAGGGTGCTGCTGTGATAAACAAGGGAGGCGGACATTTGCAGTTGTTCGATCGCGCGCGCCTGGCTTGCATTCAGGGCATCTATTTGAGATGCGGTCAGCCCACCCCCGAAGCGCAATGTGCCTTGCGTGTCTTGATATTGGATGGCATCTTGAACCCAATAACTTCCCCCGGTCATGTCGTGCAGGGGCAGGTCTGTGCGGGTGGGGGAGGAGGGCCGGTTGCTGCCTTTTCCAGTGACGGCGGGTACGTGGCAGGTCTGGCAGCTAAAATAACGGGGCGTTCCATCGGCATAATTGCCCTGTGCATGGAGATAGGCGTTCTCGACGGAACCAGCCCGTAAAACATATGGCAAAGAAAGATAATCTTCTACCAGGGTTTTCGAAAGCCCGCTGGCGGAATATTCGCTGAAAGTGCGCTCAATAACGCCATACTGGTAAGGGAAGTTGTTGAATGCGGCTTTCGTCTCGAGCGCTCCTCCCAAAACACCGCTGGCAATCACCGGATCACTGGTTGTTTGTGCACCGTGGTTGTGTGCCAGGTCGCCCACTGCGGGGTTGGACACATCGTGGCAAGATCCGCAAAAGGCGATATCCCGGTGGAATGCAGATTGGGCGGAGGTGTGTTGCGGGCTGAATGCATCCGTATAAGGCCCAAGCTTGGCATCCCCGCTGGACAGCACAAGCATTCCGGAGCCATAAAAACCCTTGGGTGGGGTTTGCTGGTCGTTGGCAATGAATGGATCATTCATGACCCCGAGAAACTCCAGTTGGTTTGGATTGGTCATTTTGTGGCAGATTTCGCACTCCACACCGTGGACATCGCTGGCAGCCAGCCCGGAGCCATCGGTTGGGGTAGAACGATTGCTGTACCAGCCGCGCGGGCTGTGACAGCGGATGCAAAGGTCGCCAGACCCGTCAAAATCCTGCTCCGCGATGGCCAGGGCAGCCCAAAACAGGGGGTCGCGGGCTGCGTTTGCCATCATCGAACCGCTCCAGTTGAAATAAGGTTCCACATCCGGGTTATAGCCACTGTGGCACATGCTGCAGCGGTCCAGGTTTTCCAAATTTGTGATTTCTTCTTCCTGGGTTCCTGGCTGTTGGATTTCGTTAGGTACGATGAGTGCGGCCCGGCTGCTGCCGATCCACAACAGGCTTAAGATGGATGGGATAAGAACTGCGATGAATTTTTTCATGGAATTCACCTCTCTTTTCAAACTCTCATCCCCCGTATGCTATATCTAACGGTAATACTATTATATGTGACACTTGTATCTTGTACAAGCGTTTTTGAGAAAATTTCAGGCTCGCCGCGATAACATGCAAAGCCGATTGTTTTTGGGGGCTGTGCTGGTTGAGATCCTTGTCACGTTATTTTTGTTTCTCCCTAAAAAGAACTGCCCGGACGATTTTCCCACATGGTATAATTCTCGATTGCAGACAACTATTTTCTGCGTCATTCACGCGATTTAAGGAGATGATTTATGTCCGGTCATTCTAAGTGGTCTACCATTAAGCGAAAGAAAGGCGCAGCGGATGCAAAACGTGGCAAGGTATTTACCCGCCTGACACGTGAAATTGCGCTTGCTGCTCGAGAAGGCGGTGGAGATATTGATGCCAATTTCTCGCTCCGCCTGGCAGTAGATAAAGCAAAAGCCGAGAACATGCCCAAAGAAAATATTGAACGGGCAATTAAGCGCGGCCTGGGTGAAGATAAAGATGCGGCGGCAATCGAAGAATATATGTATGAGGGCTATGCCCCCCACGGGGTTGCCATGTTGATTGACTGCGTCACCGACAACCGCAATCGCGTGGTTTCGGAACTGCGCCACTTGCTTTCGCGGGGCGGCGGCAGCCTGGCAGAAGGCGGCGCTGTGGCCTGGCAGTTCACGCGGCAGGCTTATTTTTCCTTCCCCCTGGGCAGCCGTACCTTTGACCAGATTTTTGAGCTGGGTGTTGAGGCGGGCGCTGAAGATGTTACTGAGGATGATGGATATATTGAAATCACGGCCAGCGTCGAATATTTCAAAGAAATCAGTGACCGCCTGCGCCTGGCGGGAATCCAACCTGAAGAAGCCGGGCTGCGCATGGTTCCCAACCATGAAATCTCCTTGGAACCCTCCCAGACGCTCAGCGTAATGAAGTTAATTGAAAACATCGAAGAACTCGATGATGTTCAAAGCGTTTACACGAATCTCCAGATTTCGGATGAAGCCATTGCGGCGATGGAATCCTAACCTGGATGCTCGTTTTAGGGATTGACCCTGGTACCGCCACGACGGGCTATGGCTTGGTCCGTCAAACGGAAAACGGCGAACTGCATGCCATTGCCTACGGGGTGATAACTACGCCTCCAGGCACACCCATGCCTTCCCGGCTGGACAGCCTGTACCAGGATTTGACCGCTCTTATTCACCTCCACCGCCCGGATGCCGCTGCGGTGGAGGAACTTTTTTTTCAAAAGAATGTGCGTACGGCGATTACGGTTGCCCAGGGGCGCGGGGTTGTGCTGCTGGCTTGTGCTCAAAACCAGGTGCCGGTGGATGAGTATACCCCTCTTGAAATCAAGAACACCGTGGCTGGCTACGGCGGCGCTGACAAAAAGCAGATGCAGCAAATGGTTCGCATGTTGTTGAACCTGGAAGACATCCCCCGACCCGATGACGCTGCCGATGCGCTTGCCACAGCGATTTGTCATATCCAGCATGCCCAATCGCGGCGCTGGTTGGCCGGGCAGGACGGCTGAGCCTGCCCTCTGGGTTGAACATGCGTCGTTGTACGCCAAACAGAAAGGAGCGTTTATGATTGCAACCCTGCGTGGTCCCGTCCTGCACAAAGAAACCGACAGCCTGGTGGTTGGGACGGGTGGGGTTGGTTTGCAGGTATACGTTCCTGCCGCCTTGCGCGACCGCATTTCCCTGGGAGACCAGCTTTCACTGCACACCGTCTTGATTGTTCGCCAGGATTTACTTGCCCTATACGGTTTTGAAACCCGCCAGGAAAAAGAGTATTTCAACCTTCTGCTGGGCGTAGACGGAATTGGTCCACGCCTGGCTCTGGCCGCCATCTCGGCGCTCAACCCCGACGCCATTCGCAGAGCGGTGTTTCACGAACAGCCTGAGGTGTTCAGCCGGGTTCCGGGGGTTGGCAAAAAAACCGCTCAGAAAATTCTACTGCATTTGCAGGGCAAAATTGGCGCCGCCGATGACCTGGCCCCGGTTGCCGAACTGACCGACCTGGACAATGAAGTTTTCGAGGCGCTGACTTCCCTGGGCTACAGCGTGGTCGAGGCTCAGGCGGCTTTGCAGTCGCTTCCACAGGGGGCGCCGCAAAATGTGGAAGAGCGCCTGGTTCTGGCGTTGAAGTATTTTTCGTAGGCTCAATTTATAGAAACGGGTCGAGAAGCCGGTTTCATCAATGGAGAGGTCCATGTTGTTTGAAAACAAAAAAATTGCATTTATCGGGTCGGGGGTGATGGCCGAGGCGATGGTTGCCGGGTTGATTCGCGAAAAGGTAGCCCCGGCAGATTCGCTGGTGGCTTCCGGACCGCGCCCGGAACGCGGCACGGAGCTTCACCTGCGCTACGGCATTTCGGTCACCAGCGACAACCGCAGCGCAGTCCAGGCTGCCGATGTGGTTGTGCTGTCCATCAAGCCGCAGTCCCTGGATAAGGTGATGGACGAACTGGAAGGTTTTGTTCCCAAAGAAGCCCTGGTGCTTTCGATTATTGCCGGCGCACCCATCAAGAAAATTAACAAAGGCCTTGACCATACCCGCACGGTGCGATCCATGCCCAACACCCCGGCTACCATCGGGCGGGGGATTACGGTTTGGACAGCAGCGCCAGCGGTAACCGCCGAACAGCGCCAGATGGCCGCCAGCATCCTCAGCGCCCTGGGCAAAGAGATTTTTATGGAAGAGGAAAAGTACCTCGACATGGCCACAGCCCTCTCTGGCACGGGTCCGGCATATGTGTATATGTTTATGGAATCCTGGATTGATGCGGGGGTTCACCTGGGTTTTCCCCGCCGGATTGCCGAAGCGTTGGTAATTGAAACCATCCTTGGCTCTGTGGAGTTCTACCTGAACAGTGATGACGAACGCCTGATGCACCCGGCCCGGATGCGCAACCAGGTCACCTCTCCCGGTGGGACTACTGCCGCAGCTTTGTATTTCCTGGAAAAAGCCGGCTTCCGCACGGCCATTTCCCGGGCCATTTGGGCTGCCTATGAGCGCTCGCGCGAACTCGGCAAGGATCCTTCGGCCCATGCGCCAGATTGAAATTGTGAATAACTGGACAAATCGAGTACCTTAAGATATTATTTTAGCGCTAAATTTCCCTATCAAAGAGCATCTATGGATTCTACTGAAAACTTATTACAAAACCTTACCGAAGCCCATGGGATTTCGGGCTACGAGTCGGGTGTGCGCGAAGTGGTGCGCGGCTATTTCCAATCTCTGGGTGAGCTGAGCAGCGATAAGATGGGCAGCCTGGTTTGCCGCAAGGCAGGCGCTTCGGCTGGCCCGCGCGTCATGCTTTCCGGGCATATGGATGAAGTTGGCTTCATGGTTAAGCACATTACCGATGATGGCTTTATCAAATTCCTGCCGATTGGCGGCTGGTTCGACCAGGTTCTGTTGGGCCAGCGGGTCATCATTAAAACCCGCAAGGGGGATGTGGTGGGTGTGATTGGCGCTAAGCCGCCTCACCTGCTGCCTGCCGAAGAACGCACCAAGGTGGTTACCAAAGACCAGATGTACATTGATATTGGTGCAGTTTCAAAGGCTGAAGTGGAATCCGCCGGTGTGCGCAATGGTGATTCAATTGTTCCCCGTGCCGATTTTGTTGTGATGGCCAGTGGCAAGACCTACCTGGCCAAAGCCTTCGACGACCGGGTGGGGGTTGCCCTGAGCATTTCGGCCCTGCAGGCCCTGCAGAACGAAGCCCACCCCAATACGGTTTATGCGGCTGCTTCGGTGCAGGAAGAAATTGGCCTGCGCGGCGCCCGCACCAGCGCCTGGCTGGTTGAGCCGGATGTGGCCATCATCCTTGAATCTGATATCGCCGGCGATGTTCCGGGAATTGACGCAGCTGTTTCCAATGTCAGGTTGGGAAAAGGCCCGTCGGTGTTGATTTATGATGGCACGATGATTCCGAACCTGCGCCTGCGCGACCTGGTGATTGACCTGGCCGAACAAATGGGCCTGCCTTTGCAGCTTTCTCATGTTCAGGCGGGTGGTACGGATGGCGGCGTCATTCATATGCACAAAACCGGCGTTCCCTCGGTGGTGCTCAGTGTGCCTGCTCGCCACATTCACTCACACAGTTCCATAATTCACCGCGAAGATTACGATAACGCGGTAAAATTACTTGTCGGTTTGATCAAACGGTTGGATGCTGAAACCGTGGCAAACCTCACGAACTAGAAACAAAAACCAAGTTGCCAGGCAGCGTTTGCCCAGCAACTTTCGTTGTTGCAATGATATAGATTATCATATTCTGAAAATCAGGAGCCTGGAGGCAAGATGTCAGACTTTATTGCACAAATATCCGCAGATCTAAGAAAGAAGATTGATTCCTTTGAACCGAAAGCCGAAGTGCGTGAGATTGGTTCCGTCCTTGAGGCTGGCGACGGCATTGCCCGTGCCAATGGCCTGGGCGATGTCCAATCCCAGGAACTCGTGCAGTTCGAAAACGGCACCGTTGGAATCGCCTTCAACCTGGAAAGTGACAATGTCGGTATCATCATCATGGGTGATTACTCCGGCATCCAGGAAGGCATGAAGGTCACTTCCACCGGGCGGATTGCGTCCGTGCCGGTGGGTAAGGGTATGGTTGGCCGTGTGGTCAATGCCCTGGGTGAGCCGATTGATGGCAAAGGCGCGATCGAGTTTAGCGGCTTTCGGCCGATTGAAAGGATTGCCCCTGGCGTGGTTGCCCGTAAAGACGTGGACACCCCCGTCCAGACTGGTATCAAAGCCATTGACGCCATGACCCCGATTGGCCGTGGCCAGCGCGAACTGATCATTGGTGACCGCCAGACCGGTAAAACCGCCCTGGCGATTGACACCATCATCAACCAGGCCGATAAAAACCTGGTTTGTATCTACGTGGCCATCGGCCAGAAGAAAGCCGCTGTTGCCCGAACTGTTGCCACCCTTGAAAAATATGGCGCGATGGACCACACCATTGTTGTGGTTGCTGCTGCCGACGAACCCGCTGCCCTCCAGTATATTGCTCCTTACACCGGCTGCGCCATTGGCGAAGAATTCATGGAAAACGGGCAAGATGCCCTGGTGGTTTATGACGACCTTTCCAAGCACGCCTGGGCCTACCGCCAGGTTTCTCTGCTGCTGCGCCGCCCGCCTGGTCGTGAAGCTTATCCTGGCGACCTGTTCTACCTGCACTCTCGCTTGCTGGAACGTGCCGCCCGTCTTGCTGACCATTATGTGGTGGTTTCCAAAAACTTCTCCGGCAGCCTGGCCCCCAAAGCCGAGGCTGTAGAGGGGAAGGTTTACACCGGCCCGTTGGCCAAGCACTATGCCGAAGAAGCCCACAAAGCCATGGCTAACGCTGATGACTATAAAGTCGTCAAACTTGCAGGTTCTGGCGGTTCTTTGACTGCGCTGCCCATCATTGAAACCTTGTTGGGCGATGTGTCGGCCTACGTGCCCACCAACGTCATCTCCATCACCGACGGCCAAATTTACCTGGAAAGCAACCTGTTCTTTGCCGGCATTCGCCCGGCGATTAACGTCGGTCTTTCGGTCTCGCGCGTGGGTGGGGACGCCCAAACCAAAGCCATGAAACGTGTTGCGGGTGGCTTGCGCCTTGATATGGCCAACTTCCGCGAAGTGGCGGCTTTTGCCCAGTTCGGCTCTGACCTGGACAAAGCCACCCAGTCCCAGCTCACCCGCGGCCAGCGTTTACAGGAAATTCTTAAACAATCGCAGTACCAACCTGTCAACCTTGCCAGCCAGGTTATCGCCATTTATGCGGGCACCCGCGGCTTCACTGACACGGTTCCGGTAGACCGCGTAAAAGAATACGAAAGCGCCATGCTGCGGTACATCGAAACCTCGCATCCTGAAATTTTCAAAACGATTGCCGAACAAAAAGTGCTCTCGGAAGATACAGAAACCAAATTGCGCGCAGCCCTTAACGCTTTCAACTCCACCTGGGCCTGATCCCTGGGGTAAGCTGGGCTTCCCGGAATTTATGACACCTTAAGGAAACGGGAACGGAACGAGTATGGCAACTGCAAGAGAGATGCGGCTTCGCATCAAAAGTGTAAAAAACATCGCCCAGGTAACCCGGGCACTCCAGGCGGTTAGCGCCAGCCGGGTGCAGCGTGCAATTCAAACCATGCTGCGCACCCGGCCTTACGCAACCAAATCCTGGCAAATCCTCACCCACATTGCCGGTCAACCTGACCGCAATGTGCTTCACCCATTGCTCACAGACCGCAGCCAGGTGAAAAGCGTCCTGGTGGTGGTGATCAGTGGTGACCGCGGCCTGGCCGGCCCTTATTACACCAACCTGCTGCGCTTTGTGCTGCAAAAATACCGCGATTACCCGGTTCCGGTCAAATACATTACGGTTGGCCGCAAAGGGCGCGACCTGCTGGCCCGGCGCGGCAAAAACATCATCGCTGAATTCAGCAATCTTCCCGCTCACCCCACCTTTAACGATGTGTCGGCCATTGGCCGCCTGGCTGTGGATGAATTCCTCAGCGGGAAAACCGACGAAGTGCACCTGGTGTATACCGACTTTGTCAACATGGTCAAGCAGGAAGCCACCCACAAAAAACTGCTTCCGCTGGTTTACACCACCACTGCAGGGTTGGTTGCCCATGAATACCAACAAAAAGCCGCCGGTCCATCGGCAACTTACACCTACGAACCAGGGCAGGCAGAAATTTTGGATGAAATTATCCCCCGTTTCACCGCCCTGCAGGTTTTCCAGGCGGTGCTCGAATCCCTGGCCAGCGAACACGCGGCCCGGATGGTTGCCATGAAAAACGCAACCGATAACGCAACGGAACTGGGCAAGGCCCTGCAGTTGGAATACAACAAAGCCCGCCAGCAGGCCATTACCAGTGAGATTTTGGATATTGTCGGCGGCGCCGAAGCGCTTGCAAAATAAAAATTAACTGCTTCGCCACTACCAGCGAAGCGGAAACAAGTAAACGGAAAAATTTGGAGGCAAGAATGGCAGAAGCTACAGGTCAAATCGTACAGATTCAGGGCGCAGTCGTGGATGTGGCATTCCCCGAAGGCGAACTTCCTGAAATCTTTCATGCAGTGGAAGTAGATATAGAAGGCGCCAGCGAGCCATTGGTGTTGGAAGTTCAGAAACACCTGGGCCACAACTGGGTGCGCACCGTGGCTATGGACAGCACCGACGGCCTGCGCCGCGGCCTGCCTGCTCGCAGCACCGGCGCTCCCATCATGGTTCCTGTTGGCGAACCCTCCCTGGGCCGGGTGTT
>CAZAYY010000009.1:54809-139102 GCA_964489525.1 uncultured Anaerolineales bacterium
CGTGCTTGGGCGCGCCATTGACGCCCGCGGCCCGGTTAACGCCGAAACCCGCTACCCCATTCACCGGGCTGCCCCTTCGCTTGAAGAACAAACCACCAGCGTGGAAGTGTTTGAAACTGGCCTGAAAGTGATTGACCTGATTGCCCCCTTCACCAAGGGCGGTAAAACCGGCATTTTCGGCGGCGCAGGCGTGGGCAAAACCGTGCTCATTCAAGAGCTCATTCGCTCCATCGCCACCGTTCACAAAGGCAACTCCGTTTTTGCCGGTGTGGGCGAGCGCACCCGTGAAGGTACCCAGATGTATCGTGAAATGATTGAGTCGGGTGTGTTGAAAGATACCGCCCTGGTCTATGGCCAGATGAACGAACCGCCTGGGGTGCGCCTGCGCGTTGCCCTGACCGCCCTGACGATGGCCGAATACTTCCGCGACCTTGGCCGCGATGTGCTGCTGTTTATTGACAACATTTTCCGCTTCTCCATGTCGGGTTCGGAAGTGTCGGCGCTTCTCGGCCGTATGCCCTCCGCCGTGGGCTATCAACCCACCCTGGCCACCGAAATGGGCGAATTACAAGAGCGGATTACCTCCACCCGAACTGGCTCCATCACCTCCATGCAGGCCGTGTATGTTCCCGCAGACGACTATTCCGACCCCGCCCCGGTGGCCACCTTTACCCACCTGGATGCCACCATCGCCCTCGAACGCTCCATTTCCGACAAAGGTATCTACCCCGCAGTAGACCCGCTTGCCTCTACCTCTCGTATTCTTGATCCGCTCGTGGTGGGCGATGTTCACTACGCCACTGCCCGCGGCGTTCAGCGCATTCTTCAGCGCTACAAAGACCTGCAGGACATCATCGCCATTCTGGGTGTGGATGAACTGAGCGAAGACGACAAGCTCGTCGTCTCCCGTGCCCGTAAGCTCGAAAGATTCTTCTCCCAGCCCATGTACGTTGCCGCCCAATTCACCGGGTTGGAAGGCCGCTATGTCCCACTTAAAGAAACCGTCCGTGGTTTCAAAGAAATTCTGGATGGCAAGCACGACGACCTGCCGGAACAGGCTTTCTATATGGTGGGCACAATTGAAGAAGCCGTTGAAAAAGCCGAACGGCTGAGAAACGCATAAGAAGGATGCTGCCATGACCATTCGCTGCGAAATTGTCTCTCAAGACCGTATGGTGTTTGAGGGCGACGCCGATATTGTGCTGGTGCCCGGTTCGGAGGGCATGATGGGGATTCTGCCCAATCATGCCCCCCTGCTTGCCACCCTGGATTACGGTATTGTGACCGTGCGCCTGCGCGGCCGCGAAGAATACTTTACCGTGGCGGGCGGCGTTGCCGAAGTTCAACCCGAAATTATCACGATCCTCGCCGACACTGCCGAAAACGTGGTTGAGATTGACGTTGCCCGGGCCGAAGAAGCCCGTAAACGTGCTCAGGAAGTGCTCCAGAACACCCCGCCTCAGGATATGGATACCTACCTGCGGATTGAAGCCTCTCTGCGCCGCTCTAATTTGCGCCTGGATGCAGCGCGCCGCCTGCGGCGCAGCGGGCGTTCTTTTGGTTCTGATAACGAATCCTAAACCCCATGGGACTATTTTCGAAGGACCTGGGAATTGACCTCGGCACCATGCGCACCCGCATCGTCGAGGGGGGGCAAACCCTTCTCGACGAACCCACCATTGTGGCGGTTGCTGTTGAAGAAGAAAAAATTGTCGCGGTCGGGCAGGAAGCCCTCGACATGTTCGGGCGGGTTCCCGATACAATCCAGGTTATTCGCCCCTTGCAAAATGGGGTGGTTGCCTATTACGGCATTACCGAACAGTTAATTTCTTATCTCCTCAAAAAAGTTAGCGGCCGGATGAGCTGGTTTCGCCCGAAAGTTATGGTGACTGTTCCCCATGGCATCACCAGTGTTGAGCGCCGGGCGGTTCACGAAGCCGTTTTAGGCGCGGGTACGAATGAAGCCTACCTGGTTCCCCAGCCCCTGGCCGCTGCCCTTGGGGCAGAACTGCCCATCGGTACGCCATCTGGCAACATGGTGGTATGCCTTGGGGGGGGATGCAGCCAGGCGGCAGTTTTGGCCATGAATGGCATTGTTGCTGCCGAGACCATGCGGGCCGGGGGAATGCAGTTGGACGAAGCCATCGCCAGCTACGTGCGCCGAAAATATGGCCTGATTATTGGCCAGCCAACCGCCGAACAGGTGAAGCTGAAAATTGGCGCCGCAGTTCCGCTCCCCGATGAAAAAAGCCTTGAAATTCAAGGGCAGGACCAGGTCAGTGGCCTGCCGCGCCCACTGACCATCACCACCCACGAAGTGGTTGAAGCCATTGAAGACACCCTGAAAGAGATGGTGGACATTGTCCGCCGGGTGCTTGAAAA
Source organism: uncultured Anaerolineales bacterium (assembly GCA_964489525.1). Classification (GTDB taxonomy): domain Bacteria; phylum Chloroflexota; class Anaerolineae; order Anaerolineales; family JABWBV01; genus CAZAYY01. Next base: position 57,192 of record CAZAYY010000009.1, read on the forward strand.
AACTCCTCCCGAACTCGTCTCCGATACGATTGACCGGGGCATCGCCCTGACGGGTGGCGGCGCCCTTTTGCCCGGCATGGACCGCCTGATGACCAAGCAGTTGGGCATTCCTACCTACCTGGTGGATAACCCCACCACCTGTGTTGCCCTGGGTGCGGCCCGCGCCCTTTCCATTTACGACCAGATTCGCCGCAACCTGCCCAACGTGGGTTGAATTCCTTACTCTTTATTTATTCCCCATCCCCCCTGTGTCCCCCTTCCCGCTGGGAAGTGGGGAAGTAAAAGGCGTTCCCGGCAGGAAAAACCCCGCCGGGAACGCCTATCTGCCCGTTCTCTCCCTGCCCCAAAGCCTGGAGCGGGAGCCGGGGGGTGGGGTTGGATAATCACCTTTTTCTTTGATTATCACCGGTCCCCCCTGTGTCCCTTTCCCGCTGGGAAGTGGGGAAGTTAAAGGCGTTCCCGGCGGGAAAAACCCCGCCGGGAACGCCTATCTGCCCGTTCTCTCCCCGCCCCAAAGCCTGGAGCGGGAATGGCAGGCGGGGAGATTATTCCAAATAATATGTCATTCGCTGCAGGTGGACAAGCGGGTCAATATACTGGACATGCACTTCTGGCGGCACATTCAGGCTGATGGGCGCATAGTTCAAAATTGCCTTTACCCCTGCTTCTACCAATTTATCCGTCACTTCCTGTGCATACCGGGCAGGCACAGAAACCATCGCTACCTTGATTTTCGCCTGCAGGATATCCGGCACCATAAAGGCGGCATCCTGAACCTGAAATTCACCGACATAGGTTCCAATTTTTTGGGGGTCGTTATCAAAAATTACCGCAACCCGGAAGCCGCGGTTGACGAAATTGGGATAGCGCGCCAGCGCGCTGCCGATGTCACCCGCCCCAACCACAGCCACTTCCCAAACCCGGTCTACTTTCAGGATGGCTTGAAGCTGTTTGACAAGATATTCAATGTTATAGCCAGTCCCTTGTTTTCCAAATTCCCCAAATTGGGAAAGGTCTTTGCGAATTTGGGCGGAAGAAATGCCCAGCCTTTCTCCCAATTCCTGGGAAGAAGTTACTCGCCGCCCTTCTTCGTTCATGCGCTGCAAAGCGCGCAGATACACGGGCAGGCGTCCAATTACAATATCTGGAATAAAAATATCTGCCATTGCTTCAACTCCTTCGGATGATTTGGAAAAACCTAACTGAATTTACCACAAACCTTTGGTTTGTGCAATCCTTAACAAAAAGCGCACAAACCAAGTTCAAGCTGAGTGCAAAACGCAAAAACAAGTCGTGGTGATATAATCACCTCCCTATGAGTATATTTATTGATGAAGCCGATATATTTGTTCAATCCGGGCGCGGTGGCGATGGCATGGTCCATTTTCGCCGCGAAAAATTTGTTCCCCGCGGCGGCCCAGACGGCGGAGATGGTGGCAAAGGTGGGGATATCATTTTCCGGGTAAACCCCAACCTGAACACGCTGTACCACTTCCGCCACCAGACCCGCTACCATGCGGAAAATGGCCTTAACGGCGGGATTGCCAACCGTACCGGGGGTTCTTCCAGCGACCTGATTATTGATGTTCCTCCGGGAACAGCGGTTACAGACCAAAAAACCGGGGAAATCCTGGCCGACCTGACCGAACCCGACCATCAAATGGTGATTTGTAAAGGTGGGCGCGGCGGGCGCGGCAACCAACACTTTGCCACGCCCCGCAACCAGGCACCCCGCATTGCCGAAAAAGGCGAACCCGGTGAAGCCCGGCATTTGCACCTGGAGCTTAAACTGATTGCCGATATCGCCCTGGTGGGTGTGCCCAATGCGGGCAAGTCTACCTTTCTTTCGGCGGTTACCAATGCTCGCCCCAAAATTGCCGATTACCCCTTCACTACACTCACACCAAACCTGGGTGTGGCGGAGCTGGACCCTGAAAACACTTTGGTCATTGCCGATATCCCCGGCCTGATCGAGGGCGCCCACCAGGGCGTTGGCCTTGGCCACGATTTTTTGCGCCACATTCAGCGCACACGGGTACTCATTCACCTGCTGGATGGGTTTGCTGAAGACCCGGTGGCCGATTTTATTCAAATCAATGCCGAACTCTCACTCTTCGACCCCGGGCTCGCCTCGAAACCCCAGGTGGTTGTGTATAACAAAATGGATGTAGATTCTGTAGCCGCACGTTGGCCTGAAGTGGAAGCTGCGCTGCAGAAAATCGGTCGCGAGCCTTTTGCCATTTCGGCTGTTGCCGGAACGAATGTCCGCAAGGTGCTCTACCGGGCGGCCCAACTGCTCACGGAAGTCCAGGCTCAGCCCGTTTCCACTGAAAAACCGGTCTACCGCTTCGAAGGCGACCCCAAAGCCTTTACCATCGAAGAAGTCGAAGATGGCTTCCGGGTCCATGGCACAGCCATTGAACGCGCAGCCAATATGACTTACTGGCAATACGACCAATCGCTGGCTCGTTTCCAGCGAATTTTGGCGGCACTGGGGGTGGAACAGGCTTTGCGCGAGGCAGGTGTCGAGCCTGGTGACACGGTTTACATTGGTGACCAGGAATTGGAGTGGAGCGACTGACCTTTGACCCCACCCCCTCTTCCGTTGACCCGCCCTTTTGGCGTTTTTGGCGGTACGTTTGATCCTCCCCACCTGGGTCATCTGATTCTGGCTGCTGAAGCCTTACACCAGTTGAGCCTCGAACGGGTGTTGTGGGTGCTAACGCCCAACCCGCCCCACAAACCCGGCCAGGTGATCACTCCCGTAGAACACCGGCTGGCGATGTTGGAGGCCATGCTGGCTGAGACCCCAGCTTTTGAAGTGTCTTATGTAGACATCAACCGCCCCGCCCCACATTATGCTGTGGATACTGTGCGTTTGCTGCGCAGCCATTACCCCGGGCAAGATATTGTCTACCTGATGGGCGGCGACTCGCTGCGCAACCTGCCCTCCTGGCGGCATCCCCAGGCTTTTGTGGCTGCCTGCGATGCCATTGGGGTGATGCGCCGGCCCGGCACCCGGCTTGATCTCGGTGGTGTGGAAACCCGGCTGATTGGCCTGGGTGCCCGGCTGCGCTTTGTGGATACCCCCCTGTTGGAAATTTCATCCCAAGAGATTCGCCGCCGCATGGAGGCTGGCGCACCCTTTCGCTATTTTTTGCACCCTGCTGTTTACCAGCTCATCCTTTCTCGCCAATATTACAGGTAAGCCACGGGATATCCCGCTTTTTTAAACAGGTTTTGCTATGGTTGTTTTGCTCAACGCGATCTTTTTAGCCGTTTCCATCAGCCACCTGGGGGTGGATTTGCTCAATGGCTCCGTTCCGGTGATGCTGGCATTTCTCAGTGTTCCTCTGGGCCTGACCAACACCTCGCTGGGGGCCATCAGCACTGGCTATTCTTTCATCGGCGCTTTATCTCAGCCCATATTTGGTTATATCGCCGACCGGGTTGGCCCGCGTTGGGTGGTTTCCGCCAGTGTGTTGCTGATGGGTGTGGCCTATACAGCGGCTATTTTTACCCCCGGAATGCTGGCAATTGTGCTTCTGCTTGTGGCCAGTGTCGGTTCCGGGGCTTTTCATCCCGCAGGGACCATGCAAGCCACCCTCACCGGGCGCACTTATGGCTCCGGGCGCGAGACCACCTCAACCTCCTACTTTTTTCTGCTCGGTCAGTTGGGCCTGTTTTTAGGGCCGCTGTTGGGTGGGCTGCTGCTTAATGGTTGGGGAAAATTGGGCCTTTTGCTGCTCCCACTGCCTGCTTTTCCCATTGCGCTCTTTGCTGCCTGGAAGTTAGCCTCCATTCCCGCTGCTTCTCCGGCATCTGCCCAGCCTCCGGTCAGCCTCCGGCAGGTTTTCCAGGCACTCGCCGAAAACCGCAGGTTAGTGTTGGTGCTGGCCTTGCTGGCTGCCCTGCGGATTTGGGTGCAGACCAATATGACCACCTTCATGCCCAAGTACCTGAGCGACCTGGAATTTGCCCCGGCCGTTTATGGCTTGGTGGCCTCACTGTTTATGGCCGGGATTGCCTTTGGCAATGTGTTTGGCGGCACGCTGGCCGATCGTTTTGGCAAGCGTTGGGTGGCTTTTGGAACGCTGCTCGGGGCGATTCTGCCATTTCTCATTTTGCCCCAGGCCCGCACGCTGGAGGAATTTATCCCGCTGGTCATTATTGCGGGTCTGCTGGTGGGCGCTTCGCACAGCATTGTGGTGGTTTCAGCCCAACACCTGATTCCAGGCGGCATGGGTCTGGCTTCCGGGCTGATTTTGGGATTCATGTTTGCCAGCGGCGCTTTGGGCGTCTTTTTCAGCGGCATCCTGGCCGACCAGTTTGGCATCCCGGTCATTTTCACACTCTCCGCAGGGTTGTGCCTTTTAGCCGCCCTGCTGACCCCCACGTTGGAAAAATAACCTCACCAATTTTTCCTCGCCCCAATCTTGGGACGGGCCAGGGGGTGGGGTTGTGTCGTTATCGTGGATTATAAAAAAAAGGGCCAGCGGCCCTTTTTTAAATGAAAATGTGGTTTGCGTTCAAGGGAACCCGGCGCACGGCCGGGTTAGTGGCGAATGCCTCAGCCGCCACCTGGGGCGCAGTTCGATGCGTAGCTGGTTGTGGACCCAGGGCTTTTGCTGCTGCTGGCCAGCCCGGCTACCCGGGAAAGCTGCCGTTTGACTTGTTCACTTTCGCACACCGGGCAGGTGACTTCGTCTACTGCGCTGCTGGTGCGGACCCAGGTTTCAAAATGCTGCCCGCAGTCTTCGCAGATAAAGTTAAACAACGGCATAAAACACTCCTTCTATTTGGATAAAGCCTGCGCCACGCGCTGAATGCGCTCTCGCGCTTCTTCCGCCACGGGAATCAGTCCCGGATGAGGAACCGCCCCCAGCATCGCAATTGGGTCCACCAGGGATACCAGGGTGTACCCCTCTTCCTCGGAGACGGTAACATTGCAGGGCAGCAGCAGCCCGGCCTGGGGGGCTGCGCTTAACGCCCGGTAGGCCAGGGGTGGGTTGCAGGCCCCCAGGATTTTAAATCGCCGGAAGTCCACATCCAGCTTTTTCTTCATGGTTTCTTTTACATCAATTTCCGTCAGCACACCGAAACCCTCTGCTTTGAGGGCGTCCACCACCTGGGTGAGGGCGCTGTCGTAATCCGTTTCCAGTTTTACATAATATCCGATTTCCATGGGGTTCAAACCTTCCTTTATTTTAGCGTGGTTTGGGATTTCTTTTGTATTGTACCGCATTCATTAGACATTGATTTGCAAAAAAGGTTACAAGGAATTTTGGAAAATTGAAAAGATTGCTTCCGGCTGCGCCGCTCGGAATGATACGCGGATGATTTGTGGTGGGCACCTGGCAGTGGGCCCCTGGCAGATTTTTTCTTCTGGTGGCCTCTCATTTTGTCCCGAGACCTGTACCAGGGCCGCGCGGTTTTTTTGCCGCGAATTGCGCGAATGGACGCGAAAGAGGGGTAAGGTTTTTGGTTTCCTGGGAAGTGGGGTCCACGTCCTGCTCGACGGTTCACTCCTTCTTCTGTAGGGGCGGGTCGCAGCGCAACGAAAGCGATCCGAAGGCTACCTTGGGGCCATTCGGCATCATCCGCCCGGTCTGCCCGCTGACCCGCCCGCCCAGATGGTATATGATCAACCGCCGGGGAGATTGCTTCGCTGCGTTTGCAAGGACATCCTCATCCCCATGTCGTTTCGATCTGTCGCAAATGGCGAGCGAAGCGGCCGAGAAACCTTCACGGCAGGTGGAAAAGGTCCCTGGCGTCTGTCGCCGTTCGGAACGACAAATTTAACCCTCTACGGTGTGTTTTCAAGGTATTTCTGAAACACTGGCTCCAGGTCTGCCTGGGTGGCGCTGCGAAAGGCATCCAGCAGGTCTTGCGGTTCGGCTTGCTGCCCGGCCTGGCTTTGGGCATAGGTAAACAAGGCTTGCTGGAACCGGTCGGTTCCGATGGTGAGGCGAATTTCATTAAGAAAATACACCCCGCGCAGGTACACGCTGTCAATGTAAGGCCGGGGATAGCCAAACTGGTAGACCGTGCTGTCCACCGGGCCGGCTTTCCAGGGTTCGTAGCGGTGCACCCGGAAGTTCCACCACCACTCCACCAGGTCGGGTTGGTTTTTTTCCAGGTAGAGCAGTTCACTAAAGGTGGCGAGGGCTTCGTCCAGCCAGGGATGCAGCGCCTGGTTGGAGCCAACCACCCCCTGCCACCATTGGTGGGATACCTCGTGGACTGTGATGAGGGTCAACCAGGTGCGTGGGTCGCCGCTGTAGAGGGCGTAGTATTCCTGGCCAATGAACACCAGCCCGTCGTACTCCATGCCATCTTCGAAATCGCTGGTGACCAGCGCCAGGCTGGGGTGCGGATAAGGACCGAAAAGCTGGCTGTACAGGGCCAGTGCGGCAGCGGCATGGTCCAGCGCGGCCTGCCCGGCTTCGGCGAATTCTGGAAAGGTGTAGCTGGAAAGCGTGATATCGCCAACCTGGGTGGTCAGGGTCTGGTAGCGGCTTCCCAGGGAGAGGGTAAAATTCCGCGCCATGGGCACCGAATACCGGTAGTAGGGCGGGTTTTCTTCCGTGGGCGGGGCACTGGCCACCACAGTGAGCCTTTCGGGCGGGTTCAGTAGGAACAGGGACACCTCAAATGCAGCCAGTTCGTACAGGGTAAATTCCCCGATATCCGAAGGTAGGTAAGCCAGCCAGCCAAGGGAAGGGTGGTAGGGGGGGAACACCGGGAACCATCCGGCCAAATTGGCCTGGTTTTTCGTATAGCCGAAGGTCTCGGCTTTGTCTGGCAGGCGCAGGCTGAATTCCAAGTTGAGTTCAATCCATTCACCAGGGTTTACCGGGGTGTCCAATGAAAGCCAGAGCAGGTGTTCGTTTAGCCGCCAGCCTGTGATGGCCCTGCCCGGCCCGGCCTGCACGCTTTGCAGTTTAAACCCGTTTTCGTGCAGGTTGGCCTCAATCATTAACAGCAGTTCGTCCACCGGCTCAGCGCCGGGGTAAAGGTACTGTGCTTTTTGCTTCACCTGGACTTCTTGGGCAGCGTAGTCATACACGGCTTCCAGCCAGTAGGTGGTGCGGTCGGGCGGAGTTTGAGGGCCTGCCTGGGTGGGTTCAGGTGTTGGAGATGCCTGGGGGGTGGTGGGCGTGATGGTGACCGGGATGGTTTCGGGGGTGGGTGGGATGGGCAGGGGTGGGCTGGGCTCGAGGTTGGGGGGTGACGCAGGTGGGGTATATTGCCAGCCGGCGCCGGGCATGGGCTGGACGGTGGGCACAGGGGGAAGTTCTGCGGGAAAACTGCATGCGGCAAGGCAGAAAAGCAGCCCGGCCAGGCAGGTCAAAACAGCCCGGCGCTGGGAATGCACCTTTCGGGTGACCGCAGTGCTTTTCATTGTGGGTAGCTCCTAAAACGGGTACAGCCAGGGCAGTAAAAGCACCGAGAGCAGCATGGTGAGCAGCACCAGCGGCACCCCGGCTTTGGCGTAATCCCCAAAACGGTAATTGCCTGCACCCATCACCAGGGTGTTTGCGGGGGAGGCAATCGGGGTGCTGAAAGCCATCGATGCCGCCACTGCCACCGCCACCAGGAAGGCATACGGCGAAAGCCCCAGGTTGGCTGCACTGGCCAGGGCAACCGGGGCAATCAAGAAGGTGGTGGCGGTGTTGGATAAAAATTGGGTGAACAGGGCGGTAACGCCAAAAATCACCGCCAGCACAAAAACGGGGCTGGCGCCCTGGGTTTGGGTGAGCCAGCCAGCGGCAAGCTGCACCACACCCGCTTTTTCAAGGGCCGTGCTCATCGGAATCATCCCGGCCATCAGCACAATGCTTTTCCAGTCAATGGCTTCGTAGGCATCGTCCATCGTCAGGCAGCCGCTGGCAATCATCATGAACGCGGCCAGCAGGCTGGCGGTGGTGATATCCAGCAGGTTAAAAATTAACAGCGCCAGCATGCCCAGGGTAATGGTCATCGCGACCGGCGCCTTTTTGCGCATGGGGGCTGCGTTCATTTCGTCGGGTGAGCCAATTACCACGAAATCTTTGCGCTGGCGGCGCAGCGCCAGGATGTTTTCCCAGGGCCCCTGCACCAGCAGGGTGTCGCCAAAGCGCAGGGGTGTGGTGAGCATATCCGGGTTTTCCTGCCCGCCAGCGCCATACAACCCCAGAACGGTGAGCTTGTACCGGCTGCCAAAGCGCAGTTCGATGATGGTCTTGCCCAGCAGGCTGGAGCGCGGCGGCAGCACCACCTCTGCCAGGCCTACCTCCTGGTTCATTAAAAATTGCTGCTCCAGGCTTTCAGCGGGCTGTACGCCCAGGTCCAGCGCTGCCGCAGCATGGGCAACATCGCTGCCATCCCCCTGCAGCACCAGCAGGTCGTTGGCCTGGATGATCAGGTCTGGGGCGGCGACCAGGCTGGTGATATCTTCATAGTTCATCACCAACTGGTTATCTTCCTTGCGCACCATGGGCCTGGCCCGGTTGGGGCGGTGAACTTCCAACACCGAAAGGTGGTAATCGGAGCGCAGGCCGCTTTCGGCCAGGTTTTTTCCGCTGATTTTCGAGGCGCGCCGCACCCGCAGCCGGTATAGGTTTTGCGGCAGCCGGTAGATGGCCATCAGTTCTTCGGGTGTGGTCACCCGCTGCACATCTTTGGCAGATTGGCGGGCAGGCATCAGGCGATAGCCGACCAGCAGCATAAACACAATGCCAACCCCCAACAAAATCATGCCGATGGGCGTCAGGGTAAAAAACCCCAGGGGAGCATACCCGTTTTCGCGCAGGATATCACTGACAATCAGATTGGGGGTGGTGCCAATCAGGGTCAGCAAGCCGCCCAGAATTGCGCCATACGAAAGCGGCATCAGCAGCTTGGATGGAGAAATTTTGCTGGCGCGCGACAGGCTGATGATGGCCGGGATGAGCAGGGCAACCGTTCCGGTGTTGCTCATAAACCCGGAAAGGAAGGCGGCGGTTGCCATTAACACCAAAATTAACCGCAGCGGGCTGTTGCCGGCCACCTGCAAAATGGCCCGGCCCACGCCGCCTGCCAGGCCGGTTTGCATCACTCCGCCGCCCACCACGAACAGGGCGGCAATGGCCAGAACGGCCGGGTTGGAGAACCCCGCCAGGGCCTCCGGCACAGTGACCAGCCGGGTGAGCAGCAGCATTACCAAAACCCCCAGGGCCACCACATCCACCCGCAGCCATTCCGTGGTGAACAGCAGAATGGCGGCTGCAAGAATCAGAATTGCAATCCACATTTCAATTGTCATGGGCACAATCTTAGCACATTTCATTAAGATTGGCGTTTGATGAGTTTTCGGAAAAAGGCCAAAACCGGGGAACTATTTTGAAAACCGGGGCGTCTTATCTTTGAAATTGCACACAAGCAAAATAACCAACCACTCAATTTGGAGGTAACACCATGCGTAACAAATTAATCACCATCACCAGCGTTTTTGTCCTTCTGGCTGCTTTGATTGCAGTCACCACCTATGCCTTTGAACGGGGCCTGCCCTCGAATGCCGCTGCTTCGGACGAGGCCAGCAAGCGAACCCTCAGCATCAACGGTTCCGGTCAAATCAGCCTGACCCCGGACATTGCCTACATTACTGTGGGTGTACGCACCACCGATGAAGACGCCAAAACTGCCGTTGCGGCCAACAACAGCCAGACCGAAAGCCTGATTGCTGTGTTGAAGTCCCTTGGCATTGCGGAAAAGGATATCAAGACATCCAACTTCAGCATTTACCAGATGGAAGACTACAACCGCCCGATGCTTGAGAACAACACCTACCCCAAAGTCTTCGTGGTCGAAAACTCGGTCAACCTGACCGTGCGCGACCTGAACAGCCTGGGTGACCTGCTCAGCGCCGCTGTGGACGCTGGCGCCAACAACATCTATGGCATCAGCTTTGACAAAGAGGACAAGACCGAAGCCTACAAACTGACCCGCGAGTTGGCTGTCCAGAATGCCAAAGAACAGGCAGGCGAACTGGCCCGGCTGGCTGGCGTAACCCTGGGCGACATTCAGAGCATCTCGGCTTATTCTTACGCCCCGATTGTTTATGCCGAAACTGCTGCCGGTGGCGCTCCCGCAATGGACATGGCCAAAGCCGTTCCCGTTTCCCCTGGCCAGCTCACCATCTCGATGGATGTCAGCATGGTCTTCGAAATCAAGTAGTTTTACAGCGACTCAACCCCACCCAAAACCCCCGCCCCATTCAAAAGGGCGGGGGTTTTGCTTTGATAAACGGGGGTCCGGGCGGGTTCAAGCCACGAGACAGGCGGACCTTGTTACTTTCCGCCGGTTACGGGCATGTACAGGTGCAGCACAAATTCCAGCGAAGGGTCGGCTGCCGGGAAGTGTTCTTCCAGCCACTGGCGGCTGTGGTCATATTCATAGGGGTTGTTTTCCCGCCAGTGAATCAATTTTTTCCAGCCCTGGCCGATGGCGTCGAAGTTTCCCTTCGGCACCGGGCAGGGCAGCATGGCGTACAGCCCCCCTTCAAAGCTTTTGATGCTCACTTCGCCTTCGGGCTGCTCTTCCGGGCCGACTGCCATCCAGAATTCGTAGCCATAATTCGGGCTGATGGGAGAAGGGTCCGGGTTGTTGAAGCCAAAGATGCGGTGGCGTGGGAGCTCATCCATGTACCCTTTCGGTTTTGCCCACGAAACCAGTTTTTCCCAGGCCTGCATTTCGGGTTCTGCGCCGAAGCCATGCACACTCGCAACCCGCAGGGAAGGAAGATGGGTGAGGGTAACTTCAATTGTCTTTTCCATGTCATACTCCTTTGAAAAAATGGTACTACTCAGCCGATGGGTGGGTAGTTCCTTTATTGTTTCACCTTGATTATACGATCTATCCCTGACATCTTATGTCAGGGATAGGTGATACAATTAAATTAAGGAACTGCTCCCCCATCCCTCCCGTTCTCTCCCCCGCCCCAAGGCCTGGGGTGGGGGTTGGGGGATGGGGCTGCGTTGTTACCCAATCAATTTCAAAGCCCGTTGGGACACTCCCAGCGGCAGGTAGGAGGCGCAGACTATGCGAGCAGACCGGTTGTTATCGCTTTTGATGCTGCTGCAGCACCGCGGCAAATTAACCGCCCGCGAGCTGGCCCAGGAATTGGAGGTAACCGAACGGACGATTTACCGGGATGTCAGTGCGCTGTGCTCGGCTGGCATTCCGGTGTACAGTGAAGCGGGGCCTTCCGGGGGCTATTCCCTGGTCGAACGCTACCGCACCACGCTGACCGGGCTTTCGGAGCCTGAAATCCGGGCGCTATTTATGCTCAATATCCCGGTTACCCTCTCCGAACTGGGCATTGACCAGGATGCCAGGGCGGCCATGCTCAAGCTGGCGGCGGCTTTGCCCGAGTCCCGCCGGGTGGATGAGCAGGCCGTGCGCCAGCGCTACTACCTGGATGCCGTCTGGTGGGAACATTCCGGCGTGCGCACACCGCACTTGAAAACCATCTACCAGGCGGTCTGGTCGGATGCCTGCCTGGAAATTGCCTACCCATCCTTTGCCGGGATCATAGATCACCTGGTGGTGGAACCCTATGGGCTGGTTGCCAAGGCAGGGGCCTGGTATCTTGTTTCCCGGTTGCCCGGTTCGCTGCCTGGCACCGAAAGGGTGTACCAGGTCAGTAAATTGATGGAGGCAAAGCCCACTGAAGTTCGTTTTGACCGCGACCCCCGTTTTAACCTGGCCGCTTTCTGGCAAGGCTGGTGTGCGCGGGTGAGCGCCGGGCAGCACCAGTACAAAGTCCAGGCCCGCGTTTCGCCAGCCATCCTGCCTTACCTGGAGCATTACCTGGCCACACCGGCCCTGGTCTCTGAACCGCCAGCTAACGCCCAGGGGGAATGGCCCGAACTCACCCTGGCCTTTGAATCGCTGCACCAGGCGCGCGAACGGCTGTTGGCCCTCGGCGCAGCGGTGGAGGTGCTCGCCCCCCTGCCCCTGCGCCTGAGCATGGCTGACTTGGCCGGGCAGATCCTCAAAAAATACACATGAAAATTGACAGAGCCTGATACAATTATGAGAAGATGGTCTTATGGAAATTCTGACAAGCCGCCTGCTAAAAGTTGTGGTTGTAGGCGATGGGGCCGTAGGCAAAACCTCCCTCATCCGACAGTATTGCGAAGGCAAGTTCGACAACTCGCGGGTGGCCACCATTGGCGTGGATTTCCAGACCAAGACGGTGACCCTGCCCCAGGGTGTGGTTAAGCTCTCGATCTGGGATATGGCGGGGCAGTCGCACTTTCGCTCGGTGCGCGAGGGCTTCTACCGGGGCAGTCGAGCCGCGGCCCTGGTGTACGATGTCACCAGTGAAGAATCCCTGCGCCACCTGGTGGCCTGGCGGCAGGAGGTGCTCAACGCCATTCCCCGCCAGCCGCTGCTGGTGATTGGCAATAAAATGGACCTTCCGCACGGCCGGGTGCTGGAGTATGGCAAAACCCTTGCCCAACGCATCGGGGCTCAACATATTGAAACCAGTGCCTTCACCGGGCAGGGGGTGCCCCAGATGTTCGAGTGGATGGCCTACCTCGCCCTCGGTTTTCACCCACCCGCCCCTCCCGCCCCGCAGGGGTAAATCCAACCGGGTGGCAACTCCTGTCATTCCGAGCGGCGCAGCCGAGAGGAATCTTTGGCGATTGGCCAAGGTTTCTCAGTCGCTTCGCTCCATCGAAACGACACGGAGAGGTTGCCCTCGCCGCCTGTGACGGATCGAAACGACACGGGGGTTAGGATGTCTTTGCAAGCGCAGCGAAGCAATCTCCTTGGCGGTGGCCGCTTTCAATCATCATGCCGCCCCTTGGGGTGGGGGATGCGGCTAAAGCCGCTACTACAGGGGGATAGTGGGATTTGCCTTTCTTGGCCTGCCCAGGGCAAAAAATTCTGTTAGAATTAGGGGGTATGAGCTGGTTGAAACGTCTTTTTCCATTCCTGTATAAAACCGCACCCCCACCCCCCGCGCCTGCGCCGCCGAAACCAGCTGTTGAGGATGGATTAGAACGGGCGCGCCAGTACCTGGAAAAGGTTAACCTCAAAGTCCAGCAGCTTGGCCTGGATTTTGCTTCCGGAAAAATCAACCGGGCCCAGTTCCAGGAGCTGTACGCCCACTACCAGCGCGAAACCCGCTCCATCACCAGCCTGCTGGAAACTTACCCGGATGATTGGTCGGCGGCGGTCAAGGAAGGCGCAAGCGGTTTTATTCGCAAGCGCCACATGGCCAAAGCCAAAGCCTATGCCATCTACGAAAGCCGGTCAGGGATGCCGATTGCTACCCTGGGCGAATTTGTCAAAGACCCCGCCCTGGTCGTTCCGATGCTCTCTTCTTTTTCGTCGGCCACCGGGGAACTGTTTGGTTCTGGCATTCGCACCACCGAGTTGGGAGAAGAAGGCTGGCTGTGTTTTGTGCCCGGACAGCATACCACCCTGCTGGCGCTGTTTACCAACGAACCGGCAAAAATGCAGCTTCAATTTTTAGAGCAGCTCCACCGCCTGTTTGAACAGGCCAACGTAAACCACCTCACCCGGGTCCCGATGGACACCGACAGGCTGATTTTCCCGCACGAGTACTACCTGGGCGCCTGGAAAACCTGACCCCTGCTAAGGCGCAATTCCCCAAATTCGCACTGTGCCATCCACGCTGCCAGAAACCAGCGTTCTGCCGTCGCGGCTGAAGGCCAGGGTGTTCACCCACAAGGTGTGCCCGGTCAGGGTGGCCAGTTCCACCCCCGTTTCCAGGTCCCACAGCCGGACGGTGCCATCCTTGCTGCCGGAAGCCAGGATGGGCGCGGAGGGATGGAAGGCCAGCGCTGCCACCATATCGCTGTGCCCGGCCAGGGCAAACAGCCCGCGCCCACTGGCAGCCTGGTAGACCCGCACCACCGGGTCCCCGGCACCGCCGCCCACAGCCAAAAGTTGGTCGTCCGGGCTGAAAGCCATGCTGCCGGGAAAGGCGAGCTGGCCGCTTAACTGCATGGTGCGAGCCCCGGTTTCGGGGTTCCAGATCCAGGCTTCCTGGTAGCTGCCCGAAGCCAAAGATAAACCATCATGGCTGAATGCTGCCGCCGTGACCCAACTGGCATGGCCTGCCAGGATGTTTTTCGGAATTTCTTCGCCCGGCGGGTAGGAGCGGATTTCGGTGAAGCTGCCCACGGCGGCCTGGCCCGGAACTGGCCCGGCGGCCACGCTCCAGCCGGCGGTGTTTTGCTCGGGGTAAACGGCCAGCGCCTCGCCCAACTGGCCGGGGAGCAGGCTCCAGGCCCGGGCGGTGCGGTCAGCGCCTGTGGAGAGAAACCACGTCCCGTCCGGCGCGAATGCTGCCGCATTGAGAATGTCCACATGCCCGGCCAGGGTGCGCAGGGGCGCCTGGTCGAACACATCCCACACCCGAAGGGTATTTGCGTAGCTTTCCACGGCAACCAGCCGGCCTTCTGGGGTGAACCCCACCCCGGCCACCCAGCTCAGGTGACCTTCCGTGCTGGCGGTGGGTTCACCCTCGGCCAGCCCGCTGCTCCAACCGCCGGTTTCCCACAGGCGCAGGCCCTGGTAGGTGGCGCTGGCCAGGCTGCGCCCGTTGGGTGAAAAAGCCAGCCCGCGCACCCAGTCCTCCAGTTCTTCGGTAACGTTGTTCAGCAGCCCATTGGATAGGTCCCAAAAGCGGATCACCCGGTCGCCGCCGCCAGAGGCCAGCAGGCGGCCATCGGGGTGAACCGCCAGGCTGGTGACGCTGGCCTGGTGGCCGGACAGGGTTTGGATGGCCCGACCCAGCGCCAGGTCCCAGGTTTTGATCGTGTTGTCCGGGGCAGCGCTGGCCGAAACCAGCCCTTTGCTGCCGGGCAGGTAAGCCAGGGCGGTCACAGGCCCGGCGTGGCCCTGCAAAATGCCCTGCAGCGTTCCGGCGGGTAGGTCCCACAGCCAGATGGTCGCGTTTTCATCCCCCGCGGCAAATTGGGCGCTGTCTGGACGGAAGGCAATGCTTAAAATGCCGTCCTTCGGCCCGCGCAGCGCCCCGGAAAGCGTGCCTGTTTGCGGGTCCCACAGGCGGATGGTGGTATCGCGTGCCCCGCTGGCCACAGCCAGGGTGGCGCTGGTGGGGTCGAATGCCAGGGCCGTCACGCTGTCGCCCTGCCCGGCAATCGTCTGCAGCAAGGTTCCTTCGGGCATTTGCCAGACATAGGTCACTGCCCCGCTGCTGGCGGCCAGCAGGCGGTTGTTCGGGCTGAAGACCGCCGTGCTGAACCAGGTGTCGGATGCCAGGGTTTGTTCCAGCGCCAGGCTGGCCGGGTTGTAGATGTAGATTCCCACGGAACTGGCTGCGGCGAGCATTTGCCCGTTGGCGCTCCAGGCCAGGTGGTTTACCCGCCCATTGCCCCAGCGCTCAAGCTGCACCACCTGCCCTGCGAGGGAAGGCAGGATGGCCTCCTCCGGCGGGGTGGGGGTGGGCAGGGATGGCCGGGTGGCCGTGGGAGAGGGGGTGGGGCGGGGCGTCCGGCTGGCAAACGGGGTCGGGCTTACCACGGGTGTGGCAGACACGGCCAGGGTGGGGCTTGGCATCTGCACCGTGGGGAAGGTGTCGGGCGCGGCCGCCTGTGTGGCGGGCAGCGGCCCGGTGGGCAGCCCCCCGCCGCCGCCATCATCCGCCACGCGCAGCACGTCGCAGCCCGCTGCGGTCAACAGCGCCAGGGCCAGCCCCCAAAACCATAAGAAGCGTTTGTATTTGTTCATTCAATACCCTTTCGATTTGCAACTGCAGTGATTATAAACCAGGCCGGGATGAAATCCCGATGGGGAAGCGCGGTTGGATGAATCCAACTGCAGAAACCCCGGCCTGGAAGGGCGGGTCAGCGGGTGGGCAGGCGTGACGCGCTCGAAGGAACCAGGGTTACTACCCGGGCGGACGCCGTCCGCCCCTACCGGAGGATCAAACGGGGTTGATCCTCCCTTAAATGGCGAGCTGTACCCAGCCGCCATTTGGGGGAGGTGGCCGCCAGGCCGGAGGGGGTTTCGCTGCGCCTACAGCCTAAAGCTTAAAGCCTAAAGCCTTCCGCCCACCCCCCCCTCCCCCCAAATCTGGTATCATCCAACCCATGAAACGCCGATTTTGGATTTTCCTGGGTGCCGCTGCGGTTCTGGCGGCCTTGGCCCTGGCAGCAGGGGCGGCCTGGCTGATGGCCGGGCTGCCCGACGCCCGCAACCTGCCCGCTCCGGCCCTGGCGCCGGCTGTGCGCTTTACCGACCGGCATGGACGCCTGCTCTACGAATGGCTCGACCCACAAACCGGGCGCTACACTCCCCTGGAATACGATCAATTTCCCACCGCCCTGGTCTGGGCCACCGTGGCCACCGAAGACGCCAGCTTTTTCGACAACCCTGGGGTGGATCTGCGCGGCATCTTGCGCTCGCTGTGGATCAACCTGCGCAATGCCCCCATTTCCAGCGGGGAAACCCTGGCGGGCGGCAGCACCATCACCCAGCAGGTAGCCCGCCGCCTGCTGCTCTCGCCTGAAGAGGCGTCCGAGCGCACCCTGCGCCGCAAAATGCGCGAGGCCATCCTGGCCTGGCAGATGACCCGCCTGTACACCAAGGAAGAAATCCTGACCCTGTACCTCAACCAGGCCTATTACGGCTCGCTGGCCTACGGGGTGGAAGCAGCAGCCCAAACCTACTTCGGCAAGCCTGCGGCCAGCCTCAACCTGGCCGAAAGCGCCATGCTCGCCGGGCTGGTCCAGGCCCCGGCGGTCTACGACCCCTTCCAAAACCCCGAAACCGCCAAAGCCCGCCAGGGTATTGTGCTCGGTTTGATGCGGGAGCATAACTGGATCACCCCTGAAGAATACGAACTGGCCAGCCGCGAAGTGCTGGTGTACACCAGTGCTTCCTACCCCCTGCTTGCCCCCCATTTTGTGCTGTGGGTGCGGGCGGGCCTTTCCGGGCTGGTGGAACTGGAGGGCCGCCAGGAAACCCTGGTGGTGCGCACCACGCTCGACCTGGACGCCCAGCGCAAAGCCGAGGCCGCCGTGCAAAACCAGATGGCGCTGCTGGCCGAAGCCGACCGCACAGGCCTGGGGCACAATGTCAACAACGCTGCCCTGGTCACCCTGGACCCGACCACCGGCGAAGTGCTGGCCCTGGTGGGCAGCCCCAATTATGCCGATGCCGCCCACGGCGGCGCGCTCAACATGGCCATGGCCCCCCGCCAGCCGGGGTCGGCGCTCAAACCGCTGGTCTACGCCGCAGCCTTCGACCCGACCCGGTTGCAGCCAGCGCCTGGCCCGCAGCCAGCGCCTGGCTCTCAGCCCTGGACAGCCGCCACCATGCTGCTGGATGTCTCGACCACCTTCCTGACCCGCGAAGGCCAGCCGTATACCCCGGTCAACTACGACGGGTTGGAACACGGCCCGGTCCTGGCACGCACCGCCCTGGCATCCTCCTTCAACATCCCGGCGGTCCTCACCCTGGAGCATGTCGGCCTGCCCGCCCTGGTCTCCCTGGCCTCCAGCCTGGGCATCACCACCCTGGGCTCCCCCGACCAGTACGACCTCTCCCTGGCGCTGGGTGGCGGGGATGTGCGCCTGCTGGAGCTGACCGCAGCCTACGCCGCTTTTGCCAACGGCGGCTACCGCATCACCCCCTTTGCTGTGCTGGATATCCAGACCCTTCGGGGGGAAATGCGCTACCAGGCCCCGCAGCCTGTGCCCGTCCAGGTGCTCGACCCGCGGGTAGCCTGGCTGGTGACCGACATCCTCAGTGACAATGATGCCCGCACCCCCGGTTTTGGTCCCAACAGCACCCTGCGCATCGGGCGGGCCGCCGCTGTCAAAACGGGCACCACCACCAGCTTTCACGATAACTGGACAGTTGGCTACACCCCGGAGCTGGTCACCGGGGTGTGGGTGGGCAATGCCAGTCACGACCCGATGCGCAATATCACCGGCCTGACCGGCGCGGCGCCTATCTGGCACCAGCACATGCGCTCGCTGCTCGAAGGCCTGCCCGACCGGGGTTTTCCCCGCCCGGATGGGTTGGTGAGGGTGGAAGTGTGCGCCCTGTCTGGGCTGCTGCCCACGCCTGCCTGCCCGTACAACCGGATGGAATGGTTCATCCAGGGCACCCAGCCCGCCGCCCCCGACACCCTCTACCGCCAGGAAACCCTGGACACGCGCACCGGCGGCCTGGCCGGGCCTGCCACTCCGCCCGAATTTCAGCGCAGGGTCACCGCCCTCGACCTACCTCCCCAGGCCCAGGCCTGGGCGCGCAGCCAAAACCTGCTTTTGTGGAGCGACATCCTCGCCCGCAGCGGCGCGGCAGGCGGCGCACCGCCTGGCCAGCCCACTGCAGGCCAGCCCGCCCTCTCCCTGCTTTCCCCGGCGCCCAACACAACCTACCAGCTTGCGGCGGGGGTTGCCCCCGAAAACCAGCGCATCCTGGTGGAAGCCGCCTACGCCGGCAGCGCCGCACCCGAAAGCCTATCGCTTTATGTCAATGGCGACCTCATCGCCGCTTTCAGCGCCCCGCCCTACCGCGCCTGGTGGCCGCTCACCCCCGGCCAACACCTGCTCTGGGCCGAAGCCTCCCTCCCCGGCGGAGGGGTGCTGTCCTCATCTCCGGTGGGGATAACGGTAAAGCCCTGAATCCCTTCCATTCTCCTGGCGGCCTCCGAAAAAGTATTGTATACTGGACCCATGGAGGTTAATGAGATATGGTCTTCGAAGGTAGCTCCATTCGTTTATTCGTGCGTAATAATTCGTGGACGGTTTTCTCGCTCCACCATTGGCGCCTTCACCAGGCAGAGCGAAAGGGATTGATTTCGCATTGGGAAATCCGTCTATAATGATTCAGGATAAAAATCAGGTTGAAATCACTGGCTGTTTTTGCTTATTCAATGTTTTTCAATGACTGAACTATTCCTTTCTTTGATAATTTACTTGATTCTTACTGGCTTGTTTTTCTTGGTATGGTTTAAGCCTGGAATCTACATCTGGCTGCTGCTCCTCCAAAAACCCGATGATGTGAGGCAAGATAATTCGATTTGGGAAATCATTGAATCAAAGTACTTCATCTGGTTTCCTAGAATTCTCTTGACCACCGGATGGGTTTTTATTACCCATGTAATTCTCATATCCTCATACCTTCACAGTTTATTTCGTTGAACGATTTCGGTAGAAACCACATGAAAAAACCGGCATACATTCTTTTGTTATTGTTTCTTCTTTCCTTTTCGTTGGGCGTTTTAACGGGCTGTGTCGAAATTATCACCCCTGCACCGCGCGACTATCCTTATGAATTGATGCTCTCGGCAAGCGACCTGCCGCCGGGTTGGGAAAAGGCTGGTCGGGTCGTTTCCTGATGTTCCGGGGGAAGTGTTAACAAATTTAGTTTCTCATTCCCCTGAGCCAGATATTTCCTGGAAAAAAATTAGCCATCGAATTGCCGTTTATCCAGATGCTGCAACTGCCAGCCAGTTTTTGGCCGAGTGGGAGCAGCAGTGGTTCACCCCGGCATGGCGCCCGGTTGAGCAAGCGACATTTCAACCCCAGGCAGGCACAGATTTTTACCGCATTGAATATTGGGATGTTTCAATCAGCGGCCAACCAGTGCGGTCATATACATATTTACAACAACAACATGAGAACTTAATCATCCTCGTCCTGGCAAACGAGGAAGGCGAGCAGATTACACTCGAATTACTTCTCGATGTACTGGGTAAGTTAGACGCCAGGCTGCAAGCATATCATGGTACCCCGTGATTTCAGATGGGGTTGCCCAATGACAATGTTAAACATGGAATTTTGCTTATTACTATCAGAATCAAAAAGGTAAATTAGTTCCTTTTTCAATGAACTTACCTGCAAAAGATGGTGACATGCCCACAGGAAGGAATAAGAACCTGGCTCTCTTCGTCATAATCATTCTGTGCACGCTTACATTACTTTGTTGTGCCAGGAAGCCAAATCCCACCGTAAATGAAAGCGATTTGCTTGGTTATTTAATTCCACTTGAATTAATGCCGCCTGGTTGGCAGGTTGGGTTTCCTGCTGGGGGTTATATAGACTCGTATTATTCCGAAGTTGATGTAAAAGTGGTTTTCCTACCTGTAAACGGTCCAAAAGGTACAAGGACAGCAACAGGTCATAGTATTCATGTTTTTTTGGATTCCAAAAATGCTGCTTTCAAGTTTAGACGCGAATTTGCAGTTAAGGCTATAAATTCAGGTGAATTCATTCCAGATGATTGGATACATCCTGATTTGTCAGCAAATGAAGATGTATTTTCCTGTGAATGGTTAGCATTTCAAATGAATTCGGAAAAATATTTACGTTGTGAATGGATAGCAAGATATGGGAACTATGTTGTTGTGTTTGGAACCTGGATTCTGCCAGAAATTATGAGTTTTGCAGATATCCAAAAAATTATCGTTAAAATTGACCAGGATTTAGCCGGCGAGTTCAAGTGAACCCTGCAAAAATCGAAGTGATCTTGCAACCAGGGATTAAACAAACAGGATGAGCAGGGTTTTTCTATCCTGCCCATCCTGTTTATCTCTGTTAATTTTTTCCTCCCCCCTCGCGGCAAACCCTTACGGGTTGACCGTGAACATGGTTCCGGCGCCGCGGCCGAACACTTCGGGGAAGTAGAGTTCGAAGGCGCTGGGGGGGATGACGTGGTACACGCCCGGGGTGGCGGCCTGCACCAGGGTGTTGTAGATGTAGGTGCCGGGCGGCAGGACGTAGGCGCTCAGCACCACTTTTTCGTCCTTGAGTTGGATGTTGTTGAAGTACCACCAGCCCCAACCCTGCCGCCAGAGGGTTTCGTAGTCGAACTGGTTGGGGATGACCCATTGGGCGCTGGTTTCCAGGGCCTGGTTGACCGGTTCTAACCCGGCGGGCAGCGGGTCTTCCACCACCACGTGATGGGCGGTTTGCGGGACGACCAGCGTCAGGCGGGAGAAGAGCATCTCGCCGCTGGTGGCTTCGTTGATTTGGACAGGTTCGCCGTCCAGCCGGTAGTAGCTGCGCGAGACGATCAGGCCGCGGTTGAGCGGCTGCACATTTTCGACCGGCACGTAGGCTTTGAGGTGGGCGGTGTAGTACAGCACGCCTGGCCCGGCGTCGCGGGCGATGATCAGCCGGTTGAGTTCCTGCCCGGTGAGGGCAGAGAGCGGCACCTCGTAGGTTTGGGTTTCCTGGACGGATGCCGGGGTGGCTTCGGTTTCGCCCAGCAGTTCGCCGTTGAGCGATGCGCCGAACACATAGGCCGGGTTCAGTTCGCCGGTGGTGGTCACCCAGGCGGCAAAGGCCATTAAGCTCCAGGCGGTTTCTTGCGAGGTGGCCCAATAGCTGCCGCTGCGGTTGCTCATCAGCCAGCGCACGGCGTTGGCGTTCAGGCTGTTTTGTGGATCAATTTGGATGAGGGCGTTGAGCACGATGGCGGTGGTGCGGGTGTCGGTGTTCCAGCCCCAGGGGTCGCGCCGGCCTTCTTCCCAATGCATGCCGGTGGCGGAAACCAGGGCGGTGGTGTTAAAGTCCGAAAGCAGGGTGGGCAGGCGCGGGTCGCCGGGGTCCACCAGGTGGAGGGCCTGGGCAAGGTAGGCGCGGGCGTACAGGCTCATGCCCTGGCGCACGTCGAACATACTCACTGCTATGGACACGTTGGGCTGACCGGCGCGGGCCAAAACATACAGCACAAATGCCTGCAGGTCAAGCACATTTTGCGGGGTGCGGTCGCTTACCCCGATTACTTTTCGCTGCAGGTACAGCAGGGCATCTCCGGCGAGGTCGGCTTTACCGGCTTCCAGCAGGCCCAACACCACGTAGGCCGTGGTTTGCAGGTCGCTTTCATCATTTGCCCACCAACCCCAGCCGCCATCCGGGTTCTGGCGGGCGAGCAGGCGCTGCACAGCGCGTTCGATGCGCCCGTTCAGTTCGGCGGCCTGGTCGCTGGTTTGCAGTCCTGCCGCTTCGTAGGCCCTCAGCAGCATGACTGCGGGCAAAAAGCTCGATACGGTGGCCTCGATGGATTCATATTCCGGGATGGCCAGGGCGTCTAACCCGGCGGCCATGCCCGCCGCCAGCGAGGGCGCAAGCTGGACGGTGAGCAGACCCTGGGTGAGGTCCCAGCCTGGCACCAGGGCAACCCCTTCCACCCGGCTGCCGCTTTGGTCCAGCAGCCCGGCAGTGCCCACGATTTCCATCACTTCATACTGGTACACCGGCAGCCCGCCGCCTTCCAATTTGGCCACGGGCGGGCGGCTGGCATCGGTAAATTCCCCGGCGGTGGCGGTGAAGATCAGGTCTACCCGGCCGGCGGGTTGGCCGGGAGAAATAAATTTCTCGGGCAGGGAGAGAACCGTTACCTGCCAATCTACCCGCTCGCGGCCCCCGGCGGGGATGCGGTAGGCCTGTTGGGCAGGGGACGACAGTTCAACACCGCTGGCAGAAAGCCCGGCGGTGACATCCAGGTCGGTTTCGGTGTTGTTGTGGATGATGGCGCTCAGGGTGACCTGGTCGCCCACCAGGAAGTAGCGCGGGGTTTGCGGCCGGACGAGCAGCGGCTTGGTAGAGACCACATCCAGCGTGGCTTCGCCCACACGGGTGTCGCGGGTGACTGCCCGGGCGTCCATGCGCCAGGTGGTCAGGTTGTCCGGCAGGCGGATGGTGACCTGGGCGCTGCCATCGGCGCCGGTGGTCAGCTGGCCCTGCCAGTAGGCGGTGTCGGGGAAATCTTCGCGCACTTCGGGCACGCCAAAAACGCCTTCGCCCTTGGCGCCGCCGCCCGAACCGCCGCCCCGTCCCAGCACCATCCGCTCGGACGCGGCTTCGTTATAGTGGTCCATGTTCAACACAATGGGCACGGAGGTCTGCACACCCAGGGTGCTGGATCCATAAAAGAAATCCAGGGAGGGCAGTGCATTGGGGCCAAGCAGGGTGAGGGTTGCCAGGTCCACCAGGGCCAGGGAGAACTCAGCCTGCACCGGTGCGCCGGTGTAGTCGCGGGCCGTTACCTGGAAGGTGACCTCATCGCCTGGCCCGGCCTGGGCGGGCGATGCGGCAATTTCAACCTGCAGTTCCTGGGCAACCCGGGCGACGTCCAGTTGGACCATCCCCATGCGGAAATCGGGTTTGCCGCTGGTCTCGGCGCCTTCCACCAGCAGGGCGGAGAAGAACACGCCTGGGGCCATGTCTGGGGTGATGGGCAGTTCGTAGAGGTACGAGCTGCTCTCCAGGCGCACCACCTGTTGGGTTTTCACTTTGCCGCGCTCCACGGTGAGCAGGGCGTAGACGGGTTTGCTGAAGGGCGATGCGATTAAGATGCGGGCCGTTTCGCCGGGGGTGTAGGCCTCTTTATCGGCCACCAGCGTGATGCGCCGGTCGTCGGTTTGCCGCCAACCGCCAAAATTGGGGTCCCAGGCCCACATATACGCTGCAGCCCGGCCTTCGTTCCCACTGGCGTCCAGCGTGCTGACGATGGCTTTAAAGGTGCCGCCGTTGGGGGGCGTAAAGCGGACCTGCGCCCGGCCATCTGCGCCGGTGAGGACGTTTTCAAACAGCGCCACCGGAACTTCTTCCACGGATGAGGTCCACTTGATGGTTCCGGAGGGGTCCTGCTCCTGGACGGAGTACCAGCGCCGCTCGACAATTTCGACGCGCAGCGCCTGCCCGGCCAGCGTTTGGGCGTTCCAGTCCACCGCCACCACTTCAAAGGTTTGCTCTTTGTTGGCTTCGCCCACGTAAGTGAGCGGGCGGACGCCGGGGTAGACCGCGCTCTTATGCACGATGACATCGGCCCGCCCGCTGACGCTGGTCCCGGCCAGGTCGTACAGGGTGGCTTCAAAGGTGAAGCTGCGGCTCGTGGCAGCGTCGCCCAGGTCGGCGGGCAGGCTCTGGCTGTATTTGCCGTCAGCGCCTGTCCGGGCGCTGCCCTGGGCGATGATTTCGGGGTAGTTGACTTCGCCAAAGTCGTAGTAATACAGGTCATTGTCACTTTCGCTGAAGCTGAAGCCGCTCAGGTCGCCGCCGGGGTTGAAGGTGTAATTTACTGCGGTCACGGTCCAGTCCAGCAGGGCATCGGAAACGCCGCCGCCGAAGAAGTAGCTGGCTTCCAGGTCAAACCCCATGGTTTCACCCACCAACACATCCTCGCGTGCCGCCTGCACCTGCACCATGAAATCGGGCCGGCGGTATTCGGCCACGGTGAAGTAGCCATAGGCGCTGTAGTCTGCGTTTGCCGGGGTGACCTGGATGGTGTAGGCGCCCAGGGCGGCGTCGTTGTCCAGGGTGAACTGGCCGCTGAAGGTGCCAAATTCGTTCAGCGGCAGGGTGGCTTCGTAGACGGTGTTCTGGTAATCCTGGATGGACACCAGCAAGCTGGTCACCGCCGGGACGCGGTAATTGAGGTCATCGTTGAAGCGCACCACCCCTTTGAACGCAATGGGCTGGCCGGGTCGGTAGAGCGGCCGGTCGGTGTAGATGTAGGTGGTCAGTTGGTTGGGAACGCTGTAAAAACTCTCCCAGATGCCCAGGTCGTAAAACGAGACACCGCTGCCCCATTGGGATGAGGTGACGGCAAAAAGGGTTTCGTTGTCCACCATGGCATAGCGGGCCTGCCAGTATTCTTCCGGGGTTTTCAGCCCGTTGAATTTGGCCAGGCCGCTGGTATCGCTGGCTTGGCTGGCGATCAGGTTCATCTGGTTGTCATACAGGCCGATGTTTACGCCGCTCAACGGGCTGCCGGTTTCCAGGTCGGTTGCCCAGGCTAACACCTCGTTTGCGGTGGATTTCATGGTGATGTTGAGCGCCGACACGACGAACAGGCGGGTTTCATCAGCCCGTTGGCCGTAGTTGGGTATTTGAGCGGATTCAACCATTAAAAGGTAAGCCCCCTGGGGCAGCAGCCCGCCGTCCGGCGAGGTGGGGGTAAAGAGGTTGGCAATGCTCTGGTCGGCTGCCGATTCGATATTGCGGGTTTCTTCCCATACCAGGCTGTTTGCAGAGGGGGTGTAGTTGAACCGGGAAGAATAGTTCCCCAGCATTTCGGCGAAGGTGCCGATCGCCAGGCGGTAAACTTTCAGGTTGACCTGCCGGACGTTGACAGTGTTCAGGTAAAACTCCTGGGGCACCTGTGCCCGGAACATGGCCAGTTCGAAGGGCATGTCCAGCCACAGGCTGGGATAGTAAGGCCCGGTGGTGAACTGGACAACCTGGCCGCTTTCAATCCGGTTGCCGTAGATATCTTCCATACCGGGCAGCAGTTCCAGGGTGTAGTTGGTGGACGGTTCCAGCCCCCAGGCCGAATAGCCCCAACCCCAGGAATCGTAGTACCACTGCACATCCGGGTCGAGCGGCGGGGTGAGGATCACCCTACCCACCAGGCTGTTGATGTTCATCGGAGAGGCGAAGTCAATCCGCACACTGCCATCATAGTTGGGCTGCACAGCGCCGTTTTGTGGGTATGTGCTCAGCACTGCCGGGGGGTTGACGGTAAAGAAAGACCACTGCACCGCAGATCTCAGCGGCGTTTGGTTGGCGTCCAGGGCAAATTGGGCCAGGTAAAGCAAATATTCGGTGCCCAACTGCATCCGCACGGTGGGGGTAAACACCACGGTGGTGCTGGTTTCGTTCCATTTGAACTGCAGGGGAACCGGCTGCCGCCCGGCGGCGGTGGCGATCTGCAGGTTGTTTTCCACGCTGGCCTGGTCCATCGGCTGGTTGAAATCCAGCGCAAAGGCCTGGTCGAGCAGAACGCCTGCATACCCGGCGGGTGGATTGGTGGTTACGCCCACAATGGTCAGCGCGCCGGCGGTGGGTTGGATGGTGGTGAAGAACCAGGTAAAAGCCTCGCCCAAAACCTCGCCATCCACACTGGTCAGGTTGGGGTCAATCGAAGCCTGGTAGGTCACCCCGCCCTGCAGCGGGCGGCTGGGCCGGAAGATGTACACCGAGGTGTTCAGCCATTCCCCCGCACCTTCTGCGGCGGGTTGGAGGATGAGTGGTTGGGGCAGCGCCTGGCCCTCCACAGGCTGCAGCGGCACAATCGGGCGGTTGAAAATCACCGTAATCACGGTGTTTTGCAGCACTTCCCTGGCGCCATCTACGGGCAGGGTTTGGCTGACGGCCAGCCTGCCGCTGGATTGGAAGCTAAACGAGAACGGCTCTAAAAGGGCCAGCCCACTGGCGCTTTTGGCGGCTTCGCTGAGCCTGGCGCGCAGTTCTGCCCCGGACGCGCCCAACGAGCTGAGCATCTGCATATCCGGTTTGTACACAAACGAGCGGCTGCTGGTCCAGGTGATTTCGCCCGGGATGTTCATTTCGCCGCCGGCGGTCACGCTGAACGCCTGGGCCACGGACGTCGGGTCCATGGGTTGGTTAAAGACCACCTCAACCCCGGCTTCCATCGTTTTTCCGGCTTCCGGCCCCCAAGAAATCACCCGTGGGGCGGCCTGGGCGCTGGTGTCGAACAACGCCCCCAGGCGCGGGGTAGGGGTAGGCGCCGGGGTGGCGGTGGGGGCAGGGGTGGAGCTGGGCACTGCCACGGTGGGTTCAGGCGGGGTGGGGCTTTCTTCCCCGCTGCATCCAACCACAGCCAGTGCCAGCAGCAGCGCAAAGAATACGAGGAGAGTACGGGTGGTTTTCATAGGGTTTCTCGCTTTTTTCCTTAACAAATGATGGGCAGCGCGCAAAACACGCTGCCAGAACAGGCAGGAATACGCTTAAGACGTTTGATCTTGCCGGTTTGTTCCCGGAATCATACATGCGTTCCATTTTTAGTATACACCCGGGGTTGGGTTTTGTCCCATGGGAATTCACGCCATCCGGGCGGATGCCGTTTGGGCGGACACGGGGGAACTCCGGCGGGAAGGGCTGGTCTGCGGGTGGGCAGGCGGGCTGCGCCGGAAGGATCCAGGGTTACTACCCGGGCGGACGCCGTCCGCCCCTACAGGAGGATTATGGACACCCCTATGATGTCTTAGGGACAGGTCGCCTTTGGGAGGAGGTTCCGCTGCGCCTACAGCTTCCAGCCTACAGCCTAAAGCCTCCCACCTCCCGCCTCCACCCTCCGGGTATATAATAAAGGTAAGACTGGCTGATTGTCGCCGCACGCAAGACGAACCGCCAGCCAGCCGGGGAGCTGGTATGAACGAAGATTCTCAGGCTGGACCAACGACGCTGGTTTGCCGCTACCGCATTGGAACGGGGCCCTGGCAGGAGCAGCCGGTTGTGGCTGCCCAATATTTGGTGGGCCGGGGCAGCGACTGTGACCTGCGCCTGGAGAGTTCGGAGATTTCCCGGCGGCATTTCAAAATTGCCTTCACCCCTTCTGAAATCACCCTTACCGATTTGGGCTCCACCAACGGCACTACGGTCAATGGTGTTCCTGCCCTGCCCAACCGCCCGGTGCCCGTCCACCCGGGCGACCTGGTGGCTTTTGGCAACTGCCTGCTGGCGCTCGACCCGCGCCCATCTGCCTCACCTCCTGCGGCGCCTGTCCCGGTGCCCGCGCCTGCCCAACCTGCCTCGCGCTGGTACCTGCACTATCGCTTTGCCCGCAGCCCCTGGCAGTGCCTTCCTTTGCCAGAGGGCGAGCTGGTGATTGGCCGCTCGCCGAATGCGGGTTTGTACCTGAACGATGGCGAAATTTCGCGCACCCACTGCCGGGTGGTGGTTTCGCCCGATTCGCTGGGAATCATGGATTTAGGCTCCACCAACGGCACCCAGCTTAAAGGCCAGCCTGTGCCGCCGCGCCGCCTTTTCCGGGTGGAACCCGGTGAACTGTTTAGCATTGGGCCGTATTCTTTCTATGTGAATGCTTCTCCGGCAGAGGGTGGCTACATCCCCGGTCGGGAGCCGACGGTCTACGCCCCTCAGGCCCCTGAAGCCCAACCCGGCCCGGAAATTGGGGTGCAGACCATGCTCGACCCCGAAGCCGCCGGGCCTGGCTTGCCGGGGTTTGGCACACCCGTGCGCCTGCACCACCTGGACATCAAAAACCTGGAACGTGTGACGATTGGCCGCGCCGCCGATAACCACCTGGTGATTGAACACCCCCAGGTCAGCCGCTACCACGCGGTTTTAGAGCGGCTTGGCGCCCGCTTCCACCTGCGCGACCTGCGCAGCGCCAATGGGGTTTACCTCAATGGCCAGCGGGTGGAGCGCGAAACCTGGCTGAAGGAAGGCGATGAAATCCGGATTGGGCCGAACAGCTTCATCCTGACCAGCGAATTCCTCCACCAACAGGTGGATACCGGCCTGCCGCTAACGGCCCAACATCTCAACCTGTATGTCAATAAAACCCTCAATATTTTGCAAGACATTTCCCTGTCCATCCGCCCGATGGAATTTGTCGCCCTGGTGGGGATGAGCGGCGCCGGAAAAACCACCCTGCTCAACGCCCTCAGCGGCTATCGCCCGGCTACCCAGGGGCAGGTACGCTGCGGCGGGGTTAACCTGTACCAAAATTACAACCTCTTCCGCAACGATATTGGCTATGTGCCCCAAAAAGATATCGTCCATACCGAACTGACCCCCGAAGAAGCCCTGGAATACGCCGCCCGCCTGCGCATGCCGCCCGACACATCTCCGGACGAGCGCAGCCTCGCGGTGCACCGGGTTCTCAATGACCTCGACCTGGCAGAACGGCGCAGTGTGCCCATTGCCCGGCTTTCGGGCGGCCAGTTGAAGCGGGTGTCCATTGGGGTGGAGCTGCTCACCCGGCCACGCCTGTTTTTCCTCGACGAGCCGACCAGCGGCCTGGACCCTGGCACCGAATTTGACATGATGAAGCTCATGCGCCGCCTGGCCGACCAGGGCCGGACGATTGTCCTGGTTACCCATGCCACCAAGAACGTCATGTTCTGTGACAAGGTGGTTTTCCTGGCGCGGGGCGGCCATCTGGCGTTTTTTGGGCCGCCCGAAGACGCCCTGACCTATTTCGACCAGCACCGCACCGACCGAGAACGCCGTGAAAAAGAGATGGAGTTTGACGACATTTACCGGATTTTGCAGGATGAAAGCCGGGGCAAACCCGCAGAATGGGCACAGCGCTACAAACAGTCCGCGGTTTACCAGCAGGTGATGGGCACCGGTGAGCTTGCTGCCCGTCCGGCAGTGCCACCCACTGCATCCCAGGCTGGCGGGCGTTCGGGCCAGCGCCATGCTGGCAGGTCCAACAGCAGCGCCCTGCGCCAGTTGTCCATCCTATCGGCTCGCAACTTGAAAATTATTGCAAAAGACAAAGTGTCCCTGGGTCTGATGCTGGCGATTGCCCCGGCCATTGGTCTGCTGGATTTTATCTGGGGCAGCCGCCTGTACGACCCGGTGAAGGGGGATGCCGCCAAGATTCTGACCCTGTGGTTCATGGCCGCATTGATCACCGTGTTGGTGGGAGCATTGAGCAGTGTGCGCGAAATTGTCAAAGAAGCTGATATTTACAAACGCGAACGGGCGGTTAATTTGCGCGTCTTTCCTTACGTGCTCTCCAAGGTGTGGGTGGGTGTGGTGCTGGCGCTCTACCAATCGGGGGTGCTGCTCCTGACCAAGCTGGTGTTTGTCCGCCCGGATGTTCCGGCGCCTTCCGCCTATGCCTGGCTGTATGTCACCCTCTTTCTTGCCACCCTGTGCGGCTACCTGGTTGGGCTGGCCATCTCGGCCAGTGCGCCCAACCAGAACGCAGCGATGATGCTGATTATTGCCGCGCTCGTCCCGCAGTTTATGTTTGCCGGGGCGCTGCTGCCCCTGGACCTGATTCCTGGCGGGCGCTTGATCAGCAATGTGATGCCCACGCGTTGGGCCTTTGAGGCTTTTGTGCGCATTACAGGCATGGGCGCAGCGCTGGAAACCGACCCGTGCTGGGCGGGCACCCCCGAAAACCTGCGGGCCAGCCTTTCGGAGGCCGAAAAACAGGCCTGCCCGTGCATGGGGCCGAATATTTTCACCGCCTGCACGGCTTTTCCCGGCATCCTTTCACCTGATTTTTATACAGAGCAGGCCCGCCAGGCGCTCGCCAGGCCCAGGCCGGCCGAGCCGCCTTTACCAACGCCCATCCCATACCCCACCCCTTACCCATCGCCAACCCCGCTGCCCACCCCCACCCGGCTGCCCTCTCCCACCCCGTACCCCACCCCCGCCGACCCACGCGACCTGGGGGTGTATATGGACCAGCGCCAGGCCCAGGGTGAGCAGTACCAGAGCCAGGTTCTCGATCAGTTTGAGCAGTACCGGCTGGACAGCCAGGCCCAGGGGCAGGAATATTCCGACCAGCGCACCGCCCAGGGAGATGAATACGCCATTTTGCGCGAGCAGCAGGGGGATGAATATGCAGACGCCATGCGCGCCTATGGCGATGATCGGGCAGCCTGGCAGGAGAGCCGCGAGAAAGCCATCAGCAGCGCCGAAGGCTTACTGGGAAACATATACGATAATTTCACCCAGGTTTTTTCGGGTGAAGTCTACACCCGCTGGCTGAACATGGCCTGGATTATGATTGGGCTGTTTGCCTTTGTGCTCTTTTTTCAGAGCCGGAAGGATGTTGTCTGACCCGGCTCAGCGGTTGACCAGGTACACCCCGCCCAGGATGACCGCCCCGCCCACCAGGGAAGCCCAACCCACCGGTTCGCCCAACACCACCGCTGCCACGGCCACCGCCACCAGCGGCTCGATGTTGAGAAACACGCCCACTTCCGCCGATTTCAGCACCACCAGCGCGTCATACCAGGCAATGTAAGCCAACCCGGAGCAAAACACGCCCAGGAAAATGATGGCAGCCCAGCCGTTGGCCGACAAACCAGCAATTTCCGCCCAGGCAGCGCCTGCTTGCACCTGCAGCCCGGAAAAGAACAGCAGGCTGGTGAACAGCCAGCCCAGCGCCATAACATAAAACATCATCCGGGCCGGCGGGTGGTTGGCCAGCCCTTTGCGCGACAGCACCGAAAAGATGGCCCAGTTCGGTGCGCTGATCAGCACCAACAGGTCGCCGGGTTCCCCGAAGCGGCCCGAAAACACCGCGCCCAGGTCGCCATTGGCAACCACCAGCAGCACACCCAGCCCGGCCAGGCCAATCCCGGTGCTTTTCAGCCAGTCGAGTTTTTCGTCCAGGGCAATCCAACCCAGGATGGCCATGAACACCGGGGTGGCGGCCACAATCCAGGCGGTGGTGCTGGCTTTGGAGGTCACCAGCCCGTTGGACTGCAGCCACTGGTGGAATGTGATGCCCAGGAAGCCAAGCAGTGCAAAATACAGCCATTCGTTTCGTTTTGGCAGGGCAAATTGCCGCCGCCAAACCACAGCCGCCCCCAAAACAACCACGCCCATGCTGAAGCGCAGCCAGACCACCGTGACCGGGGAGATATCTTGCAAGGCCACTTTGGTGGCAATGAACGAAGCGCCCCATACCACAACCGCAAAAAATGTTTCCAGGTAAGCCAGCAGCATATACCACTCCAGGGACAAAGGTTGCAGAATTATACTCCCGGCCTGCGTTAAAGTATCGATAACCAAACCTTAACAAACGGCTTTCCGCAAC
Source organism: uncultured Anaerolineales bacterium (assembly GCA_964489525.1). Classification (GTDB taxonomy): domain Bacteria; phylum Chloroflexota; class Anaerolineae; order Anaerolineales; family JABWBV01; genus CAZAYY01. The sequence continues at coordinate 88,737 of CAZAYY010000009.1, forward strand.
CCGGTACAATATTCTCTACGTCTCGCTTGTCCTCGCGCGTTCGAAGCAGAGACTGAGCAGCCGCAATTTATTCATTTGAGGAGCAATGCCGTGCAAGTATTACAGACGAAGTTGGAAAATGGGGTGAAGCTGGTTTCGATCGAAGGACGCCTGGATATGCAGGGGTTTGGCGCGATTGAAACCAAATTCACGGCCCTGGTCTCGTCCGAAAAAGCAGCCGTGGTGGTGGATTTGAGCAAGGTAGATTTTATTGCCTCGATCGGCATCCGCCTGTTTGTGATTAATGCCAAGTCCCTGGCTGCCCGGGGTGGGAAGCTGGCGCTGCTCAACCCCCAACCGATGGTAGAAGAAGTGCTTACCACGGTCGGGATTGGCCAGATGATCCGGATTTTTTCCGATGCGGAGGAAGCCTTCGCGTATGTTTTAGCGGATGCTTGAGTTCTCAATGATGCTTATGGCCGCTCAGGTCCAAGTTCGCAGCCTTAAAATCCAAAACCGCCTGGATGAACTGGCGCGCCTGGGGGAATGGGTTGGCGAAATCAGCCAGGAGTTAAACCTCTCACCCAGGGCTGCCTTCCGCCTCGACCTGGCGCTGGCAGAGGCGGTGACCAACGTCATTTCCTACGCCGCTGCAGAGGGTCAACCGATGGAGATTCTGATCCGGGCCCGCCTGGAAGACTCATCCATGGATGTGGATATTGTGGACACTGGCCTTGCTTTCAACCCGCTCGACCGGCCAGAGCCGGCAGCCCCCAGTGGGATTGAAAATGCCCCTGTTGGCGGGCTGGGCATTCAGCTCATGCGCAAATTTGTGGACCAGCTTTCCTATACGCGCACAAACGGTGAAAATATCCTCACCCTGACTTTGAAAGACATTCATGCCTGACCTTGATTTCCAACTGTTAACTTCCCACCAGTTATTTAAGGGGATTTCCGCGGAGGTCGTACAGGAAATTTTGGCGGGGTGCCCCGTGCACCATGTGGAAAAGGGTGCTGTTCTCATTGAACCCGGCCAGGAAAATCATTCTCTTTTTGTAATTGCCTCGGGCCGTTTAGAGGTACGCCTGCAAAATCCGGATGGCACAATTCGTTTTCTGCTCGAAGCCGGTGAGGTGATTGGCGAAATGTCCATCATCGAAAACCGCCCCACTTCGGCTTTTGTGTATGCCGATACATCCGCCACCCTGGTTGAAGTGCCAGAGTCCCGCTTTTGGTCGAACATCGTCTCCAACCCGGCTGCCATGCGCAACCTGCTCCAGATGCTCACCACCCGGATGCGCCGGAGCAACCAGGCTTTGATGGAATCCATGGAGCAGCAGCTCCGCTTCGAACAGCTCCAAAAAGAATTGGACACGGCTGGGAAAATCCAGTCGAACATCCTGCCCAAATCTTCCCCGCTGTTTCCTGCCCACCCCCTGGTGGACGCCCACGCCGTGATTGCACCCGCCCGTGAAGTGGGTGGGGATCTGTACGACGCCTTCGCCATTGATAGCCAGCGGGTGTGTGTTGCCATTGGCGATGTCTCCGGCAAAGGCATGCCGGCGGCGCTGTTCATGGTGCGGGTGATTACCTTGCTGCGCATCAGCGTGTTGGCGGCGGGTGGGTTGGAAGGTGTTTTGGCGGTGGTCAACCGAATGCTGTCCGAAGCCAACGACGATATGATGTTTGTCACCCTGTTCGTCGCCGTGTTGGACCTGCATACAGGGCAGTTGGAATTTTCCAATGGCGGCCACAACCCGCCGCTGGTTTCCAGCCAGGGGCAGCCATTCCAGCCTATAAATATGCCCTCAGGTATGATGCTGGGGGTGTTCGATGGGGCGCAGTATTCCGTTCAGCGCCAGGTGTTTCTCCCTGGCGACCGGCTGTTATTGTACACGGATGGCGTCACCGAGGCCGAAAACCCCAGGCAAGAGATGTATACCCTTGAACGAACGCTGGACTGCCTGAACACCTCAGAAGCGCCCCATATGACCGCCCTGGTGAACGACCTGCTGACCGGGGTGCGCCTGTTTTCCGATGGCGCTAACCCATCCGACGATATTACGGTTCTGGGGGTCCGGTTAATCAACCAACCCGCTTAACCCAAGCCTGGGGGGCCTGGATTAATACAAAACCAGCAGTTTCTGCAGGGCGCTTTCGGCAGCGGCCACATTCCCCTGGATCTCCATCAACGGGCGAGCCTGTTCATAGGAATATCTTCCCGAGGCAAAAATATTAAATTCCAATACATCCATGCGAATGGTGGCGTCGGGTTCGCCTTTTCCAGTTTTCCACATCCCCCCGGCTGGGCCTGAAAGCGAAAACCCCAACGAGATGCCCGGGGCTTTTCTTGCCAGGGCTTTTGCCGCATCCACCATCACCAGCTCAGCAATCCGGCCATCGTGTTCCGGGGTTTGGGTAAACGGCAGCCCGGCTGCCCGGCAGATGTCCAGCCGGTGCATCCAGGTGTCGCGGCTGTGAATTACCCACATCAGGTGGCGCATGGAAAGGCTCCCGCTAACCGGGTGGGGGATGGCCAGGGGCTTTGCCCAGCGAAAATGATAGGCCCACATTTTCGCCCCGGCTGGCCCAACCGTGCGCAGTTCCGCAACCAGTTCTTCAGGGGTTTTGTTTTTGCGCTCTCCCACCTGCATGTCGTTGATCACGTCTTCGGGCAGGCGGTCAGAAGGTTTTATGATGGCCGCGGTCTGGCGGAAAAACTCGCGGTAGCTGGCGGCAGATGCGTACCCACCAGCCTGGTGGGCAAGGATATCGCGCACATTCCAGGCGGTGCACATCGTGGGTTTGTACCAATCCTCCGGACTCAACTGCTCAACCACCTGGAACAAGCGCTCCAGCGCTGTGTTCAGCAGGGCGTAGGCTTCATCTGCATTAACCGGGCGAATGAATGCGATTTCTTTGTAGCTCATGGATGTTCTCCTGTAGGATAGGGGGTGTTTGTTTTGGTTTGTTTAAAGATGGAGTACCTGACTCACGATGCCCAGGCTTTGTTTAATAAACCCATCACGGCCGGAATCAGTGACCCAAACCGGCCCTGGCCGATTTCCGCGTGGGGTTCGTTGGCCATGTGCAAAGCGGTCAGCCCGTGCATGATGGCAATGACCAGGTCTACGGTTTGCACAGTAGACAGGTCGGTGTTCAACTGGTTCTTCCAGGCGCCAAGCCGGTTGTAGCCGCTTTGTAAAATCTCGAGGCTGAGCTGCATGCTTTTTTCGGAGGGGGTGAATCCTGGAACCGGGCGCTCAAAACAAAGCTGGTAAAGTTCTGGGTTTGCTTTTGCGAAGGTCATATACGCTTCAATGGCCAGGTGGATTTCCTCCTGCCAGGTTTGGGCGCCCTGGGTCACATCGGCTAAATGCCTGCCCCAAAGGGTAAACCCCAGGCGGAAGAGGGAATCGTATACATCCATCAACCCACTGAAATAGTTATACAGGGAGGGTGCGCGCATCTCCATGCGCCGAGCCAGCTCCTGCATGCTGAGGCCAGCGACCCCTTTTTCGCGCATGATGTGCCGGGCGGTATCCAGGATGGTTTGGATGGTGCTTTCCCGGTTGCGCTGCCGCCGGGTGGGTAAGGGAGTCGAATCAGGGTTCATGTCTGCCTTTATACTAATAATATTAGATAAAACTAATTATATTAGTTATTGTGGATTTGTCAACCCCCTTTTTGGGTTTTTGGATTCATTTTTCCCGTATCGTCCCGAACAGCGCAGCCCAACATCGCTCCGCTGCGGGTTCATTTTGCCTGTGGGTAAGGTTTCTCAGCAGGGGCGCAAGGGTGAATTTCATGATTCTGGTGGCTGCCAACCGTTCCCTGCGCCCCTGCGGAATGACACCCGAAAACCGACTTCCGTGCCCGGTTTTCGGTCCTTCGTGACCCCCCGCAGTCCTGAATATATCCGCGCACTTCGGGTAAAATTAGTTCCGTGAATACACCCCTTTCCCCAAAAACGCCCTCCCGCCGCCTGGTAATCCTGCTGCTCTGTTTGGTTCTGGTCTTAGGTGCATTTTTGCGGCTCTACGAGTTGGGCGCATCCGGGGTCGGGAATATGTATTATGCCGCCACGGTGCAGTCTATGGTGCTTTCGGGCAAGAACTTTTTCTTTGCCGCGTTCGAGCCGGGTGGGTCTGTCAGTGTTGATAAACCGCCCCTGGGTTTTTGGGTGCAGGCGCTTTTTGCTGCGGTTTTGGGTGTTAATGGATTTTCCCTTGCCCTTCCCAATGCCCTTGCCGGAATCCTCTCTATCGGGTTGGTTTACAGGCTGGTGCAGCAGGCTTTTGGTCCCTGGCCTGGGCTTTTCTCGGCCCTGGCCCTGGCACTGATGCCGATCACCATTGCCACCGAGCGCAACAACACAATTGATGGACTGTTGGTGATGGTGCTGTTATTGGCGGCCTGGGCATTCCTCACTGCCGCGAAAAAGGGCAGCCTGGGTTGGCTGCTTTGCGGGGCGTTCCTGGTGGGTGTTGGGTTTAATATCAAAATGCTCCAGGCTTTTTTGCCGCTGCCCGCCTTTTTTGCGGTTTATTTCTTTGGAAAAACCCCGGGTTGGATGCGCAAAATTGCCCATCTTACCCTGGCGGGGCTGCTGCTTTTGGTGGTGTCTTTTTCATGGGCAGCCGTCGTAGACCTGACCCCTGCGGAAAGCCGTCCGTATGTGGACAACACCAGCAGCAATTCTGTCTTTGAGCTGATTTTTGGGCACAATGGGCTTTCACGCCTGGCCAGGGGCCTGGGCAGGTCAACCCCGGCGCTGCCTTCGGACGCAGTCCCTGGCCAGCCCCCCAACCAGGTGTTGCCAGGCCAGCGGCCCCCTGGAAATGGACAGCCCGGGCTGCCAGGGGGTGTTCTTCCCCCAGGTGCAGCCCCTCCGGGATTGCCAGGCGGGATGCCCACCAGCCCGCAAAGCGGCGCGCCGGGCAGCATGGATTTTGGCGTTCCGGGAACCCTGCGGCTGTTCACCCAACCTCTTGCTGATGAGGCATCCTGGCTGCTGATTTTTGCCCTGGGTGGGGCAGCCTGGGTTGGGCTGCTGCTTTGGAAACAGCCCTGGGATGAGAAGGGGTTGAGCCTGGTGCTGTGGGCTGGCTGGCTGCTGCCTGAGCTGGTGTATTTCACCTACAGCAATGGGATTATGCATGCCTATTACCTGGTGATGGCCGGTCCGCCCATTGCGGCCCTGGCAGGCGCGGCGGTGTGGGCGGCATGGCAGACGATTTCTGGGAACCGGGTCGTGGGTTGGGCTGCGATCGGTTTGCTAACGCTGGCTGCCCTGGTTGTCCAAATGATAATCCTCAACGGCTTGGAACGCCAGCCGGTTTGGGCGCTGGCGCTTGCAGGAATTTTCATGCTGGCTGGGTTGGGGTTGGTTTTGGCCAGCAAGGTCAGGCCCTGGACGGCGCCCCTGGCGCTTGGACTGTGGCTGGTTGCCATGCTTTTCATTCCGGGGTGGTGGTCTTTCCTTACGACATTCAACCCTGCCCCCAATGCGGCTTTGCCCTCTGCCGGGGATGTCAGCAACGGCGCCCGTCCTGCTGGCAATCTTGGGCTGCCCCAGGGGGGCGCACCCAACCGCTGGCAGAATCAGGGTCCCCTGGTGCAGTACTTGCTGGACAACACCCCTGCCGGGACGTACCTGGTTGCGACGGGCTCAGCCAATGAAGCGGCCCCTTTTATTTTGCAAACCCGGCGCCCGGTATTGGCTTTGGGGGGGTTCTCCGGTCAGACCAACGTTATTGGGATCGAAAAATTTTCAGCCCTGGTGGCCAGCGGCCAACTGCGTTTCGTTCTCAGCAATGGCGTGGACCGTCATCCCCAAATTCGTCGTTGGGTGGAACAAAACTGCCGTCCGGTGCGAGGGTTTGCGCTGCCGCAGCCAGGGCCATCTGCGCCTGGACAGCCCGGCTCAACCCCCTCATTGTTAGACTGCGCCCCTTGAAATTTTTCGGGTGAGCTCACCGCAGGGAAAATGACCGCGATCGCTTAGAAAGGCAAAAGCCGCAGTCCTTCAAAGATGGTATACCCGCCCCCTGCAACCAGGATCGCAAAATAAATAATCGTTGCCACGTTGGTCAGGTGGCCCAGCAAAATACTGTTCCCATCTTTTTCAATTTCGCCAATGGCAAAGAAAATCAACGCCAGGGCGGGCAGGGTGTTGCTGAAGGGGACAAATCCAAAAGGGACCATCAGCAAAAGCGCCGCCAGAATAAAACCCAGCTTGTTAACCAGGCGGATTTTCCCGTTTGTGCTCAGCCAGGGCAGGCGGTGGGGTTTACTGATTTTCTCCAATTTTTGAAACCAGGGCAGTGCTTTTTTGAGCCCGGCCGCCAGCTTTTCAGACGAGATGGTGCGTTCCGAAATTCGTTTGGGCAGCCACAAATGGCGGTTAAACAGGCGCGCAACCCCAACCAGCAGAATTGCACTGCCAAACACCGTGCTGACCCCGGGTATGGACACCGGTACCAAAAATACCAGGGAAAGAAAAATGGACAGCAGAAGCAAGCCATCATCTTCAAATATGACCAGGATTTCCATCAGGGTGATATCGCCTTCTGGCATTTCCTGGATAATGGTTACGAATTTCTCGCCCATAGACACTTTGTCTAAGTCCGAAGGGTGAGAAAGGGGGGTATCGGATACACTCATGCAGGTAAACCTCTTCTAAAAACTTGTTTGCGCTACATCCATTCCTGGCAGGATTTGGCGTGGGCTGCCCTGGGACATAAAGCAGTTTATTCTACTCCTTTTTTATGCAAAGATGGCGGGTGTTCGCGTGGGACACCCCTTAATTTACCGATCGCCTGTGGTAGACTTTGCGTAGATTCCAATTGAAAGGTGTTTCTGAATTCCATGTCCAATAATTTTGCTGCAGCTGCTGCCAACCCAAACATTGCCTTTATCAAGTACTGGGGCAACCAGGATGATGCTCTCCGGATTCCAGTAAATGGCTCGATCTCCATGAACCTGGCTGGTTTGGAGGCGCGCACGAACGTCCACTTCAGCCAGGACTACCCGGAAGACCGGCTGGTTCTCAATGGCCAGCCTGCCGCCGGCGACGCGCTGCGCCGGGTGATCGCCATGTTGGACCGGGTGCGTGCCCTGGCCGGGTTGGGCTGGAAGGCGGCGGTCGAAAGCGCCAACAACTTCCCCACCGGCACGGGCATTGCCTCCTCGGCTGCGGCTTTTGCAGCCCTGGCCCTGGCCGCCAGCCGCGCGGCTGGCCTGGAACTGGACGAGCCTGCCCTTTCGCGGCTGGCCCGCACTGGCTCTGGTTCGGCGGCTCGCTCGGTTCCGGGTGGGTTCGTGGAATGGTACCCAGGCAGCACCCATGAAGATTCTTATGCGGTCTCAATTGCCCCGCTGGCACACTGGCACCTGGTGGACTGCGTGGCGGTGGTCAGCACCGGGCACAAACCCACCGGGTCTACCGAAGGACATGCCCTGGCTCCCACCAGCCCCCTGCAGGCGGCGCGCGTGGCCGACGCCCCCCGCCGCCTGGAAGTTTGCCGCCAGGCCATTTTGCAGCGCGATTTTCCGGCCTTTGCCGACATTATTGAATTGGACAGCAACCTGATGCACGCAGTGATGCAGACATCCGCCCCCCGGCTGTTATACTGGCAGCCTGCCACGGTTGCAATTATGCAAGCGGTGGCTGCCTGGCGAGCTGAGGGAATTGGCGCGGCCTATACCATTGACGCCGGGCCGAATGTCCACGTGCTTTGCCTGGCGGAATACCACGCCGAGGTAACCCGCCGGCTTTCTGCGCTGCCAGGGGTGCTGAGCGTGCTCACCGCCCACCCAGGCGGCCCGGCTGCGCTGGTGGGGTAGCCCTGCGGGTTAGGCTTTACCAGGTCGTTCTTAATCATCTTCTTATGCCCTGGCAGCGCCACGCCGGGTGTGGGGAGATATAATCGAAGCAGTTATTATTCAACCCCACCCCCCGGCCCCCGCCCCAACCTTGGGAAGGGGGGACAGAGGGGGGATGGGTGAATTGTGATTTCATTGTTACGCGAGGTTTTGCATGTTTGGAAATATCCTTGAATTTGTTTTACCCATCGTCCTGCTCATCATCATTCATGAGCTGGGCCATTTTGCTGCCGCCAAGTTTTTCAAGATTGATGTCGAGGAGTTTGGGCTGGGCTTCCCGCCGCGGGCGGTGCGCCTGTTCAAAATTGCAGAAACGGAGTACACCCTCAACTGGCTGCCTTTGGGTGGTTTTGTGCGGATTAAGGGTGAGACCGATGATGTCAGCGGCGGTTTGAACCAGGCCAACCCCTGGGTGCGGATTGCGGTCTTTGCCGCTGGCCCCATTGCCAATATCGCCACGGCCATTTTGCTGCTGGCGCTGTTTTTCAACCAGGTGGGCCGCCCCGACCTCACCCGGGTTTTGGTGGTAAATGTGGCTGAAAATTCGCCGGCTGAAATGGCCGGCATCCAGCCCAACGATATCATCACCCGGTTCAACGACGTGGTGGTAGACAGCGGCGACGCGCTGAACAATGCCGTCCAGGCCAGCCTGGGCGTCGAGTCGGTGGTGGAATTGGAGCGCGGCGGCGAAAACCTGACCGTCACCCTGGTTCCAAGGGCAAATCCCCCGGAAGGCGAGGGGGCTATTGGCATCCAGCGGTCTTACGCGACCCTGCCCGTTTCATTTTTTGAAGGCATGGCCTGGGGCACCAGTGCCGTGTGGGATTACGCCCAACTGCTGCTCACCATCCCTGGGCGGCTGATCAATGGCACCATGAACCCGGAAGATGCCCGGCTGGTGGGTTACAAAGGGATGTACGACATGCACCAGATGGTGAAAGACACCCCGCTGCCGCAGGGCGTGGCTCCCTGGGTCAACAGCCTGAGCTTTTTTGCCACCATCTCCATTTCCCTGGGGCTGCTCAACCTGTTCCCCATCCCGGCTGTGGATGGTGGGCGCATTCTCTTCACCTTGCCAGAGCTAATTTTCCGCCGCCGCATTCCGCTGCAGTACGAAAACGCAATTAACGCCGTCAGTTTTATGCTCCTCCTTGCGCTTTTGATTTATATCAACATTCAAGACGTGGTTAACCCGGCGTTTGTCTATCCCTGATTCAGAAACCCACCCCCAGCCCCCGCCCGAGGGCAGGGAAGTACGAAAATAATGGCCACCTGGCGGGTGTAAACCGCCAGGTGGCCATATCTTTATCGGATCCTCTACCCACGGGGAAGGGTGGGCGGCCTATTCTTTTTTATCGCGTTCGCGCAGGCTGCGGTTGAGCGCCTGCCAATCCTTCTTGATGGTTTCGGCTTCCGCATCGGTAACCGGCAGGTTGGAATACCTGGCGCGGTTGAAAGCATCGGTCATTTCTTCTACGGTGGGCTGGTCATCGGGCAGCGCCCCTTCGAGTGTATTGGCGAATTCGTTTGGGGTTTGTCCGGAGCTGCGGGAAATTCCGCGCTGGGCACTGCGCCGCAGCAGCGCCAGGTAAAAGAAGCGCACCCGCTCGCGCGGCGGCAGTTGCCCTGGGTTTGCAAACCAGCCTTGCGCATCGCGTTCGCGCCGGGCACGCCGTTCGGCCAGCCGCGCCCGCCCGGCTTCCACTAGGTTGCTGACCTGCTGGCGGGTTTTGTGCAGCAGGGTATCGAAAAATTCCCAAACCCGCTGGATGATGTCTGCATTAAAAAACCGCTGCAGGGTGCGCATTACCCCTTCGTTCTGCCGGGCGTAGGCGGTGACCGTATAGATCACCAGGGCAATGAAAACCACCCAAAACAACACCGTCCCGGCTGTTTCCCAGAAGGGCGGGGCGCTTTCCAGGGTTTCGTTCATGGGCGGGTTATCCAGGGTTTGCTGCACAAAAGTGGGCAGCAGCTCGCGGGGGGTTTCTTCGTCGCCGGGCATTACAGAGCCCATGGCCCACCCGAAGGCGATGGCAATCAGCATCACCAGGACCGCAATAAAGTACAATAAATAACTCACCAGGGTGGCCAGCGCTTCGATTGGCCCCATGGCCAGGTTTTTGGGCAGCAGCGAAGCCACAAGGCCCAAAATTCCCACAAACGCCAGGCCAAACACCAACCACTGTCCGGAGATATTCCTGGGGGAAGGCAGCCGCAGCCAGTTCCACCCGGCGCGCAGCACAGCCAGCTGCCCCTGCGAGAGCAGCACAAACACCAGCAAGAAATATACCAACACATTCCAACGCGGCAGGCTTTGGGTTATGGGTTGGCCTGGCAGCCCCATGATTGCGGACTGCAGCACATAGGTCAGTAAGATCAACAAAATCCCTACCCCAAACAGCGGTACGGCCATGCTGCGCAGTTCCCCGGTCCGGTCAGAAAAATTGGTGATGTTCCAATCGCTCTGCAAGATGAGCCGGTCGCTTTCCAGCCGCACCAGGCTTTCGCCGATCATGGTTGCCCACATCCACACCAGAATCAGGCAGATTAACCCCGCCAAAAACTCGGGGTCGGTCAAAATTTCCACCGGGTTGGTTGGCAGCCGCCGCAGAGCCTGGGTTACCACGCCCCAATCTTTGGCCACAACACCCATGCGGATGTAAAAGAAGATGCGCAGCGCCACAAACCACAGGGCAAACTCACCCAGCCGGTAAACCAACCCTTCTGGCCCGGAGGAATAAAAGCGCTTTATCTGCCGCAGGCTGAGCAGCGCCTCACCCGCCCCCAAGGCCATCAGTACGGGCAGGTAGCCTGCCGTCCAGGTGCCGCTGAAGCGTTCGAACATGACCTGGATGGTGATCCCCGCGCACAGCGCCATGCCCATGACCAGGAATTGGGCAATGACAGCGGCCTGTCTTTCGGTTGGGGTCAGTCTTCCGGTCAGGTTCGTGTGCATGGCTACTTCCAAATATTCAGGTCGCGCTGGTCGTGGAAATGAAAAACCGGGATGTGATAGGCCCTGCCCTTTGCCTGGATTTCCTGGATTCCGCCGACAGGTCCGCACAGCGCCAGGGTAATGGACAGCCCGGCCTGCCGGGCAGCGTACAGCGCTTCAAAGAGAGCATCGTTGCCGTGGCCCGTGATGACCATCACACTCGCGCCCCAGGCCAAACGGACGCGCTGCTGCCGGAAAAAGGTTTCGAAGTTGTTCTCGTCGGATAAATCGGCCCGTGCCAGCGTTTCCAAAATGCGCATCAGGTGTGCCTGCCCCTTGCCGGACAGGACGGGCAGCAGTTGGGCTTTTGGAGAGGTGAAGGCATCTACCGCGTTGGTGTAAAAGCCCACCTGCTGGCGCTGGCCAGCCACCCAGTTGGCCACTGAGGCAGCCGTTACCACAGCCAGCTCAGTCGCTTCAATCCGCCGGCGGTAGTGGTAGTTTTCGCGGTAAAAGTCCAGGAAAATGGCGCTGTCCAGGGCAATGGAAGATTCCATCTGCTTTACCTGCATGCGCCCGGAGGCCGCCGTGGCTTTCCAGTCTATCCGGCGGGGGGAATCACCCACCTGGTATTCGCGCTTACCCATCGGTCGGTTGGGGTCATCCAGCAAGATGCGCTGGCTTTTCAAGGTTCCAATGGGCGAGAAAGAAGGCATGGCCACTTTTTGCAGCGGCAGCACCGTGGGGTACACAATCAGATCTTGGGTACCCCCGGAAAGGGTCATTTGGGTCAGCCCCATCAAATCGCTGGAGCGGATGTTGAGCGGCCCAATCCGGTAGACTCCCCTGGCGTTAGGGGAGAGCCTGTACTTAAACTTGTGCTCGGCACGCGGTGGCAGGCTGGTTACCTGGTGAAACAGGTTGGCCCCGGCCAGGTTGACGGGCAAGTTTTCGCGCAGGTCTACCCATAAAATTGGCAGCCAGCTTTTGTTCTCAACCTCAAGCGCAACCTCCACCACCTCTCCCGGAAATGCCCGCGGGGTAAATTTGCGCTCGAAGCGAAAGCCCTGCATTGCCCGTGTGGTCCACCAGCGGCCCACCAGGAAGATGCCCAACAGCAAATACACCAACGGTGGAAACAGCGGCTCTCGAATGAGAACCGCCAGGGCCACCAAGAGCATCAGCAGGGGGAAAAACAGGTCTGCCATCGTAGTTCAGGAAGCGGAGGGTTTTCCTTCCAGGCTGCCGAGGTCCAGTGTGGTTTGCGCCAGGATGTCGTTCAGAATACTGGCTGGGGTTTTGCCGCGCAGGATGGCGTCGGGCTTGAGAATCAAGCGGTGGGGCAGAGCGTAGGGTGCGAGGTGTTTGAGGTCATCGGGCAGCACATGGCTGCGCCCCTGGATGGCGGCGTAAGCCTGGGCCGCTTTGAAGAAGGCCAGGCTGCCGCGCGGGCTGACACCCAGCGCCAGGTCGGGGTGGGAGCGGGTGGCGGTGACCAACCGCACCAGGTAGGTGTGCAGGGTGTCATCCACGTGCACCTCCCAAACCAGCCGTCCCAAGGCCAGCAGTTCCCCTCCATCCACCACGGCTTCCAGGCTGCCAATCGGGTGTTCGCGCGCCAGGCTGCGCAAAATGCGCTCCTCTTCGGCCGGGCCAGGGTAGCCCATCGAAATTTTCATCAAGAAGCGATCCAGTTGGGCTTCGGGGAGGGGAAACGTGCCTTCATATTCAATCGGGTTTTGGGTTGCCAGCACCAGGAAAGGCCGGGGCAGGGCATGGGTTGCGCCGTCCAGGCTCACCTGCTGCTCCTGCATGGCTTCCAACAAGGAAGATTGGGTGCGGGGCGTAGCCCGGTTGATTTCATCGGCCAGCAAAATGTTGGCAAACACCGGGCCAGGCCGAAAATCAAACTCGCCAGTTTTCTGGTTGAAAACCGAAATGCCGGTCACATCGTTTGGCAGCAAATCGGGTGTGCACTGGATGCGTTTAAAGGTCATCCCCATGCTGGCGGCAATCGCCCTGGCCAGCATGGTCTTCCCCGTTCCGGGCACATCTTCCAGCAGCACATGGCCTTCCACAAGCATGGCCGTCAGCGCCAGTTCAATTACCGCGCGCTTGCCGACAATCACTTTTTCCACGTTGTCAATCACTTTTTGAGTAAATTCCTGGATGGCTTTCATATCATCTCCACACGGGCAGTCTGCCCGGCGCAAGGACCGCGCCAGGCATGTATATAATAACACCCTCTTGCCCGTTGGGCTTGTGCAGGTTTTGGGTATTTCGCCAACCAGTTATAATATATTTATGCACGTGATTTTGACCCACGAACAGGCCGATTTTGATGCGATTGCCTCGCAGTTAGGCGCAGCTTTGCTGTATGAAGGGGCGCTGCCGGTTTTGCCCCAGCGGTTGAACCGCAATGTGCGCGCCTTTATTTCTTTATATGGTGCCGATTTGCCGTATGTCCAACGTCGTGACCTGGGGCACGAACCCATTTCTCAAATTACGCTGGTGGATACCCAGGCGATGATCAGCCTGCGCGGCATGCGCCGCGACACCCGGGTCCAGGTTATTGATCACCATGACCCGCGCCCGGACCTTCCGGAAAGCTGGCAGGTACTGATCCAGCCCACCGGCGCTGCGGCCACCCTGGTGGTGGAGGCCATTCGCCAGCAGGATATTGCCCTTTCATCCCTCCAGGCAACGGTCCTGCTCATGGGGATTTATGAAGATACCGGCTCGCTGACCTACACCCGCACCACCGAGCGCGACCTGCTGGCGGCTGCTTATTTGCTGCAGCAAGGCGCCAGTTTGAACCTGGCAGCCAGCTTCTTGAATCATCCGCTTTCCCTTGCGCAGCAAGCCCTTTACGACGAACTGCGCCAGGTTGCGGAAACCCACAGGATCCACGGGCACACGGTTTTGGTGGCGTGTGGCGATGCGCGCAGTATGGATGAGGAGGTGTCTACGGTCGCCCATAAGCTGCGCGACCTGCTGGACCCTGATGGCCTATTTCTGCTGATTCTTATTCGCGGTGGAGTTCAGTTGATTGCCCGTTCGACCAATGACCATATTAACGTGGCCGATATTGCCGCCCAATTTGGTGGGGGAGGCCACGCCCGGGCCTCTGCGGCCATGATAAAACGGGATGACCTGCCGGCTGTGTGCAGCGAGCTGTTGGCTGTGCTTCAGCAGTCCATACGCCCTGCGATTACCGTAGGCCAGATTTATTCCATGGGGCCGCGTTTGCTGCGTCCCGACACCCCGGTGGAAGAAGCTTCCCGCCATATGATTCGTTATGGATACGAGGGTTACCCTGTGGTGGAAGATGGCAAAGTGGTGGGCCTGGTAACCCGCCGGGCTGTGGACCGGGCAACCAGCCACAACCTGCGCGCCACCGTGCGCCAGGTGATGGATGCGGGCAGATTCAGCGTTTTGCCCACCGATTCGATTGAAACGCTCCAGCAGGTGATGGCCGACAGCGGTTGGGGGCAGGTGCCCGTGTTAGACCCGCACACCAACCAGGTGGTTGGCATCGTCACCCGCACCGACCTGCTTAAAACCCTGGCACCAGAACCCACCCTGCCTGGGCTGCGCAACCTGGCCGATAAACTTGAAACCGCCCTGCCTACCCAGCACCTGGCTTTGATAAAGGTGCTTTCCCAGTTTGCTGCCAGCCGCCGCACGGCGCTGTACATCGTGGGCGGCTTCGTGCGCGACCTGATTCTCGACCGCCCCAGCCTGGATTACGACCTGGTGGTTGAGGGCGAGGCCATTCCCCTGGCCAATGCCCTGGCAGAAGCCTATGGCGGGCGGGTGACCGTTCACCGCCAGTTTGGCACTGCGAAATGGATCATTGCTTCGGAATTGCCCGCCCTGGCCAAGCGGTTCGAGCGCGAAACCGGCCTGGCTTCGCTGCCTGCCCGGAAAAATTCAGCCGCCCATTCAGCCCCTCTTCCAGATGCCCTGGACCTGATTACCGCCCGGACAGAGTTTTACACCCATCCCAGCGCTCTGCCGACTGTGGAACATGGCAGCATCAAACTCGACCTGCACCGCCGCGATTTCACCATCAATACCCTCGCCCTGCGCCTGGATGGCCGCCACTATGGCGACCTGCACGATTATTGGGGCGGCCTTAACGACCTCCAGCAGGGGGTGATCCGGGTGTTACATTCGGTCTCTTTTATTGACGACCCCACCCGCATTTTGCGGGCAGTGCGGTTTGAGCAGCGCTTTGGTTTTCAAATTGCCCAGCGCACCCTTGAGCTGATTGAACAGGCCCTGCATACGGCGGGGTCGGGTGAAACGCAAACCCTGCTCGACCGGGTTTCCGGCGACCGCATCCGGCACGAACTCGACCATATACTCACTGAGCCAAACGTTTTGCTCATGTTCGACAGGCTGGCGGCCTTAGGGGTTCTGAAAGCGATTCACCCGGCTTTTGGTTGGGATGCAGCCGTTCGCCAATCGTTGGCGGTCGGGTTGGCGCTTGCTCCTCCTGCCGGGTGGGGACTGGAACCCGACCATAAAGGCGCGGCAGTGCGCCTGGCCCTGGCATACCTGCTGCTCTGCCTGCGCATGCCTTTGGATGCGCTGAATTCGTTTGGGGTCCGGCTTAAAATCCCTGCATCTTTGGTGCGCATCATGCGGCAGGCGGCGGCCCTTTGGGTGGAAATCCACGATTCCAGCCTGGTTCCGCTGTCTGAAAGGCTGCCCAGCCAGGTTACCAACCGCCTGGACGGCTGCAGCCCGCTGGCGCTTTGGGCTGTGTACCTCTGCACGCCGCCTGGCCCCCAGCGAGAAGCGATTGACCTTTATATTTCCAGCTGGCGGCATATTCACCCCACCCTGACCGGCCACGATTTGCACGCCCTGGGCATTCCCCCAGGCCCGGTGTATGCCCGTGTTCTCACCCGCCTGCGTTCGGCCTGGTTGGATGGTGAAATTAACAGCCCCGAAGCCGAACAAGCCCTCTGCCACAAGCTTCTCTCAGAAGATGGGTGAGTCTTCAAAACCGGGTTTAACTCCCCGCCTGCAAATGCTTCATGGTAAACTATCCACGAAAATGAACCCGGAATTTTCGATTACCCATACCCGGCCTAATCCTGGGTGAAGCCCATATTCAATATCAGGAAATCCCATGGTCAAGAAACAGAAACATCAAGAAATCGCTGCGATTGCTTTCAGTGAAGTTGCGGCTGCTTTAATAGATGAACACACGCCCTTTGCTCGCCCCCTGATGTACCGGCTGTCGGGCCTGGAGGGCGAAGACCGGATTAAAATGGCCGGCATCTGGCAAGAGATTCCGCTGAACCGCCGGCTTTCTTTGCTGGAGGATATTGCTGAATTTATCGAAGCCGATATGCTCCTGGATTACAGCGAAATTGGTTGGATTGCCCTCGCCGATCGCGAAACCAGTGTGCGATTGGCCGCAGTTCAAGCGCTGAAAGGCGATGAATCTCCCCGCTTTGCCCGGCACCTGTTGGGTATGCTGAGCCGTGAAAAAGATATTGATCTGCGTGCAGGGGTTGTACAGGCCTTGTGCGGGTTTATGGACCTGGCCTCGTTGGATGAAATTCCAGAATCCCTGGCGCAGGAAATCGAAACGGCCTTGTTTGGCTTGCTGGAAGGCAGTGAACATTCCCTGGTGCAGCGAAAGGCGCTGGAAGCCATTGGCTATTCATATGATGATCGGGTAGATGGCTACATCGAAAAGGCCTGCCAATCCGAGGACGATGACTGGCTGGCTTCGGCCATGGTTGCTATCGGCAATTCCACCAACCCCGCCTGGCGCAGTGAAGTCCTTTCGGCGGTGCGCCATACCAGTCCAATTGTACGCGAAGAAGCCGCCCGTGCCATTGGCCGGTTGGAATTTAAAGACGCCGACCAACCCCTGCTCAAGCTTCTAAAAGATGAAGACGCAGACGTTCGCGCCGCGGCCATCTGGTCGCTGTCTAATGTGGGTGGCAAAAATGCCGAGAAGGTGCTCCAGGGACTGGTTGAAACCAGCACGGATGAGGACGAACTTGTTCTCCTGGAAGAAGCGTTGGATAACCTGGCCTTTAACCAATCTACCCAGAATTTTGAGCTGTTCGAATTTGATGAGGATGATATTGAAGAATCGATGCACGAATATGATCCGGACGATGATGATGAAGATTTCTAACGTCCCGTTCAGGGGTGAGGTTCTTTGAACCAACTGATTGTCCTTTTTTCCAATAACCTGCTACCCATCCTGATTATTGCGGCGGCCAGCTTTGTGTTGGCGTCGGTGATGCACGTGGACCCGCGCCCGCTTTCGCGGGTGGTCCTATACATATTTTCGCCCTGTCTCATTTTTAACCTGCTTACTTCCAGCAACCTGACGGCTGCCAATATTTTAGGCATGTTGGGGTTCGGGGTTCTGCACCTTTTGTTGGTGGGCCTGCTGGCCTGGTTGGTGGTTTACTGGTTGAAGTTTGAGCGCAAATTGGCTGTGGCGGTGATTCTGGTGGCGATGATTCCCAATGCGGGCAATTATGGCATGTCGTTGAGCAATTTTGCGTTTGGCGAACAAGCTCTGGCTTTTGCCAGCATTTATTTCATCGCCAGCCAGATTTTGTTAAACACAGCGGGGGTTTTTGTGGTGTCCCTCGGTCATTTCGACATTCGCCAGTCTATCATCACCCTGCTTAAAATGCCGGCGTTGTATGGTGTGATTGCGGCCCTGGTCTTTAATGCGTTTTCCTGGACCGTCCCCATCCCCGTGGCTCGTGCGGTAGAGCTTTCCGGTGCGGCGGCAATCCCTGCCATGTTGGTTTTGCTTGGTTTACAGCTGCAGCGCGCCAATTTTTCAAAAAATTACCTACCCCTGGCAGCTGCCGTGGGGCTGCGGATGGTGGCCTCGGTTTCCCTGGGGCTTCCTTTGGCGTCCTGGTTCCATCTGGAAGGGGCTGCTTACCAGGCCGGCATTCTTGAAGCGGCCATGCCTACCGCGGTAATGACGACCATTTTGTCTACCGAGTTTGAAGTCGAGCCGGCCTTTGTGACCCAGGTGGTTTTTATCACCACCCTGGTCAGCCCGCTGACGCTTACCCCATTGATGGCCTGGTTAGGAGCCTGAACCATGCTGCGCCGTGTTTTCCTGGTGTTCATCCTGGTTTGCCTGGCGGTCTGGGCTGCTGCCCAACCTGCCAGGGCTGCCCACCTGGGCCAATCAGCAGAGTTGGTGACCATCACCGTTGAACCGGTGACTTACGAATTTGGCCAGTTGGTGGTGTTTCGGGGCGCTCTCGAAACCAGCCTGCCTGTGTATGAAGTGGACCTGGTGTTCCAGGAACAAGGGCAAACCAGCAGCCACCTGGTATCGCTGCCATTGGATTCGACCGGTCAGCTCTATTATGCCCACCCCATCGCCGAAAGGTCCATCCGGGCTTTTGCCGTCGTGGACTATTGGTTTTTGGTCACCCTGGAAGAAGGGCAAATTGTAAAAAGCGATATGTTTAGTTTTGAATACCTGGATAACCGCTTCACCTGGTCCACATTGGAACAGGCGCCTTTCCGGGTACATTGGTACGATGGTTCGACGGCTTTTGGCCAGTTTGTGCTGGACAAAGCCCGCCAGGGGCTGGAAAAATTTGAAGAACGAGTGGGTGTGGGCGAGGTGGATTGGATTGACATCTACGTCTATGGCGATTTCATGGAATACCAGTATACGCGTGGGTTTTTAGGCCCGCTGTGGGCAGGAGGTCACGCCAACCCTGCGCATAGCCTTATCGTCGTGTCACTGCCCCCTCTGCCCGACCAGTATGTCCAGGCCGAGCGGAAAATTCCCCATGAGGTTGCCCACATCCTGCTTTATGCGGTTATGGGGGATGGCTACATTTACCTGCCTACCTGGTTTTCGGAAGGACTGGCCACCCAAAATGAGCTTTTCCCAAATACGGACTACGACCGCATTTTGCAAAACGCGTACACTTCCGGCGAGATTATCCCGTTTGCTCAGCTCTGCGAGGGTTTTCCTCGCGAAGCCGGGGTGGCTCTGACGGCCTATGCCCAATCTTCTGCTTTTGTGGATTTCCTCTTCGAACAATACGGCTCTGCTGGCATCCGGGCCATGCTGGCCAATTACGCTTCTGGGGCAAGCTGCGCCCTCGGCACCCGGGTTGAGCCTGTAGACCAGCCCCTGACCCAGCTTGAGCGAGCCTGGCGTTCGGAGGCCTTTGGGGAACGCTATACAGCGGTGATTGTTCAGGGATTGGCTCCCTGGGTTGGCCTGGTTCTGGTAATCTTCAGCATCCCCATTATTCTGATGGCCTACACCCGGCAGTCCAGCCCGGGGGATGACCCCCTGGTTTGGGTAAGCCGCAAGTAAGGCCAAGTTTCAACCCCCGGTTGGCAAGGAGGACCCATGTCCCAAAGGATTCGCATTCACGCCCTGGTCGAAGGACGCGTTCAGGGGGTTGGGTTTCGCTATTTTGTGATGGAAAACGCCCTGCGGCTTGGGTTAGTGGGTTGGGTTTGCAACCGATGGGAAGGTACTGTGGAAGTGGTTGCAGAAGGCCCTGAAGGGGAAATGGACAAACTGGTTGCCGCATTGCACAAAGGCCCGTCTTCTGCGTTTGTTTCCCAGGTGAAGCTGCAGCGTTTGCCGGCAACCGGCGAATTTTCTGCGTTCCGGGTTGAGCGCACGCGTTGAGCCGGGGTCTCCCGGGTTATGCCTGGGTGACGGTTAGGGTCTGACCACCGTCCAAAACAATCACCTGGCCGCGAATCATGCTGGCCGCTGGCGAACACAAAAAAGCAGCCAGGCCAGCCACATCTTCTGGCGTTACCAGCCGGCCAGCTGGCACCAGCCTGGCTGCCCGTTCTAATAATTGGTCGTCTTCCCGCATGACGGAAAAGTGTTTGAGCGCGTCGGTTTCCACCACACCGGGGGAAATGGCATTGACCACAATCTGGTGCCCGGCCAGTTCCACAGCCAGGTAGCGGGTCACGGCTTCCAGGGCGGCCTTACTGGCGCCTACCACCACGTAATCTGGCAGCACCCGGGTTGAGCCGGGGCTGCTGATGGCAACCATAGCCCCGCCGCCTTGCCGCGCCATCAGCGGTGCGGCTTTTTGGGCTGCAAATAACAGCGAACGGGCGTTGATGTTCATGGTCCAATCCCAGCCTTTTGGTTTTTGTTCCAGGGCAGGGCGGTTGAACCCTGAAGCGGCATTGTGAATCAAAAAATCTAAACGCCCAAAAACGGCTTCGGTTTCGGCAAAGAGCCGCTCGATCTCTTCAATTTCGCCTACGTTGGCTTTGACCACCAGGGCTTTGCGGCCGAGGGCCGCAACCTGGGCGGCGGTTTCTTCGGCAGGCGCCCGGTTGCGGAAGAAATTGACCACCACATCGGCGCCGCGCCGGGCAAATTCCAGTGCGATCACCCGGCCAATCCCTCGCCCGGAGCCCGTGACCAGCGCAACCCGGCCTTCAAATTCGGTGGTCATCTTTATGCTTCTGGGTGAGGGTTGGCCGGTTTTTCTTCTACCAGGGTATGGCAGTACGGGCATTCTGCAGAAGAGGGGCTTTGCCAGTGCATTTTTTCATACACCAGGGGGCCGCCGCATTCGGGGCAGGCTTCTGGCAGCCATTTGGCGAAGGCCGGGATGGGCGTGGGCATTTCACCCGAAAGCGGGTCGGGAATGGCATTGGGGTCGGGCGCAGCAGGTGGCAAAGCGGCCGCCACGGCAGGCACCACCACCGGTGCGGGGGCGGGTGCTTCGTCCGGGGTCACCGTTACAGTCGGTGGTTCGCTGCTTTCCTCTTCTTCATTGAGGTTGTTGATCATCAGGCTGCGCACAATCATGGCTATCCCGGCTAAAATCAAAATTCCGGGCCAAAACAAGTCGGTTAGAAACAAAACGCCTAACCCAATCAGCCAGATGGCTGAGTTGATTTCATCAATTCTTTTTCGGGCAGAAGACCTTTTTTTGCTCATTTTGGATCACCTCATTGAATGATGCCTACAAGTATACTCCCAGTTACCAGGTCTGGTGCCCAGTAGATATGGGAAGGTTACCGCAAATGTTGTGATAATTTGCGGTTCTAACCTTCCAACCCCACCCCAGGCTTTGGGGTGGGGAGAAGATCAGGGATGGGGAATTGTGCTTTCACGTGAGCACCTTCTGGTTTATGCCTTTTTGCCTGGGGCTATCCAGCGCCCGGTCTGCCCGGTGCAGCAGGGTTATGCAAAGGGCAGCGCGCACACTTTGCCGATCATGATTCGCTCGCCCGATTGGATGGTTACCCGGGTACCCGGGGCAAAGTAGGGGCGTTTGAGAATGGCCAGGGCAACCGGTCCAAAATGGGGGGATTGGGTGAACGACGTCAGGGTTCCGGCGGGTTTGTCTTCGCAGGTGACAGGCTCCCCTGCTGCAGCCGGGCCGTCAAGACGGACGCCCACCAGGGAACGGGTGATTTTATCGTACGTGATCTGGCGGGCAATCACTTCCTGGCCGGTGTAGCATCCCTTGGTGTGGCTGATGGCATCCTGCAGCCCGGCTTCGAGAGGTGTGTATTCTTCGACAAGTTCGTGGAAGGCAGCCGGAAGTCCCGATTCAATGCGAAGGGTTTCAAAGGCTGCATCGTCCAGCCGTTCAAAGCCACCCTCCTTCAGGGCGGCTTCAAACTCGGGGGCCTGCTCAGAAGGACCAACCAGCCGGAAGCCAGGACCTTGCAGCCCGGGCGTTCCCAGGATTTTAACAAGCCGCCCGGCAAGTTCCCCAGCAGCAAACTGGCCAGGTGCAGCTGGGGCAAGCCCCAGCCTCGCCAGGGCTTCGGGTGCATGCGGCCCATTGAGCAGCGCCTGGAAAACCGCCTGGCTGGCATTCACCAGGGTGACTTTGTCGTTAAAGAAAATTCGCTTGCGCAGGAAGGTGAAGGTGGCTTCTGCATACCCTGGCAGCGTGAGTGCCAGCAGTGCATCGTCTTCTGGAACGAGATGCAGCACATCCAAAATACGCGCCATCGGGTTGGTCAGGACGGTGGTAATTGACGGGCCGCTGGCGGCACTGCGAAAGCCTGCCAGGGGGCGCAGGTCGTTGGTGGTCTGGCGCTGCAGGTAGTCCACACGGTCTGCCCCAGCCAGGCGCAGCGCACCTGCCTGGGGTGGAATAAAGTAATTCGCGTCGGGGGTGGTGGGCTTCATCTTCACGCCTCGTCGGTGTCAATGGCCTGTTGGGTTACCCGGTAGATTTCATCCAGGCTTGCCCCGCGCGCTTTTTCAATCCGATCCATGCGTTTGTTGAATTGCGAGACGGCGTAATCTACGAAGACACTTTCTTCCAACCCAAAAGGAATGGGATTGTAGGGGGCCAACCCATCTGCAATCACCCCAACCGCAGGCAGGAAGAGGGTGTTCATTTGGTCTTCCAACACCTGCCAGAGGCTGTCGTTTTCTGCAATCAGCCGAGAAATCAGGAAAATGCCATAGGCAATATGCCGGGACTCATCCTGTTTCAGGTGGGCGATGCCTTTTTGAACGCCCGGCAGCCGCTTGTTGGCTGCCAGCATGGTGTAATAGGCATGGTAGCCGGTTTCAGCCAGCACGCCTTCTACAATCATGTTATAGGTGGCTGAGGCAATCACTTGCGCTTCAGGAGACCGGTCCACGCGCAGGCGGTTTAAGGCTTCGGGAAGGGCTTCATAAAAAATTGCCTGGTAGTTTGGGCTGTGATAATGTTCCAGGTTGCCGTGAACCCCGGCCACATCAGTCAGGAAACGGGCGAAAAAGTCGGTGTGCTTGGCTTCTTCGAACAGAAATGTGGTTAAGAACATTTCTTCTTCCAAACGGCCCTCTTCTGCAATCGCCATGATGAGCGGCAGCAGGTCGAGGGTGACGGCTTCTTCCCCGGCCTGGAAAAGCGAAGTGAGCCGGAGAACCAGATCTTTTTCGGGTGCGCTGAAGGACAGCCAATCGCGTTTATCCTGGCTCAGGTCAATCTCGCTGGGGTTCCAAATGCCCAGGCGTTTGGCCTTTTCATACAAACGCATGGGCGGGATGTCGCGGCGCAGTCCCCGCCCGGTGGTGACAAATTCGGTGTGGCTCATCATCAGGCCTTGGGTTTAGAACCCGCCCAAAAAGGAGGGAAGAATTCGGTCCCAGGGCATGCCAAGCAAAACCAGCAAGAAGGCCAGGCCCATGAACACCAGGGCTGTGCGCTGTTTGAGGGCATCTGCGGCTTTCTTTACCCGGCTGCTGCCGATGTGGGCTGCGGTGACGGCAAGCAGGTTGTAAAAAGCATGTTCCAATACATAGAACCGCTGCACCGCGATTCCCATTGCTGTACCCATGTCTTGCAGTGCGGCCTGGACAATGGGGCTGATGATGTACAGAATAATCCCCAGGGTCAGTTGGATATCCATGGCAATGGTGGTGAACAGGAGAATTTTGCGGTCTTGTTCGCTCCAGGCCTTTTTCTGCTGCCAGCCCAAAAATGCCCGGACAACAGCACCTAACAATAAAAAGAATACAACATAGCGATTAATGGAATGAACGCCAAGAACAAGATTGTAAAACATGCAGTACCTCGCTTGAAAAATGGTTGTAAGACTCACCGGGGGACATACCACCCGTTTGGGTTATTGTACCAACTCAGGCTGGGATATGGGGATGAGAGCACGAAAAGTTGTTAGAACCAGCAGTCCTAAATCGGAGCAATTCAAAGTTGTTTTATCGCATCCTGGGCTTTTATTTATGATACACTTCTCCCCATGGCATACCCTTCGATTCCTCTTTCTACCCTGCTGCGCCTGGCTTCGCCTGAGGGCGTGGTCTGGGCTTCCCCGGCCCCGGACGACACCCTGGTAACCTGGGTGATGGGCAACGTGGAACTGGCCAAGGGTGGTGAGGCCTGGCTGGTGGACAGCCAGCAGGTTTCGGTTGAACATGCCCGGCTGGCCCAAAAGCACGGCATTGTCGTGATCATCGTTGTGGGGATGCCCGTCAACCTGCCCCAATTCAGCCAGGTGGGCATTCCGGTGGTTTGCCTGCCCCATCAAACCGATTTTGTGGAAACCTTTCGCATGCTGCTGACCATCCTGGTCAACCAGCGCGCCCATCTGATGGAATGGGGCAATAAATTCAGCGCCCGGCTTTCCCAACTGGAGGCAGAAGGCGCGGGTTTAAACGCCCTGGTTGAGGAACTGCGTGAAATGAGTGGGAAAGCGGTTTTGGTTCAAGATAAATACCTGAGCAGCCTTGCCCAATCCATTCCCGCTGCATTTCGCCCAACCTGGGAAAAAATCTCGCTCCACCTGGAAGATGTGGAAAGTTTGCCGATTGTTTTGCGCGACCGCAAAGAAGCGGGCAAGCAAAACGCCTTGCTCAGCCAGGGGCTGACCGAGACCTGCGAACGGCTGGTTGCGCCCATCAACGTGGGTGGTATGGCCCGGGGGTATCTTTCCCTGGTGGGTAGGGTGGGTGAGTTAGACGACCTGGATCGGGTGATTGTTGAACAGGGTGCAGAAGTGGTGGCCATGGAAATGTCCCGCTCAAAAGCCATTCGGGAAACTGAAAAACGCCTGAAGGGAGACTGGCTCAGTGCACTGCTGCAAGGCGAACTTTCGCCGCGCGATGCTCGCCTGTGGACCCAGGAAATTGGCCTGGATATGGCCCAGGCGCATGTCTGCCTGCGGTTTTGTTGGAGCGCCGATGCGCACCCCTCTTACCGGCGGCTCGAAACCCTGGTGAATGGCGAGGTAGCCCGTAGCGAGCTTAAGGTGCTGGTTACGCAGCTGGAAGAAGAAGTCGTGTGCTTTTGCGAGGTGGGCGCTGGCCAGGCCCGTCCAGATTCGGCCATTGCCCTGGGGCGCAGCGTGCTGGATAAGGCGATGCTGAATTTTCCCGACTCGAACCCACGCTGCGGGATTGGCTTCCCCGCTTCAGAGCTGGCCAGTTGGAACGAAACCTTTCGCCAGGCAGGCCAGGCCCTTGAGATGGCTCGCCGGCTCAGTGAAAACCGCCCGCTTTACTTTCCGGACCTTTCGGTTTACCGCCTGCTGCTCCAGGTGGAACACAGCCCAGAATTGAGCGACTTCTACCAGGAACTGCTGGGCCCGCTGCTGGGTTATGAAAGTGGGGATGAGTTGATTAAAACCCTGGATGCCTACTTTGAACGCAATGGCAACCTGAAAAAGACCGCCAACGCGCTTTATATTCACCGCAACACCCTGCTCTACAGGTTGGAGCGCATCAAAGAAATCACTGGCCTCGACCTGGACGACCCCGAAACCCGCCTGGCCTTGCAGCTGACTTTGCGGATTCATAAGATGCTCGGACAACCGCCCCGCCAGCGCCCCTCCTGAACCGACGAATGACATCCTTAATAGGCCGTTGCAAGCCTCCCCAGGGACGAAGCAACCTCCCGGTTTTGCGCTAAACCGGCTTTGCAATTCCGATTACACCGAGACCCCAGAGAAAAAATTCAGAGAGCCACCGAGTTTTTTTAAAAATATCTCAGTGGCTCTCAGTGTTTCTCCGTGGCCCTCTGTGTAATTGTCGTATCCTATTAAAAATCCTTAACTTTCAGCAGAATTTTTGGCTAAAGGTATATAATTAAGGATAGCAGTGCCTCACCTCTGCCCCCCGGCCTTGGGGTACGGGCGAATCGGTGAGCAACCGCCAGGAACCCATAAACTGGCAAATTTTTTTTCAGGAGGATTGGATGTCAGCAATTTTACAAGTTAACCAGCTTGTTAAGAAATATGGGGATTTCACCGCCGTCAAGGAGGTGAGCTTCGAAATCCAGGAAGGTGAAATTTTCAGCCTGCTTGGCCCAAATGGGGCTGGTAAAACCACCACCATCTCCATGCTGTCCACCCTTTACCAGGTCACCAGCGGCGATGCCACTATTGGGGGGTTTTCGGTTCTCAAAGACCCGATGGCTGTTCGCAAGCTCATTGGTGTGGTGCCCCAGGAAATTGCCCTGTATGATGACCTGACCGCCCGCGAAAACCTGGTGTTTTGGGGGCAGATGTACGGCCTGGCTGGCAAAGCGTTGAAAGCCCGAGTGGAGCAGGTTCTTGAGGAAATCGGGTTGGTGGATAAAGCCAACCAGCGGGTGAAAACGTATTCTGGCGGGATGAAACGCCGTGTGAATATTGGCGTGGGGCTGCTGCATCAGCCCCGCCTGCTTTTTATGGACGAGCCGACCGTAGGGATTGACCCCCAATCGCGCCGTGCGATTCTCGACACCGTGAAAGCCCTTAACCAGGCCGGCATGACGGTTCTGTACACCACCCACTATATGGAAGAAGCCCAGGAGCTTTCGCACCGGGTGGGCATTATTGATCACGGTGAATTAATTGCCATCGGCACCCAGGCCGAACTCACCCGCCAGGTCGGGCATATGGAAACCCTGGTCATTACCCTGGCTGGCGGCCCACAGGTTGAAGATGCAGCCGCTTCGGGCTCTCCCCTGGCCGGCCCGTTGGGGGAGCGGGTTCGAGGCCTGCCCCTGGTGCATCAGGTCAATGTTCAGGAAGATACCCTCCAGGTCATGACCCCCAACGCCGAAGATATCCTGGCGGCAGTGGTCACCCTGGCTAACGAAGACCACTATCGCATCCGTTCGGTAGATATTGAAGAGCCCAACCTCGAAGCAGTCTTTTTGCACCTGACTGGCCGGGCGCTGCGCGACTGAGCCACTGCAGGCGGTGTATGATGTTAAAGATGATTCAAATTGGATTCAAAGATGTCCGCCTGGCCTTTCGAGACCGGGCTGCACTGACCCTGATGCTCCTGGCGCCTTTTTTGCTCACGGTCGGGTTGGGTTTTGTCACGGGCCGCTTTTCAGGCAGCAGTTCTTCTGGTTTGGGGGATATCCCCGTCGTGATGGTCAACCAGGACAACAACCAGTTGGGCAACGCCCTGGTGGATGTGTTTACTTCAGAAGACCTGGCCGACCTGCTGGCCCCCACCCTGGAAACCGACCTGGCCCTGGCTCGCAAACAGGTGGATGAAGACCAGGTTGCCGCAGTGGTTTTTATCCCGGCCGGGTTTACCACCAGCATTATCCCCGACCCCGCCGCTTCCCAAAGCGCTGCAGAAAAGGTGATGATTGAAGTTTATGCCAACCCCTCGCGCCCGACCAGTTCGGGTATTGTCCAGACCATTGTAGACGAGTTTGTCGGGCGGGTGGAAATTGCCCGGATTGGCGGCGAGGTAGCCATATCGCGCTTGCTGTTGACCGGGATCATTGCGCCCGACCCAACCCAAATTGCCGAATTAGGCTCGGAAATCGGGCAGCGCATGTCGGACCGGGTTGCGGAAGAAGTGGTGCTTCTAAAATCTACCGAGGCCGCCGAAGAAGAAACGGGTTTTGATGTCCTGGCCTACCTGGCTCCCGGCATGGCACTGATGTTCCTGATGTTTACTGTTACGTATGGAGGCCGATCCATTTTGTTGGAACGAAACCTGGGCACGCTGCCCCGTTTGCTGGTTTCACCAACGACAACTGCTGAGGTGTTGGGCGGCAAGGTAGTGGGGATTTTTCTCACAGGGGTGGCGCAGTTGGTGATTCTGATTGGCGGCTCTGGCCTGCTGTTTTCGCTGAACTGGGGTGACCCGCTTGGTGTGGCAGCGCTGATCCTGGCGGCGGTGTTTGGGGCTTCAGGGTGGGGAATGCTGCTCACCGCGTTGGTGCGCACCCCCGGCCAGGCCAGCAGCCTCGGTTCGGCGTTGATGCTCACCTTTGGCATTCTGGGCGGGTCTTTCATTTCGCTTAACAATTTACCGCCAGCCATTCGCCTGGTCAGCCGGATTACCCCCAACGCATGGGGGCTGGATGGCTTCACCACCCTTGCCCTGGGCGGCACATTGGCCGACCTGGGCGAGCCTCTTTTGGCGCTTATGGTGATGGGTGGCGTTTTGTTTGGCGCTGCCCTTGTTTTGTTTAACCGCCAGACCGTTGTGCAAAGGTAAAGCCATGAACTTCCAAAACTCCCCCTTGCAGAAAATATTCGCAATCAGTTGGAAAGATGCCCTGATTCGCTTTTCAAGCGCCTCAGAATTGTTGTTTTTTATTGTTTTGCCCCTCTTTTTCACCTTCTTGCTCGCTGGCGGCACTCCCTCTGGCGATGCCGATTCTCGCATCCTGGTCTTGGTGGTGGACGAAGCGCAAACGACCTTGAGCGTTGAAGTGATTGCCTCGCTGGAGCGCTCCACCGCGGTCCAGCCCAGGTTGGTTTCTCAGGAAGAAGCAGAGGAATCTTTTGATGAACGCACAGTCTCTGCAGTTCTGGTCATTCCCGCTGGATTTGACCTTGCGGCGCTGGCTTCGGGCGAATCTCAACTTGATTTACGCATGCAGCCCAACAGCCTGAATGCCCAGGTGGTCCAACGGGCCTTGCAGACCATCAGCCGGCAGGTGGGCAGCGCCGTTGAAATTGCCCGTTTAAGCGTGGAAGAAGCCGAACGCCTGCGCCCATTTGCGTCCGAAGCCGATCGCCAGGCTTATTACCAGCAGGCCTTTCAAGCAGCCCAGGAACAAGTCAAGAACATGCCCCAGCGGGTCCAGGTGGTGCGGGGCAGCACCCCCGACCAGGTGGAATACGACCCCGCTGCCAATTCGTCTGCCGGGCAGCTGATAACCTGGGTCTTTATTCCTTTGTTAGGCATTTCTGCCATGTATGCCTTCGAACGCCAGCAGGGCACCTTGCGGCGTTTGCTGGTCACCCCCACTGCGAAGGCCACCTTTATCCTGGGCACCATAACGGGCCAGGTTGCGGTGGCGGTGGTTCAGGTTGCCTTGTTGGTTGCTTTTGGCGTTTATGTCATGAAACTGGGTTGGGGCCGCGACCTGCCAGCGCTGGCGGTGATTTTGTTTTCTTTTATTCTGGCCGGGGCAGCCATGGGGACGATGTTGGGTGCTTTCGTTAAAACCGACGGCCAGGCCAATGGCTTGAGCATTATGTTGGGCATGGTGATGGCGCTGTTGGGCGGCTGCTGGTATCCGATTGAGTTGTTTCCAGAATTTGTGCGCACCGCGGTAAAAGTGCTGCCCACCAGTTGGGCCATGCAAGGCATGCTCGAC
This sequence comes from uncultured Anaerolineales bacterium, assembly GCA_964489525.1. Taxonomy (GTDB): domain Bacteria; phylum Chloroflexota; class Anaerolineae; order Anaerolineales; family JABWBV01; genus CAZAYY01. The sequence goes on from CAZAYY010000009.1 coordinate 117,603, forward strand.
CTTGTGCTGCGTGGCAAGGGGCTGGTGGATGTCTTGCCCGAAGCCGGGGTGCTGCTAGGGTTTGCAGCAATCTTTTTCGTAGTTGGCGCAGCCCGATTCCGGTTTGAGTGATTGCCCCGGCATGCCAGGAATTTCTTTGCCCGAAAAGTTCATCTCCCGGATGGAGCGTTTGCTGGGTGCAGAGGCAGGCGCTTTTCTCGCGGAATTTGAAAACGTACCCCGGGTTGGGCTGCGCGTGAACCCCCTGAAAATTCAACCAGAAGCATATCTGGCCAGCCTGCCCTTTGCCCACCAGCCCAACCCCTGGCTGCCCGAAGGGGCAATTTTGTTGGACGATGATGCCCCTGGCAAACACCCCCATCATGCTGCAGGTGTGTATTACCTGCAAGAGCCTTCCGCTGGGGCTGTGGTCCAGGTGTTAGCACCGCAGCCTGGCGAAAGGGTGCTCGACCTGGCAGCAGCCCCTGGCGGGAAAGCCACCCAGGTCGCCGCCGCACTGCAGGGCCAGGGCCTGTTGGTTGCCAATGAAATTCACCCCCAACGCGTTTGGGACCTGGCCGAAAACCTGGAACGTTGGGGCGTGCGCAATGCGATTGTGCTTAATGAAACCCCGGAGCGCCTGGCGCAGCGCTTCCCTGGTTATTTCGACCGGGTGCTGGTGGACGCTCCCTGTTCTGGCGAAGGCATGTTCCGCAAAAGCCCGGCTGCCCTGGCAGAATGGTCGCCGGAACTGGTTCAGGGATGTGCCCTGCGCCAGGGTTCCATCCTGTCTCCAGCAGCGCAGATGGTGCGCCCTGGCGGCTGGTTGGTCTACTCCACCTGCACCTTTGCCCCCGAAGAAAACGAGGGGGTAATTTCCCAATTTTTGCAAGAAAACCCCAAATTTTCACTGGTGCCTGTGTCCCGCTTTCCTGGTTTTCAACCGGGCAGGCAAAGTTGGTACCCTGGTGGTCCTGCTGAACTGGCCCAAACCGTGCGGATTTTCCCCCATGCTTCTCCGGGGGAAGGTCATTTCATCGCCCTGCTGCGCTGCCAGGGAGTTCCAGAGCCAGAAACCCCTACCCCAAAGCGCACCAAAGCGCACCCCTCACTCCCTACGGGAAGCAGGTTGCCCGCCCCCGTCCAGGCGCAGTTCAGTGCATTCTGGCAGGATGCGTTTCAAACCGCCCCAGACCTGGCAAACCTGGCCCTGGTGGGCAGCTATGTGTATCGCCTGCCGGACCCTTCCCTGGATTTGCACGGCCTGAAGGTCATTCACCCGGGCTGGTGGTTAGGCGAAGCCCGCCCGGGTCGTTTTGAGCCATCTCATGCCCTGGCGTTGGCTGCCAGGCCTGGTGAAGTGCGCCGGGTGGTTTCTTACCCCGCCTCCTCTCCAGAAATTGGCGCTTACCTATCTGGCGAAGTGCTGCCTTCCCCGGGCGTGGATGGCTGGACCCTGGTGTGTGTGGACGGGTTTTCCCTGGGTTGGGGCAAGCGGGTTCGTGGTATATTAAAAAATCATTACCCAAAAGGTTTGCGCTGGAAAGGGAGAACACCCAATGTTTGATCGGTTTGATGCAGGTGGAGGAAAGGGGTTTCAACGAGAAGAATATGAGGTGATTCTGCGAGAAGGAATTACCGCTGCCCGGGGCGGGCGAAGAGGCCTCGCCCGGCGGTTGCTCACCCGTGCTGCCTATGAACGCCCCAATGACCCCCGTCCCTGGTTTTGGATGGCGGCAATTACCGATGACCCCCAGGAACAGCGCGAACACCTAGAAAAAGCCCTGGCCCTGGACCCAACCAACGAAGCGGCGCGCAAAGCCCTGCTTAAGCTGCAGGGCAGTTTGGGGCAATCTTCAGCGCCAGAAGCCACACCTTTTTCATCCCAAGCGGCTGGCCTGGTTTCTGCCAGCGCTGCGGCAACCTTCACCTGCCCCCAATGTGGCGGGCGGATGCGTTTCGACCCGCAAAAGCAGGACCTGGTGTGCGAGTACTGCGGGCATGTGATTGCAGATGCCGAACGTTCCCTCGGCGCATTTGGCGATGATTCCTTCCATGTGGCCATGCACACTTCTGCTGCCCACGCCTGGGCTTCTACCCGGTTGGCATTGGTTTGCAAGCGCTGTGGGGCCGATTCTCTGCTTCCCCCGGAAACCAAAACCATCGCCTGCCCCTACTGCGGCTCAAATTCGCTGGTTCGTCCGGAAACCCCCCTGGAGCTATATGACCCCAATGGCATCATCCTGTTCAAATTCCTGCCAGAACAGGCCGAAACCCAGGCGCGGGCCTGGTTAGCAGAAGGCTGGCTCACCCCGGACGATATCAAACAGCAGGCTCGCCGCCTGGAACTTCGCCCTGTGTACCTGCCTTTCTGGCGTTTCGATGGGTATCTCGCGGTTCCCTGGTCGTGCGAGGTGATGGTGAATAACAATATGCGCGGTCAGGAGCAGTGGGAGCCGCGCAGCGGCGTGTATACCGAATTTTTCAAAGACATTCTCGCACCCGGTTCCACGGCACTGCCCTGGCGACAGGCAGCCAGGGTGAACCCTTTTGAGCTGAACAGCGTGGTGGAATTTACCCCAGACCATGTTGCTGGTTGGCCAGCGCTAACCTTCGACCGCTCCCTTTCGGATGCTTCGCTGGACGCTCGCGAGCAGGTGATGGCTGGGCTGCGCGCCCGTGTGCCTGGCCTGGTGGAAGTGGGCAGCCAAAAGCGCAGCCTGAAGCTGGGCGTTTCCAGTTGGGGCGATGTCAGCTTCCAACACCTTTTGCTGCCTTTTTATTTGGGTTCATATACTTACCATGGACAGCGGTTTTCCCTGCTTGTAAACGGGCAAACCGGCAAGATTTGGGGTGAAAAACCCCGCGACAATGTCAAACTTGCCGCCTGGATTGCCCTGTTTTTGCTGGCTGGCCTCTCCTTTTTGGTAATTATGATTCTGCTTCTCGAGACCGGTGTGGTCAGGTAATGGATGGGGGTTTGGATCTCTCTGAAGTTTTGGGTCAAACAAGATCGCTCAAAGCTGACCCGACAGCAAACCTCCTGGAAAATTCTCCCCAAACACCCCCTGTGGGGGGCTAATTGGATATATTGTACAAATCAGACGCCTTGAAATTTGGATATTTTACCAATAGCGCAACCTGGGCTCTGGGTGTAAACTAAAGATGCTCCTGAAGCAAGGTCCTGAAGAAAATCACTCTGTAAGGACTGAGCCGCTAATACCTCCTGAAGGTCCGGAAGGCCGCCCACGCACCAGGGTGGCCTTCCGGATTTAAATCTCTGCGGTAAAATTTCCCTTATACACAGCGTCTAAGAATTGTGCGAATGCGGTTGGCAAGGTTCAAAAAACCGCTGATCGCAATCAAAACGAAAACATGATCACGCCAGCGAATCTGTTTTGAATCCCCCCAACTTGCTGCTGCTGGCGCAATTTTCAGGAGTGATATGGATCTCAATTTTTCTGGACTTTCATTGTCTGGTAAGGGCGAACAGGAAGTAAAAGGCCCTTACAAAACCGTCATTCTGGGCGGTGGGCCGGCTGGTTTTGCCGCGGCCCTCTACGCGGCCCGGGCGGAACTCAAACCGCTTTTACTCACCGGCATGCAGCTGGGAGGGCAGGTAGCCATTACCCATGTCGTGGAGAATTACCCGGGTTTTCCAGAAGGCGTGGGCGGGCCTGAACTGGCCGACAAATTTCGCGAGCAGGCCGAACGGTTTGGCACCCAGGTGGAATATGACACCGCCACTGCCGTAGACCTTTCCCAGCGCCCGTTTCGCATCACCACCTATAATGCCGTTTATCTTGCCGAAACCCTGATCATTTCCACGGGTGCCACCCCGCGCAAGCTGGGTATTCCTGGCGAAGAAGGCTTTACGGGCCGCGGCGTTTCCTACTGTGCCACCTGCGATGGCTGGTTTTTCAAAGAAAAAGAGGTGATTGTGGTTGGCGGCGGCGACAGCGCCCTGGAAGAAGGCTTGTTCCTCACCCGCTATGCCAATCATGTTACCCTGGTTCACCGCCGCGACACCCTGCGCGCCGGGGCAATTCTGCAAAAACGCGCAGAAGATAACCCCAAAATGAGTTTTATTTGGGACACGGTAATTGATTCCATCCAGGGAAATGGCGAAGTTCAATCTGCTTTGCTGCGCAATGTCAAAACCGGCGAAACTGCTGAAAAAACAGTGGACGGCGTCTTCATTTTCATTGGCCACACGCCCAACACCGAGTTGTTTGAAGGTCAGTTGAATATGAAAGATGGTTACATTGTTACCAACACCCGTATGGAAACCAGTGTTCCAGGGGTGTATGCGGCGGGTGAGGCCGCAGACCCGGTCTTCCGGCAGGTAATTACTTCGGCTGGGATGGGCGCTGCCGCTGCCATTATGGCCAACCGGTTCCTGGAGGAACACGAATGATCTACACCCAAACAGGGTTGGTGTTAAATTCACCAACCCTGTTTTTTTGGATTCGGCATCGGTATAATACATATCCCTATTAACAAAACTTGCTAATTGGTGCGTGATTAAGCGCAGCTTTGCTGCGTAAAACAAAAATTCTCAGAATGGAGTGACCTATGGCTAATTTTAAAGTTTCTATTATCGGCGCCGGGATGACTGGCTCAACCACTGCCCATTGGCTGGCTGAAAAAGAGCTGGCTGATATTGTATTGGTGGACATTGTTGAAGGCATGCCCCAGGGAAAAGCCCTGGACCTGCAGCAAGCCATGCCCGTCATTGGCAAGGATGTCAAAGTGGTTGGCAGCAACAGCTATGAAGCCACTGCTGGCTCCGACATTATCGTCATCACCGCTGGCCTGGCCCGCAAGCCTGGCATGAGCCGCGATGATTTGCAGAACATGAACACCGAAATCGTTGCCAACGCAACCCGAGAGACCATCAAAGGCTCTCCCAACGCCATATACGTCATCCTTACCAACCCGCTGGATGTGATGTGCTATGTCGCCTGGAAAACCAGCGGTCTGCCTGCCCACCGGGTGGTCGGCCAGGCCGGGATTCTCGACTCCGCCCGTATGCGGGCCTTTGTAGCCATGGAAACCAACGTCAGCGTAGAAAATATTTTCTGCTATGTCCTCGGCGGCCACGGGGATGAAATGGTTCCGCTGACCCGTCATTCCAATATCGCGGGCATACCGCTGCGCGAATACCTGCCTGCCGACCGGCTCGGCGCAATTGTGGACCGCACCCGCAAAGGCGGCGGCGAAATCGTCTCCCTTCTCAAAACAGGCAGCGCCTACTACGCCCCTGCAGTTGCTGTCACCCAGATGGTGGATGCCATTTTGAAAGACAAGAAGTTGATTATCCCTGCAGCCGCCTACATGGATGGCGCGTATGGTCTGAACGGCTTCTTCTTTGGCGCTCCGGTCATGCTGGGCCGCAATGGTGTCGAGAAAATTATTGAATACGACCTGGATGAGGAAGAAAAAGCCGCCCTCAAGGCTTCCGCCAGCGGCGTCCAGGCAAATACCGCTAAAACCAATCTTTAACCCGAATTCACTCAGGAGAAAAGCGCATGAGCAGTGAAACGTTAACCATTACCGACAACCGGACCGGTAAAACCTACGAAGTGCCGGTTTCTGATGGCACCATAGATGCCAAATATCTGCGAAACATAAAAGTAGATGCAGATGATTTTGGCCTGATGAGCTACGACCCGGCTTTTATGAATACAGCCTCCACCCGCAGCAACATCACCTATATTGATGGTGATAAAGGCATTCTGCGCTATCGCGGCTACCCGATTGATGTGCTTGCCGAAAACTGCAATTACCTCGAAGTTGCCTACTTGCTGCTGAACGGCGAACTGCCCAACAAAGAACAATACGCCGCCTGGGAACACGATATTCTGCACCACACCTTTGTTCATGAGAACATCAAAACCCTCATGCAGGCTTTCCGCTACGACGCTCACCCCATGGGCATGTTCATCAGCACTGTGGCCGCCCTCTCGACTTTTTACCCCGAAGCCCGCAATATTTCCGACCCTGAAATTCGCCACAAACAAATTGTCCGCCTGGTTGCCAAGGCCCCGACCATTGCCGCCTTTTCTTACCGCCACACCCGCGGCCTGCCCTACGTCTACCCCGATAACGACCTGAGCTACCCCGGCAACTTCCTCAACATGCTGGACCGGATGACCGAATCCAAGTACAAACCAAAACCCGAACTTGAACGCGCCCTGGATGTGCTCTTCATTCTGCATGCCGATCACGAACAGAACTGCGGCACGGCGACCATGCGGGTGATAGGTTCCAGCCATTCTGACCCGTATTCGGCAGTTGCCGGTGCGGCTGGCGCCCTGTACGGCCCGCTGCATGGCGGCGCCAATGAGGAAGTTGTGCGCATGCTGTTGGAAATTGGGGATGTCAAAAACGTCCCCGACTTTGTCCAAAAAGTGAAAAGCCGCGAACGCCTGCTCATGGGCTTTGGCCACCGTGTCTATAAAAACTACGACCCGCGCGCCCGCATCATTAAGAAGATTGCCGATGAAGTTTTCGAAGTCACCGGCCGCAACCGCCTGCTGGATATTGCCTTGGAACTCGAAAAAATCGCCCTGGAAGACGATTATTTCGTCAGCCGCAAACTGTACCCCAACGTGGACTTCTACTCTGGCATCATTTACCAGGCCATGGGCTTCCCGACCGAAATGTTCCCGGTGCTCTTCGCCATCCCGCGCACCATTGGCTGGCTGGCCCAGTGGCAGGAGCTGCTGGCCGACCCCGAGCAGAAAATTGCCCGCCCCCGCCAGATTTACAAAGGTCACTGGCTGCGCGATTTCGTGCCCTTCGAACAGCGCGGCTAATTTCCTGATCCATCTCTCTTTTTAATTCAGTTCAACAGACGGGAGGCATCCAGCCTCCCGTCTGTTTTTTGGGGTTAAATGCCTCAGCCTTCCTGGGGTGGAGCATTTCGGGCGGGAGCACCGGGTTTCCCCTGGCGTTTCGGACGTTGAGAAAAGCCTATGTTAATAGATAGCCCGTCTTGACGTTAACATTAATGTTGTATAATCGTTCTAGAGATACCTATGTCGGATATTATCCTTGTAATCGAAGACGAACCTGCCTTGCAGGAAACCCTGGCCTACAGCCTGAAAAGCGCAGGTTACCAGGTTCATTTGGCTGGCGATGGTCAGACTGGCCTGGAATTGGCGCGCAAGTTGAAACCAGGCCTGGTGGTCTTGGATGTCATGCTGCCTGTTCTGGACGGAATTGAGGTGTGTCGAATTCTTCGCCAGGAGTCGAAAATCCCCATCATCATGCTCACTGCACGCGACAGCGAAATTGACCGTGTGGTTGGCCTTGAAATGGGCGCCGATGATTACATCAGTAAGCCCTTCAGCATGCGCGAACTGCTTGCCCGCATCAAAGCAGCCATTCGCCGGGTGCGCATGGACCGTGAGGATGCTGCGGCAGTTGCCCAGGAAAGCAGCGAAAGCCTCGTGTTTGACAACCTTACCATTGATCTACTGCGCCGGGAGGTTCGGCTTTCAGGCCGGGTGTTGGATTTGAAACCCAAAGAATACGAGTTATTGGTTTACCTTGCCCGTCACCGCCGCCAGGTGCTCACCCGCGACCTGCTTCTCGAACGGGTTTGGGATTGGAACTTCACAGGCGGCAGCCGCACGGTGGATGTTCACATGCGCTGGCTGCGCGAAAAAATTGAGTCAGACCCGGCTAACCCGGTGCGCATTGTTACCGTCCGAGGTGCAGGGTATCGTTTCGAGGGGTAATTCCATGAGTCTCAGGCTGCGGCTTGCTCTCCCGTTTTTACTCCTGATTATTCTGTCTTTGCTTGGGCTGGAGTTGTACCTGGATGGCATGTACCGCCGCCTGCTGACATCCGGCCTTGAAACTCGTTTGCTGCAAGAAGCCCGTCTGATTGCCAGCCTGGTAACCGCTGGCGATTTGGCCCCTGAAAACTCCGAAAAACTCAACGCAATCACGGTTGAATGGGCTGAAAATTTAACCACCCGGGTCACTGTGATTTTGGCCGATGGGACGGTGGTGGCCGAGTCTACTTCTTCCTGGGAGGATATGGTGAATCATGCCAACCGCCCGGAATTTATCCAGGCGTTGGCAGAGAATGTTGGCACCAGTTTGCGCTTCAGTACAACAACCCAAGAGCAATATATGTACGTGGCGGCAGCAATTGACAGCCCCGAGGGAAGGTTGGGCGTGGTTCGCCTGGCTTACCCGCTGGTCAGCCTGGAAGAGAGTATCTGGCAAATGCGCCGGGCGATTATTGGTGTGGGAATTTGGATTGTGCTGGCGACCGGCCTGGTGGGCATGGTGATGACAGGCCGGATGACCCAATCGCTTCGAGCACTCACCATGCAGGTGCGTGAAATTGCCGGTATGCCCCCCCTGGAACCACAGCGCTGGGGGCTGCGCCGCTGGTTGGGTGTTAATGAAGTAGACGCCCTCGACAGGGCCTTCAGCGTTATGTCTGCCCGGCTGCGCCGCCAATTCCAGGCTTTGCAGGCGGAACAAACCAAAATGGACGCCTTACTTCAGCAAATGTCCAGCGGCGTATTCATTGTGGATCCTTCAGGCAATGTTGCCCTGGCAAACGCTGCTGCAGCAGAACTGTTTGGGATACCGGTGGATAACGCAGTGGGTCGTTCTTTGATTGAAGTCGTTCGATACCACCAGGTGGTTGAGGCCTGGGAAACGGTGGTGCGTGAACAAGAAAGCCAGGTAACCACCATGGAAGTGGGCTTGCAGCGCCTTTACCTGCAGGTAATTGCCACTCCTCTGGCGGGCGACCTGGCAGGCAGCACTTTGCTTTTGGTGCAAGACCTGACGCACCTACGCCGATTAGAAACCATTCGCCAGGATTTCATGAGCAACATTTCTCATGAACTGCGCACCCCCTTGGCTTCGCTCAAAGCCCTCACGGAAACCCTGTTGGATGGCGCCATGGACGACCCGGAAATTTCCCGCCGTTTTCTTACCCGAATGGAAACCGAAGTGGATGCACTCACGCTCATGGTTCAAGAGCTTCTCGAACTGGCTCGGATTGACTCTGGCCGGGTACCATTACAGCTGACCCCCGCTGCTCCTTGTGATTTGCTAACCTCCACGATGGATCGCCTGTCGCTGCAGGCGGAAAGGGCCGGACTATCTCTGGATGTGGATTGTCCAGATTCTCTGCCTATGGTTTTAGCCGACTCTCCCCGCCTGGAGCAGGTTTTGGTAAACCTGCTTCACAATGCCATTAAATTCACCCCATCTCCAGGAAAAATTACGCTGCGCGCTTTTTCACAGGAAGATATGGTTGTGTTTCAAGTTCAAGACACGGGGCGAGGGATCAGCAAAACGGATCTTCCCAGAATTTTTGAACGATTTTTCAAAACCGACCGTTCGCGTTCAGAAGGGGGAACTGGCCTGGGTCTGGCAATTGCCCGTCATCTGGTGGAAGGCCATGGCGGCCGGATTTCTGTTGAAAGCCGGCCAGGCCAGGGCAGCACATTTTGGTTTACAATTCCAGTCAGCGACCAGTAGGTCAGCGAGCGCTAAAACCAGACGCGCTGGCCGCAGGTTAGCCTCTAATAGTCGTCATCATCGTCGTAGTCGTCATCTTCGTCTTCGAAGTCGTCGAAGAAGTCTTCATCCTCATCTTCATCCAGGTAGTCCAGGTCTTCTTCATCTTCCTCATCCAGGGGCCAATCCAGGGTGAGGGGGTCGAGGTCAATCAGTTCAAATTCGGTTTCACAGTTTTTACAGGTGACAATTTGGCCGACTTCAGGATGTTCCCCCACATCAATCTTAATGTTGCAAGATAAGCAATTAACCAGGTTTCGCCCGGTGGAAGGTCTCATACCGGCAGGCTCCTTTCCAGAAAAAAGTGGTTTGTGATGGTCCCTCAAAGCAGGGCGAGAGCGATGCCTGGGTTCCGAGCACCATTTATACCACAGTTTTTCCCCAATGCAAGCCGCTTTCACGGCATTGGTGCATTAAGGGGTATGGGTTGGGGGCAGCAGGTTCTGATGGCTTCAGGGCATGGGGTTATCAAACCAATCCAGAATATAACTACCGCTGGGGAAAACGGGCACAACCTGGTAGGCTCCATCCACATCGGGATAAAGCCACCATTCGGAGTGGTCTAATGTTTGGACGACCAATGCTCCCGTTGGGCTCCAGATGGGATTGATGGTTTTCCCGGTATATTTTTCGGCTTTTTGTGTGTCCCAAGGCAGCAGCCAAACCCCGGTTTTTTGCGAGTTCGTGTCACGAATGCTTACCGCAAACCAGGCACTGTCTGGGCTCCAGCGACCATTGTTGGGTAGATTTTCCGGGTTAATCAGGTTAAAAGGGTGTACCAGCACCAGGCTGCCGAGTTGAATATCGTGAAACGCATAGGCCCATGTGCTCGTACCTGCCTGCTTGGTTTCTACCAACCAGGCAAGGCGCTGCCCGTTGGGGGCCCATATGGGGGCGCTGATTTGGGTGATTCCCATCTCGGCCAGGGTGGCTTCCAAGGAAATGTGGTTCACTACCTGGTTTCCATTTAGTTGCAGAATTCCACCCCGATCCCCTGTGCTGTAGGCAATTTGTGTGCCGTTGGAAGAAACGCTGAACGTTGTTACATCCGGTACGTTCTCAAGGATGGTGTAATTTTTTCCGTCAAGGTCAATGGTGCTGAGTTGGGTTGAGTTTTCGGGTTGGTCATCTTTTCGAGAGAGAAAGACCAGCCTGCTGCCGTTTAACAGCTGCCGGTCGGGTTGGCTTTCAATGTGGTCGGGAGAATTGGTCAGGTTGCGTTCCTCTTTACTGGAATTGATAATCCAGATGTCATCTTTCTCCAAATACAGCATGGTGCCATTTAAAGGTAAAAGCGGTTTGACCAGGGTGTCAGAAAGAAAAGATACGCTGCCGTTCGGGTTGATTTGGCTGACTGTATTGGAAGCAGCCACCATCACTCCGCTTAAAGGTTGGTACACTCCCGGGTCGGGCGGGTTGATGGATGAAATTGCCTCTTCTAAACCGCCAGTTCCGCCACCCGCGCGGGTTGAAAAATTTAAAATTGACTGGCAGAGGGCAGCAATAATCGTTTGCTCCGTTTCAGGGATCGTCTGAATCCCCGAACCGTAAAAGGAAATCCAAGATAAGTTTTCATAATTGACCTCTTTCAGGTCTAAATCCTGGTATTGAGCCATCAGGGATTGGATTTGTTCGATTTCTTTTGGGCCGATTTTCCCCTGGATGATTTTTCCATGGAAGCAACTGCCTTCCCCCATATAGGTGCCATCCGGGTACACCGCGATGCTTCCACATGCCTCGCCGGTCTCTGGTTCAGAAAATCCAAAAGCAATCGCTGCCTCTTGAATTTCTGAATCCGCGGGCAGCTGGCAGGCCCCGAGCCAAAGCAGGGCGGTTATCCAAAGAATTTGAAAAAATCGGTTCTGCATGGCGGTTTTCCCTGAATGAATTTCCCAAAACCTGGCTGAAAAATGAGCTTTAGGTACTTATGATTATAGGGATTATTTTATCAATACTTTTCCTTCTAATGCGTTTCCTTAATCATACCGTGTATAATACCGCGTTGCAAATGAATTCGTGCTTTTTTTGGCAGGTTTCTTCCATGAATTTTCTTTTTTCATTATTTCGGGATGATATGCCTTCGGAACACCGCAGCAATTTCATCCATTTATACCTGGATATTGGCTGGTATGGGGTGCTTTCTGGAAGTGCCATCGCATTTTTGTCGGTTTACCTCGTGCGCATTGGTGCAACCTCATTTCAGATTGGTTTGGTGAGTGCGATTCCGGCTTTTCTCTCCTTGATTCTGGCTTTGCCGGCAGGCGGTTGGCTGAGCACCCGGCGAGTGGACAAGCCTGTCGTCTGGTCTGCAATTGTTTTTCGGGTTTTCTACATCTTTTGGGTTCCCATTCCTTCGTTATTTGTGGCTGAAATTCAAATCTGGTTGTATATTGCCCTGACATTTTTAATGAGCATTCCGCTGACCCTGTTGGGGATTGGGTTCAATGCTTTTTTTGCGGAAGCCGTGCCCGACCAGTGGCGGGCATCGGTGGTGGGTGTTCGGAATGCGATCCTTGCTTTTACTTTCATCATCACAACCTTAATTTGCGGATTCCTTCTCGATAACCTGCCCTTCCCGCTGGGCTACCAGCTTGTGTTTGGCATTGGGGTTTTGGGAGCTGTGATGAGCACGGTCCACCTGGTGTTAGTCAAACTTCCTGGAAGTTCTGGTGGGTTTGGGCTGAAGGGATCTTCCAGCCTTGTGCTGCGCGCCCTGCGCCAGTTCCGCTTGAAACTGCCCGCCCCAGATTATAAAATCCTCCAGGGCCATTTTGGCCTGGTGCTGCTTTCGATGTTCAGTTTTCACTTAACCCAGTATTTGCCGATTTCGCTGTTTCCCATTTTTTGGGTGGAAAAGCTAAACCTCACAGACCAGGTCATCAGCCTTTCGAACGCGTTGTTTTATGTTACGGTTTTTTTAGGTTCCACCCAATTGGACAGGCTCACTCGCCGCTTTGGGAATTTTCGTCTCACTGCTGCCGGGGCTGTGCTGCTGGCTGCTTACCCAGGCTTCACCGCCCTGGCGGTTGATTATAAGTTGATTATGGTTGCGGCAGTCACAGGTGGGTTTGCCTGGGCTTTGATGGGAGGCGCCCAGCTCAATTATTTACTCGAAGTGATTCCGGTTAACCAGCGCCCCGCTTACCTGGCCTGGTATACGGTTGCGCTGCAGGCGGCGATATTGGCTGGCTCTTTATTGGGGCCGGTAATTGGCCGGGGGATTGGGCTTGTGCCTGCAATGGCCTTGTTTACCTTTGGCCGGGTGTTCAGTGGGTTGGTCATTTATTGGCTTGGACGCCCCTCTCAAAAACCTCGTGCGGTGTGAGCCGCCCTGATTTAAACATTCCTTTTCAAACTGTTAACCTGCTTTTGACCCGCCATTAAAGCCTGGCGGGTATTTTTATATTGATTTTGTCATGTTGCTGATTCAACGATTCGCAAAAGAGGTGAGCCATGTATTTGTTTGTTGGTTTCTTAATTGTTGGCTTTTTCACGGTAATTGCCCTCGATATTTACGAAAAAACCCACCGCCCGGAGGCCTGGTAGGGAAATCATCAATTGTCAGTTGCGGAGTTTACAGGCATTACTGAGCATTTGGTTTAAATCGTTTTAAGTTTGTCGCCGCTCACCCCGCCCCTGGCTGTCACCCCAAAGCCTGGGGCGGGGCTGCTTCTTTTATAAAATGTCAATTGGGTAAATGGTAGGTGTTTGGATTCTTGTTAACGTTTCTTAACATCTTCTTGACAATTTCTTTAAGTACCGACGAACAACCGTTAACTCGCCTTGGTTAACATTTCTTAAGGTTTGAAATTCATCCAAAACTACGAAAGGCGGTAGAACGAATGGCGGAAAAAATTCTGGTTGTCGAAGATGACCCCACATTGCAAGAAACCCTGGTGTATAACCTGACCCGGCAGGGGTACGATGTGAAATCGGTTGGGGATGGAAAAAGCGCGGTTGAAACAGCTCGCCGGTTTCGACCTGATTTGTTGGTTTTGGATATTATGCTTCCCGTTATGGATGGATACGAGGTTTGCCGGATTTTACGACAGGAAATGTCCCTGCCCATTCTCATGCTTACTGCCCGCGATGGCGAAATTGACCGGGTGCTGGGCCTCGAAATGGGAGCTGATGACTATCTTACCAAACCGTTTAGCTTTCGCGAACTGGTTGCCAGGGTTAAGGCGCTATTGCGCCGCGTTCAAATTGATATGACTCAGGCCGAAAAAATCCTTACCCCTGCAGAAGAATTCCTCCGTTTTCAGGACCTTGTCCTTAACCTGAAACGCCGCGAAGTGCTTTTAGACCAAAAAGTGGTCGCGCTAAAACCGAAAGAATACGAACTGCTGCTGTTCATTGTCCGGCACCGCGGCCAGGTAATGTCTCGCGAACTGCTTTTAGACCGGGTGTGGGGCTGGGATTTCAAAGGCGGCAGCCGTACGGTGGATGTCCATATGCGCTGGTTGCGCGAGAAAATCGAAAAAGATCCTGCCAACCCGCATCGCATTGTAACCGTAAGGGGGGTTGGCTACCGTTTTGATGGTTGAATAAATTGATGATTTGGGCAGCATTTTCGGTGAAACACAAAAATCTTATGAAGGAGTGTGCCATTAACAAATTGATAACAATTCATTGACATCCTCTTAAACAGGCACTGCCTGGACTTTAACACGATCGGAATATCATCCTTTTGAAAAATTAAATGATAAATTGGAGAAATTTACAATGAAAAAACAAATAACTATTCTATTGATAATTGTGATGGCCTTTTCAGTCATCCTGGGTGCATGCTCGTCCAATGAGCCTGCTGCTCCTGCCCAGCCAACTGCGGCTTCCGGGCAGCCCGATCCCACTGCGGCACCAGAAGCACCCACAACCCTTCTGCCGATGGTCAACCCCTTGGAAGTGACGGGCGACATCATCACGGCTGGTTCTTCCACCGTGTTCCCGCTGGCTGAGCGGATGGCGCAGCGCTTTGAGGCTGAAGGCTATAAAGGCAAAATCACCATTGACAGCATTGGTTCGGGTGGCGGCTACGAGCGCTTCTGCGAAACCGGCGAAACCGACATTGCCAATGCCAGCCGGGGAATTCGCCAGAGCGAAATTGAGTCCTGCCGGGCGATTGGCCGCGAGCCATTGGAATTCCGTGTTGGCACCGATGCCCTGGCGATTGTGGTGAGCAAAGAGAATACGTTCGTTGAAAGCCTGACCCTGGCCGAGCTTGCGTTGGTTTATTCCACTGCCGAGACCTGGGCAGATGTGAACCCTGCCTGGCCGGCGGAGCCAATTCAGCGCTTCAGCCCTGGTTCGGACAGCGGCACCTACGACTACTTTGTGGAAGAGGTGTTGGATGATGATGAGACGCTGATTCAGAATGCGGCAGGCATCCAGTTCTCGGAAGATGACAACGTGCTGGTGCAGGGCGTGTTGGGCAGCCAGTATGCCATTGGCTACTTTGGGTTTGCCTATTATGTAGAAAACCAGGACACCCTGAAAGCGATTGCGATCGAAGGTGTGGCTCCTGCGCAGAGCGCTGTGGATGCTGGGGAATACCCGCTGGCTCGTCCACTTTATATGTATTCTGACGCAAAGATTATGCAACAGAAGCCCCAGGTGGCTGCCTACATCAACTTCTTCCTGACCTATGTCAACGAAGAGATTGTTGAGGTGGGTTATTTCCCGGCCCCGAATGCAGCACTGCTGCTGGCCAAGGGCAACTTGTTGAAGGGTATTGGCACCGGAATCAATCTGCCGATGGTCAACCCCTTGGAAGTGACGGGCGACATCATCACGGCTGGTTCTTCCACCGTGTTCCCGCTGGCTGAGCGGATGGCGCAGCGCTTTGAGGCTGAAGGCTATAAAGGCAAAATCACCATTGACAGCATTGGTTCGGGTGGCGGCTACGAGCGCTTCTGCGAAACCGGCGAAACCGACATTGCCAATGCCAGCCGGGGAATTCGCCAGAGCGAAATTGAGTCCTGCCGGGCGATTGGCCGCGAGCCATTGGAATTCCGTGTTGGCACCGATGCCCTGGCGATTGTGGTGAGCAAAGAGAATACGTTCGTTGAAAGCCTGACCCTGGCCGAGCTTGCGTTGGTTTATTCCACTGCCGAGACCTGGGCAGATGTGAACCCTGCCTGGCCGGCGGAGCCAATTCAGCGCTTCAGCCCTGGTTCGGACAGCGGCACCTACGACTACTTTGTGGAAGAGGTGTTGGATGATGATGAGACGCTGATTCAGAATGCGGCAGGCATCCAGTTCTCGGAAGATGACAACGTGCTGGTGCAGGGCGTGTTGGGCAGCCAGTATGCCATTGGCTACTTTGGGTTTGCCTATTATGTAGAAAACCAGGACACCCTGAAAGCGATTGCGATCGAAGGTGTGGCTCCTGCGCAGAGCGCTGTGGATGCTGGGGAATACCCGCTGGCTCGTCCACTTTATATGTATTCTGACGCAAAGATTATGCAACAGAAGCCCCAGGTGGCTGCCTACATCAACTTCTTCCTGACCTATGTCAACGAAGAGATTGTTGAAGTGGGTTATTTCCCGGCCCCGACCTCCGCGCTGGATCTGGCTCGGATGTACTGGCTGGATGCGCATATGGGTCAGTAATTCGGTTTGACTTTGTGTGGGTTCCAGGCAGGTTTTGCCTGGAACCCACCCTTTTTGATCTCTGATAGAAAAAGGATTTCGTTATGCCAGATCAGCAAAGCCAGCTTAATACGGGAGTACCGCGACCAGGGCAAAACCCTCGAACGCTGAATCTTCGCAAAAAAGCCCGGCCCGGTGAAATGCTAATCCAGGTTTTTTTATTTTTCTGTGCGGCATTATCAATTATTACAACCACCGGGATTATTTACGAATTGGGCAAGGAATCACTTGCTTTCTTTACCCGAGAATTATGGGAGAACACCAATAAAGTGCTGATTAACTCGGTTAACCCAGAGGAGACCATTTTTCTCGTATCCGAGAGCGGGAGGGCATTAGCGCCTGGGGAGCAGTTTCGCATTGGGGAAAAATCTGAGGTGATAGAAATTGTCGCCATAGATGGTGCCCGGATGAGTGTGCTGCGCGGGGTTAATGGGACCATTCCTGAAGCGCATCCCAGCAACCTGAGCATTCTGGTTTCTAACCGGGTGCGCCTGAGTGAGTTTTTCTTTACAACCAGCTGGCGCCCACAAATTGGTGAGTTTGGGGTGCTGCCTTTGGTAAATGCAACTTTGATGACTACAGTAATTGCGATGTTCGTTGCGCTGCCTGTTGGGTTAAGTATTGCCATTTACTTGAGTGAGTATGCTACGGCGAAAACCCGAGCGTGGTTAAAACCGATCATGGAAATCCTGGCAGGCATTCCCACGGTAGTATATGGATATTTTGCTTTGACATTCATGACACCTCTGCTGCGTTCAATTTTTGGGCAGGATACGGTAGGGATTTATAACATGGCTTCAGGCGGGATTGTGATCGGCATTCTGGTCATTCCGCTGGTAGCGTCGATGAGTGAAGATGCCCTGCACGCGGTACCCAACGCCCTGCGCCAGGCAGCGTATGCTTTGGGCTCCACCCGGTTGGAAACCGCATTAAAGGTTGTGGTTCCGGCTGCTTTTTCGGGTATTGCGGCGGCGTTTATCGTTACGATCTCACGAGCGATTGGTGAAACAATGGTGGTGGCACTGGCGGTAGGCGCAGGCCCAGCTTTCACCTTTAATCCTTTTGAGGCTGCTGAAACGATGACCGGCCACCTTGTTCGCATTAGTGGTGGTGACTTAAGTTATGATTCGATTGACTACAACAGTTTGTTTGCAATTGGCCTGCTGCTGTTCGTGATTACCCTGGCACTCAATATCGTAAGTCAGAAAATCGTAGCCCGTTACCGGGAGGTGTACGAATGAACCAGCCTGCTTTCAAACAGAAAACGCTCGAGTTTTCGGCCAATTTGCCGGCGCGTCACCGCTTGGGGTGGGTGATGAGCTGGGTGTTTTGGGGGTCAACGCTGATTGGGATTCTCGTTCTAATCACACTGCTGTATAACGTTGGAAATTCCATTGCCGGGTATGCCGCCGTAGAAAATAAAATTGACCCGGATACCCTGGCAAGGAATGGGGTTCCGTTGGAGCAGCTTAATCAATTGGATTTGATTTCTGTTTTGCAAGAAAACATTTCTGCCGGGCTGTTAAGGCGTTTTGAAAGCGACCAACCGCTGGCAGAGCGCTCACGCGAAGAGATTTATGATCTGGTGCTGGAAGTAGTTGTGGAACCAGAGGTAGTAAAAACCTGGCCTCTGGTGATGTCTTTGCTGAACAAAGCCCAGGTGGAGGCCGAAATGCAGGCGCTGCAAGCGGAAAACCACCCCAAAGCGGAACTGCAATTCATTAACTGGTTGGATGCCGATTTTATCCGGAGCCCCCAGAGCAGTGACCCGGAATTGGCAGGCGTACGCACGGCGATTTTGGGATCATTGTATGTTATTTTCGTGACAATTGGATTTTCTTTTCCGGTAGGGGTTGGGGCTGCGGTATATCTGGAAGAATACGCACAAAATAACTGGATTAACCGGCTGATTCGAACCAATATCAACAATCTTGCTGGCGTGCCTTCGATTATTTATGGTATCCTGGGCCTTGCCATTTTTGTGCGCTTGCTGGAACCCTTCACGAGCGGAATCTTTTTTGGCTACGGTGCGGAAGATGCTACGCTAAACGGCCGCACGATTTTATCTGCAGGCCTGACATTGGGCCTGCTCATCCTCCCGGTCATTATCATCAATGCCCAGGAATCTATTCGAGCGGTTCCGGTCTCGCTGCGCCAGGCGAGTTATGGCCTTGGAGCGTCTAAATGGCAGACCGTGTGGAGTCATGTGCTTCCCAATGCCATACCGGGCATCCTGACCGGGACGATCCTCGCCATGTCCCGCGCCTTGGGCGAGACAGCGCCGTTGATTGTGGTGGGTGCTTCGACCTATGTTACCTTTGACCCGGATGGAATTTTTTCCAAATTTACGGTGCTGCCCATCCAGATTTATCAATGGACGTCGCGTCCGCAAGATGAATTCCGGAATATAGCCGCTGCTGCCATTATTGTGCTGTTGGTTTTGTTGATTTTATTAAACGCCACCGCAATTTTGTTGCGAAATCGGTATAGCAAGAAGTATTAGATCTGATAGATAGGAAACCCGACATGCTAAAAATTGAACAACCTGGAATCGAAACCAACTCTCCGGCCCCTGGGTCCGAACCGGTTGCCATTGAGGCCCGTAACCTCTCGATCTATTATGGCAATTTTGAAGCGGTGCGCAGTGTGGACTTAAAAATATTTAACAAAAAGATCACTGCAATCATTGGCCCTTCTGGCTGTGGAAAGAGCACTGTGCTCCGGGCTTTTAACCGGATGAATGAACTGGTGCCAACTGCCTGGGCCAAAGGGGAGGTGCTTTATCACGGGAAAAACATCTATGACTCGGATGTGGACTCAGTGGAAGTGCGCCGCCGGATTGGTATGGTTTTTCAAAAGCCCAACCCCTTCCCCAAGAGCATTTATGAAAATGTAGCCTGGGGAGCGCGAATCAATGGATTTAAGGGTTCAAAAAGCGATATGGATGACCTTGTGGAGAGCTCCATCCGCGGCGCCGCACTTTGGGATGAAGTTAAAGATAAACTTCAACAGTCTGGCCTTTCGCTTTCTGGCGGCCAGCAGCAGCGCCTGTGTATTGCCCGTACCATTGCCATTAAACCGGATATCATTCTGATGGACGAGCCTGCTTCTGCGCTTGACCCCATTGCGACCTTGAAAATTGAAGAACTGATGCGCGAATTGGCCCAGAATTACACCATCATCGTGGTTACCCATAACATGCAGCAGGCAGCCCGCGTATCCGACTTTACTGCCTTCTTCAATATGGGTGAAGGGCGGGCGGGTATCCTCGAAGAGTACGATCAGACCACCCGAATTTTCACCAACCCCGCCAAGAAGACCACGGAAGATTACATTACCGGACGTTTTGGTTAATATCGGGAGACCCATCGAATGACTCAAAGAAAAGTATTGGTTTTGTGCACGGGGAATTCTTGCCGTTCCCACCTGGGTGAAGCGCTCATCAACGCCCGCCTGGGTGAAACCTGGCAGGCTTACAGCGCTGGCACAGCCCCGGCGGGGTATGTTCATCCCATGGCCCTGGCTGTATTAGAAGAATTGGGCATCCACCACGCGGGACATTCAAAGCACGTGGATGAGCTTCGGGATGTTACTTTTGATGTAGTTATCACTGTTTGTGATGATGCAGCTGAAAACTGCCCGCTCTGGTTGGGCCCAGGAAAACGGGTTCACCTCGGCTTTCCCGATCCGGCTAAAGCTGAAGGCAGTCCCGAACAGCAGATGGCAGTTTTTCGGGCTGTGCGCGATGGCATTGCTCAAAAACTGGTTAACTACTTGGCGGCACTGCCTGGGTAAACTGGTTGGGCGAGGCCGCCCTTGAATTCTTTAAAAATCGGTGTATACTCAATTACCCGGGAATCGTTTGAGGTGAGAAAATGACAAGAGAAACGTTTGACAAACAACTAAAAGCCATTAAAGGCGATGTGCTTTTGCTGGGCAGTATGGTGGAGCAAGCCATGCAGGAAGCCATGAGCGCCCTTTTGGCTCGTGATATCGAAGCTGCGCGCAAGGTGTTTTTTGCGGATGATAAAATTAACGCCAAGCGTTTTGAAATTGAACACGATACCCTGATTGCGATTGCAACCCAACAGCCCATGGCTCACGATTTGCGCCTGCTCGCTGCAGTTTTGGAGATTATTTCCGACCTCGAGCGCATGGGCGATTACGCCAAAAGTGTGGCTCGAATTACCGTAAACCTGGGCCACGAACCTCTGGTGAAACCGCTGATTGATATTCCCCGCATGGCTGAAATTGGTTTAGAGATGCTCAACCAGGCCCTGCAGGCGTTTGTGGATGAAGACACCCAAAAAGCGCGCCAAATTCCCCAACGCGATGATGAAGTAGACCTGCTTTACGAGCAGGTTTACCGCGAGCTGCTGACGCATATTATGGCCAAACCCAGTGTGATGGACCAGGCCAACAGCCTGCTCTGGATGGCTCATAAATTGGAACGATTTACCGACCGGGTAACCAACATTTGTGAGCGGATTGTGTTCATGACGACGGGTCAGATGAAAGAAATGGACCTGGAAGACGAGATGCGTAAGCTTAAAAACTAACCCTCGGTCTCACTCCGAACTGGGCCGGGAGATTGCAGCCCCTATTATGGGTTGTTTGAGTGCCTGACGCCTATGATTGGATGAATGAATATGGCCGCCTGGCGGATCTAATCCGCCAGGCGGCCATATGGTTTTTCTGGCGCACAACGTGGGGGGAGGGTGGGTTCTCTAGCCTGTATCCGGGGATGGCGGGAGTAAGCCAGAGCGAAAAGCGGTTCAGGGAGGGGGAGGATTGAGGCCTTTTAGCTTGTCCCAGGCATAATAGGTGAGTCCCAGCAGTGCTGCGGCCAGACCGCCGTTGACGCCCCCACTGAGGATGTTGTTTTGAATGGCGTTTGCCAGGGCCTGGGCGCTCCAAATTCCGGCTGCGCCGCCCAAAATGGCAATAGTGATGGTCCATCCGTTTTTGCCGCCAAATTTACCCAAAAGCCAGCCTGATACCAGGCCAGCAAATACACTGGATGCGACCACAAACCAATGCATCTGGCTCAGGTAGGACACAAAGCCGAGTGTCAGCCCGATGAGCCCCGCCAGGATAAACGGCCATCCCACGGTCAGGGCGATCATGTCCCCTACACCAGCGCCGGCAAAAAATCCGGCCAAACCGCCCAGGATGGTTCCGGAAGTTTCCCCTCCCAACCAGTTTCCCAACAGCCCGCCTAAACCAATTCCTCCCATCAGCACTGCACCCAATATGGATGTGGGCCGCTGCCAGCGTTGGCGCGCCAGGGGTTGGGTGGGTGGGGTTGA
>CAZAYY010000009.1:139112-157413 GCA_964489525.1 uncultured Anaerolineales bacterium
CCCTTTGTGTGGGGGGCCCCCGCGGGGGGGGGGCGCGGGGGGGGGGGGGGGGGGGGCGTTGAAGCCGCTGGTGGGCTGCTGGTGCCAGGCTGCCAGCGCGGAATTGCCGGGTGGGGCAAATTGGGGTTAGGGCGCACAATGCCGCTGGATGGACTGCCTGCAGCCGGAGGAAATGGGCCGGGTTGGGAAGGCGGCAGCGGCTGCTGCACCGGGATGGCCGGGATTCGCCCAGGCCTGCGCGCATCGGTTGGCCTGGCCTGGCGCTGCTCGTCCAGCAGGCAGCGTGGGCATTGGGATAGGTGGGCGCTGTAATGGTGTCCGTTCCCACATGGCCGCAGCGAGCCTTCTGCCCTAGCAATCCCTTTAATCCAATCGTCTGCAGTGGGCCTTCTTCCGGGTTGGTTGTGTCCATCCACAAAGCAGCCTATCATCAGGTCTTGCAATACCGGGTGAAGGCTCTCAAAGGGCAGACCATTGGTGGGTGGGCCAACGGGTGAACCCCGCAGTTTGCCATATGGAAACCACCCCTGGGAAATTTTAACGGCAGTGGTTGGGGGTTCGTCAGTTTTCAGCCATTGGCTGCGGAAGGGGTGGCTGCCTTCCATCAAAAGCTGAAAAATCAAAACCCCCAGGGCGAAGTTGTCGCTTTCGGGGGTGCGGCGGGTCCGTTTGAAGTTTTTGCCCTGGAATTCTGGGGCTACATATTCGGGTTTCCCCACCGGGCAGGGGTAGGTTGTGGCATGTCCCAGCCGGTTTACCCCCCGCACCTGGAAGGAATCGGTGTCGATGATGGTGATCAGGGTGTTGGATTTTACAAGCACATTGCTCTCATTTAAATCCCCAATCACATATTCGCGGTAATGCAGGGCTGCCACAGCAGCAGCAAGGTTGTAAGCCGCCCGGTGTTGGTAGGGTTCGCCAAAGCCCGGCAGTTTTTGCCGCCTGCGGCGGGGATTGAAGACCTCAACCAGTTTGATAGCGTCAACGATATAAGGCATGACATAACCGCAGAACTGTTTTTCTGGGGTATAGATGATGTCTGCCGGCCATGCAATGGAGGTGTGATTTTGTGAGGCCGAGGGGTCGTCCGGGGGGTTGGCCAACATGGCTTTGAGCTTCAGCTCATATTCCGGGTTTGGATGAAGGTAAATTTTTGCCAGTTGGGTAGGCCGGTTTTGCAGCCGGTAAACCACGGCTTCTCCGCCCCGGTCCAGGCTGTCCCCCAGGGTGTAAACCTTTCCTTGGGTGTTCACCAATGGGTTCATAGGCTTAAATCTGGCTCAATCTCGGCCAGTGCCGCTGCCAAAATCAGGGTGATGTCGTCAT
Source organism: uncultured Anaerolineales bacterium (assembly GCA_964489525.1). Taxonomy (GTDB): domain Bacteria; phylum Chloroflexota; class Anaerolineae; order Anaerolineales; family JABWBV01; genus CAZAYY01. Next base: position 140,439 of record CAZAYY010000009.1, read on the forward strand.
CGGTTCTGCGTACAATGCGTTCGGACCGCAAAAAGGCGCTCAGTGCCTGTTCGGCCTCAACCAGGTTGGATGAACCTGCCGAAAAAGCCAGCAGTGGGTTGAAAAACTGGGGGTGGGGTTGATGGTCTGGTAGGCTGAAGGCTAACCGGGTCAGCCCGTCGGTCATTAAGGCCAGGGCGTGGGCCTGTTCGGAATAGACCCGCCCAACCATGTATTGCAGTGCGCCGGGCATGCTGAGGAAATAAGTTTCTCCGGCATATTCGCCCCGCTGGGGTTCGGCCACGGTTAACAAACTGCCATTTGCCAGCCGGGCCACAATGGCCCCATCGCCAATTTGCCCAACTGCCAGCCACTCCGGGGATGCCGCCGTTACCATGAGCGTTGTGGAAAACTCGCGCACAGGCTCACCTGTTTCGGATGCCAGGATGTGCAGCTGTTCAATGGTGTGGGTAAAGACTGCTTTGAGTAGGTTTTCCCATTCCAGCTCGGTGTTTGGGTAGTGTTTGTCTGTTTCAGGCAGCAGTGCGTTGTGGAGAAAAGCAAGCGCTGCTTCAACGGCCAGGGCCGACCCCTCTTGCGAGCGCCGGGCCGACCCGGCCCCGTCTGCGGCGGCTGCAATGAAAAGCCCACCTGGCAGGGTTCTCCAGGCGTGCGCATCCTGGCAGGGTATGCCATTTTTTTCGTGGCTGCTCCCTGCAACCGAAGCGCTGACGACTTTCCACTGCATGCCAGTTGGTCTTTTGGGGACTCTTTTTTCAGGTGTCTATGGCTGCCCATCCGCTGGGGCTGGGCAGGGCAACCTGTTCGCCCAATTTCGATTGAGCAACTGCTGAAAGGCTTTTCGAAAGCCACTGGAACAGCTCTGTGAACGCCAGCCCGCGCAGTTTGAGCGGAGGGCGTTCGGGGCGCGAGAATTCGCTCAGGATTTTGAGATCTGCACTTTCTACGCCGATGCCGAAAAACAGCAGCCCTTTGCGTTCTTCTTCCTGCCGTACGGCATCTGCTGCTTCTTTCCAGCTATCCGTGGGTTTGCCATCGGTAAGTAAGAACATCCACGGTCGAAAATAGTCGGAGCTGTTGGTTTTATAAATTTCTTTGCGTTGGTGAATCAACCGCAGCCCGGTGCGCACAGCGTCGCCCATGGGGGTGCTGCCATGCGCCTCCAACCTGGGGGGAATGAAGCTGTCTACGGTGACGAAAGCGGTGTGGGCATCCAGGTCGCTTTCGCCTGTGCCGCGCACATCTAAAACCCTGGCTTTGCCACCAAAAGTGACCACTGCCACCTCAACCCGCAGGGAGGCGAGTGTGTCGGCTTTTAGTTCCTGGTCGAAGGCTGCCAGGGCCTGGTTTAATTCTTCAATGGGTTTGCCGTTCATGGAGCTGGATGTATCGAGCAGCAGCACAACCGGGCAGCGCGGCTCCGGGTTGTCTGCAAATTCAGCCTGGTCTAGCAGTGTTGGGTCCATACTTCCTCCTGGAAATTTTAAATTAAGCGTACACTACACTGCAAAGAATTGCAAGAAAGATGCCAGTTTATGGGCTGCTGGGTCTGCTCCAGACAAACACCCGGAAAACGCTGGCAGACCCTGCTGGCTGGTAAACGGGTAGGCCCTGGTCATTGGTGCCTGATTGCCGGACGGCTTGAACCGACCAGCGGAAAACGTGCGGCCCTGTTTCGGTGGGTTGGAAGGTATCGGGGACCGTAAACTTGGTATCGTTGACATAGTCCACCAGGCGGCGGCCATCTCCATTGGTGATGTCTTCAATGGTAACCTGGTAGGCTTCGTTGGCTGCCAGAACACCCACAGAGGCCCACTGAAGTGTGACCGTTTGGCTGGCGGTGTCGAAAACAGCCCCATCGACGGGCAGCAGCAGGTTCGGTCCGGCGTAGGGTGGCGGAATTGTGGGCGTGGGGGTAACTCCCACAAACCCTTGTTGGCACAATGGCAAAATCAGGGTTTGCCCGGCGCGCACATTGTCACTGACCAAACCGTTCCAGTCCTTAATGGCCTGGATGGGAATGGCATAGTTTGCCGCAATCGTGCTGAGGGTATCGTTTGCCTGGACTTTGTAATCCACTTTGGGGCAGGCCTGGCGAGTGGCTTCAAACGGGCTGAGGGTTGCGGTTGGGAAGGGTGTGGGTGTTGCCGTGGGGTAGGGTATTTGCAGTTTTTGACCAATGGTCAGGTTCGAGCAGGTTGCAGGTAGATTGTTGAGCAGCACAATGCTTTGCACGGACACATCGAACGCGTAAGCGATGGTAATGCAGTTATCCCCGGAGGCAACCGTGTAGGTGAAAGGGGTGGGCGTAGGTTCTGGGGTGTTGGTTGGGGTGGGGGTCACAGGTGTCGCTGTCGGGGAGGGGGTGACCGTCAGGGTTGGGGTAGGGGTTTCGGTAGGTGGTACGGCAATTTGGGGCTGCTGGCGCACGAGGAAAAATACCAAAATGGCCCCAATGCTTAAGAACAGTGCCAGGAAACCCATTGCCGCCGGTAAGCTGAGCGTGATTTCGGGCATCCGGCTGCCCTGGATGGTTTTGGGAACTGCGTCTTCGGCGGCGGCTTTGGGGGCAATTTCGGTGCCGCAAACCAGGCAGCGGTTGGCGTTTTCGGGCAGGCGAGTGCCGCACACCGGGCAAAGGGTAGAGGAGGAAGTGGGTTCTTTTTTCATAGGCGGATAAAAATGCCAATTATTTTCAGCGTGCGGATTATACCATATTGGCTGTTTTTGGCTGCATGATACAATAACCCTCATGCTCTCTTCATACAGCTTGTATATCCACATTCCGTTTTGCCGGCATCGCTGTGCCTACTGTGATTTTAATACGTATGCGGGCATGGATAACCTGGTAGAGCCCTATACCGAGGCGCTCTGTCGCGAGATTGCGCTGGCCAGCGCTGCCGGGACAACCTTGCCCGTACACACCCTGTTTTTTGGCGGTGGAACGCCTTCTCTGCTGTCTACCGACCAGCTTTCGCGGATCATCGAGACTGTTCACCGTTATTTTCAGGTTTCTTCCAATGTGGAAATTACCCTGGAGGCCAACCCCGGCACAGTCAGCCTGGAATCGCTCCGTGATATGCGCAGCCTGGGCATTAACCGCTTGAGCATGGGCATGCAGTCTGCTTCGCCGGAAGAACTGCGCCTGTTGGAGCGTACGCACGATTACCTGGATGTTGCCAATGCGGTGCGTTGGGCCCGCCTTGCCGGGTTCGACAACCTGAACCTGGACCTGATTTTTGGCCTGCCCTACCAGCGCCTGGAAAGCTGGCAGCGTTCGGTAGACCTGGCGCTGGCTCTTCAGCCCGAACACCTCTCTCTATACTCGCTGATTCTAGAACACGGCACGCCGATGAACGCCTGGGTGGAGCGCGGCTTGTTAAATGCACCCGATGAAGACGCGGCTGCCGAAATGTACGAGTGGACGATTGCCAGCCTGCCAGCGTTGGGCTATGAGCAGTACGAAATTTCCAATTGGGCCAGGCGTGTTCCTGGTAAAGGCTTGTTGGCTGCCCGCCACAACCTGCAGTATTGGCGCAACCTGCCATACCTGGGGCTGGGAGCGGGTGCCCATGGCTGCGCGGCCGGGTTTCGCACTGCCAATGTGCGCGGGCCGGCGGCATATATCAAGCGCTGCCTCGAAGGACCGCCTCGCGAGTTTCCTCAAACCCCGGCCACCGTTAACGCCCATCCCGTAGACAGGCGGGGTGAAATGCAAGAGACCATGATGGTTGGCCTGCGCCTGACCCAGGAGGGGGTTTCCAATGCTGCATTTCGCCAACGCTTTGGCCAGGATATTGCCGGGGTTTTTCCCGGAGAGGTTGCTCCTTTGCTGGCCAAGGGCCTGATCGAATGGGTTGGCGATGCGCTGCGCCTTACGGCACGCGGCGTTTTGCTGGGCAACCAGGTTTTCATGGAGTTTGTGTAATTTTGTCGTAGTTGTCCACCCGTCTGTTTTCTCCCCGCCCCAAAAGGTGCACGCAATTGTTGTTAGAGCCGCAGGTGCTAAACTTCCAACTCAGTCCCCCACCCCTCCCCAAAGCCAGGGGTGGGGGACTGAGTTGTTCCTTTTTTGTTGCTTATGCCTGGCGTTGGAGCAGCAGCCCGGCCAGTTCGCGCAGTGCCAGCCCAGCTTCGCCTTGAGGTTGGGCTTCATCCAGCGCTTGCAATGCCAGGGCTGTCAGCCTGGCTGCCTCGTTTTTGGTATAGTCGAGCGCTCCTTCAGAGGCCAGCAGTGCGGCCGCTTCTGGAACATCTTCCACCCGAATGGGCCCTTCTGCCCAGCGCCGGGCAAAAGCACCCTGTTTGGCCAGGCCAAACAGCACGGGCAGCGATTTTTTCCCTTCCACCAGGTCGCTTTCTGCGGATTTGCCCGTTTGGGCAGCATCGCCCCAGATGCCCAGGTAGTCATCCAACACCTGGAATGCCAGCCCCAGCCCCCGGCCAAATTCCCGGTACGCCTGGCGCACTTTTGGGCTGGCGTTGGCGGTCAAAGCGCCCAGTTCTGCGCATCCTGCCAGCAGCGCGGCGGTTTTGCCCCCAATCATGGGCCAATATTCTTCTGGTTGAATTTCCAGGCGGGTTTCAAAAGCAATATCCAGGTGCTGTCCCTGGGTCAGGTGCAGGCAGGTGTCCTGGAAGATGCCTTGTGCTTCCAAGGCAAGGGCAGGGGAGAGGGTTTGCTGCAGCCGCTGCATGCCCATAAAAGCCAGGGTGAAGAGCGTGTCCCCGGTATTGATGGCTTGTGGAATTCCCCAATGGTTCCAAAGGGTTGGCCTTCCCCGGCGCAGCGGGCTGTTGTCTTCGATGTCGTCATGAATTAAAGAAAAATTGTGCAGCAGCTCCACAGCAGAAGCGGCGGGAACGGCTGTTTGCCAACTGCCGCCTGCAGCTGCGTTCACCAGGCAAACCAGTATGGGCCGGATCCGTTTTCCCTGGGCTTTTGGCCCTGAGCCTTCCCCTTCCCAACCCATATGATACGCCAACATATAGGCCAATTTGGGTGTGCCCCGCTGTCCTGCCAGGGCAACCACGTCCTGCATTTCTTTTTCGACGACTGGAACGATTTTTTCGAAAAAAGTACTTAATGGCATGCTATAACCTGTGTTCTTATTGTCACGTTTCACCTGGCTTTTGAGGTGGGTGCGTAGTGATGTCTAATGGGTTGATGAGAAACATCATATCATAATTTCATATGCTCTCCATATGTACTTCACAATTTATCCATATCTGCATGTTAAACTTTGTACAATAATAAATTACATCCTCGCAACAAAGGTGACAAAGCACATGAAAGAAAACCGCACAATTTCAAAACAAACCCTGAATAACTGGTGGATCGACCTGGGCTTATTCCTGGGTGCGTTGGCTGCCATGCTGTCTGGCGTATATTTCCTCTATTTGCCAGAAGGCGGCTACATGGGAGGGCGCAACCCAACCTATGGGATTGAGATTTTATTTGAGCGCCACACCTGGGAAGATATTCACATGTGGGGTGGAATTGCCATGATTGCAATTGCCCTGGTTCACCTCGTGATTCATTGGTCCTGGGTGGTGAGCATGACTCGTCGGATGTGGAGCGAACTGCGCGGCAAAGGCAGCAGCTTAAACGCTCGCGGCCGTTGGAATTTAGTATTGAATACGGTGGTTGCCATTTCGTTTTTCATCGCAGCCCTGAGCGGCTTGTATTTCCTCTTTGCGCCGGGTGGACGCGGGGTGGCAGATCCAATGTGGCTCTTTACCCGCACTGCCTGGGATCTCATCCATACCTGGGCAGGGGTTGTGCTCACCGGGGCAGCTGTAATTCACTTTGCCATCCATTGGGCCTGGGCGGTCAAAGTTACCGGAAAAGTGGTCGGGTGGGTCCTTGCCCTGCGGCTTCTGGCCCGAACCACAAACCTGGTCCAGTAGTTTGTAGTTTTCAATATAAGGAGAAAACCATGTTTAAAAAAGCGTTTACCATTCTCGCCTTTACAGGCATTCTGGGTGTGTTGGTTTTTGGTGGAATCAACCGCACCCTGGCAAAATCTGGCAGCCAGGAAACCGGCTCCGGAAACACCTCTCACCAGTCGGAAACTGGCTCCGGAAACACCTCTAACCAGGGTGAAACCGCCCAGGGCACAACAGGCCAGGGAGAGCAAAACCAACAGCAAAACGCGGCTTTGGGAAGCCAGGCAGTTCAAGGCGACCCCAACCACACCCATGAAGCCGAAGCAGCCTTACCTCCGGCCGACCCAGATGGCCTGACGGAAGATGAAATTGCTGGTCTTGTGTTTATGCGCGAAGAAGAAAAGTTGGCCAGGGATGTTTACCTTGCCATGTACAGCCTTTGGAATCAGCCTGTTTTTCAAAACATTGCCAGCAGTGAACAGAGCCACATGGACGCCATTCTGACCTTGCTCAACCGCTACGGCATTCCCGACCCGGCCAGCCCGGAAGTGGGTGTGTTCAACAATCACGAATTGCAGGATCTCTACACCAACCTGGTTGCCTGGGGCGATGATTCTTTGATAGACGCCCTTTTGGTTGGCGGTGCCATTGAGGAAATTGACATTCTGGATATCCAGGCGCTGATGGATGCCACAGATAAGGTGGACATTATTCAGGTGTATCAAAGCCTGCTGGATGGCTCTGAAAACCACCTGCGGGCTTTTGTCAGCCAGTATGAAAAGAAATCTGGCGAGACCTATGTCCCTCAATACCTGGATATGGAGGTTTACCTGGCCATCATTAATGCGGACAGCGACAGCGGACAGGGCGGTGGCAACCGCAACAACCGGGGCTCCCAAACCGCTCCGTAAACCCTGGTTGCTTCAGGTAAGCAGGGCAAAAAAGCACCCGGTGGGGTAACCCGCCGGGTGCTTGTATAAAAAAAGTTTTTTGTTTCGCGAAGGTATTTACTCTTGCAATTCCGTTATTCCCAATCTAAAAACTTAGGCAGGCGGTTAGATTCTTTGAGGCTGCCAATAATTCCTGATGGGAAAAAGAGCAGCACAGCCATCATAATCAACCCGGTTGCAACGATGTTAAGAGAGGTAGAGCCAAAGGTTGCCACGAAATATTCATTGATGAAAATCAACAGGACTGCTCCAATGACAGGCCCTACCACGGTCCCTTTCCCACCGACAATTGCCATCAGCACCACGGTGGCCGCGATGGTGATGTTCAAGAAAAGGGACGGGCGCAGGTAGGTCAGGTAATACCCCCAAAGCGACCCCACCATGCCCACAAAGGCCCCGCTGAGTGCGAATGCCAGGATTTTGTACAGGTTGGTCGGGATGCCTGCCGATTCGGCTTTGATTTCGTCTTGGGAAATTGCGCGCAGCCCCAGGCCAAATTTGGAATGACGGATGATGTAGGATAGGATTACCGCTCCGGCAGCAAGCACCAACATGCCGTAATAATAGGGCAGTTTGGCGGTATCGGCGGGTAGGCCAATCAGAGATAAGCTCAGCCCATTGGCGCCACCTGCAGCCTTCCATTTGTCTAACAGCAGGCTGGCAAGCATCACCATGGCGATTGTGGTGATGATGAACGACGGGCCGCGTGTGCGTAATGATATCAAACCAACCAAAAGCCCCAACAAAAAGGCCAGGATACCTGCCAGGGGGGCAGTAATGAACGGAGAAATCCCCATGTTTGCCAGGATCATCCCGGAGGTGTACGCGCCGAGGGCAAAAAAGACGTTGTGTCCTAAGGAGACATACCCGGTATAGCCGCCAATGATGTTCCAACTCGAAGCCATGGCAATATACATGAACGCATACAGGGCCATGTGTAACCAGTAATTCATGCCTCCAACGACAAGGTGTAAGACAGGGAATAAGGCCAACCCAACCAGCAAAGCCAGGGCAAAAATATTCCGTGCTTTGGAAGGTGTTTTTGTGGAGGGCGGAAGGTGTTCGGTGCTGGTATTTTTAAACATGCGATTAACCCTCCAACTTCTTACCAAAGAGACCTTGCGGGCGAACCAGCAAGATGACAAAGAGTGCCAGGAAAAAGGTAATGGGTGACCAGATTGGACCAAAATAGAAACTGACGAAAGCCGAAACAACACCCAGGCTGATGGCGCCCACCAGAGCGCCTGGCAGGCTGCCCATACCGCCTAATACAATCAAAGACATCAACATCGAAATCCACTCCCAGTGTTTTGCGGGGAAGAATGTGAACAAGAAGCTGATCAAAGCGCCCGATGCTCCGGCCAACGCAGTGCCGATTCCAAACGTAATTAACGAAGTCCAATCTACATTGACGCCAACGGTTCGGGCTGCTGTCCGGTTTTGCATGGTCGCCCGGATGGAATAGCCGATGCGTGTGTATTGCAAAAAGGCCCATAAAGCCGCCAGCAAACCGATGCTGGTCAGCGTGGCGTAAAATTGACCTTCAGGGAAATATAACGGCCCAAAATTGAGTGCGGCAGTTGCATAGCGCGGGGTGGTGGAACGGTAGATGCCAGAAAAAAAGTAAGACAAAGTTCCTTCCACCACCAGGCCCAATCCAAAAGTCAGCAGCACCGTTGAATCCACAAAGCGAGAAGAGTCGGCCAGCCTGGAAAAAAGCAGCTTATATACCAGGATGCCAAAGAAAAACATGACGGGCATGGTGACTAACACAGAAAGAATGGGGTCAAATTGAAATACCTGGAACAAGCCGTATGTAATATAGGCTGCAATGATGATAAAAGCAGCGTGTGCCAGGTTGACAATCCGCATGACGCCAAAGATAAGCGTCAATCCGGAAGACATCAGTGCATACACACCGCCGAGGCTCAAACCTAATATGAGAATCTGGATAAATTGCAACATAACAGCTTATCCTTTATGCCTGTTTGCGCCGCCCCAGGTAAAGTTCCTGGATGCGTGGGTCTGATAAAATTGTGGTGGCCGGTCCCTCGAAAGAGTTAGTTCCAAGATCTAACACCACCCCCCAATCGGCTGTTTCAAGACCGAGGCGTGCATTTTGTTCCACGAGGAGAATGGTAAGGCCAGCTGCTTGTAAAGTTTGAATACTATCAAAAATCTGGCGAGCCACCATCGGCGCCAGGCCGAGTGAAGGCTCATCCAGCATGATTAATTCCGGTTTTAGAATCATCATCCGCCCGATGGCCAACATTTGTTGTTGGCCCCCGGAAAGCGTTTTGGCCGATTGTCCGCGGCGTTCCTTGAGGATGGGGAACATTTCATACACTTCGTCAATGCGCATCTCGATGAGTTTATTGTCGCCCAGAACATAGCCGCCCATAATCAGGTTTTCGCGCACGGTCATGTCTGGAAACAGGCTGCGGTCTTGCGGTACAAAGCACAAACCCATGCGCAAAATCTGGTCCGTGCGTAAATTCGAGATCAAATCCCCTTTATACTTAATCGTCCCGGCGCGCGGCCTGAGCAAGCCGGAAATTGCCTTAAGCAGCGTGGACTTACCTGCACCGTTTGGTCCGATGATGCAGTAAGTTTGCCCGGTTTGCACTTCAAGGGATATTTTGCGAAGAATATCTGGCCCGTTGGGGTACCCTGCGGTAACTTCGTGTACAGAAAGAATGGTAGACATCAGTTCACCCCCAGGTAGGCTTCCAACACTTGGTGGTTCTGTTGAATTGCGTTCGGGGCGCCGGTGGCCAACACTGTTCCATAGGCCATGCAGATAACCGGGTTGCATACTTTCATCACCATATCCATATTGTGCTCCACGATCAGGAAGGTGATTCCTAATTTGTTCAATTCGAAGATGCGATCTATGATGGTTTCCAACAGTGTGGGGTTAACCCCGCCTGCAGGTTCATCCAACATGATCATTTTGGGATTTGACATCATGACTGCCGTCAATTCCATCAGTTTTTTTTGGCCGTACGAGAGGTTCTTAGCTTTCAATTCGGCCAGGTGGGCGATGCCGACAAAATCCAGCAGAGACATCGCCCGATCGCGCTCTGTTTTGCCTACAGCATTCCGGAGCAAATCGCCAATTCCATGCACGGGTGAATGGACGACGATGTTTTCCAGTACGCTCATTTCAGATAGGTCGCGAGTGATTTGGAATGTACGGCTGATGCCGCTGCGAGTAATGCGGTGAGGTTTCCAATGGGTAATATCATGCCCATCGAAAATAATTTTTCCCGAATCCGGTGGGATTACGCCGCTAATCAGGTTGAATGCGGTGGTTTTTCCAGCGCCATTGGGGCCAATCAGCCCGGTAATACTGCCTTTTTCTACGATGAATGAGCAGTCGTTTACGGCTGTGATGCCCCCAAAACGTTTTACCAATTGGTGCACTTCTAAAAATGCCATAAGGTATCCTGTGGAGGGTGTGCCTGGGATGGACTGGGTGCAGGTACATTTCGCACCTGCACCCAATCATAAAAAGAGAGGTTTACCAGTTTGGTTTGGGGAATACGAGTTCTTCCACACCTGGGAAGGCGCCCTGGGGATAGACAAATTCCAGGTTGCCCTCTTGCCACTGAACCATAATGAAGGGTTTGTTTACAGGCAGGCCGCGTTCATCCCACCAGAAATCGCCCAGGATCGTGCGTACAGGCTCACTTTCAGAACGGGAAGCCAGCCAGTCGCGCAGAACGGTGTTGTCCGTCGAATTGGTAGCGCGAACGGCTTGTTCCATGCCCTGGCAGAGTGCAAATGGAATGGCTTCATCTTCATCAGCAGCGCGTCCATATTTTGCCTGGAAGGCATCCAGGAAGTTTTGGTTGGTGAATTCTGCGCCGCCTAAAACACCTGTGAAGTTAGCCAGGGGGTGCCATGAGGCATGCACGGTGACGCCGTTAGCTGCATCACCAAGCTGTTCTTGAAATTCACGCTGTGCTCCCTGGCTCATGAAGACGTACTTGGGTTGGAAATCTACGGTTTGAAGGGCACGAATCAGTTGGATGCCTTCATCCGGCGAAGTCAGGCCCGCAAAAAGCATTTCAGCATTGCTGGCTTTGATGGCGTTAGCCAGTGTAATCCAGTCGGAAAAGCCTTGTTCGGGCCACTGCTCAGTGTAGACCACTTCGATGCCGGCTTCGGCCATGCCGCCTGGGGCCAGGCTGATGGGTTCGGGCAGCCCTTCCACATTGACAGAGCCGCCGGTCAGACCGTTGACGATCGCGTTGGCGAAGAAATCATCGGCGTGGACTAACGCGGCGGTTTTGGGCAAATCATCTCCCACCAAATCGCGCAGCATCGCAATGGGGGAATCGCCAATGTATTCTGCTACGTTGGGTTGGAAGTAGAACAGGTAGTCATAGCCGCGAGCGTAAATTCGTAAAGCCGCTGCAGATGGAATGGGGTGGACATACTGAGATTGTTCGGTGATAGAAGTTGCCGGGAAGGTAATCAGGCTTGAGAATGAACCGAAGATCAGGTCCACTTTATCCACGTTGATAAACCGCTCAAATTGGGCAATGGCTGCTTCTGCGTCCGATTGATTATCGCTAACGATTAGCTCAACGGGGCGGCCCAACAAACCACCTTTGTCGTTAATTAAATCAACACATAATTGGTAACCATCCTGGTGTTTCGTGCCAGGGATTGAAAAAGAGCCAGTCAGCGGCAGTGAAGAGCCGATTCGAATGGGTGTAACTGCCGTAGGCTGCGCTGGCATTCCGGGTTGGCTTGGTTCTTCTGCTGCCTGGGAATTGCATGCACTGAATACCATGCTGGACAGGATTAGCAGAGCGAGTATCACTACAAAGTTTTTTTTCATTACTTCTCTCCTGAAGAATCAAATAAGTGGGGTTATGCTTTTATAGGTTGGATGACAATAAGATTTTTAATTTCCAGTATCACCTCCAAAGATTCTTGTGCAGTTTCAAGGCAACAGGTTGCTTTTGGGTCATAAAGTCTCTGGTAAATATCCCAGGTGTTTCGAGATATCTAGGGCAACCTCCCGGACCTTTTCTCCCATCATAGGAATATTTTCTGCAGGCAAACGCTGAATAGGGGCCGATACACTGATCGCGGCGATGGGTTTGCCCCGAAAATCAAGAATGGGCGCTGCCACGCAGCGCCCACCCAATTCATTTTCCTGGTCATCAATTGCGTACCCGCGTTGGTGACATAAGTGGATATTTGCGACCAGGTTGTTTGTGTCTATCAGGGTGTATGGGGTTTTAGGGGAGAGTTTTACTTCGCTGAGGATATTCCGGACTTCGCGTTCGCTCAGGCACGACAGGATTGATTTTCCCAGTGCGGTGCTGTAAATCGGTTCGCGCTTGCCAATTTCTGAACGCATTCCCAGCATGTTGGTTCCAGCCATTCGTTCAATATACACCACCCAGGTTTCGTCCCAGATGGCTAAATTGACGCTTTCATTACACCATGTCAGCAGGTTGTGTAAAAAAGGCGTCGCCAATGCCCGTAGGTCAATTTGGTTGAGCCGTATGCTGCCGTATTCAACCAGCTTTATTCCCAGGGTGTACTTTCGATTGTCTGGATTTTGTTCAAGCAGGTGGTTAACTTCCAGGGTATGAACCAGCCCGGCAACCGTGCTTTTTGGCAACCCAATTTCGCGGGCAATTTCAGAAATCCCCATCTCAAAATGGCGAGTGTTAAAGAGATTCAAGATGTCAATTGCTCTTTGAACAGATGCAATTGAGCGTAGTTTGCTGTGGTTATCCTGGTTCATGGCATTTTAGAGGCGCTGCTCCAAGAAAAACGTTCGGTATTATCGCACAGTGGTCGTATTCACCGCACAACATAAGTGTACGTGATACTCAGGTGTCTGTCAAGAGGAATGAAGACTTTCAGAGGAGTTTCTTGAGGTTGGAAGCTGCTGTGAAAACCCAGGTCCCCACCACCTAAATCCCCCGCCCCGAGTCGGGGCGGGAGACTTTAAGATAATACTGCGGTGCAAGTAGGCCGGCGGGGCCGTCCGCTCGGACCCCAAACCCCGGTTTTAAGATAAGCCTGTTCGGTGAACAGGCGGTTTGGGAATATTGAATTGTGATGACCGAAAAGGTAGAAGGGGTTTATCCTATTTTTTGCAGGTGCGTGTTTTGCAGGGTTGTAATGCTCCCCGCCCCGGCCATGAACATACACACTTGAATTTCCCGGCGTACTTCCTGGATGGTTTGGATGGTGCGTTCGGTCGAAATCACGGCAGCTTTGAGGAAAGGCCCGGCCATTCCGCCCAGGGTCGCCCCCAGGGCGATGGTTTTGGCAATGTCAGTGCCGGTGCGCAACCCGCCGGAGGCAAACACGGGCAGGTTGGGTGCAGCACTGCGCACATTGAGCACGGACTCTGCAGTCGGGATGCCCCAATCCAAAAAGGCAGCTGCCAGGCGGGCCTGGCTTTCGGTTTTGGCCCGGTGCATTTCGACCTGCGACCACGAAGTGCCGCCTGCGCCGGCCACGTCCACTGCGGCAACCCCGGCTTCTGCCAGCAGCCGCACATCGGCTTCGGAAAACCCCCAGCCCACTTCCTTGGCAATGACCGGTACGGGTAGTTTATTGACAACTTGAGCTACTTTGTCGGCGAGCCCTTTGAACCGGGTGTCGCCCTCGGGCTGAACGGCTTCTTGAAGTGCGTTAAAGTGGAGGATGAGCGCATCGGCTTCGAGCATATCCACAGCCCGTTGGCATTGTTCCAGGCCATATCCATAGTTTAACTGCACTGCACCGAGGTTGGCAAACAGCAAGGCATTGGGCGCATGTTGGCGAACCTGGAAGGTGGGGGCCAGTTCGGGGTGTTCGATGGCGGCTCGTTGGGAGCCTACACCAATGGCAATCCCGCAGGCTTCAGCTGCCTCTGCCAACACCCGGTTGATGTGCCGGGCTTCATCCGTTCCGCCCGTCATGGAAGAAATCAGCAGCGGGGTTTGCAGGGTTTTGCGAAACAAACGCTGGCTTAAATCTACCTCGTCCAGGTCCAATTCGGGCAGCGCCCGGTGGACAAAGCGATATTTTTCCAGCCCGGTCGTCAGTCCGGAACGAACATCTTCTTCTAAATTAATCCGGATGTGATCGGATTTTCGCGTGCTCAGGGGCGTAACTTTTGACATGGTCCAGTGTTCCTTTTAGTTGAATGATATTACCAGCCTGGGTTGTCGGTGTCAACGCTTGACAGTTTGGAAAAGCAGTATACAATCTGTCGGTGTCAGCCGTAAAAATTCAGGTAACCTTATTAGGAGGAACACGTTATGTCGAGTACATATGAAGAAGTCAAGGAAATCATCATCGATTTGTTAGGTGCTGATGAGGCCAAGGTCACCATGGAAGCCCGCTTCCGCGAAGACCTGGATGCCGATTCGTTAGACCTGGTGGAACTCATCATGGCTTTCGAAGACAAGTTCAACGCTGAAATTTCCGATGAAGATGCCCAGTCCATCACCACGGTTGGACAGGCTGTGACCTATATTGACGCTCGCCGTTAATTCGGCTGCCGGTCTACATTCCCAAGCCTGCCAGGGGAATACCCATTTCCCTGGTTGAACTCGAAATCCAGGCGGGCTTTCAAGCCCGCTTTTGGTTTAAGGCAGTCTCTGCCCCGCCCCAGGCCCGGGGCTGGGGGTGGGTGGGGTTGAGGATTTAAAAAACACACCCCATGTGAAATGGGGTGTGTTTTAAAGTTCACGGAAAGAACGCTTGGACGTTTAGCCTGCCAACAAAGAGGGGATTTCTTCGGGGTGTTTCGCCACGCGCACGTTGGCGGCTTCGAGGGCTTTGATTTTGTCGGAAGCCAGCCCGGCGCCGCCTTCCACAATTGCGCCGGCGTGGCCCATGCGCCGCCCTGGAGGGGCACTTTGCCCGGCAATAAAAGCAACCACGGGCTTGGTCATGTGGCGAGAGATGTATTCAGCGGCTTGCTCTTCTGCGTTGCCGCCAATTTCGCCAATCATCACGACTTTGTCGGTATCGGCGTCTTCTTCAAACATGCGCAGGCAGTCAATAAAATTGGTGCCGTTCACCGGGTCGCCGCCAATGCCCACGCACGTGCTGGCGCCCATGCCCACCATCTTCATGGCGTAAGTCACTTCGTAGGTCAGCGTTCCCGAGCGGGAAACCACACCCACGTTGCCGGGGATGGCAATATCGCCAGGGATGATGCCCACCTTGGCCTCGCCGGGGGTGATGATGCCCGGGCAGTTCGGGCCAACCAGGCGCACATTTTTCTGGTCCAGGTAGTTGCGCACCTTCATCATATCGGCAATCGGAATCCACTCCGTCAGGCAGATAATCAGCGGAATGCCCGCATCTGCGGCTTCGTACATTGAGTCCACAGCAAATTTTGCGGGAACGAAAATCACGCTGGCGTTTGCGCCGGTGGTTTCCACAGCATTTTTCACGGAGTCGAAAACAGGAACTTTGTCCAGAACCCACTGGCCGCCTTTGCCGGGGGTGGTTCCGGCAACCACGTTGGTGCCGAATTCCATCATCAACTGGGTGTGGAACATGCCTTGCTTGCCGGTAATGCCCTGGACAAGCAGGCGGGTGTTTTTATCAACTAAGATACTCATGGCTCAGGCTCCTTTGGCAGCCGCAACGGCTTTTTCTGCGGCTTCGGTGAGGGTGTCGGCAGTTTGCATGGTGGGGATATGGGCGGCAGCCAGCAGCTCGCGCCCTTCTTTGGCTTTGGTTCCGCCCAGGCGAACCACCATGGGCACTTTTACTTCTACGTGCTGCATCGCAGACAGGATGCCGCGCGCCACATCGTCACAGCGGGTGATGCCGCCAAAGATGTTCACCATCACGGCTTTGACATTTGGGTCAGACAGCAGCAGCCGGAAAGCGGTTTCGACGCGTTGGGCGTTGGCCCCGCCGCCAATATCCAGGAAGTTGGCGGCTTCACCGCCGTACATTTTGATGATGTCCAGGGTGGTCATGGCCAGCCCGGCGCCGTTTACCATGCAGCCTATGCTGCCGTCCAGCTTGATGTACGAGAGGTCGTGCTCCCGGGCCAGGGTTTCTTTTTCGTCTTCGGCATCCAGGTCGCGCAGCACTTCCAGTTCGGGGTGGCGGTACAGGCCGTTGTCGTCAATGGACATTTTGCCATCCAGCCCCAACAGCCGGTTGTCGCCGGTAATCACCAGCGGGTTGATTTCGGCCAGGGTGGCGTCGTTTTTCTGGAAAGCCTGCCACAATCCCTGGGCAATTTGCACAAAAGCGTTCCAGTGTTCGCGGGGCAGGTCAATGCCCAGGGCCATATCGCGAGCCTGGTATTCATGCAGCCCCAGGAGCGGGTCAATGTGGGTCTTCACAATTTTTTCAGGGGTGGTGCGGGCAACTTCTTCGATGTCCATCCCGCCTGCGCCGGAGGCCATCATCAGCGGCTTTCGGGCTGCCCGGTCGTTGGTAATGCCCAGGTAAATTTCGGTTTTAATATCTGAAATGGGGTCCACCAGCACTTTGCGCACAGGCAGGTTTTTGATTTTCATCCCCAGGATTTGCGAGGCCAGCGTTTCGGCTTCTTCGGGAGAGTGAGCCAGCTTGATGCCGCCCGCTTTACCGCGCCCGCCCGCCAGCACTTGCGATTTGATCACCGCTTTGCCGCCGAGCTCTTCGCAAATTTCGCGAGCTTCCGCAGGGGTTTCGGCAACTCTGCCCATGGGGACCGGGATGCCATGTTGTGAAAATATTTTTTTGGATTGGTATTCGTGAAGGTTCATAAATTTCTCCGTGTTTCTGCTGCACCGCTTCACGGCGCAATAAGATGTGGAGTCAGCGGTCTGGGAAATCCTCCTGAAGGGTTTACCAGGGCAATTCCAAACGGAAATTATACCATCCTGGCATAAGGTTTTGGTTGCCAACAGGCCGCTGCAAAAAGTTTCTTGAAGTCAGAAATTGCTGTGAAAGTCCAGATCCCCACCCCCTAAATCCCCCGCCCCACGCTTGGGGCGGGGGACTTATAAACGATTTTGGAGCTGGCGCAGGCTGGCTTTCGCTGCCTGCGCCAGCTCCAAACCCCGAACAGGGGGGATGGGTGCGTATCCCTTTTTATGGCTTTCTCAAAGTTCCTTGACAAATAAATAAAAAGACCCTTCTCGGTAAAA
>CAZAYY010000010.1:0-148771 GCA_964489525.1 uncultured Anaerolineales bacterium
GCCTTTTTGCCCTTTTTACTCTGCGCCCGGAAGGTGTCGGCAAGGGTTTTGGTGGGGGGGGGGGTGGGCGGGTTGGTCGGTGTGGGGGTAATGGTGGGGGTATGCGTAGGGGTAAAGGTCTGGGTAGGCGTGGGCGTGTTCGAAGGCGTGAAGGTTTGGGTGGGCGTGTGGGTTTCCGTAGGCGTTGGGGTTTCGGTGGGCGTGAACGTTGCCGTCGGGGTAGGTGTGAAGGTTGCCGTGTTCGAAGGTGTGAAGGTTGGCGTGGGCGTGTGGGTATTTGTAGGCGTTGGGGTTTCGGTGGGCGTGAAGGTAGCCGTCGGGGTGGGTGTAAAGGTTGCCGTGTTCGAAGGTGTGAACGTTGGCGTGGGGGTGGGTGTGTTGGAAGGTGTAAAGGTAAGCGTCGGCGTGGGGGTTTCCGTGGGAGTTTCCGTAGGTGTATGGCTGGGTGTGAGTGTAAAAGTTGCGGTAGGCGTTGGGGTTGGGGTTAACGTAGCCGTGTTTGTGGGCGTATCCGTCGGGGTGGATGTCGGTGTCTGGGTGTGTGTTGGAGTCACGCTGGGCGTGGGGGTGGCGGTGTTGGATGGCGTCTGGGTGGGCGTGTCGCTGGGCGTGGGGGTGGGCGTATGGGTTGGGGTGTGAGATGGGGTCAGGGTAAAGGTTGCCGTAGGCGAAGCGCTGGGCGTTTCGGTGGGCGTCTCGGTGGGGGTAAGGGTTTCGGTTGGGGTTTCGGTGGGGGTGGGTGTGGGCGTGTCCGAAGGCGTGGGCGTTTCGGTTGGGGTCTGGGTGGCCGTAGCCGTTTCGGTTGGCGTCTGGGTTGGGGTGTTGGTATTCGTTTGGGTAGGCGTAGGCGTTTGGGTGGGCGTGTTGGAAGGCGTGAAGGTGGCCGTGAAAGTGGGGGTATTGGATGGGGTTGCCGTATGGGTCGGGGTGTTGGAAGGGGTTAAGGTGTTCGTGGGTGTGCGGGTTGGGGTCGGCGTGCGGGTTGCGGTGGGGGTGCGCGTGTTGGTGGGCGTGCGGGTGGCAGTTGGGGTTGGGGTATTGGAGGGCGTGGGCGTGTTGGAAGGTGTGCTGGTGGGGGTGGCGGTAGGGGTGGGTGTACCCCAAATGTTGATCTGCCCCATGGTTGGGGTTTGCAAGCCCCAGTCGCTGCCCTGGTTGGTGTCGGTGCTGAGTTCATTCCGCCCAATGGTCAGGTATAAAGTCATTTGGTCCGAGGCGCGAATGCTGTTGACGTTGGGGGGAATCCAGGTCGTTCCGGCAGGGGGTTCCACCGTGGAAGTTCCCCAGCGAACAAAATCCAGCCCGGTGCCGCTGGGGCCGAGCAGTGCTACGGCAGCACTGCTGTCTTCGATCCAGGGGAGGCTGCTCCCCATGTAAATGATATTGCCAGTGTTGGTGCCTGTCCCTTCACGAACAATCACATAGCCATTGGCCGGGATGGTCACATCCGGCAGGACAAAGGTGAACAAGAGGGATCCATTAAACGCATAGGGAAGAACCTGGTAGCCCGCCAGCGAAACCGCAAAAGCGTTTGGGTTGGAAATTTCAACCGCGTCCACCACGGCCAGGTCCACTTCGTTGATCAAGAGGGGGGTGTCTGTGCGCCCGTTGGCCCCTTGAACCGGCACAACAGCCGGGGCAGTGATCATCACGGCCAGCGCAGCAGCATAAAGCACCAGCAAGGCGCTCCAGGTCAACGCCCGTTTCGAGAACAAATTGCGAATCATGTTCTTATTGTAACCCGATTTTTTAGGCTGAGGCGCGGTTTTGCCCAATGGGTGTGATTTTTGCTTAAATCAACAGGAGAAAGGCGGGCCAGGCTGCTCGCTGCAGGCGTTAGGCTTTAAGCCATAAGCCATGTCGCCGCGAAATTCGCGCATGCTGCAAGGGTCTATTGATGATGGTTGGAAGGTTTCCATTTCCCCAGACTGTTTCAAGAGTATAATCGCTAATATTCTTAAGCGTTCCCGAAAGCAGGTATATGAACAAAGGTGTTGTCTCGGCAATTGGTGCATATTTAATTTGGGGTGTTTTCCCCATCTACTGGAAGCTGCTGCAAGAAGTTCCGGCACTTGAAATTCTCAGCCACCGGATTGTGTGGTCTTTGGTGTTTGTCCTCGCACTGCTGGCAGTCCGGGGGGAGTTAAACGGGTTGCGAGCAGCCTTCCGCGACCGCAAAACACTGCTCATCTACCTGGCAGCAGGGTCCTTGCTTTCGGTGAACTGGCTAACCTATATCTGGGGGGTAAACGCCGGGTATATTGTTGAAACCAGCCTGGGTTATTTCATCAATCCGCTGGTGAATGTGTCTATTGCCGTGTTGGTGCTGCGCGAAAAATTGCGGCTGGCGCAGTGGGTTCCTTTGGGGCTGGCCGCTGCAGGGGTGCTGTACCTCACGATTAGCTATGGCCGCCTGCCCTGGATAGCCCTGACGCTGGCTTTCTCGTTTGCCATCTACGGCCTCATCAAACGCAGCGCCACCCTCAGCTCAGGGCACGGGCTGGCCCTGGAAACGGCCATGGTGTTCATTCCTGCCTTTGGTTTTCTGCTCTACCGCGAAGTGGCGGTTGGCGGGGCTTTTGGACATATCAGTGGACTGACGACGCTCCTCCTGGTGGTAAGCGGCGTGGTCACTGCCCTGCCGCTGATGATGTTTGCCACTGCAGCCCGCAGCATTCCTTTTACGCTCCTGGGACTGCTGCAGTACCTGGCGCCCACCATCCAGTTCTTAATTGGGGTGCTGGTTTACCACGAAATTTTTGACCGGGGGCGGATGATTGGTTTTGGCCTGATTTGGGCTGCCCTGGCCATTTATACGCTTGAAGGACTCTACCACAGGCGGGTACTGAACCAAACGGCTGTGCCAGCAGGGGTTAAATCATGAAATCTTCCGGGGGAGTGGAGTTTGTGTTCTATTCCCCTCGGCGAGGCGGTGTGGTTTTGCACACAGCCCTTGCCATTTTGTTTACCCTGGCCGCCCTATACAGTTTTGACCAGCTTGGGCGCACCGGGTTTGGCCAGCGCTACGCGGTTTTCCTGGCATTGTTCATCGTCATGGTCGTTAGCATACCTGTTATGCTCTACCGCCTGTATGGACTGCTGCGCAGCCAATACAGGCTGGACCCCAACGGCATTACCCTGCGGTGGGGCATGCGGGTGGAGCAAATTCCCATTGGCGAAGTGCGTTCGGTGATCCTGGCAGCAGACTTAAGTGAGCCGCTGCCCCTGCCGCTTTTCGGCATGCCGGGAGCGGTATTGGGCCTGCGCAGCCACAAACGCTTCCGCTACATTGAATACCTGGCTGGCACACCCCGCGGTTTGGTGTTAATTGAAACGCGCAAGCAGGCTTTCGCCATTTCGCCAACAGACCCCCAGGGGTTTATCAGCACCTTCTACCGGGTGAATGAGTTCGGCAGTGTAGAGCCGGTGGCCAATCAATCTGTATACCCGGGCATGGTCCTGGGTGCGGCCTGGGGCATTCTACCCGCCCGGTTCTTGCTGCTGGCGGGGTTGGGTGTAAGCCTGATGGTGCTGATTTGGGGCGCAGCCAGTGTAACCGCTGCCCCAGGGCTGCTGGTGGAAATCCCAGGGACGGCGGGGGCTGTCCGCAGTGTTGGCGCACCTCAGCTGGTTTTGCTGCCGGTTTTGAACGCCTTTTACTACCTGCTTAACGCCAGCCTGGCGCTGTTCTTCCTGCGCGATGAACGCACCCATGTGCTGGCCTACCTGCTGCTGTTGGGTAGCTTGCTTTGCAGCGGGCTGACGACCATGACGCTTTTGCGCGCTTTAAGCTGAGCAAAAAGAAGCCAGTAGTATAATAAACATGTAACCATTCGGCCCATCGCCGGGCGGGCAGTTCCCGTGCAAACATTAGCACCCCAACGGACAGGCATGAACACACCCAATAACGCTGAAATCATCCGCATATTGACCTTGATTGCCGACCTGCTGGACATCAAAGGCGAGGTCATCTTTAAAATTCTGGCCTACCGCAAAGCGGCCGAAAGCCTGGCCGCGCTTGGACAAGAAGCGGAATCTGTCTGGAAAGCGGGCGGGCAGGCCGCCCTGCGCGATATTCAGGGTGTGGGGCAGGCCATTGCCGAAAAAATTGAAGAACTGCTCATCACCGGCCGGCTGGGCTTCCTGGAAAAACTGACCCAAGAAATCCCCGAATCGCTGGCCGGGCTGCTGCAGGTGCCCGACCTGGGGCCTAAAAAGATACGCCTTTTCTGGCAGAGCCTGGGAATTACCACGCTGGACGAGTTAGAAGCAGCCGGGCAGGCGGGTAAACTGCGCTCCCTGCCGGGCATGGGCGAAAAATCCGAAGCCAAAATCCTGGCGGGTATTGCCGCCCTCAAACGCAGCGGCGGGCGGCTGCCGTTGGACTTTGCCTGGGAATTTGCCCAACATCAAATTGCCTTCTTGCGCAGCCTGCCGGGCGTAACGGCTGCTGAGGCTGCGGGCAGCCTGCGGCGGATGCGCGAAACCGTGGGCGATATTGACCTGCTGGCCGCCGCGGCAAACCCTGCCCCGGTGTTAGCGGCTTTTACCAGCCAACCCAACGTCCTGCGGGTAACTGGCCAGGGAAACACCAAGGCATCGGTGGAATTCATGGCCAGCAGCGCCCACACCCCTGGCGTCGCCCGACCGGTGCGCGCCCAGCTTTGGGTGCATCCACCGGAGCGTTTTGGCACTGCCCTGCAGTACGCAACCGGTTCCAAAGACCACAATGTGCGCCTGCGAGAATTGGCGCTTGAAGCCGGGTATTCGCTTTCCGAACACGCCCTGACGCCCACCGACGGGCCCGAGATTTTGTGCGCCACCGAAGAAGCGCTCTACCAGCGGCTGGGCCTGGCCTGGATTCCGCCGGAACTGCGCGAAGACCGCGGTGAAGTGCAGGCCGCACAGCGCCCAGGCGGGCTGCCCGTTCTGATAAAAACCAGCGAAATTGTTTCCCAATTGCACAACCACACCACCTGGTCCGATGGCCGCTGCTCGATTGAAGAAATGGCCCTGGCCGCCCTCTCGCGTGGGTACAGCCTGCTGGCCATCACCGACCATACTTACAGCCTGGGGCTGGTCGGCGGGGTGAACGAGGCCGCCCTCGAAAAACAGCGCATCGAACTGGACGCAGTGCAGACCCGGATGGGCCATTCCATCAAGCTGCTCCTGGGCGTAGAGCTGGAAATTCGCGCCGATGGCAGCCTGGATTTTCCGGATGAGGTATTGGCCGGGCTGGATATTGTTGTGGCTTCCCTGCACGTCAGCCTGCGCCAGCCGCGTGAAAAAGTGACCGAACGCCTGCTGAACGCCATTCGCAACCCACACGTGGATATCATCGGCCACCCCTCCGGGCGGCTGCTGCCAGATGCCGCCGGGCAGAACATTCGCGAAGGGGCAGACCTGGAGATGGAAGCCATCTTGCAGGCCGCGCGCGAACACGATGTGGCCCTTGAAATAAACGCAAACCCCGCCCGGCTGGACTTAAATGATGCATACGCCCGCCGCGCCGCTGAAATGGGTATCAAAATCACCATCAACGCCGACGCCCACACCCCAGAGCATTTTGACTACCTGCCCTACGGCGTGGCTGTTGCCCGGCGGGCCTGGCTGCGGCCCTCACAAGTCATTAACACATGGGAACCTGAAAAAGTACTGGATTGGCTGCGCAGGCGTGGATAATGCCAGCCCCTGCCTGGCCGATGTTGACCCTTCCTGGAGGTAACCTTTGCCCCGCGACGAAAACCGCACTGTATACTCAACCGAAACCGGCGACCAGCGCAAACAACCTGCGAAACCCCCGGCTGTTTCCCACGTGCAAACCCCACCTGGGCAGCAAACCGCCTACCTGCACCGCGATTCCAAAGGGCGCGGGGGCAAAGTCGTCAGCCTGGTCAAAAACCTGGTGCTGCCCCCGGATGAACTGAAGGACCTTTGCACCCAAATCAAACAGGCCTGCGGCACTGGCGGCACCGTCAAAGATGGCGTCATCGAAATCCAGGGAGACCACCGCCCAAAAATTGCCCAGGTATTGGAAAAACTGGGCTATAAAACCAAAATTGCCGGGGGGTAAACGGAAACCAGGATAAAGCGATGAACCACCCACCTGCACCCCGCTTGTTTTGGCTCGCCAGCCTGCTGTTTGCCCTGCACACAGCGGCGAGTTTTTGGGCGGGTACGGGGTGGCTGGTGCAGGCTGCCCCACCTACCCAGGCACAACTCGCCCTCTTTCAGGACGACCCTTGTGATACCGGGTCAGAATGGCAGGAACTGGCCTCGCCCGAGGGGGTTTTCCTGGTGGTTTTCCCCGCATCCGAAACCCAACTGGCAGAAGACATTACTATTCGCCATGCTGCAGCGTTGGAAGAATCGTACCAGCAGTTTGCGGCGCTTTTCCAAACGAATTTGCAGCTTCCACTGATGCTGCGCATCTACCCAACCCCGGCCAGTTTCAACTGCATTAATGTATTAAAAACAAATGTAATCCCGGATTATGCTTTTCACAGCCGCGTGGGGCAGCGAGAAATCAGCCTGTTTTCCAGCCGCCTGACCGAAGAAATGGTTGAGGCAGCCGAAGGCGAGCGAGCAGCCTGGCTGATTAATGGCATCCGTCACGAACTGGGTGCCTTGTTTGTTCGCCAAATCAGCGAAGGACTGGCCCCGCCCGGCCTGGAAGCTGGCATGGGCGGGTATGCTGAAAACCCTCAGGAGACCTTTACCCGCTGGTACAGGCTTTCGCTTAATGCCGAAACCCCCGGGGCAAGCTGGCGGCAGTATTGGGAAGACCCTGCGCTGGCCCGCACTGGCCACTACCCGGCCGGCAGCACCAGCATTGTGGCCTACCTGGTGGATGTGTATGGCTGGCCGCGCTTCCTGGTGTTTATCCAATCGCTGCGCACCGGCAGCCACTATCGCCAAACCCTGGAAGAAACCTACAAAACCGACAGTGCCAGCCTGCAAACCCAATGGCAGGCCTATTATCCGCTGTATGTTGAAGGCCGCTGGCGAGCCCATACCCTGTATGAATTTGACCTCTCCGGCTTTGAACAGATGCTGGCGAACCAGTCGTATTCCGATGCAGCGCGCGGCCTGCAAACTGCGATTGCCCACCTGGAAACCCTGGCGCCGGGTTCGGCCCAGGCCAGGGCCAGCCTGGCACGCGCCCAGGAACTATTGGAACAAGCCCAGGCCGGGGGGCTCGGCTTTAACCTGGCACGCCAGGCTTACCAGGCCGCCCAGTCTGGGGAATATGAACGGGTGCTGCAGCTGGCTGTTGAAACCCGGCGGACTGCGGCGCTGGCCATCCCTGGAAACCCACCAGAGGCACTTTTCCTGATAGGGCTGGATGTACTTGAAGCCCACGCCCGTGAGATGCTGGCGCTGCGCGCAGAAGTGGCGGTCATCGGCCAGAACACACCCGAGGAGGGCATCGCTGGCGCCCTGGTCATCCAGACCCAAATTGACCGCCTGCTGGAAATTGGCACCCAACAGGGAGAACTGGGCGATAGCGCTGGTCGGGAAGCAACCCAGGCCGCCTTGCAGCATTTAAAGTCATTGCAAACCGCCCAGGCCCGCAGCACAACCTCCCTGGTGCTGACAGGCTGCCTGCTGCTGGTGCTGGTGCGCATTGTGCTGGTCCTGCGAAAACCTCGGCCAGAAGTGCTGGACATTGGGTACAGCGCGGGGCCGCTCGAAACCCGCCAGGCAGGAGGGCGCCAATGAACGCTCACCTCAAAATGCGCCTGAAAATTCTGGGCCTGGTTGGGCTGGCCTGGCTTCAGCGCGTGGTCCGGGTGTTGGTCATCTCGGCCTGGCTGTTTGGGGCGGGCTATGCCTTGGGTTGGGCCCTTATCGAAACCGGGCCGGGTTCCCCCGCTGGGTGGGAATGGGTCATTAACCGGCAAAGCCTGCCGGTGGTGTTGGGCGGGCTGCTGGCCCTGCCTTTTTGGTTGGCCGGGCTGCTGCCGTTCCGGCTGAAAACTTTGCTTTGGAAGATGGACCGGCGGCTGGGCCTGGACGAACAGGTGAGTGCAGCCTGGGAAACCGCCGGAAAACGCAAACAGCCCGAACCTGCGCCTGTGGTGCGGGCACTGTATGCCGACACAAGCCAGGCACTCAAAAGCCAGGCGCTGCGGATTTTGCTGCGCGGCTGGCGAATTGGGCGCGAACTGGTGGCCCTGGGTGCAGTCTTGCTGCTGGTATATGCTGTTTTTCTTGTGCAGCAGGCCAACCAGCAGAACGATGCTCTGCCTGTGCCCCCGGAAATTTCGGAACAAGCAGGCCTGCCCACCCCCCAACCTGAACCCCAGGCAGGTGCGCTCATGCCCAATGGGCTGCCCACCCTGGCCGGGTTAACCCCACCTACACCCGAACCCAACAGCGGGGAGCAAACCACAGCCAGCGAAACCCCTTCGCAGGATGCGCAGTTAGACGAAGAGACCCAGGCAGAAATTCTAGAAGCGCTGGCCCGGTTGGGCAGCCAGATTGCCCCACCCAACGCCAACCCGGCCCTACCCGAAACAAGCACCCTGGAAGAAATCAGCGAAGCCCTTGAAGCGGGTGACCTCTCGCAGGCTGCCGAAAATTTTCAGGAACTGGCCGACCAGGCCGGCGGCTTTTCAGAGCAAACCCGCGAAACCTTGAGCGAAGCCCTGAAAACCACCGGGGAAGAAATTGAAAAAGCGGGTGACAGCAACCTGGGTCAGGCCATGCAGCAGGCTGCTGAAAAGCTCGACCCGACCCAACCACCCAACGAAACCAGCCAGTCGGCCCAGGCCGATTCGCTGGACCAACTCAGCCAGGCGCTGCGCTCATTTGAAGGAAAGATGAGCGAAGCCAGTATGGTGCAGGGTGAGACCACCGAAGGCGGGGGCAGCGCCGGGGGGCAGGATTCGGGTCAGATTTCTACCACACCCGGTGAATTTGAACGCCTGGAAGGCCAGGGTGAAACGTTCGAATTACAGCAAAACCCGGCCGGCAGCGCGTCGAGCCTGCTCAACCCGAATAAAAAAGCCCTGGAAGGGTTGGAGGTGTCTGTTCCTTTGTTAAACGCCAGCGGGGGTGGCGCAGCGGCTGGTTCAACCAGCGCCAGTACAACCCCTTTGGTTCCTGTTTCAGTTTCATGGAAGTGGCGCAGTGTCATCGCCCAATATTTTTCAACGGATTTCGCAAATCCCCGGCCTTAAGCCGCTGGCTGAACGCCTGGCTGGCCGGGCAGGCCGGTTGACCCCTACCAGAGGGGATGCCGCCCTGGCCGAGCAGGCCCTCCCAGTTAGCCCGGCAACCTGGGCCCAGTTGGAACGGCTTCAGTTTAACACCAGCCGGTTTTTGGCCGGGTCGGGGGCGGGAATGCGCCCATCCATGCGGCGCAAACCCTCGGTAGATTTCCGCGAACACCGCAAGTATGTTCCCGGCGACGATTTCCGCTTTGTAGACTGGAAGGCCTCGGCCCGGCAGGAACATATCTTCCTCAAGCAGGGTGAAAACCTGCGCAACATGGCGGTGCACATTCTGCTGGACAACAGCGCCTCAATGGCCTGGGATTCCAGCCTACCCGGCCGTTCCGCCCCCAAACACACCGCCGCAATTGCCCTGGCTGGAATGCTCAGCTACATTGGGCTGGCGCATGGCGACAAAGTGCAGGTCATTCCGGCCTGGCAGGCAGCCCCGCTGGGCCCGCTGTCAGGAAAGGGCCAGTTTCCTGCTGTGCTTAACTATCTTCACCGGCTGCCGTTCAGCAGCAGCCCAGGCCATGAAGAAGGCCGCCTGGCAGAGTCCATCTCTCCAATGGTCATGCAGCTTCTACACCGGGCCACAACCGGGGGATTGGTGTTTATCATTTCCGACCTTTTGGAAGTACGCAGCCTGGCAGCTCTGCTGGCCGGGCTGCCTGCCCCGGCCTGGCAGGTGAACATCTTACACTTGCTGCATCCGGAAGAAATCAGCCCCAAGCTGCGCGGCCGCCTGGAACTGCAAGACGTGGAAACCGGCGAACGCGCCAACTACGACGTCACCGACCAGGCCGCGGCTGTATACACCCAACGGTCGGCCGATTGGCGCGCTGCCCTGGCGCTGGACTGCGTGCAAACCCACAGTTTATATACCCCGGTACAAAGTGACTGGGCGCCAGGGGAAGAAATGCTGCCCCGGCTGCGGGCAGCCCAGGTGGTGGTGCCGGTATGAATTGGCTCGAAACCCTTACCTGGGCCAACCCCGCCGGGCTGCTTGGGCTGCTCTCGCTGCCGGTAATCCTGGCGCTGCACGCCCTGCGGCTGCGCAGCCGCAAGGCCATGATTTCGAGCCTGCCCATGTGGGCTTTTCTGGAAAAAGAAGTCAGCGGCTCGCGCTTTGGGCGAATTCCCCTCACCTGGATTTTGCTGCTGCACTTGCTGGCCGCCAGCCTGTTCAGCCTGGCGCTGGCCGGGCCACAGCTGGACCTGAAAGCCATCACCCGTTCTGCCCGTCACGTAATTGTAATCCTGGATGTTTCTTACAGCATGCAGGCGAACGACATCCGCCCCACCCGGTTGGAACAAGCCGGGCGTTCCGCCGGGCTGCTGCTGACCGAGTTAGGGCCGGATGATGTTGGCTCGTTGATTGTTTTTGGCGCAGGCGGGGAACAGGGCATTCAATGGGCTGCTGATTCTCGCTGGTTTAGCGGTAATGAAGGCCCATTGAAATGGCTCGACATCCTCAACGCCCAGGTTGGCACCAGTGGACTGATGACCGCCCCCGGTGGCAGCCCGGCCCAGGCCCTGTTTGCAGCCCTGGCATTGGCGGAAAACATTCTGGCGCCAGGGCTGCCTGCCAGGGTGGTAATATTTACCGATGGGGCATACGAACTGCCCACAGACGGCAAAAACCTGGCCTTACCTGGCGGTTCCATCCAGCCAGAATGGGTGCTGCTGGGCGCCCAATCGCCCGACAACCTGGCTGTGGTAGAAATTTCTGCCGCCTACACCACCAGTGGGGTGCAGCTTTTCACCCGGCTGGCCAATTTCAGCAGTACAGCCAAAAACACAACCCTGACGCTGCTGCTTAACCAGGTGCCCATCGACAGCCGCCTGATCAACCTGGCCGCCAACGGCATCACCCCCTACACCTGGGATATTCCCACCGCCCTGTTGGAAGCAGAAGGGCCAGCCGAAACCCTGGGGGTGAGCCTGCTGGCAGTCGATCACCTGCCCGAAGACAACAAAGCCAGCGTCAACGTTCAAAACCAGTTTGCAGCACAGGTTCGGGTGGCGCTGGTCAGTGAAAACCCGGCAGGGCTGGGCCAGGCTCTCCAAACGGTGGCCAGCGCATTGGGAAACATCCAGGTAGATGGATTTAGCCCCGAAGCCTACACCCCCAACATCCAGGCCGGTCTGTTTGTTTTCGAAGGATTCATCCCTGAAAGTTGGCCTGCCGGGCGGGTGGTGGTGTTTGAGCCGCCCGCATTCGGAAATTTCCAACCCGGACCGCTGCAAACCATCTCGCTTGGAACCTCCATCCCGGCAGGTACACCTGGCGAAGCCGCCTTTGCCAACATCAACTTCAGCGGTCTGCGCAGCCTGTCTTTTCCCGCCCTGGCCGCCCCACCGCCTGGCTACCGGGCTGTTTTTCAAACCGAAGCGCACATCCTGGCACTGCGCGGGCGCGAAGGGCTGGCCGATGTGCTGCTTTTTCTGCCCCAACTGCACACCGAAGAAGGGCTGACCCACCCACTGTTGGGCCACCCGGCCTTCCCGGCCTTCCTGGCCAACCTGTTTGAACAGACTTTCAGCAGCGGTCTGCCGCTTGCAGTGCCTGCCGGCAGTCCCATTCCACTGGACAGCATCCGGGGCAGCCTGGAGCTGATCATCACTCCACCGCAAGCAAGCCCGCAGCGCATCCCCCCAACCCTGGCAGGTGGGCAGGTTGACGCAGGGCTTCCTGGCGTTTATCGCGAAACCCACGAAGCAGGCCTTTACAAGTTGGAGTACACCGGCCTGGATGGGGTGAAACACACCCATTGGGTTGCGGTCAACGCGGGAGACCTCGAAGAATCGAACATACTGCCCCGCGATTGGGCTGCAAACCTACCCGGCCCTGGGGACGTTCCTCCGGCAGCCCCAGAAGGCAAAGAAGCCGCACTGACCAACCTTGCGCCCTGGCTGCTGGCCCTGGCTGCACTCTTGCTCATTGGGGAGGCATGGCTGGCATGGCGCTGATGGAACTTGCCCCCTCCGGGTGGATGCTCCAATTCTTGGGGCTGGCTGTGCTGGTTGCATTGGCCCTGCTCTGGATTGCCCACCGCCGTAAATTGCGCTGGATTCCAGCCTGGTTTTTGCGCTTTGGGCTGGTTGGGCTGGCCCTGGTGGGCATGTTTGCCACCCTGGAAGCCGCCTCGGCCGAAAAAGAAGCCCTGATTCCCACCCAAAACCGGCTGAGCATTTTGGTGGTACAACCCTGCATTCCTTGTGCCGAAAACCCGGATGGATTAATCGCCAACGCTCAGGCCTGGCTGCAAGACCAGCCCGCCTGGGAAAACCGGCTGGCCATTTACGCCGGAGCACAACCCGTTCTGCTCACCCCGGGTTTGGAAACCCTTCCGGCAGCGGACATGCCCGCTTCGGATCTCACCGCCGCCCTCTCGCTGGCTTACAGCCTGGCCTCGGCTGCCCGGCAGCCAGGAATGTCTCCACCCGGCAGTGTGCAAATCATCCTGGCCGCCAACAGCCTGGGGGACCAACCCGAAGCCGTGCAGGCCCTGCTGGATGAAATCGCGCTCCATTCCTGGTTGGAGCCGCTCGTGTGGGTGCAGACTGTGGGCGCTGAAGCCAACAACCCCCAAAACATGGATTTCGCCGTGGGCAAACTAACTGCTCCGGCAAGCTGGTGGGCGGGTACGCCGTTTACGGCCTTTTTACCGGTCTATGCCCCACCGGGCTCGCGCCTATCGGTGGTCTTTTCCATCAACGGGGCAGCGCAGGCGCCTTTACCGCTCGTCATCGAGAAGCCAGAAACCTGGATATCGCTCGATATCACCCCGCCCAAAACCCTGGCGGCGGGCATCCTGACCCTGGAAGCCCGACTGGTGCCCGAATCCACGGCCAGCGACCCACTGCCAGGCAACAACTCGGCCTTTGCAGCCGTGCAGGTCTACCAGGCGGCCCGTGTGCTCATGGTTACCACCCGGCTGGCAGTGGCCACTTCGTTCATTGACAGCCTTACCGCCCAAGGGTTCCAGATGGATGCTGTAACACCCGCCATGCTGCCCGAAAACCTGGCAGCCCTGGATAAATACCAGGTTGTGGTGCTGCACAACTTTGTTTCCAAAGAACTGAGCCTGGCGCAGATGCAAATGCTGGATGATTTTGTGCGCGGCGGGGGCGGGCTGCTGTTTTTAGGCGGGCGCAATGCCTATACCCTGGGCGGGTATAAAAACACCTTACTCGAACCCCTGCTGCCAGTCATCTTAGAGCCGCCGCCGCGCAACATGCGCGAACCTTTTATTCTGGCGCTGGCCATGGACCGCTCGTTCAGCATGAGCGGTGAGCCAACCCAGGCAGCACCCATTGACCTGGCCAAAGAAGCCGCCATTCGCGTCATGGAAACGCTGAGGCCGGATGATGTCATGGGCATCCTGATCTACAGCAACAGCGACGCCATTGAATGGAAAGTGCCGCTGGGGCAGGTGGGCTCTGGCGTGCGCCTGGCCAATGCCCAGGAATCTATTGCCGAAATCACCCCCTTTGGCGGGACCTATATGTTCAAAGCGCTGGAGGAAGCCATTGCCACCCTCGAAGCAGAAACCGCCGATGCTGCAGCCGCTGGCCTGGTGCGCCATATTTTACTGCTGTCGGATGGCAAAAGCTCCGATGGCAACCCGGACCGGTTTGCCGAACTGGCTCAACGCGCTGGTGAGGCTGGCATCAGCATTTCCACCTTTGCCCTGGGAAAAGACGCTGATGCCGACTTAATGCGCGAGATTGCCCTGGCCAGCGGCGGGCGTTTTTACCTGGTGAGTGACGCCCGCTCCCTGCCGCGCATCATGGTTTCCGAAAGCCAGGGGGCACGCGGCGCAAACTTTGAAACTGGCAAAACCGGCATCAACAGCGGCCCTGGTTTTGAAAATCACCCGGTAATGAACTTCGTAGAAGCGCCCAACCTGCCCGTCATTGAGGGCTATAACGCAGTAAAACCCCGCACCCAGTCGACAGCAGACCCGTCTTTTTCAGCAGGCCTACTGAGGGAAAGCGAGAACATCCTGGTTTCTGCCCGCTTTGGCGACCCGCTGCTGGCCGCCTGGCAGGTTGGGCTGGGGCGAGTGGCCGCCTGGATGAGCGACATCGGCGAAGAATGGGCGGTAGATTGGGCAGCCAGCCCGGCTGCCGCCCAGTTTTGGCCGCAAGTTTTGCGCTACACCCTGCCAGACCCGGGTCTCAACCCCATCCAAACCACCTACACCCTGGAAGGCGAGCGTGTCCGGGTGCAATTGACTGCCCAAACGCGAGATGGCAACCCGCTGACCCTGTTGTCCACTGCTTTTGTGTATGTCGATGCCGCCGGGCAGGCCCGTTCAATCCCCCTGTTGCAAATTGCGCCGGGCATTTACAGTCAAAGTTTCAGCGCACCCCCACCAGGCGTGTATCGCGGGGTGATTCAATACAGCAGCAGCGACAGGATGTCCGAAATCGCTGCCCCACTGGTTTTGCCCTATCCATCTTTCCTCTTCCCAGCCAACTACCAGGCCAGCCAACAGGCCCTGCAAGCCTGGGCAGCCCATAACCGGGTTAAAGCCCAAACCTGGAAAGATGTTGAAACCCCACCCGCAATCGAACAAGGGCCGCAAGCCAACCTGGCTTCACAGGGGTTTGTGCTGCTGGCCGCGTTGGTGGTGGGTTGGGTGGTTGAAATTGCCATTCGCCGCCGCTGGCTGCCGTGGCAGTAGCCTTTTCTCACCCATCCTCCCAGTATTCCCCCTGCCCGCCTATTTTTACCATATCATCTAAAAAATTTATTTTTTCAAGAGTTGGAAATTTGTGCTATACTCAGAATATGCAAGAAGGCCATCCAACCTGGATTGATTGGGCGCGTCGATTGGAAAATTGGGGACTGCGGGATTTTTGCGCCTGGGCGCTGGAAGCCGCCGGGCCAGTCTCTCTGGTTGGGGCGCACCTGGTTTACCTCACCCAACCTTTCTTGGGCTTCCTGGTTAAAGACAGCACACTGCTTGAAATTGCTGGCTTGCTGGAATCCCCTGAAGAGACCCGGGCTTTTGTCTGTTACCTGCGAAAGGACACCGATGCCGCTCATGCTTAATTCGCTCGTGATGCCAGGCTTCATCGGCCTTTTTTTCCTGCTGATTGTGATTTTCACCCTGATGCAGCGCGGTAAAACCCGGCGCAACCTGCGCCCCATTCCTGCATTTACCCATCTGAGCAAAGCCATCGGACGGGCTGTCGAAGCAGGCACCCGCCTGCACATTTCCATCGGGCGAGGAACGCTCACCAGCCCCCAAAGTGCGGTGGGGTTTGTGGGGCTCAGTATCCTGGGGCGAGTTGTCCAGGTGGCCTCAGCCAGTGACAGCCCTCCGGTTGCCAGTGCCGGAGACGGCGCACTGGCCATCTTAAGCCAGGACACCCTCAAATCCACCTACCAGGATATTGGAACCGCCAGCCAATACGAACCCTCTGCAGGCAGGCTGGCCGGGGTAACCCCCTTTTCTTATGCCGCCGGCGTACTGCCCATTACCCGAGATGAAAATGTCTCCGCCAACATTTTGGTGGGCAGTTTTGGCAACGAAGTTGCGCTGATCCTCGAAGCCAGCGAACGCGCAGAGGTCTTCACCCTGGCCGGAACCGACAGCATCACCGCCCAATCCATTCTCTACGCCGCCGCCCAGGAACCCCTGGTTGGCGAAGAAGTTTTTGCGGGCGGCGCATACATCAACGCCGGCCCGGTTCACACGGCCAGCCTGCATGCACAAGATGTGCTCCGCTGGCTGATTGTTGGTGCCATTCTAATTGGCAGCCTGCTCAAGGTGTTGGGGATTTGAACATGAAGCTCAAAGCACCGCTTGCGACCCTGGTTGCTGCTGCCGTTGGGCTGGTCATTTTGCTTGGATATGTTTTCCCGGGATTTGACGCCCTGGGCATGCAAGAAATCCGCAAATATTTGCTGCAGTGGGCATTTGTGCTGGCTGCGGTTGCGCTGGTGGTTGGGGTTTTCAACATCCTGGCTGTCCACGCCAGAAAAATTACCGAAGAGAGCGGCGCCAACCCGGTTTACAGCGCGGTTTTGGTGATCTCAGCTGTGGTAACCTTTATGATTGTTTTAGGGGCTGGGCCCCTGAGCACCGCCTCAATCTGGATTTTTAATTACCTTCAGGTGCCTGTTGAAACCAGCCTGATGGCAATTTTGGCAATCAGCCTGAGCTACGCCACCACGCGCCTGCTTCAGCGGCGTGCCAACGTATTCACCATTCTGTTCACAGCAACTGCCTTCCTGGTTCTGCTCGGAACCGGGCCGCTGCTCAGCCAACTGGCACCCGCCCTGGAAGAGCCGCTGACCAGCCTGCGCGATTGGATTGCACAGGTTCCTGCAGCTGGCGGAGCCAGGGGGATTTTATTGGGCGTGGCGCTGGGCGCAATTGCAACCGGGCTGCGGGTTCTGATGGGCGCAGACCGCCCCTACGGTGGCTGATATGGCAAATATTCGCTGTCCGGTTTGTGGAAAAGAAAACCCCGAAACCCTGGAAGCCTGCCAGTTTTGCGGCGCGGCGCTGTTCGACCAGGACGACGCCGGTTTTTCCAACTGGCTGGAGAACCAGGGTGAGGCAGAACCGGGCGAACTGCCTGATTGGCTTAAATCCATGCAAGGGCTGGGTGAAGCCAATCAAGACCTGTTCCCGGATGCTTCTGAAAACGCCGCCGAAAACAGTGGGTCCGATTGGATGGCCAGCCTGCGCAATATGGTAACCAACCAGGCTGCCGACCCCACCAGCCAGCCCGAAGACAGCCTGGAAGCCGAACTGCCCGATTGGCTGACCCCACCAGAATCCGAACCGGATAAACCAACCCAGGCAAGCGAAAGCGATGAGGAACTGCCTGACTGGCTTGCCGCAATGGGCGC
Organism: uncultured Anaerolineales bacterium; assembly: GCA_964489525.1. Lineage (GTDB taxonomy): Bacteria > Chloroflexota > Anaerolineae > Anaerolineales > JABWBV01 > CAZAYY01. Next base: position 17,098 of record CAZAYY010000010.1, read on the forward strand.
TGCGCCTGCTGCCCCGGCAGGGAAGCCTGGCGAAGAGATGCCCGATTGGTTGACGTCATTTGACACCCCCGAAGCAGAACCCTCCCAAACAGAACCCATGGACGAGGATCTTCCGGATTGGTTAAGCAGTTTTGCTAAAGAAGACACCGAAGAACAAGCCCAACCGGAAGAAACAGCAGCACCCGATTGGCTTTCTCGCTTTGCCGAAGAGCCTGCTGCAGCCCAACCCGGCACAACCCCGGCAGACCAGGCCAACACCCCGGATTGGCTTGCTGAATTTGAACAAGAACTCAAAGCCGAAACCGAACAACCAGCAAGCTTTACCGCTGAAAAAGCCCAGGCAACCCCCCAGCCAGAAGAAATGCCCGATTGGCTGAACGAACTCAGCCAACAGGCCGGCGCTGTGCCCGCTGAAGAATCACCCCAACCCGAAACCGATGAATTGAGCAGCTGGCTGGCTGCCCCCGCCGCCACCCCCGCTTTTGCGGACATTTCCATGAAAGATGAATTCGACTGGATTGGCGACGAAGCCCAGGAACCTGCCAGGCCAGCCCAAGAAGAAGGCGCAGCCCCCGCCAACCTCCCCGACTGGCTGCAGGCAATGCGCCCGGATGAAGACAGCGGGCGCACCCTGGCCCGCGAACAAACCGATGGCGAAATGGAACGGGCTGGCCCACTGGCCGGGCTGCGCGACCTGCTGCCCGCAGAACCCGAAATTACCCGGGCTGGAAAACCACCTGTATACACGCTCAAATTACGGGTCACTGAAAAACAACAGCGCAGCGCTTCCATCCTGGTGCAGATGTTGGACGAAACCCAATCTCCAGCCCCGAAACGCAGCCAGGTGTCCTTAACCCCCCAACGTATCATGCGCTGGATCATCACCATTGGCATTCTCGCAGCAGTGATCTTCCCAATCATGGCAAAAACCCGGTTTATTCCACCGCCCGCCCTGGCCTCACAAGAACAGCAGGCGGCCTTTGCGCTGATTAATTCCCTGCCCGAAAACGCCCCTGTTCTGGTGGCGTTTGAATATGAACCCGGCCTTTCGGGTGAAATGGATGCAGCCGCTGGCGCAGTGATTGACCATTTGATGACCCGAAAAGCCCGGCTGGCACTGGTTTCCTCCTCGCCCTCTGGCCCGGCCTTGAGCGAGCTGTTTATTCAAAAAACGCAGTCCCGCAACCAATATGTGCGTGGAGAGAATTACACCAACCTGGGGTATATCTCCGGTGGTATGACAGGGCTGCAAAGTTTTGCCACCGCACCCACCACAACCGCCATCGTTAGCTACGACAGTCTGCCCATCTGGCAGCTTTTATCGAACCGGAGCAGCGCCTGGCAGCAAGACCCACTGGTGGGAATCTCGACCCTCAACCAGTTTGAACTGACCATTGTGATAACCGACGACCCGGACACCGCCCGCAACTGGATTGAACAGGTTCAACCTGTGCTCAAACGAGGCCGGCTCATCATGGTAATCAGCGCCCAGGCCGAACCGATGATTCGGCCGTATTTTGATGCCATTCCCCAGCAGGTGAACGGTGTGGTCACCGGGCTTTCTGGTGGGGCGCTGTATGAAGCCAGCATTGGACGGCAAAACCTGGCTGTGGAATATTGGGACGCATTTGGGTTCGGGATTCTCATGGCCCAACTACTGCTGCTGGTTGGTGGCGCATTGTCCCTGATTTTGAACCTGTCTTCACGCAAAGCCGCCCCAACCACCGAAGCCGCTCCGACAAAACCCAAGAAAACGGAGAAAAAGCCATGACATTTGCCACCATGCCAGATTTCATTGGCGCATTGGTTGGCGCATTGCTGACCCTCCTGGTTCTCAGCTACCTGGTAGGCGATAACCCGCTTTTCCGGGTGACCATTTACATGTTCATTGGCGTATCGGCTGGCTTTGCCGGTGCCGTGGCCATGCGCAGTGTGATTGTCCCCTACATTTTTTACCCGCTGCTCAATTTATTGAGCGGGGATGTGAGCCGCGAAAACCTGCTCAGCCTGGTGCCCGTGTTGCTCAGCCTGTTGATGTTGGCCAAGCTTTCTACCCGTTTGAGCAAAGCCGGAAGCGTGGCCATGGCGTTCCTGGTGGGGGTAGGTGCTGCAGTGGCCATTGGCGGTACGTTGGTAGGCACTCTTTTTCCACAAATCACCGCATCCATCAACCTGTTTGACTGGGCAAACATCAACAGTGCAGCCGCAAACCAGGGCGGCTCTTCCACCAGTGAGCTGTTCAACCGGCTGCTGATCCTGGCTGGCACAGTATCTACCCTGGTGTATTTTCATTTCAGCGCCAGGGCCATTCCCAATGCAATACCCCAACGCAGTGCCTGGATTGAACAGGTAGGCAAAGTTGGCCAGGGCTTCATTGCCGTTACCTTTGGGGTAATTTTTGCGGGCGTTTTTGCCGCCGCCATTACCGCCCTGATTGAACGGGTATATTTCCTATGGTCTTTGTTACTTTCGTTTTTGTAAACCATGTCTGACACACCTTCTTACCAGACCGACTCTCTGCTGGCCATTGATATTGGAACCGTCACCACACGCGCCTTCTTGTTTGATGCTGTGGATGGGGCGTATCGCTTTGTTGGAGTTGGAACCGGGAAAACCACCTATAATGCGCCCGATAAAGACCCTGCAGAAGGCGTGCAAATCGCCATCCAACGCCTGCATGAAATCACTGGAAGAAGTTTTTTTGATTCAAGCGGCGGGCTTATTCTGCCGTCGGGTACAGATGGCAGCGGAATTGACGCCGTGGTTGCCACCTTCTCTGCCGGGCCGCCGCTCAAAGTGGTCGCCCTGGGGTTGTTGGAAGATGTATCGCTCGAAAGCGCCCGCAACCTGGCCGACAATATCAGCACCCAGGTGGTTGATGCAATTGCCATGACCGACCGGCGCAAAATCGAAAAACAGGTGGATGATATTTTACACATCCGCCCCGATTTATTCATTGCCGCCGGAGGCACAGACAAGGGCGCATCCAAGTCGGTGCTGCGCATCCTGGATACCGTGGGGCTGGGCTGCCTGCTCATGCCCAAAGGGCAGCGCCCAAAGGTTCTCTTTGCCGGAAACCCGGATGTCACCAGCCAGGTGGAAAGCGTCCTTTCCGAAATCACCACCCTGCGCACAGCGCCCAATGTTCGCCCCTCGCTGGAAAATGAACGCCTGGCCGGCGCACAGCAAGAACTGCGCGAATTGTTCCGGATGATCCACATCGAAAAAAGCCCTGGCCTGCAAGAGGTGGACCACTGGGCAGAAGGCCGGATGATGCCCACCTCCTATGGGTTTGGCAGAATCATCCAATTTTTAAGCAAACTGTACGAAGCCAATAAGGGTGTTTTAGGAGTAGACCTGGGGGCTGGCAATGTGACCATTGCTGCTGCCCTGGAGGGCCGGCTGGGGTTAAAAGTCAACTCCCAATTCGGCCTGGGGCGGCCTTTGGTCAACCTTCTGGCAAAGCTAAAAGCCAACCAGGTCAGCCGGTGGCTGGCCTTCGAACTGCCCGAAAGTGAAATTCGGGATTATATCTACCAAAAATCCATCTACCCCCACAGTTTGCCGCAAACCCTGGAAGAGATGGCCTTGGAACACGCCCTGGGCCGCGAACTGCTGCGCACTGCCCTCGAAGAAGCCCGCAGCCAGTTTCCGGAAGGGCTTCAAAGCGTCCAGCCGGGCCTGCTGCCTTCCTTTGAACCCATCATCGCTTCGGGCAGCCTGTTGAGCAAAGCGCCCAGCCGGGGGCAAAGCGTGCTGACTTTGCTGGATGCGCTTGAGCCCACCGGCCTGACCACCCTGGTTTTAGACCAGCATAATTTGCTCTCCAGCCTGGGCGCAGCAGCAGAGATCAACCCCCTGCTCACGGTCCAGGCGCTTGAATCGGGCGCACTGCTCAACCTGGGCACCGTGATTGCGCCGGCAGGCAATGCTCGCCATGGAACAGCAGTTTTACGGCTGCGGTTAAAACACGACAGCGGCGAAGAAGAAAAGTACGACATCACCCAGGGCAGCCTGCAGGTCATCCCCCTGGCGCCCGGCCAAACGGTCCGGGTGCAGATTCGTCCGCTGAACCGGACGAATGTGGGCCTGGGTGGAACCGTTCGGGTGAGTGGAGGAGCGCTGGGCATTATTATCGACGCGCGCGGCCGCCCGCTGCGGCTGGCACCGGACAAAGCCCGCCGCCAGGAACTGAACAAAAAATGGGCTTTGAGCCTGAAATAAGTTTAAACCCACCTACCCACCACGAGGCCGACCGCCTCTTGTTGGCACACCTCTTGCACATTGATACGATACGGAGTTGATCATAACCATGTTGGCGCCTGTAACCCACATTCTGCCCCTGACCGTTATCGAGCGGACGCGGCTGCTTCCCGTGCCTGGAGAAGTGCTGGTTCGGGCTGGCCAAAAAGTGCGCGCCAACGAAACCGTGGCAAGCGCCATCGTGAAACCCAGGCATATGATGATCAATATTGCCAAAGGGTTGGGGGTCCCGGAAAACAAAGCCAGCCAATACATTGACCGAGATATGAACGAAATGGTTGCCGAAGGGGATATCCTTGCAACCCGCAGTGGGTTTGGCAAACGCGTGGTGCGCGCCCCATCCGCCGGAAAAATCACCTTCATCTCCGGGCCCTACCTGATGATCGAAGTTCAAACAGAACCACTGCTGCTCAAAGCAGCCCTGCCGGGCGTGGTTGCAAACCTGGTTCCAGAAATGGGCGTGGTCATTGAAACTACCGGGGCGCTCATCCAGGGGGTTTGGGGCAATGGTCAAATTGAATATGGATTGATGAATGTCGCTGCCAAGAACCCGGATGATGTGCTTAAAGCCGACCAGATTGACGTGAGTATGCGCGGCAGCGTGATCCTGGCAGGAATTTGCATGAATGCCGAGACGCTGCGAGCGGGTGCTGAACAGCGCCTGCGCGGCCTGATTTTGGGCGGGTTGGCCAGCGACCTGGTTGGCCTGGCACAAAAAATGCCTTACGCCATTGTAGCGCTGGATGGCTTGGGCCAACAGCCGATGAACGAAGCGGCTTTCAAGCTTCTTTCTACAAACGAGAAGCGCGAAGTGGCCGTGAACGGCGAACCTTACGACCCGGTGAACGGCAATCGCCCGGAAATTATTATTCCCCTGCCCGGGCATGAACAGCTGGACTACCCCCAACAAAAAACCATGTTCGATTTAGGCCAAAAAGTATTGATTACCCGCGCCCCAAACCGCGGCAAAGTTGGGCAGATAGAGTCCATCTACCCCGGGTTGGTCACGTTTCCCAGCGGGCTGCGGCTGCAAGCGGCCAGTGTGCGGCTGAGCAAGGACAAAGCCGTTCGAGTACCATTAGAAAACCTGGAAGTGCTGGCTTGATTGCAAACAGCACACCCGGTGAAATTCGTGTACAATATGATTAATCTGTTAATGCCACCAGGCAAAGAAAACCGGGGCACAACCCAGGCAAGGAGGAACCATGTTTGAAGATCTGAATGACGATGAAGCCGTTGAAGAAGAAGAGATCCCTGTGGTGGAAGAGGAAGAGGCCGAGGAAGGGTCTAACCGGACTTTTCTGTATATTGCTGCTGCAGTTGCCGCACTTATCTTAATTGGTATTATCGTAGTGGGCATCTGGCTCTGGTCGCGCAGCGGCGGGGGGCAGGCTGCCAGAGACCAACGGGCCACCGAAATTGCCCAGGCCTACAGCCAGCAAACCCAGGTGGCGTTTGCCCAAATGGCCAGCCAGACGGCAGCAAGCATCCTGGCAATTCCCTCTGCAACCAACACCCCGGTGCCGCCAACCAACACACCCCGGCAGCCAACTGCCACATCCACCCCGGTGGTGGCCATTGCCACCAACACACCCGATTCTCAGGCCACACTCGACCCCAGGGTGGTCACCCTGACAGCCTTATACGACCAACTGACCAAGCAAGCCCTCACCCCACTGGCGCCCACCACCACAGCCCTTTCCGCAACAGCCCTGCCGGATACGGGTCTGTTCGATGAGTTTGGCGCACCGCAGTTATTTGCACTGGCCGCGCTGGCTTTAATTGTGATTTTCCTCATGCGCCGGCTGCGCACTGCAACCCAGTAAACTTCTGCCTGCTTTTCCAGGATTTACAACATACACACCCCGGCCTTATGACCGGGGTGTGCTGCTTTAACAGGTTAAGAAAGATGATTCTGTTCGCCAATCAGCTGGCAGCCAGGGGTTTTCTCGCTTATCCCCCTCCGGCTGTGCCGGTTTCCCCCATTTTGCCAGGTATGTCAAAATGGGGGGTGGGGAAAGGGGCTGTGGTGAACCTACCAAACAGGGCGGCTTTTACAAAGCCGCTGACCGGGTGGCAATGCGTTCTTTCACCAGGGCCATAAATTCCGTGGCAGGCATGTCGTCCTGGCGGCTGCCATCGCGCTTGCGCAGCGAAACCGCCTGGTTCTGCATTTCTCGGTCACCCACCACCAGCATGTAGGGCACTTTAAAAAGCTGGGCCTGGCGAATTTTGTAGTTCATGCGGTCATCGCCCAGGTCGGCTTCGGCGCGAATACCCTCGGCCTGGAGCTGCCCGGCTAGCTGGCGGGCGTAGTCGCTGTGCGCATCGGTAATCGGAATCACTCGCACCTGCTCCGGTGCAAGCCAGACGGGAAAATTTCCCGCGTAGTGTTCAATCAGGAAGCCAATCATGCGCTCATGGGTGCTGAGCGGGGCACGGTGGATGCAGAGGGGGATCTCTTCGCCGCCATCCGGGGTGGTGAATTTCAAATCGAACCGTTCGGGGACGGCAAAGTCCACCTGGTTGGTGGCCAGGGTGAACTCTCGTCCAATCGCGCTCCAAACCTGCACATCAATCTTCGGCCCATAAAAAGCGGCTTCATCCGGCACTTCCACAAAAGGCACGTTGCCGTTGCGCATGGCCCGGCGCACCATGTCTTCCGTTTTCAGCCACAGGCGTTCGTTGTCCACGTATTTTTTACCCAGGCCGTTTTTGTGGTGTGTGCTCAGGCGCATCACGTACTTATCAATGCCAAAGATGTGGAAATACTGCATGTACAGATCAATCACCGCCATGAACTCCTGCTCAAAATCTTTTTCGGCGCAGTAGATATGAGCGTCGTTCATCTGCATGGAACGCACCCGCATCAGGCCAAACAGCTCGCCGCTCTTCTCATAGCGGTAGCATGTACCATACTCCGCCAGGCGCAGCGGCAGGTCGCGGTAGCTGCGCTGCTGGCTGCTGAAAATTTTGTGGTGCATCGGGCAGTTCATTGGCTTGACATAGTACTTGACGCCTTCCAACTCCATTGGCGGGTACATGCTCTCTGCGTAGTAGGGCAGGTGTCCGCTGCGCAGGAACAGGTCTTCTTTGGTCAGGTGAGGTGTGCGGACGCGTTTATAACCGGCTTTGGTTTCTAACTCGCGGGCCAGCTGTTCCAATTCATCAATGATGACCGTACCGCGCGGCGACCAGAGCGGCAGCCCCGGACCCACTTCATCATCAAACGAGAAAATGCCCAGCTCGCGCCCCAGCTTGCGGTGGTCGCGCTTCTTGGCTTCTTCTAACTGCCAGAGGTATTTCTCCAGGTCTTCTTTGTTTTTCCAGGCCGTGCCGTATACCCGCAAAAGCTGCTTGTTATTTTCATCGCCGCGCCAATAGGCACCCGCAATACTCATCAGTTTGAAGCCGCTGGGGTTCACCTGCCCGGTGTGCTCCACATGCGGGCCGCGGCACAGGTCGGTGAAGGTGTCGTGGCGGTACAGCGAGATTTCCGGTTTTTCTTCGAGCGGGTTGCCATATTCATCAAAGCCGCCCGCTTCCAGGCCGTCAATCAGTTCCAGCTTGTAGGGCTGCCCGGCGAAAATCTGGCGGGCTTGCTCGGCGCTGACGACTTCTTTCACCAGCTTGTGCCGGCCTGCCAGGATCTGGCGCATGCGTTTTTCAACCGCAGGCAGGTCTTCTTCAGTCAGGTTGCGGGGCAGTTCAAAGTCGTAGTAAAAGCCGTCTTTAATCGGCGGGCCAATCGCAATTTTGGCTTCACCAGGCGGAAACAGCTCACAAATGGCCTGGGCCATGACATGCGCGGCAGTATGGCGAATCCGGTACAGTTCCGTCATTTCGTATCGTTCTTCAACAGGCTGTTCAGACATGATATACCTCCTGCACTACGCGGTTCCGGTGGGCGACTGCCGGGGCGTAGGGCTGATGAATTAAAATAAAAAACTCTCGCCCATGCTGGGGCAAGAGTGTGATTCTCGCGGTTCCACCCAGATTATGCCTGAATATAAAAGGCACATCTTGTGCTGCCGGTAACGGGGCTGCCGTTTTCCATACTCAGCTGCAGGGCTTTTCTGGTACTCGCTCACGAGGGGTTTTCACCGGGGACGATTCAAAAAGGCTTTCAGCCAATGGCCTTTTCTCTCTGGGGTTCGCCGCTCCGGGTACTCGTCTCGATCGACGCGGAATATGAGTTTGTGTGGGCGGTATTGGGCTCGAACCAACGACCTTTGCGATGTCAACGCAATGCTCTAACCAACTGAGCTAACCGCCCGGTTTTATTGTGCAAAGCATTATACACAAATTGCCCGTTAAAAGCAATATTTTTAAAAAGATTTTTATCACGACTCACCTCCTTGTAGAGGAAGCAAGTCTTCAGTTAACCCGCAGGGACGTCAGGTCTGAACAGCCGGTGAACCAACAAGCCGCCGCCTACACCCAGGGCAATCACCGCCAGAATATAGACCCCTAAAAACGCCGTAACCAGCCCAAACCAGAAACCCACCGGCTCGCGGGCGCCCGAAGCCAGGCCAGTTGCCACGGCCAGCCCCTGTATTGCTACCAGCAGCCCAGCGGCAAGGCCAAGCCCCCAGCCAATCAGCCGCTGCCAGGCATGTTCCCGAAACGCCGCCCACAACAGCAAAATGCCGCCCAACAGCACCAGGGGGAAGAATTCAGCTGGCATCAGGTAATCGAACCGGAAAATCCCTCGATCTATCAACAGCAGCAGAGAGAAGAACACAGGCGCCAGAATGGGAATCCAAACCAGAACTGCCCCAACAAAACCAATAAGGCGAGTGAGAATTCGCTTCTTTTCCATGACAACACCTCACAATCAGCAAGGATGTATTCGATTCCCTCTATTAACAGTATAGACCTTTTTGCACGCGAATCAATAGGTTTTGTTTTCTGAACAGCGAATGGCATAAGGCATCCAGGGGGACTTCGGGCTGGATTGTGCCATGCCTACGGCATAGGGGATCCCCCATACTGGGGTCTTTAATCATGCCGCCCCGCTGGGGCTGGCGCAGGGGCAGGTTGGTGAGTGGGTCCGGCCCGTTGCAAGGACAGATGAACGCTGGGGGCACGCAAAGTACTTGGACCTCACTGCCTCTGCGGCGTTACGGAATCTTCAGGGCAACAAAAAGGTCCGCCTGGACGATATCTCCATCCACAAGGTAATGGTGAACAAAATATATATTCCCGGCGGCATCCAGGGTGGGTTCACCAGCCAGGGGAGAAATTACCAGTTCAGGCTCGCCCCAGGCCTCCCCATTCCACAGCGAACGCCATATGCCAAAATTGCGCGTAAACCAAAGCGTGCTGCCATCCGGGCTGAGCGCTGGCCAACCTTCACTGTCCGGGGTATTCACAACCGCCAGGTTGACAGGTTCCTGCCAGGCGCCCATGACGTTTTCCGACATCCAGATATCCAACTGGCCCTGTCCACCCGGCCGCTCCGAATGAAAATACAGCTGGTTTCCATCTGCGGAGATATGCAGTTCGCCCACCTGGTAGGCCGGGGGAAACGCGGCTGGCTGCCAACCCTGCCAGCGGCCAGCCTGGTATTCAGCCGTAAACCAACGAACCCCCATAAAGCCCTCGCGTGCAGAACAAAACCAAATGGCCTGGCCCTGCACAAAAGCACATCCATCCATTGCCAGCCTGCCTTGCTCCTGGAGCATCACTCGCTCTGGCTGACCCCAGGTATCGCCCATTTTTGAAACGACATAAATCCCGGTCACACCGTCCAAAATCTGTTCCTGGGCAGGGATGTTCATATCCGGCGTGAAAAAAAAGTACAGGGTATTTCCATCCGGAGTGATGAAGGGAGAGTCTTCAGCGCCAGGTGTGTTGATGCTGGCAGGCAGCGGCACGGGTTGGGAATATCCAGGCAAAAGCACAAGCGGAGGGTTGAGGTCATTTTCTGGGAGAATCATGCCAGCGCCGGGTGGGATGGCAGCCAACCGGTCGGGCGGGGTTGGGGTTGGAGAGGGTGCAATCTCGCTGGCCTGTGAACATGCCCCCAAGGCCAGCAGCGCAGCAAAGAAAATATACCATTGGCTATTTTTCATGGGCATTCTCCAATGAATGACTGGTTGGCGAGAACAAACCGGTCGCGCCCGTGTTCAGCCTGCGGCAGGTGTTTTTTTGCCCACAGGCCCCAAACCTGCTCCATAAGTTCGACTCCAGCGGGGTTCGGGCAGGTCACTTACCCATCCAGACCAGGTAGCCTTGAAAATCCAATTCACCCGGCGAATGTCCAAAACCGGTCAGCATGGCTGCTGCTTCGCTGCGATGATATGTGCCGTCGTTAACGACATGCAGAATGGTTTGCCAGCGGGTGCGGCGGATGGTGCCATCTACCTGCCAGACTGCATTGATAGCGTCTTCATCCAGCCCGGCAATATAGTCAAACCAGGCGGCCTGCTCGGCCTGCCAACGGGTTTTTAACGCTGCCACATCTGGAAAAGCGGCTTCTTCAAGCACGCCTTCATCGGGCAGGTTTTGCAAGGCAGCCCGCCAGCCGTATGCCGTATCGAGCAGGTGAACCAGGGTGCCGCGCAGGCTGTGCCATCCAGGGTCGGGGTCTGCCTGGCGGGTAAACTGCTCAAAAGTAAGCAGTTCACAGGCATTGAGGATTTCGCTGTCTGCCCAAAAGTGATAGGCAATCAGGGTTTCAAGATCTGGCTTATGCATAGTGGTATCTCCATTTCTTAATTTTACCTGGTAGCACGGTTTTGCAGATTATGGTCATCATCCATGGATCGCCAACCTTTCTTAAGACATACAACAGGGATATCAGCAGAAGGATAACTGGTGCTGATGGCAATCCGAAACGACATCAAGTTTTCCCTTTTTTTACAAGTTGGCGAGAATATACCGGTTGTACCATTCTTCAAGGTGCGCCAGGTGGGTTTTTGACCACAGGTGCCAAACCTGCTCTATATATTCAACCACCAGCGTGGTACGGGCGGCAGGCGTGGGGGCCTGAGCCACCCGGGCAATGGTCAGGCTGCCCTCAAAATTTGGCGGCGTCAGCCAGGTAAATCGAGCATGGCGAACTGCAGCAGGCTCGCGCACGGCTTGCTGGCGAATCCAAAGCGCCTGATTGGGGCTGGCCTTGCGCACAAACACCCCATACAGAACCAGCAAATGCACCGCCACCGATTGGATGGACTGGGCAGAAGGCACGCCAGGGTGTTGGGCTGCATAAGCATCTGTAAGCATTTCGTTCCAGGAATGCGGCGCAAGGGGCGGCTCGCCGGCGTTCACCATGCTGGAAAAAATCCACCAGCAGGCTGGCGATGCGCCAATATAGCGGTGCACAGGCCCGTTTGAGATGGGTAGTTTTTCCTGGCAGCCCGGGCAAGGTTCAAGGTTGGAAGCGCTCATGGGATATCGTGTCTAAAATGTGCGGCTTTTTGGCCCGGATAAATGCAAAGGCCCGTTGGAAAACCGCATAACACGGTTCGGGCAAGCCGGGTTGGGATAACGGCTGCCAGAAAAAGGCAAAGTCATGCCCACCGCCATCTTTGGTATGGTATACCCAGGTTTCGGGCTGGACACCTGGAACCTCGCAAAGCTGGAATGACCAGACCTGGCGGTAGCTGCCCGACTCCCAAAGTCCCAGGTCGGCGGCAATGTGGGTGGCGTGCAGGCCGGCTTCTTCAGCCAGCTCTCTCAGGGCGGCTGCCTGGGGGGCTTCGCCCGGCTCGATGGTACCTTTAACCAATTGGAAGCCGGCCTGGGGGTGTCGAAACGCCAGGATTTGCAGTTCTCCGGCGTGCACCCGTGCAACCACCGGGCAAACCTTTTCGGGAATCATTGGGGTCCTCCCAGTCTTTTTTTATAGTGCAGCCAGGAAGTGGTCATTTTTTCGGTTTCCTCGTGCCAGGCCACCTGGTGGAGAAACGGGAAATCTTGCGGAGTAACCCGCAGCCTGGCAAGCGGGCGAACCGGCTGCGGGCTGACCCATTCGTCGAACCGCACCAGGCCGCTTCCCGTTTTTTGAAAAGTCGCGCCAGGCAAAATATAGATCACGCCATCCTGCCAGGGTTGTTGGGTTTGGTAGGATGCGTTGAGCGAGAAGAAGTAATACCGCCGCTCGCCTGGGCGATCCCCCACGACAAAACACCCGTTGCGCAGCGAACCGCGATAACCGGCGTGTTTGACCACGGCGAAAAACAGCGGCCAAATGCCATCCCCACTGGCAAAAACCGCCTCTGTGGGCCGGCCGTTCCAGTCGGTTTGTTTTTTGGGCAGGAGGGTGTCAATGGTGGTGTGGTTCGAGCCGTGCAGCAAAACCCCCTTTTCGCGAACCAGGTAGCGCAAAAACTCGTGGGCCAGGTAAGGATCGGGCAGACGCGCTGCTTCGTCCGCTTGGGCTTGCATCTCAATAAATTGCTGGTCAAAAAACGCTTTCTTCTCCGGCGTGAGCGCCATTTCTGGCGCTGGCAAAAACAGCCAGCCTAAGATCAGGTTTGCCAGTCGGGTTTTTGCACGGTTAAGCATGGTAAGTTTCCAATCAACCAGCGGGGTTTTGTCTGGATGGTTAAGGCCATTGTACTCCAAAATTCCCCGACGGGCTTGAAATCCATGGGGGTTCGGGTGTTAAGGCTTCCAATCGTAGGCCCTGGGACACCTCCAAGCGGGAAGGGTGGGTCAGCGGGTGGTTTAGGCGGGCTGCACCGCAATGAGCCAGGGGCAGATCTGGACTGGTTTCCGCTGCGTGACAACCCGCTCCTACCTGCGGATAACACAGGGTTGAGCCTGCCTATCTCGCGTGTCATTCCGAGCGGCGCAGCCGGGAGGAATCTTTTGCGGTTGGGGTAAGGGTTCTCAGTCGCTGCGCTCGCCGTCAGTGACGGATCGAAACGACACGGGGGGGCTGCGCCCGCCGTTATTTATTTGAAGGTAATGGACTCCACAATCTCTTTGAAGAACGCCTTGTTTTCTTCGTCAACAGCCTGGTAGGTGGTGCGCCAGGGGGTACCTGTGTGCAGTTCCACATTGTTTGGCGAGCCTGAAATGGTCAGCAAGTTCGCATTTTCGTCCATCAAAATTACCTGCCGGGAGAGGAACGGCTCGGTTTGGGCATTTTCAGACAGGGTGGAGATATATTCAAACCCTTTGAAACCGCCAAGTTCAAACGCCCGAAGCCGGATGGTCATGCCCCGGCCCTCGCTGAGAATTTGGCCATCTTGCAGATTGGCCAGGGTGGTGTATATCTCGTTCCAATAGGTGTTCTGGTTGTTCAGGGTGTACTGGATCACCACATTATAAGAATTGACCCGGGTATAGATTTGTTCTTCGCGCCCGGTTCCGTAAGGATAAACCACATCCGAACCCACTGCAACCCGCAGGGTGTTTTCGGAAATATACTCATCCGGGCCAAACCAGCCGGATGGAATCTTGAACCCGAACCCAAACTGGCTGTTGAAATACGTAGACTGCGCTTCGGGTTCAATCGGTGGCGTGGTCGGGAAAGGGCTGGGACTTTGGGCTGCCGTCGGTGCGGGGGGCAAGGTTAGGGCAGGAGCCTGGGTAGTGGTGACAGCCAAGGCAGTGGGAACAGCCGGGGCAGGCTGCGCACAGGCAGCCAGAACCAGGCCAAAGAGCATCAAGATCAGGGAAAGTGTGTTTTTCATCGGTGCCTCCATGCCATTAAGAACGCATGGGCACCGGAAAAAGTTCCCTGGCGTCACAAGCCGCGAGAGGGGCAAACAAACGCCAGGCTGCGCAGGAGGGGGGGATTATAGGTATTGGGGGATGGAACAACCGTCCACGAATTTTTGAACACGAATAAACGAATTTATCTACCCCGGGGCTTTGCCGGTTTTGAGTACATCATCTCTTCCGGTGCGTTTTGGCGGTTTGTCAGTTTTTCCGGGAAATACACGCTTATAGTCAAGACTGCGTCTTCCAAAGTTAATGATAAGGCCAACGGGTAACTTTGAGGCTTTCAGATAATTCAGCATTTGTGCCAATTCATCATTGGTTAGTTGGTGACTTAATGCTTTAACCTCAACAACCAACTGGTTTTCCACCACAATATCCAGGTAGAAAAGAGCAACCTGCTCATTCAAAAACATCACCGGCGTTTGCACCTATCGAACTGCACTGAGTTGGTGCTGCTGCAAGGCTACCGCCAGGGCCTTTTCATATACCTCTTCCTTAAACCCCGGTCCGAGCGTTATGCACCTCCATCGCCGCTCCAATAATTTTATAAGTTAATTGATTTCCTGTTGGATCAACTACCAGGCCCATTATCATCTCTCCACAACCTCAGTATACAACACTATCCCTCTCACTACCAACACCCCCAATTCGTGCATTCGTGAACACGAATTCGTGGACGGTTTCCTCAACGCATCCTGGTTCGGTGGTCACCCTTCAGCGATGGATTGAAAAATAAACAGTGCGTTGCCGTCCAGGTCGAGTGCCACAAATTCCTTCAGCCCCCAGGGTTTGACCTCCAAAAGGCAATGCGGGTGAATCACCCCGGCCTGCTGGTATTCAGCGTAGACGGCTTCAACATCGGCGACCTGGATCCGGCAGGCGGTGTTTTCGGCAATCAGCTTGTTGGCACATTCCCAAAGGTGAATTTCAACCCCGTCGCGGGCAACCCCGGCGTAATCGCCATAATCAAACAGTTTTCGGAAACCTAATTTCTGCTCATAAAAAGCCGCTGCCTGCTGCACATTGGCGGCAGGAAATTTGGGGATGGCTAATTGGAACATTTAACTTCATTCTCCTTCGCCTAGACTGGTTATCACTGGAAACGATTTCTGCAAAAATGCCAGGGTTCGCTCCCAGGCCAGGGCTGCTGCAGCGGGGTTGTAGGCGCTCTCCCGGTCGGGTTCAATAAACCAGTGCCCGGTGTGGGGGTAGATGTGGAAATCCACGGGCAAGCCGGCTTGCTTCAAAGCCTGTTCGAGATGCTCCACCCCGTCCAGCGGTTCATAGGGGTCGTTTTCGGCAAAATGCCCCAGGAAAGCGGCCCGGGTTTGCTCAAAACGGTGCGCCCCGGAACCGTAAAAGATGACCACGGCACGCACGTGTTCTGGGGCGGCGTTTGCCAGGTCCAACGCATAGAAAGCGCCAAGCGAAAACCCCACCACAGCGAGCTGCCCGTCGGGCTGCCCTGACTGCTGGAAAAGGTGATCGGCGGCGCTGCGAACTTCAGCCCGGGCCTGCAGGTAGCGGGCATCCAGCGCCTGGGCAAGGGCTTCGGCGCCCGGAATGGTGTCGGCCACTTTGCCGTGGTACAGGTCGGGGGCAAAGGCTGTAAAGCCCGCCCCAGCCAGGCGGGTGCAGAAAGCCTGGATGGTTTCGTTCAGCCCCCACCAGGCGTGCAGCACCAACACAGCCGGGCCTGTGCCGCTGGGCGGTAAGGCCAGAAATCCGGGTGGGTGTAAGGCGGTCATTTTTTCTCCTGTTAAATGCTTAAAGAAAGGCGAATGGTTGCAACGCCCATTAAGTTTACCCTGTTTTGGGGTGGGGTTTACAGGCGCTTGGTCAGGTAAAAACGGGTGTGCCCGGCGGGAAAGCCATCCAACTGGCCGAACACCGTGTACCCGTGTTTTTGGTAGAAGTCGGGCGCCTGGAAGCTGAAGGTGTCTAAGTACACACTTTTTGCGCCTCTTTTGCGCGCCTCTTCCTCCGCCAGGGCCAACAACCGGCTTCCATACCCAAGCCCGCGCAAGGCTTCGTTCAAAAACATCAGGTTGATGTACAACCAATCCCAATGGGTTTCGCCAATGATTCCACCGACAATGGCCTGCTGTGCATCCTCCAGCACGAAACACAACATCTTGCCGTGCCCGTCCCCGGCCTGGGCGATGTTGTAGTGGTGGATGCCGCCGCCAATCACCCCCCAGGCAGCATCACTGGGGTTATCCATATATCGGATCTGATATTGCGCTTCTTCCATGTCCTCGCTCCTTTGCGGCACCGGAGATGCCGTATTGAATTATTTTTCGACGGCTGCAGCCGCTCCGGATGGGTGCTCGGTTTGCCCCAACAGCCGTTGGCGGAAGGAGGCCAGGTCTGCCTGGCTTGCCCCGCCATCCAAAAGATAGCGGTCCAAATCCAGCCCATCCAGCGCACTGTGCAGGGCAGCGCCTGCCGTAACACCCTCGCGCCGCAGAACTTCGTCCCGGACAGGGTCGGCGCTGAGTTCATAATCGGCTGTAATCTCTTCCAGCCCGACGCCCACCAGGGCCAGCGCCAACAGCGAGATGATGCCCGTGCGGTCGTGGCCGCGGATGCAGTGGAAGAGAACCCCGCCGGGCTGCGCCCGCCCTATGGCCGAGATGACAGCGGCGTGTTTCTCCGGCCAGCGCCGCAGGGCGTCGCGGTAGTAGAGCGGTGTACCCCAAAAACTGTTGTTCACAAACCGTTCGACAAAGTCGGTGTCGTTAATATCTTCGATTTCAATGGGGATCCTGACCACGTCCGGGTAAGGCGGGGTGAAGTTAAGTTCGTCTTCCACCATGCCAGCGGTGCACAGGGTGATTGTGGTGCGAACGCCATAATCATACAGTGCCTGCCACCCCGCCGGCGTCAACCGGGAAGGAGTATCTGACCGGATGAGCGCACCCCAACGGGTCAGGCGGCCATCTAACATGGGCAGTCCCCCCAGATCGCGCACGTTTTTACAACCATCCCAATTCAAGATTCGTTTGTCCATCTTTAATCGGTTCCGTCACCCTACTTTCAAGTATATTCTCACGGGGTCGCCCACGTCCAGGCCTTCGGCTTTTTGGACACTCAGGCGAATGGGCACAAGGTAGCGGCCATCTTTGGGGAACAAGGAGGTTTTCCACTCCGTCTGGCCAATCCGCACCAGGACGGGAATGACACCCCAACCATACGTGACGCGTGCGGATATGGCTTTGATATCCTCGCTTGGTTCTTCCGGCACCGCCACAAAGAGAAAAGGCGCCGGGCCGCGCCAGTAAAAAATTTCGCCTTCAAACTCGATGTGCATATTATCAGTATACCAATTTAATTCAGGAACAGAATGGCCACCCCAACCACGGCCAGCAGGGAGCCAATCACGGCGTGGATGCCGAAATCCTCGTTGAAGAAATATTTACCCACTGGCAGCAGCAGCACTGGCGGCAGCGACATCAGGGCGTTGACAATGCCCACATCCGTTTTTTGCAAAGCAAACAGCACCAGCCAGTTACCCAGCAGCGGCCCAAAAACCGCGCCGATGAAAATCGTCCATAGGACGCCTTTGGCTGTTTTTAATTCCGCCCAAGAAGTGAAGAACTTGCGCTGCCAGGCCAACCCGGCAGATAAAATTGCCAGTGCGAACACCGTCCGCACCAGGTGGCCGGAGAGGGCAGGCATGCTGTTGGCCATGCCCATCTTTGCCGTGATGGAGCCAAAGGAAAAGAAAAACGCCGAAGCCAGGGCAATCCAGATGCCTTTCAGGTGAACGGCCTGGCTGTTCACGCCATTTACTCCTTTGCGGTCGAGCACCACCCAACCCACCCCAAAGATGGTGATTAAAATACCCGCCATCTGGATAGGTTCCAGGCGCTCCCCCAAAATGAACCAGGCAAAAACCGCGCTGATCACCGGAATAAGGCTGAGGATGAGCATACCCAACCGGGCGCCAATCTGGCTGAAGGCGGTAAACAGCAGGCCATCACCAAGCACCATCCCAAACAAGCCCGAAAGCGCCAGCCAGAGCCAGTTTTCGGGCTGCAAATTGCCCGGGAAAAACGTCCCATACAACACCCTGTGCAAAAGTAGCAAAAGCAGGGCGGTAATCACCAGCCGGGCGCTGTTCAGCGTGCCAATGCGAACCACCCTGGAGGCAAGCGTGTTCATGGTCGGACCAATCACAAAACAAAATGAAGAGAGTAAAGCAGCAAGTTCGCCAAGGTATTGGGTGGGCATAGGGTTGTCCAGTCAGGTTGGGGTATGGGGAACGCCCCCTATTTATTTATTCAACTTAATTTATTAAGTTCGAGTATAATGACTCTGCCAGTCGTTGTCAAGCGCTGGCGGCCTGGAGGGTATCCGTTTATGAGCACAACTGACGATTATCTGACCATTCCGATTGAAGATTTTCCCCACCGCAGCCGTTTGAAGGTGGAGGTTCTACCCGACCCTGCCAGCCTGTTTGAACACTTTGCCCGCAGCCTGGCAGACGAAATCCAGGCCAACAACGCCGCCGGGAGGCCAAACCGCCTGATTTTGCCGGTGGGGCCGGTTGGGCAGTATCCCCGGCTGGTGGAAATCTGCAACCGGGAGCGCATTCACTGGCAAAACACCCACACCTTCAACATGGATGAATACTGCGATTGGCAGGGGCGCTGGATTCCAGCCGACCACCCGCTCAGCTTTCGGCGCTTGATGCGCCAGCAGGTTTTCGAGCGCCTGGACCCCGAACTGCGCATCCCGGCAGGACAGACCCACTTCCCCGACCCACTGCACCTCGACCAAATCAGCGAGGACATCCAGGCCGTGGGTGGAATTGACACCTGCTATGGCGGTATTGGCTATCACGGGCACATCGCCTTCAACGAGCCCCCGATTTCGCGCTGGCACACGGTTTCGCTGGAAGAATTTCGCCAGTCCAAAACGCGGGTGCTGCCCCTGGCGGATGATTCGATTGTGATGAACAGCATTCGCAACACAGGCGGCAACCCGCTCAATTTTCCCCCCATGGGTGTGACCCTGGGAATGGCCGATATCCTGGCTGCCCGGCGCATCCGGATTTACTGCCCGGGAGGCGTGTGGCAGCGCCATGCTGTACGGATGGCGTTATTTGGCGAGCCCTGCGTTGAATACCCGGCTACCCTGCTGCAAACCCACCCGGACTGCATTCTGTACGTTGACCCGGTTACCGCCCAACCTGCAGAAGTTGGACTTTAGTCTCGCTCAGACGCTGCTCTTAATGGTAAATTTGGGCAGGTGCGGGTTCACCTGGCTCCATTTGGCCAGAAGCTGGCGGTTGTGTTCCAGCGCACCGGGCAGGTTGTAGCTGGCAAAAACCGGCGGCTCAACCCCCAGGCGCACCAACTGCTGGACGGTTTCGGTCAGCAGGCAGTTCCAAATCAGCGCTCCAATGATGGTGGAAGAGGCGGCTGTGCGCCAGGGCAGGCCATCCACTTCAACCAGGGCATCCCCCGGCACACCGCCGTTATCCATCACCCAATCTACCACCTCAAACAGTTTTTTTCCGGCTTTGGAAAGCGGGGCCTGGCGGGCATAGGCCAGGGAACAGACGCCCACCGTGCGCAAACCACGCGCCTTTGCTTCCATGGCCATCTGCACAGGCAGCGCGTTCGAGCCGCTGTCGGCAAACACCAGCAAAATCTCACCGGGCTGCAGGTCATATTCATCACATAAAACTTCGGCCAGTTCAGGCATGCGTTCGAGGCGGCTGCTCATGCGCGGGCTTTCATGCAGCATCAACACCTGTGGGGTAAAAATGGGCACCACAGCCGCCAGGCCGCCCGCGCGAAAGAAGCCTTCTTCGGCCAGTAAATGCGAATGGCCGGTGCCAAACAAAAAAATGCGCTGCTCGCGGCGAACCACTTCGGCCATCGTCCCGGCAATTTGCAGCAGGGTGGCGCGCTGGCTTTCAATCACCCGCTCCTGGATGGCGCGAATGGCGGTAAAGTAGCGTTCTATACCATCAACCTGCGTGGGGGTGTCCATGGCTGGGGCAACCATAAGGGACTTCTGGAATTGGGTCGGATTCCATCATCAGGTGAACGGCAGCGGTTTTAAAGCAGCGCGGCAAAGCCAAAATTTTCGGGTTGGGTCCGGTGTAGCGTTGGGCATCGGCCAGGGCGCTTTCAAAGGTCGGGCGGGTTTTCAGGCCCATCGCCCGGGCATAGCCCGGTTCGTATGCGCCAACAATGTAAGTGGCCGCCGTGTGCATTTCGGCGATGTGGCCGCAAGCCACCATGGAAAAGGCATGGTACGGGTGGTAGCCGTAGTTAAACCGGTACTTATCAATATACTCCTGGCGGTGGCTGAAATATTCGCCGTACTTTGCCACGTCGGGCAGGGTGTTGTGGTAATCCTTCTGAAACAATTCGTACAGTTCCCGGTACGATGGAAACTCTTCATCGTGGAAATAGCCGTTGCAAATGGACGCGCATATCACCACAAAATTATCGTTCATCACCCGGCGGTGGCGGATGATGTTTGCGCCAATGGCCTGCATAATCAGAATGGGGTTGGTGCCGTGGCCGTTGCCATAGTGAAAGTTTTGCGGCATGCCAAACATCATCACATCGAATTTTTCTTTGGCCCAGGGCACATACGTGCGCTGGTTGGCAATTTCCCAGGAAAGCGGCTGAATTTCTTTGCCATACCCGGAAAACACGGCAATCTGGCGGGCCTGGGTGTCCAAAACAGCATCGCACATGAAGAACTTGCGCCCCATGCATTTCTCCATATGTTGGCCAATGGCATCAAACTTACTGCGCATCAGGCTTTTGGGAGACACGGGGGTGAAATCGGGGCGATGCATCACTTCGGGAATGTGGTGCGAGCCGATGGATTTCCAGTGGGTAACGCCAGTGGCAACCATTTTGTACCCACCAGAATACCCGCCATATGGGTTGCCCATGACATGGCCTATCATAATTGCCAGGTCCGACTCAAACACTTCCTTATTCATAATCACGGGGTCGCCCATCTCGTCATAACCCAGGTCCACCAGGTTGTCCCAATCTTCCGAGTCGTGGTTAACGATCTGGCGCCCCGGCATAAAGGCGTTGTAAACCTCGTCGCCCAGGATGGCCCGGATTTCCGCATCGGTATTTTTGCGGTGAAGCCCGTTGGAGCAGATCAGCCGGATATCTTTTTTCGCGACGCCAGCCTCCAGGCACGCCTCGATTAAGAGAGGAATGGCCACTTTGCGGTGGGAGGTGGGCTGGTAGCCGCCTTTCACCCGGTCGGGAAAACTGATGGTCACCTTCGCGCCCGGCCCCACCAGTTGGGCAATCGGCCCCATGCCAATTGGATTCTGGATGGAATGACGGGTTGCCGCAGCCGGGTCATCCAGGGCAGGCGGGTCTGGAACCGTCTCACCGGGAACAAAAACTTCTGCCGAGTCGGGCAGGCTGGCGCTCATCACGCCTTCGCCGTATTCAAATGGTACGGTTTTCATGCTGATCTCCAATCAATATTTTCGTGTCCCTGCTCACCCATCCCCGCTTGGTTAGAGAAGGAAGTTGGGATGAGCCGGGACATGGATGCAAACAAACCCCAACAAGGCGGGGCTACACCTCAAGGTAGCGTGCCACAATCTGTTTGAGTTCTTCTACATAAAAGCCAATCTCCCCGCTAAAGCGGGTCAGGGCCACGAGGCCGCCATCAATACTGGGGATGGCCGCGATCATGGCGGCGTTGGCTTCTTTGAGGCCGCCGCCATACACCACGGCACACTCGGCGTTAAATTGGGAGCGAACCACTTGCTTGATGGTGTTGGAAACAAACTGGATGTATGGACCGTCAGGGGGAATCTTGCCCGGGCCAATTGCCCAGATGGGTTCGTAGCCAATCACCAACTGCCCGGCCTGAAGTGCATCCTGGGCCGTTTTCAGGTTAACCAGCAGTTGGGACTGCAAAACAGCCTCAATGCGCGGCTGCTGTTCGCTGAACTCACCTTCGCCGCGTTCGGCAGCGGTTTCGCCCACGCACAGCAAAACGTTTAACCCTGAGTCGAGCGCACAGCGTACTTCTGCCTGGATGAGCTGGTTTACAGCCTGGCTGGCCTGTGCAGCAGCCGCCGGATCAGTGTCCACCTGGAGGTCATAGGCCGCAATCACCTGCAGCCTGGCGCGGCGCTCTTCGGAATGACCGATAATGGCCCACTGCGCACCCAGGGCAGCCGCAGCAGCAGCGGGCAGGCTGGTTGTGAACGCGCCAAAATTGCCGCCGGGTTGGATGTTCTGCCAATGGACTCCCTGGCAGCCGATGTCCAGCTGGCGGGTTAACGCCGAGGGGTACATTTGCAAATGGTGCCTGGCCGCAGCCACCAGGCCTTCAGGCAGCAAGTAGACCAGGCGTACACCCGGGTTGGCCCCTAATCCCAATTCTACACTGGCGGAAATGACCTTCTCAATCCATTGGATTGGGTTAGGCTCCGGGCACAAGCCGCCCGCCGACCGGGGAACCTCGAAACGCTTGAGATTAACAAATATTTGACGCATCTTTGCCTTCCTTTGCAGCGAACCACAACCCGCCGCTGCCCGCCAAAAAACTGCCGCGGGGACTATTCGTACTGTGATTGATCCCAAAAATTGGTGAAGCGTCGAATGCCATCCTGGGTGTAGGGGTGTTCAAAGGCTTCCTGGAACACAGCCAGGCCAGCGGTAACAATGTCGGCGCTCGCCACCGCCGAATCAATAATCTGGCGGCCGTTGCGCACAGCCGCAACGATGATTTGGGTGTTGAAGTCATAATTATCCCGAATCGCCACAATGTCCTCAATGAAACTGAGGGTTTCTTCGCCGTTGGTTTCCTTCCAGCCAATGAATGGGGAAACAAAATAAGCACCCGATTTCATGGCCATCAAAGCCTGGGCCGCATTAAACACCAGGGTGATGTTCGAGCGGATGTTCTTTTTCACCAGGGTGCGGGCAACCTTAAAAGCCGGCTCGATGCACTGCAGTTTGATGACAAAATTGGGTGAAATCCCGGCCAGTTTTTCGGCCTCGGCCAGCATATCGGCGTAGGTGACAAAGTGGGGGTTAACCTCCACACTGACAGTTTTTTCCGTGCCTTCCACCAACCGGGCAATTTCGCGAATGGTGGTCATAAAGGGTTTACCCGCAGCCTGAACATGGCGGGGGTTGGTGGTGATGCCATCAATGTCGAAAGCATCCAGGGCGTATTCAATTTCGTCAATTTTTGCGCTGTCCAGAAAGAATTGCATTTGATTTCTCCTTGAAAAAAATGGTTTTGATTCGTTAAAGCGGTTTTCCGGCAGCCTTTATATTTGCTCCGGATTCAGATAAAACTGGCTGGTCAACACCAGGGCAGCCGCTCCGGCCAGGCCAGCCTGCCAACCAAAACTACTGGTGTGTAAATCTACTTTTTCGCCCAAATCTGCAAATGCATAATGCCCCAGGGCGGTACGGGTGGGCTCGAGCAGTAAATCGGCCCCATTGACCAGAAGCCCCCCGAGCACGATCATTTGTGGGTTCAGCAGGTTAACCAGGTTGGCCAGGGCAACACCCAGAAACCTGGCGGCCTGTTCTAAAATTTGGACTGCCTGAGGGTCGCCCTGGCGGGCGGCATCGAACAGGCGGTTGATGGGGGGGGTGTTTTGCGAACTGCTGGGGGTTTGCAAGGCGGCCGCCAGCAGCCCGGATGGGTGCTGCTGGGCTGCTGCAGCGGCTTGCTCCATCAGTGCGGGTTCGGATACCAGGGTTTCCAGGCAGCCTGTTTGGCCGCAAAAGCATTGCTTGCCATGTTCGCTGAGCAAAATCATGTGGCCAATCTCACCGGCACCCATATCCACCCCGTGCAGCAGGCGTTTATTAATCACAATGCCAGAGCCAACCCCCGCCCGGGCATAGACAAACACCAACGAACTGGCCTGCCGGCCGCTGCCAAAAAAAGCCTCGCCAAGCGCCATAGCCTTAACATTGTTTTCAACCAGAACGGGCAGGTCCAGGCCCTGGCTGAGCCAATCGCGAATGGGGGCATTCTCCCAACGGAGCTGGTGGGCGCGGATATTGGCGCCGCTCTGGTAGCTAACCAGCCCGGGCATGCCCACACCCACCCCCAGGATGCGCTGGGTTTCGAGCCCTCGCCTGGCAATCAGTTCTTTGACGTTAAGAATAATCTCCTGGATCACCGCTTCAGGCGCGGCGCCTGGGGAAAAGGGGAAAGTCTGGTATTGCAGAATCTCTGCTTTCAAATTCACCAGGCCAATGCGGAAAAAACCCACCCCAATTTGTACGCCAATGGCAAAACGGGCGTTTTTAACCAGGTATAGTGCTGAACGAGGGCGCCCAATTTTGCGGGGGGCGTTGGTCTCTTCAACACCTTGTTCAACCACCAGGCCGAGAGATATCAGTTCGTCAATTAAATTAGTAATTGTGGTTGTCGAAAGGGCTGCTTCGGCAGCAATGTCCACCCGGTAGGCAGGCTCATTGTTTAATAAATGAAACAAAACTGTCCGCAAGTTATGCAACTTGACCAGATTTGAATTGCTTCCCAGGGGTGGTTGGTGGGTTCTCGTCATCATGCCGCCTCGAACAATTAATTAATCAAATTAATTAATAAAAATTGTAAACACAAACCCCACCCTCGTCAAGAGGGAACTCGACGCAGCCAGGTGGGCGGACTGCCATACTCATCCGCTGTAAACCCGCTCACCATCCACAAACGTATGAACCACTTGCAGGTCCGGGGTCACCAGCACCAGGTCGGCTCGAAAGCCAGGGGCAACCCGGCCAATCTCTGCGCCTAAGCCCAACACCGCTGCAGGGGTGGTGGTCAGGCAGGTGAGCGCTTCAGGCAAGGAGCAGCCAGTAAAGGCCATCAAGTTTTTGATGGCAGCAGGGTGGTCGAGGATGCTTCCCGCCAGAATGCCGGAATCCAGGCGGGCACGGGTGGCATCCACCTGGACAGTTTGTGCGCCAAGTTTGTAGCGGCCAGGGGGCATACCCAGCGCCGCCATCGCATCACTCACCAGGGTGAGTCTGCCTGGGCCGCTCAACTGCCAGACCAGGTTAACCAGGGTGGAATGGACGTGCACCCCATCCACAATCAGGCCAAAAGGCCAACCCGGTTGGGCCAACACTGCCCCGGGCAGGCCGGGGTCAAACTGGTTCAAGGGAGACATGGCGTTGAAAAGATGGGTGGCGTAGCGGAGGCCTGCTTGAAAGCCCTGGTTTGCCTGGTCTACGGTAGCCATGGAGTGCCCGGCACTGACTACCACCCCGCGCTCGGCCAGGGTGCGAATGAGCGGTTCCGCTCCTTCCAGTTCTGGGGCCAGCGTCACAAGGCGCACGCCTTGCTCTCGTGACCATGTGGCAATTTCTGCCAGGTTGGGGCTGCGCAGGTATTCCGCGCTGTGGGCACCTTTGCGCTCCGGGTTGAGGTAAGGACCTTCCACATGCCAGCCCAGGGGAACTGCGCCTTTAAACCCCGGGGGCGGCCCGGCCTGGAACACCGCCTGGGCCTGGGCCACCCGGTCCAGTGGGGCGGTAATGATGGTGGGCAAGAAGCGGGTTACGCCCCAACGCGGCAGCCCGGAGGCCACCGGATAAAGCGCTGCTGGGTCGGCTGTGAAATCCAACCCGAAAGCGCCATTAATTTGCAGCTCGATCAAACCGGGAATCAGCCACAACCCGGACGCATCCAGTTCCGCATCTGCAGACCAGCCCACCGCTTCTGCCTGGGTGCCAATCCGGGCAATTTTGCCGCCCTCCACCAACACCGCGGCAGGGGCGGGCCATTTCTCTGGGCCAAACAGATCCATTCCCTTGATCAAAATTCGCTGAGATGTCATATCCAATCCTTCAACGGAGCACAGCGGCTGGCTAACCTTGCCCACATGGACAGGGCTTCTGCCCAACTTCGCCGTCGGTAATGTCCTTGTCCAGGCGTTTCGCCTGGATACACATACCCACAAACCATATCAAGCATTTTTAGTATACCTGATATTGCTTGTCTTTACCATTAATTTATCAAATTGATTAATAAATATCTTGACAAATACGGATCTATTCCATTATCATTAACATGTTATTATTGAAGCTCCATTCATGCTTTTTTTACTCGGCACACTTACTAATAAGGGAGGGCCTGTGGCAACACCCTTCAGGGAACAAAAACCAAGAAAATTAAAAGATTTCGGTGAGGGCTCGCCAAAAATTCGGACCATCACCATGATTGCCTCTTTATGTGTAGGCATCCTGTTCTGGTATTTGTTATCCAAAGCCCGGATCATCGGCATCATCCTGGCTGGCCCTGATGATGTGATTGGTGCGTTTGGAGAAGAGTGGTCTGTAGGCCGGCTGCAAAACAATATTTTCTATTCACTCTGGCGCGTTTTGGGCGGTTTTGGCCTGGCTTTCATGGCAGCCATTCCGGTTGCCTTCCTCAGCGGGTGGTATACCACCTTTAAGAACATTGTGGACCCCTGGCTGCAGTTCTTTCGCACCATCCCCCCCATCGCCTTGATTCCCCTGGTCATTTTATTCATGGGGATTGGGGAGGAAGCCAAACTGACGGTCATTTTTATTTCCGCTTTTTTAGTGATGGTGGTAACAGTGTACCAGGGCATCCGCAATATTGATTTAACCCTGGTGAAAGCGGCCTACACCTTTGGCGCTTCTGATTTCGATATTTTCTACCGGGTGATTGTGCCTGCATCCTTCCCCTTTATTCTGGTTGCCGCCCGGTTGGGGATTTCCACATCGCTGACAACCCTGATTGCAGCCGAATTAACCGGAACCATCTTTGGGTTAGGCAACATGATTCAAGAAGCCCAACTCTATTTCCGGATGGACAAGGTCATGCTCGGCATTATCTTTATCGGCATCATCGGATTTCTGCTCGACCGGACCATTCTGTTGATGGAAAAGCGACTGACCCGCTGGAAATAAGGATAACCCCAATGACTGAACCCCTGATTCGAATTGACAATGTGAATAAAACCTACCAAAGTGGCATTGGCGATGTCGTCGCGCTGCAAAATGTCACTTTGAACATTGCGGAAAACGAGTTTGTTGCCATTGTGGGGCCATCGGGCTGTGGCAAAACCACCCTGCTCAACATCCTGGCCGGGCTGGAGACTTTTGATTCGGGCATCGTTTCCTTCAATGGAGAGCCCATTGTGGGGCCGGGGATTGACCGTGGGGTCATCTTCCAGCAATATGCCCTTTTCCCCTGGCTGACCGTTCGCAAAAACATGGAGTTCGGCCTGAAATACCGGGGCTATTCGAAACAAAAACAAAAAGAAATCACCGATCACTATATGGAAATCGTCGGGCTGACGGAGTTTGCCAACGCTTACCCCAAAGAGCTTTCGGGCGGGATGAAGCAGCGCGTGGCCATTGCCAGAGGCTATGCCACTTCACCCAAAGTGCTGCTGATGGACGAACCTTTTGGGGCGCTGGACGCTCAGACTCGCGCCCAGCTTCAGGAAGATTTGCTGCGCACCTGGGAAGCAGAGGCCAAAACCATCTTTTTTATCACCCACGACGTTGAAGAAGCCGTGCTGCTCTCACAAAAAGTGGTGATCATGAGCGCCCGGCCAGGGCGGGTGAAAGAAATCGTCCCGGTGGACCTGCCCTATCCCCGCAACCAGGAAACCAAAATGCTGCCCCGCTTTAATGAAATTAAAAACGCAATTTGGGCGAATGTTTATCAAGAGTACCTGTCCATCAAACGATGATTACCCGGCTTAACCTGGAGGGAATCGCCTCCCACCTCACCGAAACCGAGCTGCGCCGTGCCATTCACGCTCACTCGGATATTCTCGGACCCGTTCTTAAGGGAGAGGTGGGCGGCCCATCTGACCTGGGTTGGTTTTGGCCCAACCAGTTGGAAAACAGCCCGCTGCTCGACCAGGTGGAAGCCCTGGCGAAAACAATCCGGGCACAAGCAGAGGTGTTCGTCCTGGTGGGAATTGGCGGCTCAAACCGCGGCGCACAGAGTCTCATCGAATCGCTTGGCGATCGAAAAGTTGAAATCATCTACGCAGGGGATACCCTCTCCACCTACGCCCTGGAGCAAGTTTTTAAGCGCATCCAGGGCCGCTCGACCTATCTGAATGTGATTGCCAAAGATTTCAACACCCTGGAACCAGGGATTGCATTCCGGATGCTGCGCCAATATTATGAAAAAAGCCATGGCAGCCTGCCCCCGGAAAGGATTATCGTCACTGGAAGCCAGGGATACGGGCAATTGACCGAATTGGGAGAAAAAGCCGGCTATACCTGTTTGCCATTCCCTGCCAACATCAGCGGGCGCTTCAGTGTGCTTTCGGCAGTTGGGCTGCTGCCCATTGCCGTTGCCGGGGTGGATATCCGCGCACTGGTGCGCGGCGCTGTGAGCGCTGAACGCAGCCTCAAAAGCCTGCCATTGGTGGAAAACCCGGCCTGCCAATATGCCGTGGCGCGCAACCTGCTGGCTGAGCGCGGTTTTGTCATTGAAAACCTGGTGACATTCGAGCCGGGCCTGCATCATTTTGCCCGGTGGTGGAGCCAGCTTTTTGGCGAAAGTGAAGGAAAAAACCAGCGCGGCATCTTCCCCACCACCAGTTCGTACTCTGAAGACCTTCATGCGATTGGGCAGTACATCCAGGAAGGGAAACGCCTGGTGATGGAAACCTTTTTAGATGCCCGTTTTGCCCCATCCAACCTGGTGATTGAACCCAGCCCACTGGCCGATGGGTTCGCCTATCTCGACCACAAGCCCTTCGACGGATTGAACACCGCGGTATACCAGGCTGCCTTCACCGCCCATGTTCAAGCCGGGGTGCCTTGCTTCCAATTTCAAACCGGGCAGATTACCCCGGCCCTGTTTGGTGAGCTGTTTTACTTTTTTATGCTGAGCTGCTGCCTGTCTGCCGTCACCATTGGGGTGAACCCCTTTGGCCAACCCGGCGTTGAAGCCTACAAACAAAATATGTACCGCATTCTTGAAAAGCCGGGGGTGGCTGCATGAAACCCCGCATCGGCATTATTGGCACCGGGAGAACCGTGGGCATTGCCCATTACCACGCCCTGGGAATCATGGCCGATGGCCGGGCCGAAATTCGCGCGGCGTATAACGCCATTGACCCTGAAAACGCGGTTCGCTTCCTGGCCGAACACGGATTGGAAAAAGCCAGGGTGTGCCAGCGCTACGAAGAGCTGTTGGAAGCAGTGGATGCTGTCATTATCTGCACCCCCAACCACACCCATGTAGACTATGTGCTGCAAG
This sequence comes from uncultured Anaerolineales bacterium, assembly GCA_964489525.1. GTDB lineage: Bacteria > Chloroflexota > Anaerolineae > Anaerolineales > JABWBV01 > CAZAYY01. The sequence continues at coordinate 46,297 of CAZAYY010000010.1, forward strand.
CCATTGAAGCCGGCAAGGCTTTTTTGGTCGAAAAACCCCTGGGGCTGTCTGCTGAAGACAGCTACCGGGCTGTGGCTTTACTCCAGGGAAAATCGCTGTGGAATATGGTGGGTTTTGTGATGCGGTACGCCTTCGTGATGCAGGCACTGCGCCGCCTGGTTCAGGCAGAATTTGGGCGCATCTACACCTTCCAGGCTTCCTATGGCGGGCGGCGGCTGGCCAACCCGGCAATCCCGGTTGAGTGGCGCATGCAGCAGCGCTTCTCCAGCACCGGTGCCCTGGGCGACTTTGGCAGTCACCTGGTGGACCTGGCCAGTTTTACTGCCGGGATGAAACTTACGGCCGTCCAGGCGCTGGTTTCCATAATGATCCCCGAACGCCCGGCAAACGGCGATGGTCTGTGCCGGGTAGAGAACGATGACCAGGCTGCCTTCATTGCCCGCACCGCATCCAACGCCCTGGCAGCTTTCACAGTCAGCCGGGTGGGGATGGATGATCTCAAACTGGTGGTTGTGGGTGAGGGCGGGTTGGCACGCGTGGACCTGGCTAACCCCGGCGTCATCCACCATCTGCCTGCGCAAAACGGCGTTTATGCTGCCGAGCCAAAAACAATCCGGGTACCAGCCCAGGAGCCCTTTGCCGGTTGGTTTGTGTCCCAAATGCAGGCGTTTATTTCGGGTCTGCTGGGGCAGGAAACTGAAGCTGCCGATGTTTTCCAGGGCCACTATGTAGAAACGGTGCTGGCTGCCGCCCATAAGGCCTGCGCAACGCCGGCCACACCGGTTGAAATGGAGTAGAGACGTAGTGAACATTGCCTTTCATACGAATGCCTTTGTTTGGGCAGGAGTCACCGACCTGAAAACCATTGCCAATTTTGCGGCGGAAAATGGCTTCACCTCGCTGGAAGTTGGCCCCGGTTTTGTGTTGGACGCGAAAACTTTTCGCGCGGTCCAAGAGATCATTCCCATCAACAATTTCAGCTACGCGCGCAATTTCATTGACGACGACCCCGAAATTGCGCGGTTTGAACGCGAGCAGCTTTCCCAACGCATGCATTTTGCTGCGCAGGTGGGCGTCAAGCATTTCATGTTTTCAACGGGCATCAGCCGGCGGCTTTCCATGCCTGCCAGCGGCGGCATGGACCCCCTGGCAAGCCTGGAACCGGTTGTTGAATTCCTCGAAGCCGCCCTGGAACTGGCCGAAAAGCTGGACCTGGTGATGATGCTCGAAAACTGCCCCATGTACCGCAACATTGCCACCTCACCGGTCATGTGGCAGTCGATTTTTGAGCGCGTTCCCCACCCCCGCCTGGGATTGTGCTACGACCCAAGTCATTTTGTCTGGCAAATGATTGATGTGTACCAACCCATTCGCGAATTTGGTGCGAAATTTAAACACATCCATTTGAAAGATACTGCCTTGGATCGCGACACACTCAACCGGGTGGGCATTTTGCACAATGTAGCCAAAGAACGCGGCTTTTTCCCCAACCAGTGGTGGCGACACACAATCATCGGAGGAGGTGAAATTAACTGGAAGCAGTTTAAACACGAATTGGACCAAATCGGTTACGCGGGTAGCTACAGCTTCGAAATGGAAGACTACCAATACGAATTAGAAGCCACAAAAGTTCAGCAAGGTTTACGCAAACAGCGCCAATACCTGGCTGAATTGTGGGAATAAACCCATTTAACCCAATCAACCCTTATTTATAGGAGAAGAGATGAAACACAACCGCTACCTTTTTATTGTCATTTTGGCTTTTGTTTTGGTTGCCAGCGTTTTGGCGGGCTGTGCCCAAACCGCTGAGCCCACCACAGAAGCGCCCGTTGTGGACCCAAATGCCTGCACGGAACCGTTTGTGATTGACGTGATTTATCACCCCACCATTGGTGGTTCAACGGCCCTGGCGATTGCCGATGCCTACGAAATGTGGGATGAAGAATGCCTGCAGCCGCGCTACCAGCGCTTTACCTCTGGCCCGCCAGAAATTGCGGCGATGGTTGCCGGGCGTGCAGACTTTGGCTTCATTGGTTCGGGCGCTGCCTGGCTGGCCTTCCGTGGGGATGTCAACATCATCGCCCTGGACAACCTGGCCATGACCGATGAAATTATTGCCAAGAAAAGCAGCGGCATCAACAGCCTGGAAGACCTGAAAGGCAAAACCATTGCCACCCAGGTTGGCGCCGCCGGCGACAGCCTGTTGAACCTGGCCTTAGCCAAGGCTGGCCTGACCCGCGATGATGTCACCATCGTCAACATGGACAACAATAACCTGGCTTCGGCCATTCTCAGCACCGCTGGCGATGGCGTAGACGCAATTGCGGGTTGGCAGCCTGGCACCACCGCCATCATGAACTCGTTGGGCGAAGATGCAATTAAACTGGCCACCAACAAAGACTTCCCCGAAGCCACCTTCCCCAGCACCTGGGTCGCCAACAAAGATTTCGTCAAAAACAACCCGGAGATTGTCCAGAAATTTGTCAATGTGCTGACCCGCGCCCAGGCCTACCGGGCGGATAACATGCAGGAAGCCTGCGAATGGGCCTCTGAAAAGGCCGGCCAGGCAGCCAACGACCTGTATTCCCAAATCCCCTTCGCTGTTTGGCCCACTGGCCCAGAACTGAAAGCCTACTACCACGACGGCACCTTTGAGCAAATTCTGCTCTCCCTGCGTGCCCAGCAGATTGCCGGCGGCCGCATCACCGAAGCCGATGTCAAGGATATCAAAGACGTATATATCGATACCTTTGCCAAGAACGCCAGCGCCGATTACTAAAATTCAAGGGCTTGCGCCCCAAGGTTAACCTGCTTAAAGAACATGGCAGCCGTCCACAAGGCGGCTGCCATGTTTTTGTTACGGAGCATTGCTAACTGCCCCTTACAAACCGGGAGGTTACGCTAATTTACTTAACCTGCAAGAGGATATGCTTGACTGCTGCCTCAATGGTTTGGTTTGTGGTGTCTTCTATGATCCATCCTTGATTTTCAAGATCCAGAATACTTTTCGTTAAATGCCCGTAAACTGTCCGAATTCCGTCCTGGATATATGGATTTGCTTCACCAGATCTTTTGATATTCCGTTCTTCTGCTGCCAGCTGGCTGGGAAACAGTAAAATTTTGTGAAGATTCGGCTCTCGAAACAAAGATTGATATTCCTGCAATTGGCTAACCGGATCCCAAAAATCATCTATCACCACCACAAAACCAGCTTTGTTGTAGGCGAGTGCCATCCGAGATGCACTTTCTCGAGCCAAAACCAACTGCTCAACCAGTGCGGGGCTCCACTCGCTGCCCGGGTGAACAAGCCCAGACACCACCATATCACGAATGTTGTCCACAGAGATATGGATGCTTTTTGGAAATTGGGCGGCTATTGCCCGTGCGGTTGAACTTTTGCCAACTGCGGGGGCGCCTGCCAGAAAAAATATATGGGGCATAAAATTTTCCTTATTGACGGGTACTTTGGCCGCCAAGGCGGGGTTCAGACCCGGAGCGAAGCCCGAAAACCCCGGGCGGCATAGTAGGACTCTGCGCCATTGTGATAGACAAAGACGGTGTTGTAGCGGCGGTCGCAAAACAGCGCCCCGCCCAGCCCGCGAATTTCGGCCGGGGTTTTCACCCAGCTCGATGTTTTTCTGTCGAACTCGCCCAGCTTCTGCAGCGCCCGGTATTCTGCCTCGGTCAACAGCTCCACCCCCATTTCAGCGGCCAGGCCCACTGCGCTGTTTTCGGGCTTGTTCTCTTTCCTCGAATCCAGCGCAGCCTGGTCATAACACAGGCTCCGGCGGCCATTGGGGCTTTCGGAGGCACAGTCGTAAAACACGTATTCACCTGTTTGCGCATCCTGGCCAACCACATCCGGTTCGCCGCCGGTTCGCTCCATTTCATAAAGCGCCCACAGCTTTTCAGGGCGCGCGTCCAACCGGGCCAGCACGCCAACCCAGGCAAAACCGGCATGACGCTGCATGTTTTTCTCAAACCGGGCTTTCAATGGGGTCAGCAGTTCTAACTGCTGTTCCGGTGATAAGGTTTTTGAACGGGCTTCCACTGGATTCATTTCTTCTCCTTAAAAATTATCCTACAGGCTTTTCTTTCGTCAGTTCGGCCAGGTGCTCCACAAAGGCTTTTTTCATCAACCGGGAAATTGGCTGCAAAACCACCCAACCCAGCCACCCTTTTGGGAACATAAGCATCTTGCGAGTCACTTCGGTGCCGCCGCCCACAGGGCGAAAAGTCCAGGTTTCGATGAAATGCGAGGCAAGCCTTTGCAAAGGCGGGCTGAAGTCCTGAAAGCGCATGGAAATCTGGTTGTCCACATCCCAGGCCACAATTTTTTCCACGTGGGACGAGCCATCCGTGTTTTGCACCCGGATGATGGAACCTACCACCGCAGGGGTTTTCACTTCGAATTCCGCCTTCTTAATCCCCGGCAGAATGGAATATCCTTTAAATTCTGGCCAGCGCCGGAGGTTAAGAAATTCTTCGCAAATTTCATGCGGAGATTGAGAAACCACACCCGAAATTTGAATTTCAACAGGATTCATTGTTTATTATCCCTCTTGTCTTTTTTCGAGAGCATTGGGTGTAAACGCTTTTTCAATGGTGCTTTTAGGGTGATAGATCAAACCTTGAAGCTCCGCCAGAGAAAACCATTGCGGCTGTTTATCGCCATACGGGTGACTTTGTTCAGCCCGAAGATCTCCAGTCATAATTTCTCCTAAAAAAGTAATCGTTACACTATGCCAGGGTTTTTCAGGCAGAATCACTTCACTCACATCCAATAAGCCAACAATCCTGGCTTGGATGCCGGTTTCTTCGAGAATTTCTCGAGCTGCCGCTTGTTCGAGGCTTTCACCAAATTTTACCCTCCCGCCGGGAATATTCCACTGGACCGGGCCCTGGTCTGTATCATAATGCGGGACGAGGAGGACCTTATTGGCACAAACAACCAGCAGGCAAGCGCGCAGCCGAATAAAGTTAGATTCCATACGATCGGACTTCGCTCATCAGGGCGAGCAGGTTGGCATCGGGGTCGCGGAAAAAGGCCATCCAGAGTTCGTGGTCGGGCATTCGGGCAACCAGCTCGGGTTTTTGCTCAAAAACCACCCCGCGCCCGGCCAGGGTTGTGTAGGCGGCTTGAAGGTCATCCACTTTGAAGTAGATGGTAGAACTGGTATCCTTCTCCTGTTTTTTTGCAGGCGCATCGAGCAAGAGCCGAACCCCATTGCAATCAAAAAAACCCAGGCCGGGTGGGGCTCGAAAAAGAAAACGCATGCCCAACACATCGCGATAAAAGGCAATGGCCCGGTCAATATCGCTCACTGGAACGGCAATCTGCCCAATTTGCGCTAACCCAAATTCATGGCTGGCTTGTTGGTTCATGCCTATCTCCTTTATAAAATCTTGAACTTGGTAACCGATCCAAAAGGGTTGGCTGGTTTACGCTTGATCATAGGCCTGTTTCAACCAAGAAACCACTTCAGGATCTACTTCTGTGGGAGAGGTTAATTGTACTCTGTGGGTACACATCCCACTGAAGACATTCCCCCCTTCTAACCGGCTGGTTGGGTCCACACCTTTCAGGTTGAAACCCAGGTCTATACGGGTGCGGGTGGTGGCCTGAACGATTGCAAACTGCTTGCTCCGGCGCAGGCTGACATAGGTTTTTTTTGGAGCGATTTCAACATCCGAACCGAACGCAGAGACGACAGACAAAATCGCGTCATAAATGGGACGCAGCCCGGCTTTTGCACCAGAATACTGCTCCGCAACCAGGTCGTCCTCAGCAGGAGCGCCCCCTTCTAATTCCTGCCGGTAAAGAATGGCGATGGTGTTGGCGTATCCATGGGTAACCCCATGCTCGCCTTTGAGAAATTTCATAATCTCGCCGTGTTTTTCCAGCTTTGCGCTGGCAATGGCTGCATACCATTCTGCCAATGACTTTCCGGTATTTTTAGGCATATTGTCGATCATCGTTTGCAGCTGTGGGTCAATAGGTTTATTCATGAATCTCTCCAATTCAGGTGGTTTGCGAACACAAGTTCTATGATAATGGTTTTTTGGGGTTATGTCAATCTTTTGTAAACCACTTCATCCATACCCACACGCCCCAGATACCTGGTGCCCAAAAACGGGTGCATTGCTGCCTGGGAATAGAACTTGCTTAAGCCGTACTCACTTGTGGACATTTGCCGCCTGTTCAGTTTTTGGCTCGAACATCAGCACCCTGCCCTGGTGCTGTGCTATCCTTGTAAGGACCTGCATTTAGATTACGGCACATGCCACACAAGAATATGAAAGCGCGGCAATCTGTCATTAGGGTTATATGCATTTTCATCCACGGTCCTTGAAACGGTCAACAGGGTCAGACCATCTTGCAAGATACAACCAGCCACAACAGAATCTACTGGGGATGGGATTTTATTCTCAATCACCTGGCTGCCAGCAGACCGCAGCCCCACCCAACCATCATCCTGGATAAAAAGTTCATAACCAGCCATATGTGCTGTAATCGCATGCACTTTGGTTTGATTGGCTTCCAGCGAGAGGGTAAATTCTGAGCGAATTGCTTCCGGAAAATCCACTGCATGGTTCGCGATCCCTGAAAAGCTTTCCCCGGTCAAAAAATTCATTTGCCAAATGACAATTGAGCCGCTGTCATACTGCCAGACATAAACATCTTCGGGTGTCAAGACCAACTCGTCTTTGTATTCCAAATTCTTTTTGATAATGATCCGGTTTTCGATAAGGTCAATAAGGGTTATCCCTTTGTGCCACCTATTCTCCGGAAAATCATGATGCAAGACAGCCCAACGATTCGCATAAAAATCAATTGATTTTAGACCATTAACCCAACCGGGGTAAGTATCCACCAACCGATGAAAATTTTGGACAGTAATTTTTTGATAGGCAGGTTGGTTGACAGCGATCGCCATAATGAGTTCCTTTTTGTAATCTACCTTTGCTGGAAAAGAGCCAGGTGCTTCTTCTCATCCATCAACAGAACAGCCTGGTTGTAGTCTTCGATTTTTTCCAGGCCCAGCTTTTCGGCGGTGCGGGTAGATCCCTGGTTTTCGGCGTCGCAGGTCCAGTTGATTTGCTGCAAACCGCTCGCAAAGCCGTGTTCGAACGCTGCAGCGACGGCGATGGTGCCGAGGCCGCGGTGGCGGTACTCAGGCTGGGTGAAAAAGCCCAGGTCACCAGCACCCTTAGCAATAAAATCTACCGTGGCCCAACTGGCAATGGTCGGTTGTGGGGAAGTGCGGTCCAGGGCAACAAAACCAAAGTCTGCAAAGCGCGGGTCGGTTATCGCCTGCCATTTGGCGAGCGTGGCGGCTACATCATCGGGCAGCTCCAGGCCAGGGATGCTGCGCAAACCCTCGTCCATGGGTTCAACACTGAAGCCTTGGGGCAGCGCAGCCCGCCAGTTGAAGCCGGCCCGGCGGCTGACAAAATGGTAGCGGGGGAACCAGATGGGCGGGTGCGGCGCCAACACCGCCGCCATCTGCCCGCCCCAGTCGTCCGGGTCGCAGGTGATGAGCAGCACAGGTGTGTTTTCCGCAATCACCTGGCGGGCATAAATGGCGGCATTAAGCGCCCGGGTGAAGGCCGGGTTGTGCGGGTCGCCAGCCAGAAAGCACCAGGCTCCATAGGCTTCGCTTTCAATGTGGGTAACCAGCAGCGCCGTGCGGGGGCGGACCATATCATCCACGTATACCTGGCCCGGGTATACGCCCTCCAGCACCGATGTGCACATCGGCTGGTTTTTCACCAGGCGGTCAAAAAGCGGGAACGCTTTGGCGTGTTCAGTAACTGGAAGCAATTGCAGCATAAGAACTCCTGATTACCCTACTTTTCAATTCCAAAAAAAACTGTTGTGGTCTGCTCGCTGCTGACATACACTTTTTGGTTTTGCCGGGTTGTCATGCCAAAATTTTGAACCGGATGGATGCAATATTCCCCTGGTTTCAAGTTGCTAAACAGCGCCACCCCATCCGCACCAGCAAGCATGGGTGTAATGGCATCTTTACGCGATGGCGGGCAGGAAACATCCTGCGACAGCCCCAGCTCGGTTTGTGCGCCGGTCTCGCTGCCATCCATCACGCCATTTCTATTCTCGTCGTAAAAAATCACCGCCTTAATTTGACCTGGATTGCCATTATCGGTAAATGCAGGTTGGGTTTGGCAGCCCGTCAAAATAATCCCAAAGAGCAGAATCGCCAGAAAATTTTTCATTGGAGGTCTCCTTGTATTGAGATATTGTGTTTTTGCAAGTATATCGTTAAAAATTTGCAGCGTGGCGTTCAATGATTTCGACCGCGCGCGCGACACCATTTTCGGCGCGAATTTTATCACCCAGCGCGGCCGCGCGGGCACGCATGGTCGGATCCGTAACCGTGGTGCGAATGGCTTTAGCCAGGCTCTCGGCATTGAGTTTTTTGATTCCAGGAACGCGTGGGCCAACACCCAACTTAACCACCTGCTCCGCCCAGGCACATTGGTCTCCGGCAAAGGCCGCAACGATGCCCGGCACGCCTGCGCGCAGCCCTGCACCCGTCGAACCCGCACCACCATGATGCATCACAGCAGCCATGCGCGGGAAAAGCCAATCGTGGGGCACGTTATCCACAAACAGCACCCTGTCTGGCGCCGGCAGCCGGGCAAAACCACCCCAACCGGTGAGCACAACACCGCGCTGTTGGCTGATTTCCAAAGCGCGCAGCGCCATCCGCGTTTTTTCTTCTCCATCACCCACGTTGATACTGCCAAAGCCCAAATACACGGGAGGGGTGCCGTTTTCCAAAAAGTGGGCTAGTTCCGGCGCAGGCTGCCAATCTGCAGGGGTATCTAAAAACCAATAACCAGTGATGTGCTGGTGTTCATCCCAATCGGCTGGTTTAGGGATTACATGTGAACTAAACCCATATAACACCGGAGTGCCCAGGCTGCGCGCATAATTGAGCATGGCGGTATGGGAGCGCCAGGGGCGGAGCCCCAGTTTTTTGCGCCATTCGTTGGTCATGGACCCGCCCACACCTGCCCATAAAACCCGCTGGACAACGCCGTGGGTCAGGTAGTTGTAGCCTGGACCAAAAGAAAACCGCAGTGAACCCAGGAAAAACGAAGGAAAGGCTCGGGTGGGCGCAGCCGGAACCAGGTTTGCCATTGCACTGGGGATTCCCAATTTTTCAGCGGCTTCCAGCGCGCCCACGCCCGTGCCAGACTGCACCACGAAATCGGCATTTTGCGCCGCCTGCCAGAAATCTTCGTTGGCGGCAGCAGACTGTTTAAGGATCGTGCGCATCATCTTGTACATACGCACCGGATTGCCGCGCTTCATTGTGGCTTGAACTTCTGGCTGCTGCATAAACTGATGCGGGCTGAAACTTACCGGGTGTACATTCAGGCCATGAAATTGAATCCAATCCGAATAGGTACTGGAGGTAACCAATGTAACCTGGTGGCCGGCCTGCTGCAAACCAATTCCAAGGGCGATATATGGCTGCACATCCCCACGCGTACCAAAGGTCGAGATAACGATTTTCATACCTTCTCCTTACCATAAGATATCCCAGCAGATTCCCATGGCATATTGGCAAAAAACGGTTTAAGATGCAGCCATTTCGCCCGGGGATAACGGGTGGGTTGATGTTCCCGGCGAAAAAGAGGGAAACAGGGGGATGGGCGAGCCGCTACAATGTAGTTATGATAATACCTGCGATTGCGAGCAAAACCCCAAGCCCTTGCAGCCTTGAAATTTTATCTTTTAGAACAACCACGGCCAGGCCAATGGTCACAACCGATAGAGCAGAGGCGATGGGGGTGATCAGAATGGCATCGCCAATGGCCAGACCGTAATTCACCAGCGCCACTGCACCCACTTCCACAACGCCCATGAAAACCAGCATCCATTTTACCTTCGCGGGAATTTGGCCTACCCCAACGCGCTGTTTTGCGCCGAAAGAAAACATCAGCAGGAATACCCCAATCCCAATTTTGACGAGCAGCGTATTGAGCAGCCACCCGATTTCTTCCGAGATTACCTCGCTGAAATTCCAAAAAACACCAAAAAAGAAAGCCCCCAGGATGGCCTCTTTGACGCCCAGGGAAAGCCGCAGACGCTGCGCCCGGATGCTGGCCCAATCGAGCGAAGCCAGCGCCGCGCCAGAGAGAATCAGCAGAACACCCAACGTTTGAATTGGGGTGAGCCGCTGACCCATAAACACAAAGGCAAACAGCATGGTAAACACTGCCCAGAGGTTCATCGTGGCCGCGACGATCGAAACATTGCCTTTCTCAAAACCTTTGAAGAAAAACAAATACCCGGCAGAATAGACTACCGCGGCCAGAGCAGATAAACCGATTACCGGGAGCGTCAAGGTGAATGCTGTTTTCAGCGCAAAAGCCAACCCAAAGATAAACCCCAGGCCTGCAAGCTGGGACCAAAATAAAGACCTGAAAGGGCCAATTTGCTTGGAAAAAACGCCGCCCAGGAAATCATAAATCCCCCAGCCAACCATGCCGCTGATTCCCAATAAAACACTTAAAAGAGTGGTATCCATGCAAGAATTCTTTCTGTGTTTCCAGGCCGTGGAGAATGTTTGCGTTGAGTCACAAACTCGGATTACTCACAATACTGAATTTCAGATCTCGTTATTCCAGAGGATAAGGCCTTGCCAAACGCCAATAAAGATACCCAACAAAAACACCCCGCCTTCAAATTCTGGAACCAGGTAAACAAACCAGGCCAACACACCTGCCAAAACATAAATCGCGTTCAACAAGCGTGGAAAAACCAATGTTGTCCAACCGACAGAACCAAGCAGCACAAACAGCCATCCCAAAAAATGAAAACCAATCGAATTCACTCCCGTCACAAGCGTGGTCCAAACTAGAAGGACTGTTGTCGAGTTTTCCAAATTCAGTTCAGGATGCATCAGGTGATAATGCCGATTCGAAGCGCGGATGAAGGCAACTGCCGCCATGCCCAGGGCAGACAGCACAGCTGCAAGGAGAGCCAAATCCATACGGCGAGCGGCTTTCGGACCAATCCGCTCACGAAGCACGTAAGTTGCGGTGACGATGCTGGCAGACAAAATGGGTCCGTAGAGAAAATCGGCCAAACTGTAAGCAAGGGTGCCGAAAAGGGCGCGTAAATTACCTACCAGGTATATCAATGGTGCCGTGAGAAACACCAATGTAAGCATAAAAGATGCAAACGCACCCCATTTGTGGATAGTCATTCCTTTTTCTCCAGCGCTCAAAACATGTAGATTCAGCCAGCCATTTATTCTTATGGCAGGCCGCGACAATGGAACTGGCCCTGGCCACAGGTTAAAGTATGCCTGTTCCGGGAAAAACCAGGCAGGCAGAAGCACGGACTACCTGCCCGGGGGGATACTTCAGTTATCCCGGCTGCTCAACCCTGGCTTTCCAGTAACCTTCCTCGGCATACTGCGGATAGGTCGGGCGGTAGCCCAGCAAGCGACCAAGGGGGGCGAGCGCCTTGGCAATCGGGATGGCAATGTTTGGCGGCGGGGAGGTGAAAACCGTGTCTTCGGCATACTCGCTGCCAATCACCATAGCCTGCATGAGCTGCGGTTGGCCTTGCGGGGTGAGCTTGCCCTCATGGGCCATGGCAAACAGGGTGGCAATCACTTCGCCAGTCCGGGCGGCGGGGCGCGTCTCGACAATTATCGCACCGTAAACCTCGCCCACGCAGCGGAAAGTGTGGGCTACACCTTTCTGAACGGTCAGCTTTTCCCCGGCGCCCACCCGGTGCTCCTGGCCATTAATTTTAAAAATAAACTCACCGCGCAGAATTTCAAAATGCTCGTCGTACGTGGGATGAAAATGTTCTGGCGGGCCAGAATTCCTGGGTTTGAAGATGCCCACCCCGCGTTCATATTCTCCGTGGGTGCTCGCAGAAGCCGCAAGGCCAAAAACCCATTCCCCGGTTGCAGGTTGAGAAAACAGCGGCGAAATCCTTTGGGCCATCAGTTCGGCCAGCCGCTCGCCGCTGTCATAATCAAACCCTGTCCCTTCGATGGGCTGCCCATTCTGGCCCATCGTGCGCCCGGTAATCATCTTTGTCATATTTTTCTAACTCCTCAAGGTGAATTTCTGGAGGGGATTATACACCTGATCTGAATCTCAATAATTGACGGGTGCAAATGGGAGCACGCAAATTTTGTTATTACATCCATTCCCCATCCCCTTGTCCCTCTTCCCGGCGGGAAGGGGGAATTCTTAGGTAGTGGCCACCTGGCGGGTACTGCCCGTCAGGTGGCCACTACCTTTTTTACTCCCCGCCCCAAAGCCTGGGGCGGGGTTAGGGGTGGGGTTGGAAAGTGAGGACCGCAAATTCTAACAACATTTGCGCGCACCTGCGCAAATCAGGGTGGGTTTTTATCCGCTTGCCGAAATTTGACAGAAGGCGAATGGACGAATTATATACGAATTTAAACAACACCCGCGCTTCGCCACCAATAATAATTCACCCATTCGCGCAGCAGTTGGGTGTCGTGGGTAATCAGATCGCTGCGAAGTTTGTTACCCCAAACATGGTTAAATGCCTCGTATAAATAGCCCAGATTAAAGATTCGCCGAAAGGGAACAAATATCTTATACACGGCTTCGAGCTCGGCTTGCGAAAAGCCGCCCCGGCTCCTATATTCTTGCAAAAAGAAATCCAGGCGTCTTTGGCGTTTATCAACTGCATCTGGTCCAACGCCAGCACTGAAGGTTCCCAGGAACGGCGACACATCGTAAGCGCGCCAACCATACCCACAAAAATCAAAATCGAAAAGTGTCAGCGTTCCATCATTTTGCCTGTGAATGTTGCCTGTATAGAAATCTGCATGACAAAGCCCCCAATGCCAACTGCTGGCTTTGGCTTGTATTTGTTGTTTGAGTTCCTTGACCACCTCCCCGATAAAAGGCAGGTCAATATCAGGGTTGATTTTGTGGTAATTTCCTAATATCTCCATGGAACGATCAAGGAACAGATGCTCATCCAGCTTCCAACGATTGGGATGGGTGGGCATCGTATCCAGCATCGTGTGCATATTGGATGCCAGGCGGCTGATCGCCACAATGATTTCTTGCTGATCTTGCATCTGACTGCTGCACGGAACACCCTTTGCTTCTGTGAAAAGCACCCCAAACCGGTTTCCTTCTGGCAGTTCAATGGGCAGAAGATATTCTTCGTTCTTCATCGGTACGGGATATGCCACGGATAAGCCCGACCGTTTCAGATAATCCACCACTTCAATTTCGCCTTCAATATCCTCTCGGCAGATATCTTTTCTGGCATAGATCTTAAAAAATAAGGTGGTGCCGCCATTGATGAACCTGTAGATATCGTTAAGTCCACGATATTCAAATACGCAATATGAATTCGGCAGGCAACCAGCGTAGTGTTCGAGTATTTTTTGATGGATATCCGTTTCGGCAAGGGTGGTTCGGACAATTTGCATGGGGTTTTCCTGGTCGGTGTGTGACCTGTGCGCAAGGCTCAGGCACCGGAAAAAACAACCTGGCTTTGTTTCGCAATACCTTAACTTCCGGTTGTGCTTGCGCCGGCCCGCTCGTAATTGACCACGATGACCCCCTTTGGGGTAACTGTGCTTTCAGTTACGTTGAACGCCGCCGGGATGGTACCCTCCGCAAACAAGCGCTTGCCCCCGCCCAGGGTGATTGGATAGACCATCAGCCAGAATGTATCCACCAAATCGTGCCGGATCAGCGTCTGAATCAGGTTTCCACTTCCCCAAACGTGCAAATCGGGGCCTGGCTGCTGCTTGATTTTGGCAACTTTATCCGCAATATCCCCCCTTAAGAAAACGGACGGCTGCCATTGGCTGGACGTCAGCGTATTCGAGGCGACGTACTTGGTTGCCGCGTTAACCCCCGGCCAAATTTCCGGATGCTTTGGCCAGTAGGGCGCCCAAATGTCAAAGGTTTTGCGCCCCAGCAGCAGGTCGAACGGCAGGTTCATCTGCCTTCTCAGCAGGGATCCAAGAGCCGGGTCGGAGTACGGCGCGATCCACCCGCCATAGGCGAATCCGCCGCTGGTATCTTCTTCTGGCCCGCCTGGGGCCTGGATGACGCCGTCCAGCGAGATATGTTCCAACACGATCACTTTTCTCATGGCTTTGATTCCCTGTTCCTGTAAAAATTTGGTTTGCTGTGGTGCGATGAAAAAACCAGGCTTCACATTTCTGATTGCCTGATCTTCTCGATATTTCGATTGCTCATCCAGGCAATCAAAGGATACACCGTTTTTTGCAACAGGTTTGGGCCCAGGTATTTGTTGGATGCCATGTACTCGGAAAAATCACCCCAGATCCCATGGTCTTCAACAACTGCTCCCGTGTGAACAAATCTTTTCTGCCCCAGGTTAAATTCGCAGCTGCTTTCTCCTTTTGCATGGGATATGGAAAAAGCGGTTTTTTTGCCACTCTGCAGGAGCCTTCTCAAGGCGCGATCATAGAATGGCTTATCATTGATATACGAATCCACCGGCATCCATTCATTTCCGATTTTAATTTCCATCCAGGAATGCCCCCCTGCGCGGGGCAAAAACGGGAAGGCAAACGATGGAATAATACCCCGCATGATCTGGATATCAATCAGCCCGGTATGGATTCGAGCCGGGATGCCAGCCACATTGCAAAGGGCTGCCAGAAGCGTTGCTTTGGTGTTGCAGTATCCCTTCTTGTACTGAAGCGTCTCCGATGCTTTGACACGATCCCATTTTGGCGGAAAACCAAACTGGATCTCGTCTCTGACAAAATAAAATATAGCTTCCAATTTTTCCACCGGGTCATTTTTGGAGGATGTCAGCCGCAATGCGGTTGATTCAACCAAAGGGTGATGCTGGTCAGATAACAACCCTACGGTATTCATCATTCATCTCCTTTCTGGGCATGGTTGAGTGATGGCAGCACAAAACCTGTTTTAAATGACGATCATCAATCCAACAACGACGCAGACAGCCCACAATCCATATTTCTCTCTACTTCGATTGTACAACCAAAAAACCCCCCAATGCAAGTAAGAGGCCGTGGCTGTGGCATACCCAATTTATTGAGCCGCCTAAAACGGATTGCGTTAGCGGCCTGGGGTAGGCGTGTAGACTCACCGCCGAAACAGGAAAAACCTAAAGCCCGGAAAATGCCAAAACAACACGGCGCGTACCCCAAGTCGGCTGCACGTTTTGTTGGGCGGCTCTACGCCCTCCAATACACTCTATACTTCCACCGAACAGCGGTTTTATGTTCTCTCTTTATATGTTCAATGACTTTCTTTCCAAAAATAAACCCATAGATGTTGACAATATTTTCGATGGTTCCATATTCTTGAACCGAGAACACATCCTGGTAGGCAAATTGGTATTCTTCGATAAAGATACGATCCACTTCGACATCAAACTTGCCTTTGTAGGGGTTTTCAATGACAGGATCGAGATCTCCTCCGTACCAGCCTGGCGGAATACCTACATAGACTACCTTGTCTTTTGCCACTCGCAAACCTTCACAGATGAATTCACGGTAGCGTTCCGAAGGGAACAATGCTAGCGTGAAACCAGTAACAACATCTACAGAATTTTCCGCCAATGGGATCGCGACTGCATTCCCAGCAAGATAGAGAACTCGCGCTGCCTCATCACCAAATGCATTTTGTCGCGCTTGCTGCAGCATAGCCGATTCATATTCGATGCCAAGTACTTGCCGGGCGGTTCGCGCCAATGCCAGGCTGGATCGACCTGTTCCAGCTCCCACATCCGCGATGAGTTTTCCGTGCAGATCGATGATTTCGGGTACTTGATCGAAAACGGACGGTTGATAAGGCACGTTCATGAAGGCTTCGTATACTTCTGGGTAATCACGATATAGAATATCCCAACGGTTTTCAATGGATTCGGGTCGTGGCATGGATTATTCCTCACGTGTGTACATGGGCTTTTCTTTGTGAATCTGGTTTAGCGCCCCAACGATTAAGGATTGATGTGGCGGTCAGAGCCAATGCCGGAGCCGGGTTCAATGCGCCACCCGTTAGAATAATTGTACAGCAAGATTCAGAATCTTGCTAAAGTGGAATGATAAAAACAGGCAGCCAAGCCTGGCTATCACTTGATACCTATCCCGGCTTGAAATGGGGCAGCTCAAAATAAAAAGCGTCCCCTGGATGGAAAACGCTTTGCTGCGCGGTTTATCAAATAACATCACCTATCTTATAGGCTTCATCGGCCATAATGACTTCGAAACATCTGGGTTGGGCAGGCTGTTCAACAGATTCTTGAACAGCCGCTTCATTTTGTTCAAGTTCCTGGCTCAACCAAAAAAGCTTGAACAAACCAACTTGCAAAGCCGCATGTGCTGTGTAACCAAATCGGACAGCTTTAGGATCAATTTTGCACCCACCCAGTTGATTTACCTGCAGTCCAGGATCCTGAAAGTATCCTGGCGCACCGACTGTCGAACAATCGGAGTCAATACTGAAGGATCCATTGATTGAACAGAAAAAGCATTCATTCTTATGTTCCTTTATCGCCCAGCGGCTTGCGTTACCTGGGTGTGGGCGGGCGTGGATTCTGCTTGGGAGCAGGAAAAACTCGAAGCCAGAAAAATGCCAAGCGATGCTTGCATCGCCAAATGCCGCAGAATCCCACACGTCAGGTGCGCGCTTTGTTCGGCGGCATTTGAATTACACACGTCCAGTTGGGAAGAGAAGTTTGTCACGATTTATCGAATTGTGACCATGGATTGCTATTGTAATTTTGGGTCGTGGTTGGTGCCACGGCTTGAGCGTTACCACCTGCCGGGTAGGGTCGCGTGGGTCAAAACTGGCTACAATGGTTGTGCCTTGCTCACTACACTCCCATCGTATCATTTCCCATAGTAATCGGGCAACTTGGATTTGATCAGATTCATACCAAAGCCCATTTACAAGAACATCGCGAATAGTGAAATCTGAAGGAAGTAAATGCACTAGATTATTCAAAATACGAAGTGGCATTGGAGGATTGTTGATTGTGTCGGATTTTAGTATCCCACGAGTCCAGGTTTGCGCCCCAGCCAACAGGTTTCCGTGGGAATCTACAGCGATAAAGTAACGATATGGTTTTCTTCCTTCTGCTGCGACAGTTAGGGCGTTTTCAATAGAACTTGCGTCACTTAATGGATATAGATTGTAATTTTTGTAAAACTCATTTTGCTTGGCGGAAAATTCCTCATACTCATTAGGCTCAATTTCTCGTACGATAATTCCAGCGATGGGCTTTGGTTGCTGTTTTCGCGTTGGCATGATAAAAGCATCAAATGCTGGCTCAACAAATTCCCGACACCATTTCTTTGCTACAGCATATGAGGCAAGATTCTCTTGTAACATGCCAGTAGCAAAAATACATTTATCGCCATATAATTCTTTTGCCTGTTGAATACGCCAGTTGGCAATTTGATACCCAAGTCCTTGTCCACGGAAGTTTTTATGAACTTTGAGACCATCCAAAAAAGCATATGGCAAGATTTCTCCGTTAAATCGCACTTTGTTGTATCTTACAGTTCCCATTCCCACAAATCCGTCATACCCATCACACTCCACCACTACACCCGATGTTTGGTGTTCGGTTCCAAAAGTGATTGCTGTGTAGGCATCTATTAGGAATTTAGTCGTCATACCGTCATCAAATTCTGTAATTAATTTGGCGACAGAGGCGCTATCAGATGGTTGCATTGCTCGCAGTTTGAACTTGTAATCAGGATTAGACATTTATCTCCTTGTGGAATTTACCGATAATCAATTACGCGCGTTGCGCTAGCCGCCCAACGGGGTGCGTTACCCGCTTGGGGTAGGAGGGTGGATTCACCGTCGAAACGGGGAAAAGCCGAAAGCCATGAAAAAGCCAAAATAACGCGGTGCGTACCCAAAGTCGGGTGCACGCTGTGTTGGGCAAGTAACGTTTGGCGAGTGTCAGATTGAGGGGAACGCATTGAAATTTATAGTTGCGCAGCAAGAGACTCGAAGTTGAAATCAATATAAGGCACGTCGTTCTCAATTTTGGATTTGCGGTCGTGCATAAAGCGTGCACACCATTCGTTATCAATATTGTTCACATCAAAATCTCGATGCAGGACAGCATACAATTCGATTTCTCGGATTTTTAGAAAGTTGGGAATTTCTTTAAGCCACGTGAAATCAAGCGGGCAAGCCCGAACATATCCGCGCAGAAAATGCGACATGAACTCACCTGTGAAGGCCCGCCAATCTTCTGCGTCCTGCACGATATAAAACAGCACAACCGCAATGTCATTGATGAACCAATTGTAGGCGCATTCGTCGAAGTCAAACAGCGTGATCTGCCCTTTTCCATCCACAAAGAGATTGCTGCCATGTGCATCTTGATGCGTCAGGCCGTAAGCGTCACGGTCTTTCGCAAGTGTTTTTACATGATTGCAAATGTCCTGATATTTCTGCTTCGCGATCGATTCAGACGCGGGTAAGTAGCGTTCTACAAATTCAAAAAGCTCATTGTCCCAGTCTGGTCGCTTCCAATCAACCTGGTTGGGTTGGTAGTTTTTGGACAGCGTGTGTATCCGTCCGATCAGTTCACCATACGATTCATAAAGTTCAGGTGTCCACAAATCCCACGGGGCTTGTCCTTGCGCTTTTATAAAAGCCGTAACGAGAAAAGCGCCACCCCGTTGATCATCAATCACTTCCACGAGTTTTCCAGATTTAGAAAGTATTGCTCTGGCAACAGAAACACCGCCTTCAGCCAGATAATTGATCCAATCTACTTCTCCGTGAACGAGAGGTTCGCTGCGTCGAGAACTGTGCCCGATGCGAAGAATATAAGCCTGTGAACCGCGCTCGAATTCGTAAATAAAACTCTCAAACGCGTCCAGCGAGTGTATCTGGTCACTTGTAATGCCATAACGGCGCATGGCTTCCTGCAAGATTGTGTCGTTGTAGCGGTCTTTGATGAATTGATCCATGTGTGAACTCCATTGTTCTGCTGCCCAACCATTATTTATACTGCTGATCCACAGTACAGCGTGCATTTTGGTACTCAAATTATACATCCTTGCCCCCGCCTGTGCCCGGCGTTATAATCTTTCCCATGACCGCGTTGTTTTCTGACACCGCCCCCGAAGCCGAAGCTGTGCTGATTCGCCTGCTGCGCCAGGCGCCATCCTGGCGCAAGCTGGAGATGGTAGATCAGTTGAACCAGTCGGTAAAACTTTTAGCGCTGGTCGGCTTGCGGCAGCGATACCCTAATGATGGCGAAGATCAGTTGCGTCGCCGGCTGGCCGATTTGCTACTTGGTGCGGAATTGGCGCTCAAGGTTTATGGCCCGCTTCCAAAGGATGTCTGACCGTGTTGCCCGAAGCTGTAAATGTAATGATGTTGGTCGTAGATGTCTTTGAGCGCCTGCAAATCCCTTATTTTATTGGCGGCTCAATGGCTTCGGCATTGCATGGCGTGGCGCGCTCCACACTTGACGCCGATATGGTGGCTGAAATTCACCTGAGGCAAGTTGGTGCACTGGTAAAAACACTGGGCAATGATTTTTATGCGGATGAGGAAATGATCCGTGATGCGATTCGTCAGCATAGCAGTTTCAACCTGATTCATCTCACAACAATGTTTAAGGTGGATGTTTTCATTCGCAAAGAACGCCCGTTTGACCGGGTTCAATTTCAGCGCCGGGTCGAACAGTTGTTTACAACCACCCCAGAACAAAAAGCCTTTATGACCACCGCTGAGGATATCATCCTCGCCAAGCTTGAGTGGTATCGCCTGGGTAACGAAATTTCCGACCGGCAGTGGCGGGATATTCTGGGGGTTCTGAAAGTACAGGCCGGGCGGCTGGATTATGATTATTTGCAGCAATGGGCCGCCGAACTGAATGTCGCAGACCTGCTTCAGCGTGCCCTGAAAGAAAGCGAATAAACGATAGCATAAACCTCTTCACCCACGCCAAGCGCTGTACTCAGCGCCAACGACACGCATGAAATCCGAATCGTCCCTCGCCGCCCGGATGCGCCCGCGCAACCGGGACAAGTATATCGGCCAAGCGCAACGCAGTTGCGCCGCGCCATCGAGGCCGACCGGCTGTTTTCGTCCATCATCCTGTGGGGGCCGCCGGGCACGGGCAAAACCACCCAGGCCATGTGCATTGCCAACCAGACCCAATCGCATTTTGAAACCCTCTCGGCTGTACTGGATGGCAAAGCCCGGCTGGTGGACGTGGTTGAAAAGGCGCTGGAGCGCCGCAAGCTGTACCGCAAACGAACCATCCTTTTCGTGAAGGATGTGGTAGAAACACTTAATTAAGCCCAACGGTTAGCTCACTTGCCGGGGCGGGTTTAACTCTGGCGCGTATTTGCCTGAGTTGATCTGTAAAAAACGCGCCGCCTACCCGCAGGGAATAGCCCCAGCTTGGGTTAGGCCGCAATCGGTGAAAATCACCCTGTTAGGTCCGTCTTAAAACGTGTCAGGAATATCCCAACAACGAGACACCATAATACTGTTCCGAAGATAGATAGAACATACAATATGAAGAGCGCGCTTGGGGGCTCTCCCAAGAATGGCAAGAAAATAGCGGCGAACAGGTGAAAGGCAGGAAATGCCGCCAACATTGGAATGGCCTTGGGAAGAAATCTTATCCGAACCAAGACGAAACTTAGACCAACAGCCCAGAAGCCGAGGTTGACGATAGCGGCTTGGGCGAAGCCCTGGATGCCAACCATCTGGACGATAAGATAAGCCGTAACCCCCCATTCGTGGTTTAGTCCGTCAATGTAAAGGAGGGGCCTGGCTGCGGCCAGGCGCAACGCCCCGTTGAGAAAGTAGCCGGCAGCAGCGAAGATGCCAAAAACAGATGAGATGTTTATAGTGAGATCGGATGTCCCCTGGGCAAAGGAGTTGGCGACAACCAGCACGCTGACAACTAAGGCCACACTCATCATGATCTGCAAGGTCCCAGAGACTTCATAAATTATGGCGTGTTCACGCAGGAAGGCGACGCTCTGTTCAGGGTTGTCACCATCCTCAAAGCCCAACTGAACCCGAGAGGATTCAAGGGCGAAGACGCCGATGAAAGCGAGGGAGAAAGCGATTAGGCATATTCCGCCGATCAGTCGTGTTCTGGTCATATTGTCTCCTTTAGCTGAATACATGGTGTGATCTAACGCCAGCCTCAACGAGCATCGCGTTGACTAAAAAAAGCCATCACATAAACAAAACAATCCAAAATGAACCAATTGCTCGCCATTCTGCGGCAAGCGTTGTTTGGCGGCCAAACGAGATGATGCCGACACTCGTCCACTAAGGATTATACGAATCAGCAAAAACTTCATAAACGTTCGGTCACATGCCATTGTAGAACATGCCTTCGCCCTCATCGAAATAATCCGTTACTATTGACATTGCCAAACCCATTATCCTTCGGCTAAGGACACCTGCGTGTTCTGAGAACGCGTGTTGGGCGCATTCATTGAACAGAGAATATGAGGCAATAAGTGTGATCATAGCCATATGCACCCTCATCCCAACAAACGATAACTTCGCCTTCAAAGTGTAAAACCTTTGAGAGTTCCTGTGCAACATCCCAAGCTAAAGTTGTCACTTGTTTTTCAGGCTTGAGATTGGCAACTTCCAAGACAACCTTTCCTGTTGGTTTCATGCGGATACGAAGTTGTTCGTAAATTCTTCGAATATCACGCAAATATTCTGCGTAGCCTTCACCGGTAATTTTATAGCCCGCAAAAGGAAACTCTGGATGATTATCTTTTATCATATAGGGTGGCGATGTCATGGAGAAGTCAATTTCTGGAAGGTCAAGGCTGGCCAAGAAACGCGCGTCACCATGAATGAGGTGTTCTGGATTGGCGAGTCTGCCTCTTGCAAAGTTCAGTCTGTCTTGGTTTATCTCCACGCCATACGCAACTCGTCCCATACGCTCAGCCACAAACAGGGTTGTGGCAAACCCTGCAAACGGGTCAAAAACGACATCTCCCTTTTGGGTATATTGCCCAAGAAAGTGTTCGACCAGGCTTTCTGCATAACGAACATCATCATCTTGAAAGATGGCTGGAAGGGGATAGCGATGCGCACTTGAGAGATGAATGTATGATTTCATTAACATCAATATTTGTTCACTGATTTGGAGAAAGCCTTAGCACCCAACGTTTAAGGATTGATGTGGCGGCCAGAGCCAATGCCGAGGCTTGGTTCAACATGTCGCCACATCAATCCGAGTTGAAGTTTCATCCTTTAGCTCGCGACGCATGACCACACGTCCTGGAGACGGCTTTCGTTTTACTTCAAAACCACACGAAGAAAACAATGCCTCAAAACCAACTTGTATATCGCCGCTTGATCGTCTCTTGGATCCTGAGAAAGGAAAGCCTTCAATTGCGGCCGCGCCATTTTCTTTCGCAAGATCAACCGCTGCTTCAAGAAGAGCGTGACTTACACCATGTCCTCGTGCATCTTTGCGCACAAAGAGACACGGCACCAGCCATATATCAGAGTCGCTTTCCATATCTCCCCCTCGGTACGTAGGTGTTTTTAAGGCGCGAACATAGCGCGACCTGGGTCCTGTTGCGCACCAACCGACCGGTTCCTCACCATGATAGGCGAGCAGACCGAGTGGATGTTCACTTTTAGCCAGGAGATTGCAGAAACTGGCACGATTCCCTGTGCTCCCAGCAGCGTGAAAGTCTTTGACCGGGATGATGAACCACATACACCAGCAACCATTCGTGGCCTTATCGCGGTTAAATAGCTTTGCTACATCATCAATAAAATCACTCGTTACCTTTTCGATTCTAAGCATCATCTCTACCTCCATCTCGCTAAAGGGTGCTTTCTGGGTGATGAAAATTATACTCCTTGCCCCTGCCTCTGCCCGGCGTTATAATCTTTTACATGAACGCACTATTTTCTGACACCGCCCCCGAAGCCGAAGCCGTGCTGATCCGCCTGCTGCGCCAGGCGCCATCCTGGCGTAAGCTGGAGATGGTAGATCAGTTAAACCAGTCGGTAAAACTTTTAGCCTTGACCGGTTTACACCAGCGTTTTCCGTTAGAAGATGATGAACGCATTCGCAGGCGATTGGCCGACCTGTTGTTGGGGGAAGAAATGGCGTTGAAAGTATATGGCCCACTTCCTCAGGAAGCATGAGCATGTTACCAGAATCAGTCAGCGTATTAATGTCGGTAGTGATGGTTTTCGAGCGGTTGGGCATTCCTTACCTGGTTGGCGGCTCCATGGCTTCCGCTCTTTACGGTGTTGCGCGCTCGACCCTGGATGCGGATATTGTTGCTGATATGCGGCAGAATCAGGTAAGCGCCCTGGTCGCCGCGCTTGGCGATGACTTCTATGCGGATGATCAAATGATCCGCGGGGCGATTGAACATCGCGGTAGATTCAATTCGATCCACCTCACAACGATGTTTAAGGTGGATGTCTTTATTCGCAAAGAACGCCCTTTTGACCAGATACAATTCGAACGACGGGTTGAGCAGATTTTCGCCGCCAACCCTGTACAAAAAGCCTTTATGACCACCGCCGAGGACATCATCCTCGCCAAGCTTGAGTGGTATCATCTGGGTAACGAAATTTCCGACCGGCAGTGGCGGGATATTCTGGGGGTTCTGAAAGTACAGGCCGGGCGGCTGGATTATGATTATTTGCAGCAATGGGCCGCCGAACTGAATGTCGCAGACCTGCTTCAGCGTGCCCTGAAAGAAAGCGAATAAACGATAGCATAAACCTCTTCACCCACGCCAAGCACTGTACTCAGCGCCAACGACACGCATGAAATCCGAAGCGCCGCTCGCCGCACGCATGCGCCAGCGCACCCTGGATGAGTATATCGGCCAAGCGCAACGCAGTTGCACCGAGCACCATCCTCGGCCCCGGAAAGCTGCTGCGCCGGGCCATCGAGGCGGACCGGCTGTTTTCGTCCATCATCCTGTGGGGGCCGCCGGGCACGGGCAAAACCACCCAGGCCATGTGCATTGCCAACCAGACCCAATCGCATTTTGAAACCCTCTCGGCTGTACTGGATGGCAAAGCCCGGCTGGTGGAAGTGGTTGAAAAAGCCCTGGAGCGCCGCAAGCTGTACCGCAAACGAACCATCCTTTTCGTGAAGGACATGGTAGAAACACTTAATTGGGCCTAACTACTAATTATACTGCTAATATGCAGTATAGCATGCGGTTTGATATAATATACTGCATATGTCCTAAAAAGTCTTTTCTGCACGGATACAATACCAATGCCATAATTCTAGCATGGATCTTAAAAAACGGAGTCTTCTTTGACCGAACCCATTCCCCAAAAACCCAAAAAACTGCTCGACCAACTGCGCGACGCCATCCGCATCAAGCACTATTCTTATTCCACCGAGAAAACGTATGTCCATTGGGCAAAGCGTTACATTCTCTTTCATAAAGCGAAACAAGGTTTCGCCCGTCACCCAGCAGAAATGGGCGCGCCGGAGATTGAAGCCTTTCTTTCACACCTGGCCCAAGAAGCTAATGTCTCAGCGTCCACCCAAAACCAGGCTTTCAATGCCCTGCTTTTTCTCTATCGGAATGTGCTGCAGATTGAATTGGATGCCCCGATCCATGCTTTGCGCGCCAAACGCGGCCAACACTTACCAACGGTGCTCTCCAGGCATGAAGTGATTCAGGTGCTGGACGGGATGCAGGGGCTGCACCAGCTCATGGCTCGCCTGCTGTACGGCTGCGGCCTGCGCTTGATGGAATGCCTGCGCCTGCGCGTCAAAGACATTGACTTTGAGCAGTCCCAAATTGTCGTGCGCGAGGGCAAGGGCGAAAAAGACCGCCTGACCATGCTGCCCACCAGCCTGGTGGAACCGTTAAAAGCTCAGATTGCATTTGTGCACAAACAGCACGCCAGTGATCTGTCCAATGGCTTTGGCTCGGTGGAGCTTCCATTTGCCCTGGCGCGCAAATATCCCAACGCCGACAAAGAATTCGCCTGGCAGTATGTTTTTCCCTCCGACCGGCTCTCAACCGACCCGCGCAGTGGGATTACCCGCCGCCATCATCTGGATCCCAGCGGGTTGCAGCGCGCGGTGAAGGCAGCAGCGAAACTATCGAAAATCAATAAGCCAGTCAGCCCGCACACCTTCCGTCATTGCTTTGCCACCCACCTGCTGGAGGCTGGGTACGATATCCGCACCGTGCAGGAACTGCTCGGACACAAGGATGTCAAAACCACGATGATCTACACCCACGTGCTCAACCGCGGTCCGAAGGCGGTGCGCAGCCCATTGGATGAATAGGTGTACCTTGCCCCTGCCCCTGCCCGGCGTTATAATCTTTGCCATGAACATCCTGTTTCCCAATCTCCGCCCCAGCAGGAAATGAAATGCCCGGTGAACTAGATTCCTGGCTGCAAGTTGGCGAAGGCGAACAACTGGAGTTCAAGCTCCAGTGGGCTGATTCGGCTTTGGAAACGCTGGCCGCATTCGCCAACACGCGTGGCGGAACGTTATTGGTCGGCGTTTCGGATGCTGGCCAAATCAGCGGCTGGAATGGGAATGATAAAGAGCAGCGAGCGATTGTGGATCAAATCGCGGACGGACTGCGCCTGGAACCCCTGGTGAGAATTATTTCGGATGAACGCGGTCGGGTACTGTGCATTTCGGTCGCTGCCGCCGGTTTACCGATTTCGCTGCGTGGACGCTATTTCCAACGCCTGGGCAACACCACCCGCCAACTTTCTCCCGAAACGTTAGGCCGCCTGTTTATCGAAAAATCTGGCGCTTCCTGGGACAAACAACCCACCGCCGCCGGCCTGGACGAGATTGACCCGGCTGCCGTGCAGCGTTTCTTGCGCCTGGCGCATGACCGGCTGCCTGAAGCCAGCGAGACTGAACCGGTGGAGAGTGTCTTACGCAAGTTGGATTTATTAACCGATGATCAACTGCGGCGCGGGGCCTTACTGTTATTTGGCCGGCGGCCACAAAGCGATTTGCACATGGCATATGTGCGTATGGGGCGTTTCAAGACTGATACCATCATCGTGGATGATAAATTCATCGAGGGCAACCTTTTCCAGCAGCTTGACCAGGTGATGCAGTATTTCCGCCAATATTTGCAGGTGCGTTTGGAGATCAATTCACGCATCAGCGAGGGCAAAAGCATGTTGGAGGCTATCCAGCGCCAGGATATTTGGGATTATCCATTGGACGCGCTGCGCGAAGCGGTCATCAATGCCCTGATTCATCGCGATTATTTTGACTCTACCGGGCATACCAGCATTCGGGTGTATGACGACCGAGTCTATATATGGAACCCGGGCGAACTACAGCCAGGTATGACCGTAGATGACCTGCTGCGCCGCCCCCATGACTCACGTCCGCGCAATCCGTTACTGGCGCGGGTTTTCTACTATGCCGGCTGGATCGAACATTGGGGCAGCGGCGTCACTCGCATCCTGGACTTGTGCCAGGCGCAGGGATTGCCGGCGCCGCAGTTTCGTTCTGCCAGTGGGCGCTTTGAAGTCGCTTTCACCAAAAGCCTGTACACTGTAAACAGGATGCTTCCAGATGGATTGAGTGAGCGCCAGACCAAGACGCTCCAATGGGTCTTAGAGCACAGTCGGATCAGTAATTCAGAGTATCGAAGCCTTTTCCAGGTGTCAGCGCGTACAGCCAGCCGGGAATTGGCAGCGTTGGTACAACAAGGCATTTTGGAACAGATAGGGCGCAGCGGCCCCTTTGTATACTACCAATTAAAGACATCATAATCACGCCAATCACGCCAAGATTGCGCCATCAATGCGCCAAATGCGCCACAAACGCGCCAAACATAGTCAAGATGAAACATTAAGTGACATGATATGAAACGGTAACTGACACCATGGACCTCTTCACCCACGCCATGAACGACCGCATGAAAAGCGAAGCCCCGCTCGCCGCCCGGATGCGCCCGCGCAACCTGGACGAGTATATCGGGCAGGAACACATCCTCGGCCCCGGAAAGCTGCTGCGCCGGGCGATTGAGGCCGACCGGCTGTTTTCGTCCATCATCCTGTGGGGGCCGCCGGGGACGGGCAAAACCACCCTGGCCATGTGCATTGCCAACCAGACCCAATCGCATTTTGAAACCCTCTCGGCTGTACTGGATGGCAAAGCCCGGCTGGTGGAAGTGGTTGAAAACGCCCTGGAGCGCCGCAAGCTGTACCGCAGGCGCACGGTGCTGTTCGTGGACGAAGTTCACCGCTGGAACAAGGCCCAGCAAGATGCCCTGCTGCCGCATGTGGAAAACGGAACCATTACCCTGATTGGCGCCACCACTGAAAACCCGTATTTCGAGGTGATTGGGGCGCTGGTTTCCCGCTCGCGGGTTTTCCAACTGCGCCCGTTGGAAAACGAGCATGTGCGCCTGCTGCTGGAACGTGCCCTGCACGACCCGGAACGGGGTTATGGCAAATTGAAGGTGCAGGTCGCGGAAGATGCCTTTGCACACCTGATTAACGTGGCCGGGGGAGACGCTCGCAATGCCCTCAACGCCCTCGAACTGGCGGTGGAATCCACCCCGGCGGGGGAGGATGGCATCATTCAGGTGACGCTGGACGTGGCCCAAGAATCCATCCAGCGCCGGGCGGTGCTGTACGACAAGGACGGCGACGCCCACTACGATACGATTTCGGCGTTCATCAAATCCGTGCGCGGCTCGGACCCCGATGCGGCCCTCTACTGGCTGGCCAAGATGCTCTACGCCGGGGAAGACCCGCGCTTTATTTTGCGCCGGCTGATTATCCTGGCGGGGGAAGATATTGGCATGGCCGACCCGCAGGGCATGGTGGTGGCCAGTGCGGCTGCCCAGGCGTTTGACTACATCGGGCTGCCCGAGGGCATTTACCCGATTGTCCATGCCGTGCTCTACCTGTCCACGGCGCCCAAGTCCAACTCGGCCACCCACTATTTCAAAGCGTTTGAGCTGATTGAACAGCAGGGTAAAACCGATGTCCCGCTGCACCTGCGCGACAGCACCCGCGACGCCAAAGCCCTGGGGCACGGTAAAGATTACCAGTACCCCCACGAAGACCCGGCGCATTTTTTGCCACAGCAGTACCTGCCCCGCGAGGTGTTGGGCACTTATTTCTACCGGCCTTCCAGCCAGGGCTACGAGGCAGAAATTGCCGACCGCCTGGAGCGCTGGCGCGCCGCCCAGCAGGCCGCCCTGGGGATTGAAGAAACCCAAACCCTGCCAGAACTTAGCGAAAAGAAAATCATCGAAATCAAGGGCAAACACAAGCTCAGTAAATGATATGATATGCGGGCAATCCAGAAACCCATGCCCCAGGAGTTCGCGATGCCCACCATCTTACTGATCCGCCACGGAGAAAACGAATACACCCGCACAGGCAAGTTAGCAGGCCGCCTGCCCGGTGTACACTTAAACGAAACTGGCCGCCAGCAGGCTGAAAAATTGGCCAGGGTGTTGGCCAATGCCCCGGTCAAAGCCATCTATGCCAGCCCGTTGGAACGCACCCAGGAAACCGCTGCGCCCCTGGCTCAGGCGCTGGGGCTGGATGTAACCATCCGCCCTGGCTTAATCGAAACCGGCATTGGCGATTGGGAAGGCCAAACCCTCAAAGCACTGCGCAAGTTGAAAGAATGGAAGGTCGTCCAGGCCAACCCGGCCCGCTTCCGCTTTCCCAATGGCGAATCGTTTTGGGAATGCCAGCAGCGCATCGTGGCGGAGATTGAAGCGATTGCCGCCCAACACGAACCCAAAGATCTGCTGGTGTGCGTCAGCCATTCCGACCCCATCAAACTTGCCGTTGCCCACTACCAGGGCCTGGCGCTGGATTTATTCCAACGCATCATGATTTCCACGGCCTCGATTACCACGCTGTATATAGGGGAACACGGTGCCGCTGTGGTCAACCTGAACGTTCCGGCGGTTTTGGAGTTTCGTTAAGTTTCCCACCACTGGCAAAAGGTCCCTCCAGCTGCGCCGTTCGAGACGACATATCAAAAGTGCCGTCGGCTGCCATTCTGAACTTTTTCCGTTTGTTCTCCCCAAAAGGGAGCACGCAAATGTTGTTATTGCATCCATTCCCCATCCCCCTGTCCCCCTTCCCGGCGGGAAGGGGGAATTCTTAGGGATTGGCCACCTGGCGGGTATTGCCCGCCAGGTGGCCAATCCCTTTTTTACTCCCCGCCCCAAAGCCTGGGGGGTGGTTGGGGGTGGGGTTGGAAAGTGAGAACCGCAAATTCTAACAACATTTGCGGCCACCTCCCCAAAACCACAGGCGGTAACCGGGGGTTGATTCTGGTATACTTCCCATACAAAAGCATCCCTGCGCCTCCTACCGGAGGGCCAGGCCATGCGGTAGGATGATATTTGGAAAATTCTTTGATTTGAGGCTGGTACATTTTTCCTATGGCACAAGAAATTGAACTGAACCCCGTAACCCATATCACCGTAGACGCAATCGGGCAGCCCGGTAAGCGCGTTTTTTACATCCAGGGGCAAAAAGATGCCCGCACCATCACCCTGATTATGGAAAAGTTCCAGGTGCAGTCCCTGGCAGTGCATGTGGAACAGTTTATGGCCGAACTGCAGCAGAAATTCCCTCACCTGGCAGAAGCCTCATCCGAATACAACGAAGTCAACATGCGCATCCAACCCCCTGTAGACCCGCTGTTTCGGGTCAGCGAAATGTCGCTGGCTTATGACAACAGCCTGGACATGGTGGTGATTGCTGCCAACGAAATGATGCCTGAAACCGGGGAAGAAGAAACCACAGAAAAAAGCGCAGAAGAAGACGCTGAAGGCCGGATCGTACGGTTTTGGTGTTCTCGCTCCCAATGCAGGGCGATGGCCCATTGGGGCATGGAAGTGGTAGGGCGCGGCCGGCCTTTGTGCACCCAGTGCGGCGCACCCATTGACCCTGAAGAAGGCCATTTTTGCCCCAAGAAAAACGGGCATCGCAAATAGCGGAGGTTGTGTGACCGCGCCAGACCCCAACCAGAACCCAGGCGAACTTTTGCCCCTGCTCGAAAAGGGAGAAATTTCGCTCGAAGGGCAGTTCGTTTGGGGCTCCAACTATACCCTGCTGGTCAATGTTACCAATGGCAGCCAGCACACCCAGGCAGTGTACAAACCCACCCAGGGCGAGCGCCCCTTGTGGGATTTTCCAGCCGAAACCCTGGGGCTGCGCGAAGCTGCAGCTTACCAGGTGAGTGCATTTTTACAATGGCCGCTGGTACCGCCCACCGTCTACCGCCGCGATGGCCCGATGGGGCCGGGGTCTTTGCAGGCATTTATTGAACATGACCCGGAATACCATTTTTTCACTTTCAGCGAAAGCGACCGCGCCAGGCTGCGCCCGGTGGCCCTGTTCGACCTGGTGATTAACAACGCCGACCGCAAAGGCGGCCACCTGCTGGTGGATTCCCAGGGCCAAATCTGGGCCATTGACCACGGCATTTGTTTTCATGAAATGCCCAAGCTGCGCACCGTAATTTGGGATTTCGTAGACGAACCCCTGCCGCCCGAACTGTGCACAGGCCTGGAGCAGCTGCGCGACCAGCTTTCCGCGGGCAGCGCGCTGGAACAAAGGCTGCTCGCATGCCTGTCTGCGGGGGAACTGCGGGCCATGCAGCGGCGGGTTGACCGGATCTTAACCCGGCAAAAATTCCCACCCCCGCCCCGCAACAGCCGCCCCTACCCCTGGCCGTTGATTTAACCTGGCTGAACTGCTTCATTCGAGGTGACCCGTGAATTTCCCTGAACAAACCGCAGCCCCAAACGCCCTGTATACGCATCAAACCGAACCCCTGCTCATTGTCATTTGCGGCACTTCCGGCGTGGGGAAAGATACCGTCATCCACCGCATCAACCAGCACTCCACACAATTTCACTTCGTGGTAACCACAACCAACCGCGCCAAACGCACCAAAGAAGTGGATGGGGTGGATTACATCTTCGTCAGCGATGAAGAATTTCAACGCATGATCGAAAACAACGAACTGCTCGAATACGCCAGGGTGTATGATCATTACAAAGGGGTAAGCAAAGCCCAGGTGCAGCAGGCTTTTGACAGCGGGAAAGATGTCATCGTCCGGGTAGACGTTCAAGGTGCAACCACGCTGCGCCGGCTTTTTCCCGATGCTTTGCTGATTTTCATCACCACCCGCACCGAAGAAGAGCTGCGCACCCGCCTGCAAAAACGCAACACCGAAAGCGCCGAACAAATTGAACAGCGCATTGCAGCTGCCCGGGTGGAGCTGGAAAGCCTGCCCATTTTCGATTATGTGGTATTCAATGAACCGGATATGCTGGAAAAAACAGCGCAGCTTGTGCTGGGCATCATCCAGAGTGAACACTTAAAAGTCCATCACAGGAAAGTGAATTTGTGAATCCAACCCCCTATTCCAACCCACCCCCAACCGAAGGCGCCATCCCCGACGCACCACCGCCTAACTCCGTCTCTGTCCAGGTTGCCTATGCCGCCCAAACCCCCTGGGTAAGCTACACCATCATGGCCATCACTGTGCTGGTCTACCTGGCCCAGATGGGCACCCAGGTTTTCTATGGGGTAGATTACCCGGCGGCCTACGGGGTGAAATATGCCCCGCTGATTTTGGAAAATGGGCAGTGGTGGCGCCTGTTCACGCCCTTGCTGCTGCATGGCAGCATCATCCACATTGCTTTCAATATGTACGCCCTCAACCTGATTGGGACCGAACTGGAAAAACATTACGGCCACGGACGCTACCTGATGCTATACCTGGGGGCGGGTTTTGCTGGCAATGTGCTGTCCATGCTGCTGACCCCCGCCCCATCCCTGGGGGCCTCGACCGCCTTATTTGGCATGCTTGGGGCACAGGGGATTTTTATCTACCTCAATCGGGGGTGGATGGGCAGCCGCTCGCGGCGTGCGCTTGGCAGCATTGTCCAAATCCTGGTGATTAACCTGCTGATTGGCCTGGCACCCGGACTGGACAACTGGGGGCATTTGGGTGGGCTGATTGGCGGGGCGATTTTCGCCTGGTTTGCCGGCCCTGTGTTGGCGTTGGAGGGGATTTACCCCGATTACCGGCTGGCCGATAAACGCAGCCTGCAGCAAGCCTGGCTTGCGATTGCCGGAGTGTTCTTGCTTTTTGCAGCGCTGGCTTTCAGCGCGTACTTTGTGGATTTTTGGCCGGGGGTTTAACGGGCTGCTGGGGAATTAAGTGTATTTGGGTTCGCGCTTCTCGCGGAATGCAGCCAGCCCTTCTTTGTGTTCGGGCTGCTGCCCGGCAATATCCTGGACATGGGCTTCGTAATCCAACACTTCTTCCAGGTTGGGAAAAACCGCCTTGTTAAAGTCGCGCTTGGCCAAACCCATGGCATGCACCGGACCTTTGGCCAGTTCAGCAGCCCAGGCTGCAGCCGCCTCCGTTAGGGTTTCGGCTGGCACCACCCGGTTGACCAGCCCCCAGTCCAGGGCCTGCTCGGCGGTTATGGGCTGATTGCTGAAGGCAAACTCGGCGGCGCGCCCCAGGCCAATCAGCCTGGGCAGGGTGAGCGAAACTGCCGAATCGGGCGCCAGGCCAATGCCCAAGAAGCCCACCACAAAACGGGCGTTCTCGGCAGCAATGCGCAAATCGCAGGCCAGGGCAATGCCCAGGGCAGCGCCTGCCACCGCACCGTGAATGGCGGCAATGACCGGTTTTTCCAACTGGCGCAGCTGCAAAACCAGCGGGTTATAGGTGTTTTGCAAATGTTTGCGAAAAGAAACATGCTCCCCTTCACCAAACTCAGATACATCCTGCCCGGCGCTGAACAGCTTCCCGGCGCCTGCCAAAACCACCACCCGGGTTTGCGGGTCGCGCCCGGCCTGCTTAAGCTGCTGCAGAAGGGCCCGCGTCATTTCGGAGTTAAACGCGTTGGCCTTTGGGCGGTTGAGGTAAATCGTCAGAACGCCTTCGTGCTGTTCCGAATGGATCGGGGTTTGCATTTCACTCATCGTCTTCCTCGTCAAATTCATCATCAAAACCGAGTTCCAGTTCGATATCGTCGTTCGGGATGCGCACCCAAAGCAGCAGCACATCTCCCTCGTTCGTAGCAACCGAACGGGCGGCCACAATCGGCGTTTCAGCCTCCAAGCCGTCCATGTTGCGGTAAACCAGGTGCATCGGTTCCTGCGCCCGCCAGGCGCGGTGGCAGCGCTCCACCAGGGAAGCGCCGTTAAAGGTGCGCAGCCGGGTGACGGCTAAATCGGCCAGGTTGGCGCTTTCATTCAATCCGTAAGCCCAACCTTCCACAACATTTTCAAAAACCGGGGGAGGCCCCTCAATAATCGTAATCTGGTTGTCGTTGGTGTCCATGTTATCCTCAAACGGCTTAATCAGCAGGCAGGGTAAATATCCATAGGGTGTTGGCCCTTTCCCGATCATCGGGGAACCATAAGCACAGGTGATGGGAGATATCATACCATAAACGCTTTTTCATGTAATCACGTTTTCAACCGTGGTCCCCATCCACCCCGTAGGGGTGAAACGATTATAGAAACCGGCACAGCCTGCCCGCCAATGCCGTAGGCATGGCATAATCTGCCCCTTGCCAACAGCGACGAAGATTTTTTGCATGGTCGCCACCCACCCCCACAGGGGATATAATTTCAGGGTCAAGACCAGGCAGTTGCAGGAGGCTGCGCCATGTATAAATTGATGATTTTGATTGAACAACCCGAAGACCCCGAAACTTTTGAAGACCTTTGGCCCCAGTTCATCCAGTGGGCGGACCAAATTCCCGGCCTGGTGCGCATCATCAGCAGCGTGGTGGAATACCCCATCCAGGAGCGCTACCCATGTATGCGCGTCCATGAGCTGCTGTTTAACACCCTCGAAGAAGCCGAAGCCGGCTTGAACTCGGTGCATGGCACGAAAGCAGGCAAAACCCTCAACCTGATGACCCAGGGCAAAGTGACCCTGCTCATGGCTTTGCACCTTGAAGACGAAGCCCTGAATGTGCAACACCCGGCGCGGGCCAAAGAACCTCCACCCCCGCAGCCCCTGCCCACCACAGCCGCCCCACCGAACGAGGACGCGGCTTGAAACCCATCCCGCTGAAGCCGGAAGCCCGCCCCAACCGGGGACTGCGGTTGGTGGTGGGGGTGATTGTCGTGCTGGCAGCGGCCGCGGGCTACCTTGGATACAGCTGGTTGGCACGCAGCGGGCAGCGCTACAGCCAGGTTTGGGCCTGGTTTCAAGACCCGGCCAGCCTGGAAGCCCAACGTATGCAAATCGGAACCCGCTGCGGCGATGCCCCCTTTCTCATGCCCACCAACGGGCTGGTGGGCTTCATTTGGGGCGACTCCTTTCGCCCGGGGCACACCCACCAGGGGTTAGACATCTTCGGCGGCGAAGGGCTGAACGTCACCCCGGTGGTGGCGGCTTACCCAGGCTACCTCACCCGAGAGGCCGACTGGAAATCTTCCCTGATTATCCGCATCCCATCCGACCCGCTCAACCCGCAGCGCCAAATTTGGACTTACTATACCCACCTGGCCGACAGCCAGGGCAATTCGTATATCGTGCCCGATTTTCCCCCCGGAACCCGCGAGGTATATGTGGAGGCGGGTACCCTTCTCGGCTACCAGGGCAACTACTCCGGCGACCCAAACAACCCCACCGGGGTTCATCTACACTTCTCGATTGTTAAAGACAACGGGCAGGGCGGCTACCTGAACGAACTGGACATTGATAACACCTACGACCCATCTCCCTATCTCAACCTGGAGGCCAACGCCTCTGAAAACCAGGACGATATCCCCTTCTGCCCGCCAGAACAGGTGCGGCCATGAGCAGCCCAACAAACACCGGAGGTAGCATGTCAGAATTTGCAGACAAAGTTGTTCTGATAACCGGCGCCGGGCGCGGCCTGGGGGCTGCGCTCGCCAGGGCCTTTGCCGCCCGGGGTGCCCGTTTGGCCATCAACGATATCAACCCCGACCACGCCGGGCGCGTGGTGGACGAGATTCGGGCAGCGGGTGGGCAGGCCAAAGAATACCTGGTAGACATTTCCAAAAAAATGCCCGTGCAGCAAATGGCGAACGCGATTGAAGACGATTGGGGGCGGGTGGACATTGTGGTCAACGCCGCGGCGGTGCGGCCGCAAAAGCCCCTGCTGGACCTGGACGAATGGGACCTGCACCGGGCGGTGGAAGTGAACCTGGTGGGGCCTTTTTTGGCGGCCCAGGTTTTTGGGCGGCTGATGCGCGCCCACGGGCAGGGCGGGGTGATCGTCAACCTGAGCAGTTCATTTGACTACGCCCAACAGGCCGGGGCAGGCGCGGTGTATTTCGCCAGCAAAGGCGGGCTGGAAGCACTCACCCAGGCCGCCGCCCGCGAACTGGCAGGGTTCAATGTGCGCATCTTTGCATTACGGCTGGGACTGGTTACCGAAAGCGGCCCCTTTTCCGCCGCGCCGCGCCCGTCGAATACGCTGGAACAGCCCATTGAAACCACGCAGGAACTGGCCGCAACGGTGTTTGCCCTGTGCAGCCCGGCAGCAGCCCACCTAAGCGGGCGGGTGTTCGGCTAGGGGTAAGCGGGTTGGGTCGGGAATAACGTCGGCTCAGGATACCCGCCGGGCGACGTGGTGGGGGTTGGGAACGAGGTTGGGGCGGGGTAGCCGCCAGATGGGGTGGCGGTGGGGAAGGCCGGCTGGGTGGGGGCGGGGTATCCGCCTGGTGTTGGGGTAGAAAACGGTTCGGGTGTGGCCAGGTCTTCCGGTTGGGTTGGCAGGCGGTCGCGGGTCACTCGCTCCACATATTGAATGGCATTCTGGCAGGTGGGGCTTAACCGGCTGGACACGGTTTGCCAGTTCAACGTGCCGTCCTGGCGCAGGGCATTTTGCAAAGCCGTCAGCAGGCAGCCCGCTCCGGCGTTGTAGTTTACCAGGGTATAGCGCCACAAATCTTCATACGTGCTCACCGCCCCTGGCGTTTTGCCAGTTACCCCATGCACCATGTAGGCCACCTGCTCACAGTTGCCCAGCAGGGTTTGGGCAAACAGGTCCACCGTGTTGGCGGCATGGGCCAGGTCAATGCCCTGGTCACAGGTGGGGCAGTTGGCGTTGGTGCGCGAAGCCAGGGCGCCGCGCAAAATGGCCTGCTGATCCGTGGTCAGCTGGGCATACCCTTTCGCGCAGGTGTCTTCATAAAAAACCAGGCGGCAAAACTCGTTGTAAAACGAAACGTTCCACAAAAGCGCCGTATCAGCCCCCAGGTCGGTGAGCTGCCCCAGGCCAAACTCATCTTTAATAATCTCGCCGGGCCAAAACTGGCTCTCCTGGGCAAAAATATTCTTTAACAACTGGGCAGGAATCTGCGTATTCTGGGAAGCATTCCAGATATGCTCGTCAAAAATATTCTGCCAGTCATTCACTTCCAGGCGGGCTTTGTCCAGGCCGCAGATATTGGCAGCGCCATTCGAAAGCAAGCCGCCGTTTTCGCACTCTGTGGCATCTACCACGTTCATGCTAATCAACTGCCCGGCCAGGAAAACAAAAGGTGTTTCCGAAGCCAGCCCTGCCGGAGAGTCGGGAGTTTTCAACCAGTTGGGCGGCTCGCCAATTGGCAAGAAAGCCTCCCACGATGCGGTGCAGCTGTTGTTATTCTGGCTGAGCCATTGGGTGCTGTACACATCTACAATCCAAAACGGGCGGCCGGTTTCGGCAGAAATACCGCCATCCACCACTCGCACCCGCCCGGTGAAGCGTTTGGTTGAATCACCAAAACTGGAATCGGCCCAAAATTCAATGTCGGTGCCGTTGAGCGAAGTGGGCTGCAGCGGAAGCTGGCAGGCATAGCCCGGGCAGTCATAGAAATTTGCCCCCATGCGAATGTGCAGGGCGGTAATCTGCTCGTTGGGCAGCGGTTCATCGCCGTAAAACACCAGGGCGGGAAGATCGTAGCAAATATTCTGGGGTGGGGTGGGGACACAGCCCGAAAGCGTCAGCCGGATGGTGGGCAGGGGCAAATCCACCACCATCACCCGCTGAGTGGCAACCTGGCCGATGTAGTACAGGTACAGGCCGGGACAGTTCTGGGTGGAGCCGCCCAAAGCTGCATCGGGGCAAGGGGCTGTTGCAATCCAGCGGTTATAGGCTGCCGAGCCGCAGTTTGAAAAAACCTCCACCGCCGTGGGCAAACCCTCATGTTCCACCGAAACGGTGCAAACCACGGCGTTATCTTTCCACTGGGCCAGCCACCAGCTGTGCACATTCACCGGCACCAAAATCTCTTTCTGACGCGCGGGGGTGGCCAACAGCGCCTGGGATGCCGAAGCGCGTTTCGACCATTCGATTCCCCCAAGCAGCAAAACGACTGCTGCAGCCGCAAAAAAACTGATGCGAATCCACAAGCGCATACTGCAAGGATACCATAACCCAGGAAATTTTTCACAAGGGATTGGTGATAAGTTGATGAAAGTTTGGCTTCAAACGAGCGCAGCAATTGAGAAAAAAGCAGCGCCTCGCAAAAATATCGTAAAAACAGGCTCGGTAGTTCTTGGGGCTTCTCAGTAACCCTCTGTGAAATGAACTTATCAGGCGCAGCCATTTTTCATACACTGGTACAGCCCAGGGCGATTTCCCATCGGCTTTTTTACATTATAATTATCCCATGCCACCTACTTTATACCTGATTGACGGACATGCCCTGGCCTACCGCACGTATTATGCCCTGACTGGCGCAGGCGACAGCTCGCGCTGGCTCACCAGCAAAGGCGAACCCACGGCGGGGGTTTTTGGTTTTGCCAGCGTTTTGCTGCGCTACCTGGAGCAAGACCGCCCGGACTACCTGGCGGTTGCTTTTGACGTGGGTAAAACCTTTCGCGATGATATTTTCCCCGATTACAAAGCCACCCGCGAGAAAATGCCGGACGATTTGCGGGTGCAGATCGGGCGCATCCAGCAAATGGTGGATATTTTCAACATCCCCCGGCTGGAGATGGAAGGCTATGAGGCCGACGATGTGCTGGGCAGCGTGGCCCGCAAGGCCGCCGCCCAGGGGCTGGGGGTGAAGATTATCACCGGCGACCGGGATTTGCTCCAGTTGGTGGACAGCCGGATTGTCGTTTCGCTGCCAGAGGGCAAAACCCTGGCCGATTCGAAAGAATATACCCCGCCAGAAGTGGTGGAGCGGATGGGCGTGCGCCCCGACCAGGTGGTGGATTTAAAAGCGCTTCAAGGCGACAAATCGGATAACATCCCTGGTGTGGCCGGGGTGGGCGAAAAAACCGCCACCAAGCTGCTCACCGAATATGGCACCCTGGATGGCATTTACGCTCATTTGGATGAAATTAAAGGCAGCCTGCAGCAAAAACTGCGCGACCAGCGCGAGCAGGCCTACTTAAGCCAGCGCCTGGCGCGCATCATCACCGACCTGGATATTCCACTGGACCTGGACCAGGCCCGGCTGGATAATTTTGACCCGGGCGCCGTGGAAGAACTGTTCCGCGAGCTTGAGTTTCGCACCCTGCTCAAACGGCTGCAAGAGCTGGCCAAATATTTCGGCAAGGTGATTCCGCCCCCGCCCCCGCCTGCCACCCGCCAGATGTCCATGTTTGACCCCCCGCCGGGCGAACCACCAGCCGCCGCGCAGCTGCCCATTTCACCGCTGCGCGTGGAGGCACCCATTGCAGTGGAAGTGGTCCAAACGCCCGCGGCGCTGGAAGCGCTGGTGAGCACGCTCAACGCCGCCGAGTGGATTGCCTTTGACACCGAAACCACAGCAACCGACCCGCTGCAAGCCAGGCTGGTGGGCATTTCGCTGGCGGTTGCGCCGGGCAAGGGCTATTACATTCCGGTGGGCCACGCAGCCCCCCCAGGCAGCCAGTTGGCCCTCGATACGGTGATCGAAGCGCTGCGCCCCCCGCTGACCAACCCGAAAATCCAAAAAGTGGGGCACAACGCCAAGTACGACTATCTTATGCTGGCCCAACAAGGGCTGCAGATTGCACCCATTTCATTTGACACGATGATTGCCGAATGGCTGCGCGACCCGGCTTCGCGCAACCTGGGCCTGAAAAAGCTGGCCTGGGTCAATCTGGGTGCGTCCATGACCGAAATTGAAGAGCTGCTTGGCAAGGGAAAGAACCAGCGCACGATGGACCAGGTGCCAGTCGAGCAGGCGGCAGCCTATGCCGCCCACGACGCCGAAGTTACCCTGCGCCTGGTTCCGGGGCTGCAAACTGCCCTGGAACAAACCCAGGCCAACCGGGTATTTGCCGAAATTGAAATGCCCCTGGTTGAGGTGCTGGCTGGCATGGAAATGGCTGGCATCACCCTGGATGTCCCCTTTCTGCACGAAATGGCCTTTGAACTGCGCCAGCAGCTGGCCGCCCTGGAAACCCGGGTGCACGAAGCCGTTGGCCAGCCCTTCAACCTCAACTCCCCACAGCAGCTTTCGGATGCCCTGTTTAAAAGGCTGCGGCTCGACCCGCCCGACCGCACCCGCAAAACGGCCAGCGGGCACTATTCCACCGCAGCCGATGTACTCGATGCCTTACGCGGCCAACACCCGGTTGTGGAGTGGATTTTGGAACACCGCGAATACGCCAAGCTGCTCTCCACCTACGTGGAAGCCCTGCCCACCCAGGTGAACCCCCGCACCGGGCGGGTGCATACCTCCTACAACCAGACCGGCTCGGTAACCGGGCGGATTGCCTCCTCCGAGCCCAACCTGCAAAACATTCCCATCCGCACCGAGTTGGGTCGGAGGGTTCGGCGGGCGTTTGTGGCCGCCCCGGGGCATGCCCTGCTGGCGGTGGACTATTCCCAGGTGGAGCTGCGCATTGTGGCCCACATGTCCAACGACCAGGCCATGCTGGCTGCCTTCCAGGCCGGTCAGGATATTCACGCCGCCACGGCTGCGGCAGTTTTGAGCATTCCACTGGAGCAGGTCACCAGTGCCCAGCGCCGCCACGCCAAAGCGATTAACTTCGGGCTGATATACGGCATGAGTGCTTTTGGCCTGACCCGCACCACTGACCTGACCCTGGCCGAGTCGGAAAATTTTGTAGAGGCTTATTTCCAACAATTTCCAGGGGTCAAGCGCTACCTGGACGGCATCCGGCGCAAAGCCGCCCAACAGGGCTATGTGGAAACGCTGCTGGGCCGCCGGCGCTACTTCCCCGGCCTGGCCACCCAGGGCAACCAGGCCATTCGCAGCCGCGAAGAACGCGAAGCCATCAACGCCCCCATCCAGGGCACCGCAGCTGACATTATGAAACTGGCCATGATCCACATGCCGCAAGCCCTGGCCAAAGCCGGGCTGGGCGCCCGGATGCTTTTACAGGTACACGATGAATTGATCTTCGAGTGCCCCCTGGCCGAATTGGCAGAAACCGCCCGGCTGGTCAAAACCGTGATGGCAGGTGCTTACACACTGCAAGTGCCGCTAATTACCGAAGCCCGTTCCGGCCCCAACTGGTACCAAATGGCGGTAATCCCCTGACCTTTCGGTTATAATTGCCCTGGTACAATACCCTCAACGCGAAAAGCCAGCGCTGCAAACCAGGCGCAGCCGATTCATCCCTACACACAGGCCGCCGGGCCTGAATAAGAGAGCACGCTATGGCAGGTAACAAAGAACTGTTCCAAAAGGCAATGACCCTGGGCGCTTCTGCCGCCTGGGACCTGGAATGGGAGAAAGCCATCAGCCACTACCGGGTTGCCGTGGCCGAATTTCCTGACGATATTCAGGCCCTCAACAACCTGGCAGCCGCACTGTATGAAATCAAGCAATACGACCAGGCTC
The DNA here is from genome assembly GCA_964489525.1 of uncultured Anaerolineales bacterium. Taxonomy (GTDB): domain Bacteria; phylum Chloroflexota; class Anaerolineae; order Anaerolineales; family JABWBV01; genus CAZAYY01. The sequence goes on from CAZAYY010000010.1 coordinate 87,121, forward strand.
TTTTTATTTACCAGAAAGTCGTCCAGGCCACACCCAACGACCCGGTTTTGCTCGAAAGGGTGTCTCTCATTCTCGAATTCCAGGGGCTCATTGAACAAAGCGCTGAATTGGCCGCCCGGGCTGGCGAAATTCACCTGCAAAACCGCGCCATCAACAAAGCGGTGGATAACCTCACCCGTTCGGTGGTGCTGGTGCCCGAAAATTTACAGCGGCGTTCGCGCCTGGCGTTGATTTTTGAAAAAATTAACCGCAAAGATGCCGCAGTGCGCGAATACCTGGCGGCAGCCAGCCTGCTGCAGCATTCCGGACAAAAAGACAAGGCCATAGAACTGGTCAATCACTGCCTTAAGCTGATTCCCAACAACAACGAAGCCTCACAGGCGCTGGGCCTTTTACGCGCCAACCAGCCCCTGCCGCGCCCACGCCGCCAGTACATTCCAAAAACGAGGTCGACGGATGAAGCACAGCCCGAACCACCCAGGGTCAGCCCTGTGGCGGCCGGGGAGGAAATTGACCCGATTGCCAAAGCTCGCAAAGAAGCGTTGGCCGTTTTGGCAGCCCTGCTGTTTGACCAGGAAGATACCGGAACTGAACTGGAACATGCCCCCATCCGCTCGAGCATTCAATCGCTCACCCGGGGAACCGGCCCGCTCTCACAGGCCAATTTGGAACGAGCCAACATTGTGCTGCACCTCAGCCAGGCGGTAGATGCCCAGGCCCGCGGAAAAATTGAGGAAGCCGCCAACGAACTGGAAAAAGCGATTGACTCTGGCCTGGATAACGCCGCCGCCTACTTCGACCTGGGCCTGCTGCGCAAAGATATTGGCCGGCTCGAAAGCGCCATGCGCAACCTGCAGCATGCTGTTCAACACGAAATTTTCGCCCTGCCGGCCCGTTTGCTGCTCGGGCAAACGCTCAAACAGCTCAACCGGACCCACGACGCCAGTTTGCAATACATGGAAGCCTTGCGGCTGGCGGATGCCAGCATGTTTGAAGGCAAACAGGCCCAGGAACTGGCAGAGATGTACGAACCAATTATCGAAACCCTTTTCCAGGCTGACGCAGGGGTAGACTTCGCCCGTTTGTGCACCACGATTCAAGAACTGCTCATCCAGCCAGACTGGCGCAAGCGGGTTTTGCAGGCCCGCCAACAACTGCCGCAGCCGCCAACGGGCGCACCGCCAACCCCCCTGGCAGAAATCATCACCCAGGTACAAAACACCCAGGTGCTGACCGCCCTTTCGCAAATTCACGAACTGGCCAACCAAAAAATGTACCGGATGGCCATGGAAGAGGCTTTTTGGGCCTTAAAATTTGCCCCGACATACCTGCCTCTGCACACCATCATGGCAGAAATTCTGCTCGAACAGGAGCAGTTCCAGGACGCCATCACCAAGTTTAACGTTGTGGCGCGGGCCTACAGCGCCCGCGGCGAATCTGCCAGGGCCATTGATGTTTTCCGGCGCATTACCCGCCTGGCGCCCCTGGACCTGACCGCCCGCAAAAGGCTGATTGACCAGCTGACCGCGGCCGGCAAACATGAAGATACCATCCAGGAATACATCGAACTCGGTGATGTGTATTACCGCCTGACCGAAATGGACAAAGCGCGCGAGACTTACCAAAAAGCGCTGAATTATTCTCAACAAAACAACCTGAGCGCACAATGGACGATTGAAGTGCTTCACCACCTGGCCGATATTGACTTGCAGCTTCTGGATTGGCGCCGGGCGATTAAGCTTTTCCAGCAAATCCGGGCAATGGACCCAGCGGATGAAAAAGCCGGCCTGAACGTGATTGACCTGAACCTGAGAGTGGGCAATGAAAACCAGGCCCTTTCAGAACTGGGCAACTATATTGCCTACCTGAACCGCAGCGGCAAAACGGATGTTGCCCTGGAAGTTTTAGACACGCTCTCGCAAAACTACCCGGACCACACGGCAATTCGCCAGAGCCTGGCCGAACAGTTTCAGAAATTGGGGAAGAACGATGAGGCCATCGAACAATGGGATTTGGTGGGCGATTTGTGCCTGCAGAAAGGGAATCCGAGAGGCGCAATCCACGCCATCCAACAAATCATCTCCTTAAACCCGGACAACGTGGCAGATTACCGGCAGGTATTAAGGGATTTGCAGAACTCGTAAAACAGAAGCGGAAAAATCAGGGAAGGATGCGGTAAGACGCAACAGCATTGTCCTGCAGGTGGAGCGCCAGGGCAGCGACCTGCACCGTCACCCTGCCCTCCGCAGGCAAAACCGTTGGCGGCGGCACTTCAACCACAGCAATGCCATTGGCATCTGTAAATCCCTGCCAGGCAAAGGTTTCACCCGAAGGGTAGGTTGCCTGGATGGAGATTGAACCATTCGCAACCGGCACACGTCCATCATCCAACACAATCACATAAATTTGCTGGAATGTACCGGCCAGCGCGGTGGTTGTTTTCGGATAGGCAACCACAAAAATTTGCTCAGCCTGGAACAACTGCTGGTAGGCTGGTTCACCACCGTAAAAAATGGAGAGCAGCCGGGCCGGGTCTTCGCGTTCCAGGTAAAAAAGCTGCATACCCAGGTCGCTCAACTGAACGCGCTGGTCCAACGATTGACCAGTGGGTTCCCAAACAAACCTGGAGAATTCAAAATATTGCACATACCGCCCGCCTTCCAGGCGAAGGAGGCTAATGGGCAAACCAAGCACAGCGGCGCCGCCATACTGGTTGTAAAACGCCAGAAAATCGCCGCATACCCAGAATGTGTTAATCAACTCACAGCGAGTGTAGTCCTGATCCACAAGATCGCCCAAAACCGTATTTACAAACCGTTCTCCCAGGGGAATCCGGGTAACCTGGCCATTCTGAAAAATCAGCAAAGCGCGGGCAAAATATTGCAAACGGGCGCCTGTGGCGGGGTCTGTAAAGGCTTCGGTCAGCGGTGGGCCCATAACCAAATCGGCATTGGACAACTGGTTGTAATACCCCAAAAAATCGCCCTGAATGGAATGCCCATTCAGGTAAACCACGTCGAGGCCTTGTTGGGTGGCAGCTTCTCCCCAGGTTAGCGCCAATAAAAGCGCAACCCCGAATAATATCCCTGCAAACCTGGTTAAGCGTTTCATTAGAAACATTATATCAAATATTTTTAAAAAGTACCTCGGTTAATTGGCTGGTTGTGGGCAAAACCAGGTTTGCCCCGGCTTTGTGCAGTTCGGGTTCTTCGCCAAAGCCGCATAAAACCCCAACGGTTTGCGCCCCGGCTGAAACCCCGGCACGAATATCCACCGTGGTATCCCCAATCATCAGGCAGTTTTCAGGGGATACGCCCATTTTTTGCGCTGCCCAAATCACGGGCTGGGGAGATGGTTTCGTCCGGGGCGTAACCTGCCCACTGGCAATCGCTGTGAAATACTTGCCCAGGTCATAATGGTCTAAAAAGGCCTGTGTGCCGCGCTGGTCGCGAGCCGTTACCACCGCCAGTGGATATCGGCTGGAGAGCGCTGCCAACATCTCCGCTACTCCTGAAATGAGCAGTTGTTGTGGGCGTTTGCTGCCGCGCTTATCTTTCCAGAAATAGGTCCAGGCGACCATCTCGTCATCCACCCCCAGGCGGTCGCTCAGGCCATGCAGCGAGTTCATGGGCCCCTCAATGTGCATCACGAAACGCCGGGCAGCATGGCGGTAGTCGCGCTGGGGCAGCATCCATGCAAACGGGCGAAAGAACCGGGCTACCGAATTGACGAATATATCGTCCGTATCGCGCAGGGTGCCGTCCACATCAAAACACAAGGCCTGAATTTTGCCAACATTTAAGGTCATTGATTTCTCCTATGCAGGTTGAGATTGGGGTAGAACCAGGCAAGGCAGCCTGACCGATTGTACCCTAAAATCGGGGAACCTATCTTCTTTGGCCTGTGCCAGCTCCAAACTTCGACTTTAAGCAAGGACTGCCTGTACACACTTTTGCCCTTTACAGGTTTTATAGAATCGTTACAATTGTAAGGTACCACGCGTGGTTGAATCAAATTTTGGTGGATGATGACGAAAAACGGGCGAAAAATTTTGTTAATTGCAGGCGACATTGTGACCGCAGGTATCGTCACAGTGTATGGCTTTGCCACCCACGACCGGCTGGACAGCGGTGGAGCACACATGCTGACCACACTGCTGCCTGTTTTGGCCGCCTGGGTGTTGGTGGGGTTCCCGTTAAAAGTTTTCGACCTGCCTACAGCACTTTCCTGGCGAGATCTGTGGCGACCCGTGTGGGTGATGGTGTTGGGCGGCCCCTTTGCAGCTTTTTTGCGCAGCCTGTGGCTGAACCGCCCGGTGCCGCCAATTTTTGTGATTGTTCTGGGCGGCATCAGCGGGCTGGCGCTTTTAGGATGGCGTGTGATATTTTGGGCTTTTTGGGCCTGGAGGGACAAGTATGCCAGCCGATGAAATTTCCCTCATCCAGATGGCACAGGAAGGCGACCTGACCGCCTTCAACCGCCTGGTACTGCTGTACCAGGATATGGCCTACCACGTGGCGTACCGGATCATGGGCGAAGAAAACGCCGCCGAAGACGCCACCCAGGAGGCGTTTTTGTTGGCTTACACCAACCTGAACAAATTCCGGGGCGGCTCGTTTCGCGCCTGGCTGATGCGCATTGTGACCAATGCCTGCTACGACGAGCTGCGCAAACGCAAACGCCGCCCAACCACGCCCCTTGAACCGGTGGTGGACGATGAGGACACCTTCGATTCACCATCCTGGATGGTGGATCCTGGCGAATCGCCCGAAGAAAGCGCCCTGCGCCAGGAAATTAGCCGGGCGATTCAACGCTGTTTGCGCAATCTGCCTGAAGAATTCCGCGCTGTGGTAGCCCTGATTGATGTGCAGGGTATGGATTACTCGGAGGTGGCTGGGATCATTCAAAAACCCCTGGGAACTGTAAAAAGCAGGCTGGCACGCGCCAGGGAAAAACTGCGCGATTGTTTGCATGGATTTGGGGAACTTTTGCCTTCCACTTTTCGTTTAGAAGGGGAGAGGTGATTTATGCGGATTCGTGAAAAAGATTGGGAACTGCTATCGGCGTATTTGGATAACCAGCTCAGCGAGCGGGAACGCAGCAAGCTGGAGATGCAGATTAAAGGCAGTTCCGAAATGCAGCAGGCCCTTGCAGAACTGCGCCAGACAAAAACTATCTTGAGGCGTTCTGCCCGGGTGCGCGCCCCCCGCAATTTCACCCTGACGCCTGAAATGGTGGGCATCCGCCCCCGCCAGCACCGGGCTTACCCCGTGCTGCGGCTTGCCATGGTGGTTGCCAGCTTCTTGTTTTTGCTGGTCTTTTCCGGTGACCTGACTGGCCTGATTCCTGGTGTGCCGCCGGTAACAGCAAATTTTGCCGCCCGGCAGGCCGAACCCGAAATGGCCATGGCGCCATCCCGCCCCATGGGCGGCGGTGGGTTCGGTGGGGGTGGTGGCGTGGACCTCGCCCCAGGCACCGGACTGGGGGTCGTCATTTTTGCTACCCCTGTTCCCGATGAATCTTCCGCCAAAGTGATGGTCGCAGAGGCTGAAGTTGTTGTCACCCAGGAGGTTGCGGCTGTGGTAGAACCCGAAGCCAATCCTTCTGCCGAAGAACCCACCACCAAAGATATGGCGGTCGCTCCCACGGCAACCCCCATGATGGAAGTTTTCGCCACAGCACCCGACAGCAGCCGCGAAACGCTGGCGCTTGAGCCAACGCCGGAATTGGAAAGCAACGCTGCTGAACAGGCTGTTGAAAATGCCCAAGCACTGGACGCGGCCCAAGCCGAGACCCAACCCACCTCCAATTGGAGCCGGACACTGGTCACCATTTTGGAAATCACCTTGCTGGTGCTCGTCGTGGCTGGCGCTGCGGGGCTGTATTACCTCAAGAATAAAATCATCTAATTTTGGTTGCCCCTGTTGTGACAGGCAAAATGGGAGAAAACGATCCCGCAGTCGCAGCGCTTGTTTGGCATGATTTATGGGGGAAGATGCCCTGGAGCGAGTTGGCCCTTGAGAACCCATAAAATGGCCCAAAATCGCTATTGCGCACCAAAAAATTTATGTTAAACTTAGGGCATTGTTGTCCCAGGCTGTTTTTCCTACTGCGTATTTTTGTTTGTCCGCTTTTAAACAACCGAGCAAAATCGGCAATAGTTTGTGATTCCGATCACGCCGGTAGTTTGTTTTTTTTATCCCAGCGCTCTTAAGAATTCGAAAGGAGAACCCAAATGCGAATAAAAATCTTAAAACCATTCCTCTGGTTAGGGGCGTTCGTTTTATTGGTTGGGCTTGCCTGCAACCTGACCAGTGCGGCCGTTCCCGCCACATCCCCGGCGCCAGAACAGCCCACGGCTGCTGTGCCAACAAACGCACCCGCACCCACAACTGCCCCCGAACCCACCCCCACGGTTTCGCTGGCCATTTCCACTTTGCAAGACGCTAAGAAAGCTGTCATCCAAATTGAAGCCCAGGGAACCTTTGTTGACCCTGAATTTGGGCTTCAGCTCAATGCGGCTGGCCGCGGCTCCGGGTTCATTATTGACCCATCCGGCCTGGCGGTTACCAACAATCATGTGGTCACCGGCGCTGCGCTGCTGCGGGTTTGGGTGGGTGGCGAAACCAACCCCCGCAACGCCCGGGTGGTGGCGGTTTCCGAGTGTTCGGACCTGGCCCTGATTGACATCGAGGGCGATGGCTACCCCTTCCTGGAATGGTACAACGGGACCATTGATGTCGGCCTGGATATGTACGTGGCCGGGTTCCCCCTGGGAGACCCGGAATACACCCTGAGCCGGGGCGTGGTTTCCAAAGCCAGGGCCAATGGCGATTCGAACTGGGCATCGGTAGATTCTGTCCTTGAGTATGATGCCAATTCGAACCCGGGCAATTCGGGTGGGCCGGTCATCACCGCCGATGGCAAGGTGATTGCCGTGCACTATGCCGGCAATTCCAGCACCCGCCAGGCTTTTGGTGTTGCCCGCGATACCGCCAAAAGCGTGGTGGAAGAACTGAAGAAAGGCCAGGACTACCTGTCCATCGGCGTCAACGGCACAGCCATTGCCGACCCCGAATCTGGCCTGTATGGAATTTGGGTGGCTTCGGTCAAATCTGGCTCTGTAGCTGACAAATCTGGCATCAAAGCAGGCGACATCATCTACAGCCTCGAAGGCCTAATTCTCTCCACCGATGGCACCATGAAAGATTACTGCACCATTCTGCGCAGCCACCAGCCCAGCGATACCCTGACCATGGAAGTAATCCGGTTCTCGACGTATGAATTTCTGGAAGGCCAGCTTAATGGGCGCGCCCTGGAAGTCACTGGCTTTTTCGGGGATACCGGTTCCGGCGGCACTGCTGGCGGCAGCACCGGCGGGAGTGCAGGCGGAGGCACCGGTGGAACCACTGGCGGAACCGACCGCGGCCCGTATTTCACCGAGGAATTTGACGACGGCGCCCCTGGCTGGACCTATTTCTTGATGAGCGGTGATGATAATCTCTGGGATCTGTATACCGAAGAAGGTTACCTGGGCTTTTACCTTTATGGAACGGATATTTGGGCCTACCTGACCTATGATGAATATTATTACGCCGATGTCTGGATTGGGGCGGGCGTAGACAACTATGGCAGTGAAGATAACACCTTCAGCCTGGTTTGCCGCTACGGCGACCTTGGCTGGTATGAGTTCAGTGTTGCCAACGATGGCACCTATTGGATTTATGCCTACGATGAAGCCACCCAAAGCTACAATGAATTGACCAGCGGGTTTACAGACGCAATGCTCCCCGGAAACAACAGCAATGAATTCATTGCATCCTGCCTGGGCAACGAGTTCACACTCTACATCAACGGCACCGTAGTGGACACAGCCATAGACAACACCTACGGATTTTATGAAGGGCTGGTCGGCTTTTCGGTCTCGTCTTTCGACACCCCGGATGTCCAGATGGATGTGAATTGGTTCGCCATTGAAGAGCCCTAAACCAAACCGCTTTTTTTGACCCACGATAACAACAACTCCCGAATTTGCATTCGGGAGTTGTTGTTTATTCAGGTAGAATATTGCAAAAGGAAACATTGTATGACCCATTCGATCCGGTTCCAGTTCGCAATCTTTTTCCTGCTGTTGGTTCTAATCAGCAGTTTGGCAGGCTGCCAGGCCGGGGCTGCGCCTGTGGCAGAACCCCAACCAATCGCACCAACCAACCCCGCCCCCACTGAAGTGCCCACTGAAGTGCCCACGGCAGTACCCAGCCCGACCCCGCTGCCCACCAGCCTGCCCCCATCGCCCACCCTGCCGCCCACACCAGCAATCGCACCCACTTTCACCCCCGCTGAGTGGGTCGCACGCGGCTTAGAGCCAGCGCCGTACTGTTCAGCCGAAGGGCTGCTGTGCGCCCACGCCCCAACCGGCTGGCTCAACCAATTTGGAACCGGACAAATGGAATTAACCGCCCCCGACCAGACCGCCTATATCAACCTGGAATTGATTTACACCATCACGCAGTACGACCCCCGGGACCTGGCTTTTTTTGCCGCCGCCCGCGAGGAAAACTATTTCCGGGGGTTTGATGCTTATGTACAAACCGCGGTGTTTGAAACCCCCAATGGCATTACGATTGAGAAAACGCTGGATTTCAGCGGCGTGGTGCAAAAGGTGGTTTCAACATACCGCCTGGCAGAACTGGCGGTTGTGGCAGTAGATTTTTGGGCAGATGCACCCATCTACCCTGGGTATGACCAGATTTTCCAGCGGGTGCTCGAAACAACCCAGGCCGCCTCTCCCCAGAACAGCACCCTGCCCCCGTACAGCTTCCGGCTGGATTTCTCAGACCCACAGGGATTCTCCACCTTCCAGGTGCCGCGCGATTGGAACTACAGCCTGCGCACAGAAGGGGCCATCACCATCAACGAATTCCGCGCCCCAGACATCGCCGCACAAATTCAGCAGATTTCTTACCCCGATTTTTCCAGCAGCGGGGCGGCGCCGGAAGAAATGACGCTGCGGCTTGTGTCGGCCTACCTGTCACAGGATGCAGCGGGAACTTCGGTGGAAGAACTGGCCGATGGGGGCCTACGCGTAGAATGGTCCGGCCCGGGGAGTGGGTTCAGCATCGTCTATATTCGGGAGAATACGCTGCTTGTGCTTTCGTTTGAGGCGCCCCGTTTTGGCCTGGATGAGGTGATGCCGCTGTTTGAAGAACTGCTGCTGGCGTATTATGTCCCCTGACTGGGTTATCGTTCCACTGTAAAGACAACCTGGGTTTCGCTCTGGTTGCCTGCCCGGTCATAGGCAATGGCCGAAAGGGAATATTCGCCCACGGAAACCCCCAGGGAGAATGCAAAAGGCGCCTGGGTAAGGGTGGTTTGCAGCCTGCCGTTCAAGAATACCTCCACCCGATCAAGGGCCAGTTCGTCCTGGGCGTTTAGCTGAACCGTAATCCTGCGGGTTTCGGCTGCGGGGAACACCTGGTCTTGTTCGGGGTAGGTGAACCCAACTTCAGGCGGCTGGTTGTCCACTGTAACCTGCAAAATCGAGGTTTGGGTGCGCCGGTCAGCGGCAATCACCTGCAAACGGATGGCAAACAGTCCGTTCAACCCGGCGGTATCCCAGGCCGCCAGGAGATCATCTTCAACCGGCAGTGGCTGCTCTTCCCCCACCAGCAGCCACTGCTGGGGGTTCAACCCCTGGCCCACCTGCACCCGGTAGCTGGCAAAATCAGCGCCAGCAGCCGTGCCAAGAATATCCACCACACCCCGCACATAGGCAAACATGGCTGGCCGGGAAACCTGCGCCCCGGCTGGCTGGTTGGCTGGCATGGAAACCAGGTCGTAGACTTCGGGAGGTGTGGGAACCCCGGCAGACTGCGCCCAGCCTGCCGCTTCGGGGGGAACCACCATGTACACCCTTGTTTCAACCAGGGAGGGAGGGGTAAAAACGGTGGCAAGATAGCCAGTTTCTCGGTTGATTTGAAAACGACGATACAGTGTGTCGTACTGAACCGGTTCACTGCCTGGGGCAAAAACCTCGCGCACCGTAACCGGGCAGTCCTGGGTGGGAAGCTGGCCGGAAGGGTCACAAACCTCAATTGTGCTGATACCCGGCGGGGTTCGCCAGGCTTCTGGAGGCAAATCCTGGCTGGAGACTTTTGCCAGCGCGTGCCAGGCACCTGCGGCAGCCAGCGCAGGCACGGTGCCTGGCACGCCACCTGCGGGTTGACTGGCGCCAATCCACACACCCACAATACGTTGCGGGGTTTGGCCGACAGCCCAGCTTTGCTGCTGGTCACTGGTGCGGCCAATTTTTACAGCGGCCGGACGGCCAATTTCCAACACATTCGGGTGCCCAAGGCTGGGCCAACGGGCCGCTTCATCGCTGAGAATGTTGACCAAAAGATAGGCCAGTTGGGCACTGATCACAGGCCGGGCCTGGGGCGGGCCGGCGTCGTACAAAATATTGCCAAAAACATCTTCTACCCGCAGCATTGCCCCTGGCGAGAGCGTGGGCACACCCGGCAAAAATTCGGCCTGCCCTGCCAACCCGTATGGATACCCCACCAACACCCCTTGCGCACCAAATGCCCCAAAGGCATGCGCTGCGTCCAACAAAGAAAGGCTGCCACCATCAAAAATCAGCCCAAGGGCGCTTTCCCCAGGGGGAACGTTCAGCGCGGGCAGGCCAAGCTGCTGGGCAGTTTTCCAAACGGTTTCAGGCCCAACCAGCCCAAGCGCAAACACAGCCGGGGCAAGGTAATCGTTGGCAAGGGCGGTGCGCATGCGCATGGGGCCATGCGAAACGCCGTCCAGGTTGGGGGTAACGGATATGCCAACGGGCAGGCTGGCTGGAATATCCCAAACCAGGGAGGCAGGGTTAAAGCCGCGGGTGAAGGCACTCAGGTATACATACGGGGTTAAGAGCGAACCCGGGGGTGGTGCAGCAAGCCGGTTTAAGGGCTGGCCATCTGCTGCCAATGCTGCCAGAGCCAACACCTGCCCTGAGGCGGGGTCCAGCACCACCACATTGCCGGCAGTGTTCGGGGGCAGGGCCTGGCCTGGATTGTCCAGGCTGGGCAGCAGCCGGGCCCCTGTACACTGCGGGGCGATGCTGGTGCTGGCCTGTTCGGGCGCAACGAAGCGGGAAAGCTGGGCTGCCAACACACATTCCGCCTGGGATTGCAGCGCCGCGTCCAGCGTGGTCACAACCCGGTAGCCCCCCCTTTGCAGTTCTTCAAGTGTAAAAAGGCCTGTAAGCTGGTTTTGGACAAGGTTCAAAAATGCATCGGTGCCAGCAAATGCGGCGGGCGGCTCGATGCGCACGTTTGGGCGAGCAGCCCGGGCAGCCTGCAAAGCGGCAGGTTCGGCCAGGCCCTGGGTCTCCATTTGCTGTAAGACCTCAATCTGGCGTTCAAAAGCGGCTTCAGGAGTGTCTATTGGATTCAAGGCAGGCGCGTCCAGGATGGCGGCAAGCAGGGCGGCTTCCGCCAGGGTGAGGGCAGCGGCATGCTTGTCAAAATACAGTCGGGCCGCCGGCTCAACCCCATAAGCCAGCTTGCCAAAGTGGGCACTGGTTAAGTACCAGGCCAACACCTGCTCGCGGCCATACTGGCGGGTTAGCTGGGCGGCCAGCAGGCGCTCGCGCAGCGAACGGCGCAGCCCTGGGGCTTCGTCCTGGGTCAGCAGTGTCGAAACCAGGCGCAGGGCAATGGTGTTGGGCTGCTGGCCTGTCCAATCGCCGGGCAAATAGCCAGCGTGCTGCCAGAATGTCGGGTCAATGGCGGCCACCACGGCATCTACCAGGGTTTTGGGAATGTAATTTTCCTGGCTGTTATCCAGAGTGAGTGGGATGCGCGGGCCAGCCAGTGGATTGGCCATTTCATACAACACCACCTGACCGGTGCGGTCGGTAAATGAGGTGGGATGCAGCAAGCGTCCATCCGGGCCATCCAGCAGGCCAGGCAGTGCCGCTACCGAAGGCAGCCCGGCAGTAATTTGGACGTAAAACAGTGCCGCTGCAACAGCCCCCAAGGCCAAAACCAGGCTGAATGCCAGCGCCAGACCAACCGCCAGCCGGCGTAGCCGCTGGACTGTGGCACGTTCGGCACGCTCGCGCCGGCGGGAACGGGCGCGAATGACATCTACCGGGGTTTGCATACAGGCAATTGTACAACAAAACCGCCTCCGTAGGGGTGATATCCCAACATAAGGTGTACGCAAATGTCCAACCCCCCCTGGCAGGCCAGGGGGTTCAGCGCCTGCATCATGCTATAATCAAGCTGGGCGCGGTGTGAACCGCTGGTTCTTACCCCTGACACCTGTGCATCTTAAGTAAAGGAGCGGCGATATGACCCAACAACCCGATTGGGAAACCTGGAGAGCCGAATTTCCCGGGCTGCAGAAGTCCACCTACATGAACACCGTTTCGCTGGGCCAGCTGTCGCGGCGTTCGCGTTCTGCGGTCAACCGATTTTTGGATCTATGGACCGAGCGCGGCGCCTCTGCCTGGTATGCCTATTGGCTGCAAGAAATTGACGGCCTGCGCCGGGAATTTGCCCGTTTGGTGGGGGCCTCGGTTGAAGAAGTGGCCGTGCTGCCCAACATCTCTTCGGCATTGGGCGCCATCAGCGCCAACCTCAACATCTCCCAAAGACCCAAGGTGGTTTCGTGTGCGCTGGATTTCCCCACTCAAACCCACCATTTTTTGGCCTTACGCGAAAAAGGCGTTCATGTTGAAATCGTCCCCAGCCCAGACAACGTGGGCGTGCCCCTGGAAGCCTTTGAACACGCCATTGACGAACAAACTGCGCTGGTTGCCACCAGCAGGGTGTACTTCACCAGCGGCTATATTCAGGATGTAAAAACCCTGGCCAGGCTGGCGCATGCCAAAGGCGCCCTCTGCCTGGTGGACGACTACCAGGGCACCGGGCAGGTGCCGATTGATGTCAAACAAACCGGGGTAGACATTTTGATGACGGGGGGACTGAAATGGCTGATTGGCGGCCCTGGGGTTGCCTATATGTATGTGCGCCGGGAACTCATCCCCAAGCTGCATCCCGGCGTGGCTGGCTGGTTTGGCAGCGACCGCCAGTTCGATTTCGACCCGTTTGCGTTTTCACCGCGCCCGGACGCCCGACGCTTTGAAGCCGGAACCCCGGCCGTTGGGGCTGTCTATGCGGCCAAAGCCGGGCTGGAAATCATCAATGAAATCGGGCCGGAAGCCATTCGCAGCCGGGCACATGCCCTGAACCAGGACCTGGTTGCCCGGCTCCAGGCACGCGGCTACTCGCTGCGCATCCCGGCCAACCCGGACCAGCAGGCTGCCATCACCATTTTGGAAGCCGAAAACAATGCCGAAATTGTCAGCAAGCTGGCCGACCGGCGCATTATCGTAGACAAACGCCCCAGGGCTGTGCGCCTTTCCACCTACTTCTACAACACCTTTGATGAAAACGAAATCCTGGTCAGCGCGCTGGACGAGATTCTGGGCTGAATTCTGCACAAAAATCACCGGTTGACGATACAATACAGGCAATGAGACGCTGGCTTTTTTTCCTCCTGGCCATTGGGCTGGGTTTTTTCCTGGGCTGGTACTACACCACCTCGGTTGACCCTGTCCAGGTGATTGACACCACCCCCGACACCCTGCGAACCGACTACCAGACCGATTATGTTCTGATGGTCGCAGAGGTATATCAAAGCCAGGGCGACCCATCCCAGGCAGCCCGCAGCCTGGCCCTGCTGGGCGCACCCAACCCGGCAGAAAGCGTGCGGACGGCGCTTCAGTTCGCCACAGATAACAACTACCCCGAAGCGGAGCAGGCTTTGCTGCTCGGTTTACTCACTGGCCTGCAGCAGTGGAACCCTTCCCCGGCAGGAGCCGCCACCCCATGACCGAAGAACGCCGCGGCCCGTGGTACCTGTTTACTGGCTTGTTTATTGGCCTGGTGCTTGGCCTTTTTGCCGGCTGGATGTTGGTGCCTGTTCAAATCGCGGATACCTCCCCCGCTGCATTGCGCGAAGATTTTAAACGCGAATACCTCGTACAAATTGCCCTGGCTTTCGCCGCAACCAATGATGAGCAGCGCGCCCAATCGCGACTGGCTTTGCTGAGAGACTCCAACCTGCCAGAAACCGTGGCGGCCCTGGCTCAGCGTTCCCTGGCAGATGGACGCCCCGAAGCCGAAGTGCAGGCCTTGGGGTTGTTGGTCCCGGTGGCCAGCAACCTGAATTCGGCACCCACCGCTGCCCCGGCTTTCACAACCACGCAGGAACCCAGCGCAACCCCCACCCTGGAACCCACGGCCACCCCAACCCAGACCCCCAGCCCGACCACAGCCCCCAGCGCCACCCCCACCCAAACCACCCGGCCTTCCAACACGCCTGAAATCACGGGCACACTCCCCACCCAGGAAGCCAGCGCCACCCCAACCCCCAGCCCAGAACCCAGCGCCACCCCAACGCCAACCCCCACCCCGGCCTCGCCGTTTATCCTGGAAGCCCGCAACCGGCTGTGCAGCCTGGATTACCCCGAACCGCGCCTGATTGTGCGCACCCGCAACGCCGCCGGTGGCCCCGTTCCGGGGGTCGAAATTATCATCAACTGGCCCGGAAATGAAGAGCACTTTTTCACGGGTTTGAAACCCGAACTGGGACTGGATTACGCAGATTTCACCCTGACCCCCTTCATCTCCTATACCCTGCGGTTGGAAGACGGCAGCCAGCGGCTGACCGACCTGGCCACAGAAGAATGCACCACCGCCGGGGTAAAAACCTGGGTGTCCTGGGAACTGATTTTTGCCCAACCTTAAGGGCTGGCTTTCAAACGGGCATAGCCCTTTTCCCCCAATAAATAGCGAAGTTCTTCTTCAAAAATAAGAACCAACGGGGCACCCTGGCTGGCCCGGCGCAGGCAGCTGGCTGGTTCATCCACCATTTCTGCGGCGGCGTCCAGGGTGATGCGCCCTTCTTCGTCCAGGTCCAGGGGATGTAAAATGCAGTAAAAGGGTTTATAACGCCAGGGGTGCAGCCCGGCAGCCTGGGCGGCACTTTGGAGTGCACATTGAAAATCAGGGCGCATGAAGATACAGGCTGTCCCACCATAATGGTCAGGGGATTCAACCACGCTGGTGTGGACGACTTCGCCGCTCAGGGCGTGCCTGTCGGCGGCGCGGCGGTCATCAAACCATAAAGCCGGGTCTGCGTGTTCGGGGGGCAGGTGGGGAATCAATAGCCGGGCATTGCGCAAGATTTCGGATGCCTGGTGCTGGTCTACCCAGGCACCATACACACAGCAGGCCGCCTGGCAGTTGGGGAAACCGCAGCGCTGCACAGCCTCAATGTCCCGCATCCGGGGGTTTACCCGCTGCATACCCTGGCCCTCGTGCCCCAAAGCGTGGTTTTAGCGGCTGTTCCAGTCGGGCTTGGTCAGGGCGTAACAACGCAGGTCGCGGTATTTGCCCATCGAATAACCATAGGCACGGCGCACGCCTTCGTCCAAAAAACCCAGGCGGCGCACCACACCCGATTCCAACTCGGCCTCTGGTTCCAGCAGCACTTCCACCCGGTAAACCGGGGCAAGCGGCTCGAGGTTGAAGAGGTAATCCAGGATGGTCGTCAGCGCCTCATCCACCAGTCCCTGGCGCATCTGTTCGGGCGAACTGGAAAAACTGAGCTGGGCGCTGTGAGCTTCGGGTCTGCCCAGGATGGCAGCCACTTTGCCAGCAGATTCGTCGGGCCGGTCGCGGCGCACAATCCGCCAGGCCAAGGTGCGGCGGCGGACGTTGCCCCCATCATGCGGGTCTGTGTTGCGGTCTTCTTGCAGCGCCAGGCGGCCAGTTCCCAGGACCGGAAAAGGGGTTGCGCTCAGCGCCCCGGTGCCCCGGCGAGTTTCATATAATTCCACCAGCACGCCATAAGCCGCAGAAGGATGGATAAAGGCCATGCGCGCCCCCCCGGCGCCAATGGTAGGGGTTTCGTTAATCAGGCGGATATTGAGGGCTTTCAAACGAGCCAGCACAGCATCCAGGCTGCGCACTTCCAAACACAGGTGATGAATGCCTGGCCCGCGTTTTTCGAGGTATTTGGCAATTCCAGAAGTGGTGGTGGTTGGCTTCACCAGTTCCACTTCGCTGTCGCCCGTAGGCAGAAAGGCCACAATGGATTCCTGGGACGACACCTCTTCCACATGGGTCAGCTCGAGGCCAAGCGCGTCGCGCCAGAAGCCGAGGGCCGCATCCAGGTCGTCCACTACAATGGCAACATGGTTAATTTTTTCAACAGCAGGCATGGTTCACCTCCAAACACAGTCAGAGCAGTTGGGGCGGTTCGTATTCGCCCCAAACCTGGCGCAAGGTGTGGCAAATTTCGCCCAGGGTCACCTGGTTTTCCACGCAGTGAATCATCAGTGGAACCAGGTTTTCAGAACCCTGGGCTGCCTGGGCCAGGTTGGCGCGCAGGTCGGCCACTTTGGGGTTGTCGCGGCGGGTGCGCAAGTCTGCCAGGCGGGCTTGTTGGGCCTGTTCAATGGCCGGGTCTACTTTAAGCTGGTCGAGCTGGAGGGTTTCCTGGGTTTGGAATGCGTTCACCCCAACCACAATCTGCTCCCCTGCCTCCAGGCCGCGCTGGTAGCGGTAGGCGGCTTCCTGGATTTGGTTTTGAATAAAACCCTGCTCCAAAGCTGCCAGGGCGCCGCCTTGGGCGTCAATTTCGGCAATCAAGGCTTCGGCGCGGGCTTCAATTTCGTCGGTTAGCTGCTCCACCAGGTACGACCCGGCCAGGGGGTCCACGGTGTCGGCCACTCCCGACTCGTTGGCGATAATCTGCTGGGTGCGCAGCGCCACTCGAACGGCGCTTTCGGTGGGCAGCCAGAGGGCTTCATCCATCGAATTGGTGTGCAGCGACTGCGTGCCGCCCATCACGGCAGCCAGAGCCTGCAGCGCCACCCGCACCACGTTGTTCTCCGGCTGTTGGGCGGTCAGGGTGGAGCCGCCGGTTTGGGTGTGAAAGCGCAGCTTGAGCGAGTTGGGGTTTTGGGCTTTGAAACGATCCTTCATAATGCGCGCCCAAAGCCGCCGGGCTGCCCGGAACTTGGCCACTTCTTCCAAAAAGTGGTTGTGGGCATTGAAGAAGAACGAAAGCTGGTCGGCAAAGCTGTCCACATCCAGGCCGGCCTCTATGGCCGCCTGGACATAGGCAATGCCGTTGGCCAGGGTGAAGCCCACTTCCTGCACGGCCGTGGAACCCGCTTCGCGAATGTGGTAGCCGGAGATGCTGATGGTGTTCCAGTGCGGCACCTCCGCCCGGCAGTATTTAAACAGGTCGGTAATCAGGCGCATGGAAGGGGCGGGCGGGAAGATGTAGGTACCCCGGGCAATATATTCTTTCAGGATATCGTTCTGCACGGTGCCGCGTAGTTTTTCGGGGGCCACACCCTGGCGTTTGCCTACTGCCACGTACATGGCCAGCAGAATGGTGGCCGGGGCGTTGATGGTCATACTGGTGGAAACCCGGTCGAGCGGAATGCCGCGAAAGAGGGTTTCCATATCTTCCAGGGATGAAATCGAAACGCCCACTTTACCCACTTCGCCCAATGCCAGTGGGTCGTCGGCATCGTAGCCAATTTGGGTGGGCAGGTCAAAGGCCACCGAAAGACCGCTTTGCCCCTGGGCCAGCAGGTAGTGGTAGCGCTGGTTGGACTCTTCCGCGGAAGCATAGCCGGCGTACTGGCGCATGGTCCAGAAGCGCCCGCGGTACATGGTGGGCTGGACGCCGCGGGTGAAGGGGTATTCCCCTGGGTAGCCTAATTTTTCCGGGTAGGGTTCGGCCTCCGGAGGGAAAGCCACCCGCGGCATTTCAATGCCGGAAGAGGTTTCAAATTTTGGTTTGCGTTCAGGGAATTTTTTAAGCGAGGGATGAAGGGTTTCCTTCTCCCAGTTTTCTTTTGCACCTGGTGTGGACATAATACCTGCCTTTTCGGTGTAATGGATCGTTGTGTTCGCCCAGGCGAACCATTTTCCATAATTTAGTATACCCCAACCGGAAATTTCCGGGCTGGCTGAAAAATGGGAGCATGCAAAAGATGTTGGTTCCTGTTAAATGGGGTTCGATAATGCCATGCCTAGGGCCTTGGCGCTCTGGTTGGGCGGCGTTCTATGATCATGCCGCCCCGCTGGGGGGCAGGGCTAAAGCCGTGACGACAAAGGAGGAGACACAGGAAGTGACCGAGATATTTATGAAAAAAACTCAGTGGCTTTCTGAATTTTTTCTCTATGGTTCTCGGTGTAAACCAAATCACAATGCCCTTTTGGTTCGGAAACGGGAGATTGCTTCGCTTCGCTCGCAACGACATCCCCGGTAACGGCATCCCTGTCATTTCGCTGCGAAGGTGTAGGGGCGCAGGGGTAGATTTTTTTCCCCTGGTGGTCGCCAACCTATCCCTGAGCTCCTACACGAATGGAGACACCCAAGGTACGGATTCCCTCGGGCATCCCCACAAAATTAGGTGTTTGACAGCTTTTATTAACCTGGGTATAATGAAGGTGCGGTCAATAGATTCGCAAAGTATTCCGCGTGCTTGCCAGTTTGTCACCATCAGGAGCAATAACGGCCAAATATTTTTTGTTGCAGCTTGTCCCCCTGGAAATTCAAACGGCAGCGCGTTCTTACTGCCGATTTTTATTTTAAAACCAGGAAACAACAATCTATGGAGGTTTTTTTATGACAAAAGAAGATGATAAGCTGCTGCTCGAGGGGATGATTATCGAAGCCCTACCCGCCACCCAATTCAAGGTTAAGCTGGATAACGGGCACGAAGTGTTGGCTTACCTTTCTGGCAAAATGCGCAAGCATTATATTCGCATCCTGCTGGGCGACCGGGTTCGCCTGGAAATTTCGCCCTACGACCTGACCCGCGGCAGAATTGTATACCGGCATAAAAAAGTCGGCAGCAAGCTGGTCGAAGAAGCGTAAATCGAACCCTCCCATTTCCTGGTTTTTAATGTTCTCTGTTTTTTTATATTTAAATCCCCGGCTGAATGGTTCGGGGATTTTTTAATTAAATGCCTCCGATGATCCTGCAAGAACTTGCCCAAGAAGCCGCCGACCTGGCAGGCCTGGCCCTGAAGCCGGAACAGGTAGATCGGTTGGAAATCTATGCCCGTTTGCTGTTGGATTGGAACCAACGCATCAACCTGACGGCCATTCGCAGCCCTGAAGAAGTGCGGATAAAGCATTTTTTGGATTCGCTGAGCTGTGTGCTGGCTTTTGGGGGCGCTCCACAAGGCAGCCTGGTGGATGTGGGCACCGGGGCAGGTTTTCCAGGCCTGGCGCTCAAGATTGTTTTCCCTAAACTGCGCCTGGCGCTGGTGGAATCCGTGGGCAAGAAGCTGGCTTTTTGCGCTGAAGTGGTGAGCGAGTTGGGTTTGGAGCAGGTCAGCCTGGTGAACGCCCGGGCTGAAGATGCAGGGCGTATGCCCGAACACCGCGAACAGTACGATTGGGTGTTGGCGCGCGCCGTAGCAGAAATGCCTGTGCTGGCAGAATATCTCCTGCCTTTCGTGCGCGTGGGGGGTTGGATGGTGGCGCAAAAGGGCGAAAGCGGCCCGCAAGAACTGGCGCGGGCCAAAAGGGCGATTACGCTGCTTGGGGGTCGGGCGGAGCAGAGCATCCCGATCCAGCTGCCTGGAATTGTAGGGGAACGCTGGCTGATTCGGGTGAAAAAAATTGCGCCGTGCCCGGCGGCTTACCCGCGGCGAGCCGGGTTACCTGCCCAAAAACCACTTTAGGTAAACCGCCGAATGTATCGTAAATAACATCGCATTGAAAACGGCGGTTTACTCCAGGGTTGCGCCACTTTAAGCATGTTTTTACGAATCAGACTTTTGGCGAAACCCCTGACTTCCCGTTAAATATCAAAATGCTCCGCCTCATGCCAGTGGGCGTTGGCGGCAATGATTAAGTGAACCGGGCGTTCGCCAAACCATTCCTGGGGTAAATCGCCCTGGATGAAGGCCTCGTCCAGCGCTTCTACCAGCGCTACCAGCGCCTTGAAGGCGGCATCAAACTCTTCCAAAACTTCCGGCAAAGGGCGGTGCTGATTTTCGGCATACACCTGGGCGTTGAAAACATCCACATCTGCGTCGGTGTGCAGCGGCGGCATATCCGGCGTTTTGCCTGAACGCGCCGCTTCGAGCCGCAGGATGGTAAAGCGCTGCCAGGCTGCCAGGTGGGCAAGCAAATCTTTAAGGGTCCAACCGTTGTCCAGCTCCGGGTTCAAAAAATCAGCTGGCTGCAGTGCGCTGAGCTGTTCCTTGACGGCCTGGCGCGAGGTGCGCATGGCTTCGAGCAGTTCTTTTTTTGTTGGGGCCATATTCCTCCAAATTACATCCGAAAAACGCCAAACCGGCCGGGTTCGCGCGGTGCGCTGGCAACGACTGCCAGGGCGAGGCCCAGTACATCGCGAGTTTCTGCCGGGTCAAGAATACCATCATCCCACAGGCGGGCGGTGGAATAGTAGGGGCTGCCCTCGCGTTCATATTTTTCAAGGGTGGGCTGCTTAAGCTGGGCAATTTCGGCTGGGGTCAGTTCGGGTTTATGATCGCGCTCAAGCTGCTCTTGCTTGATGGTGAGCAGCACATTGGCAGCCTGCTCCCCACCCATAACACTGATGCGGGCATTGGGCCACATCCACAAAAAGCGCGGGTCATACGCCCGGCCAGCCATCCCATAGTTGCCTGCCCCAAAAGAGCCGCCAACAATTACGGTGAGCTTGGGGACGGTGGCGTTAGCCACCGCATGGACCATTTTGGCACCATCTTTGGCGATGCCTTTGGTTTCGTATTCCCGCCCGACAATGAAACCGGTAATGTTCTGCAAAAACAGCAGGGGGATGCCGCGCTGTTCGCAAAGTTCAATGAAGTGGGTGCCTTTTAAGGCACTCTCGTTGAAAAGGACACCGTTGTTTGCCAAAATGCCCACCGGGTAGCCCCAAATATGGGCAAAACCACACACCAGGCTGGTGCCATAACGGGCTTTGAACTCGCGGAAGCGGCTGCCATCTACCAGGCGGGCAATCAGTTCACGGGCGTCGTAGCTTTCACGAAAAGTGACCGGCAGAATGCCGTAAATTTCTTCGGGCGGGTAAAGCGGTTCTTCGGGCTGGGCCACCTGCACCCAGGGCTGGCGAATTTGGTTGAGCGAAGCCACAATCTCGCGGCAAATTTCCAGGGCGTGATCATCATCCTCGGCAAAGTGGTCTGCCACGCCGGAAAGACGGGTGTGGACATCGGCACCGCCCAGGTCTTCTGCGCTGACATCTTCACCCGTGGCGGCTTTGACCAACGGCGGGCCGGCCAGGAAAATGGTTCCGTTTCCGCGCACAATCACGGCTTCATCGCTCATTGCGGGGACATAAGCGCCGCCTGCCGTACAGGAGCCCATCACTGCGGCAACCTGGGGAATCTTCCGGGAGCTCATCTGGGCCTGGTTGAAAAAAATCCGGCCAAAGTCATCTACATCCGGGAAGACCTCGTCCTGCATGGGCAAAAATGCGCCGCCTGAATCCACCAGGTAGATGCACGGCAGGTGGTTTTGCTGGGCAATGACCTGGGCGCGCAGGTGTTTTTTGACGGTCAGCGGAAAGTAAGAACCGCCCTTAACCGTGGCATCGTTGGCCACAATCATCACCTCCTGGCCCGCAACCCGGCCAATGCCTGTGACAATCCCCGCACCAGGGGCACCTCCACCGTACATATCCCAGGCAGCCAGCGGAGAAAGCTCCAAAAATGGGGCGCCGGGGTCCAACAGGCGTTCGATGCGGTCGCGCACAAAGAGTTTGCCGCGGGCTTCGTGCTTCTGTCGCAGGTCTGCGCCGCCGCCCTGGCGGACGTAGGCCAGGCGTTCGCGCAGCTGGTTGGCCAGCGCCCGATGAAATTCAGCGTTGGTTTTAAAGGAGGGGCTGTTGGGGTTAAGGGAGGTGGTGAGTGTTTCCATGCCAGGATTTTAACATAGTTATTGGGCATGCGCCTTCTATTCATAACATCGCGGGGGTATTACCGGATATGTCGCTGCGCTGTGACCCGCCCCTACCGGAGGACTATGGACGCCCACGGCATGCCGTAGGGGCAGGTCGCCATGCGGCGGAGGAGGTTTAGGTAAACCTTGCCCATTGCGGCGAAGGGATTGCCGATCTCACCCGCAGACCTGCCCTTGCCCGTGACCACATTTCCCCACCGGGACGGGCGGGTCTGCGGGTGGGCGGGCGGAGTTTTGACGGATAGGGCTGCCCTGGTTTGGCATTGGCCTCCGCTGCGCTGTGACCCGCCCCTACCGGAGGACTTTGGACGCCCACGGCATGCCGTAGGGGCAGGTCGCCATGCGGCGGAGGGGGTTTAAGTAAACCTTGCCCATTGCGGCGAAGGGATTGCCGATCTCACCCACAGACCTGCCCTTGGTAAAAGGCCCCTCCGGCTGCGCCGGTTGGACGAAAGTTGGGGATTGCGATTTACCAACCAACTTTATCAGGTTTTTTGCGTATATACTGAAGGGAGAATCTGTGTTTACAGCAACACTTGCAATCAGTCATTGGAGGAACGGATGAACTGGAAACACTTTTTTATTCAACTGGCTTTCAACAGCATCATTACCATCGCCCTGGCTTCCCTGGGATTGGGTGTGTTTTTCTTCATCCTGGCCGGGCAGGAAGGATTGGTAAACGGGCTGACCTGGGGGCTGATTTTGGGGATCATGAGCATTCCCTTCACGGCCATGGTCATTATGACGAAATACTGGGAAGGTTATTCTACCCGCTATGGCGCCTGGTGGATTAAAAAAGAAACGGAAGGGGAAAACCCTTCCGTTGATGAGAAAGCAGATAAGTGGCCTCGATCTTAATGCCGGTTATTGGGTAAGCAAGGGGATATAAACCCGGGTTACCGGCACTGTGGTCAGGGCGTAATCGGTGAAGTGGTCAATTTGGATGGTGATGGTATTGGCCTCGGAATCTACCACATAGCTGGAGGGGAAGGTCCAGCGATTTGTTGTGGTTGAAAAATAAGCCGGTTTCAGCCATAGTTCCGAAATTCCATTGAGCGCCGCCTCATGATATTGGAAAGTGATGACCACATCCTGGTTAAAGTTGGCTTCAATGGGCTGGCCGCTGGCATCCGAGGCCAGGAAAGCATAGCCATATTCGAAAACTGTGGCATGCTGCTGCTGGGGCAGGCCGGCCAGGGGCACAATCCGCAGGGTGACCAGGCCTTCGGCTGGCATTGCACCGGCTGGAATATAGATGGATGTACCATCGGCCAGCAAAATGCGCTGCGGTTCGGCGGCGTCGAACGTGACCACACGTGGGGCTGGTTTAAATTGAGGGCCAGACAAAACCAGGTCTACCGGATGAGTGATCCCCGACTGGGTTTCGACATCGCTGCGGGCGATCCAGTAATACTGGTTGGTTTCAAAGATGGCCCGGACATGCCAGATTGTGCTGCCAGAAACATCCAGGTTGAAGGTTCCGGCTGCGCTGCCGCCTTCCGGCGCAGGCTCCACCGGGAAAAGGCCCTGTACATACCCACCGTCATCCGACCAGGCGGTTACCCATACCATGCCGCCAGTTTGGGTAGGTGTAACCAGTAAACTGCCTTCAACAGCGGCATCGGGTAAGCGGAACTGGAGCTGGTGTAACTGGGCAAACTGAGTGGGCAGTGGCGCATAAACCTCGATTTCAACCGGGTTCAACCAGGCCGGGTCCCCTCCGGCAGCGCCCAGGCGGTACAGACCATGGGGCACCGGCAAACTGAAGGTACCATCGCTGCGAGTGCGGGTATGGAACCAGGTTTCTTTCAACGCAGGGTCCACCCCGCGAACCACAACGGCCGCACCCGGAAGGGGGTCGCCATTGGGGTCAAGCACAACACCCTGCAGGCTTGAATCTTTCCTGGCAACCGGCAAATTCACCAGCTGGACTTCGTCATCCTCCACAGCGGTGATCAGCGGCCCCCCCAGGCGGGTATACAACCGCTCATCAATGCGATAGTTGAGCAGCCACAACCCCCCAGCAACCTGCAGCCGGTAGGCGCCTGTGGCCGGGTTAATCGGCCCTGCAGCCCAATTTTCGCCAGACGAAGCGTAAACCACGCCATTGACACCCGTAACTGGCTCGCCTGGCGCTCGAAAATCGCGCAATGCGCCGCTGATCAGGGCAGTTTTAGGCGTCACCAGCAGGGTAACTGTCGTGGTTTCACCCGCCTGAACCGAAACCTGGCCTTCTTCAGTGGACATATACGGGCTGCCTGCGGGCAAATAGGCGAACACTGAATACGAACCGCCTGGGACGAAGATATCGAAAACGCCCTCCACAATCGGTGCACCATTGACGATGCCGCCATCGCGCGGGGCATCGGGGGATGACAGGGCGGAAGCCCAACCGCTCGCCTCACTGGCCGGGCTGCCAGAATCCACATTCACCAAAACGCCATGAATCCGGGCGCTGGCAGTTTGCAGCTCAAAATTGACCTCCCCCACAACCTCCCCGGCGGCCAGGGTAACCACTGCACTGTCTCCCTGGTACAGGTATGGTTGAGACGGGGCCGGGGCTGGCAAAACGTGCCACTCACCGGCAGAAACCGCCAGGGCAAATTCCCCACCCGCTCCGCTCAGGGTACGCAGCGTTCCGGGAATGCCTGGCCGCCAGGCAGTGAGGGGAACACCCGCCAGGGGCAAGCCGGCATCGCTGGTCAACGTGCCTGTGATGACCGCGTCGCGGGGCAGCAAGGCGATAGTTCCCAGGTCCAGTTCCTCACCGGGCGCAAGCAGCACCTCCGGTAAAGCAGGGGGCAGGTACGCATCGGAAAAAATTCGCAAGACAAATTTATACGCTCCGTTAGGAATTTCAATTTCAAACGAGCCGTCGGCAGGGTCGGCCAAAACCTGGCGGCCCACACCTTCGCCATTGTGCAGCCCAACCGTCACCGTAAAAGGCGGGGTCGAGCCATCGGGCAGCGTAACTGTGCCCTGCAGGCTGGCATCTGCTACCAGGACGTTGAAATCGAGGGTGGATTGTTCCGGCAAACTGGTGTTCTGGAAATAAACCAGGGTGGGCGGATTGGGATAAACCCATTCAACGGGCAGCGTGTCCGAATACGGGCGCACCGTCACTGCCCACAACCCTGGGCCAAGATTCATCAAATATGCCCCATTCACATCGGTCAGGGCGGTTTGCAGCCCCGGGCGATTCACCTGGCGAGCCACGACCTGGGCATGAAAAACAGGTTGGGTGGGTTCGGTTTGGGCTGTCACCACACCCGACAGGCCTTTGGCCGGAGCCAGGAATTTGAGCACATAGGGCGAATCCGAATTGGGCAGCGCAATAGTTTGAGGATCAGGCGCTACCAACCCACTGTTTACATCCGGGGGCAAAATCGTCACCTGGTAATCCCCGGCAGGCAAGCCGCCAACAGCCCAATTTCCCCCCAGGCCCGTTATCACCGACTGCATCTGGCCGGCGGCATTGGCAAACACCACCCTGGCGCCGGGCACAGGCAGGTTGAAGCTGCTGAGCACTACACCCCAGGCATCTGCCGGGCGCAGCGCCAGGTCAATCACCTGGGGCACAGCAGGGCTGGTTTCGGTGATGGTAATCACCGTGGGAAGTGAGCGCCAGAAGGGCTCCACGCCAATCGGGGCGGCTTGCAGCCGGTAGCTGCCAACAGGAAGCCCCCCAACGGCAAATTGCCCCTTCAAGGCCGTGATTTTCTGGAAAATTTGCCCGTCCGGAAGCCAGACGCCCACCTCTGCCAGGGTTGGGTTGACTTCCGGGTCTTCTACGGTGCCAGTGACCTGGGGCATGGTCAGGTTCAGGCTGCCCGCATCGGCAGCACTGTTCGCCACCAACACCTGCACAGGCAGCGATTGGGTCAGGCCGCTGGCTTCAGGCGGCACTGCTTTCACCACATACAGCCCATTGGCCACCGGGCCAAGGCTGAAAGCGCCCGTGTTCAGGTCGGGAAAAGCCAGGCCGCGCACCTCGGTAACCGTCGGGTCAAACAACCGGACGACTGTCCCCACAGGCAGGGGGTAGCCATCCGGAGCATCCACCACGCCTAATACCTGCCCGCCGTTTAAAGCGCTGGTTTCGGCAGCAGCGGTATCTACAAAACTTTGCCCCAACAGCAAAAGAGCAGACCCACCAAAAAGCAGCAACAAAGGAAATATAAAGGCCAGCAACTTGAATGTTTTCATATGAAAATCCTCCAAAAAAGGGGGTGGGCTGGCTGGAGGAGCGATCCATGCCAGCCCACCTGGCAAACTTGCGTGTTCAACAACCATTTGCAGTTTAATCGCCAGGTGTCAACACCATGTTGCGGGTGTGTAAAAATTCGGTAAATTATTCGCAGCCGCTCCAAATAATAAGTTTTATCGCCAGGCTGACGCCTCCAGGGTCTGGCGGGAAAGCCGGGCTTCCTCGGCGGCAAACGCCAACAGGTGGCTTTCCAAAGCCTGCTCAGCAGTCGTCAGGGGATGGGTGGAAGGATCGGCCAGGCTGCGCAAAAAAGCCGCCAGCAGGCCATGGTCGCCGCCCCCATGACCGGAACGAACCTGGGCGGCTGTGTCGTAATGGATCGTGCGCCCGCTGCGGTGTTCATAAACCTTAATCCACGAGCCGCCAGTGCCAAAAAAGGCCTGCAGTTCGGCGCGGGCACCTTGAATGCGCGTACTGCGGCCTTCCAAATGGGCATGCCCGTGCATGGTCAGGGTGACACTCAACTGGCCCTCAAACTCCATGGAGACCACCTGGTGGTCTACCACATCGTTGTCACAGTGATAGACACAGCGCCCATACGGCCCGGTGCGCAGGGCTTCGGTTAAGTTTTCGGGCGTGGGGTCCAGCGCCACCACGGAGCGCGGCCAGCCTTTGTATTCCGAAAGCAGTCGAAAAGCAGGAACCACCCGCCCCAGGGTTTTCGAAAGGGCAGGGGAGGCCATGTGCAGCCGGACCGCCCACTTTTGCAGCCCTTTGCGCCCCAGGGCCACCCCACGCCAGAGCGGGCGCATGGCAATATAAATATCAGGTGCATAATACGGGCAGGTATCTTGCGCCGGGCAGCCATCCAGGCAGCGCAGCGGGGCGCCAGGCGGGGCGTTTTCCGGGCGATAGTGCAGCAATGCCCCCACGCTGCTCAGACGGGTGCAGCGCCGGTCTAACAGCCAGGGGAGCAGGTCCAGGTCGTGGCAGCACTTGGCCAGGATCATCGGGCTGCTTTCGGCACTGCTGCGCCAGCTGCCGCGCACAAAACTGTGGGCCATGTGATAAAAAGACACGTTCTCGCGGTGGTCCACCTGGGTTACCTGCCCGAGAATGCCGGCCTGGATGATTTCGCGCATCGTCTGAAAATGGCTGGTATAGCGCAGCACATGGCAGATATGCAGCTGGCGTTGGGCGTTGCGGCTGGCCTGGACCAGCGCCTGGCAGTCGGTGGCGCTGGTGGCCATGGGCTTTTCCAACAAAACATGGTACCCGGCCCGCAAAGCCGCCAGGGCTGGCGCGGTGTGCTGCCAGTCCTGGGTGCACACCAGGGCAGCCTGGCCGAGTTGGGGCCGATCCAGCAGGGGTTCCCAGCTTTCATACTGGTTTTCGGGTGCAACCTGGTGCATGGCGGCAAAGCGCGCCCGGCGAGCCGGGTCGGGTTCGGCAACCGCCACAAATCGCAGCTGGTCTGGGTGCTGCAGGGCATACGGGCCGTAGGCTTCAGTGCCCCGCTGCCCGGCGCCAATGAGGATGGCATGGATTGGTTCATTCATAGGGTGAAAACCCTCCCTGGAGCCTGGAAAAACGCAGTGCTGGCTCTTTTTTTATCATACATCAGAGTACAACCTTTCGTCAATTGGCTTGCTCGTTGGGATCGGGGAGGGTTGAGCTTACCGCCCCGTGTCGTTTCGACCCGTCACTGACGGTGAGCACAGCGACGGAGAAATCCTTCACCCCCTGGGGGTTGGTCGGAACAAGAAGGGGCTTTCGGAATGGGGTTGGTAAAAGGTAAATACGGTACAATTAAAAATAACCGGATTAAGTCTCTGTTTTTTTCTTTACATGAGGATATTTGCCCATGCTCACCCCGCCCGAACTTACCCTGAAAGATTTCGAAACCCTGACCCAAAACATGCTCACCGAGCTGCATAAAGTGATTGTTGGACAGGAAGGGTTGATTCACGATTTGCTCGTCACCCTGCTGGCTGGCGGCAACGCGCTGTTGGAAGGCGTGCCCGGGCTGGGCAAAACCATGCTCATCCGCACCCTGGCGGAAATTTTGGACAGTTCATTCAGCCGAATTCAATTCACCCCGGATTTGATGCCAGCCGATATCGTAGGCACGATGATCATCACCGAAAGCGGCGGCGGCCAGCGCGGCTTTCGCTTTGAAAAAGGGCCGGTGTTTGCTAACCTTGTCCTGGCGGATGAAATTAACCGGGCCACGCCGCGCACCCAATCGGCGCTGTTGGAAGCCATGCAGGAACAAAGGGTGACCATTGCCGGGCAAACCCACACGCTGCCCCGCCCGTTTTTCGTTTTGGCAACCCAAAACCCGCTGGAAATGGAAGGTACCTACCCGCTGTCAGAAGCCCAGCTGGACCGGTTTTTATATAAAATTGACGTCCATTACCCCAGCGAGGAAGAGCTGGTGCAAATTGCCCGGTTAACTACAGGCGCTGAGACGCCGCACGGCGAGAAAGTGGCCGACAGCGCCACGTTGGTTGCCATGCAAAACCTGGTCCGAACCGTGCCCGTTGCAGATAATGTGCTGCGCTACGCCGCCCGGCTGGTGGGGGCCACCCGGCCCGAAAACCCGGCCTCGCCCGACAGCGTGCGGCGCAGCTTGCGCGTTGGGGCCAGCCCGCGCGGTGTCCAGGCGCTGGTGTGGGCTGCCAAAGCCGAAGCCTTGTTAAGCAAACGCAAAGCCATATCGATTGAAGATATCCAGAAAGTAGCCTACCCTGCCCTGCGCCACCGGCTGTTTTTAAACTTTGAAGCCCAGGCCGGCGGCATCCGCCCGGATAACATCCTCTCCGATGTGCTGGCGGCGGTTCGGGTTCCTTGATGGGGCTGAAAAAAGGGAAAATATGAATACAACCCAAACCCTCAGGTATTGTTCTCACACCAGCCTTTCCGCTGGCGAGGCGCTGACAGGCACCGCCACCCGGGTGGACTACTGGTTTCTGCTGGAATACCCGTCCGTATTCGGGCGCAAAGCCTATGAAGAAAGCGGCATCCCGGCAGAGGTTAAGCGCCACCTGGACAGCGCCCTGGCGGCCATTCCCAACAGCCGGCTGCAGTTAATTAAACGTGGAAGCTTACCGGCTGGGGCAGGTATCCGCTTTTTTTGGGTGGTTAACCACGAGGAGCAGCCCAACCTCTACCAGATGACGCTGGGAGATTATTCCGATTTACTCCAGCTGGATTTAATCGCCCTGGTCAAAGAGCCCCGCGAAAGCTGGCAGTACGACCGCAGCGAGCCGCTTTTCCTGGTCTGCACCCACGGGAAACGCGATGCCTGCTGTGCGCTGCATGGTCTCGCTCTGTACCAGGCCCTGCAAAAACGCTACGGCGCCAACGATTGGGTCTGGGAGAGCGACCACGTGGGCGGCCACCGCTTTGCAGCCAACCTGGTTTGCCTGCCGCATGGCATTTCTTATGGGCGGGTTGCGCCCGACCAGGCCCTGGGGTTGGTGGATGCATATTTGAAAAGAGAGGTTCACCTGGAAAACTATCGCGGCCGCTCGTGCTATGCCCGTCACGCACAGGCTGCCGAAAGCCTGCTGCGCCAGCAAACGGACAAAATCGGGTTGGACGAATATAAATTGGTGGAAATTCACCCCCAACCAGCCCCTGCAGGGGGGACAGGCACCCATTGGATATTCCAGTTTGTAGAGCGCAATGGCGGCGCCCGGCACTGCCTGCATGTGGAACAAGCCAAAGGCCAGGCGCAGGTTCTTGAAAGCTGCGGCGATGAGAAAACTGCCACCATTACCGAGTATCACCTGTTGGAATACGAAAGCCACCCGCCTGTGGGACACCCAGGCGCGGGTTAATTAACGCCCCAAAGCCTGGGTTAGGCTGAGCAGTCACAAAAAACCACCCCACTGAACAGCGGGGTGGTTTTTTTGATTTGGTTATGTGCAGGTTTCAACCCGGTTGACGGGTTGTCGCCTGTTTTGGGTTGCTGAAACTTACGGGCGAGTCAGGGTAGTCACGTCGCCGCCCATGGCTTCGATGGAGTCATACAAAACCTGAGCAACGTACTTGGCGTTGTGGGTGAAAGCGCCCGGGTCCTTCTGGTAGTACTGGTAGTTGTATGCAGCCTTGAGCAGGTCGGGGGTAAAGGCATTGAAGCTGATTGCCCGGCCGCTATCGTTCAGATCGGCAACGCCATCGCCATCCACATCCAGGAAGAAATACGGATAGGCGTGAGAATCATACAGAATGCCGGTGCCTTTCTCGGTGGCGTAGGCCCGCATGGCGTCGTACAGTAGGGCAGACAGGCTGTCCAGTTCGGCTTTGATGCCTTCGGCTACATCGCCATCACCGTCATAGTCGTTTTCATCGGCGCCGCGATAGGAGTAGATATCCTGCGGGTTGGTTTCGGTACGGTGACAATCGGCGCACTCATCCACCTCAATTTCGAGGGCATGGACATTGTGGCATTCGGCGCATTTCACCACCGGGTGGGGGGATTGACCGACATATTCTTTGCCAGCGAACTGGTAGGCACCCTGGACATCACCACCGAAAATGGTCGCGCCAGCTGCGAAGTAGTGGATGTTGGAGAAGCGAATCGAGGCATCAATCGTGCCGGGGTCTTTGCTTCCCAAAGCCTGGTTCACGGTCACAGTCGAGGAACGACCCTGGTGGCAGAGCAAGCAGGTGTTGGAGCTGTCGGCAACGTTCTTGCCATCGGCATCCTGGGCAAAACTGACGACCTTGCCAGAGGGGAAGGTGACCGAATTAACCGTGTAGAGGGAGGGCCATTCTTCGCTGTTATGGCAGGTGGTGCACATAAAGCCGTTGCTGAGCGGGGCAGCAACATTGACGCCCTCTTTAATGAACTGAGGCAGGCCAGTGGCACTGTGGCACTTGGCGCAACGCCCTGGAACCTCACCATCGGCATCCCAATCGCGGAAAGGCATGGTGCTGCCAGCAAAGTGGCCGGGGTCAATGCGGTGCATGGCGCTCATATCAATCGGCGCAGCCACAGCGCTGTTCAGGTCTTCCATGGAGTCATACATCAATTGAACCAGGTACTTGGCATTGTGGGCAAAGGCACCGGGATCTTTGACACTGAGCTGGTAGTTGTAGGCAGCCCGCAGCAAGCGCGGTGTCCAGGCAGGGTAACCTACTTTGCGGCCTTCGGCGTTGGTATCAGCAGCGCCGTCGCCATCGGCATCCTGAAAGAAGTACGGGTAAGAGGAAGAATCATAGACAATACCAGTGCCAGCAACTTCGGAGGCATAGGCACGGATCAGGACGTAGAGTGCCTCTTGCATGGTTTCGAGTTCAGCAGCGATGCCTTCGGCCACATCGCCATCGCCATCATAGTCGGCCAGGGAGCCAAACATGCGGATGGCTTTCAAATCTTCCACGCTGGTAACGCCTTCGTGACAATGGGCGCAGCTTTCAACCTCCACTTCCAGGGTGTGGGGGTTGTGGCAGCTAATGCAGGTATCGAAACCTTCCACATGGCGGAACTGAATATCATACATCTTGCCATCATATTCGTAGCCACCCTTGGCCTGGGTGCCATACAGGGTTGCGCCAGCGGGGTAGTAGTGGATGTTGATAAAGCCCAGGCTGGAGGTGCTGCCATCGGCATTGGTGATTGCGGCGGGCACGGCATCAGGAGCTTCCACGCCGCCAAAGCGCTCAATGGCAGCGTTCACACTCACGGTAGACGCGCGACCCTGGTGACATTCCATACAGCGGGAAGCATCGCCAAGACCGGTCAATTCAATGCCGGAGGGGAAGACCACGCTGTCTTTCACAGCGGTGACGGAGTTGTGGCAGGCCACGCAGGTAACGCCCATGGCGGCGGGAGCGTGGGCAGCATCCACTTTTCCGGCCTCAGAGCCATCCAGGCCGAGGAAATCCAGGTATCCATCAGCAGTGTGGCACTTGGCGCAGGATGTCGGCACTTCGCCGCTGCCATCCCAGTAGCGGAAGGCAGGTGCAGCCGCATCCGCGTGCCCGGAGGTCATCCAGGCTTCAAAGAAGGGCATATCGGGGCCAGGTTCGGGGGTAATGATCACCTCAACGATTTTTTCTTTCTCCACCACCTGGGTTTGAACGACGACGCGCGTCACTTCAACCTCGACGGTTTCGATCACTGGTTCGGCCTGGCAGCCCGCAACCAGCAGGGCAAAGCCCGCTAACGCAAGAAATATGAACATAAATTTTTTGATTTGCTTCACAATCCACCTCCTAAAATGGATAAAGTGTGCAAGGCCTGGTAAGCGTTTTTTGAAAAATAACCGGATGGGGTATGTTGGTTTCGGCACGCCTGCCAGGCCGTTTCCGGTTATTCTGTTTTTTGGCTGGTGGACAAACTTATGCTTTCAAAATGTCAACCAGGTCTTCAATTTTTCCTACGGGGAGGTTCTCGCTGGACACAACCTGGATTGTGTCTTGCTGCGAGTTCAGCCGCAGGATTTTCAAAGCCGGGTTTGAAAACATCAGTTCGCTCAGCGAACACAACTGCAAGGCTTCTGGGTCATGGGCATCCGTGATTACGGCGCTGGGGGCGCACTGATGGATACGGGCTGCAGCATCAGCATCAAACGGATTCACCAGGCAAACCTCAATTTGCTGAGGAAATTGCTGCAAGCGCCGGGCAATTCCTTCGGCAAACAACGAGTGATTGGATAAGATGACAACCGTTTTTACTGACATACAATACACCAAAACAAAAGCCACACACAGCTTTCAACAGGATTATATTAATAGAATATGAGCCGTTTGGGTATCCTCCCTTCGCGCCAAAACGGGTGTCATTAAAGATAGGTGAAAAAAAGCACAACTAACCAATAGTATTAATTGTAAATTCATCGAAAGATTGTAAAAACTTAGCCTTAAGGGTTAAATCAGGGGGGTTTTGGAGGGATTTTGGCCGGTTTTTCAAAACAGGATAAATGTCCCCTGAAAACCGGGGCAAATGCCCTGTTAGAAATGCGGGTTTTATCTTAAAATCATATTAATGTACGGGCTTAATCTGACCATTGTCTACTTTTTTTACGGCCTGGCTTTTTTTACCATGGGCGTGATTGTGCTGCTGGAGCGCGACCGTGGCTCAGACCAACGCCTGCGGCATGCTTTAGGCCCCCTGGCCGTTTTTGGGTTAGTGCATGGCGCCAATGAGTGGTTGGAGATGTTCATGAACATTGGAACCCTGCCCACGCTCGGTTCGTGGGGGTTAATCTTGAATGGGGTTCGCCTGGGCACACTGGCATTTTCGTTTATATCTTTAACCGCCTTTGGCGCATCTTTGCTTTCACCCAACGAAACCGTGCGGCGGTACAGCCTGCTGCTGCCTGTGCTGCAAACTGCGATCTGGGGGTTTGGTGTTCTCATCTTAAAGGACCACTATACCGCCCCGCAGCGGATTTGGGATGTGGCCGATGTGTGGAGCCGCTACACCCTGGGCGTTCCCTCGGCGGTAATTGCAGCCATAGGTTTGGTTGCCCAACAGCGCGCCTTCCGCAAAGCAGGCATGGCTCAGTTTGGGCGCGACAGCCTGTATGCCGCCCTGGCTTTTGCCTGGTATGGCTTGGTGGGGCAAATATTCGTCCACCCCAGTGCGCTGCCCCCTTCAACCCACATCAACCAGGACCTGTTTTTCTTTTATTTTGGCTTTCCTGTGCAAATTTTCCGGGCGATAACGGCAGCAATTGCCGCAGCATTTGTGGTTCGCTTTTTACGTGCTTTTGAAGTGGAACGGCAGCGCCAATTAAATGAACTGCAAGAGGCCAGGGTGGAAGAAGCCAGGCGGCGCGAAATTTTGCGCGGCCAGCTACTGCGCAGGGTAGTGATGGCGCAGGAGGCCGAACGGCAGCGAGTGGCGCGGGAACTGCACGACGAAACCGGCCAGGCGCTGACCGCAATCGGCCTGGGGCTGCGCGGCGTAACCAACTCCATGTCCTCCAACCCCGAACAGGCCGCTCAAAAAATGCGCCAGATTGAATTGATGGCCTCTCGCTCGCTGGATGAACTGCGCCACCTGATTGCCGACCTGCGCCCCTCGCACCTGGACGAATTGGGCCTGCGCGCCACCCTGCGTTGGTATTTTGGCGAGGTGCAGGCTCGCACAAAACTCCAGGTCCACCTGGAAGTTTTAGGAGATGAAGTTAACCTGCTGCCCGAAGTGCGGATCGCACTCTATCGCATCATCCAGGAATCCATCACCAACACCATCAAACATGCCCAGGCCAGCGAAATTAACGTCAAACTTGCCTATTTGCCCGCTGCTGTTCAAGCGACCATTGAAGACAACGGCCAGGGGTTCGACATGCGCAAACTGCAGCAGCCAGGCATTTATTCCTGGGGGCTGTTAGGGATGCAGGAGCGTACCTCACTGCTTGGCGGCCAGTTTAACCTGGTTTCCTGGCCAGGCGAAGGAACCCGCATCAGTGTTACACTGCCTTACCAACCGCAGGCATTGGTAGAAAACCTGCTAGGAGATGAAGACCATGAGCACCAGAATTCTGTTGGTTGATGACCACGCCGTAATCCGCATGGGACTGCGCATGCTGCTGGAGGGGGAAGAAGACATTGAAATTGTGGGTGAAGCCGACTCCGCAAGGGAAGCGCTGCAATTTGTAAGCAAAACCCAACCCGATGTAATTTTGATGGATGTGAATCTGCCCGATAAATCTGGCATTGATGTCACCAGGGCGATCAAAGCCCAATGGCCGAAAATTGCCATTGTGGCCCTGACCATTCACGAAGACCAGGAATACTTTTTTAAAATGCTCCAGGCAGGCGCCAGCGGTTATGTCCCCAAACGGGCTGCGCCGGAAGAACTGCTCACGGCCATTCGCGCCGCTGCCCAGGGGGAGGTCTATTTATACCCATCTATGGCCAAGCTGCTGGTGCAAGATTACCTCTCCCCAGATCAACAAGAAAGCAACAAAACCGCCCTGGACGGGCTGACCGACCGGGAGCAGGATGTTCTGGCACGCCTGGCCGATGGCGAGAGCGTGGGCGAAATTGCCGATGCTCTGTCCATCAGCCCGAAAACGGTTGCCCGCCACCGTGAAAACATCATGCGCAAATTGAATTTGCACTCTCGAGGCGAATTGGTGCGCTATGCCATCCGCAAAGGGATTGTTGAGGCGTAAGCGGCAGCAGGTGTGTAGTTTGTCGTGGGGGAATTTGAGGGAAACCACAAAGGCCATGATTAAAAACAAATCCTAAAGGTTTTCGAAACCTTTAGGATTTTTCTTAGGGTTTTCCCCGGCATGGGGTAAACAACCCATTTGTGAATATGTTCACAAACCCACTTGTGACTACTTTCACAAGCCCATTTTGGCTTGCCAACCATGGGTAACAAACCCCTTTTTAATGTCCCACTAATGGGACTTTTTTGATTAAAAAGATTGGGTAAACACCGAATTTACCAAACCCTCCTTCCCTCGTACACTCAAGCTAGAACATTCGAAGAACGGCTGTGAAGGCAAAAGCCAATTCACCGTTATTTGAAAGCAAAAGTGCATGGACTGATCCATGCGGAGGTGTGAAATGTCTGAAATCTTAATCCCAATTGTGCTGCTGTTCTTCTTCATCCTGCGGATTGTCATCCCCGCTGGATTGTTGCTGGCAATTGGTACCTGGCTGCAGAAGCGCTTTGCTTACTAAAGCCAAACCAAACAAAAGGAGGCCGGTATGAACGAGTTGTTTGAAATTATCTCTCTGCTGATGGGATTTATGCTGCGGTTAGGGCTGCCCATTGTGGTGACGGTTCTGGGCATCATGCTGTTGCAACGGCTGGATTCCCGCTGGCAGCTCGAAGCAGAAAAGAACACCACCCTGGCAAACCTCAAACCGGGCGACTACCTGAACAAAGTTCACTGCTGGGATATTCGCGAGTGCTCCCCTGAAACCCGCTCGCAGTGTTCTGCCTATCAACAACCCGATGTTCCCTGCTGGGAAAGCCACCGAGTCGGTGGGAAATTACAAGAATCTTGCCGCAGCTGCGCAATTCGCAAACGCGTGGTTGCCATTTCAACTGTCAATCTATAACACAGGAGGCATTCCATGATTGCTCGTTTTATTCGCATGATTTTCGTTGGGCTTTGTTTTGCCCTGCCCTTTGGCCTGGTGACTGCGGTTGCCCAGGCTCAAACCCTTCAACCCCCCGCAGATGGCGAATGCCAGGACTGCCATGAAATCACCCAGGTCAAGTGGGCCAACAGCGCACACGGACAGGCCCTCAGCAGCCCCACCTTCCAGGCCACCTGGCAGGAAAAAGGCTCCCCGGCCGAATGTCTGGCCTGCCACACCACAGGCTTTGACCCGGAAACCGGCACCTACGCTTACGAAGGCGTTTCTTGCTCCACCTGCCACTCCTCCGACACGGGCAACCACCCCGATGAAATTATGCCCACGGATGTATCCTCCAGAATGTGCGGTGAATGCCACCTGGACACTTACGCCGAATGGGAAACCAGCACTCACGGGGCAGAAAACCAAACCTGTGCCACCTGCCACGATGTTCACTCCACATCCATCAAAGCAGCCGAAGCACAGGAATTATGCCAATCGTGCCACCTCGATGAAGTGCACTACTACCAATACACCTCGCACAGCGAAGAGGGACTGCTCTGCACCGACTGCCATGTCAATGTCTCTGGTTCAATCATGGGCGAAGGACACGCACAGCGTAAGCACACCTTTACCGTTGACCTGAACACCTGCAACGAATGCCACAGCCAGGGGCTGCACTACCCAAGCGGGCAGTTGATGGCGGAAGCGGGCATTGGCCAGGCACCCCAACAATCTGGGCTGGCCATGCCCATTGACGGGCACACCGTGGTTGCAGAAACCACTCCGTCCAGCCCCTTCAGCTTTGCCATCCTGGCGGCGCTGGTAGGGATGGCCGTTGGCATGGTGATCTCTCCACTGTTGGAACGCTGGTATCGCCGCAACACATCCCTCTAACCCAACCCGACAAGAAAATTCCTGGAGGTAAATCTCATGGAAGAGACCAAAACCCAAAGCACCAAGCCCCGCTTGCGCATCAACCGGCGTGAATTCGTCAAAATCGCCGCACTGGGCACAGCCGCCGCTCTGGCACCAGCCCTGGCAAAAAACACCCTTGCTTCGCCTTCTTATGCACACGCCCCACACGGCAGCCCCTACCGCTGGGCTATGGTCATTGACCAGGGCAAATGCGTGGGATGCAACTACTGCGTGAAAGCCTGCAACGCCAACAACGACACCAACCCCGACATTAAGTGGATCAAGATGTACGAAACTCAGGAACTGCGCGGCGGAAAAACCTACCTGCCGGTGGCCTGCCAACACTGCGCCAACCCGCCTTGCGTGGGGGCCTGCCCGGTTCAAGCCACGTACCAACGAGCCGACGGAATTGTGATGATGGATTACGACCGCTGCATCGGCTGCCGCTACTGTGAAGTAGCCTGCCCATACGGCGCACGCTCGTTCAACTGGGAAAGCTTCAAAGACGAAAACCCTTACGTACCCGCCTACGGCACACCAAATGTACCTCGCCGAGAACGCGGCGTTATTGAAAAATGCACCTTCTGCTACTCCAAAATTGACCGGGGCCTCGAACGCGGCCTGGTTCCTGGCGTGGACGCAGCAGCGACCCCGGCCTGTGTGCTGGCTTGCCCGCATGGCGCCCGCTTGTTTGGCGACTTGAACGACCCCGATTCCCCCGTCAGCAAAGCACTTGCCGAAAACCACTATTTCCGCCTGCAGTCGGATTCTGGCCTTGAACCCAGGGTTTATTTCTTGCCTGCTCGCAAATCATAGGAGATTGAAGATGGTCGCAGCATTACGCAACTTCCAATTTACACGATTTCATGCCTGGGTACTTTTCCTGGGGGCTGTCATTCTTTCCGGTCTGGTAGCCGCAATTATGGTCTTTGCCCAGGGTTTGTGGATCACCAACCTGAACGACCTGGTGCCCTGGGGCTTATGGATTGGCATTGACCTTTCTTCCATCGCACTCAGTGCAGGCGCTTTCCTGCTTTCCGCTGTGGTGTACCTGGTTGGCATCAAAAAGTTTGAACCCATCGCTCGCACGGCTGTGTTTGTGGGCCTGATTGGTTACTCCATGGCGCTGATGACGCTGATTATGGACATTGGCCGCCCCGACCGCTTCTGGCATGCCCTGGCCTTCTGGAACTACCACTCACCGCTCTGGGAAGTGTCCATGTGTATCGCCATGTACTTCACCGTGCTGCTGCTGGAAGCCATGCCCATCATCGCTCGCTGGGAGTGGCTGGCAAAAACCTTCCCCGTGCTGGCCAAAAAGATGACCCACATTCACCACTACGCTCCGGTTCTCGCCATTGCTGGCCTGGCCCTTTCGGTAATGCACCAATCATCCCTCGGCGCAATGTACGGGATTATGAAAGCCCGCCCAATTTGGTACCGCCCCAGCATGGCAGGCATGTTCATCCTCTCGGCGATGATTGCCGGGCCCGCCCTGACCCTGCTGATTTCCATGATCTCCGCCCGCCTGACCGACCGGGCCAAAGTGAACGATAAACTGGTGGAACAAGTTAGCTACTATATCGGTTGGGGACTGGTCGCCATGCTTTATGTCCGCTTTTGGGACACCCTGGCCATGCACTACACCTACCAACCCGGGCGCACCGAAGGTCTGGAAATGCTGACCAAAGGTCAGCTGGCCTTCAACTTCTGGGGGCTGGAAATTTTCCTCGGCATCTTGCTGCCACTGGTGGTGCTGCTTACGGGCAAACTGCGCCGGATTCCGGTGGTGCGAATGATTGCCCTGGCCTCTGTGGTAATTGGGCTGATCGCCTTCCGCTGGGATACCAACATGGTCGGGCAGTTGGTGGTTTTTACCAATCTTTCGCAAACCTATGTGACCGGTTTTACCAGCTACACCCCGAATTTGATTGAAATTTTAGTTGGTGGCGCAGTGGTTGGCTATGGCATGCTCGCCATTTCACTCGGCATTCGCTACCTGCGGCTGGTGGACCACACCGACGTTCACGGCGAACATGAAGAAGCCCATGTTGAGCAGATGGTGCTCAGCCCTGCTGCCGATTGATTGACTTTGCCTCTCATTTTCTCCTCCTTCCAAACCTGCCGTGCAAAATTGCACGGCAGGTTTGGTTATAAGGGAATCGGTAAAAATGGTTTGTAACTGCGTTTTTTTTTACCGGAAATATTTGCGGATTTGTGCGAAGGGTGGTTTGGAACCTTAATCCTGCTGGTACGGGCGCAAGGTCAGGCTGGCAACTCACAGCACACTCGCCCCTCCACCCCTCACCGCCCAAACGATTAAGCCCGATTTGTCGTGCGCCAATTAAACGATTCTGGCCGGTCGGGGTTCAAAACCCACAAACCGGCCAGAAAATCAATGGCATTTTAGGGAGAATTTATCCGGGATTATTTTTCTGGCGCGCCTGCTTGAATCCAGGCCTGCAATGCTTCCAACTCATCGCCTAACATTTTGCCAAAATGGGGGGTAGATTGGGTTTGGCGAGTGAAAACCGGGCTGGCAGCAGGGTCACCCGGAACCAGGCCAGGCCCACTGCTTCCGCCTGCCAATGCGCCCGTATAAGTACTCAGGTCCAGGCTGCCTTCCGGATCTATCCCGCTATGACAGAAGATGCAGCGTCCATCAAAAACCGCCTTAAAAGTATCATCATAGGTTTGAGGGGCGCCAGGAATCAGGAAGGGGCTGGTGTTGAGCAAAATGTAGAGCTGTTGGTCCAAAATGGCAGTAAGCTCAGGCGCATTCAGGCCAATATATTCCCAATCAGCGCCATGGCAGGCTTCATTACCACAGAAAGAGGTATCAATGGGTGGTTTGCCTTCCAACTTGGTGTAGAGAATTTTCGGGTCGCTGGGTGTGTGGCAGGCGGCACACGAGGAGTCAATCGCCTTACCATGCAGAGCGATCCAACTGCTGTGCGTATGGGATGCGGGCTGCTGTCCGGTGACAATTTCAATATTGCTGGTGAGTGCGCCGGGTTTGGAAATCACAGGTATGGCATGGCAAAGGTTGCACTCTAACCGGATGGCTTCCTGGGTAGAGGTGAGGTGTTTGCCATCATGGCAGCGGAAGCAGCCAGGATCATCTTTGTGCCCCAGGTTGTTCGGGTGGGTGTCCCAATCAATAAGCTGGTCAGGAAAAACAATTTGGTTGTAGATATCCTTCAAGGTAAAGACTGCCTGGTCAATTTCAGCCTGGCGGCTGGCATAAACTTCTGGGTAGTTCGCCTGGTAGTAAGCCGGCAGAGAATCAATCGCATCGATGGCATCTGCGGCTTGTTCGTAAGATTTGTCAATGGCTTCTACGGCCAGTTGGTAAATGAAGGGCAAATCGGTGGAAATGAGCTGCTTTTTGATTGCCTCTGAAACCGCCTCTTCAGGTGTTGGCATGGAATGGGTTACTCGATTGTGGCAGGTAATGCAGTCCATCCGCTGCAGCGTGGCCCCGGCAACGTCGTTTGGTGTCAGCCCAGAAGCCAGGTCATAATATTCTTTGATGGTGCCATCCGGGTTGACAACGCGCACATAAGGAATCTCTTGCTCGCGGTCATCGGTAGCAAGGTAATAAACCTCACTTTCGATATGCCAGTGAATCCCAAGGCCCAGGCCTTCGCGCTGGCTTCCACCGCCTGTTTTCAGCACCAGGAAAGTGCTTTGGGGGGTGTTGGCTTCGTTATTCTGGTAGCTTCGCAGTTCCCGCAGGCTGTCATCGGAAAATTTTTCAGGGAAGTGACAGGTTTCGCAAGTCTCACGGGCCGGGCGCATGTTTTTGGCGTGGATTGGGTATTCGTAATCCTGTGTCACCATCACAACGACATGGCGCAGGTCGCCTGCTTTACGTGAAATACGGGTAGCGATGAAGTCGCGTCCAATGTGACATTCAACACATTGAACCCGGGCATGCGGAGAACGCAGGTAAGCACTATACTCTGGCGGCATGGTATGGCAGGAAGTTCCACAAAATTCGGTGGAATTGGTGTAATCCCAAACATAGGCACCCGCAGTCAGCATGGTCAGCGTGAGCACACCCAAAACTGCAAAGGGCATCAGGCGCAGGGCGACCGGTGTGCCCGGTGGGGGCAGAAAGAACCGTTTAATTGCAGTCCAAATAACCTTCATCACAACCTCCTTGTAAGAACACAGTTTGTGAAAAAAATCGCAACCTGTCCCAGGAACGCTGAGAGCCTGCCTGCGGCAGACTCTCAGCCCTCCCCGATTAAATTTTCAACAGCCTTTGAACGACTGCTATTCTTCCGGTGCGCCGTTGGCAATCCAGATTCGGATGGCTGCGGCCTCGCCAGGGGTCAGGCGCCCGGCATGCGAATCCATACGGGTTGGCCAAATGACCACAAGGCTGACACCCGGCCCGCCGGGCACAATCGCCGGACCCGAATCGCCACCTTTAAAGGCGCCTGCCAGGGTTTCCAGGTCGAGGTTGGCCTCACCATTACGAGGGTTATGGCAGTCGGCACAGCGGTTAGTAAACACGGCGCCAATGCCGTTTGCCCAGGTATCCCCATACAACCGGGCACTCTCGGGCACAGGCGCACTGGGCGGGCGCGGGGTTGGGGTCAGGGGAACAAATACTTCAACCTTTTCCAGTTCTGGCACGGCCGCTACGGCGGTTTGTTCGCTGGCCACGAACCAGACAATCCCAACAATCCACACCAGAGCAACCAGACCATACCCAATCGCAAAGCGAGTTTTGCGCTGTTGAACGCGGGTGGGGTCATCTTTGAGCGGGGGCGGGGCGTGCAGCGCCAATGGGTGTTCGTGTTCCATTTCCTTGCGGGAAAGATACCCCGTATACATGCTTTTGTTAAACATCTTCACGAACACGCCGTAAAAATGCCAAAGCACAATGGAAAGTGCAGCCAGGACGGCCTCACCACCGTGGGCAGCCTTGGCTGCCGGGATAAGCTCGCCGGGGAAAAGTTCTGCCGCGGTGATGGGATTCCACATGAAAAAGCCGGTAACCACCATCACAATGGTGCCCCAAATCAAAGCCCAGTATTCCATCTTCTCTTCAAAGGTATAGAATCCTTGCTTAGGCGGGGTTTTGGCAAAGCCAAAGTTATATTTCAACGTTTCCCAACCATTTTTTACATCATCCAAACCCGGCAACATCGTCAACGGGCCGCGCTTTACATACCAGTGGTAAATGGCATAACCGATATGCCACAAGGTAACGACGAAAAGCACAACCGCCGAAATTCGGTGGATAATGCGGGTAATTTCGATCCCTCCCAGGAGGTTGATAATAAACACCGATATCCCAGCATCCAGGTATTTTTGCGGCAAACCTGTGATAACGAGGATAATGAACGAAATCCCGTTGGTCCAATGCTCAATCCGGCGAATGAGCGGGAAGCGCAAATAGCGTTCTGGAATTTTTTCGCTCGTGCTCATGCTACTTTTCCTCCGAATGCGCATCTGTATGACTGTGTTGATATCCACCGCGAATATAGCGCCGGTAGAAATCTGAAACAACAAAGATGCTCATGAAGCCCAGCACGCCAGGAATGAACAGCTTGTAGAACAGGTCCACCAGATAAACAATGGTATGGTTTTCCAAATCAGGTTCGTAGTGACTGAGCCAGGAATCGGAAAAATTTGGGGTGGCATCGGGGTGGCAGTTCTGGCACGTGGAGAGGATATTTTGCTTGATTAGCTCGACAGATGCTGCGTCGCCCGGGTCAACAATATTATGGACACCATGGCAGTCAATACATACCGGTTTGTTGGTTTCCTGGTCAGGGGTGGTCTTTTCAAAAATGGTGACGGTCGTCCCGTGAAAATCGGCAATGTAGGTATCGAACACGTTGGTGTTGATATCGTAACGTGCCATCATCTCTTCGTCCGTGTGGCACTCCGCACAAATGGTGGGCGAGTGGAGTTT
Organism: uncultured Anaerolineales bacterium; assembly: GCA_964489525.1. Lineage (GTDB taxonomy): Bacteria > Chloroflexota > Anaerolineae > Anaerolineales > JABWBV01 > CAZAYY01. Next base: position 130,275 of record CAZAYY010000010.1, read on the forward strand.
GAAGCCCTCCTGAACAATGGGACCGACATTCCCGTGATTATCGTGGCAGTCGGCGCAGGTTGGTACATCGGGATTAAAGTCTTCCACCAGTGCGGTACCGTGGACACTATCTTTGTACAGGTCATAGATGCTGCTGTGGCACTTCTGGCAGGCAAGGGCGATTTTGGCGCGAGAGCCGCCAAATTCCTCAATGCTGTGGGAACCGTGACAATCAGAGCAAACGGCAGCGTTCTGGTCTCCTTCAGCCAGCAGAATAGCGTGGTCGCCAGCTTTGTAAATATCATAAACCGGCTGGTGGCAGGTGCCGCAGGTTTGGTTCATTCGAATGGTTGCCTCGCGGGCGGTTTGCGGGGTGAAATCATCGTGGGGGTAGCCAGTGATGTCGGTATGGCACTGCACACACGCATACTTCAGGCGTCCGTGAATGGAAGTTTTATAGAGAACGGAATCAACGGTCAGATTCAAAACCTCACCGCTGGGCAGCGGCATGTACATCTCCGGCTGCTCGTGGCATTCCAGGCATTGATCGTTGCTCATGGGCACCACACCAATGGGCGGAGGGGGGGTGGAAGATGGGCTATCCGCCGCCAGTGTTGGGGCGGCTGAAAGCGCCAGCAGAACAATCGCTGTGAGCAGCGCAGCAACCAGCCAGGCCCAACTGGGTGGGGAAAGCTTTCCATGGGTTTGCTTAGGCGTCATAACACGCTCCTTAGGTTCGTAGTGGGGTTCCATTACGAATCGGGGGTTGCAGTTGGTTCAGGTGCCGGAGTGGGCTCGGGGGTGGGTTGTGGCGGGGTGTGGTAGCCACGAGCAGCGGTTGCCAACATGTCCATATCCTTTTCAGTCGCCAATGGACCATGGCAGTGTTTGCAGGCATAGTCCAGGGTGATGTAGGGCATTGCATATTCCCCATCGGCGCTGAACTGAGCAGCATTCGGGTTGGGGTTAATCGAAAAGACATGCGAACTCAGGTCACCGGTAAAGCGATCGAGGTTACCAACAGCCGAAAGACCGGTGGGCGGCATATGGCAATCGGTGCAGAACAGGGCAAAGTGTTTACGAACAGCGGAATATGCGGCCTGTTCCCAGTGGCAGGTATCACAGGTTTGTGTGATGCCAGCGTTGGGGTTAAGCGTAACATCCGTGTAAACGCTGCTGGAGTGAGGATCGTGGCAGCCAATACAACCAATCGCAAAGTGTTCATTGTTGTGAAGCTGGTCATACTGCACATACTGTTCCGAAAAACCATCGGCAGCATCGATGCGAGAGTCGCCGCGTGAGTGGCATTCTCCACACGCCTGGGAACTGCGGTCAACTTCCATGGCAACGCCATAAGGGTCAGCCACATGCAGGCTGCCCGGTCCATGACAGGCTTCGCACTGCACACCTTCAAAGGCCCAGGTACCAATCAGGCCGGGTTTGTCATCCTGGAAGCCCCTGGTGCTGTAGCCAGTGGTATGGCATTGCCCACAGCTGAAGGCCAGGTTTTCCGGATTACCATGGTAGGGTGCCCAACTGGGATTCAGTTTTAGGGTTGAATTGGCAAGGTTGTATTGGCTGAGGTAATCGGCAACGCCAGTCTGCCCGGGCGGGTTGGCAATCAGATAGCCATCCTGGTTGACAAACTGGGCTTTCCAGGCAAAACCACCAATCACATAGGCGATATCATCCCACGAATACCCTTCGGGGGGATTGGGTACGCCGCCAGTCTGCCCGTCATATGGGAAAACCGGGGCAGCGCCTTCGATTTTGGTGAGGTTATAGGGGTGACCGGAAAGCTGGTATTTGGTGTAAGCATCCTCATGACACTCAGCACACTTACCCACCCCGACATATTCCCTGCTCACGACAGCGTCATCGCCCGGAGGGCCGGCAGGCCCTTGTGGCCCGGCGGGGCCTGCTGGACCGATAGGCCCAGGTTCAGGGGCCGATTGCGTTCCGGCACAACCGACCAGCAATAAGGCCAGCACACCAAGAAGGGCGATCATCATTAATGTTTGTTTAAATTTCATCAGGCTTTTCTCCTTCTGGACGCCAAAAGATTAATGTAAGGTGAAGTGCAAGTAATTATACATATATTTCCAATTCCGGGTAGTATGACAAATGTCCCGCTGAAGAAGGGACATTTGTCATGAAAAAACAGGACGAAAATGGCAAATGTCCTGTGAAAATGGGGACAAATGGACTGGCAAATATTTGAATATATTGATATGATGGTGTTTACAATCAAATACGTGGAGAGGATGGGCGAGATGCTTTCTCGCCCATTTTTCGTCAACCCAAATGGTTTCTAAACGAACCTTAATCAATACAACAGGGAGGGAAAACCCCTGACGGTATAATCGGTTGTGAGGCGAAAGTCTTTCCACAAAAACACGCAATGAGTAACTATCTTATTTTTTGGAGGCAAGTGTGAACCAGACAACCTATCACCAAAACGCTACTGCAGGCAGAACCAAGTTCATTTTCGGTGGGGCGTTGATTCTTGCAGCAGTCGTTTACCTGATTGTTTCTTCTACCGCAGCCAACTCACAATACTATGTGACGGTGGATGAGTTGATTGACCGGACTTCAAGCGGTATCAACCGTGAACTGCGCGTTTCGGGCGCAGTGGTGGGCGAAACCATCAGCTATGACCCACAAACCTTAACCCTGCGCTTCACGGTTGCCAATGTGCCCGGCGACCTGGACCAAATTGAAAAAGAAGGTGGGTTGGCGCTTGTGCTGCACGAAGCCGTTACCGACCCCACCCGCTCTCGCATCGAAGTGGTGTATGTTGGCCCCAAGCCCGACCTGCTTCAGAATGAAGCCCAGGCCATTATGACCGGGCGGCTCGGTGATGACGGCGTGTTCTACGCCGAAGAGCTGCTGCTGAAATGCCCCACCCGCTACGAAGAGGCTGCACCAGAACAGTCCGAAGGCTAGCTGATACCAGGCAGCCCCTGTAAGATTCGTTTCTCTCAATTAAGGAGTTTTCATGGCAGCGAACTTTGGATACGGTACCCTCGTCGTCACGTTTATCATCTCGCTTTATGGCATTTTTGCTTCGATTTATGGGCTCTCACGCAAACGCCCTCAATGGGTTGAAAGTGCGCGCAGCGCCATGCTGCTGACTTTTCCTTTAATCACGCTTTCCTGTTTGGCAATCATCTACCTGTTGGTAAATGGAGACTACCAGGTGGAATTTGTGTACTCCGTCACCAGCGACAGCATGCCCACCTACTTAAAAGTAACCGCTTTGTGGGGTGGACAAGCGGGTTCGCTGGTTTTTTGGGGCTGGCTCATGGCTGCGTTTGCTTCAGCGGTCACTTTGCGCAACTGGGACCGCGACCGGGAACTGCTGCCCTGGGTGATTATGGTTAACCTGGTCACCCTGGGTTTCTTCCTCTCCCTGGTCATCTTCTTCGAAAACCCGTTTGTGCGCCTGTGGCAAATCCCTGGAACCAGCACCATCCTCACCGAAATGTTCCAACCTGCCGGCTCGATTCCCTTTGTGCCGGTGGATGGGCGTGGTTTGAACCCGCTGCTGCGCCACCCGGGCATGATCATTCACCCGCCCATGCTGTACCTGGGCTTTGTGGCCTATGTCATCCCCTATGCCTTCGCCATTGCAGCCCTGGTGACTGGCCGCACCGACGACCGCTGGATTCGTGTCACCCGGGCCTGGTCGCTGGTGGCCTGGCTGTTCCTTTCCCTCGGCCTCATTCTGGGTGGGCGCTGGGCTTATGACGTACTGGGTTGGGGCGGCTACTGGGGCTGGGACCCGGTTGAAATCGCCGCTTTTATGCCCTGGCTGACTGGTACGGCCTTTTTGCACTCGGTAATGATCCAGGAAAAGCGCGGCATGCTCATACGCTGGATCATGGTGCTGATCATCCTGACCTATTCATTGATGATTTTTGGGACTTTCCTGACCCGTTCTGGCGTTTTGTCTTCGGTCCATTCATTTGCCCAAAGCGCCATCGGGCCGATGTTCTTTGGCTTCATCGGAATTACCTTTATTATTTCCATGCTGCTGCTCTTCTACCGCTGGGATATTCTGCGCTCGGAGAACCAGCTTACTTCTTTATTCTCGCGCGAAGCCCTGTTTGCGCTGAACAACATTTTGTTTATGAGCATCCTGGTGGTTTGTTTTTGGGGCGTGATCTACCCGCTGGTTTCAGAACTGGTAACCGGGCAAAAGGTAACGGTAGGCCCACCCTACTACGAACGGGCAACCGGTCCGCTCTGGTTGGGTCTGCTGCTGCTGATGGGCATCGCCCCGCTGGCTGCCTGGCGGCATTCCACATTCAAATCCATTGGCAGCGCGGTGTGGAAACCGGTGGTTGCCTCCGTAGTGGTGCCAGTGGTCATGTTCGCTTTTGGGGTGCGCAACTTTGGGGCCATCCTGGGCGTCTGGCTTTCCGTTTTTGTCGGGTTTGTTACCCTGTATGAATACTGGCGGGCAGCCTGGGCTCGCCACAAAACCCACGCTGAAAACCTGTTGGTTGCCTTCTGGTACCTGATTGGGCGCAATCGCCGGCGCTATGGTGGTTATGTCATCCACCTTGGCGTTGTGCTGATGGCCATTGGCATCATTGGTATTGAGGTTTTCCAAACGGAAACTCAAGGCACCATCCCCCTGGGTGGGCAAATGAGCCTGGGCAATTACACCATTACCTATGATGCCCTCGGTGAATGGGACACAGCCGATAACCGCAACGTGGCCCAGGCCGAAATTAGCGTGTATAAAAATGATGAGTTTGTGGGGCTGATCAAACCCCGCCGCGATTTCTTTTACGAATCCCAGCAGCCCATGACCATCCCTGGGGTGCGCAGCACCCTGGAAGACGACTTCTATGTGCTGTTGATTGACTGGCAGCCCATTTCTACCCAGGCAGCCACCTTCAAGATTTACCACAACCCGTTGGTGAACTGGGTCTGGCTGGGCGGGATCATTTTCATCCTGGGCACCATCGTGGCCGCCTGGCCCGAAAAAGAAGAACCCCAGCGCGCGACGTCACGCCAGAAAAATTTCGCGGGCGCCCGTGCCTGAGCCAAAATAAAAAGGGTAAAATCATGCTCCCATTGACCTTTGCACGAATTTCAGCCAGCCACAAAGTGGCTTTTGCCCGGCTGGCTGCCGCATTTCTCCTGGGGTTAGGCGCCAGCCTTGCCTTGGCTTTGCCAGCCCTGGCGCAAACCACCGCCACCGACATTCCCGACGATAATGCCGTGAACGCGATTGCGAAAGAGATGTACTGCCCGGTGTGCGAGAACATCCCCCTGGATGTCTGCGGCACGCAGGCCTGTCATCAATGGCGCGAACTCATCCGGCAAAAACTGGCTGAAGGTTGGTCTGAACAGCAAATTAAAGATTACTTTGTTGCCCAATATGGCGACCGCGTGCTGGCCGAACCTCCCCGCGAAGGGTTAAACTGGCTGGTATACATTGTGCCTCCCGCCGTAATTTTCATTGCGATCATCATTACCGTACTGGTGCTGCGCGGCTGGCAAAACCAGGCTCCCCAACCGGTTGAAACTCAACCCAAACCGCTGGATGATTACGCCCGGCGCATCGAAGAAGACCTGCGCAAGCGCAGCTAAGCATCTACACTTTGAGGGATAATCTATGAACCCAGTTGAAACCTCCCCCCCTGAACCCCCCCGCTCGAAAGCGACCGTCATTGGCTGGGGCGTGGCTTTTGTTTTTGTGTTTACACTGCTCATTATGGTAGCCATTGGGATGCGCCGGAGCAGCGAAGGCCCCATTGTCAAAGGCGATCAAGTGCCCGAAGACCTGGTTTTAACCACCTTTGAAGGTGACCAAATTTTTCTGAAAGATTTGCGCGGAAAAGTGATTGTGCTCAATTTTTGGGCTTCGTGGTGTAAGCCCTGCGAACAAGAAGCCGCAGACTTGCAAGCCGCCTGGGAATATTACCAACCGACCGGGGAGGTCGTTTTCCTGGGTGTGGATTACGTGGATACTGAACCCGAAGCGCTGGCTTATTTGGAGAAATTTAAAATCACCTATCCAAACGGACCCGACCTGGGCACCCGCATTTCCCAGGCCTTTCGCATTCGAGGCGTTCCGGAAACCTATATCATAGATCAAAATGGGGTGTTGGCGGATGTCATGATTGGGCCTTACAGCTCGCTTTCGCAAATTCGCCGGTCAATTGACCCTCTGCTGCAAAAATAAACTTAACTTGGAACGGATAACACAATGGACTTAGGCTCAATTTTTCTTTTACTGGCGGTTTTGGTTGGCGTGATTGTGATTGTAGCCCGCCCACTGATGCTGCATACCGGGCAGATTGTCTCGGAACAGGAACATATTTACTCGGGGCTGCTGGCGGAACGCGACCAGGTTTTGGATGCCCTCAAAGAATTGGAGTTTGACCACATTCTTGGAAAAATTCCGGAAGAAGACTATCCTGAACAGCGCAGTGCGCTCATGCGTGCTGCAGCGGATATCTACCAAAAACTGGATGCCGCCCAACCCCAGGGCAAAAAAGGCAAAAAATCCGCCAGCGACAGCGAACTGGAGTCAAAAATTGCAGCCCGCCGGGCACAGCGAGACGCCGAAACCCAAAGCCGGCAGGCCCGGTTTGTCACCGCTCCCGATGACGAATTAGAAGCCATGATCGCAGCCCGAAAACGCGAAAAAGAAGATCGCAGAGAAATCACTGCCGGGTTCTGTTCGCAGTGCGGCGCGCCCATCCACCGGACGGATAAGTTTTGCTCGAAGTGCGGCAACGCGCTGCATGGCGAGCGCTAAACAAAACAAAGGGCAATTTTGCCCAATATCATATGAATTTGCACCCATCTCGAAGGATAACCGGCTCATGAAGTTTTTGCGCTTTATATTTTCCCCGCTTGCTCTGCTTCCCCTGGCTGTGCTGCTGGCCGGCTGTTTTCCCCTGGCATCGGAATTACAACCCCCACCAGGGGCTGTTGTGCGCGCCAACCCCACAGCCCAAAGCAGCTTTGTCCAACCCACCCAACAGGCAGCCCCCACCAACCAGACCTTTTTCCCGCTGGTGGCACCTGACCCCGTCAACGGCCAGGCGATTTACGCCGAGAAGTGCGCCCCCTGCCACGGAGACACCGGGCGCGGTGACGGGCCAAAAGCAGCCGAACTGCCCAACCCGGTGATTCCCATTGGGGACCCAACCGTTGCCCGCATGGCGCGACCAGCAGACTGGTACCAGGTGGTAACCATGGGCCGAATTGACCGGTACATGCCGCCGTTTAACAGCCTTTCAGACCGCCAGCGCTGGGATGTGGTTGCCTATGCCCTAACCCTGAGCACCCCCCAAGAAGTCATTGACCTGGGCAAAGAGCTCTACCTGGCCAACTGTGCTCGCTGCCACGGCGAAGATGGCCGGGGCAATGGGGTGGATGCAGCCACGCTCTCTCAAAAACCAGCTAACCTGACAGAGCAGCAGCGCTTGGCCGATTTGTCGGCAGCCGACCTGTTCGGCCTGACGCTGCACCCACCTTTTAAAGATATGCCCGACTTCGAAACCACTTTCACCGCCTCAGACCGCTGGGCCTTAACCGCCTTCGTGCGTACGCTCAGTTTTAGCACCCCTGGCACCACCGCACAAACCCTGCCTACCACCGGTGACCCGGCAGTTTTAGAACCCGTGGTCACGGCTGAAGCAGCCACAGATGCAGCCAGCTCTGTTACCGTCCAGGTTTTCAATGCACCCGGAACCCCCCTGCTGCCCGACCTGACGGTTGAGTTATATGCCTATGAAAATTTTGAACAGGTGTTTGCCGAGCAGCTGCCCGCTACGGGAGAAGGCACATACACCTATCTTGACCCACAAATGAAAGCCGGGCGAGTTTATCTGGCCGCGATTAACTATAACGGGGTCACCTTTACCTCGGACATCGTGGTTGCCGAGTCGGACCTGGAAAACTTGCTTTTACCGGTCCAGGTTTACGACGTGACCACCGACCAATCCAGCATTGTGGTAGACCGCTTGCATGTGTTTTTTGAGTTTATTGACGTAAACCTGGTTCGGGTTTCCCAGCTTTTCATCATCTCGAACACCGACAGCCGGGTGGTGATCGCCCCCTCCAATGAACAGCCGGTTCTGATTTTTAATTTACCCGAAGGGGCCACCAACCTGCAGTTTCAAGATGGCGTCCTGGGGGATCGCTATGTAGAAATACCCGGGGGCTTTGGGGACCGCAGCCCGGTTTACCCGGGTGCGAGCCAAACACAAATCCTGTTTTCATACGACTTTGTCTATGACCGCAAGTTGGACATTATTCAACAGCTCAACCTGCCCGTCAGCGCGGCCATCGTCATGCTTCCTGATTCAGGCATTAAGTTCAAAAGCGACCAGATGGTCGAAAGTTCCCCCCGCCAGGTTCAAGATGTGGTTTACCAGGTGTACACTGGGGGCAACCTGGCCGCCGGAAGTGAATTATCTTTCAACATCTCTGGAAGTGTGCGGGAAGAATCAGGCATTGCCATTGACACCAGCAACCGCAACAACCTGATGATTGGCCTGGGAGCGTTTGGGATTGTCTTGATTGGCGCTGGTGCGTGGCTGTACTACGGTCAGCAATCTACCAATGGAGAAAAACCCAGCCCTGAGGAAGTACTGGAAGAGGAAGAGGCTGCACCGGTTTTTCAGGACGCTGAAGCGGTGATGGACGCCATCCTGGCGCTGGATGACCAATATAAGCGCGGCGATTTGCCAGAAATCGCCTATCTCGAACGCCGGTCTGCCCTTAAAGCACAGCTGGCAAAAATTCATGGCTTGAAGTAGGCCAGGATGATTGAAGTTCGCAAGCTGGTCAAACGTTTCGGTCCTAAAACGATCCTGCGCGGGTTAGATTTTTCCGCCGAACAGGGTGAATTTGTAGGGCTGCTAGGCCCCAATGGCGCTGGAAAAACCACTTTTTTGCGCATCCTGGCTTCGTTGGCCCGGCCCACCCTGGGGCAGGTAACCATTGCAGGCTATTCCTTGCCCGGACAGGCTGCAGCCGTTCGCCAGCGCCTGGGCGTGGTGATGCACCAAACCCTGCTCTATGGCGACCTGACCGCCATCGAAAACCTCACCTTTTATGGCCGGATGTTCGATCTGAATAATATTTCCTACCGGATTGCCGAAGTGCTCGAATTGGTTGGGCTGGCCAACCGGGGACACGACATGGTTCGCACGTATTCACGGGGAATGCAGCAGCGCCTGGCCATTGCCCGAGCCATTTTGCACGACCCGGAAGTCATTTTATTCGATGAACCCTACACCGGCCTCGACCAGGATGCATCCAGCATGTTGGACGAGGTGCTGCTCCAGGTGGCGGGGCGCGGCCGGACCGTGGTCATGACCTCGCACGACCTGTCGCGCGTGGAAACCCTGGCCACCCGGTTTGACGTAATTTCTCGAGGCGTGATTATCGCCTCGGCTGCACGCGACACCATCCCACAAGACGGACTGCTGGCATTTTACCGCCGCGCAATTCAAAGTTAGGAAACGCATGACAACCCCCGAAAACGAAGTGGTTAAACCCAAAATTGTCCTTCCACCAGCCCCACAGCGCAGCGCGCTGGCCCGTTACCTGCGCGCCCTGGGCGCGATCATCTGGAAGGATTTAGTCGCAGAAATGCGCAGCCGCGAACTATTGGCATCCATGCTGGTTTTTGCGCTGCTGGTCATCTTGATTTTTAACTTCGCCCTGCAGCTCAATTTGCAGGTGCGCGAGAACGTCACTGCCGGGGTTTTGTGGGTCACCTTTGCCTTCGCAGGCACCTTGGGACTCAACCGCTCGATGGGCGTGGAAAAAGAGCAAGGGCGCATCGAAGGCCTGTTGATGTCCCCGGTGGACCGCAGTGTAATCTACTTTGGCAAAGCCTTTGGAAACCTGATTTTTATGCTGATGGTGGAAGCTGTGGTGATTCCGGTTTATGCCCTGCTCTACAACACCGATAAACTGTTCAACATGGGTCTGCTGGGTGTGGTGCTGTTGGGGTCCATTGGATACGTGGGCGTGGGCACACTGCTTTCCAGCATGGCCATGCAAACCCGCACCCGGGATATTCTGCTGCCCATTTTGCTGTTCCCTCTGGCCATTCCGGTCATTTTGCCTGCGGTGCGCGCCACAGGCGGCTTTTTAGAAGGGCTTGCTGCGGCTGACTTGATGAGTTCATTGAATTTATTAATTGTTTACGATATCATATTTGTCACCCTGTCGTTTTTGTTTTTTGAATATGTTGTGGAAGAATAAACAAAGGTCTTATACCCTTTTACAATGGAGAAAATAAATGAACCCTAAACCAACTGCATTAAAAATCCTTGATGTCGCAGCCATTGTCTTGCTGCTTTTTGCCACCTGGCAGGTTCTGGCAAACACCCCGGTTGAAGCGGTAATGGGCCAGGTCCAAAAGGTGTTTTACTTCCACGTGGCCGCGGGCTGGCTGGGCATGCTGGCCTTCCTGGCTGCAGCCATTACGGGGGGCATCTACCTTGCCACCGGCAACATGCGCTGGGATATGATCAGCGTTGGCGGCGTTGAGATGGGGCTGGTGTTTTCCATTATCAACATCATCTCCGGCTCCATTTGGGCCCGTCCAATTTGGAACACCTGGTGGACCTGGGACCCACGCCTGGTAACCGCCACCATCACCGTCCTGCTCTATTTCGCTTACTTGCTGCTGCGCCAGGGCATTGAAAACCCGGCCCAGCGCGCCCGTTTTGGAGCTGTCTATGCCATTTTGGGCTTCATCAGTGTGCCGATTTCCTTTTTCTCGATCCGCATCTGGCGCACCATTCACCCGGTTGTCATTGGCTCAACCGACCCCGAAGCGGTTGGCTCATTCAACATGGATGGCGACATGCGCACCACCCTTTTTATCAGCCTGTTTGTGTTCACCGTGCTGTTTGTGGATCTGATGTGGAACCGCATCCGGCTGGGTGAGCTGCAAGAAAAGGTTGAAAACCTGCGCTTAAAACTGATGGCTTAAACCCCCTGTTGGCTTTTTTCTGGAGAAAACCTCATGCTGATGCAAACACCCCTTGCCGATACCACCTCTTACATGATTTTTGGTTTTGCGGTAATCTTTGGTACGATGCTGATCTACCTGGTGACCCTGATTGCCCGCAGCCGCAACTTAAAAAACGAACTCGAAACGCTGGAAGAACTGGATAAAAATTAGCCCTTTTTGCGGTTCTTTTCAAGTCTATAACATCAAACCAGGTGACAGCCAGCTCAACGCTGGCTGTCATTTTTTGTTTTAAATAACCGACCCATTGTGCCATTTCGAAGGAGTGCAGCGACTGAGAAACCCTGGCACAGGTATCCCTAAAAAGATTTTTTCAACAGCAAAACCCCTGTGCTATAATCATGCATGATGAACCCATTGGAACCGATTAAATCTCCTGCCTGGAGTTCCACCGTAAAGCTGTTTATGGCGCTGGCGGTTGGTGCCCTTGTGTTTGGCATGGCTGTACGCTTTCAGAACATTATGGGGCCGCTGATGCTGGCGTTTTTGCTGGCATATATTCTCCAGCCCATGGTGAAAATCCTCCATACCAAAACCGGCCTGTCGTGGAGCACCGCGACTGGGATTGTTTTCCTGGTCACGGTGGTTGCCGTTGTGGGCATCATGGTTGTGCTGGGCATCGCGATTGTGGACCAGGTTCAAAGCCTGATCGGTTTTGTCAACAACTTGCTGCTGGATCTGCCTCGCCTGGTGGATGAATTTACCCAAACTGAGTTTCGCATCGGCCCATTCAGCTTTGGCTTCGGCGATTTTGATATCGACAGCCTGCTGGTGGAACTGGCCAACGTCATCCGCCCGGCCATCAGCGAAGTGGGCAGCCTGGTCAGTTCGCTGGCATCCAGCACCCTGACCACGATTGGCTGGCTGTTGTTTGTCTTGCTCGTTTCTTATTTCACCTTAAACGACACCCGCCGCATGGCGGTGGGGCAGTTGGTTCACATTGATATTCCGGGGTATGAGTACGATGTCCAGCGGTTAGGCGCTCGCCTGAGCCGGATCTGGAACACATTTTTACGCAGCCAGTTCTTTTTATTTGTGGTAACAATTATCGCTTCGGCAGTGCTGAACAGCGCCCTGGGGATGCGCAACGCCCTGGCGCTGGCAATTATGGCCGGGTTAGGCCGGTTTGTGCCTTACGCCGGCCCGTTTGTCACCTGGACACTGACTGCCCTGGTGGCACTGTTTATGCCCGACAACTACATGGGCCTTGCGCCGTTTTGGTACGCTGTGGTGGTGGTTGGGGCGGCTGTGCTGCTGGATTCTGCTTTTGACCAGTACATCACCCCCCAGCTGTATGGGCAGGCGCTTGGGGTCAACCCTGGCATGGTGCTAGTGGCTGCCATCGTTGCCGCCAACCTGCTGGGTGTGATTGGCTTCCTGGTGGCTGCACCCGTATTGGCCACCCTGGCGCTTTTTGGCCGCTATATTTTTCGAAAAATGTTCGACCTGGATCCCTGGCCTGAATCGGAACAGGCCCTGGATGATGAATTTAAGTTCCCTGGCAGTGCAACCATCCAACGCCTGGTGACCACTGGAACTGCCCGGATAAAAGCATGGAGAAAGAAAAAATGAACCAAGAAACCCCCGAATTAGAGACCGATACGATTGCCGAAACGGACAGCTACCTGGCCTATAAAGCCGAAGAACCGGACGGCGAAATCACCTACCATTTGGAACTGAACAATGTCACCCTGCACTTCTTCAAAGAAGAATGGGATGAGTTTTTGGATTTAGCCCGGCTGCTGGTGAAAACTGGCAAAAAATAAACGCAAGGGGATGGGGGCAGGGACGATTTCAATCGTCCACTTTGGGTTGGGGGACACGGCTAAAGTCGTGACTACAAGGTGGAGGCATTCAAGCCCGGAGGGCTGTAATGATTCTAGGGAATGCCGTGAAATTCTCTGAAGCCCGGAGGGCTGGCATGATGGGGCGCGTTTGAGCACTGGCGGCTGGATCATGCCATGCCTACGGCATTGGCGAGCTGGGCTGCACCGGGTTCTATAATCATGCCGCCCCGCTGGGGCGGAAATGCGGCTTCAGCGGTGACTACACGGGGTTAATTATGGGCAGTCTTCCGTGGAGCATCCTGAAACCGCAATCCAGGGCAAGAAATAGCGGAAAAAGCCATAATCCAGCCCGCCGTATACACGGACCACCCCATTTACAAGGCCATCCAAATCGCCGCGCCCGCCATCTTCGAAGTGCAGCAGCACCAGGCCGGGCATAATCTCCGCGCCCGTGCTTCCATTATAGGTGTAAATAAAGAGGCCGGGGTCGGTACGTCCATACCCTGGGGCATACTGCCAGTAATAATGTGCAAGTCCCCCGGAGTGGAGCGTGAGGGTCAGGGTTGTGGTGTATTGTCCTTCTGGCAGTTCCACCTGGTAGCTGAGAAAACCCTCAGAAAAAAGTGTGTTAACCGGCAGCGGAGACACAGGACCAGTTACCGCCTCAACATTCCGCAGCCGGGCAGGCGCGGTAACAGCCAGGGTTTGGTAATGGGTTCCAGGTAAATTGGGCAAAGAAGCGACGTTTGACTGCTCACGGTCGGGAGTGCCATCGGCATTGGCATCGCCGTTGTTGGGGGCGGTGTCTTCCAGGACATCTGAAGCCCCGTCTTCATCGCCATCCGGCCAGAGGGAAAGAAAACTTTGGGCAGCACTAAATGGGCTTTCACCGCACAAACCCAAAGAACGGACTCGCCAATAATAACGCTGTCCTCCTTCCAGGGAAACCGGCAGGGTGTACTCCGACGGACTGACCGTCACATCCTGCAGAAGCGTGGTGAAATTTTCATCAGCGCTGAGCTGGAGCTGGTACTGCGCCACCGCGGCCACCGGGCTCCAGGAAAGGGTGGGCTGGAGCCCCGTTGCAGCATCGTTGATGGGGGAAAGCAGCACCGGCGGGGCAGGTGAAACACTGCCCACGCTGAGCGCAAGCGTGGTGGTAACCAGCGAACTTTGGTTGATGGCAGAAACTTCCAGGGTGTAATCGCCAGAGGGGGTATCGGCGGCAGTATTAATCGTCAGGGTGGAGCGTACGGGCGGCAAACCAACCCAGGGTGAGAAAACAGCCGTGGTGTTTTGAGGCTGCCCCTCTACGCCAAAACTGACCGCAGCCCGGGTGAACTGGCTTTGGGCGATATACAGGTCATAAACCGCTGGTTGGGCCTGGCAAACAGCAGCCGATTGGGGGTTGGCTGAAATCGGAGCGCAGTTATAACACACCAGGGCAAAGTCCTGGTCGGTGGTGTCGCCCTGGCCAGGCACGCCGTCCGAGTTGATGTTACCGGCCTGGACGCGTATAGTGAACCCACCGCCGCTGGCCGTTGGGCCCAGAAATACGCCTTCGGTGTTGTTTTTGTAATCAGCCACCCCGCCAGCCTGCGACCAACCCGTTGAGGCGTTGAACACATTGCCCCGGAATATAGCGCCGGTATATTCAACCACCAAATCCAGGTCATTGTTCCAGGCGGGGGTGCTTCCGCCCAGGCCGTGGCCGGGGGCATCTGTCCAGGCCAACATGATGCGCACCGGTTTGGATGGGTCGGCCGGCTGGGCATACCAGGTCCACTGCTCGCCCGTGTTGTTGAACCGGAGCGGGTCTTCGAAATAGAGCACACTGTTTTGGGGGTTCACCACCGCCGCGGTGTTCATCCGGCCCCAACCCTGCTTGCTGTCCAAGGGTTGGCCCAGGGTGAAGCCATCAGCATCTTTAAAACCGGCCAGGTTGTGGGCGACAGCCAAAAAAGCGGCTTTGACCATGGCCGGGCTGGGGTCTTTGCCAATGCGCTGGCGATAGTAGTCGAAAAATAAGGCCACTGAGCCTGTGGTGTGGGGGGAGGCCATGCTGGTGCCGCCTTTGAACCCATAGGTGTTGGTGGGAATCGTGGAATCTACAAACCAACCTGGTGCCACCAGCAAAGGCAGGTGGCGGCCGTCCAAAGCCGGGCCGTGGGCGCTGTTGGGGGAAATGTTGTTAATAGTGGGCGACAGCAGGCCGCTGGGACTTTGCTGGGCATAGGTGGAGCCAACAGGCAAAAGGTTCTTCCCCTCATCGGGGGTGCCCTGGGTGCTTGTGCCGCCATTGCCATTCATGATGGAAACCACATACACCAACGATTGGTTTCCGGCTGCGTCCGGGTCGGCATCACGCACCCCAATGTCCACCAGGCGGGTATCCAGGTCGTATCCTTTGGGCGTAGCTGAAGGCCCCCAACTGTTGCCCGAAACCTGGGCGCCGCTGCGATAAGAATCGGTCATCAGGCGGTAAACCCCCTGGGCAAGCTGGTAGTAATGCGGGCTGTAATACTGACGCACCAGGTTTGCCCCTGGCGCCATGCCCAGGCCGCGCAAAAAGCCGTTGGCATCCACCCGCCCCGAAGCGGCATCGCCGGCCATAATCCCGGCAACATGGGTGCCGTGGCTGACATCTACGGCGGAGCCGGTGCAGGTGACCCCGGTGCAGGCTACAAAACGGGCTGCCAGGTCGGCATGGGTGGTTTCCGCGCCGCCATCCACCACGGCCAGGGTGACCCCCGCACCGCTCAACCCGATGCTTTGCAGCCAGGTGCGGTAGCCCGGCAGGGCTGCGCCGCCGCTCAGGTTGTTGGCGTTGATCTGGTTGGAAACCTCGCCGCGCAATCCGCCATCCTGGGCAACCGGCTGGATGGTGTATACCCCCGGAACACTGGCCGCGGCGGCCAGGCTGCTGGCAGGCAGCGTGATCAAAACAACATCCCAGGCAGCATCCACGGAGCCACGCCCCTCCACCACAGCACCGGACTGCTGCAGAGCAGCCGAAACCCTATCCACCCCGGCCTGGCGCAGCACCAGGGCGCGCGCAGAAACCAACCCGGTGTCGAGGGATTGGCTCTCGACTGGCACCCGGTAGGCAGGCGCAAATGCACCCGTCCAACGAATAAACCCCTGGGGCAGTCCGGCTGTCGGGTGGGCCGCGGCAGCACGAGCCAGTTCAAGTTCGGATGGCGTTCCCCATACCACATAGGTAAAAGGATGAATATACTGGACAACTTCAAGCCCGCTGGCCTGCAGGGTGTCTACCCATTCGTCTTTTACCGGGCCAACCAGCTGCACCAGGTGAAAATTTGGGCCAAAATCCAGGGCAGGCTGCCAGGCAGGGTCCATCGCTGGCGTTTGCATCAGTGGGTCAAAATCCTGGCCGGCCAGGTTCAGCGTGTAGGGGTTGGAAATCGCCGGGTTGACCAGGCTGCTGGCAGGTAGGGGAAAGGTTTGCCCGGCCTGGGGCACCACCCAGGTGTACAGGCCGTAATCCACCCGAACCTGGGCCTCTACCCCGGCAGCATCGAACAAAGCCAATTCATCCGGGGACAGGCGCAGCCCAACCAGGGATTCAGCGCTGGCGCTGTGGGCTGGCCTGGCAAGCACGGCGATACTTCCAAACAACAGGCACAGGAAAAAAGATGCAGAAAGAATACGGCGCATAAAATCTATTCCAAAAAATGAGATTTTGTAACTGCTCAACCGTCCCCCTGTGTCCCAAGGAAGGCGGCGGAGAGAGTGAGTGGGGTGGGCGTGGTTGGTTGACTGTATTGTACCAATAATGCAGCGAACCCTGTTGCACAAAGACCTGTTCGTAGGAAGATATTCCAGCCTTTTTCCTGCATCTGGTAAAATTAATGATACTGCTCACCCATCCACACAATCGGGACTGAAGAATTCTGCTTTTCTTTTATAGGAGGCCAAAATGGCTGCCGATAAAATCCTGACCCTGCATCCAGACCCCAACAAGCGCGGGGTGAATATTGACCCATCCAAATACCGGTTGATGCGCGAAACTATCGAATCTGTCCTGGCTGCCGCCGGGGAGCTGTCTTTTGTGGAGCTGCTGCTGGCGGTTGAAACGCAGCTGCTGCCCGTGTTTGAAGGGTCGGTAGGTTGGTATTTCACCACCGTGAAGCTGGACCTGGAAGCAAGAGGGGTGATTGAAAGAGTTCCAGGCGCCAAACCGCAGCGCCTGCGTCTGAAAACTGAGCCAAGGGAGTAAAAAAGATGACCCATTTTGTGGCAATTCCAGACCAGGACAGGTTTTTTGAACGCGTGTGGGCCTGGGTTCGCTTGGTTCCGCCCGGCAAAGTAACCACCTACGGGCAAATTGCCAGCCTGGTAGACCCACCTGCCGGAATTGACCCGGTGCGCTACCGGGCTTTTGGGGCGCGTTGGGTGGGCAGCGCCATGGCCAACTGTCCCCCGGATGTACCCTGGCAGCGGGTGGTGAACGCCCAGGGGCAGCCCAGCCTGGCCAAAGGCGCCGGGGAACGCCAGCGCCAACTGCTGCAGGCTGAAGGGGTTGTTTTTTCTGCGAACGGCAAAATTGACTTACGAAAATTTGGTTGGGATGGCAAACACCCCGACCAAGGAGATGGAGATGAACGCATCGAATGAAGTGATTCGCTGCCCCTGGGTCCCGGTGAAAAACCCGGTCTACACGGCATACCATGACGAGGAATGGGGGGTTCCGGTGTACGACAGCCAGGCGCTGTTTGCCAAGCTGCTGTTGGATGGTGCCCAGGCTGGCCTGACCTGGTGGTCTATTTTACAGCGGCGCGACGGCTATTACAGGGCGTTCGATGGCTTTGACCCTGAGAAAATGGCCAGGTACGATGAGGTCAAAATTGCGGCATTGCTCGAAGACCCTGGCATCATTCGCAACCGGGCAAAGGTACGGGCGTTTATTCAAAATGCCCGGGCATATTTAGAAATTGAACAAAAACCGGGAGAGTTCAGCACGTTTTTGTGGAGCTTTGTGGACGGGCAGCCGCGAATCAACCACAACCGCACCCTGAGCGACTTCCCGGCCCAAACGGACGCCTCTCAGGCCATGAGCAAAGCCCTGGTTAAAGCCGGGTTTTCTTTTGTGGGACCAACCATTTGCTACGCCTTCATGCAGGCAGTGGGCATGGTCAATGACCATACAGTGGATTGTTTCCGCTATCATGCAGTGATGAAATAAGTTAGGGGATTAATCACAGAGAACCGGGACGCCACACCCGGTTCTCATACTAAGGAGGAGAAGAAGAAAATCACCCTATACCTTCATTTTAGCAAATGATGGGGGAAATAACTAAACGCTAAACCTACAATTACTATACGATCGTGTTAAGAAGCCTTAACATAGATGGCAGGCGGCCTGGTTTCAGGCCGTTTTAACATCCGTAGGGGCGAACCAGTCCTTAAGACATGTGCCAGGGGCATGGTGTCTGCATCCTGCCATACCTGCTGAAAGATGGATTCACCAGCCGGGCACGGGTGGCTTCAATGCCGCGTTGGTGCAGCAAGACGGCGTCCATGGACATTTGGAATGTCCCTTGTCGTCGCGGGTTTTGCCGGGTCATCCCTTTTGGTCCTTGCGTAAAGTTGGGGGGGGGTGGGGCTGGCGAAGGCTGGCTTCGCGGTTTGCGCCAGCCCCAAAATCGTTTTAAAGTCCCCTGCCCCAGGCCTGGGGCGGGGGA
>CAZAYY010000011.1:0-134837 GCA_964489525.1 uncultured Anaerolineales bacterium
GTGGGGATCTGGACTTTTACAGGAGTTTCTGACTTTAAGAAACTCCTGACTGTAAATTGAGTCCACCTTTTCTTTAAGGGCGGACTGTGCTATATTTCTCTCATATTTCAGATGCCTTTTTTCTTTTAAGCATGACCTTTCCCGCACCGTGGAGTAAACGCCGCCATGACTCGAGAATTTGAATTGATTGACCCCGAACCCGAAGAAGTAAAACCCGCACCCCGGCCTCGGAAACAGGGTTGGTTTTCGCGTTGGTATGCGCGCAGGAAATTTGCACCCGCTTTTTGGAACATTACCGGCACGCTTTCCCTGGTGGTTAACCTTATCCTGATCGTTGTCCTGATCGTGGTAGCCGACCAGTTGTTTGCCCTCCGCGCCGTGGTTTCCGACCAGCTTATCAACGGCCTGCATGAGAATTTTGTCAAAATGGACCAATCGGTCATCGCCACCACCATCCAGGTGAACGATACCATTATGGTCAACGACACCATTCCGGTGCAGTTCTTGCTGCCGCTGGAGACAGAAACCAACGTGGTGCTCACCCAGAACACCTCCATCAAAGGGGCCAGTGTGACGATTATCACCCCGTTTTTTACCCTGAACAACGCTCCCACCGACATTATTTTGCCCGCAGGCACGGTGCTCCCTGTGGAGTTGAACCTGGATGTTCCAGTGGATACCACCATTCCGGTGGTGTTAACCGTGCCGGTTAACCTGTCGGTTCCGGTAAACATCCCCCTGAACCAGACCGACCTGCATGTGCCTTTCACCGGGCTGCAAAACGTGGTCGGTCCCTACAAACTTTTGTTGGATGACACCCCCACCTCCTGGAACCAGGCGCTGTGTGGAGAAGCGCAAGGCAGCCTGTGCGCCAACCTTGTTGGAGATCGCTAATGACCCAAAAACCTCAGATTGTGCAGTTGTCCAATGGGCTGCGGGTGCTGCTCAGGGAAATTCATACCGCGCCCCTGGTTAGCAGTTGGGTGTGGTACCGGGTGGGTTCGCGCGACGAAGCGCCTGGGTATACTGGCATTTCCCATTGGGTGGAGCATATGCAGTTTCGCGGCACGCCGCGCTTTCCCGGTGGCTACCTGGATAAGGCCATTTCCCGCCTGGGTGGTTATTGGAATGCCATGACTTCCATGGATTGGACGACCTATTTCCTGACCATGCCTTCTGCACATGCAGACCTGGCGCTGGAACTGGAAGCCGACCGGATGGCGAACAGCCTGTTTAAGCCCGAAGATGTGGAGGCTGAACGCAGCGTCATCATTTCCGAGCGCCAGGGCAACGAGAACAGCCCGTTCTTTAAACTTGGTGAAGAACTCCAGGCTGCGGCTTTTCGGGTTCATTCTTACCACCACGATGTGATTGGCGACATGGCCGACCTCGAAGCCATCCAGCGCGATGAGCTTTACCGCCATTACCGCCGCTATTATGTTCCCAATAACGCCGTGCTGGCGATTGCCGGGGATTTTAATACAACAGAGATGCTGAAAAAGGTCGAACAATTTTTTGGGGGTCTGGCGCCAGGCGAACCCATTACCCGGCGCATTCGTAAAGAACCGCCCCAGGGTGGAGAACGGCGGGTGTGGGTGGAAGGCCCGGGTGAAACCGCCTTTGCTGAACTGGGCTACCACATTCCTGGCGCAACCCACCCTGATTTTATTCCATTGATTGCGCTCAGCAGCCTGCTGGCTGGGCCGTTGAATATGAACATGTTTGGAGATGGGGGTATTTCCAATAAAACCAGCCGCATCTACAAAGCGTTGGTTGAAACTGAGCTGGCCGTTTCGGCATCGGGTGGGCTGCAAACCACGATTGACCCATACCTCTATACCCTTACCGTCATTACTCATCCCGAGAAAAACACGGCCACAGCGCTAAAAGCGTTGGAAGTGGAAATTGAGAAAATCCAGGAGCATGCCCCCAACCCGGCTGAACTTCAACGAGCGGTTAAACAGGCCCGGGCCATGTTTGCTTATGGTACGGAGTCCATCACCAACCAGGCTTATTGGCTTGGCTATACTGAGATGTTTGACTCGGTAACCTGGTTCGAAACCTACCTGGAGCGGTTGGCGGCTGTGACCCCTGGCGATGTACAGCGGGTTGCTCAAACCTACCTGCGCCCACAAAACCGCACCCTGGGAGAATACCTTCCCAATGGCGAAGCAGAGGGTGAAATGGAAGTGGAACTGGATGAAGAATAACCCGGGAGCGATGATGAAAAAGCAAAACACCCTTAAACGGATCTCTTCTCTACCCGCTTCGGATGATATTTTTCGGGTGGTTCTCCCCAATGGGATCGTGGTGCTGGCACGCGAAAACGCGGCAAGCCCTTCGGTTTTGCTCTCAGGCTACCTGCCTGCAGGCCAGTTGTATGAACCGGTGGGTAAACTGGGGTTGGCAAGTTTCACCGCGGATGCTCTGATGCGGGGTGCAGGCAAGCGCAGTCACATGGAAATTTATGACTCTTTAGAGAGTGTGGGTGGCAGCCTCGGGTTTGATGCCGGGAATTTTACTGTGGGGTTCAGCGGCAAAGTGTTGGCCGAAGACCTGGACCTGCTGCTCGAACTGGCGAGCGACGCCCTTCGTAAACCCGCTTTCCCACCGGCTGAGGTGGAACGCTTACGGGCGCAAATTCTCACTGGCCTGGCGCTGCGCGCCCAAAGCACCGAGGCCATGGCCTCGTTGGCCTTTGATGAATTGCTGTATGGCGATCATCCCTACGGACAGCCGGTGGAAGGTCACCCCGAAACGGTGCGCAAACTGACCCGCCATGACCTGGCCGAGTTTCACCAATCGACTTATGGGCCGCGCGGGTTGACCATTTGCCTCGTGGGGGGGGTGAACCCACAAAAAGCCGTGGAAAAAGTGGCCGCTGCACTGGGCGACTGGCAAAACCCCAACCAGCCTGCCCAGGCCATTTTGCCGCCGGTTTCTCCGCTGGTTGGAATTCGCCGCCGCGATATTCCAATGGCCGACAAAAGCCAGGTAGATTTGTTTGTAGGGGTGGTTGGCCCTGCGCGGGCTCACCCGCTTTACCTGCCCGCAGTCATGGCGAATCATGTCTTCGGCCAGTTTGGTATGTATGGCCGGATTGGTAAGGTGGTGCGCGAAGATGCCGGGTTGGCGTATTATGCTTATTCCGGGCTTTCTGGCGGAATTGGCCCGGGTCCCTGGTATGTATGCGCCGGGGTAGACCCTGAAAACACCGAGCGCGCTATTGCCCTCATCCAGGCCGAAATTGCCCGTCTGGTAGAGCATGGCATCACCGCCGAAGAACTGTTAGATTCACAAGAAAACTTTGTGGGCAGCCTGCCGCTTTCGCTCGAATCGAATGCCGGGGTCGCGGCAGTGATGTTAAACATCGAACGCTACCAGTTGGGTTTGGATTACTACCTGGATTATGAAACCCGCATCCGCGCCATCACCGCAGGCCAGGCGTTGGAAGCTGCCCAGGCTTTTTGGAACCCGGAAAACCTGGTGATTACCACGGCAGGGCCATCCCTGGCGGGGCGGCGGGGTTAGGCTCATGGCACCGGTTGCCTTGCGTACTGGCGTGGACCTGGTAGAAATCCAGCGAATTGAGGCCGCGGTGGCGCGCCATGGCGACCACTTTCTCCAGCGCGTCTTTACCAGCCAGGAAATTGCCCTGTGCAGTGGGAACCTGTCTTCCCTGGCAGCGCGTTTTGCCGCCAAGGAGGCAGCAGCGAAAGCCCTTGGCACCGGAATTGGTGCGGTAAAGTTTACCGACCTTGAAGTGCTGCGCGATGCATTTGGCGCGCCGCAGTTGGTGCTGCAGGGTGCAGCCCAACGTCTCGCCGCTGAAATGGGGTTGGTGTCCTGGTCGGTCAGCCTGTCGCACTCACAAACCCACGCCATCGCCATGGTGGTCGCGATCGGCGATGGGGGTGGATAACGATCCCGTTCCCATGACTTTCACAGAAGTTTGTGACTTTAAGAAACTCCTGTGAATATCGCGCTTTTCCTTGCGCTCAATTACAAAATTGGGGTACAATAGGGGTATGAATCTCAGGAGTGTGCTGCTATGCGCTTAATTTTTCTCCTGAACAACCGAACACGGCTGTAAGAAACACGCGTCCACGCGTGTTTTTGTTTTTTTTACCTGTTCTCCGGGAATCTGTCCCGGTAAAAATCTACCAAAAGGAGACCCAACTATGGATTCTGGAATGATCGGAAAAATTCAAAAAGCCAAGCTTTACGCTGCTGAAAAAGAACGCATTCATTTTGAGACCTTGAAAGTCCATTTTGACGGGGCCAACAACCCGCATACTGTCACCTTCGACAAAGGCGTATGGACCTGCACCTGCGACTTTTTCCAAAACCGGGGCCGCTGCAGCCACACCATGGCGTTGGAGATGATTCTCGAACCCATGTTGATGGAAGTGACTGCCTGACCCAACCAGGGAACGACCTCAAAGGGCTGCTCAATACCGGGCAGCCCTTTTTTATTGCCAGTTACCTATTCGTCCTGTGTCGCCGGAAGCAGAGAGTTTTTTTAAGGCTGAATACCCTGGGAGAGAACGCCGTGCTCCAGGTTAGCAGGGTCCAACCCCGGAGGGATAGGAACTGTCAGGCTGTATGGCTGGCTTTGGCCGGGTTCCAGCCTGCCGGATATGGCAGCAATGCCCACCACCCGCACCAGCCCAGTTTCTGCATCGCGTAAAAATGCCACCACCACACCCCGCTCGGCGGGGACATCGGCCGGGTTGCTGACAACCCCGGAAAAGAAGACTGAACTGCCCTCAATCGAAAATTTTTCACTGTTCGTCCGCAGGGTAACTGCGGTGGGCGGGTTTTCGCTTCCAGGCAGCGGTTCAACCTGGAAGGTGGCTTCGTGAGCCAGGGCTGTGTATAAGCCGGGGACGCTGTGCAGCGCACGCCAGCCTGTCAGGACTACGGGCAGAGATGCCCCAGGCAGCAGGACTTCAAAGGGCAGGCGGGCTGTGGCTGCGTCCAGCACTGCACCATCTTGTGCATAGACTCCCGCGAGCAGGCGCAGTTGGAGCGGGTGCGTCGAGAGATTCGTCACTTCAGCCGTCATGTACAGTTCTCCTGCTGCGCTGAGGTAGTTGCGAAATTCTGAGAGCCCAATATCAATGGATCGCGGCTGGGCTGGAACCGCCTGCACCCAGGCTTCCATTCGGGCCGGGCTGCCTGCTGCTGCTGGCAGCGCAATTCGGAAAGGTGCTGAATTGGTTTCCACCCCCGCACCATCCAGGTAGGATGGGAAGACATCTGCCAGGCCGGCTGCCAGTAGAATTTCGTTGGCCGAATAGGCCATGCCTGCCACAGCCTGGATTTCTACCGGCTCTTCACTGCGGTTTACCAATTCCCCTGCCAGGTAAAGCGCTCCATCTGGCCCAGAGACCAGGTTGGTGCGGGCTACTGCGATGTTGACGATGGGTGAGCTGAAGGTTTCGCCAGCAATTGCCTCGATCACCAACTGGGTGGTTCCTGGGGGCAGGCGGTCGAATGTTTTGGAAAAAGGGGCTTTGCCGCCGGGGGCCAGCGTGTCCAGGGTAAGGTTGGCTTCTGCGGTGGCTACCATTTCGCCAGCATCATTTTTGAACACCAGTTCAAGCAGCACGCTGCGCCAACCGACATCCAGAGGGTTGTTTACCACACCGATGATGGTGTATTCTCCCTGCGGGGTTGGGAATGCGTTGATGGCCTCCACCCGCAGGGCTTGCAAAGGAGGACCTTCCGTTTCCCCTGCAAGTTGTGCCGGGTTGGCGGGGTTTGCCTGCCCGAGGGTTGTTGGGTCGCCCAGCATGCCTGGGGCGGTTGCGGTGACCAGGTTGATTGGGGCGGGTTCCTGGTCGCAGCCGCTTAACCAGAGTGCAGCCGCCAGAAGCAGGACTGCCAACCTGTATACTGCCGGTGGGGTTTGCGCCCTGGCCTGGTTTGGGTTTGGCCGCAGCGTCATCGGGCAGTCAGGCTGTTTTTTCCGGGGCAAGGCCGGGCAGGATGCGGCTTTTGTAGGCGGCGTAGTCTGGGATGCTGCGCTGGTATTCCCCCTCCATCAGAGAGGAAGAAATCAGGAAATCGGCTGAAGCCCGGTTGCAGGCAAAAGGGATGTTCCACACCACAGCGATGCGCAAAAGCGCTTTGACATCAGGGTCATGGGGCATCGGGGCCAGTGGGTCCCAGAAAAAAACCAGGAAATCAATAATGCCATCCGATATTTTTGCCCCTATTTGTAAATCGCCGCCCATCGGTCCGCTTTGCAGCTTGTGAACGGGCAGCCCCAGGGTTTTTTCCACCAGGGAGCCGGTTGTGCCGGTGCCGTAGAGCGCATGACGGGCCAGGGTTTCACGGTTAAACGCTGCCCATTCGAGCAGGTCGTTTTTCATGTTGTCGTGGGCAATCAGGGCAATGTGTTTTTGCGGGGCAATGCGCAGGTTTTCTTCATCCATGTTTCACCTTTTTACAATTTCTGGCGCAGTAATCTTGAAGAGTTCGCCAAAATGCCGATATCGGGCAGGGATTGGGCTGCGGCAGCCAGAACAGGCGGCAAAAAGCCCAGGGCCGCCAGCGAGAGACCCACAAGATTATACACGGCAGTAAACCCAATATTCAGGCGAACCACGCGCATGGTGCGCCGGGCAAGTTGGAAAAGCATGGGCACCAGGTTCCAATCCTCCCGCATTAAGGCGACATGGGCGGCTTCGAATGCGATATCGGTTCCTGCCGCACCCATGGCAATGCCCACATCTGCTTGAGCCAGGGCGGGCGCATCATTAACGCCATCGCCAACCATCACCACCGTGCGGCCGGCAGACTGGTAGGCCCGGACGATGGCAATTTTGTCTTCAGGCAGCAGGTTGGCCTGGTAGGCAACCCCCAATTGGCTGGCCAGTTCAGCGGCAGTTTGTGGGCTATCGCCGGTCAGCAGCTCAATGGTTTGAATGCCCAGGTTTTTCACTCGGGCCAGGGCTGCCGGAACCTCCGGGCGCAGGGTGTCGGCTGCAGTCAGCAGCCCCAGCAGGTGGCCATTTTCCACCACGTAAAGCACACTTTTTCCCTCGGTTTTTTCTTGTATCTCGGCCGGAATGAGTTGTCCGGCTGGCAAAATTCGGTGGCTGCCTACCTCAACCCACGAGCCGTTTACCCGGGCGCGCACGCCTTTACCGGGTTCTGCGCTGAAATCCTGCGGTGCACCGGGCTGCAAACCTCGCTGACGGGCAGCACTGCGCACGGCTTCTGCCAGGGGATGCTCTGAATAGCGTTCGGCAGAGGCGGCCAGGGCCAGGATGTGTTCCGGTGGCTGGCCGTTGAGTGGGAAGATGGCTTCAATGTGCGGGCGGCCCAGGGTGAGGGTGCCGGTTTTGTCGAGCAGCAGCACATCGGCCCGGGAGAGCAGTTCCAGGTATTTTCCCCCTTTCACCAGCAAGCCCTTTTTTGCCCCGGCTCCAATCGAGGCCAGCATGGCAATTGGGGTGGCCAGGGCAAATGCACATGAGCAGGCAACGACCAGCACCGCCGCAGCCGCCAACGGGTCTTGCCGCAGCAGCAGGGTGAGGGCTGCAAGGCTGGCCACAACGGGTAGATACCAGGCCGAAAAGCGGTCGGCGATGGTTTGCACATCTGCCCGGTGGGCTTCCGCTTCCTCAACCAATTTAATCACTCGTCCAAAAGTGCTGTCTGCAGCGGCATGGGTGGCCTGCACTTCCAGGCTGCCCAACTGGGCCAGTGTGGCGGCGTAAACTTTTGCGCCCGGGCCAGCTTCGACGGGCATGGCTTCGCCGGTGATGGCAGCCTGGTTGATTACGGCATGCCCTGTCAGCACCAATCCATCTACCGGGATTTTTTCGCCAGGGCGCACAACAATGTGCTCGCCAGGTTGGACGCTTTCGACTGGGACGATTTGCTCTTCTCCAGCGCGCACCACCCGGGCGGTTTTGGGGGCCATCGCGGCCAGGTCTTTCACGGCCCGGCGCGAGCGTTCTGTGGTGAAACCCTCCACGTAATTGCCCACCCGCATCAGAAAAACGACCACTGCAGCGGTGATCCACTCGCCAACCAGCAGGGCCGCAATGACACCAAAGGTCATCAAGGTATGCGCCAGCACTTTGCGCTGTAGGGCTGCCCGGATGACATTTTGATATATCGGCAGCCCGCCCAGGATGACGATGGTCAGGCCCAGGTACCAGGGGATCAGTGTGGTGAGTTTCTCGAACAAGCCAAGCCATTCCCCAATGACCACAATAAACAGTACTGCCCCAAAGACCACCCCAAACAGGTTGGCAGCGGTGCGGGTGAACGATTCGAATTGACCAGGGGCAGCAGGAGCGCTTTCGTTGGCCATGGCCGGGACAGTGTAGCCTGCTTTTTCAACCGCCTGGCGTATCTCGGAAATTTCGAGCTGGGCGGTTTGTTCCAGGTGTAGAATGGCTTTCTCGGATGTCAGGAAGACATCCACACCAGCAACCCCTGGCAAGGCCGCCAGGGCGTGTTCCACATGCATGGCGCACTCGGCGCAATCCATTCCTTTTACCGGGATTTCAAGGGTGGTGGGTAGGTTCATGGGCAGTTCCAAGGTGGGTGAAATTGGGCTGGGTTGAGGCATTGCTGAGGCTGGCTTGCTCAGCCGTGGCGAATGTGTTCAAGTCCCAGGCGGTAAAGTTCGGTGACATGTTCATCGTCCAGAGAAACGAACACCCGGACTCCCTCTTTGCGTGAGCGCACCAGGCGTTTGTCGCGCAGCCCGCGCAGTTGATGGGAAACAGCTGATTTGCTCAACCCAACCCTGGCGACAAGTTCACCCACCGAAATTTCGCCATCCAGCAGCAGTGAAATGATGCGTAAGCGAGTAGGGTCCGACAGGGCGGCAAACAGGTTGGCCAGGTGAGCGGCGGAATCATCATCCAGGTGCGAAGGGTTCATTGGTTTCAGGCTCCAATAGTTGAATGATTGCTCAACAATCGAATTTTAGTGGAGTTTTTGAGGTTTGTCAAGGTTGGTCGGGAGCCTGTAGCTTGTGGCGTGTCGCTTGTAGCTTGTGGATTGTAGCCGGGAGAAGGGAGTAGGGAGCAGCGAGCGCGGAGCAAGCAGTGTGTGGCCGATAGGGGGAGGGGGATAAGGTGTTGGGTAACAAGGCCTGCCCTTGCCTGGACGAGAGGTAGGGGCAGGCGAGTGAACAGGCTGGCACAGCCCTGCCTGGGTAGGTCTTCAGGCGGGGGCGCTGACCTGGACGGCGTTGGCCAATTCGTTATCCAGCGCCAGTTCTGTGAAATCAATTTGGACAATGGTCAGGGGTTTGTTTTGCAGCACCTTTACCCGCTGACCCGGCGTGACCCCATAGGCCAGCAAGTGCGCTTTTTTGCCGGGGGTGAGTGCTGCAGAGATCTCGGTTACCTGAACTTCCTGGCCGGGTTTAATTTGGGTCAGGGGGCAGGTGGCTTGGATGGGGCTGTTTTTGCGGCGCAGGCGGTCGGTCAGAGGGCCATGTTGTGAGGGAGAGAACATGAGAGAGAACATTTTTACAACTCCTGACTGGGAAGGGTTGATGGTGGTATGTCCACAAGAGGGGCAGCAGGCCATGCTGCAGCCTTTGTGAATAGGGCAGGCTTTACAGGCCTGGTTGACCTGCGGGTCGAAGCGGAATCCGCACATGGGGCAGGTAAGCATGTTCTGGTTCATAATCCCACCCATGCCAGCACCCGCTGCAGCAGCCCGGCCACCAGGAAAGCCAGCGGGAAGACCAACAAAGTCATGGCGGCGGCAGTTTTGCGACCGTGTTCTTTGGCAATCATGAAAACACTTGCCACACATGGGATAAAAAGGGTGATGGCAACCATGGCAACCACCACCTGGCTGGCGGTGAGCAGCCCCTGGGCTTCCATCACAAACAGGCCGGTTGCGCCAAAATCACGGCGCATAAAGCCCATCAGGAAAGCTGAGCTGGCTTCTACGGGCAGGCCAAGCCAGCCAGTCACCAGCGGTTCCATCATGCGGTTCAAGCCAGCCAACAGGCCGAACTGGTTGAGGAGGAACATGATTACGGTGCCGATCAGGAAAATGGGCACAACTTCTTTGGCATACCACTCCAGCCGGGCCAGGGTTTTAATCATAACATTGGAAAAAACCGGCCAGCGCATCGGCGGAAGTTCCACCAGCAGGGCGCTGCGTTCTCCGGGCATTACTTTGGCGGCCAGCCAACCGACGGCCAGCATAACCCCAACCACAACCCCAGACCAAATTAAAGTGGCGGTCAGGGATACCCCCGCCAGCATGCCCATCACCACACCCAGTTGGGCCGAACAGGGAATGGCCAGCGCCAGCAGCAGCGTGACCAGAATACGTTCGCGTTTGGTCTCCAAAATTCGAGTGGTCAGTGTGGCCATGGTGACGCAGCCTAACCCCAATACCATCGGCAGTACGGCTTTGCCATTCAAGCCCATCCAGGTGAACATGCGGTTGCTCAAAACGGCCAACCGGGGTAAGTAGCCCGAATCTTCCAAAATGCCAAAGGCCAGGAAAAAAGTCGTGACAATGGGCAAAATGAGTGCCAGGGCATAGGTCATCCCCATCGTCCACAGGCCGTACTCGCCCACCAACATACTTGAAAGCCAGGGAATGGGAATAAAGCCTTCTACAAGGCCAATTATCCATGGGTTGATGATTTCGCCGAACAGGTTTTCTTCGAACAAGCCCACCAAGGTTCCGGCACCAAAAATGCCGACAAACCAGTAAATTGCATACAAGACAACGCCCAAAACGGCCAGGCCCCAAACCGGGTGAACTGCCAGTCGGCCGAGGATGGCGCTGGGGCTGCGCCGCTGTTTTTCGGAAACCGCCAGAGCGGAACGGGCAAGCTGGTCCACACGCTGGGCCCGCTGTTGTTGGATGATTTCTGCCAGGGGGTAGGTGTAAGCCATTTGGATCTGGCTGCGGATGTCGTTCAGTTGGGATAGCACCGTCGGGACGCACTTTTGTTGGATCCAATCTGAGGCAATCGGGTCATTGGCCAACCAGGCCAGCCCCAATGCCCGGCGTGAGATGGGTGCCTCAGGCAAGACAGCGGCCAGGGATGCCAGGGCTTTTTCGATATCGTGCGGGTAGTTGATTTGAAAACGAGGAGGTAGGCTGGCTGAGAGCGCCTCAGTCAGGTCTTGAATACCCTCTCCTTGAGTTGCCGTAGTCATCACCACAGGGATATCCAGGGCATTGGCCAACCAGACATGGTCAATGGCCACACCGCGTTGGTTGGCTTCGTCTTTCATATTTAACGCCAACACCATGGGTCTGCCCAATTCGGCAAGCTGCATGGTGAGCAGCAGGGTGCGGCGCAGGTTTTTCGCGTCACCCACCTGCACCACAGCTCGCAGCGGCTCTTGCAGCAGCACCCGTGCGGTCACAACTTCGTCTTCGCTTTGGGGGGGCAGAGTGATAACGCCGGGGGTGTCTAAAAGTTTGACATCCGGCCAGGTGCGTGTCAGGCCCTCGGTGATTTCAATCGTAGTCCCCGGGTAATTAGAAACAATCACCCGCTGGCCGGTGAGTTTTTGGAAGATGACGGATTTGCCCACGTTGGGGTTGCCCACCAGGGCAATGCTGCTTCCGGCGGGGATGGGTTGGGCGGGAATGTGGCAGCTCATGGGTTCACTCCTCGATGAAGATGTTTTCTGCAATGGATGGGTCGAGCCAGACCGGGCCTTCCGGACTCTGTAAGAGCAGGGCGCCCGCTGCGTTTTTGGCTAAAAGGCAGGTTTGGGCACCCCGGCGCAGGCCAGTTTCGTTTAAGAATTCTTCGGTTTCTGCGGAAGTCTGAATTTTGGCCACGATTCCCTGGTGTCCGACGCCAAGCTGGCTGGCGGGGACGAGCCTGGGGGTGGGTGCGGCTGCACCGGGGATGGGTTTGCCTTGCGGGCTGAACCTGGGATTTCCCAAAAAAGATTCTAATCGGGCGGCGACATCATCCGGGGTGACATGTTCCATCCGGCAGGCCAGGGCATCTGCTTCGGAAATTGTAAGATGAAGTTTTTCGACAAAAAAAGTTTCCCACAAGCGGCGCAGCCGCAGTACATGGCAGGCTTGAGCCGCGCCTTCTGATGTCAGCAGGGCACCTTTATACGGCAAATACTGCACCAGCCCGGCATCCTCCAGTTTGCGCACCATCTGGTTTACCGAAACGGGCTGGACGGCCAGTTCACTGGCCAGGCGCGAAAGCGGCACAGGCTGGCTTCCATCGGTTTCCGACAGGGCTGCCAGGGTAATCAGATACATCTCAATGCTTTCACTCACTGCTTTTTCCTTTGGTTGGCCATAAGAATTCAGGGTTATTTTTTATGGCTGACCATAAGATAATCTATAAACCAGGGCTTGTGAATGGGTATTTGTCCCGAAAATACCGGGACAAATGTCCCGAAAATTCATTACACAGAGGGCCACCGAGGAACACGGAGAGCCACCGAGATGTTTCCATTGACACAGGATGATTTTCAGTGTATCCTTATCTTGCTGCAGGTGAGCATCTGCAAGTATTTGCTGGTTAAAGCCAGTGTAAAGGAGGCCAACCATGTCAAAAATCCAGGCGATTGCGGCCATTGTATTGTTGGCTTTCCACCGGAGCGCTTTGCTGCCCTAGCCTTCTGGCTTGCGCGGGTTCAAAAAGCTGCTCTTGTGGAGCGGCTTTTTTTGTTTCTAAATTGAACTTGAACCCTTTGAGAGAGATATAAAACCCATGGCTAAACGTACCAAACGTCGTTCCTGGCGAAACTACCGGCATGAAGACCGCTTCGACCAGGATGAAATTGATAAGAACGTGTTTGACACTGAGCAGCTGCGCACACGGGTCAGCCGCTGGCGCGAGCGTTTACAAGAATTAGAAGAAGCCGGAGAGCCGGACTATACCCCCGAAGCCTTCGCAGACTACCCCAGGGGAGTGGTGCTCAACATGCGCAGCGGTCATCATTACGTCCGCCTGGATGACACGGGCGAGGTGGTGGACAGCACTGTGCGCGGCGTTTTGAAGTTGGGTGTGCGCAACACCACCACCGTGGCTGCCCCTGGCGATAAGGTCCACATTGAACGCCAGTCAGATGGTTCCGGGTTGATTCGGGTGATTGTGCCCCGTACCACCGCCCTGTCCCGCCCCGACCCGGTGCGACCCCATTTGCAGGACCTGATTGTGACCAACGTAGACCAGTTGATTATCGTCTCCAGCGTGGGCGGACCATCCTTCTGGCCAGAGCTGGTGGACCGCTACCTGGTTTTTGCTGAATACTATGAATTGGAACCCTTGATTGTCATCAACAAGGCCGACCAGGCCGCTCCGGGGGAGCTGGAGGCTTTGCAGGCGCTCTACCACGGGCAGTTGGGATACCGCACCCTGATTACCAGCACCACCACCGGCCAAGGCGTGGATGCGCTGCAAGCGTTGATGAAAGACCGCTCGAATGTGGTCACAGGCCTGTCGGGTGTGGGCAAATCATCACTGCTGAACGCCATCCAACCCGGGTTGAACCTGCTGGTGCGGCCGGTCAACGTTACTTATGGCGGCGAAGGTACCCACACCACCCGCACGACAACCCTGCATCCCCTGGATTTTGGCGGTTTCGTCGCCGATACGCCTGGCATCCGTTCTTTTGGCATCTGGAATATGACCCCCGAAGAAGTGGATTACTATTTTGTAGAGTTTCGCCCACTGTTGGATCGCTGCCGGTTTACAGACTGTACCCACCACCACGAGCCGGGTTGTGCCATTCTGGCGGCGGTGGAAAGTGGAGAAGTGAGCGAATCGCGTTATAAAAGTTTTGTAATCCTGTATGCCGAAACCAATCCCGCAGCGGAGCGTCCCTTCTAATGATTAAAGCCCTGATTTTTGACGTAGGCGGTGTGTTGGTGCGAACGGTAGACCAGCGCCCGCGCACCCTGTTGGCGGATATGCTGGGCGTTACCTACGCTGAGTTAGAATTCCAGGTGTATAACAGTGAGTCCGGCCGGGCCGCCCAGCTCGGCCGGATTTCCACAACCGAAAATTGGGAGAACGTTCGCCGCCATTTTGGCTTGGCGCTGGATGAGATGGATTCCTTCCGGCAGGCGTTCTGGGGTGGCGATGTATTGGATGTGGAATTGGTCCATGAGATTCGCCGCCTGCGCCCGCATTACCGCACAGCCATTTTGAGCAACAATTTTAAAGAACTCCGCACTGAACTTGCCTCGCGCTGGGGCATTGCCGACGCCTTCGATTTGGTGGTTAACTCGGCTGAAGAAGGGGTCATGAAACCCTCCCCGCGCATTTTTGAAATCACGTTAGAAAGGTTGGGCGTTGCCCCGCCGCAGGCCATTTTTGTTGACGACTTTCTACACAACATCCAGGGCGCTCAATCGGTTGGGCTGAATGGGATCTTGTTTCGAAACCGGGCCCAGCTCCTTGCCGATTTAGAAAAGACCTTGAATGCATAATCAGGTAAAATACACTCACAACACCAGCCCGGTAAGCAAATGACTTACGATCTCATGCCCACAATTCTGCGGACAAAATGAAACCACACCTGAAAGAACTGATTACCGACCTGAAGGCTGCAGCCCGGATTGGCCACCCTGAAGCCCTCAAGGCCGGCCTGGACCGGCTGCGCCGCCTGTCCGATGCCGACCTGCCTCCCACAGCCCTCGTTCCCCTGGGGCAGGCACTGGCTTCTTTGCCAGCTTCGCGCCTGCGCGCCATGTTAAAAGATTCCGACCCAGCCATCCGGGCGATTGCCGGGGTTGCATTGGGAGAGCGGTATCTCACCCAGGCCGACGTGGCAGCTGCGGCACTGCTGCCTGTCGTTTCCGACCCGAACCCGGAAGTGGGCAATGCCCTGGCAAACTGCCTGCGTTCTCTCGGTGAAAACCCTAAAACGGGTTCTGTTTATGCGCTCAAGTTGGGTGTGTTGGTTACCCCCTGGCTGCAGGCAGCCGAACCTGGTGTGGTGATTGCGGGGTTGAAGATCTTTCCCAGCTGTCGCCCTACGGCTGCATCCATTGCCGATATGCTTGGGCCGCTGCATGTTTCTGTCGACCAGCAACTGCGGGCGGCGCTGGTAGAATGCCTGAACACCCTGGCCAGCGCCGGTCAGGCCCAGGTCGTTTTAGATCTAATGGATGAATGGGCTCATTTGCCTCAGCCGAACGTCTGGATCATTACCCACTGCCTTTCGGGTACCTGGGCCCAGGAATATGCCCAGCGGGCTGCTGAAATTCTCAACAGCCTGATTGAGCAGGCCGGCCTGGTCCGTCCAATTGTTCGCGCCCTGGCTCGTTTGCATGGGCAGCCTGTTGTGGATGAAGCGGATTAGCGGCGAAAGAACCTGCCATGCCCGTGACCACGCTTGCTGTTGTGGGTGATACCCACATCCCCGACCGCCGCCGTCAACTGCACCCGGAACTTTTGCCTGCTTTGCGCAGCGCCCGCCCCACGGCCATCCTGCACACGGGTGATGTCAGTGTCCAATCGGTATTAGACATTTTGGGTGAAATTGCTCCGGTGTACGCTGTGATGGGTAACCGCGATATCTTTAAACTCAGCCATTTACCCATGTCGCTCCACCTGGAGTTCGGTGGGGTTAAAATTGGTCTTGTGCATGGCCATGGCGGGTTGGGGCTGTATGTGAAAGAAAAAATCTGGGTGCGCTTGCGGGGTTATCACCTGTCGCTTTTTCAACCTTACCTGTTTGCCACCTGCCCCGAGGATGATGTGATTGTTTTTGGCCACAGTCACGCTGTGGAAAACCGGGTGGTGAATGGCAAACTGCTTTTCAACCCGGCCTCGGCATCAATGCCCTACCTGGGCGTTCCCCCCTCTTTTGGCTTGCTAACCATTGAGAACGGCGCAGCATCAGGCCAGGTGAGGTACCTCACCGATGACTGGAAGATATAACCCGGCGGAGGGTTCTGTTTGTCATGCCCACTCTCTATCAAAGTCTCAAAGGACGTGACCTGAGCTACCTGCGCATGGTTGCAGAGCGCTGGCGGATTGAGCTGGACGCACCTGACTTCGCGACCGCCCTCAACCGGCTGGTTCCCGCTTTGCTGGATGCCGAGCTGGTTCAAGAGATGTTCCAAACCTTGCCTGGCGATGCCCGTTCCGCACTGGAAGACTTACTGCAGCACGATGGGTTGATGCCGCTGCCATTATTTTCCCGCCGGTATGGCGAAGTGCGCAAGATGGGTGCGGCCCGGCGCGACCGCGAACGGCCAGATCGTTCACCTGTTTCTCCGGCAGAGGCTTTGTGGTACCGGGCCCTGATTGTTCAGGGTTTTTTTCAAGCCCCCGGAGACACCAACCCTCAAGAGTATATCTACATCCCGGAAGATCTGGCTGGCCTGCTGCCACAGCCAGAACCCCCGGTAGATTTGCCACCGGGTCGCCTGGCTTCGCCGCTGGAGCGCCAGGTGGTTTTTTGGGCCAACGATCGTTTGCTCGACCACGCAGCCACCATGCTGGCTGCCCTGCGCCTGGGGTGGAAGGTGCTTGCAGGGGTGGATGAGCGCTACCCTGGTCAACCGGATGATTTCTTGTTGGCCCACCTGCCTATAAGTGAAAGCGGCCCTGGTTTGGGCCGGGCTGCCCTGGCCCGTCTGCTGGCTTCTGCCGGGCTGCTGGATGATAAGAACCAGCCGCTGCCTGAGCCTACCCGCGCTTTTTTGGAAGCGCCGCGACCCCAAGCCTTGCTCCAGTTAGTCAATGGTTGGTTGGAAAGCCGTTCGTTTGACGAACTGCGGTTGCTTCCCCATCTCCGGCCGGAGGGCGACTGGTTGAACGACCCTGTCGCGGCCAGGCAGGCACTCCTGGCGTTTTTCAAGCGGGTTCCGGATGGTGCCTGGTGGAGCCTGTCTTCTTTCGTTACAGCTGTTCGCGAACAGCAACCCGATTTTCAACGACCTTCTGGCGATTTCAACGCCTTCTACCTGCGCGATGCAGCAGGTGAGGGTTTTTTGCAGGGGTTTGAACATTGGGAACGAGTGGATGGTGCGCTGGTGAGTTATTTTATCAGTGCGGTTTTGTTCAGCCTGGGCCTGGTAGACCTGGCAGCCCCGGCAGAAGATGCCCGTCCCACGGCGTTTCGCAAATCACGTTGGGCTGCTGCGCTGCTTTCGGGCCAACCGCCAACCGGACTGAAGGCAGAGGAAGAGCGCATCCACATCCGGTCTAACGGGCGTTTGGGAATTCCAGCACTAGCGCCGCGCTCGGCTCGCTACCTGGCCGCTCGCTTTGCAGCCTGGGAAGTAGGCCTGCCTGCAGGACCTGCCGGCCCGGAAGAATATCGCTACCGGCTTTCACCTACCTCGCTGGCCCGGGCTGCCGATCAATCCTTGCGCATGGATCACCTGTTTACGCTGCTGGCTCGGTTCAGCGATGGCATTCCTCAAAACCTGACCAAAGCCCTGCGTGCGTTCGAACGTTCCGGCGCCCAGGCCCACATTGTCCATTCCCCGGTTTTGCGCCTGGGCACGCCCGAAATGCTCCAGGAACTGCGCCGTTCTCGGGCTGCTCGCTACCTGGGCGATGTGCTCGGCCCGGCGGCTGTGCTGGTGCGCCCTGGGGCTGAAGAAAAAGTTCTCGAAATCCTGGCCGAATTGGGTATCCTGGGTGAAATTCGTTAACCAACCAAAAGATGGTGTGCAAATAATCTTATAAAACCCGCCTGGTTTTCAGAAACCTGGTAGGCTTCAGGCACATTGCCGCACAAATTAACGGCCCCCTTGCAAAATTTCCCGAAAAGTTGACTGCCTGGCTCGGTTATAATACGGGTCTGTGCATGTTTTTTCCCTGGCCATTGAAAAAATCCCATGTTTGAAACCCACCTGAAAATTCTCGATCGGTATATTTTGCACCAACCCCTGGGGCATGGCGGTATGGGCTCGGTTTACCGGGCCTTTGATAGGTTGAACGGCCAGGTTGTTGCGCTCAAACAGGTAACCACACCCACCAGCGGTTTGGATTTTGGCTCAGGCCATACCTCTTCTCATCCTGAATCTCTGGCCATTGCCATTGCCAACGAATTCCAAATCCTTGCCTCGCTGCATCACCCCCATATCATTCAGGTGTTGGATTATGGGTTTAACCCGGATGGCCAACCCTTTTTTACGATGGAATACCTGCAAGATGCCCAGGGTTTGCTGGCAGCAAATACCGGGCAGCCTTTCACGGTTCGCTTGCGCTTTATGCTCCAGCTTTTGGAGGCACTGGCCTACCTGCACCGCCGCGGCATTTTGCACCGAGACTTGAAACCAGCCAATGTGTTGGTGCAGGCCGGGCAGGTAAAGGTTCTGGATTTTGGACTTTCCACACGCCATGGCCAGGAAAATGCCTCAGCAGGCACCTACCTATACATGGCCCCAGAAATCTTATTTGGCGAACCCCCATCGGACAGTTCTGACATGTTTTCCGCGGGTGTGCTGGCCTATGAATTGTTCACCGGGCAGCATCCCTTTTCCGCTGGCAGTTTTAATGAATATTTTAGTTCCATTCTCGCCTGGAATCTGGATCCCCGGCCTTTGCAGCCGCCATCCGAAGCAGCACCGCTGCAAACCGTTCTGTTGGGGCTGCTTTCTCGCGACCCGGCCAGCCGCCCAACGGCCGAACAGGCCATCCAGCAAATCCATGCCTGCCTGGGCCAACCCCAGCCGGAGGAAAGCCTGGCCATTCGTCAAAGCTTTTTACAGGCTGCCCAATTTGTGGGTCGCGAAGAAGAACTGTCCAGCCTTACGGCTGCCCTGGAAAATGCCATTGCTGGCCAGGGCTCGGCGTGGTTGGTGGGTGGCGAGAGCGGTGTGGGCAAATCGCGCTTGCTGCGCGAAATTCGCACCCGGGCTTTGGTTAAAGGAATGCGGGTGTTGACGGGTCAGGGTGCCAGCAGCGAAGCAGGCGGCCAACCCTACCAATATTGGCGAGCGCCAATCCGCCGCCTGGCCCTGACCACCCCCCTGGACGATTTGGCTGCCGGGGTTCTGCAGGAAATTGTGCCAGATATCGCGGACCTGCTCGATCGGCCGGTTCCGCCGGCACCTGTTTTGCCTGGCGAGGCAGCCCGGCAGCGCCTTTTTGTTGAAATCGCTCGTTTGTTTCGACAGCAGCCCGGTCCGGTTTTGCTGGTGATGGATGATTTACACTGGGCCACCGAGAGCCTGGAACCTCTGCGCTGGCTGGTTCGCCAGTTGGAGAGCCTTCCACTGTTGGTGATTGGCAGCTACCGCCAGGATGACGCCCCAAACCTGCCAGAGCGCTTGCCTGGAATGACCCCAATTCACCTGCACCGCTTGAACCCGGACGAAATGCGCCAGCTGAGCGAAGCGATGTTGGGCGATGTTGCCCACCGGGCCGATATTCAAAACTTGTTCCATCGGGAAACCGAAGGCAATGTATTTTTTCTGGTTGAGGTGGTTCAGGCGCTGGCCGAAGAAGCTGGCCGCCTGAGCGGAATCGCGGATCTTTCGCTGCCAGTTTCTGTGTTTCCGCGCGGCATTCAAACCATCATCAATCGCCGTCTGGAACGGGTAACGCCTGCCGACCGCAGCCTGCTGCGCCTTGCAGCAGTGGCGGGCCGCCAGGTTGACTTGAAGGTTATTGCGCTCCTTCCTCCTGTTCGCGAGGGCCTGGTTGCAGTACAAACCTGGCTCACTGCCTGCGCTAATGCGGCAATTCTCGAAATTCAGGATGGACACTGGCAGTTTTCCCATGAAAAACTGCGCGAGGGTTTGTTGGCCACTTTTCGTCAGGATGAACGCGCACAGTCCCATCGTTGGGTGGCTGAAGTAATGGAAACGGCCTATCCCGACCAACCCGATTGGGTGGCTTCCCTGGCCTATCACTGGCAGATGGCCGGTGACCCGGGTCGCGAAGCCCATTATGCCCGCCTGACTGGAGATTTAATGGCGGCTCAGTTTAACAATGCGGAGGCAGTAAAATACCTGACCCGAGCACTGGAATTGACCCCCCTGAAAGAGTATTTGGTTCGCTTTGATATGCTGCTCAGCCGCGCTCGAGTGTTAGCCTTGTTGGGCAGGCGCGAAGAAGAAGCCGCTGACCTGGCTGACCTTGAAACCCTTGCCCAAACCGCAGATTTACCCAGGCAGTCTGCCGGGCTTCTGCGCCGGGCAGCCTACCAGGAAGCTACAGGCGATTATCTCAAAGCCCGCGATAGTGCACTGCAGGCGGCCCAGTTGGCGCACCAGGCCAATCACCCATCCATGGAAGGGGATGGCTACCTTGCCGCTGGCCGGGCTGAGATTCGCCTGGGAAATTACGACCAGGCCAGCCAGCATTTGACAATTGCCCTGGGGCTTGCACGCCAGGTTTCGGCTGGCCGCCCTTATCTTTTAGAAGCCAGCAGCCTGCGTAACCTGGGTGGCGTTGCCTACTATGCCGGAAATTACCAGCAAGCCCGCCAGTTTTTTGAACTCTCACTTCAAGCCTACCGCGCCATTGGCGACCGCCAGGGGGAGGGCGCCATTTTAAACAATCTTGGCGCGATTGCCCGCAACCTGGGCGATTACCAGGCTGCCCATGCCTATCTTTCTCAGGCGCTTCCCATTTGCCGCGAAACCGGAGACCGGCGCAGTGAAACCGTCATTCTCAATAACCTGGGCATCTTCGCCCTGCACCAACATAACCTGGCGGATGCTGCTCGCTATTTTGCCCTCACTTTGCCCATTGCCCGCTCAATTGGCGACCCCTGGACAGAAGCCTGGACGCTGCTTAACCAGGGTGCCATTTACCACCGCCTGGGTCACCTGGCTGAGGCGGTGGGGTATTACCGCCAGTCCCTGGAAATTTCTACCCAGATTGGCGACCGGCATGGTGCTGCCCTGACCCTGTCGCACATTGGAATGATTCATGTTTTCCAGCAAGAATACAACCAGGCCGTTCAGCTTTGCCAACAGTCGCTTACAATAGCCCAAGAACTGGGCGACCGGCCCATCCAGGGCGATGTCTGCATCCGCCTCGGGCGTTCGTTTTCTGGCTTGCAGCAGTGGGCGAATGCTGCGCTGGTGTTTCAACAGGCGCTGGAACTGCGCCGCCAGATGGGGGAAGATAATATGCTCATCGAACCGTTGGCTGGCCTGGCACAAGCCAGGTTGGGGGAAGGCCAGCTTGAACCCGCCCTTGCGCATGTAGAATCCATTCTTGCGGTTCTGAATAAAAATTTACCCGCTGGTTTGGATGACCCGTTTTGGGTTTTCCAGGTTTGTTTTATGGTTTTGGCTGCGGCGTCTGACCCGCGTTCCCGTCCTCTCTTGCAAACAGCGTACCACCTTCTGCTCCAACGCGCCGAAGCCCTGGAAAACGCATCCGACCGCGACGCATTCATTAACCAGATCCCTTCCCACTACCAGATTGTGGCGTTCTACACCGCTTTTTCCCCTGGCGGTTGAGATGAGGGCCTATCAACCTCCCGCCCCGCTGGGGCGGGGTTAGAAGGTTAGAACCGCAGGTTCGAACAACATTTGCGTGCACCTTTGCAAACGATAAACGCTGTGGTTTCGCCCGATTCGGGTTAGAATATACCCATCATTAATCTGTTGGAGGCAAATATGACCGAGCTGCTGTACCAGTTGGATAGCTATATCCAGGTATTTGAAGCCCATGTAACTGGCTTCGATGAGGCCAACCATGGGGTGATTCTGGACCGGACGGCGTTTTATCCTGGGGGAGGCGGGCAGCCTGCCGACCAGGGCACATTGACTGTGGATGGTAGGGTGTACGAGATTGCCCGGCTGCAAAAAAGCGGCGCAGCTGTGGTCCATTTCCTGGCTGGCGATGCACCCTTGCCAGGGATAGGCTCGCCAGTGACTGGACAGCTCGATTGGGAGCGGCGCTACCAGTTGATGCGCACCCACACCGCCATGCACATTTTGTGTGGTGTGGTCTTTCGCGATTATGGCGCTCTGGTGACCGGCGGCAATATGGACCCGCTGCAAGGGCGCATGGATTTCGAGTTTGAAACCATGCAGGCTGAGCTGGTTGGCAAAATTGAAGAGGCCATCAACATTGAAGTGGCCAAAAATCGCCCGGTCAAAGTGTCCATTCTGCCCAGGGCGGTGGCTTTCCAGATTCCTGACTTAATTCGCACCAAAATCAACCTGCTGCCGGAAGGCATTGCAGAAATCCGCACGATTGAAATCGAAGGGCTGGATTTGCAAGCAGACGGCGGCACCCATGTGCGCGCCACCGGTGAAGTGGGCCGAATTCGGGTGACCGATTATAAGAGCAAGGGGAAAATTAACAAACGGATTTATGTTGAACTGGTGTAGAGGCATATGATGACCATTGCAACCCCACCCGGAGTAGACTGGCGCCGTGCCGCCCGGCTTGTGCTGCTCTCGCGCAGTATTGATACCCTGGAAGAAACCGAACTGGCCCCTGCCGGGTTGGTTACCTACCAGTTTTCGGCCAAGGGGCACGAACTGGCCCAGGTTTTGCTGGGCATGGCGCTGAACCACCCGCACGATGCCGCCACGGTGTACTACCGCTCGCGCCCGTTTATGCTGGCCTGCGGGCTTTCCCCCCAGGAAGCATTCGCAGCCGATATGGCGCTGACCGGCTCGCCCTCGGAAGGGCGCGATGTGGGTGTGGTTTATTCGCTGCCGCACCGCACGGGTGCGACGGTGCTGCCGGCATCGGGCGATGTAGGTGCACAATATACCCCGGCGGCAGGCTGGGCGCAGGCAGTGACCTATTACACCACCGTGCTCGGCGACCCCGCCTGGCAGGGAGCGATTGGCGTGGCCCTGGGCGGCGATGGTTCGGTGGCGGCGAATGGTTTTTGGGCAGCTCTGACCATGGCCACCACGCTCAAACTGCCTATGCTTTTCTTTATTGAAGATAACGACTACGGCATTTCTGTCCCCACCCACTACCAGACGCCGGGCGGGGACATTGCCCCCAACCTGGCTTCTTTTCAGAACCTGCTGGTGCTCAAAGGTTCTGGAACAAACCCGCCGGAAACAGCCAGCCTGGTTCACCAGGCCGTCCAGTATGTACGCAGTGGGGCGGGTCCGTGCCTGCTGCGCTTGCAGGTGCCGCGCCTGACCGGGCATACTTTTGGCGAAGACCAACGGGCGTATAAGACCCCGGAGCAAATTGCCGCAGAACTGGAGCGCGACCCGCTGACCCAGCTTCAGCAGTATTTGGGGGATGAAGCCGACTGGGATGAACTGCACAGCGAAGTGGAGGTCGAAGTGCGGGCTGCCTTTGAACTTGCCCGCCAGCAGCCCCCGCCCGACCCGGCGCAGGCCGCCCGTCATGTGTTTTTTGAAGGCCAGCCCAGCCTGGTGCCCCCGCAGGGCACGCTGCCCCCGCAGGGCACGCTGCCCCCGCAGGGGGATGGTTTCCCCGAACCTGACCAGCACGGGCCGCGGCTGAACATGGTAGAAGCCGTACGCCGCGCCATGGATGTGGAGTTGGAAGCCAACCCGCGCCTGCTCATTTTTGGAGAAGATGTGGGCCCGCGCGGCGGTGTCCACCGTGCCACCCTGGGATTACAGCAAAAATATGGCGAAGGCCGGGTGTTTGACACCTCACTTTCCGAAGAGGGGATTATGGGGCGTTCGATTGGCCTGGCTCTTGCAGGGCTGCGCCCGCTGCCTGAAATTCAGTTTCGCAAATACGCCGACCCGGCCACTGAACAAATCAACGACCTGGGCTGGATTCGCTGGCGCACTGCCGGGAAATTTAGCGCGCCCGTTGTGCTGCGCATTCCGGTGGGCTTCAGCCGCCGGACAGGCGACCCCTGGCACTCGGTCAGCGGCGAAGCCATTTACGCCCACACCCTGGGTTGGCGGATTGCCTTCCCATCCAATGCGGCGGATGCCGTCGGCCTGCTGCGCACCGCCATGCGCGGCCAGGACCCAACCATTTTTCTCGAACACCGCGCTTTGCTCGATACTCCCCCGTCCCGCCGGCCCTACCCAGGCGACCACTACACGCTGCCGTTTGGCGCGGCGGCAGTTGTCCAACCGGGGACGGGCCTGAGCGTGGTCACCTGGGGGGAGATGGTCTATCGCTGCCTGGAGGCCTCCAGCGCCTTTCCCGGAGAAGTGGAGGTAATTGACCTGCGGACAATTGTCCCCTGGGATGTCGAAACGGTGTTAACCTCTGTTCTCAAAACCGGCAAGCTGCTGATTGCCCACGAAGATAGCCAGACCGGCGGGTTTGCCGGGGAAATTACGTCTGTGGTTGCTGCCGAAGCGTTTACAGACCTGGATGCCCCCATCCAACGCATCACCACCCGCGACTGCCCGATTCCGTACAACCCCACCATGATGCAGGCAGTGATTCCAACGGTTAAAGACATTCGGGTGCGGATGGAATGGTTATTGAAGTGGTAGGCCCGGAATCTCACCAAGAATGGGTGTAGAAAACCACTCACCCGCCTGCCCGGAAAGCAAAGAGCGCCAGCGCAGCCCCCAAACCGCTGCCAATAAAACCGCCAATAATTCCGGCGAACAACCCGGCCAACTGCACGGCCAGCCAGACCTGCTCGCGGCTGCGCAGCATGGTTGTAATGGGGAAAATCAACCATGCTGCCATCAATCCCAGAACAACCCCAACAGGCGGCGGGGTTTGCGGATAGAGCAGCGAAACCACCAGCACCACCACGCTGGCGCCCGGCAGCGCACCCAGGGCCAATTTTTGAACCACCTGGCGGCGAGCTTCCCAGCCGCCGCTGAAACCATAGCCTGCCCCTAAAATGACCCCGGCCAGGTAGGCGTATTCGCCCAGCCCAATGCCGGCCAGCAAGGCGCTGGATAGGGTGGTCGCGGCCAGCAGCCAGGCCAGCCCAACCAGGGCACGTCGCAAGCTGGTATAAGGCCCTTGCCCTGCCCACACCGTCACAGCCTGGGGTGAGGCAATCCAGGCCAGGGCGCGGCCCGCCCGCCTCCGGACGCTTTTATCCGGGTCGTAGCGTGCTGCCAGCAGCAGCCCGGCAGTTGCGTTCGCGCTGCCAATTTCTGCCAGTGCAGATGCCGCTTCAATGCGCAGCGCAACATCCGGGTCGTACACCGCTCGCCAGAAAGCCTGGAGAAAGCTGAAACCACCCACAGCCCGGCGCAAAATCTGTTCCAGGGCAGGCACAGCATGCACATCGCCAATTTGCCCCAGAGCCTGGACAATTTGGATTTGCTCACCGATTTTTCCCGGGTGGGCCAGGGCTGCGGTTAGTGCTTCGACGGCTGGGTTTCCAATCTTCACGAGAGCCTGGTAGGCGGCTTTCTGAACATCTTTCGCCGGGTTAGAGAGGGCCTTCAGCAAAGTCGGAATGGCGGGTTGGCCTGGGGCGGCCAGCGCTGCAACCGTCCGCCGCCGCAGGTAGCGGCCCTCCGGGGTTTCCGTGTGGGCTCGCTGGCCTGGGGCGTTTTTTTCTTCGAGGCTCTCCAGCAGGGTCTCGATTGCCTGGAGTTCTCCCAGGTGGCCGAGGGCAATTCCGGCGGCCTGGCGGGTGAGTGTGTTGGGGGCTTTCAGGGGGCGCAGCAGCAGTCCCCGGCCGCGTTCATCGCCCTGGCGCACCAGGGATTGGGCCGCATGGATGCGCACCTGGCTGTCGGTGTCATCATAAGCCACCTGGTACAGTGTGGCGCAAATCATTGCCCGCGTTTCGGGGGCAGCTTTAATGCCGCCGAGGATTTCGGCAGCCACCTGGCGGACCCAAGCACTGCCTGTGGCCATTAGGTTAAGGACGGGCTGCAAGAAAGCGGGGTGGTGGAGCCCATAGAGCGCTTCGGCAGCCCGGTAGCGGATGTCGGGGAGCGGGTCTTGCAGCGCGGTCAGCAGGGGCTGCAGCACCTCCAAGACTAGGTCATCTTCATTGAGT
This sequence comes from uncultured Anaerolineales bacterium, assembly GCA_964489525.1. Taxonomy (GTDB): domain Bacteria; phylum Chloroflexota; class Anaerolineae; order Anaerolineales; family JABWBV01; genus CAZAYY01. The sequence goes on from CAZAYY010000011.1 coordinate 25,830, forward strand.
GGGTGGTTTTCCGGGTCAGGCCCGTGTGGGGCAAGGCGTTCGGGCAGCAGGCGCACCAACCCGCCGATGGTTTCGACAGCAACCGCCCGAAGCTGCCAATCTTCATCGCGCAGGAGTGCAGCGGCGGCTTTGAGAATGCGCAGGTCGAAAAGCCCCAACCGGCCGAGCGCCTGGCAGGCTTGCGAGCGGGTGGGCGGGTGAGCATGGCGGGCGGCTTCAGCCAGGGCGGGCAGGGCACGCAGGTCCTGGATTTCTCCCAGGGCTTTGGCTGCACCCAGGCGGGCTTCGGGTTCCGGGTAGGTCAGCGCGGCGCAGAGCAAATCAACTGCATTTGGGTCGCGCAGCAGCCCGAGGGCGGTTCCAGCCAATGCCCTGGCTCCATCCAATGGCGGGCTTTGTACCAGGTCCAAAAGTGCGCCAGCGGCTGGTGCGCCTGTCAGCGCCAGTCCGCGAGCGGCGTGTTCTCGCACCACCAGCGCCGGGTCGGACAGGGTGTTCACCAGCGGTTCTACCACGTCCAGGCTGCCAAATTTGCCCAGGGCAGCCGCGGCCGCCGCCCGGACCAGGTCATCTGGGTGGCGCAGTGCATCCAGCAGGGGCTGCAGTAAGGCAGGGGGGGCTTTTGTCTGGTGGTTCAATGGGTGCAGAAGTCTTTGGCTCAGGCAGGTTGAATGCAGGCCGGATTGTCGTTGGCCGGGCTGTTGACAAAGGTGCTGACCGGGTAATGGGTCATCTCTTCAGCGGGGTAAGCACCCAGCAGGGGTTGGAGAACCTGGGGCGGCTGCTCTGCTGGGGATAACCAGGCAGCGTAAGTGGAGCGAGGCAGGATGACGGGCATCCGGTTGTGAATGGGGGCCATCAGTGAATTGGGTTCGGTGGTGATGATGGCCGCCGAGCGGATTTCAGAGCCATCCGGCGAGAACCACTGTTCCCACAGCCCGGCAAACGCAAACGGTTCGCCGCTTTTCAGGCGGATGTATTGGGGCACTTTGCCCTTGCGCCCGGGGATAGCCTGCCATTCAAAAAAGCCATCGCTCAACACCAAACAGCGCCGCCGGCGGAAAGCGGCCCGGAACGAGGGTTTTTCGGCCAGGGTTTCGGCGCGAGCGTTAATCAGCTGGCTGCCCAGGCCGGGGTCTTTGGCCCAGGAGGGCACCAGCCCCCAACTGTAAAAATCCACAACCCCGCGCCCGTCGTTGATGACCACGGCAATAGGCTGGGTGGGGGCGATGTTAAAGCGCGAGGTCATTTGGGGTGGGACCACAAATTCTGGAAATGCATCTTGCAGTTCGTCTGGCGAAGCCGTGAGGGTAAAACGACCACACATGCGAGTACCTCCTGTGGGGAAAGGCTTTATTCAGGTTTGGCGGGCGGCGCACCCCAACCACCCCCGCCGGGCGTTTCAATGCGCAAAAGGTCACCCGCCTGCAGATCCACCCGCCCTTTGGCGGGTAGAGAGATTTCAATGCCCTGGCGGATCAGGGTGTTTTTTCCCGGGATTCCCGGAAGCCCGTCCTGCAGCCCGTATGGGGCCAGGCTGCGCCGCTCGGTGAGCAGGTTGGCCTCCGCCGGGCCGGTCAGTTCAAACTCGCGCACCACACCATCCCCACCAGGGTGCAGCCCCTGGCCGCCCGACCCACTGCGAATGGCATAGCGACGAACCCGGAACGGGTAGGCGTATTCCAGCGCTTCTACCGGGGTGTTAAGGGTGTTGGTCATGTGGGTGTGGATGGCGGAAAGGCCAGGGCTGCCTGGGCCACCGCCTGCCCCGCCCGCGATGGTTTCGTAATAGGTGTACGGGGTTGGCGGGGTGAAACGGGGATCTTCTCCGCCGATGGTGATGTTATTCATCGTCCCCTGGCTGGCGGCAGGAATGGCCCCAGGAACAGCCTGGGCGAGGGCTCCGAGCAGCACATCTACAATTCGCTGCGAGGTTTCCACGTTTCCCCCGGCCACCGGGGCGGGTTTGCGGGCATTTACCACGCTTCCTTCTGGGGCAATCACCCGCACTGGCTCCAGGCAGCCGCTGTTGTTGGGTACATCCAGCCCGAGTAAACAGCGGAAAACGTAGTACACAGCCGAAAGCGTAATTGCATAAACGGCGTTGACGCTGCCGGCCTGTTGGGGGGCGGAGCCGCTGAAATCTACTTCAGCCTGATCGCCTGTAATGCGAATGCAGGCGTGGATGGGCACAGGGCCGGGGCTGACCCCGTTTTCGTCGAGGCAGTCGCTGAAGGTGTATTCGCCGTCTGGCAGGCTGGCGAGCAGGCTGCGGGTCATGCGCGCGGCGTAGGTGAGCAGGTGCCCCATGTAAGCAGCCACCGAGGCCGCCCCGTAGCGTTGGGCCAGCTCTTGCAGGCGCTGCGCCCCGCGCAGGTTGGCGGCCAGTTGGGCTTGCAGGTCACCTTCGCGCTCCTGGGGGGTGCGCACATTGGCCAGCAGCAGCCGCCAGGCAGGCAGGTTGAGCGCTCCCTGGCTGACCAGTTTGATGGGCGGGATGATCAGCCCTTCCTGGTAAATTTCACGGGCAACGGGCATGGAGCCGGGCGTCATTCCACCCACATCGGCGTGGTGGGCGCGGTTGGCCACAAAGCCAAACAGCCGCAGCCCGCCCTCGTCGTGCACGAAAACCGGGCTGACCAGGGTAATGTCGGGTAGGTGCGAGCCGCCCGAAAAGGGATCGTTGAGGATGATGACATCCCCAGGGAATAGATCGTGGGTGTGGGCCTGCACAGCCGCCGCAACCGAAAGCGGCATGGCTCCCAGGTGAACTGGAATATGTGCAGCCTGGGCGATCATATTTCCAGCAGCGTCGAACAGGGCGCAAGAAAAATCGCGCCGCTCTTTGATGTTGGGCGAATAGCTGGATTTGCGCAGTGTAACCCCCATCTCTTCGGGGATGGCGGCAAACAGGTGCTTAAATATTTCAAGCTGGATTGGCGTGGGTTGGCCAGGCTGCATCAGGACATGACCAGCATGTCGGAAATGCTGGCCCCTTCATGAATCCGGTAGATGACCTGGGCAATCATTTTTGCCACAGAGATGATTTTGATTTTGGGATGGTTGCGCTTTTCTGGGGAAAGGGGCACGGTGTCGGTGACCACCAGTTTACCAATCCGGTCATCGCGGTCTAAAATTTCGATGGCGGTGGGCAGCAGCACAGGGTGGGTGATGGCAAAATAGGCCTTTCCTTCGGCCCCCTGGTCGTAGAGGGCATCCAACTGGCTCAGAACGCTGCCCCCGGCGATAATATCATCAATAATAATCGGGCGCCGGCCGCGGATATCGCCGACCACATGGGTGGCTTTCACCTTGCTGCCTTCTTCGCGCCGCTTGTGCATAACCACCAGGGGCAGCCCCAGCAGTTCGGCATATTTCACGGCAACCTTGGCCCGACCGGCATCGGGGCTGACGATGGCGCTTTTTTCAAACTTGGCTTTTTTGAAATATTCGGCCAACAGCGGGATGGCGCTGAGCGGGTCTACGGGTATGTTGAAAAAACCCTGGGTGGCGCGGTTGTGGATGTCTACAAAAATCACCCGGTCAGCGCCCTGGGTTTCAAGCAGGTTGGCTACCACCCTGGCGCTGATGGCCTCGCGTCCGCTGACCATGCGGTCCTGGCGGGCGTAGGGGAAATAGGGCATGACCACAGTGACCGAGTAGGCACTAGCCCGGCGGAAGGCATCCAGGTAAAGCAGCAGCTCCATCAGGTGTTCGTTTACAGGTGCAGGGCAGGGTTGGATTAAGAAAATCGAATTCCCGCGCACCACTTCGTCAATGGTGATGTGGGTTTCGCTGTCGGGGAAAATTCGTGTGGTGGCCCGGCCGAGGGGGACATTGAGTGCTTCCGCAATTGCAGAAGCCAGTTCAGGATGTGCGGAGCCAGTGAAAATACGCAAAGGATGATTCGACATACACCTTACCTCCTGTGCCGGGCTGCCTGGATGGTTTGACAAAACGAGTCAGGGCAAATGGGGCATCTTTATCATTATTTTAACAAAAAACTCAGGTTTCGGGGGAAATCCCCGCGCGCTTATGTAGTCACGGTTTCAATCGTGCTCTTCTCCACCCACCCCGTAGGGGTGAAACGATTATAGAACCCGGTGCAGCCTGCTCCCCAATGCCGTAGGCATGGCATTACCCAGCCCCACTGCCTAAACGCACCTTGTTATGCCAGCCCTACGGGTATTTTGCCTCCCCAACCTCAATCACCAAATTGCCACTGAAATCCACAAAGGCCTGGTCCCCGGAGTGGAGCAGCACCGTGGTATCCGGGCGCACCACCAGAGCCGGGCCGGTGAAAGCATCGCCGGGGAGCAGTTGTTCGCCCGGGTAGCACACCACCTCAGCAAGGCCGCTTTCAAGCGTGACCGGGTACGTCCCCAGTGTGGGCAGGGGGCTGCCTGTTGGACGCGGAGCTGCAGCCGGGGCGGGTTGGGGGCGCTCCACCCTGCCCACCCCCCGGACGCGAATATTGACCACCTGCAGCGGCAGATTGGCCCGGTAGCCATACTGTTTTTCGTGGGTTGTGGCGAAGGTCTCTTCCCAACCCGGTGCAAAATCCACCGTCAGCTCGTACGATTGGCCGGTATATCGCACATCCAGCAGGCTTTCCAGGTGCACCTGGTTGGGCGGCACCCCTTCGGCCTGCAGTTCACCCCGGGCGCGTTCGAGAAGGGGGGCAAAGGCCGCGGGCAGGGCTGCGTTTGCACTCTCCCCACTGAGCATGACGGTTTGCGTATAGTCTTTGATCACGTCTGCCAACAGCATTCCCAGGGCCGAGAGCGTGCTTGCGTAAGGGGAAACCATCACACGCGGAATTCCCACCCGCCGGGCCAGGCTGGCGGCATGCAGCCCGCCCGCACCCCCAAACGAAATCAGGGTGCAGGCGCGCGGGTCGTGGCCGCGCTCCACCGAGATAACCCGCAAGGCGCGCTCCATGTGCGCGTTAACCACGGCTACAATGCCCAGGGCAGTTTCTTCGATGCTTAAGCCAAGTTTTTTCGCCAGCGGGGCCAGGGCCTGCCGGGCCAGCTCCGGAAAGAGCGGCATCTGCCCGCCCAGAAAGTGCCCGGGCAGCAAGCGGCCAAGCGCCAGGTTGGCATCGGTGACCGTGGGTAAAAGGGGCTGGCCTGCCGGGGTGCGGCCATAGCAGGCCGGGCCGGGCAGTGCGCCGGCGCTTTGCGGCCCCACTCCCAGCGCGCCGCCGGTGTCCATATCCGCCACAGAGCCGCCGCCCGCGCCAATGGTGTGGATGTCCATCACCGGGATGCGCACCGGAAGCCCGCCAATGACGGCCTCGGTGGTGGTTTGGGGGCCGCGCTGCAGGTCGGCAATCAGCGAGACATCCGTAGATGTGCCGCCCATGTCGAATGTCACCCAGCCTCCCTGCCCGGTTGGGCTGGCCAGGGCGCTGCACGCCACTACCCCACCCGCTGGCCCGCTGAGGATGCAGCGCACGGCCTGGCGACGGGCTTCGGCAATCGAAATGCTGCCCCCGTTGGACTGCATCACCCGGAGGCTGCTGCCGGGGTTCTGCGCATCCAGCCCGGCTTCCAACAGGGCCAGGTAGCGGTCCATTACCGGGGAGACATAGGCGTTGACCACGGTGGTGGCGGTGCGTTCGTATTCGCGAAATTCGGGCAGCACTTCATGCGAAGCTGAAACGAAATACCCGGCTGTGCGCAAGGCCTGCGCCAGGGCGGCCTCGTGAGCCGGGTGGAGAAAAGAGAACAGCAGGCAAACCGCCACAGATTCGACACCGCCCAGGTTTTGCACTTTGCCTACGATGGTTTCCGGAGCGCCCTGTGCCAGTGGGGCCAGCACTGCGCCGGTGGCGCCGATTCGCTCCTCCACTTCCAGGCGCAGGCCGGGGGGGATGATTTGCGGCAGGGCTGTAGGCTGGAGCGAATATAGTTCTTCCCGGTTCTGCCGCCCGATTTGCACCACATCTGCAAACCCGGCGGTGGTGATCAGCGCAGTGGCTGCCCCTTTGCGCTCCAACAGGGCGTTGGTTGCCACCGTGGAGCCATGCACAACGGCCAGCCTGCCAACATTCCCCAACCGGGCCAGCCCGGCCAGCACGGCTTGCTCCGGCGCGCCGGGTGTGGAGGGAATTTTGAAGGTGTCCAGGCTGCCATCCTGCGGGTTGTAGACTACAAAATCGGTAAACGTGCCGCCGATGTCAACGCCCACGCGTAAAAAAGATGGTTCTACGTTCACAATGCGCTCCGTATCCCCGGCCTGCCGGGAGGTAAAAAGGCTGTGCAGTTCCCGGTGGTTGGCCGGGCTTGCGGTGTAAATCGTACCATAATTGTGGGGGGCTGAGAGCCGGGAGCCGGGAGCCAGGAGCGGGGAGCCGGGAGCGGCTTTTTATGTGTCGAACGAGCGAAGCGACTGAGAAACCTTTCCCATTCTTTCGTAGGGGCGGGTCGCCCCACATCGGAAACCAACTCACACCCACCCTGCCTCCATCCGGCACAGCCCTCCCAGCCCACCCGCAGACCCGCCCATCCCCCGCAAGGGGATCCCCCACCGTTTCGAAGGCGCGCAGCAGCTGAGAAACCTTATGCGGCGGCAGTAAGATTCCTCTCGTCTTTGCCGTTTGGAATGAAACCGAAAAACTTGCTGGAAAAAACGAATTCCCCCAATCAGGTATAATTGGCCGTGTCCGCACCCCCAGCAGCGGGGACCCATTTATTTTGTCCAATATCATAAACCCAAATCCTGAGGAGGAAGCGGTATGCCAGAGAAAAAGAAACAACCGTCAAAAGCCCCTGTTCAAACCTTGCCGCGGCTGAACGAAGATTGGCTGGCAGTCATCCTGGCTTTTGTCCTGATTTTGTTGGCAGCCCTGGGCCTCTTAGGCGAGGGCGGCCTGGTCATTCCCTTCTAAAAAGGAGCGCTGCGATGCCCCAGAAGAAAAACACCTCTAAACTCAAAGCGCACCCATCAAACGCCTCTCGGGTTTTCGATACCATCAGCGGCCTGCTTGTGGTGCTTGCCCTGGCCATCATTGGCTGGCGGGTTTCGACCTATATCGGTGCACTCGACCTGCCGTTTGGCATTCCAGGCAAAGTCCTGGAATATCCCCTCTGGGCTGCACTGCTTGGCCTGGCGGGCAACTTCATCCTCAAGCTTCTGAAAGAACACGACAGCTTCCGCCCCGGTTTCAAAACCGAACTGTTCCTCAAGGTTGGTTTGGTGCTGCTGGGTGCGGGGGTCAACCTCAGCCTGCTGGTCACCGCCGCCAGCGGAGCCATCCTGCAAGGCGTGGTGATGATTGCCTGTGTTTTCTTCTTCGCCTGGTGGCTGGGCCACAAGTTTGGGCTGGATGAAAAGCTGACTGCCGTCATGGCTACCGCCCTGGCGGTTTGCGGCGTTTCGGCAGCTGTGGCGGCTGCCGGGTCGGTGCTGGCGAAAAAGGAACAGGTCACCTATGTCACTGCCCTGGTCATCCTGACGGCGCTGCCGCTGATGGTGATTGCCCCCCTGCTGGCTGGTGCGCTGGGCCTGCCCGAAGCCGTGGCCGGGGCCTGGTTTGGCGGCAACATAGACACCACTGCCGCGGTGGTGGGGGCAGGAACCATCTACGGCGAACAGGCCCAGCAAATTGCCTCGATTGTCAAATCCACCCAAAACGCCCTGATCGGCCTGGTGGCGTTCTTGCTGGCGGTTGTCTTTGCAGCCCGTTCGGGCAGCGAAACCGGCGAAAAACCCAACCTGCGCATGGTCTGGGATCGCTTCCCCAAGTTTGTGCTCGGCTTTGTGGCGGCGTCTGTGCTTTATTCTTTTGGCTTTATTGACGGCGGCAAAGGCACAGCCATTGAAGCGCTCAAAAACTGGGCCTTCATGCTCGCTTTTGTCTCCATGGGCCTGGAGCTTTCCGTGTCCGAAATGCGCGCCATGGGCTGGCGCCCGGTGGCAGTTTTTTTGATTGTGACCGTGTTCAACACGCTGCTGGCCCTGGGCGCCGCCTGGCTGATTTTTGGCGTGCTGCTGCCGGTGTAGTAACCCGATGACCCGACCTCTGCTGCTGCTTCACGGCGCATTGGGCGATTCGAGCCAGTTTGCCTCCCTGCGCCCGCACCTGGAAGATACCTTTACCCTGCACACCCCGGACTTTCCCGGTCACGGTGCTTGCCCGCTGGGTGCCCCCCTGACCATGCCGGCGCTGGCAGCGCAGGTGATTGCCGCCCTCGACGCAGCCCAACTGCCTCAGGCCGATGTATTCGGCTATTCAATGGGCGGCTATGCGGCACTGCTGGCGGCATCCGGGCAGCCGCAGCGCTTCCGGCGCATTTTCACCCTGGGAACGCGGCTGCTCTGGTCGCCCGAAGCGGCCGCCCGCGAAACTCGCCTGCTGGACCCGGCGCGCATGCTCGAAAAAGTGCCGCAGTTTGCCCGGGCGCTGGCCGCCCGGCACACTGCCCTGGGCTGGGAAGCCCTGCTGGCGCACACCGCCCAGATGCTCATCGCCCTGGGCGAAAACCCGCCGCTGACCTTGGCCGAATTTGCAGCCATCCGGCTGCCCGTGCGCCTGGCGATTGGCGACCGCGACACCACCGCCGGCCTGGAAGAAACCCTGCAGGTTTACCGGGCGCTGCCCGAAGCCAGCCTGCAAATCTTCCCCAGCACCCCCCACCCGCTGGACCGCCTGCCCCCCGCTGCCCTGGCTGTTGAAATCAAAGCCTTCTTTAATCCGGGTAAAAATTAACTTGTCAAACCCCATCCTCTCTGCTATAATCCGTGCACTTCGGGCGATTAGCTCAGTTGGTTAGAGCGCACGGTTCACATCCGTGAGGTCGTGGGTTCAAGTCCCTCATCGCCCACTCAAGAAAAAAAAGCTGTCCAATCTCTGGACGGCTTTTTTGTTTGGGGGACAGGCATAGATTTTGGGTTGCTGGTGGCAGGGGGGCGATCATGCCATGCCTACGGCATTGGCAGCAGGCTGTATCGGATTCTATAAACGTTTCACCCCTACGGGGTGGGGGACGCGGTTGAAACCGTGACTACATGGGGGAGAGGAGCACGGTTGAAACCGTGACTACATGGAAATGGAGGTTTTGCTTCAAGCCCGGAGGGCAGGCATGATTATAGGAAATGCCCCGGCGATTTTTCCAAAGCCCGTAGGGCTGGCACTTTTTCGTGCTTCTGAGGGGTCATTCCATTTGCCGTATCTGGCGAAATCTAGTATAGTTTAGACACCCAGTTAACCGGCGGTCTATCAGGCGTGAAAGGGCGCCATGCCAGGAAAGAAGAACACAAAATCCCAAAAAAGCAACCACGGCCCAGCCCTGGGCGACTTTTTGCAGGGTAGGAAACCAATGGTTTTTTACGACCTTCTAGCGCAGCAAACCAGGTGACCTGGGTTACACCCCTCGATAGGTCCGTTGTAAACAACACTGTAGGGTAATTTGAGAAGCACCAATTTGGTAAACCAGTGAGAGGCATACCATGTTCCCCGTACGGACAATATTTTGGGCAGCGATCGCCATCACCCTGGCCATCATCCTCAACCATATCATCTTGTTCCAGGTGAACGCATCCATGGAAGGTGGGCTGCCTGAGTTTGTGTATTGGCGGTTTAATATCAACGGCGAGGCCAATATCCCTACCTGGTATTCTACGGCGTTGCTCTTGTTGGTTGCCCAGGCGGCGTTTGGGGTGCACCTGCTGCGCCGGCAGGCCGGCCAGGCGTTGGCCCCAGGGTTGGTCCACGTTTTGGGGCGGTATTTCTGGCTGGGTTTTGGGTTGGTGTATGTATTCTTTTCCCTGGATGAAGCCGCACTGGTGCACGAGCTGTTTGACAAGCTGGGCGCTCCCAAGTGGGTCTTTTTCTATGCGCCTGGAGCCTTTTTGTATGTATCGGGGTGTTTGTTGTATTTTTTCCGGGTTGAGAAAGACCAGCGCAGTGTGCGAAACTGGGTGTTGGGTGGTTTGCTGGTGTATGTGATCGGGGGTGTGGGCCTGGAATGGGTTGGCTACCATTACCAACTGCATCTCCACGAGCCGCTGCTGCAAATTGAGATTGTTTTTGAAGAACTGTTCGAGTTTACAGGGACGGCGATGGTGCTGGCGGGCTGCCTGACTGCTCTGAATGAAGCCCTGGCGCATTGGCTTCCAGCACAGCCCTGATGTCTTGGGGTGGTGCGCTGGGCTTATACGGGCGGTTCTGGCCTAATAAACCCCAGGCATATGACCTGAAAATGATAGACATTTGGGCGGCTCTATGGTATGATAGCCGCCAACAATTTAGCCTGGAATCACTCTTATCCAGAGAGGCGGAGGGACCGGCCCGATGAAGCCTCGGCAACCCGTTAGCGCAGGGCAACCTGGCTGCTGAAAATGGTGCCAATTCCGGCAGATGTAATCTGGAAGATGAGAGGGTAGTGTTGCTGCGCGACGTGTGCCCTTTCTTGAAAGAGAACCGGGCACATTTTTATTTTTAAAAGGAGAGAAAATGAGCAACACCTTTATGTTATCCCCCCGGCTGATGTTTACGTCTGAATCGGTTACGGAGGGGCACCCCGATAAGTTTTGCGACCAGATCAGCGACGCTGTGCTGGATGCCTGCCTCGCACAAGACCCCTATTCCCGCGTGGCCTGCGAAACTGCCACCAAAACAGGTTATGTGATGCTTTTGGGTGAAATCACCACCAAGGCCAACATCAACTTTGACGAACTGGTGCGCGCCACCATTCGCTCAATTGGCTACGACGACAGCCGCAAAGGCTTCGACGCCGAAACCTGCGGTGTTTTAGTGGCCATTGCCCGGCAGTCTGGTGATATTGCCATGGGTGTGGATAAGGCCCTGGAAGCCAAAACGGGCGCGATGTCCGAAGCAGAAATTGAAGCCGTCGGTGCAGGCGACCAGGGGATGATGTTCGGCTTTGCCTGTAATGAAACCCCCACCCTGATGCCGATGCCCATTTACCTGGCCCATAAGATGGCCCGCCGCCTGAGCGAAGTGCGCAAGGATGGCACCCTGCCCTGGCTGCGCCCGGACGGCAAAACCCAGGTGACCGTGGAATACAGCTTCGGCAAACCCAAACGAATTGACACCGTTCTGGTCAGCACCCAGCATGCTCCGGAAATCTCGCAAGAGGACATTCGTGCTGCCTTGATTGAGCATGTGATCCTGCCCGTGCTGCCTGCTGAACTGGTGGATGACGAGATTAAGATTTTCACCAACCCGACCGGGCGTTTTGTGATTGGCGGCCCGCAGGGAGACGCCGGCCTGACCGGGCGCAAAATTATTGTGGATACCTACGGCGGGATGGGCCGCCACGGCGGCGGTGCTTTCAGTGGCAAAGACCCGACAAAAGTAGACCGTTCCGCAGCCTACGCCTGCCGTTGGGCGGCCAAGAACATCGTGGCTGCCGGGTTGGCCGAGCGCTGTGAAATCCAGGTGGCCTATGCCATTGGTGTTGCTCGCCCGTTGAGCGTGAATGTGGAAACGTTTGGCACCGGAAAAATTGCAGATGAGGCGATTGCCGAGGTGATCAACCAGGTGTTCGACCTGCGCCCCGGCGCTATCATTCGTGACCTGGACCTGCGCCGCCCTATTTTCCGCCAGACGGCTTCCTATGGACACTTTGGGCGGGATGACATTGACCTGCCCTGGGAGCGCACCACAAAGGTGGAGGCCATCCGTGAAGCGGCTGCCCGTTTAGCTGCGGCTGCCTGATTCTCTTCGCTGGCGAACGGCTTCAAACAACAACACCCCGGCAGCAACCGCCGCATTTAAAGACTCCATGCCGCCAGGCATGGGGATGGAGAGTGTGGTTGGGGTAAGCTGCCGGGTTTCTTTTCCGGCCCCTTCGGCTTCGCCACCCACCAAAACGGCACAAGGGGCAGCCAGGTTGGCATCGGTGTAGTGCAGGCTGGCGCTGGCATCCGCCAGGAACACCTGCAGGCTGGACGTGAGGCGGGTGAGTTCATCCCAACCCAGCGCGTGAACTGGCAGGCGGAAATGGGCGCCCATGCCTGCCCGGACCACTTTGGGGGCGTAGGGGTCGGCGCTGCCAGGGGTGAGCAGCACAGCCTGCACCCCTGCGGCGGCGGCGGTCCGCAAAATGGTGCCCAGGTTGCCCGGGTCGCGCACACCATCCAGAATTAAGACAAAATCCAATAATGCGGGAATGGGCCGGGGAATCAGCGGCAGCACAGCCAGCAAACCTTGGGGGGTTTGGGTGTCGCTGGCGGCTTTCAGAACATGGGGGGCAGCGGGTAATGCTTCTACCCCCAGGGTTTGCATCCGGTTTACAAGTTGTTGGCCTCGATCGCTGAGTGAATCGCTGTACAGCGCAAACCTGGGGATGATCCCGGCAGCAAGCGCTTCTTCCACCAACCGGACACCCTCCACCACAAAAGCGGATTCTTCGCGCCGCGCTTTTCCCTGGGAAAGCAGCGCCTTGATCCAGCCAACGCGCGGGTTATGGGTGGAGGTGATCATAGGCTGCCGGGACAGAAGGGAACAGGTCGGTGAAAACCTGGGAAAAGGCCTGAACCGATTCGGGGGTGAAAAGAACCAGGCGTACCAGGCGCAGAGAGGCCAGTCCAGGCTTTGCAAGCTGTTGGTTAAGGGTGACCAGGATCAGCCGGGCGGCTCGCTTAACCGGAAAGCCAAAGATTCCGGTGGAAATGGCTGGCATCGCCAGGCTTTCCAGCCCCAATTCTTCTGCTCGTTTTAGAACCCCCACCACAGCGCTGGCCAGGCGTTCGTCCTCCTGGCCGGATCCCCACGAAGGGCCGACCGCATGAATGACAAAACGGCAGGGCAGGTTGCCGCCGGTGGTGTGGGCCGGTTGGGTGTGGGTTACCAGCCCATGGCGGGCAATCCAGGCCCGGCATTCTTGCGCTAATTCCGGGCCTGCTTTCCGGGCAATCAGCCCGGCCACTCCGCCGCCGTGCAGCAGTTGGGCGTTCGTCGCGTTGACCATCGCGTCCACGGCTTCCTCGGTCAGGTCGCCCTGGCGCAGTTCGAGGGTTTTTCCGGTAGGAAAGGTTTGCGAAAACAAAAGTTCGCTCATGTTGGCGATTGTAGCATGCCCCTTAGCAGGCGTCAACGCCAAACACCCTTAAAGAAACAGGGCAGGCGCTGGGCCTGCCCTGAAACTTGCCATCGTTACCGAACGTTTGTGTGTTATTGGAATCCTAGAGGGCAGCCCTGGCCTGCTCGACCACCCGGCTGAAAGCCTGGGCATCGCGCACGGCAAGGTCGGCCAGCATCTTGCGATTGAGGGTGATGTTGGCTGCTTTGAGCGCATGAATCAGGCGGCTGTAAGACAGGCCATTCAGACGGGCAGCCGCATTGATGCGGGCAATCCACAGGCGGCGCAGGTCGCGCTTGCGCAGCCGGCGGTCCTTGAAGGCATACCACAGCGAATGGAGAATCGACTCATTGGCCCGGCGGAAGAGTTTCGAGCGAACGGCTTTTTGGCCTTTCGCCAGTTTCAAAATTTTCTTGTGCCGCTGTCGGCGGGTAAAACCAGCTTTTACACGTGTCATTGACTAACCTCCTGCGAACCCCTGGGCGCCGGCAGTTGCCTGCCCGTTGCACGCACCCAACGGCCGCAACTAAAAAAACTATTTCTTCTTCTTGGTTGCCCCTTTGCTGGCAGGGGGGTTGGCCTTGTAGATTTTCAGATACGGGGCAAGGCGGTGCACCGTTTTGACGATCGAGGTCGCTTTGACCGGAATCATCTCGGTGAACAACGCCTTACTGCGCTTCGAAGTATTGCGCCGCAAGTGGCTTTTACCAATCTTCGTACGCACCAGCTTGCCCGTGCCCGTCAGGCGAAAGCGCTTGGCTGTCGCCTTGTGGGTCTTGATTTTGTATTTGCCTTGACGTGGCTTCTGAGGCATGGCGGTTCTCTCCTTTCACACAAACGCCCGCGTTTGGAGCAACCCATCCGCGGTTGGCGAACGAACATTATAACACTGTCTTGCAAAAACAGAAGAGGGAATTTGCTACTTTTTCTTCTTTTTTGGCGCAAGCACCATTAACATGGTGCGCCCATCCATGGAAGGGGCTTGTTCAATGTCGGCCACATCTTCCAACAAGGCATGCACTTCTTTCAAGTCATCCAGTGCGATTTCGGGATAATGAATTTCTCGGCCACGAAACCGGATGCGGACTTTTACTTTCATTCCGTCGTCCAGCCAGCGCCGGGCATCTCGAACTTTAAATGAACGGTGGTGGTCCGTGGTTTTAGGGCGAAGCTGGATTTCCTTGATTTCGACTTTAACCTGTGCTTTGCGCGCTTCGCGTTCCCGCTTGGTTTTCTCGTACAGGAATTTGCCAAAATTCATAATCCGGCAGACGGGCGGTTCAGCGTTGCCCGCGACTTCAACCAGGTCAAGTTCGGCAGCTTGTGCCAGTTTGAGCGCCTCTAAAACGGGGACAACCCCCACGTTGACCCCACTGGCGTCAATCAAGCGCACTTCACGCGCCCGAATTTGTTCGTTGATCCGGTATTCGTCGGCAATATCTGCCTGTGTTTCTCTCGTCGGTTTCTTTCTCAATACAGCGTACACTCCTTCTTTTTCTTGAATTTGGATTAAAAGAAATTTACTTTAATGTGGTGCATCATACCACAAATTAATTTTTCTCGTCAACGGAAATTGAGAGAACGGCCAGAAGTTTCTGAAAGTCAGAAACTTCTGTGGAGGTTTGGCACCCCACCCCCCTGAATCCCCCGCCCCAACCGCTATTTTGCGCGGCTGTAAATGATGACTGCATCCAGGCAGATGGAGCCTGCGCCCAGGGGACGGATCAGCAGATGGTGTTCGCCGGTGGCAAGGCCAGGTACCGCCGCAATCTGTTGGCGGGTTTCTTTGCCCGGCGGGGGTGGTGGGGACACAGCCACTGGTTGGCCATCCACCCATACCAAGGCCTGCCCGCTTTCAGGGCCAACCACACCGAAAATTTCCACGCCAGAACCCCAAAACACCAACCCCGCGCCGGCCTGTTCAGAGAGCATGTGGCAGGTGCCATGCAGGGCAGCCGTTGTGGAGTGTTCCCAGGCGCGGCTGTAAGCCCAGTTTGGGTTTGTGTTGTCCACCACGGGGGTGTACGGTTCACCGTATCCAGGGGGCTGGGTGTAGGGAACCAGCAAAACCAGCGGCAGGACAATAGCAGCGCCCCAAAAAACCGCTTTGGGTATAAACCCTTTTACTGCCCGGAAGACATACACACTGGCCCAAACTGCCAACAAAAAAACGGCTTGTTGGGCCGTTCCGTAAGCAATGGCAGCACCGGGTTGGTACCAGGGGGTGTTCATCAGGATGTCCACCAGGAACAGGTGTGCGCCAAAAACCCACAATGAGTTTTGCCCCAGGGGAATGAAGAACCACCCGGTTAGCTTATGGATGGGTTTCCAGGCCTGGCTGAGCACCCAGAAAAAAAGCGCAAGGTACAGCGCGGCCAGCGCAATGCGTATCGGTGGCAGCTCGTTGCGCGGCCCGAGTGCACCGGGCAGCCAGGGCAGCCAGGCATACTCCCAGGCATGCACCAGCCCAAAAAACAACCCCAGCGCGGCTAATCCCCAGCCCAGGCCGGCTTGTTTTGCGCTGTCCAAAGCCTGCCAGCGGGCGCTGAGGTCAGGCCAGAACCAGCCCAGCAGCAGCCCGCCAAAGTAAGCAGGGGCAAAGCCAAGCGGGTTGAAGAACACATTGATGATTCGAACGGCCGGGCCGCCGAGCAGGTAGGCGGCATAGCCTGTGGCCAGCGCCCCAACCACCCAACTTCCCTTCCCCCGCGCCAGCAGCACCAGCGCCAGGATGGCCAGCAGGTTGTAGAACACATACATGGCCAGCACATCGCTGCCGTGCAGGTTGGCCTGCAGCAGCGGCACTTGTAAGAGCCAGTTCACCAGCTGCTGACCCCGAACCACCACAAGTTGTTGGTCAAAGTAAATTCGCAGCGGGGTGGCCGCTTCCAGCCAGCGGCCCAGGTAGGCAATTGCCAGCATGGCGAGGAACACATCCCTGGTACGGGAAAGCAGGTGTTTTTGGCTGGCTTCTGCCGAACGTCCTCGGGCCACCCGCCCCAGGGTAAGGCCAGAGATTAAGAAAAAGCCAATCGGTGCGTTGAGGTAAAAAGCACCCTTACCGCTCAGGGTGTAGAACCACGAGTTTTGAATGGCGGTGTGGAAAACAGCCATGGCAAACAGGGCATACCCCCGTAAAAAATCCAGGCGCAAATCGCGCCCGCCTGCCTGCGAATAGCGCCAGTTCATGGCTCCATTATAGCAGGCGATGGGTAATTCAATTTACACAGAGAGCCACGGAGAAATTTAAAAAAACTCGGCGGCATTCTATGGGACACATTTTCTTCCCCAGGAAGGGGTTGGGAATATTCAGGTACAGGTTATGGGTTGTTTTCCGTGGTATACCGGACATACACCAGGGTGGCAGCTGCACCGGCCAGCATGGCGAGCAGCCCAACCAGCCCGGCCTCCGGGCCAAACACCCCGCCCGTCCACAGTTCCGGGCCGCTGGGTTGGGTTTGGATAAAAGTCACGGCGTTGAGGGAGGTGCCGCTTACCGGGAAGCCAAAAACATTACCCTGAAAAAAATTCCAGGTGATGTGCAGCCCGATGGGAATGGCCAGCCGCCCGTTGAGAAACATCCCCAGGCCAAGCATTACCCCGGCCAGGGTGATGCCGGCTGTGCTGACCAGGCTGGCATTGGGGTTGGAGGCGTGGGCAATGCCAAACGCCAGGGAAGTGAGCAGAATTGCCCCTGCCCGGCTGTTTTGGGTCCCGATAAAGCCGAACCCATCGGCGAGGTTTTTGTATAGGTACCCGCGGAATAAAATTTCTTCATAAATACCCACGCAAATAAACAAGGCCGCTGGCCCAAGAATGTCCAGCCAGAAACCGCTTGCTGTTGGGCTGGCGAAGAAGCCGGTGACTTCCAGCCAACCCAAAGCCCACATACCGCCAAACACAAGGGTCATCAGCGCAGCCCCCAGCCCAAGCCCAAAAGCCAGGTCGCGCCACCAGTCCCGGTTGATTTCCAGGCCGTAGTCCCCTGCCCGGCGGCGGTCCACCCAACGCGCCGAGAGCCACAGGCCGCCCAATGTACCCGCGACCGCGATAAATCCATCCAAAAAGCCGGGAAAATTCGGATCCAGGCTTTGGGCTGTGCCCCGCCCATTGAATAGGATGGCATCCAGGCCCATGATGGCCACACTGCTGCCGAATAACGCGATGGCGAACAGCAGGCTGCCAACCATCAGCCGCCAGAGTATACGCAGCCGGCCCTCAGCCGGGTTCCAAAAAAGGGAAACAAAGGTGTTTTTCACGAGACAGAGCGTATCCGTTTTGTGTCCGGGGATTCTAGAAACTCGATATAGTCCGTGGTGGCGGCGTCCAGATTGGCATAAACCCCGCGGTAGGCTTCGGGCAGCAAAGCCGCCATCTGGAACATAACTTCATCAATCATTTGTTGGCGGGTGTGTTTATGCACCGGACCGCTGCCCCGGGTTAAGTAGAAGGGTTGGCCAACCACAATGTGAAAATCGGAACGTTTCAGCCGTTTGAGGCTTTCCACGTAGTGTTCTGCACCGTAAAAGACCACAGGTAAGATCGGCGCGCCGCTGTGCAGGGCCAGCAGCGCTGCACCGGGCAGCCCGCGCTGAAGCTGGCCCGTATAACTGCGGGTGCCTTCTGGGGCGAGCAGCAGCAGGCGGTTTTCAGCCAGGGCAGCCAGCCCACGCCGGATGGCCGCAGTGTCGCCTTCGCCGCGGTGCACAGGCACCGTGTTTGTGATTTCGAGCAGCCAGCGGGTGAACCCATTGTTCCAGCGGATGTGGGCCACCATGCCCGTCACCGGGCGGGGCTGGAGCTGGGTATATAAAATGGGAATTTCCACCAGGTTGACATGGTTCATCACCAAAATCATTGGGCCAGCAAGGGGAACCCGGACCAACTGCTCCGGGTGGATGCGGCAGATGGCGCTGGTGATGGCCTTGAAAGCCCAAACCGCCAGGGTATGCTGGATGGTCATGCTGCCTCTGGGCGGGTAATGATGTCTAACTGCTTGGGGAGAAGTTCAACCTCCAGGCGGCTGCCATCCACGCACAGGATTTCGCCATCGGTCTGGGCGGGCAATCCGCCTTGAACAGCCTCTACCACGACGCTTTGAGCCTGCCCGGTGCGGATTTCGGGCTGGCTGACCTGCGTGCCACGGGTAAAGTGGGGTACAAGCCCAAAAATGCGCAGGCGCGACACCTGCCCGGCAATGCACAGGTCCAGCAGTCCATCGTTGGGCTGGCCGGTGGGCGCCATGAGAAATCCGCCGCCAATCCGCCGCCCGTTCATAATGGAAACCAGCAAGGTGCCCTGTGTGAGGGTTGTTTCACCAAACTGGATCCGGGCAGTGGGGCCTTTGTGGTACAGGAAAATGGTGAGCAGTACAGCCACGAGGTAGCTTAAGAAACCACCCAAAAAGCGCGGCAGGCGGGCGGCCTGGATGGTGCCGATGGCATCAAAGCCAATGCCCACGCAGTTGCCGAAATAGCGTCCCTGCGGGTACAGTCCGCCGTACACCCGGCCAATGTCAATCGTAATTCGGTGTCCCTGTGCCAGGGTGAGAATGCCTTCTTCCAGGTCTTGGGGAATACCCATACCGAAAGCGAAATCGTTGCCGCGCCCGATGCACAACACACCCAGCGCCGGGCGCTGTTCCCTGGAAGGGGCTGCTTCCATCAGTCCGTTAATCACTTCGTTGATGGTGCCATCGCCCCCGGCGGCCACAACAATTTCACAGCCAGCCTGGGCCGCAGCCCGGGCCAGTTCCACCGCGTGGCCGGGGTATTCGGTCCGGGTCAGGGTGTAATCCAGCCCGGCCTGCTGACAGAACTGCTCCAGCCGGGGAATCGCAGCTGCGGCCTTGCCGCGGCCTGAGGTGGGGTTGGCGATAATGCAAATGCGGGCCATTAAGCGCTAATTTTAGCATATTTTTTTGGGATACTGTTGTTGGGAGGATATTGGATTCTCAATTTCCAACCTCACCAGGGCCTATAATCATGCCAGCCCTCCGGGCTTTGGGCACTTTTCTCGGCATCTTGCTATAAAAGTTTCAGCCCTCTGGGCTTGAAGCAAAACCTCCATTTCCTTGTATTTACGGTTTCAATCGTGCCCCAGCCCCAGCAGGGGGATATGAGGATAGAACGCGGCCATACCAGGTTGCCAATCCCTACAGCCTACAGCTTAAAGCCTACAGCCTCTACCCTACCCTGCTTCCCAAAAAACCTGGAGTGCTTGGGTTGGAGAAAAGTACAGGGAAATTGGGCTGCCTGGGTCGGGGAGGGTAGTTGTGGAGGGCAGGTCGAAGGCCAGTTCGAGCGAGCCGCAAGTCACCATCAGGCGGGAGAGCGAGCCGCGAAAGGTGACCTCGCGCAGCCTGCCCCGCAGCTCGGCCTGTTCATTTTGCGAGTCAAGGGAAACTGCATCCGGGCGCAGCAAAACGGTGGACTGGGAGGCAGCCGCAGGCGGAGGACTTGCCAGTGGAAACGCCCCGATTTCGGTTTGAACAAACCAGCCAGTTTTGCGCTCTTGAGGTGTTCCGGGAAAAAGGTTGGTTAACCCCATAAAACGAGCCGCAAAGGGCGAAACCGGCGCGGCGTAAAGTTCGGCCGGAGAGCCAGACTGGACCAACTGCCCGGCGTTGAGCAGGGCCACCCGGTCGGCAATCGTGAAGGCTTCTTCCTGGTCGTGGGTCACATACAGGGTGGTCTGGCCAAGCTGGCGCAAAATGCGGCGTAAATCACCCACCAGCCGCTCGCGCAGCGTGCGGTCCAGGGCACCAAGGGGTTCATCGAGCATCAGCAGGCGCGGACGGGGCGCCAGGGCGCGGGCCAGGGCAACCCGCTGCTGCTCCCCACCCGAAAGATTGGTCACACTGCGGGTTTCAAACCCCTGCAGGTCCACCAGGGCGAGCATCTCGGCGGCCCTTTCCAGCCGGGCCTGGGGCGCCCAGCCGGCCATTTGCAAGCCAAAGCCCACGTTGTCCTGCACGCTCAGGTGGGGAAACAGGGCGTAATCCTGGAACATCAGGCCAAACTGGCGGCGGTGTGTGGGGGTTTTTTCGAGGTTTTGGCCATCCCAGAACACAGCTCCCGCATCGGGTGTGTCCAGCCCGGCCACCAGCCCCAGCAGGGTGGATTTGCCGCAGCCGCTGGGCCCCAGCAGGGCCACGATTTCCCCGGTGGCTACTTTAAGCGAGACACCATCCAGGGCACGCTTGTGACCAAAGGCTTTGTAAAGGTGCCGGATGTCCAGCATCAGGGTTTGGGTTCCAGGCGAATGACAACAGCAACATACTGGCCGCCCCTGCGCTGCGCCCGCCACCGCAAAAAGCGGTAGAGCCAGCCGTACTTGGCGCGCATCCACCCGGCCAGGTGCTGCTCGGCTTGTGGGGTGGCTTCCACCCAGGCTTCTGCATCCTGCCAATTTCCCAGAGGTGCGCCAGAAGCTGTGCTGGGCGCAACCCGCACCCGCCCGTTGTTGCGAATGCGTTTGACTTTGCCTGAGTTGGCAGCGGTCCAGGCATACAGCAGGCCGTCTTTTTCTACAAACCAGACCGGTGTTTTTACGCCTTCCCCGCTTTTTCGGAAGGTTTCAATGTTCAGGTATTGTTGTTTTTGAAATGCACTTAAACCACTCATGTGATTGCTCCTGAAAAACAAGGTAACTGCTCAGCCCCACCCCCCCGGCACAGGCTTTGGGGCGGGGGAGAGAACGGACGGATTGGCGTTCCAGGTAGGTAGAAACCTCGCCTGGAACGCCAATCCGCCATCATCCTTCCCTCCTTCCTGCCGGGAAGGGGGGACACAGGGGGGATGGGTGAGCCGGTACAATTTTATCCACAACAGCCCTGATGCGGCAGGCTTTAAAACTCCTGGTTTTCGCCAATGCGCAGGCGTTCGATGGCCAGCATGGCGGCTGCGGTTACCAGCATCAACAGGGTGCTCAGCGCCAACCCCTGCCCATAGTTGAGCGCGCCGGGACGGGAAAGAAAGCGGTAAATGGCCATGGGCAGTGTGGGAAACTCTGGGCGGGAAACCATGACCGTGGCCCCAAACTCACCCAGGGAAATCGTAAACGCGAAGGCCGCCGCCGTCAATACGGCCCGGCTGACCAACGGCAGATCCACTGCCCGCCAGACCTGCCAGGGAGAAGCCCCCAGAACGGCTGCCGCGTGGCGCAGGCGCGGCTGGATGCTGGCCAACGCCGGGGCGAGGCTGCGCACCACAAAGGGGAAAGCAACCAGCGTGTGGGCCAGTGGAATCAGCAGGGCAGAACGATTGAGGTTGAGCGGCGGGCCATTGAACGCCACGATAAACCCGAGCCCCAGGGTCACTGCCGAAGTGCCGAGGGGCAGCATGAGCAGCGGGTCGAGCAGGCGGGTGAGCCATGCCGTTCTTTGATGGGTCAGTGCCCAGGCAGCCGGCAGGCCGAGCAGCAGCGAAAACAGGACCGTGGCCGCGGCATAGCCTGTGGAAACGGCGATGGCCCGCGCCGGAGGTGCATAAAAAGCAGAGTCCTGCCGGTTTTCGCCCAGTGCCCGGTAAAATGCCAGGGTGAACCCGCTTTGAAATTCACCGTCCCGGGTGCGTTCGGGGCCAAAATATGTCACGGACCGGGCCGCCAGGGCAGCCAACGGGGCCACCTGCAGCGCCAGCAAAATTCCTACCAGCAGCCCCCCGAACACGCGCCTTTGCCAGGTGTTCAGGGGCATCAGCCCCAGGCGGGCAGGTTTCAGCCGGCCAGGCTGGCTGAGTTTGGCAGAAAGCCGGGTGTACAGCGTGGTGAGCGCCAGGGTGCAGGCAAGTTGGAGCAGCGCCAAAACAGCCGCCAGGGGCAGGTTGAATAATGCAGTGGTCTGGTAGAAAATTTCCACTTCCAGGGTGGCAAAGCGCGGCCCGCCCAGGATGAGAATCACTGCGAAGGAACTGAAATTAAAAATGAACACCAACAGGCTGGCGGCCGCAATGGCCGGCAGCAGCAAAGGCAGGGTGATCCGGCGCAGCGCCTGCCAGCGGGAAGCACCCAGGGTTTGGGCGGCCAGCCCCAGTCGAGGGTCGAGGCGGGCCCAATAATCGCCCACCACGCGCAGCACAATGGATGTGTTGTAGAAAACATGGGCAGTCAGGATGGCGCCCAGGGTGTGCATAAAGCGCACGGGCGGCTCGTCCAGCCCAAATAGGGCCATCAAGCCCAGGTTGACCCAGCCCTGGGAACCCAGCAGGGCGTTAAACCCGGCCGCAGCGACCAGTGTGGGCATCACAAACGGGATACCGCTGACCGCCCGCAGCAGGCTTTTGCCGCGAAAATCGTAGCGCGCCAGCAGGTATGCCCCCGGCAGCCCCAGCGCCAGTGTCAGCAGGGTGGACAGCGCCGCCTGCCAGAACGTGAACCAGGCCGTCCGCCAGACTTCTGGCAGAGAGAGGGCGTCCAGCACAAAGCGGGTTCCGGCAGGGCTGCGGTTAAAGCTGACCCCAAGGATTTCCCAAAGGGGGAAGAAATAAAACAGCAGCAGAAACCCCAATGGGGCCAGCCAGAGCAGCAGCAGCCGGATCGTTTTTGGGTTCATTGGCGGCAATCAGGGCGATGTGCGCAGCACTGTTTGGGTCCAGTCGCGCAGCCACTCTTCGCGGTGGGCGGCAATGCTCGCCGGGAGGACATAGGCTGGTTTGGCCGGTTTGGCCAGGTATTGGACAAAGGTTGGGTCAAGACCTGCATTGCGGTTGACCGGGAAGACGAACATTTGCATCGGGATGTCCTCCTGGAAAGGCACCGAGAGCATGAAATCGACCCATTTTTCGGCCACTGCGCGGTTGGCAGCGTTTTTTAGAATGCCCACGAATTCCACCTGGCGGTAGCACGACCCATCCGCGGTCACCACGCCCGTGGGCGGTTCTTCGACAGGTGGATCGGCGTAGATCATTTCGAATGCCGGGCTGGAGCCATACGAGACAACAATCGGCCGGGTGCCTCCCCACTGGCTGAATTCTGTGTAATAAGCAGTTTCCCAATCGTTAACCACCAGTACATTGTTGGTCACCAGCCCCTTCCAGTAATCGAGGTAGCCATCTTCGCCGAAATGACCGATGGTAGCCAATAAAAAGGCCAGGCCGGGCGAGGATGTGGCCGGGTTTTGCACCACCAACAGGCTTCGATATTCCGGTTTAAGCAGGTCTTCCAGGTTTTGCGGCGGCGTCAGGCTGCGTTCTTCAAAGAACGACTGGTCATAGTTCAGGCAGACATCGCCAAAATCCACAGGCAGGGCGGCATGGCTGGGGTCCAGGCGAAAATCGGCGGGAATTTCACTGAGCACGGGCGAGTCGTAGGGTTCCAGAATGTCCTCATCCAGCGCCCTGCTGAGAAAAGCGTTATCAAAGCCATAGATGACATCGGCCACCGGGTTATCTTTGGACAATATGGCCCGGTTCAGGGCTGTGCCGGTGTCGCCGGAGAGAATAATTTCCACCATTACCTGGTGTTCGGCTTCAAATGCCGCCAGCAGTTCGGCAGAAATGGCAAAAGAATCGTGGGTCATCACCCGCAGCACGCCGGGGTCGGCCTGGCTGGTTGGGGAAAGCAGGCTGCAGCCCGCCGCTGCCGTGATAATGAGAATTGCGATAAAGAAGAAGATGGTTTTTTTCATCGGGTTACTCCTTGGAGGGGTGTTGGCGAGTAAAAATACACAGCAATATACCGCTGTTGAGCGATATCTCGGCCTGGCTGCCCAGCAGGGTGTTGCTGACACCGCGCGGCGAGCCAAAGGGCAGCGCGGCATTTTCCAATGGATAAGCCAGGCCGCGATAGGTTAGCCCATTCACCTGCCCGTTGAGCGGCAGGACGGAAACCCGGTCGCCGGGCTGACCGGACAGGGCCAGGGTTTCTCCGCCCCGCAGCAAGTACAGTTCTTCCAGCCCATCTACCACTTGCACAGGAATGCCTGCAAAACGGGGGTGGGTGAGCAGCAGCAGGTTGGCCAGGGTCATATCCCAGCGCCCGCCCAGCAGACCAAGCAGCAGCAGGCTGCTGGCGCCGCGCTGCAAGGCAAACTGCAGGGCCAGTTCCAGGTCGGTTTCGTCTTTGTCGCTGGAAAAGCGTTCGACCTGGCTGCCGCCGGATTCGAATAAAACCACCAGCGCCTCAGGCAGCGAGTCCATATCGCCCACCAGCGCGTCGGGCCGGATTCCCATGGCTGCGCAGTGCAGGCCCCCGCCATCGGCTGCGATGATGAAATCGCCCGGGCGCAGCAGGCTGTGGGCGTGCTGCAGGTCTTCGATGTGTCCATTGGCAAAAATCACGATGCGCATGGCTTAATCGCACTCCTTAAAACGGTGCAGCGGGGTGGAACCAACTGGACGGGAACAAAAAAACCTCCGTAGGGCGGAGGTTGTCATCACATCAGACTGCGATTCCTCCGCCGGTATTATCCGGTTCAGGTTCGCGGGTCGAACACAGTGGCCTATTGGCCGGGTGTTCCTCTCAGCCTGGCTCTCCAGGCTCCCCGTGCAGAAAATAACAGGTTGTTAATCTGAGTATATCATTCGGTGGGGTAAAGTCAAGCAGTGGCAACCCCAATTTTGGGAAAAGCGGATTATCCAGGTGAAAAAATCTCCCTTGACAAACTGGCTCTGTCTGTGTATATTTAATTCGATACACATAGAAATAAATACACGGTGATAGAAATGGAAAAAGAAGTTACAACCCACGATCAACTGGCAGCGCTGCTGCACGAAGAACGGCTGCGGATTTTGGGCGCACTGGCTGTAGAAAATGCCACCCTGCCCACGCTGGCCAACCGGACCCGCCTGGCAACCCGCAAGGTCATCACCCACCTGCAGATGCTGGTGCATTTCCGGCTGGCCACAGAAGACCGCAGCGGCCCGGAAGCGGTGTATGCGCTCAACATCCAAACCTTGAATGAACTGGCGCAGAGCCTGGTTCCCGATGACCGGCGCGGTCCAGTCCGCCCCACGCTGCCCATGGATATTTTGGATGACGAGGAGCGCAAAATTGTGCTGGGCTACATGAAGAAAGATGGCACGTTCAAAGAAATTCCTTATGTGCCCAAGCGGCAAAAAGCCCTGGTGCACTACATCAGCCAGGCCTTCGAAGTTGGGCGGGTGTACCGCGAAAAAGAGGTTAACGAAGTGTTGGAGCGCTTTCACCCGGACTATGCCACCCTGCGGCGCTTTTTGGTGGACTTTCTCTATCTGGAGCGCACAGCCAACGGCAGCCAGTACCAGGTTGCAGGGGAACGGGTTTGATGAACGATGCACAGCATCATGAAATGCTAGCTTTTTTTCGGGTGCTGGCGGACGCCAACCGTTTAAAAATTGTCGGCCTGCTCTCGCAGCGCAGCCCCGGGGAAGGCTACAGCGTGGAAGAACTGGCCGGGCTGCTTGGCCTGGGCGCATCCACCGTGTCCCATCACCTTTCCCGGTTGGCGGAGGTGGGGCTGGTCAGCGCCCGGGCTGAGGGCTATTACAACATCTACTCGCTGCAAAAAGGGGTTATTGAAACCATGGCGCGCCGCTTGCTTTCCGGCGAGGTGCTTCCCCAGGCCGCCCGTACGGTGGACCCTGAAGCCTATGACGATAAAGTTTGGAAGGATTACATTCAGGAAAATGGGCGGCTGAAGTCTATCCCTTCGCAGCGCAAAAAGCGAGAAGCCATCCTGCGCCGCCTGCTGCGCGAGTTCCAACCGGGGGTGGAGTACACCGAAAAGCAGGTTAACGAGATCCTGGGAAAGTACCACTGGGATACGGCTACCCTGCGCCGCGAGATGATTGGTTGCAAAATGCTCGACCGCACCACCAATGGCAGCGCCTATTGGAGAATTTGATTTAAGATTGAAAATTTGTAATTTGTTATAGCCTCTGTCGGATGAACATAAGCGCATTTTTTGCATTGAAGGTGGCAAGTTGTGGTAATCTTAATCAATCCGCCTGCACAGGTGTTTGTTGGAATGCCTGGAAGCAGGTTGGGAGTGTTCCATTCCCATGAGTACCTTTTTACATTTCTACAGGAGTTGAATATGTCCTCGCTTTTGTATCTTTCGCGTGCCGATGTAGAAAAAGTCAACCTGAACATGGCCGCTATTGTGGGGCTGCTCGAAACGGCTTTTCAAGAAAAAGGCTCCGGGCGGGTGGAGATGCCGCCCAAGCCGGGTATTCACAGCATGCCCGACGCCTTCATTCATGCCATGCCGGCCTATATTCCCGCCATGCGCTCGGCGGGGATGAAGTGGGTGAGCGGCTACCCGGAAAATTACAAGCGCGGCCTGCCGTATATCACCGGGCTGCTGGTGCTCAACGATGTCGAAACCGGAATCCCTTACGCGGTGATGGACTGTACCTGGATCACGGCCTACCGCACTGGAGCTGCTTCGGCGCTTTCAGCCAAATACCTCGCCCGCCCGGAAAGCAGCACGGTGGGTATCCTCGCTTGCGGGGTGCAGGGGCGCACCAACCTGGAAGCGCTCAACGTGCTGTTCCCTCTCAAGCGGGTGTATGCCTACGACACTTTGCCCGAAGTGCAGGAGAAATTTATTGCCGATATGCAGGCCCAACTTGGCCTGGAAGTGATTGGCGTAAAAGAGCCGCGCGCTGCCGTGGAGAACAGCGATTTGGTGGTCACCTCTGGGCCGATTCTCAAACATCCCCATGCGACCATTCAAAAAGATTGGCTGCGCCCGGGTGGGTTTGCCAGCGCGGTGGATTTTGACAGCTACTGGTCGCCGGAAGCGCTGGCGCAGTTCGACCGGGTAACCACAGATGACCACGCCCAATTTAAATACTACTGTTCCCAGGGCTATTTTCAGCACACCCCAACCCCCGATGCTGACCTGGGTGAGCTGGTGACCGGTTCGAAACCGGGCCGCACCAGCCCTGCCGAGCGCACCCTGGCCGTCAACCTGGGCCTGGCGCTGGACGATATGGCCGTGGCTCCCGAAATTTACCGCCAGGCTCGCCAGTTGGGGATCGGTGTGGAGCTGCCTTTGTAGCGGAGTTGTTTGGTCAAAATTAGACAGTTCGCGAACGCGAACAAGGAGACACATGATTACAATCCAGGTACAGTTGATTGGCACCCCGATGAAGATGAACGATGAACGCGGTGAATGGGAATCGGCCATTTATCGTAAAGCCGTGATTGGCCCGGTGGAGCTGGGGCTGCGCGGGCTGCTGGGCGACCGGGTGGCCAATACCAAACACCACGGCTCCCCCGACCAGGCAGTCTGCTGCCACCCGCTGGCGCACTATGCCCACTGGAACCAGGAATACAGCCTGACCACCTCCACAAGCCTGCTTGGCCCGGGCAGCGTGGGCGAGAACTGGACCCTCACCGGGGTAACCGAGGAAGATTTTTGTATTGGCGATATCTACCAGGTGGGAACTGCCCGTGTCCAGGTCAGCCAGCCGCGCGTTCCATGCAGCAAACAAGAGCGCAAGCTGGGGTTGGATCATTTTGTCCAACGAACCCTGGAAAATTTGCGCACGGGTTTTTATGTTCGAGTGCTCACCCCGGGCGTGGTACAGGCCGGTGATGAACTACGCCTGGAAGCCCGTTTGAACCCAACCCTTTCCCTGCACAAGCTTAACCAGTGTATGCACCACAGCTTCGACCCGGAGTTTGCCGTCCAGGCTGCGGCCTGTCCTGAGCTGAGCGCCAGCTGGAGGGAAAAACTGCGCCAGAAAGGTGGCTTTTCAACGCCCGAATAACCCCTTTACACTGCTTTCAGGTCCGTTAAAATGGCAAATCCTCCAGGCGCCAGAGCGCGCTGGGGGATTTGTTTTATGTCCCAAAAAAATGGGACAATTGTCCCGCACTTTTCGTGACACATGTAACTAACCATTTTTCACATCTTCCGTTAAGCTATGAACACCGGCAGGTAAGATGTAAACTTCCGGCATTGATCATGGTAGAGGAAGTACTATGCAAAAAATTCCAGGTGAGTATTTAGCGATTGACCGAAAAAAGAGAGCGATTTTGCCCTCCTTAGAAGCGCCCATTCGCCCGGCAGACGAACGGGTTGGCGATTTTGACGAAGCCGCCCTGCCCATCAGTATGGGGCAGGCAGTTTATGAAGCTTCGCGCTGCATCCACTGCCCCGACCCGGCGCCGTGTATGTTGGCCTGCCCGGTGCACAACGATATACCATCGGCCATGTGGCTGATTGAGCAAGGGAAATTTCTTGAAGCGGCTGAGCTGTACCGCTCGAGCAGTTCTCTGCCCGAAATTTGCGCCCGCGTCTGCCCTCATGACGAGCTCTGCCAGGGGTCTTGTGTCCGCAGTAAAAACGGGGAACCTGTTCAAACGGGTCTTCTGGAGGCCTTTGCATTAGATTATGCCCGAAGGTATTACGACACCCAACCGGTTCCGTCGCCTGCGCCAAGCGGCAAGCGGGTCGCGGTGGTGGGCGCTGGGCCGGCCGGGTTGGCCTGCGCCGAGCAGTTGATTCAAAAAGGCCATGAAGTCACCATCTTCGACGCCAAGCCGGCGCCAGGCGGGTTGATGGTGTATGGCATTCCCAATTTCAAATTATCCAAAGAGGTGGTTCTGAAACGCATCAACGACCTGTTGTTATCGGGGGTGCAGTTCCAGGGCAACACCTATATCGGTAAGGATAAAACCGTTGACCAGCTTTTTGAAGAAGGTTTTGAGGCTGTGTTTATCGGGGTTGGCACAGGCGTGGATGCGCCCATGAAGGTCCCCGGGGCGGACCTGCCGGGAGTATACCTCGCGACAGAATTTTTGATCCGGGGAAATGTAGACCTGGATCTGATTCCTGAGCCCATCCGGTCGCGGCCCGAAATCGGCAGCAAAGTGGTGGTCATCGGTGGCGGCGATACGGCTTCCGATTGTCTGCGCACGGCTCTTCGGTTAGGAGCAGAGGATGTGATTTGTTTGTACCGGCGCACGGAAAACGAGATGCCGGGCAACAAGAAGGATCGTGAGCTGGCCAAGCAAGAAGGGGCCCAGTACCAGTTTCTTACTCAGCCAGTCCGCTTTGTTGCCAATGAAGCGGGCAAGTTGGCCGGGGTAGAATGCCTGAAGATGGAACTGGGCGAACCCGACAAAAGTGGCCGGCGCAGGCCAGTGCCCGTGGAAGGGTCAAATTTCATCGTTGAAGCAGACACAGCGATTTTGGCCCTGGGCTATTGGCCGGATGAAACCATCGGAAAGACGACGCCCGACCTTGAGACCCACGATTATGGCCTGATAACCGCAGAAACCCTCACTGGTAAAACCACCCGCCCCGGGGTGTTTGCTGGTGGGGATGCGGTTACCGGACCATCGTTGGTTGCGGTGGCAATGGCAGCCGGCCGCCAGGCGGCAAAAGCCATTGACAACTACCTGCAAACTTCCCAGGCCTGACGCCTGCGAACTGCCAGGTTTTTCTCCTTTTTCTCCTTTCGAAAGGCAAACGGCTTCAGTGTTCCTGGGGCCGTTTGCCCTTTGAAGGCAGCGTTCAACCCCCTTCTTCGAAATGCAGATGGTCGGTTTTGTCGTGGGCGGCAGCTTCTAAAATGGCGAATGCCTGTTCAAGTGCCCGGCGGAAACTTGCGGTTTCGCGCGGGCTGAGCAAACGGCTCTCCCCCGGCAAACCCCCAGAAAGGCGGGTGGAATATTGTAAAAGGGTCCGCCGGCAGCCGCTGGCTTGATGGGCGAAGGGGGAATCCGGCGCCAACCTCTCCAGCCGCGGGATGGCCAGCCTGGCCTGTTTGAGCAGCACTTCAAGGGGGTTGGGTTCCACCGTCATGCGTTTGATTATATACCAAATTCAAGCGTAAATGGGTTCTTCCTTCATTTAATGCACCCGGTTTATCCCCCTTTTAAAGGGAGGCTGAGGTATAATATCCTGACAACTGGATGATGGAAAAACCACAATCGCAAATTGCCCGTAAAAGCGGGCAATTTGTACGCCTTTTTAAACGACACACCTTGCTGAGGCCTGGACGATTATATGGATATTGGAAGCGTTAAGAACATAGATATCAACGACGAGATGCGTTCTGCATACTTGGACTACGCCATGAGCGTCATTGTCGCACGGGCACTGCCAGATGCTCGGGATGGATTAAAACCTGTCCACCGCCGGATTCTGTATGCGATGCACGACATGGGCATCCGGGCAGGCACCCCATACAAAAAATCGGCCAGAATTGTGGGTGAAGTGTTGGGTAAATATCATCCCCACGGCGACATGGCCGTTTACGAGGCCATGGCCCGCATGGCGCAGGATTTTTCCATGCGCTATCTGCTTGTGGATGGCCAGGGTAACTTTGGCTCCATTCATGGGGATTCCCCCGCGGCCATGCGCTACACCGAAGCCCGCCTCAACCGCAAAGCGGAAGAACTGCTGATGGATATCGAGCAGGAAACGATTGACTTTGCCGATAATTTTGACGGCTCCCTGCAAGAACCGCGTGTGCTGCCTGCCCGCCTGCCCAACCTCCTGTTAAACGGCTCGAACGGCATTGCCGTCGGCATGGCCACCAACATCCCGCCCCACAACCTGGGCGAAGTGGCGGCTGCCATTACCTACCTGATTGACCACTACGACACCATTGAAGATGTCAGCCTGGATGACCTGATGCAGTTTGTCAAAGGGCCCGATTTCCCCACGGGCGGCATCATTGTCGGCACAGAGGGCATTCGCCAGGCTTACAGTTCCGGGCGGGGGCGGCTGATTGTACGCGGCCGGGCTCATATTGAAGAGATGGCAAACAACCGCCACCGCATCGTCATTACCGAAGTACCCTACCAGACCAACCTGAACGGCCTGGTGGAGCGGATTGCCGAGCTGGTGCGCAGTGACAAGCTAACTGAAATCAGCGACTTGCGCGATGAAAGCGACCGCAACGGCCTGGGTGTGGTGGTTGAGTTGAAGCGCGGTGCACAGCCTAAGAAGGTGCTCAACCGCCTCTATAAATACACACCCTTGCAGTCTACCTTTGGTGTGCAAACCCTGGCGCTGGTCAACGGCGAACCGCGCTTGCTTTCGCTCAAGCGGGCACTGCAAATCCACATTGAACACCGGATCGAGGTCATTACCCGGCGCTCCCGCTTTCAGCTCGACAAGGCGAAGGCGCGTGCCCATATTTTGGATGGGCTGCTGATTGCCCTGGCCAACCTGGATGCCATCATTGACACCATTCGTTCCTCTCCCGATGCCGAAACCGCCCGTGAACGCCTGGTGAGCCGTTTTCGCTTAACCGAAATTCAGGCTCAGGCCATTTTGGATTTGCAGCTGCGCCGCCTGGCCGCCTTGGAACGCCAAAAAATTGAAGATGAATACCACCAGGTTCTCGAACGGATTGCCTACCTGGAAGATTTGCTGGCCAACCCGCAGAAGATTTTGCATGTGATTAAAGAAGACCTGGCCAACCTGGTTGAAAAGTACAACGACCCCCGGCGCACGACTGTGGTAGGCGGGGAAAGTGGTGACCTGAACGAAGAAGACCTGGTGGCCGACGAAGCCATCCTGATCAGCCTTACCGAACGCGGCTACATTAAGCGGGTTGGGGCGCACACGCTGCGCGCCCAGGCGCGCGGTGGGCGCGGCGTAAAAGGCCATACCACCAAAGATGAAGATGAAATCCTCATGACCATTCCGGCCCGGACCCTGGACACCATTTTGTTCTTCTCCGACCGGGGCAAGGTATACTCTGAAAAGGCCTACCAGATTCCCGATGCCGGCCGCCTTGCCAAAGGCATTCCAATTGTTAACCTGCTTGCAGTAGCCGCAGATGAGACCATCACAGCTGCCGTGGCGGTTGCGGATTTCAGCCGGGCCAGCTACTGCACGATGATGACCCGCCAGGGACGCATCAAGCGCGTAGACCTTGCCGAGTTTGAATCGGTGCGGCCTTCTGGTCTGATTGCCATTTCACTCGGCCAGGATGACCGGTTAGGCTGGGTTCACCTGACCAGGGGCAATGGAGAAATCATTGTGGTTACCCAACAGGGCAACGCACTGCGTTTTGCCGAAACCGAAGTGCGGGCCATGGGCCGTTCAGCCCAGGGTGTCAGCGGTATTCGCCTGCGTAAAAACGACCAGGTGGCCAGCATGGAGATTGTGGAACCCGGCGGTTTTTTGCTTGTGGTCACCAACAAGGGTTTTGGAAAACAAACCCCGCTTACCGAATATGCGCCCAAGAGCCGCGGTTCGCAAGGTGTGGCTACCATTGCCAAGGGTTCCACCGCAAAAATTGGCTTTATTATCTCAGCCCGTGTGGTGCAGCAGGGCGACCACCTGACCATCATGACATCCAGCGGCGTCATCATCCGCACCCAGGTCTCAACCATCTCGCAATCTGGCCGGGCAACCCGTGGTGTGCGTCTGATAAACTTGCAAAACGGTGAAGAGGTTGCCGCCCTGGCGCGCATCCCTGAGTCCAGCCTGGTTATGGCTGAAACGGCCGCCCCGGCTTCAGCTAGCCCGGTGGTAGAAGCTGCCCTGCCTGAGCTTGATTCTGACGCCGGCGCTGAAGATGAGGCCTAACGTACCCTGGGAAGCCGTGGGTTTTCCGCATGATGGCTAAAAAGCACCAGGGTACTTCAACCTCCTCTTTTGGGGTTGGCAAGCGGGAAGCGCACGATGCATCCGAATTTTATGGCCGCAAGATGCAGCGCGACCACCGCTTTGCCGAAAGCATTTCAGAGACCGAGTTGAAACAAGTCGAAATTCCCCCGCTGGGGTTGTGGGCAGACCAGCTTTATTTGCATTCTGCAGAAGACATGACCATGATTCCCGATAACAGTGTTGGGCTGGCCTTTACCTCACCCCCATACAATGCCGCCAAAGATTATGATGATGACCTTTCTCTGGATGAATACCTGGGCCTGATTTTCCGGGTTGGCCAGGAAGTGTACCGCGTGCTGCGCCCGGGGGGGCGCTATGTGATCAATGTCGCTAACCTGGGGCGCAAACCGTATATTGCTTTAAACGCCTTGTTTTACCAACTGCACACCGAGCAGCTCGATTTTCTGCCCATGGGCGAAATCATCTGGCAAAAGGCGCGTGGGGCTTCCGGGTCGGTGGCCTGGGGAAGCTGGCTCAGCCCGAAGGCGCCGCGTTTGCGGGACGTACATGAATACCTGTTGGTATTCGCAAAGCAGCGCTACGGCAGGCCCGACCGGGGCGAAGCAGATATTGAAAAAGAGGCGTTTATGAGTGGAACACTCTCCGTTTGGGAGATACGCCCCGAATCGGCAAAGCGGGTTGGGCACCCGGCGCCGTTTCCGGTTGCCCTGGCCGAGCGGGTGATTAAATTGTTTAGCTATGTAGACGATGTGGTTTTAGACCCCTTCCTGGGCAGCGGCACAACCGCAGTGGCCGCGGCGCAAAACGGGCGGCATTACGTGGGTTTTGAGATTGAACCGGCTTACGTGGAACTGGCCAAGAGCCGGATTGAAAAAGAGGGAACCAAGGCAGCCTGAGCAAGCTCCGGATTGCTGGCAGCCGGGGGAACAAAAATGGGGTATCCTACGTCTAAGGGGTAGTCGCTTTTGCGGTATCCCAAGGAGGTTCCCATGTCCCCAAGAACTCGCTGGATTTTGATTGGTGCTGTGCTCACCCTGGTGGTTGCACTGGGTGGGCTAACCTGGTATTACGCCACTTTACCCGAACGACTCAGCCAACATGAAACCATTGTCTACGGACAGAACAGCCTGGTGCCGGGAAGCCAGGCGGCGCTGCGCGTGGTGGTGCGCGATACACGCGATGCCACGCCGCTGCCAGGGGCAGAAATTGCCATTTCCCTTAAGCCGGTGGGGGGCGGCCCGGCGGTGGCCTTGTATACGGGCACAACCAGCCCGGAGGGCGCGGCGGATGTCTCTTTTGCGGTACCTGAAACCAGCGGGGAACACACCCTGGTGATTGAAACCCGCTCTTCGATTGGATCCGATTCCTTCCAGCAAAACATCACCATTGAACGCGATTACCGCGTGCTGCTGACCACCGACAAACCCCTCTACCAGCCCGGCCAGGTCATCCACCTGCGCGCCCTGGCTTTAGGGACATTTGACCTGAAACCCGCCGCCGGGCAGGCCATTGAGTTCATCATTGCCGATGGCAAAGGCAACAAAGTTTTTCGCCAGTCTGCAGAACTTTCGGAATATGGCGTGGCTTCGGCGGATTTCCAGCTTGCCACTGAGGTGAACACCGGGCCTTATAAAATCAGCGCGGTTCTGGGCGACACCACATCTGAGAAAACCGTTACTGTGGAGCGCTATGTCCTGCCCAAGTTCAAAGCAAGCCTTCAAACTGACCGCACCTTTTACCAGCCCGGCCAGCGGGTGACGGGCAGCCTGGATGCCAATTACTTCTTCGGCAAGCCGGTTGCTGGGGGCAGGGTGGAGCTGACCGGCTACACCTTTGATTTTGAACAAACCATTACATTTGAGCTGGAAGGCAAGACCAACGAGCAAGGCCATTTTGAATTTACCTTTGACCTGCCTGCCTTTATTGCCGGCAGCGACCTGGATGGCGGCCTGGGGCGTTTTTACCTGCAGGCCCGTGTCACCGACCTGGCCGAGCATACCGAAATTTCGAACCTTTCTTTGCCTGTAGCTGGCAGCCTGCTGGTGATTGAGGCTGTGCCCGAGAGCGGCCAATTTCTGCCCGGGTTGGAAAACATCCTGTACGTCCTGGTCAGCTACCCGGATGGTTCGCCAGCCGACGCCGAAATCAACGTCCAGGTTTACGAAACAGGGGAGATGCTGAGCGCAAAAACGGGTGTGTATGGCCTGGCCGAAGTTCGCCTTACCCCCAACTCGCCTTACCAATCGCTGGGCATCCATGCCACGGATGCCACAGGCGCCAGCGCCCGAAAAGAGTTTAACTTTGAAGGGGCCTGGGCCGACGAGCCAGTTTTGCTGCGCCCCGACCGGCCGGTTTACCGGGTGGGCGAAACCATGCAGCTCAATGTTTTCACAAGCGGGGAAACCGGGACGATTTTCCTGGACATTATCCGCGAAGGCCAAACCATCAGCACCCGCAGCCTGGCTGTTTCAGAGGGCAAAGCCCAGGCCGCGGTAGA
This sequence comes from uncultured Anaerolineales bacterium, assembly GCA_964489525.1. Classification (GTDB taxonomy): domain Bacteria; phylum Chloroflexota; class Anaerolineae; order Anaerolineales; family JABWBV01; genus CAZAYY01. Next base: position 60,910 of record CAZAYY010000011.1, read on the forward strand.
CCTGACCCCGGATATGTTTGGCACGCTGGAAATTCATGCCTATAAAATTCTGAGCTGGGGCGGCATCACCCGCTCCACCCGGCTGGTGGTGGTCGACCAGGCCGACAGCCTCAACATCGCCATGAACCCGGCCAAAGATAGCTTTTTGCCGGGTGAAGCCGGCAGCGTGGCCATGCAAATCAGCGGGCAGGATGGTGCAGGTGTGCAGGCTGCGCTGGGGCTGGCCATCGTAGACGAGTCCGTTTTTGCCCTGGCCGAGCAAGACCCCGGTTTTGCCCGCCTGTACTTCATGCTGGAGCAGGAACTGCTCCAGCCCAAATACGACCTGCACGGCTTCAGCATTCCCGACCTGCTGGAAGGCCTGCCGGTCAGCGCCGAGCCAACTGCCAGGGCTGTGGAGGGGGCGGCCATGGCTTCGTTGGCGGCCGCAGTGCCAACCGGCAATGTGTTCAGCCTGTCGGCCAATTCGCACGAGCAGGCTGCCCGCCGGGCTGTGGACCGCCAGGATGCCTTCTTTGAGGGCTTTTCGGCTGTTTTGTTTGGCCTGTTTCTATTGGTTCCGCTGGCCGCTTTTGGGGTCAGCCTGTATGGCGCCCACCAGGCCGGCGGCGCCTGGCGCAGCCTGGGGGTTGCTTTCAGCATCGTGGCGATTTTTGTGCTTGTGCTGACAGCCTGGCCGCACCCCTGGGCCAGCTCGCCCATGGATAAACTGGGGGTGCTGATGGATTGGCTGACCTATCAAGGGGATGGTGCCCTGATTACGCTGGGGCTGGCCGGGCTGGTGAGCTTTATTGGCCTGGCTGTGTACGCCTGGCGCAAGCCCGCCCACGACCTGCCCGGGCATGCTGCGCTGGGTTGGGTATTTGGGTTAATTTTGCTGGCGCTGCCGGTACTGTTTCTGCTGCTGGTGGCCATTTCGAACGCCGACCTGTACCCGGATGACGGCTATATCATTACCGGGCTGGTGGCTTTTGCCTTGCTGCCGTTCAGCTTTTTGGTGTGGGCAGGCAGCCTGGGGTTCCAGAAGCGCTGGCTGCCCGCTTTGGCATCCGGGCTGGTTACCTTTTTCCTGCCGCTGATGCTTATTCCGCTGGCCATGGTTGCCACATCGGCCTCCTTGGTGGTGGGCGCTCCGATGCCGGGCGGCGTGGTGATGGAAGCAGCCGGGATGGATCGCCAGTTTTTGGACCTGATGCCCCAGGTTGTGGAGACCGTTGTGGTGGCTGAACTGGAAGCGGTTGTCAAGGAAAGCGAAGCCCCAGGGGGCAGCGCCAGCCAGCCGCCGCGCCTGCGCCAGTATTTCCCTGAAACCATGCTCTGGCTGCCCGATGCCCTAACGGCGCCGGATGGCAGCTACACCCTGGATTTTGACGCCGCCGACAGCATCACCACCTGGCGGCTGACCGCCCTGGCCTCCAGCCAGGATGGCCGCCTGGGTAGCGCCACCGGGTCCATCCGGGTTTTCCAGGACTTTTTTGTGGACCTGGACCTGCCCCTGGCCCTGACGGTGGGCGATGAAATTTCGGTGCCGGTAGGTGTGTTTAATTACCTGCCCGAAGCGCAGTCAGTGCGTCTGGTTTTGGAACAGCCCGGCTGGTTCGAACTGCTGGATGATGCTGAGAAAACCATCGAAGTCGCTCCCAACGAGATTACCGTGGTTTACTTCCGGGTGCGGGCTTTGCAGTTCGGCCGCCAGCCCTTCCAGGTGACCGCCTGGGGCAGCCGGATGTCCGACGCCATTCGTAAAGACGTCCAGGTTTACCCGGACGGCAAACCCATTCGCTTCACCGCCTCCGACCGCCTGGCGCCAGACAGCCCTGCCAGCCAGTCGTTCAGCATCCCGCCCGAAGCCATTGCGGGAACCCAAACCCTGCTGGTGAAAATTTACCCCGGCATCCTCAGTCAGGTGGTGGAAGGGCTGGACAGCATTTTGCGCATGCCCTACGGCTGTTTTGAGCAAACTTCGTCCACGACCTACCCGAATGTTTTGGTGTTGGATTATTTGCAAAGCACCAACCAGGCCTCGCCCGAAGTGCAGTTCACTGCCCAGGAATACATCAACCTGGGCTACCAACGCCTGACCACGTTTGAAGTGAGCGGCGGCGGTTTTTCGCTGTTTGGCGACGCCCCTGCCGACCGGATGCTGACGGCCTACGGCCTGCAGGAGTTCACCGATATGAGCCGGGTGCACAATGTAGACCCCGCCTTGATAAACCGGGCTGCACAGTGGATTTTCTCTGAGCAGAACAGCGATGGAACCTGGGAAAATGACCAGGGCCTGGTGCATGAAACCACCTGGAGCAGCCTGGCCGATGACCGCCTGCCTGTAACCGCCTACATTGCCTGGAGCCTGGCGGATGCCGGGTTTGTGGCTGAATTAGAACGCACCAACGCCCTGCCCTACCTGCGCGAAAACCAGGCCAACGCCACCGACCCGTATGTCCTGGCTTTGCTGGCCAACGCTCTGGTGGCGAGCGACCTGGCCGCCGGGAGGGAGATTGCCCCGGTGACGCTGGGTGTTTTGGAGCGGCTCAGCCAGCAGGCGATTTTTGAAGACGGTGTGGCCACCTGGCCCAGCGGCGTCGCCACGTTCGTGGGCAGCGAAGGCCGCACAGGCAGCATTGAAACCACCGCCCTGGCCGCCCTGGCTTTCCTGCGCTCGAACACCTACCCCGACCTGGCCAACCAGGCCCTCACTGCCCTGGTGCGCAACAAAGACAGCTTTGGCACCTGGCACAGCACCCAGGCCACCGTTTTGGCGCTCAAAGCGCTGATCCAGACCATTCGCGCCGGTGCCGAAAACGTAGATGCCAGCATCACCATCACCCTGGACGGCGGGCAGGAAAAGACCATCCAGGTTAACCGGCAGAACTTCGACGTGGTGCAGATGATCACTTTTGACGATGTTCCCGTGGGCCGCCCGGCTGTAATTGAGATTAGCGCCGTGGGCGAAGGCAACCTGATGTACCAGGTTTCTGGCAGCTACTACCTGCCCTGGGAAAGCGTATCCCTTTACCCTGAGTTAATTGAAATCAACGACCTGGTGAGCATTGACGTTCGCTATGACCGCACTGAACTGGCTGTGGACGAAACTGTCCGGGTGGATGTTACCGTGTCGCTCAACCAGCCCGGCGGGCGGGCCGAGTGGGCGCTGATTGATTTGGGTTTACCCCCGGGCTTCACCGTGGAAACTGGCGACCTGCAGGCCCTGGTGGCTCGTTATGATGACACGCCCAAAGACTACCCCTTCCCAACCATCCAGCGCTACGAACTGACCGGGCGGCAACTTTTGGTGTATATTGGCAACCTGAGCGAGGGCAATCCGCTCAGCTTCAGCTACCACCTGCGGGCCAAGTTCCCGCTGCGGGCGCAAACCCCGGCCAGCTCGGCGTATGATTATTACAACCCCGACACCTCCGGCGAACAGGCCCCGCAAACGCTGACGGTGGTTGCGCCGTAAGCGGTGCTGCCTGCCGCTTTTGTTGGAACTGCTCAGTCCCCGGCCTGCCCCAGGCTTTTGGGCGGGGCTGATAACGGGCGGATTGAGGTTGCGGGTGGGTCAACCCCCACCTGGAACCTCAATCCGCCGTCTTCTTTTAATGATCTTTTGTCAATGCTTCGGCAGGGGGGCAGGCTTCCTGGGCAGCCGCCAGCATTTCAGGCGAGGAGGTTACTTCGCCAGGGAACATGCGCCGCTGGAAGAAAAAGGCAACATTGACCAGGCCAATCATCACCGGGACTTCAACCAAAGGGCCAATCACAGCCGCAAAAGCCGCCCCACTGTTGATGCCAAACACGGCTACCGCTACCGCGATGGCCAGTTCAAAGTTATTGCTGGCGGCTGTGAACGAAAGCGTGGTGGTTTTTGAATAGTCGGCCCCCAGGCGGTGCCCCATCCAAAAGCTGATCAGGAACATCAGTACAAAGTAGATCAACAGCGGGATGGCAATGCGCACCACATCCATCGGAATCTGGACAATCAGGTTGCCTTTCAGGCTGAACATGACCATGATGGTGAAAAGCAGGGCAACCAGGGTGAGCGGGCTAATTTTAGGGATAAAGTTTTTGTAATACCATTCTTTGCCCTTTAAGCGAACCAACACCAGCCGGGTGAGAAACCCACCCAGAAATGGAATCCCAAGATAGATAAACACGCTTTCGGCAATTTGCCCCATGGTGATGTCAACCACCACCCCACTTAATCCAAACCAGGTGGGCAGTACAGTCAGGAAAATATAGGCGTACAGGCTGTAAAACAACACCTGGAAGATGCTGTTAAAGGCCACCAACCCGGCGGCATATTCTGTGTCGCCATGTGCAAGCTCGTTCCACACGATGACCATAGCAATACAGCGCGCCAGCCCAATCAGAATTAACCCGGCTATATAATCTGGATACCCTCGTAAAAAGATAATCGCCAGGAGAAACATCAGCACTGGGCCAATCACCCAATTTTGCACCAGTGAAAGGGTGAGCACCTTTTTGTTGCGGAAAACATCGCCCAGTTCTTCATACCTGACCTTGGTGAAGGGGGGGTACATCATCAGAATCAAACCGATTGCAATGGGAATATTCGTTGTGCCAACTGAAACTGCGTCGTTAAAGCGCACAACGGCTTCGGGGAACAAAAAACCAATGCCAACCCCAACGGCCATTGCCAGGAAAATCCACAGGGTCAGGTAGCGGTCGAGGAAGGAGAGTTTTTGGGTAAGGCTTTTCGTTTGGGTTGCGGAGAGATCAGACATAAGATACCTCTAAAATGGTTTTATAGAATACAGGAGGTCATTTTTAGGGATTGACCCGTTCGGGGTGGGGGATGGTTTCGTCTTTTGACCGGACAATTTTTGGCCCACAAGAGGGTTGACGCTTTTGGATTCGTTGGGGGTTAAAAAAATCCCCCATAGCAGTGTGCAGTTCTGCCAGGGCTTCAGAGTTGATGGAATAATACACCCAACGTCCATCAGAAGCATCGCGTTCCATCCTGATTAGCCCAGAACGACGCAGGACACTGAGATGATGAGAAATCAAGTTTGGCGCCATGTGTAAACTGTCGCCAAGTTCGCAGTTGCACTGAACACCATTCATCAGTAAATTGAAAATTTGCAAGCGATTTGGTTCAGCCAAAGTTTTGAGCCAGCCAGCCAGGTCTTGAACATTTTGTTGAATGCCAGGGAATTGCATTTCTATAAATCTCCGTAATATAATTCAATGCACATTGAATTATATTGCTCTTTCCGGAAAAAAGTCAAGGCGAAAACTGGCCGGGCAATCGGTTGTAAATATCTCTATCAAAATTCAAAACTATGCAAGCCGATTGGCCAAGCGCAAAAGTGTGTCACAAATCCTTGACAGGCTGCAAAATTCGAATAGAATTGTATTCAACATTATGAATAATATTTTAGTAAACACCATGAACCGCTATTCACACCCATCAAAATTGTTCAAAACCCTCGCCCACCCCACCCGCCTGGCCATCCTGGATATTTTACGCAGCGGCGAGCAGTGCGTTTGCCATATGGAAGCGGTTTTGGGGCTGCGGCAGGCATACATTTCCCAGCAGCTGATGGTGCTGCGCGAGGCCGGGTTGGTAGAAGATCGCCGGGATGGGTGGAATGTTTTTTACCGGGTGACGCTGCCTGATGTTTATGCGGTAGTGGATGCGATGAATGTGCTGTGTGGTGCGGGCCAGCTTACCCCTGCGGCTCCACAAGCGGGCTGCCCGTGCCCCAAGTGCTCTCCAGGAACACAACCACCCCTGGTGCCAGAGGACATGGTACAGGTGTAGCGGATCACCGATTTGCCTCTCTTGCCAGGCGGGAGGGGCGCTTCGCTGCCAAAAGGAAACCGGATGGAAATCTTCTCTGTACTGATTCACCTGATTCAAAGCGGCCTGGGCAACCTGGCCGCATACCTGGCCGCGCATGTGCTGCTGTGCCTGGTGCCTGCGTTTTACATCGCCGGGGCTATGACGGCGCTGATTCCCAAGGAAACGATCACCCGTTTTCTGGGGCGCAGTACCCCGCGTTCCATCTCCTATCCTGCGGCGGCTGGGGCAGGGTTTCTGCTGGCGGTGTGCTCGTGTACGGTGATTCCCCTGTTTGCAGGGATTTACAAAAAAGGCGCCGGGTTAGGGCCCGCCATCACGTTTTTGTTTGTGGCCCCCGCCATTAACATCCTGGCGCTGTCCTATACAGGAACCGTCATTGGGATGGACCTGGCCATTGCCCGGCTGGTGCTTTCGTTGGTGTTTGGCGTCGGGATTGGCATCATCATGGCGCTCATTTTCCGCAAGGAAGACCAGGCCCACGACCAGGCGACGGATACCATGTTTGCCGGGCAGGCCGCCATGCGCCGGGCAGCCCTGGTTTTTTTGTTGGTCCTGGCGTTTTTGCTTGTGGCGGGCACCTTTCAAATTGAAGTTCTCAAACAGGCTTATGTCCAGGTTACCTTGCCCTGGAGCGGCGCTCAGCCCCTGCAGGGTTTTCTGCATGCGTTGGTGCCTTTTGACCCCAGCCGGGGTGAAGAAGGGGTGACGGTGCAGGGCGTGCTGCTGATTGGTATGCTTGCGCTGATTGGCCTGGCTTCGTGGAAAGGGATTGAGAACATTCACGATGGTTTCAATCGCTGGACCTGGGTTTCATTGGGCCTGGTTGGTTTTACGCTGCTGGTGGCGGCCCTGGGGATGGTTCCCAGCGCCTCCGGCCTGACGCTGGCATTTACCGGGAAATTTTTTGCGGTTTTGTTTTCGGTGATCCTGGCGGGTTGGTTGATTGCTGCTCGACTGACCGAAGACGAAACCCGCGACTTTTTGTGGGAATCGTGGCGGTTTGTTAAGCAAATTTTCCCGCTGCTGGTTGTGGGCGTTTTCACAGTGGGTATCATTCGCGAGCTGATTCAGCCGGAATGGATTCAGGCAATTGCCGGGGAAAACACCATCCTGGGAAACCTGGCTGGCGTGATTTTTGGTGTGTTTATGTATTTCCCCACATTGGTGGAAGTGCCGATTGCTCAGATGTTCCTCAACCTGGGGATGCACCGCGGCCCCTTGCTGGCTTACCTGATTTCAGATCCGGAGCTCAGTTTGCAAAGTATTCTGATTACCGCGGCCATCATTGGACGGTTAAAAGCCTGGACGTATGTGGCCTGGGTGGCGCTGTTCAGTGCCCTGGCCGGGCTGATGTATGGGGCCTGGGTGGATGGCGCCAGCCTTTGGGTCCTGGGCGCTGTTTTGTTGGCCTTTGTGGCTGTGTTGGGCGGCTTCCTTTGGGTGTGGGAATCTCGTAAAGCCCACAGCGAAGCTGCCCCTCAGATCGCTGCCAGGTAATCAAGTCAAATACGCCATGAATACGATTTTGCTGCTTTATCCAAAACGACTCAGACCCATTCCCCCAGCCCCGGCCCAGGCTTTGGCGCGGGGAGAGAACGGGCGGATGGGTGAATCGTTCCCTTTATAAGATCGAAAAAACTGGAGGATTACATGCTCACAATAAAAATTCTGGGTTCTGGTTGTGCCAACTGCAAACGGGTGGAACAAATTGCCCGCAAAACCGTGGAAACCCTGGGGATTGAAGCCAATATTGTCAAAGTAACAGATTATAAAGATATCATGGCATACAATATCCTATCCACCCCCGGGTTGGTCATTAACGAAAAAGTGGTCAGCGCCGGGCGGATTCCTACCCCTGCCGAGGTCACAACCTGGGTGACCAGTGTGTTGGCATAACCGCCATTCATGGTATGATTGCCGATAACCAACCCTTTGTGGAGGTGCAGTCATGCCGGACGAATTACAACCCTCACCCAAACCCCAACCCGCCCGCAATGTGCTAGGCGGGGTATTGGTGGCTTGCTCTCACCGCCCCCTGACCGGTTTTTACCGGGATGGCTGCTGCAACACCGGGCCGGAAGACCTGGGCGAACACACCGTGTGCGTCGTCATGACGGCCGAATTTCTGGAGTTTAGCAAAAGCCGGGGCAATGACCTGAGCACCCCCGTGCCCTGGTTTAATTTTCCCGGCCTTAAGCCAGGCGACCGCTGGTGCCTGTGCGCCAGCCGTTGGGTGGAAGCCTACCAGGCCGGCAAAGCACCCTACATCCTGCTGCGCGCTACCCACGAAGCTGCCCTGCAGCGCATCCCCCTCGATCTCATGATGCGGTTTGCCCTGGAAGCCAGGGCGAATTAAAACATATTCCCATCCCCCCTGACCCCCCTTCCCATTGGGAAGGGGGGAAATAACATGTTGCGGCCACCTGGCGGGCCACACCCGCCAGATGGCCGCAACCTTCTCATCTTTGGTGGGTGATTACAGGGGTATGGGCAACCTGGTTTCTTTTTTGGAGGTAGAAAATGATTCAGATACGACCGATGCAATTGAACGAATCGGAGCCGGTGCTTGGGTTGTGGAACGAGAACTGCATGGAAGCAGCCGGGCGGTTTCTGACGGATGCCGAGGCAAACCAGGTGTTGGCCAACTTGCGCCAGTATGCCAATCACCCGGAGGTTTTCTGCCTTGTGGCAGTAGCAGAGGACGGTTTATGCGGCTTTGTTACGGCAGGTGCGTTCTCTCACCCAGTAATGCCAGGGCGCACAGGGGAAATTGAAGAGCTGTATGTCCGGGACGATGTCCGGCGCAGTGGGGTGGGCGCAAAACTGGTGGAAGAAGCCGTGGCCAAACTGCAAATGATGGGCGCGGATGTGATTCGTTCACAGGCTGCTGCAGATGCTTCCCTGGTCAGGCAGTTCTGGCAGGCGTTGGATTGGGAGCGCGACCTGGAAGTGTTTTCGCTATACCTGGCTGTACCCGCCTGAGCTGTGAGGGACCTAGATAAAAAACACGGTCACAATAAAATAGCCGATGGCTGCGCCCCACAGCCAGCTGTCAATCCTGTCCAGCGCGCCGCCGTGGCCAGGCAGCAAAGTGCCAGAGTCTTTAACCCCAAACTGGCGCTTGAACATGCTCTCGCCCAAGTCGCCAACTGGAGTGACTGCAGCCAGGAACAGCGCCACGAGCATCACCTGCGGAATGGTGATGCCCAGGTCGTGCCCCGCCAGGCGTTCCCATAGCAGGAAAAACGGCACCATGAGCAGCGGGCTGGCCAGCAGGCCGCCAAAATAGCCTTCCCAGGTTTTCTTAGGGCTGAGGCGCGGGCTGAACTTGTGGCGTCCAAACAAGCGCCCCAGGTAAAACGCACCTGTGTCAGCCAGCCAGACGGATGGCATAATAATCAGAAACCACCATTGGCCATCGGGCAAACTGCGCAGCAGCATGATGAAGCTGCCCAGGCCGCCCAGGTATAAAATCCCGCTCAGGGTGATCGAAAAATCCGTTCCGGCTTTGTCGTCCCCGCGTTCATAGGCAATGACATAATAGGCCATCAGGAACAGTACTGCCAGGGTAGTCACGTACACATCCCCACCAAACGGATCGCCAGCCAGGGAGAAAAAATGGCGCACCCAGAGCCAGATCAATACCCCCGCAACCAGGAAAAACGAGCTGGGGTGAAAATCGCCGCCTTTGAACAGGCGGCCAAATTCCCAGGCCGCAAAACCCAAAAGAAAGCTGACCAGGATGAGCAGCGGCCAACTCCCAATAAATATTGCAGCCAGCCCAACAGGAAGCAGCACCAGGGCAGAAAGAATCCGTTGTTTGTCCATATTTTTATGAAGAAATTTGTTCTTGGGTCAGGCCGTAGCGCCGTTCGCGGTGGCTGAATTCTTCCACTGCTTTACGCAGTTCTTTATCGTCAAAATCCGGCCAGAAAACCGGGGTGAAATACCACTCGGCATAAGCAGCCTGCCAGATGAGAAAATTGCTGATGCGCAGCTCGCCGGAAGTGCGAATTACCAGGTCGGGGTCGGGCACACCAGAGGTATACAGGTAGCGGCTGACCATTGCATCGGTAACATCCTCAGGTTTCACGCCGTCCCGGATCATATGGCGGATGGCCTGGACGATTTCATCGCGCCCGCCATAGTTGAAGGCAATGTTCAGCACCAGGCGCTGGTTGTTTTTGGTGGTTTCAATCGCGTTTTCCACCTTTTTGCGCAAATGGGGGCTGAGCCGGTCGAGCTGGCCAATATGGCGCAGTTGGACGCCGCGGTCGTGCAGTTCGCGCAGTTCCCGGTCAATCACGTCTTCCAGGATCAGCATCAGCCCGCGCACCTCTTCAATCGGGCGGCCCCAATTTTCAGTGGAAAAGGCGTATAGGGTCAGGTATTTTATGCCCAATTCACCGCATCCCTCCAGGATGCGGCGCAAATTTTCAGTTCCAGCCCGATGTCCTGCAATCCGGGGAAGGCCGCGGGCCATTGCCCAGCGGCCGTTCCCGTCCATGATGATGGCAACATGCTGTGGAATCCGTAAGGGGGGCGGCGGTGCGGTTTTCCCGGTCATACTTCCATGATTTCGGCTTCTTTTTGAGCGCCAATTTTCTCGATTTGTTCAATATATTTATCAGTCAGCTTTTGAATATCGTCTTCTGCCCGGCCGAGGTCGTTTTCGGAGATCAGTTTTTCTTCTTCGTATTCACGCAAATCGCGGATAACGTCGCGGCGAATGTTGCGAATGGCCACCCGATATTCTTCCATGCGATGTTTGACGACTTTCACCAGTTCTTTGCGGCGTTCCTGGGTAAGGGGGGGCAGGTTAAGCCGGATATTTTTGCCATCGTTCATGGGTGTCAGGCCCAGGTCGGAAGCCAGGATGGCTTTTTCAATGGTTTTCAGGGTAGAACCATCGAAGGGACGAATGAGCAGCGAGCGAGGTTCGGGAACCGAAATGGTGGCCAGCTGCATCAGGGCGGTGGGCATTCCATAATATTCCACTTGCAGGCGCTCCACCAGGGCAGGCGTGGCGCGCCCGGTGCGGATTCCCAGGAAGTCTTCTTCCAGGGCGTGAATCGCACCTTTCATTCGGTTTTCAGCTTCTTTTAGTGCATCTTTTACCATAGTGAGCCTCCTGGAATTATTTTACCATCATATTTAACAATGCCTGCGGGGTTGGGCGTAAAAACGGGTGATAGAAAAAGCTGCCCGCCGCCAGGGGGGCGGTGGGCAGTGGGGTGGGGCAGCCTTTAAGCTGGCCGGTTCAGGGATGTACCAGGGTGCCGACTGGCTGTCCTTGCAGAGCGAGGCGCAGCGAATCTTCCTGCCAGAGGTTCACTACCAGGATGGGCATCTGATTATCCATGCACAGCGATATGGCGGTACTGTCCATCACATTCAGACGTAGGTTAAGGGCTTCGCCCAGGCTCAGGCTTTCAAACATGACCGCATCCGGGTTCTTTTCGGGGTCGGAGTCGTATACACCGTTAACCTTGGTGGCCTTAATCAACACATCTGCACCAATTTCCATGGCGCGTAAGGCGGCTGCTGTGTCGGTCGAGAAATAGGGGTTGCCCGTTCCGCCGCCGAAAATGACAATCCGGCCTTTTTCCAGGTGACGGATGGCCCTGCGGCGAATGTATGGCTCGGCTACCGAGCGCATTTCAATGGCGGTTTGAACCCGCACCATAACGCCAGCGCGCTCGATGGCGTCCATCAGTGCCAGTGCGTTCATCACTGTGGCGACCATGCCCATGTAGTCAGCAGTGGCTCGGTCCATGCCGCGCTGCAAGCCACTGCGTCCGCGCCACAGGTTGCCAGCCCCAATGACCACTGCGATTTCAACGCCCATTGCGTGAATTTCACACAGGCGCCGGGCAACATCTTCGGCCTGCAGTGGGTCAATGCCCAGGTCGTTGTTCCCTGCCAGCGATTCACCGCTTAACTTGAGCAAAACGCGGCGGTATTTTAAGGGCTGTCTCGGTTCTGTCATGGTCTCTCTCCTTTGTGTGCATCAAAAAAAAAGCCAACCATTTGGTTGGCTTTTTTGAAGTTATTTTTCGATACCTTCACCCAATTCCCAGCGGGCGAAGCGCCGGACGATCAGGTTTTCACCAAGGCTGGCGACTTTTTCATGAATGAGCTTTTGAATGGTGATGCTCTCGTCGCGAATATAGGCCTGGCGCAGCAGGCAAACTTCATCGTAGAACTTCGAAAGGCGGCCTTCTGCAATGCGGTCGAGCATTTGTTCGGGTTTGCCTTCCTCGCGGGCGCGGCCGCGGGCAATTTCGCGTTCGTGTTCAATGACATCGGCTGGCACTTCGGCTTCGCTGATGTACTTGGGGGACATGGCCGCAATCTGCAGGGCAATTTCATGGGCAAGCTGCCGGAAAGCTTCCGACCGGGCCACGAAATCGGTTTCGCAGTTCACTTCAACCATCACACCCACGCGTCCACCACCGTGAGAATACAGTTCCACCACGCCTTCCGAAGCTTCTTTGTCGGCGCGCTTGGCGGCTTTGGCCAAACCTTTTTGGCGGAGAAAGTCTACGGCTTTGTCGAAATCGCCATTGTTTTCCTGGAGTGCTTTTTTGCAGTCCAAAACGCCCGCCCCGGTGGCTTCGCGCAGTTCTTTTACCATTTCAGTTGTGATTTCCATAACACCAAATCCTTAATAATTTCCTTTGAATTTTTGTTGTGTTTTATTCTTCGTCGTCGAAATCTGCATCGATGTCAATCTCATCTTCAACCAGTTCTTCTACCTCTTCAAGCGGAACAGGAGACACAATCACAGGTTTCTTGAGCTTTGCCTTGGTGGCATCGCCGAGTAGATCGTCGTCAGACAGCTCCTGGTCATCCATTCCACTGGCGGCAAAGCGGGTTTCGGGTTCGTCTTTGCGCATTGCTTTTCCTTCTAAAACAGCGTCGGCCACTTTGGAAACCACCAGTTTGATGGCGCGAATGGCATCATCATTGGAGGGGATGATGTAGTCAATCCGGGAGGGGTCACAGTTGGTGTCCACCATACCCAGAATCGGGATGTGCAGCAGGTTGGATTCATAAATCGCGGTGGCTTCTCGCTGGACATCTACCACGAAAATCAGGTCGGGCAGGTTGACCATGCTGCGAACGCCGCCCAGGCGCGTTTCGAGTTTTTCGATTTCGCGCGAGAGCATCAGGGCTTCTTTTTTGGTCAGTTTATCAAAATCGCCCCGTTCGCGCATGCGTTCCAGTTTTTCCAGTTCGTTAATGCGCTGGCGAATGGTGCGCCAGTTGGTTAAGAAACCGCCGAGCCAGCGATAAACCACGTAGGGCATGCCGGCGCGAATTGCTTCGGCTTGCACAGTTTCCTGTGCCTGGCGCTTCGTGCCCACAAAAAGCACGGTACCGCCGTTGGCAACTGTGCTGCGCACCAGTTCAAAGGCATCTTCAAGCGCCTTGACGGTCATTTGTAAATTGATGATGTGGATACCGTTGCGTTCGGTAAAGATATAGGGTTTCATCTTGGGGTGCCACTTGTGGGTGCGATGCCCAAAATGAACGCCGCTCTCGAGCAGAGCTTTCATACTTACGACAGCCATTTCTATTCTCCTTGCGTTTTTTCTTTGCGCCTTCATCACCCTGGCCGGCCACCCTAACGATATAGGGCACGCACCAGACAGTCCGAAAGCGTTGGTTTTGTACCTGCGCATGCAGTAAATTTACGCAGGCAGTATTTGGATTTTGCCATTCCTGGCATAAAACCGGGGCACAGTATATCACAGGTGCTGTCAATCGTCCAGTTTTTTATTTGGAAAATAAGATTTTACGCGCCTGTTCGCAAAAACTGGATAACCTAACCCCGACCTTAGGGGTAAAATATAATCTAGAGCGCGTCAGGGTTTCCTGTGCGTTTTCGGGCTGCCGGTTTATGGCGCCCGGCTTTGCAGATAAGACAAACCGAGGCCTATGATGATTAAATTGTATAACCCAATTACCCGGCAGTATGAAGAATTTCGCCCGCGCGGCAGCCAGGCGTCCATCTATGTTTGCGGCATTACTCCCTACGATACAACCCACCTGGGACACGCCTTCACGTATACCGTCGCGGATATTTTGGTGCGCTACCTGGAATTTCTGGGGTTGGAAGTGCATTATGTCCAAAATGTAACGGATATTGACGATGATATTTTGCGCAAAGCCCGCCAGGTGGGGGAGGATTGGAAGGCGCTTGGTGACCGCTGGACCGCTCATTTCATCCAGGATATGATGGCGCTTAATGTGCGCCCCCCGGACCATTATCCGCGTGCCACAGAAGTGATTCCAGATATCGTTGCCAGTGTTGAAAAGCTGGTTGAAAGCGGCCAGGCCTACGCTGCTGGAGGGAATGTGTATTACGCCGTCAAAAGCTGGCCGACCTTTGGTGAGCTTTCTCATCTCAGTTTGGAGCAAATGCTTCCTGTGGCCAACCAGCGTGGCAACAACCCCAACGATCCTCACAAACGCGATCCGCTCGATTTTGTGCTCTGGCAGGCCCAGGCACCCGATGAGCCCGCCTGGCAAAGCCCCTGGGGATTGGGCCGCCCCGGTTGGCATATTGAGTGTTCTACCATGTCGAGCAAGTACCTGGGCAGCACCATTGATTTTCACAGCGGCGGCGGCGATCTGGTGTTCCCACACCATGAGTGTGAAATTGCCCAAACCGAGGCCATTACTGGCGAACGTCCTTTCGTGCGCTTCTGGCTGCATGCGGCCATGGTGCGCCACCAGGGTGAGAAAATGAGCAAATCTTTAGGCAACCTGGTGATGGCCCGCGACCTGTTAAAAGAGTTTTCCCCCGATTCTCTGCGCATTTACCTGGCCATGCACCAGTATCAAAATGAGTGGAGCTTTGACCGCGGGCATTTAAAATGGGCGGCTTCTCTTGCCGAACGTTACAAACAGGCTGCCAATGTGATGGGTGGCAAAGGTCCGGCGCTCGAGCCGGCTGCCTGGCTGCACGCCTTTAAAGCCGCCATGGATGCCGGGTTGGATTCCCCCGCGGCCCTGGCCCAGGTTGACGACTTTGCCGTGAATATTTTGCTGGCTGCGGTGCAAGGCCGCCAGGTCAGCGCTGCCCAAGAGGCTTTACGTAAAATGTGCATGGTGTTTGGGCTGCGCCTTGATGCAGCTGGTCCTGAAGAGCGGGTGTTATCCGGTTGGGGCCAACACCTGAAAAAGTTTGCTTAACGCCAGTAATGGGCAGTGGTCCGCCGGTAAGGAGCAAACACCCGGGCGAGAATGACTCCAACTGCAAACCCGCCAATGTGCGCCCAAAAGGCCACCCCGCCAACATCTGGCCCACCCAGGGACAGCACACCCTGGAAGAACTGCAGCACAAACCACAACCCCAGGATGATGCTGGCGGGCACCATCGTCAGGCGGATGAAGTAGCCCAGCGCCAGCAGGGTGAGAACCTTGCTTTGCGGATAGAGAACCAGGTATGCCCCCAGCACAGCGGCAATTGCGCCGCTTGCACCTACCGTGGGAATTTGCGAACCCGGGTTCGTGAAGATGTGCACAGCCGCAGCGCCCAGGCCGCCCAGCAGGTAAAAAAGCAGGTATTTGCCTTTGCCCATGGCATCTTCCACGTTATCCCCAAAAATCCACAGGTAGAGCATGTTTCCGCCAATGTGCGCCCAACCCGCGTGCATAAACATACTGGAAAAAACGTCCTGAATGTCGCCCAGGTCCAGGCCGGAGGTCAATTGGGCAGGTATCAGGGCAAACTCATAGATGAACTGGTTTTCCGCCGCGCCCAACCCAAGCTGGTATAAAAAAACCACCACATTCAGGGCAATCAGGCCGTACGTCACAATCGGAAAGGCATGAGTTGGGTTTTCGTCTTTGAGTGGAATCATACAGCAAACCTCTTTTGCGGTCAGCCCGGGTAAGCCCCTGGCGATTTTTTCAATCATATCATTGAAGCCCTTTTTAAGGGGAACATGGAAAAGGAGGGAGCGCGCAATTATTGTTATTGCATCCATTCCCCATCCCCCTGATCTTCTCCCCGTCCCAAAGCCTGGGGCGGGGTTGGGGGTGGGGTTGGAAGATTAGAACCGAAGGTTCTAAAAAAGTAAAAAGTGATTGTGTCATGGGTGGGATATAATCCCAACCATGACACAGACCCCTGCTGCCCCACCCAACACTGCAAACCGCCAGATTGCCCGGGCAGCCGGTGTGGTGATGGCCGGGTTTGTGCTCAGCAACCTGGCGGGGTTGTTTCGCACAATCCTGGTTGCAGATGTTTTTGGCACCCAGGGGGAGTTAGATGCGTTTAACGCAGCCATTCGCCTGCCGGATACCTTGTTTATGGTTGTGGCCGGGGGTGCTCTGGCTTCTGCTTTTATTCCCACCCTGACCGGCCTGCTCACCCGCCAGCGCAATGAAGATGCCTGGAGGTTGATTTCAGCATTGCTCAACCTGGTCAGCCTTGTGTTGGTGGTGGCCAGTGTGTTTGCCTGGTTTGCTGCGCCCTGGATTGTGGAAAACGCATTGGGGCGCGATTTTTCACCGGCGCAGCAGCAGATGACGGCTTCACTGCTGCGCATTTTGCTGATTTCACCGGCCATTTTTGGGGCAAGTGGTTTGCTGATGGGGGTATTGAATGCCCACCAGCATTTTTTGCTGCCAGCCCTGGCGCCCACCCTGCATTGGGTGGGCTACATTTTGGGGCTTTACTGGTTTGTTCCCCGCCTGGGGATTCACGGGTTGGCCTGGGGAGCGGTTTTGGGGGCAGCACTGCACCTGGCCGTGCAGCTTCCAGGCTTGCGCCGCCTGGATTGGCACTATTCCCTCTCTCTTGGGTTGGATTTGCCCGCTGTGCGCGAGGTTGCCCGGCTGATGGCTCCCCGCCTGTTGGGGGTGGCCGTGGTGCAGTTGAACTTCTGGATCAATGTCATCCTGGCAAGCGGGATGCCCACTGGCAGCCTGACCGCATTGGATTATGCCTGGAGGGTGATGACGATGCCCCAGGTGGTGATTGCCCAGGCGATTGCCATTGCTGCCCTGCCCACTTTTTCGGCCCAGGCCGAGCGCAAGGCCTTGGGAGAGATGCGTGCCTCGCTGGCGGCCACCCTGCGGGGCGTGCTTTTTTTGTCGGTTCCGGCCATGTTTGGGGTGATTTTGCTGCGCTACCCGGTGATTGACATGTTTTTCAAACGCGGTCAGTTTAACGAAGAATCGGCCGAGCTGGTGGCCTGGGCTTTGCTGTGGTACACCGCTGGTTTGGTTTCCCACGCGCTGGTCGAGGTGGTGTCACGCTCGTTTTACGCGCTGCACGACACCAAAACCCCGGTGGCAATTGGCATCGCCGCCATGGGGTTGAACATTGCTTTTAGCCTCCTTCTGGCGAGATGGTTCACAGGTTGGGGACTGCCGCCGCATGGCGGGCTGGCGCTGGCCAATACCACAGCAACCACCCTGGAGATGGGTGTCCTGGTTTGGGTAATGCGCCGGCGTTTGGGCGGGTTGAATGGGCGTTCGCTTTTTCAGGGGGTATGGCAGTCTTTGGCTGCGGCTTTGGTCATGTCGGCTGCGATAGTGGCCTGGCTGGCCTGGCTTCCGGGGGCTTCACACTGGTTGGTGGGCCTGGGTGGGATTGCCCTGGGCGGCGGAGTGTATGCCCTGGTTGTGCTGCTCTTGCGCGTGGATGAGGCCTGGCTGCTGCTCTCGATTGTGCGCCGCCGGTTATATTCCCAAAACCGCTCCTGAATGCTATAATGCTTTCGCTCTGCCCCTATAGCACAAAGGATAGTGCAAGAACCTCCTAAGTTCGAGATCCGGGTTCGACTCCCGGTGGGGGCTTTTTTAATGGTTGGTGTACAAATCGGTAGTTTTTTTCACAAATTTGTGCAAAAACTTGGCCTAAAACCCTTGACAAACTTTAGATGAATATTATAATAGCTCTTGTATCAGCCAGGGTGCCCCCCTCACCCTGGCTGATACATTTAACTTAACAACACACCCATCCCCTCTATGTCCCCCCAGCCCCACTTTGGGGTGGGGTTGAGCAAAATAATCTTGCGGGATTTATGGGCAGGCTGCCCGGGGTGGCTCGCGCGACTCTTCCCAGCGTTTCCAAAATTCTTCGGTGTAGGCTCGACCAATCGCATCGTTTGTGATGACCAGCGTGTTTTCATCATTGCTGTTATCCGCATTGTCCGAGAAGTTGAGCGAACCGGTGATGACGATTTTTTCATCAATGATAATGACTTTGTGGTGAAAAGTGCCCGGGTTGGTGTCTTGCTTAACAGGAACACCCGCACAAAACAGGATGTTCAATTCGCTGAATTCGGTTTCGCTGGCGCGGGTTTCAAAAATACCTTTTACTTCAACCCCACGGTTGGCGCGTTCAATCATGGCTTGGGCGAGTGGGTCGTGGGTAAAGGAAAAAGCCATGAAGCGGATGCTCTTTTGGGCACTGCGCACAATGGGGATCAGGGCATCAATTACATGATCTTCCGAGGCAAAAAGGATAAATATGGGGGTGCCATTGATGGTGACAGCCTGGCTGGCGGTGGTGCTGGGGGAGCGCGGCCCAAACCACCCAACCCACATTTCTTCAAATTCTAACGCATAAATTTGAGCCACTTCGGGGGAGCGGATCACAATTACGTTGTTGTTGTTGCGGAAGTTGTCGTTTTTGGTCAGGTTGGTAGAACCTGTCCAGACGGTTTCCTGGTCGAAGATGATGAACTTATTATGCATCAGGGCGGTGCGTCCATCATCTTTAATTTCAATTCCAGCCTCTTGCAGCATGGCAAACTGGCCGTGCCCGAAATCATCATCTGCACCCAGCCCGTGTTCGTCATCGGTGACCCAGCGAATTTTGACGCCCCGTTCGTGGGCCCTGATCAGGGCTTCGGCAACCGGGGTAAGGTCGAACTCAAACGCGGCAATGTCAATCGTGCGCCTGGCGCTGTCAATCCGGGCGATCAGCTTTTCTGGAATCGAGTTTGTAAGGTCATTTGGATTGTTGATAATGCTCGGGTTGGTAAAATACACATCCCACCATTCGCCTGAGGTAGGCGCAACCACTGCGGTTGGCGTGGGGGGTGGGGGGTCGGCAAACAGGTTGAGGGGGTCGGCGCCGGTGAGAACGAAAACACCTACCACAATCAGGAAGAGAACGACCACAAGGATGATGATGTTGGTAGGTGAAAATAAGCCGCGCCTGGTTTGGGGGGCAGTGGGGGGTGTGGGTGTGGGTGCTGCCATGGGTTGCTCCTCTCAATGTCAAACAGCCGGGGTGCCGGCTGTTTGCTGTAGGTTTCATAGGATTATAGTAGGGTTTTGTTTAAAAAGGCACCGTTTTATGGGAAAAGATCCAGGGGGTTTACATTTTGCCCCAGGCGTTTGTCGAAAACGTTCAGGTGGGTATGGTAGCCGCAGTCGCGGTTGCGGCAAGAACGCCCTTGAAAATCGGTTGTGTTGCCCAGGTTGCTCTCTGTGCCCACCTGGTCGCCCAGGGAAACCGATTCGCCTGCCGCAACACTGTAGACACCATGCAGCATGGTGACCCTGTATACTTCGTTTTCGATCACCAGTGTGGGGTTCCCCAGGCCGTCGGTATACAGTTCGGTAACGGTGCCGTGAATGGGCGATTTGATCACAGCCCCATTTCCCCCACCCAGGTCAATGGCATAATGCCCATAAGATTGGCCATGGATACCCTGGGTGATCACATACCAATCATAAGGCGCTGCAAAGGCAGCCGGGTCGGGTGGGGCAGGTGTTGGGGTGGGGGCGGCCTCTGCCAGCGTTGGAGAAAAGGTAGGTTCGCTGTTGAGCTGCACCATTGTTGGGGGTTGTGGGTTGGTTTGGGCTGCCTGGGCTGTTTCGGGTTCCAGGTTTAAGAGCAGGTTGATGGCCATGATCAATACCAGCCCGAAAGCGACCACGTTCAATCCATCCAGACGAAATGTTTTCATAAAACAAACCCTCCCTGAATACAAGGGTAAATTACCCAGGCCAATGCCTGGAAAAAATTGGAGTTGGGCGAAGAACTCCAGGGAGACGGTGCCTAATCATACCCTGACCAGGGATAATCAGAACACTTGTTCTATTATAGCGCAAATGGGGAAATGTGTAAAGTGTTTAATCAGGGGTTTCTTCAAATCAAAATGAATGGAAATCAGGTCCATTAGAAAGATAGGGGAGAAAAACAAAAACCGGCAAAATATGCCGGTTTTTTGAGAGAGTGAGCGCGGAAGGACTCGAACCTTCAACCAATGGCTTAAAAGGCCACTGCTCTGCCATTGAGCTACGCGCCCGTTGTTTTGGCGGTTTAGCGCGAAGGATTGTAACACGCCGCGTGGGATGCGTCAACATTTTTTGCCTCAATTTGCCTGGCCCTGGAAGCCACAAATTATCTGGAGGCTGCCTAAACGCGTTTTTGGGCTGCTGCACCCCAACTTGCCCATTCATTTGAAATTGACTCTTGACATATCCATTTGAAAGGGTAAGATTGTCTGGGGACACCAGTGCTGGTTTTCCTGGATTTTTTTGGGTTATTTTGGAGGTTATTTTGAGCGATATTACCCATATCAATGCCGATGTGTTTGAAAATGAGGTATTAAAATCTGCTACCCCGGTTGTGGTGGATTTCAGCGCGGTGTGGTGTGGTCCGTGCAAAATGCTCGACCCGGTCGTGAAGCAGTTAGCGGGGGAGTGGGCTGGCAAAGTAAAGGTAGTTAAAATTGATGTGGACCACAACCCGGAATTGGCAATGGCTTACCAGGTGATGAGTGTGCCCACCTTGATGTTGTTTGTTGGGGGCCAACCAAAAGAACGGATGATTGGCTTCAAACCCAAGCAGCAAATCGAAAAGCTGTTTTTACCCCATCTCAATTGAAGACGACAGGTTCAGCCTGCCGGTAAAGCGAATGTCACCCGGCTGCCCTGGCCTGGCTGACTGCTGATTTGGATGCTTCCGCCCTGGTTTTCAACCAGGGCTTTTGCTATTGACAGGCCGAGGCCAAACCCTGGCATCGTGTTCGACTCTGCCCGGTAAAACCGGTCGAAAACATGAACCAGCACCTCTTGAGGAATTCCGGGGCCTTGGTCTTGAACGCTGAACTGAACCTGGTTCCCCAGGCGTTCGGCTGCCAGGGTAATGTTTCCGGTGGAGTGCTTTAGCGCGTTGTCGAGCAGGATGAGCAATATTTGTTTGACTACATCCCGGTCGCTGAGCACGGTGATTTCTTTAACCTGTTGGGTGATGTTGCGCTGGGGTGCCAGCAGGCCAACCTGGCGCACCACCTCGGCGCACATGGTTTTTACGTCCACAGGCTCCAGCCGGGGAGCTGCCTGGCCTGCATCTGCCCGGGCGAGAACCAGCAAATCGTTCACCAGGCGAATCAGGCGGTCGCTTTCATCCACCATGTCGTTCAGGATGTCTGCCTGGATTTCTGGCGCAGGGGGGGGCTGGCGGTTGAGCAGGCCCAGGTTGCCGCGAATGGTGGTCAGGGGGGTGCGCAGTTCGTGGGAAACATCGGCAACAAACCTGCGTTGCAAATCCAACGCACGCCGGATGTTTTGATAAGCCTCTTCCACCCGTGCCAACATGGTGTTAAAAGTGGTCGCGAGCTGGCCGACCTCGTCCTGAGGGCCCTGGTATTCCACCCTGCGGGTGAAGTCTTGTTCGCGCCCAATGGTTTGGGCGGTTTGGGTGATGGTTTGAATGGGGCCAAGGGTGGCCCCGGCAATGAACCAGCCCGCGCCAAAGGCAATGCCCAGGGTAACCACGCCCGCTGTCAATAGGGTGCGTCCCAGGCTGGCCAGGGAGCGGTTGCGCTCGGTGAGTGAACGGGCAATTTGCACAATTCCAGCCAAATCCCCATTTCTCAAAATGGGCACATTGTAAACCAGGTAGCTTTCCTGGTTATAGATGACCGTTTCCCACCAGGGATACCGTTCATTTTGCAGGATGGCCAACCCTTCCTGGCTGAGGGGCAAGGCTTCATCCACCCCCCCAAACGGACTGGCGGCCAGGATGCCGCTGCTGTCCAGCACCCGCACAATCTCACGCTCGCGCAATTTGCGGAACGCTTCATCACCGGTGAGGTTTTCCAGGGGGAGGCTCTGTGGGGGTTCGGGGCGTGGTGCGATGTTGAACGGCGAGAAACTGCCCCGGGCAATCGATTCGACCAGTGGGTTGCCGCTCAGAACCAGGTCTTGTTTCAGGGATTCCAGGGTGGTCTGGGCCTGGCGTGTATACAGGGCAACCCCAAAAATCCCCAATGTGAGCGCCAGGATGGCGCTGTATAACAGGGTGAGTCGCAGGCGGATGGACATCCTTATGCCTCCCTCAATACATACCCCACGCCGCGCACGGTGTGGATCAGGCGGGGTTCGCCATTTGCTTCGGTTTTCTTGCGCAGGTAGCCCACATAGACTTCCAACACGTTTTCATCGCCGCCAAAATCGTATCCCCAAACATTGTGCAGCAGTTGGGCCCGCTCCAAAACCTGGCGGGGATGGCGCATAAAGTACTTTAACAGTTCAAACTCAGTCAGGGTCAGTTCGAGGCGGGTTTCGCCTCGGGTAACCGAGTGGGTGAACAGGTCCAGGCGTAAGTCTGCAAACACCAGAGGTTGGTCGGGACGGTCACTTTCTGCCCGGCGCAGCAAGGCATGGACGCGCGCCACCAGTTCAGCGGGTGCAAAGGGTTTTACCAGGTAGTCGTCTGCGCCGCTTTCCAGGCCTTCGACCCGGTTTTCTAAAGCATCGCGCGCGGTGAGCATTAATACGAACACTTTATTCTTCTCCGCTCGAAGCTGCTGCAGCACGGCCATGCCATCCATTTTGGGCATCATCCAATCCAGGATGAGGATATCTGGTTTGTGATGGTCCACTTGCTCCAGGGCTTCGCGCCCGTTGGAAGCCGTAATGACCTGCAAGCCCTCATATACCAGGGTGCGCTGGAGCATTTTGAGCAGTTTTTGATCATCATCCACAATCAATACGGTTGCCATCATCCTTTTCCTTGGCACGTTTGCGTCTGTTGGAATCACCCCAACCGGCTTGCACCTGGGCGTTGTTCAGATTCCATACCTGCATGATACCCCCAATCATTGAGAAATACCTGTGAAAATCGGGGCAATTTTCCCGGCTTCTCAACAACCTCTCAGGGTTCTCTTGGGTAATCCACAGTTGCGGGTTCTAGAATAAAGTCAAACAGATTTGACCGACCCCTACAAGGGCACTGCAATACCGAGGGCATATGAACCACCCACTCAGTCACATGATTCGCAAATTCAACCGGTTTGAGTTGAAATACCTGACTTCTCTTCAACGCGCAGAAGAATTCAAGCAAGACCTGGCTGCTTACCTGGTTCCCGATGACCATGGCGGCATCCAGGGGGGCTACGGTGTGGCCAGCCTGTATTATGACAGCCCGGACCGCCGTTTTTTCTGGGAAAAGGTGGATGGGATTAAGTTCCGGCGAAAACTGCGCATTCGCTATTATGAAAACAACCTGCCTTTGGAATCTACATCGCCCGTGTTTGTGGAAATCAAGCAGCGTACTGACCGGGTTTTACAAAAGCGCCGGGTTGTGCTGCCGTACCACGAGGCGCTCACCATGTGCGCCGGGCGGGAATTTCCGGCGCAATACGCGCCGCAAGACAGGCCCGTTTTGGAAGAAATGATGGATATGCTCTGGTCGTATAACCTGAGTCCAGCCAGCATCATTCGCTACCAGCGCCAGGCGTTCATGGGCATGGCTTACGATACCGGGCTGCGGGTGACATTTGACACCAATCTCCAATACCAGGTGAACCCTTACGACCCGGATGCCCTGCGGTTGGATGGGCTGCAAAACTGCCTGCCGCTTTTTCCGCCCAATTGGGCGGTGATTGAAATCAAGGTCAATGAACGTATTCCTTACTGGCTGACTGAGCTGACTGCCGCCCACAATCTCTCTCTGGTGCGGGTGAGCAAATACTGCCGCAGCATTGAGCTTTCGCAAAACCTGGCGTTTGCCAGCAGGCTGTCGGCAATTCTAACCGTATGATTGCGAAATATTTTTTATAAAAGGATAGGATTCCCATGGACATTTTTGCTTTTGAAGATTTAACAGGTGTTTTTTCGGTTACGGATGTGGTCATTAGCCTGGTGCTCAGTTTTGTGTTGTGCACTTTTATTGGCTATGTATACCAGATCACCCACAAAGGGGCTTCGTATACCCAGAGTTTTGTGCATACGCTGGTGCTTAACGGGATGGTGGTTGCCATTGTGATGCTGGTGATCGGCTCGAACATTGCCCGGGCTTTCGCGCTGGTTGGGTCGCTCTCCATTATTCGCTTTCGCAATGCCGTCAAAGAAACCCGTGATGTTGGCTTTATTTTCTTTTCAATGGCCATTGGCATGGCTGTTGGGACCAAGTTCTACCTGCTGGCTGTGATTGCCGCCATCGTCATTGGACTGCTGGTGCTGCTGATGACCCGCTTTAACTTCTTTGCCCGCAAGGTGGTCAGCCAGATTTTGCGCATCCAGGTGCCGAATGATGCCCCTTTTGACACGCTTTTTGAAGGACTGTTTCTTAAATATTCCAGCAGTTCAGAATTAATCAGCGTGGACAGTGCGCATGGCGGGATGCTGACCGAACTGACCTACAGCCTGGCGTTGAAAAACCAGGCCAAACTGCAGGAATTTTTATCGGAGTTAAAGCGGTTGAACGGCAACAATAAAGTCAGCCTGATTGCTGGCTATAACAGCACAGATCTTTAAGCGGAGGTGTTCCCATGCGGATGATACTGCGCAGACATTACCCTTTGTTGATTGCCCTGCTGGTGGTGATGGGCGGGCTTCTGTTCGGGTTGGGCACCGTCCGAATTCAGGCCTACACGGTTTCCGGCGCGCTCCAGGTGACTGCCCAGCCTGCTGTGGGTGGGTACGATATTTCCGGTGACGTTGCTCTGTTTGATGATTCGGTTGTCCACAGCATCCAGCTCTTGATGGATGAAGCAGATTACCAGGAAATGATCACCACCTACCAGGTTACCGGTGAAAAGGAATATTTTCATGCCGATATTGTGATTGATGGTGTGAAGATTGCTGATGTGGGTGTACGGCTGCGGGGCAACGCCTCTTTGCGCACAGCCTTAGGGGGAGCGCTGGCCGGGCAAAGGCCTGGGGCTATGTTAGATAGGTTAGGGCAGGGGATGGGCAATCCACCCGACCCGGAAAACCTGCCCAACCTGCAAAACATGCCGGTTCCAGAGAACCTGCCGCGTGGCTTTAACCCGGGGGATGGCCAAAGCCCACCTGCCCTACCAAACATGCCCAACCAGCCCGGTGCCCAGGGCAACCGGATGGACGGGCCGTTTGGAGCCGCATCCACCGACACCACGGTCAAAATCCCCTTGCAAATTAAGTTTGACGAATTTGTTTCCGGGCAGAGCTACCAGGGGTATACCCGCTTTGCCATCCGCACCTACGGAACTTCTGGCGATGCCGCCATGCTGCAAGAACCGGTGACCAACGCCATGGCCAGCCTGGCTGGCCTGCCTGTCACCCAGGCTGCTTATACCGGGTTTCGATTGAACGATGGCGAAGAACTGCTTTACACCATTTCGGAGCTAATTGATGAAAGTTACCTGGAAAAGCATTTTGAATATTCCGATGGGGTCTTGTTCAAGGCCGAAGTGGGGTCTACAATGAGCTACCAGGGGGAGGACCCTACCGTTTACGATAACAGTTTTAGCCAGCAAACCCGCAATGGCGAGGCAGATATGGCCGGGTTGATTGACTTCATTCGTTTTGTCAATTCTGCTGATGATGAAACGTTTGCGGCAGAACTGCCCGAGCGTTTCGACGTGGCGTCTTTTGCGGCTTACCTGGCCTTGAACAACCTGCTGGTGAATTATGACGCCATTGTGGGCATGAACAACAACTATTACCTGTATTTTGACGACCAAACAGGATTGGTAACGCTGCTCATGTGGGATGGCAATGAGAGCCTGGGGCGGTTGGGCGGCGGTGGGACGGCTGCCGCGACCTACGATTTGTATTACACCAACACAGGTCAGCCAATGATGGGCCCACGAATGGGCGGCGAAAATCAGCTTGCCACCCGTTTCCTGGAAACCCCTGCCTTCAAGGCGCTCTACGAGGAAAAACTGGCCGAGATTTACCGCACTGTGTTTTTAAGCGGGGCGATTGTGGCCCAGGTGAACGAATATGCCAACCTGGTGCTGCAGGTTAACCCCGAGCGCAGCCTGGTGGTTGAAGAAAACTACAATACAGCCGTTCAAAATATATTGGATTTCCTTGCCGGGCGCAGCGAATACCTGGCCAGCACGGCGCTGCTTGGGCAGGTTGAGCCGTGAAATGCTAAAGGGTCAGTTTTCTTCCACCAGATTCTGAAGCTGTTCAAAAGAGGTGACCCACGATATTTTTTGGATAAACTCAGCCAGCGAGCTGCTTTGGGCGCGCAGGTTGCGCACGGCTTTTCCCACCGGGTCGGTGCCTGCAGCGCCGCCGGGCACATCGGCATAGGCACCATAAAAAGCAAAATAGGCCTGGTTAAGCTTGCGAATCCGGTAGCCGTGGGTCCAGAAAAACTGGCGGCGCGCTTCCATGTAGGCTTCGGCCTCTTCCACTTGCCCGGCAGCCAAAAGTTCATCCACCCGGACGCGAGTGGTGCGCATTTCAGCCTGAAAACTGAACACAGGCGGCGGCGGGGGTTCGGGGGCGGTTTCGGGCTGCGCTTCGGGTGTGGGCTGTGGTGGCGGCGGGGGTGGTGGAACCAGTTCGGGATAGTAACGGGCAATGACTGCGCTGCCAATCTCTTTGCCGGCCAGGTTGGCGGTCGTTTCGTTGATGGTGCGCAGCTCGCCGCTCGTCAGGTAGTTCATGCCCAGCGGACGGGGGGTAAGGTAGTTGTGAATCCACTCATGGGCAACCACTTCGGCCAGCCAGTTCAGGTTGGTGGTCTGGTAAACCATGGTTGGGTATGTGCCCACACCCCCAATGGGCACCACCAGGGCGGAGACGTTCATGGTTTTGGCCACAGATTCTTCCAGGGCAACCTGCTCGTCCAGCGACATTTCGGGCTGCAAAGAAATGTTGTTTTGCTGTAGAATGGCCGTGCGCGGGGAGACAATCAGTGCCATGGGAACCGGGGTGTTGTGATACAGCACCGGCGGCATGGGTTGGCCGCCGGTGGTCAGCCCCAGTTCCTTGAGAATGCTGGCCACCTGGTTTTGCAGAATGGATTCCGCCAGCGGGCCAAGCTGGTTTTTTTGGGCTTGCTTTTGTTCCAGTTCGGCGCGCACAGCCGCAGATACGCTCAGCGGGTCGGCGACCTCCGGGTTGGCATAAATTTCGGCCACCTGCCGTTCCAAAGACTGTACTTCCCCCACCAGTGCCAGGTAATCGCGCACGACCTGGCTGGCCTGTGCATCGTCCATGTAGCGCGGCAGGCCGAGCGCTGCCTGGTTGATTTTGATGCCCAGAGCGTTCAGCGTCCAGGCAATGTAGTCAAATTCCTGGTTGCGGGTGTAGGCGCGCACCTGCTCGGTTTCATCGCTGGGCGGCACAATACTGGCTGTGAGCACGAGCAGGCTCACCAGGCTGATGGTGAAGAGGGCAATGAGTGATTCCAGTTTGATCCAGTTTGTGGTTTTCTTTTTCATAAGGTGTCCCGGTTTGTGTGGGGTAGATTATACCTGTAAGCAGGGGGCGCTTTGCTTCGCTCGCAACGGCATGGGTTCTTACGCTAAACCCACACCCATTTTCTCATGCTATAATCTAAATCAGATTAGAACAAACTTAGGAACACCCATGAACTTTTTGATCACTGGCGCGGCTGGTTTTTTAGGGGCGGCCCTGGCGCGGCGGCTGCTGCGCGAAGGCCAACATGTCCGGGGGTTGGATGATTTATCTGCAGGAGACCCTCAGGTCGTTTCAGGCATTCACTTCACACGCGGGGATGTCAACGACCGCCCCAAGCTCTGGACGCTGCTGCAAGATGTGGACTGTGTCTATCACCTGGCTGCCAGGGTTTTTGTAGCCGAGTCGGTGCTTTACCCGCGGGAGTATAACGCAACCAATGTGGGCGGCACGGTGGCGTTGATGGAAGCCATGCGCGATGTAGGCGTACGCCGGGTGGTGTTCATTTCCTCTGGGGCGGTGTATGGCAACCAACCCGAGCAGCCCTTGCGCGAAGACTTTGCCCCAGATCCACGCTCGCCTTACGCGGTTTCAAAACTGGCCGCTGAGTATTATGTACGGACAATCGGGGCTTTGTGGGGGATTGAAACCGTGATTTTACGGGTGTTTAATGCGTATGGCCCTGGCCAACACCTGCCGCCTTCCAATCCGCCCGTGGTGCCCAATATGCTGCGCCAGGCGGTTCGCAGCGGGTCCCTGGTGGTGCATGGCGAAGGTTCGCAAACCCGCGACTTTGTTTATGTGGAAGATGTGGTGAATGCCATGGTGGCAGCTTCTACCGCTCCGAATATTGACCGGATGGTGATCAACGTGGGCAGCGGGACGGAAACCAGCATCAGCGACCTGGCCCGTCTGGTTCTGCAGGCAACCAACAGCAAAGCAGAATTTATCTACAATCCGCGTTCAGGGGCAGGCGTCAGCCGGATGTGTGCCGACATCCGCCTGGCCAAAGAGAAGCTGGGCTATGTACCTCGGGTTTCTTTGGAGCAGGGCCTGCGGCTTACCCTGGAGCAAGATCGCCGCTTCCATCGCGAGGGCTAACCTTTTATTCCGTAGTTTCCGGGTTTTCAGGGGCACCAGGCGTGGATGCGCGGGGCAGGGCTTCTTCCATGCGAATCTGCCCTCTTAAGAACGCTCCTTCTTCCGTGGTGAAAGCCGTTGTAACCACATCGCCCCAAACGCTGCCTGTGCTGCGAATCTCAACCTTGTCTGCAGTGATGTTGCCGCGCAGCAGCCCGGCAACAATTACCACATTGGCACGCACGTCATCGCAGGTCACCCGTCCCTTTTCGCCCACAACCAGCAGACCACTGAGCGCAATTTCGCCTTCAAAAGTGCCTTCGATGCGCACACCGCCGCTGCCCGATAGCCGGCCAGACCAGTATGTGCCGCTGCCTAAAACAGAAGTCACCCGATCAACCGGGGTGGTGACGGCTTGTGCCTGGGATTCGCTTTCGGTTTTTCTCCGGAACATGGCGCTACTCGCTGATTAAAAGCCTACCCGCCAGTGTTTTCGCCCTTGTTGGGGCTGGGTACGGCCATAATATTGTACCCGGAATCTACGAAAAGGACTTCCCCCGTAACCCGTGCTGAAAGGTCGGAACACAGGTAAAGGGCCGCATTGCCGCAGTCTTCAATGGTCACATTCTGGCGCAGGGGAGCCATGTCGGCGAATTCTTTATACATGGTTTTAAAGCCAGCCACGCCTGCCGCAGCCAGGGTGCGAATGGGGCCGGCAGAAATGGCGTTGACCCGAATGCCCTGGGGGCCGAGGTCGTAGGCCAGGTAGCGCACACTGGCTTCGAGAGCAGCCTTTGCGACACCCATCACGTTGTAGTTGGGCGCTACTTTTTCGGAGCCATAATACGTCAGGGTAACCACGCTGCTGCCAGGGCCCATATAGGGCAGGAAGGCGTTGGTCAGAGCCACCAGCGAAAAGGCGCTGATATCCAGGGCCATTTTAAATCCAGCCCGGCTGGTTTGAACAAACGGGCGGCTTAAGTCTTCCCGGTTGGCGTAGGCAACCGCATGGACCAGGATGTCTATCTTGCCAAAAGTTTCACCGGCTTTTTGTGCCACTGCAGCAATGGCTTCATCACTGGTTACATCGCATTCTTCAACAAAGCGGCAGCCAATTGAAGCCGCCAGGGGTTTGACGCGCTTTTCTAACACTTCACCGGCATAACTCAGGCCAATGTTTGCGCCTTCGCGGTGAAACGCTTCGGTGATGCCCCAGGCGATTGAATGATTGTTGGCCACGCCAAAAACGAGCGCATTCTTGCCATCTAACAGACCCATCAGGTTTTTTCCTCCATTGGTTGGTTTAACCAGGACATATGGCTGCATTTAAAATTCCAAGGCAGACTTTTCCACGGTTCTGGCACATTGTTTAAACCCACACGAGGCGATTTGGTCACGCTGGCAGGCGAAACTGGCCAACCAGTCTCTAAAAACAGTGGGCTGTTGGGGGCGCACAAATCCAGCCCATGGTGGGCGGGACCGTTGAGGTTCAATGCCTGGCAAAGCTTTGCCGGCCCGTTGGCCCACAGCGCTTGCGGATGGCCTTTGCGACGGCTGGCAAAACGTTCCAACCCTTCGAGCGGCAGCAAAGCGCGCACCAACACTGCGGCGGGAAACCCCTCTTGCTCGGTGACACAGTTAAACATCCAGTGCATCCCGTAATTGAAATAAACGTAGGCAGTTCCGGGTGGGCCGAACATCACCACCGTGCGCGGCGTTCGTCCGGCGCGGGCATGGCAGGCCAGGTCTTCTTCACCGATATACGCCTCGGTTTCAACAATCACCCCGGCAGTGCGCCCGGCTGGCTCAACGTGCACCAGCACCGTGCCGAGCAGGGCCTGGGCAACTTCGAGGGTTGGGCGGTTAAAAAAAGCCCGGTTAAGCCGTTGGCTCATGCAAAACCAGAGGCAGCAGCCCGCCAACCTGCTGGACAACCGGGCATTCGGCTTCGGGGAAAACCTGGAACGGGTCAATTAAAACCGGCTGCAAACCGGCTCGCTGGGCTCCGACGACATCCGTAAAATAATTGTCCCCCAGGTACAGGGTGTTTTCAGGGGACGATTGGCTCAATTCCAGGGCATGTTTAAAAATGGCCGGGTCTGGTTTCCAGGTGTTTACCTGCCCGGCAGCCAGGGCAAAGTCAAAATAGTCCAACAGCCCCAGCCTGCCCAATTCGTCATCGCAAGGACGATCGCGGTTGGTTACCACACCCAGGCGCAGCCCGGCCTGGCGTAGGGTTGCCAGGGTTTCGAAAACGTCGGGGGTTACCATGGTGAGTGGTTTGTAACATTCATCAAAGTAATTGGCCAGTTTGGGGGCGGCTTCCGCAATCACCTCTGCCGAGCAGGTAAATGCGCCCAGGTAGCGCTGGCTGTAGTTTTCCCAGAACTCCTCGCTGAACTTGCCCAGCGTTTCAATATCCTCAAATAAATCTTGCGAGTTGGCCCAATACGCATGCGCCCAATGCAGCGCAGAGCGCCACTGTTGGCTGTTGATGACGGCCCCAGCCTGCCTGGCAAAATGGTAAAAAACTTCGTGGGGAGTGGGGGCGCTGGTGCGCAGGGTGCCATCCAGGTCAAACAGTACGGCCTGGATGGGCTGGGGAATGGTGAACGATTTCATCAGCCTCCAATATACGACATTTCAATTTTTGGCAAGCTGGTTGTGTTGTGGGTTCGAATTTCAGAATATCGGTCGGCGCGTTGGCCCCAGATTTTGCCAATGGTTTCGTGCAGCGCTTCATCGGTGACGCCGCTGCGCAGCAGGTTCAGCAGGTCGGTCCCCTGGATGGCAAACAGGCAGGTGTAGAGTTTCCCATCCGCAGAAAGCCGGGCCCGGGTGCAGTCGCGGCAGAAGGCCTGGGTGACGGAGGCGATAACGCCTACCTCGCCCTGGCCGTCGAGGTAGCGCCAGCGTTGGGCTACTTCACCGGGGTAGTTGGCTTCAGCCGGCTCCATGGGTATTTCAGCGTGGATGATGTTGACCATTTCGCGAGCGGTAACCACATCATTCATGCGCCAGCCGTTGGTTGAGCCAACATCCATATACTCAATAAAGCGAACAATGTTGCCTCTTTCCCGAAAGAACCGGGCCATGGGCAAAATGCTTTGTTCGTTAACGCCGCGCTTAATCACGCAGTTGACTTTAACCGGGTTCAAACCTGCCTCCTGGCAGGCATCTATCCATTCCAAAACCCGCTGGACGGGGAAATCCACATCGTTCATGGCTTTAAACACCGCATCATCCAGCGAATCGAGGCTGACCGTAATCCGTTTCAGCCCGGCGGCTTTGAGGGAATGCACTCGTGTTATCGGAAATGAGCCGTTGGTGGTGAGGGCAATATCCACATCTGGAATGGCGGCCAGCATTTCAATCAGGGCTTCCAGGTCGCGCCGGACAAGCGGTTCTCCCCCCGTCAGGCGAAATTTGCGCACGCCGTGGGCGTGAAATACCTGCGCAAGCCGGGTGATTTCTTCATAGGACAGCAGGGCATGTTTGGGCAAAAAGACATGGTCTTTCCCAAATACATCCTTCGGCATACAGTAAGTGCAGCGGAAATTGCAGCGATCGGTTACAGAAATGCGCAAATCGTGCAGGGGGCGGCCCAGCCGGTCGGTAACGGGCACAGGTGTGATGATGGGAAGGGGTTCTGTATGGGTCATCATGGTTTTTGTGAGGGTAATTGTACCAGGATTGGCGCAGGCGAAGTTTAGCGTTGTTGAAAAATCTGCGTGATATAATGCCAGCAATGATGAAAACTATAACGGTTTTTCAGCGGGTTTGCCTGGTGGGCGGCTTTTTTATGCTGGCGGCGGCGGCCATGTTGGGTTGGGCCAGCGGCCCGGCCGCGGCTGCACCGCTCTACCAGCTGACCCCTTTCCCCACCCCGACCCCTGGACCGGATGGCCGGATTTTGTATATCGTCCAACCAGGGGATACCCTCTGGCGCATTGCTGCAATCAGCGGGGTTTCCATTGACGAACTGAGGGCGTTAAACAACCTGACGGGTGACGGCCTGTCTGAAGGCCGCCCACTGCTGTTGGGCCTGGGCGGTCCGGTGCAGGCTACCGCGCTGCCTGCCCAGCCTACGCCCACGTCCGGCGCTCCCACGCCCACGCCCGACCCTGGCGATATTTCTGCTGAAATCTGTGTTTTGATTTTTAATGACTTAAATGGCAACACCCTGCGCGATGTGGGGGAATTTGCCATCCCCCGTTCCATCATCAGCGTAAGCGATCGGGCCGGCCTGGTTAACCTGGCTGCGGATATGCTCGATCAGCGCGATGAATTTGACGACCCGCTTCCAGCATGCTTTCCCGATCTCGAACCTGGGGCATATAACATCACGGTAGCCATTCCAGATGGGTATAACCCCACCACTGTTCTAAACTACGCGCTGCAGTTGGACCCAAGCACGGTGGCCAACCTGGCGTTTGGCGCCCAGGTGAGCACAGCCGGAATCATCAGCGCACCGCCTCCCGAAGAAGTGGGTCAGTCGCCCATTTTAGGCGTTTTTGGGGCACTGCTTGTCCTGGCCGGGATTGGGGTTGGCATTGCGGCCATGCGTATGGGCCGCCCCAAACCCCTACGGCCAATGCAGTAGCGGTTTTCCAACAACCCCTGCCCGTTTGGCGCGATGCTGTTGCAACCCGTGCAGCCATCCCCCCTCTGGTTCCCTCACTGGCCCTGTTATCGAAGAAACTTTTTTGCAATCCTTCGCACGTCTCGTGATTGGGTTGGTTAACCCTTGCAGGTTCAGCCATCTCAAAAATTCCCGTAATTTTCAGGACATTTGTCCCCCCAAAACCTATCAAAACCTGCGTTTTCCATTTGAGATGCTTTTGATACACTAGCCTCTAAACTAGGTCGCCTGGATTTTGCTGTGCTCAAACACAGAAAACTCACCAGCGGCCCCGAGGTGTGTATTGGATAACCAACCTGACTCAAAAGACGCCACCCCCGTAGGCATTTTGCTCGCCAATGTGGGCACCCCCAACGCCCCGACTGCCAGGGCGGTTCGGCCGTACCTCCGGGAGTTTTTGTCCGACCCGCGGATTGTGGATTACCCCCGTTGGTTGTGGCTGCCGCTCTTGTATGGGGTGATTTTAACTTTTCGCCCGCGCCGTTCGGCCCGTTTATACCAGAACATCTGGACCGAGGCTGGCTCGCCTTTGCTGGTTATGATGCGAGAGCAGGCTTCGGCCTTGCAAGAAATGCTCAACACGCCCGGGCAGCGCACACCGGTTTTGGTGGAAGTGGGGCTGCGGTATGGAAATCCCTCGATCGAATCGGCTTTGAAAAGCCTGCAAGCCCAGGGCGCCCGGAGAGTGTTGATTTTTCCGCTTTTCCCACAGTATTCGGCAACAACCACCGCCACCACCTATGATGCGGTTTTTCAGGCCTACCAGCGCCAGCCCTGGATGCCCGAAATGCGCACCATCCACGATTACCACAACCATCCAGGCTACATTCGCGCCTTAGCCAGCAGCATTCGCGAAAGTTTTGCAACCCATGGCCAGCCCGACAAACTTTTGTTCTCGTTTCATGGCATTCCCCAACGGTATGCCCGCAATGGCGACCCATACCCAAACATCTGCCAGGCGACAGCCTGCCTGGTGGCTTCCGAGCTGGGTCTTTCGCCAGAACAGTGGTTCCTTTCTTACCAATCGCGATTTGGCCCAGAGCCCTGGCTTAAACCCTATACAGACGAAACCCTGGAAGAATGGGGCCGGGAACATGTCCGCCATGTTCAGGTGATTGCCCCTGGTTTTTCGGCCGACTGCCTCGAGACCAACGACGAGCTGGGGCGCGAAGCCCGGCATTCTTTCATTGAGGCTGGCGGGGAAATCTTTCACTACATTCCAGCGCTGAACACCCGTCCCGACCACCTGGCCGTGTTGGCGGAACTGGCCTGCCAATCGCTGCAGGGCTGGTTGTAAGACCTTAAAATGGGAGCAAGACATGGAAGACGCCACATTTAAAAAAGACGCGTTCAAAGTGGTGATTATTGGCGGCGGCATCACTGGCCTGAGCGCTGCCTGGGAAATTACCCAAAGCCTGGGCCCGGCGGTTCAGATGACCGTGTTGGAAAAGGAATCCCATTGGGGCGGCAAAATCCAAACCCTGCGCTTCCAGGCTGGCAGCGCCCGGTTTATCTTTGAGGCCGGTCCGGAGTCGTTTATCACCCGCAAACCAGAAGTATGGGATATTGCTCAGGAACTTGGCCTGGGCGAAAGCCTGATGGACCCAGGCAGCGAAACCCGCGGCATTTATGTCCTCGACCAGGGGCGCCCGCTGCTCATTCCCCTCTCCCCGGTTGCGTTTATCCGTTCGTCGCTCATGTCTGCCCGCGGCAAGCTGCGCATGCTGGCAGAGCCGTTTATTCCGTCTCGAAAAGATGATGGGGATGAATCGCTGGCCGAATTTGCCACCCGCCGCCTTGGGCATGAAGCCATGGAAAAATTTATAGGTCCAGTGCTCGCCGGAATTTATAACACCAACCCGGAGCGTCAAAGCATCCTGACCACTTCGCCCATTATGCGCGAAATGGAAAAGGAGTATGGCGGCCTGTTCAAAGCGGTCATTGGCCGGGCGCGCGCTGCCCGAAAATCCCGAAAACTTACCCCGCCGCGTCCCCGTTTTGTCACTTTTATAAACGGTGCTGACCAACTGGTGGATGCGTTGGTTCTGGCCCTGGCCGGGGCAGATTTACGCCTCGACACAGCGGTGCTTCAGGTAACCCCGTATGACAACGGCTACGCGGTTTACCTGGCCTCTGGCGAAGTGTTGGAGGCGGATGCAGTTATCCTGGCCACCCTGGCAAATGTAACCAGCCAACTGATTATGGAATGTGCTCCGGCTGCTGCCATGCTCCTCTCGAAAATTCGCCATGAAAACATCGGCACACTGGCCCTGGCGTATACGGCTGCGGATGTGCCGCCTGGAAAAATGACAGGAATGATGATTCCCCGCCGCGAGAACCGGAGTATAGACGCAGTGCAGTGGACCTCCGTGAAAATGCCTGGGCGGGCTTCACCGGGCTACACCCTGCTGCGCATCTTTTTTGGCGGGGGACACCCTGGTACAGTGAACATGGATGATGCTGTGCTGCTGAGCCAGGTGCGCAGCGAATTAAAAGATTTATTAGGCATAGAAGCAGAACCCCTGGCCTACCGGGTGGTGCGCATGCCTTCCGGGTTTCCCCAGGCCGATATTGGCCATTTGAAACTGGTAGACCAAATTGAGGCTGCATTACCCGCCGGGTTGTATGTGGCAGGCAGTTCGTACCGGGGAATTGGCGTGCCAGACTGCATCCGCCAGGGACGTGATGCGGCCATTAAGGCTGCCGCATATTTGCAAACTGTTGGCCGCGCTACAAACACCGGCGCAGTAGAAAAAACACAATAAACACATTGAATACTTCAAGAGGAGAAAAAACATGATGAGCACAGTTTTACGGATTATCAATGCAGTCCGCCTGGGTCTTTTCCCGGTGGGCTACGGTTTAATCGGCGCCCTGGTGGGCGGGGTGTTAAACCGGATTATGATTGCCGAGATGAGCATCCCGGCTTCGCTGGTTGGCTTGTTTTTTGCCATTCCTTTGCTCGAATCACCTATCCGGGTATGGTTGGGCTACCGCTCCGATGCCTACCCAATTTTCAACCGCCGCCGTGAGCCCTATATTATTTCCGGCGCAATCCTGGCCGGGTTGGGTGTGGTTTTGATTGTCCTGCTGATGAACAGTGCACCCTCTGCCGGGTTGATGTTGGTGGGCGGCGGGCTGCTCTCGTTTTTGGTGTATGGTTTTGGCCGCAACCTGGGGCATAACATCTTCCAGGCGCTGATGGCAGACATTTACACCGGTCACCAGCGCGCCCGGGCGGCCACGCTGTATGAAGTGGTAACTTTGTTGGGGGCAGTGGTGGGCGCGGGCGGCCTGGGCAGCGCCCTGAAGGTGTATGAGCCGCAGCGGTTGCTGGCGGTGACCATTGGGGTTGCGGTCATCTTCTCTGTGTTGGCTTTGTTGGCCGCGTTTGGCCAGGAAATCCGCGGCAAGTTTTCTGAGGATGCAGCCCTAAAAGCCCGCCAGCTATCCTTCCAACAGGCCATCAGCGATGTGCTGCTGGGCGACCCGCAGGTACGCCTGTTCTTTTTCCTGGTTTTCTTCACTTTCATTGGCACCCTTGCCCAGGATGTGCTGTTGGAGCCGTATGGCGCTCTCGTACTCAATATGTCAGTTGGGGATACCACCCGCCTGACGATGTATTGGGGCCTGGGTGTGATGGCGGGTATGCTGGTTTCTGGCGTGATCCTGATCCGGTTGTTTGGCTATATGGCCATCATGCGGGCAGGGATTATCGCCAGCATCCTGGTCTTTTCAGGAATCATTGTTGTGGGTATCATGGGCAGCCCAGGGGCTTTTCGCGGATTGGTTTTTGTGATGGGCCTGGGCACGGGCCTGGCGGGCGCCGGAATGCTGACGGGGGCGTTGAACTTCACCACTGCCATTCGCGCTGGAATGCTGATGGGTGTGTGGGGTATGGCCAACTTGTTGGGCAAAGCCACCGGCAGCCTGATGGGTGGTGTGGTGGTGGACGTGGTTAAAGGCGTCACGGGCAGCGCATTCAATGCGTATGCCAGTGTATTTGCCATTGAAGTCATCATGCTGGTGATTGCCCTGGCGCTCAGCTTCCGCTTTAATGTGGCTGCTGCCAAAGCAGCCCAGGAGGAACGTTTGGCGCTCGAAGCCGCAGCCGGTTAAGCTTTCCCGCGCTGTGCCCGGACTTCGATCCGGTTGCCTGCAAGAACTTCACCCACCAGCCAGGCCGGCTGGTGGGTTTTTTGCGCCTGCGCCAGGAAGGCCGGCAGCCTGTCTTGCGGGACGGCCAGCAGCAAACCACCGCTGGTTTGAGCGTCAAACAACAGCATTTGCTGTGCTTCAGAAATACCTGGGTCAAAGTCCACGTGTTCGCCGTAAAACAACTTGTTATCGGCTGAACCGCCGGGGAAGGTCCAGGCCTCGGCGTATTTTTGGGCACAGGAGATTAACGGAATCTGGTCAAAGAAAAAGCGCAGCCCCACTTTGGAAGCGGCCGCCATCTCCCAGGCGTGGCCCAGCAGGCTGAAGCCGGTAATGTCGGTTGCGCTGCGCAGGCCAAATTCAACCGCCAGCTCGGCGGCCGCGCGGTTGAGGCGCTGCATCCACCGAACTGCCTCGGCAACATCTTCGGCTTCTGCCTGACCGCGTTTTAGGGCAGTGGTGGTTACGCCAAAGCCCAGCGGCTTGGTCAGCACCAGGGCATCACCCGGGCGGGCGCCGCTTTTGGTGAGGGCCTGGGCGGGGTTGACAAAGCCGAGCACCACCATCCCAAACTTGGGTTCGTCATCCTGGACGGTGTGGCCGCCGGCGATCACCACCCCGGCTTCGCGGGCTTTCTCTGCACCGCCTCGCAAAATTTCGCCCACAATTTCGGGCGGCAGGCTGCCAGGTATGCCGGCGATGTTGAGCGCCAGGAAGGGTTTACCCCCCATGGCGTAGACATCTGACAGGCTGTTGGCCGCTGCAATCGCGCCATAGTCGTACGGGTCATCCACCACCGGGGTGAAAAAGTCGGTAGTGACTACCAGGGCGCGGTCTTCATCCAGCCGCCAGACGGCCGCATCATCCGGGTCACCCAGGCCCACCAGCAAATCCGGCGTATCTTGCGGGTTGAACATCCCTTGAATGGGGCGCAGCACCTGCGCCAGCGCTTCCGCGCTCATTTTGGATGCTCAACCCGCACATTTCGACAGCGAGGTCAGCCGGATTTCACGCCCGGTGGGGTGTTTTTGGGAGGCGGTGGCCATAATCAGGGCACGGTTTCGGTTTGCGGCACTGTGGTTGGGGTTGTCGTTGTGGTTGGCGCAGGGGTTTCAACCAGGTTGGGCAGCGGGAAAAGGAAGGGGTTATCCGCGGGCAGGAACATCACCTGGACATTGGGCGCCAGCCGCTGGATGTATTCCAGGGTGAGCACATCGGGGTTGGCAGAAATGGCCTGGCCCAAC
This sequence comes from uncultured Anaerolineales bacterium, assembly GCA_964489525.1. GTDB lineage: Bacteria > Chloroflexota > Anaerolineae > Anaerolineales > JABWBV01 > CAZAYY01. Next base: position 99,494 of record CAZAYY010000011.1, read on the forward strand.
AGGGCAAGGGCTTCGGCTTCCGCCTTGGCCTGGATCAGCCGGGCTTCGGCGGCGGCTTCAGCGGCAATCACCACGGCGCGGGCATCACCCTCGGCGCGAATGGCCACCGAGTCGGCCTGGCCCTGGGCAAGCTGGCGAGCCTGTTCGGCCTCTTGCCTGCGCTGTTCGACCACAAAAAACGCCTGCTGGGCGAGCTGTTCGGCAATTTGTTTTTGCTCTACCGAAGCCGCATATTCTTCTGAAAATGAGATGTTGCGCAGCACAAAGTCTACCAGCACAATTCCTTCTTCAGCCAGTTTTGCGGAGAGGGTATCGGTGATTCTAACCACAAGCTCATCGCGCTTGGTACTGTAGACCTCTTCCACACCGTATAAAGAGACTACGTCGCGGATAATACCGCGTGCCTGCGGGCGCACCAGGTTTTCCTGGTAGGTATTTTGCCAGTCAATGTGCACCTGGACAATCTCAGTGGGGTTTATGGCGAAAATAATTGATGCATCCACGAAAACGATTTGACCATCCGCAGTGCGCGCCTGGACCGAGTCATCTCCCATTACATTGCCTTCATCGAAAGACTGGGACATGGTGTAGGTTTGCCGGGAGATTGTGTAAGGAACAACATTTTCGGCAAAAGGCAGAATCCAGCGCAGGCCAGGCTGCAGGGCTTCATCGCGTACGCCGCCGCTGCCAATGGTGATAACCACGCCGCGTTCCTGCGGTTGGATAAAGACCAACCCGGCACTGACCACATTGAGCACCAGCGCGAGTAGCACGGTGACGATGACCACACTGGTCATGGCCCCAATTTTTTGTCCACGGCTGGCCCGGACGATGATCAGACCGACCACGCCAACAACTAACAGCCACGATAGGGAGGCAATTGCATTAATTACAGCAGCGATATTCATACTTTTTTCCTTTCCTTATTTTCTATTCTCTACATGTTACAATGTTAACCAGGTATTCTCGGTTAATATATCATCTTCCAATGGGACAATACGTAGGAAAATTGTTAGAGTTTCAACAAGCACCTGGGCGCCAGCGTTCGTTGCGGTTGGGCTGTCCGGCTGAGGCAGTTCCCCGGCCAGGCCAATATGTGATGGCCTGGCAGCCAGGTTCAAGCGAGCCATTGGGGCAGGTCTTATTTTACCAGGGTCCGGCTCCGGGCGGTTTCATGGCTGCCCCGGCTGCCTTCCCGGACAGTTGGGGGTTGGGGGTAGAATTGCAGCTGCGCGGTCCATTCGGGCGCGGCTTCAACCTGCCCAGGGTGGGCAAAATTGCCATGGCATCTTTCGATGCCAACCCGGCCCGTTTGCTGGGGCTGGTGCAGCCTGCCTTGCAGCAAAAATCGGCTGTGGCGTTATTTACGGATGTGTCCGTTGGGTTGTGGGCGCCCTCGGCGCTGGAAGTGAACCCGTTGGCTGCGCTGCCGGAATCTCTGGGTTGGGCAGATTACCTCGCGGTTGAGATTGCGTTAAACCAGTTGGAACACATGCCAGGCTGGTTGGGCCTGTCGCCCGGGCAGCTGGCACCAACCGGTGAAGCTTTCGTGGTTTCCCCCATGCCTTGTGGCGGGTTGGCTGCCTGTGGTGTTTGCGCAGTGCGCACCCGCCCTGGCTGGCGGGAGGCCTGCACCACCGGTCCAGTTTTTCCGCTTAGCCAGCTTTTGTTCTAAGTCCAGCCATATCACGCCCCGTTTTGGGGTGGCAAGCGCCCTTTGGCATGCATCTTGCATTGCATACAAACAAATCGCCTTTCATGTTAAAATCAAATTATGGCTGACCAGGTTGCACCCCTCCCAACAGCAGAAGATATTATCCCAACCCTGAAGCAGATGTATTTATTTTCCCGGCTGAAGGACGAGGAACTGTCTTCGCTGGCCTTGCGCTTTGACCGCTACCAGTTGGATAAAGACGCCCTGCTTTTTTCGCAGGGGGAGGCGGCCCAGAGTTTCTTTGTGATTCTTAAGGGGGGCATTGCCATTTCCCGCCGCGGCCGCGACAAGCAGGAAATTCCGATTGGCAAGCTGGTCGCGGGGGATTACATTGGCGAAACTGGTTTGCTGCGCAGCAAGCCCCGCAATGCCACCGCAATTGCGTCTGAACCCACTGAGGTGCTGCAGCTCAAAAAAGAACAGTTCCAATGGATGATTAAGCAGCATCCGGTGGTTCTGAAAATCCTTGAAGCTACGGTGCGCAGTTATGAACTTGCCAGCCGCAAAGGTTTCAGCTGGTTGGCGCCTGGGGAACCCGTTCACATGATTATGCGCCGCCATCCGATTTTACTTGCCATCAGCCTTTCTTTCCCGGTAATTTTTTTACTGATTTCGATCGGCCTGATTCTAACCGGCGCTGCAATTCGGATGACGATTTTTGAATTTGTGGGTTTTGCGGGGGTGGCGGTGGGTTCGGTCTGGTTTTTGTGGAATTATATCGACTGGGCGAATGACTATTACATCATCACCGACCGGCGGGTGGTCTGGTTGGAAGAAATTTTGTTCATTTATGAGAGCCGCCACGAAACCCCGCTCAGCCAGGTGCAGTCGGTGGATGTGGAAAGCACGCTGTGGCAGCGCTTTTTGGGAATTGGCGATGTGATTGTGCGCACCTTTTCCGGGAATGTGACCATGACCAGTATTGGTTCGCCGGAATTATTCAAAGCGCCCATTATGGAATATCGCCAGCGTGTCCAGAAAACTGAAAAAATGCTCGAAGGCCAAAACCTGACCAACTACATCCAGGACCGGATTTCCAATGTGGACCCGCGCATTGCCCGCCCTCCCATACCCGCTGCAGAAGCCCCAACCGGGCCAATCCGGCGTTCGAAAATCTCCTGGTTAAACAACGTGCTCAAAACCCGTTTTGAAAAAGATGGGGTGATTACCTATCGCAAACACTGGTTTTTGCTGCTGCGCCGGGTGCTTGGTTTTTTGTTGGGTTTTTTCGCCTTGCTGGTTTTGTTTTTGCTGCGCCTGTTTGCGGTGTACGAATTCCTTTCCATTGGGGCTCTGGCGGGTGCCCTGGCGATTTATTTCTTTGTTACCCTGCCTTTTTGGGGATACCAATACCTTGACTGGCGCAACGACCAGTACCAATTGACGGATAAAAGTATTATTGATGTTGCCAAAAAACCACTCAGCACCGAGGTGAAAAAATCGGCCTTGCTCGAAAATGTGCTCAGCGTAACCAACCGCAGCGAAGGCATTATTGACCGCTTTTTAAACATTGGTACGGTGGACATTCGTGTGGGTGATGCCACATTCAGCTTTATCGGTGTGCATAAACCCGCCGAAGTGCAGGAAGAAATTTTTGAGCGCTACTATGCGCGTAAACGCGCCCTGGAAAAAGAAGCCGAACGAAAAAAACACGATGAAATGCTGAATGTGCTGACGCGCTACCACCAGATTGTCAAAGACTCGTACGTTCCATCAGACCCTGGCGGCATCAACCAGATGCCAGGGCCGGTGTAAGGCAACTTCATCGCCTTTTTCGTGCCCCTTGCAAAAGGGGAGCGTGCAATTGTTGTTATTGCATCCATTCCCCATCCCTTTTCTACTCCCCGCCCCAAAGCCTGGGGTGGGGTTGGGGGTGGGGTTGGAAAGTGAGAACCGCAAATGCTAACAACATTTCTGCGCACCTTGCAAAAGGAATATGTCCCCACCTTGCCCCGGTTTGTTGTATAATTTCTTCCTATGGCAAAAAGAGATATTGTTCATGTTCCCGATCCGGTTTTGCGCCGGAAAGCTCGCGAAATCAAAGAATTTGGTGTACAGCTCAACCCGTTGATTGCAGACATGGTAGAGACCATGCGCGACGCGCCGGGCGTTGGTTTGGCGGGGCCGCAAATCAATGTACCACTGCGCATCATCGTGGTGGAATACCCGGAGAATGACCAGGACGAGGACGCGCCCGCTAAATTGTTTGTGGTGCTCAACCCTGAAATCACGCGGCATGCGGAAGAAACGGTAAGCGGGATTGAAGGCTGCCTTTCGATCCCCGGGTTGGTGGGTGAAGTGGACCGCTATACCGGCGTTACAGTGCGCGGCCAGAATCGTTTTGGCAGGCCCATCAAAATCAAAGCCAATGGTTGGTTGGCCCGCATTTTTCAGCACGAAATTGATCACCTGGATGGGGTTTTATTTACCGATAAAGCGGTGCGGGTCTGGCGTCCGGAAGCTGAAGAAGCCGATGCAGTGCCGCTGGACTGACGTTCGCCAGGCGTGCGGCGCATGTATCTTACCCATCTTTCCCTGAAAGATTTTCGCAAGTTTGCCCGGCTGGACGTAGATGTCCCCCAGGGGTCTATCATTATCTCTGGCAGCAACGCTCAGGGAAAAACCAGCTTGCTTGAAGCGATCTATCTGCTTTCAACCTTCACCTCTTTTCATGCCGAAAGCGACCGCGACCTGATCAATTTCATCCAGGTGCGCAGCCCATTGGCAGTGGCCCATATTAACGCCGAACTGGTGCGTGCCGGGCAGCCCCACCGGCTGCAGCTGCGCATTATCCAGGAGCCCAACGGCAGCGGCGCCCCACGGGTGCGCAAGCAGGTTTTGTTGGACGGGGTGGAACGGAAATTAGGCGAACTGGTTGGCTTTTTCAATGCAGTCATGTTTTTGCCTCACATGCTGCAGGTGGTGGATGGCGCGCCTGAAAACCGCCGGCGGTATCTAAACCTCAGCCTTGCCCAGGTGGTTCCCGGCTATTCGGATGTGCTGGCACGCTACCAACGGGTGCTGTCCCGGCGCAACCTGCTGCTCAAACAGATTAACGACCGGGGCGGCGACCAGGAACAGCTTGAATATTGGGATGAACAGCTCGTGGAGTCGGGGGCCTGGATTATCCACGCCCGCATCCAGGCCATCCAGGAAATTGAGCGGCTGGCCAGGCGCATACACCGCGAGCTTACTCGCGAGCAAGAGAGCCTGCGGTTTGAGTATCAACCTGCTTATGACCCGCTGCCTGCCCCGCAAAAACAGCTGGCGTTGTCGATTAATGATCCGCGCGACCGCTCCAGCCTGAGCCGGGAGCGCATCCAGGCAGGTTTTGCCGAAGCGCTCCGCCTGCGCCGTGCGGATGAAGTGGCTCGCGGTGTAACCACGCTTGGCCCCCACCGCGACGAACTGCGCTTCTTAAGCGATGGGATTGACCTGGGTTCGTTTGGCTCGCGTGGCCAGGTGCGCACCACCTTGCTCACGCTCAAGTTGGCCGAGGTTGCCTGGATGAAAGAAAAGACCGGCTTTTGGCCGGTCTTATTGCTGGATGAAGTCCTGGCCGAGCTGGACGATGAACGTCGCCGCGACCTGTTGGGGCGCCTTTCGCAGGTCGAGCAGGTTTTGCTGACCACCACAGACCTGGATTTGTTTTCGCCGCAGTTTGCGGCCAAAGCCCGCCAATGGAAAATTAAAGAAGGGCAATTATCCCTGCCCATGCCTGGCGGAGAGTGACCGGCTCAGCCGCCGCGTTTGTTTTGGATCGCTCGCTGGTAGACGGCTTCGTATTTTTCTGCGCTCTCTTCCCACGAAAAACTCTGTGCCATGGCTCGCCGCACCATCTGGTTAAAGTGCTCGCGCCGGTCATAATAAGTGCTGACTGCCCAACCAATGCTGTAATAGACTGCTACAGGGGTTAGATCCCAGAATTTAAAGCCCGTGCCGCCGCCGGTTCGTTCGTCGTACTGTTCAACCGTGTCGTCCAGCCCGCCGGTTGCGCGCACAATCGGCAGCGTTCCATATTTCAAGGAATATATCTGGTTCAGTCCGCAGGGTTCGTAGCGCGAGGGCATGATGAATAAATCTGAGCCGGCTTCAATCCAGTGGGCAAGCTGGTTGTCGTAGCCAATGTAGCTGCCAATTTTCCCGGGATAGCGGGCGGGCAGGTTGCCGAAATATTGTTCCAGGTGTTTTTCGCCCGACCCAAGGATGGCAAACTGCACCTGCATGGTTTTAACAACATCTTCAATTGCCTGTGCCAGCACATCCAGCCCTTTTTGGTCCACAAAGCGGCTGACGATACCAATAATGGGGATGGTTTCGTCCTGGGTCAACAGCATCCGTTTTTGCAGTTCCTGCTTACAAATCTTTTTGCCTTCCAGGTTATCTGCACTGAAGTTGGCCTGGATGAGCGGGTCGTTGACCGGGTTCCATTCGGTGTAATCTACCCCATTGACAATGCCAACATAATTGCTGCCTTTATTGTTCAGGTAAGGTGCCATGCCGCGCCCGCCGTCCGGGGTGCGGGTTTCTTTTTCGTAGGTTGGGCTGACCGTGGTTACCATGTCGGCATAGACAATTCCCCCTTTGAGCATATTGATGTTGCCATGGTCTTCCAGCCGTTCGGGAACAAAGTTCATCCACTGCAGGCCGAGATAGGGGAAATGATGAGCCGGGTAAACGCCCTGGTAGCCGATGTTATGAATGGTCAGCACACTGGCCGTGCGCCCCAGGATGGCATCGTTCCAGTGCCAAACTTTGAGGTAGGCCGCGCCCAGGGCAGTGGGCCAATCGTGCAGGTGGACGATATCGGCTTCGAAGGGCAGATCTTTGCAGATTTGCAGCGCGGCACGCGTGAAGAAGGCATACCGGCGTGGGTTGTCGGCATAATCATTAAATTCAGCGTCGTGGTACAGGCCAAAGCGGTTGAAATATTTCTCAAACTCAACCAGGTAAACGGGAATGTTGCCCGGCATGGAAGTTTTGAACACCTTGCACCATTCCAGCGTATCGCCCATCCAAACCCCCAGGCTTTCAAATGCGGTGTCAATGGGGTAGCGGCTGCGGCTCAGGGTGGAATACTTGGGTAAAATGACAATCACTTCATGCCCCATTCGTTTAAGGGCCATCGGCAATCCGCCGACCACATCTGCCAGGCCGCCGGTTTTAATGAATGGCACGCATTCGGAAGCAATCATTGCAATTTTGTATGCTGGCATGGAAGATCTCCTCTCGTTGGGCTGAGCAGGGGTATTTCGCAAACGGCTGTGATGTACAAACACAGTCAGCAAAACAGCCTGGTAATTGGGTTAATTATACTTTAATGTGCAAGAATCGAGTAAGTGACGGTTTCAACCGAGTCCCCCATCCCCGTGTAGTCGCGGCTTTAGCCGCATCCTCCACCCCGTAGGGGTGAAATGATTATCGAAAGCACAGCCCGCTTGCCAATGCCGTAGGCATGGCATTATCGAACCGCCCTTTCTCTCCCTCGCCCCAGGCTTTGGGGCGGGGTAGGGGGGAGCAGTACGAAAAAACCCGGCAGGCTTTTATAAACCTGTCGGGTTTTATTTTCGTTCTGCGCCCTAAGAAGCGGGGCAACAAATACCAGAATGAACGGGTAGGGTTTACTCGTAGCGTAGGGCTTCGACTGGCTCCAGGCTGGCAGCCCGGTTGGCCGGATAGATGCCGAAGAACAGGCCCACCGCTGCGGAGAACAGGGTGGCCAACAGAACAGCATCCAGACCCATAACAGGGTTGAACACCGTATCGTTTGCGATGGCCACCCGGCGCACCACTTCGGAGATCAGCCAGCCTAAACCAATCCCAATTACCCCACCAATCAGGCTGAGCACAGAAGATTCTGTCAGAAACTGGATCAAAATATCGCTTTTACGCGCTCCCAGGGCTTTACGCAGCCCAATTTCGCGCGTCCGTTCTGTCACAGAAACCAGCATGATGTTCATAATGCCAATGCCTCCCACCAGAAGCGAAATAGCAGCAATGCCGCCCAGGAAGATGGTGAGCACGCTGGTAATGGTCGCAAACGTGTTGAGAAATTCTTGCTGGGAAACAATGGTGAAATCATCCAGGCCAACTTCTGTGCGGTGGCGGGTGCGCAAAATTTGCGAAATCTCATCAATTGCTTCTGGGATGGCCTCAGCACTGACCGCCTGCACCATAATCATATCCACCCGCTCCGAACTGCGCCGGATCAGGCGTGTTTGGGCAGTGGTAAGGGGCACAAAAATCAAGTCATCCTGGCTGGGGCCAAAGCCGCCGCCGCCCTTGGCTTCCACGACACCGATAACCCGGAAGGGCTGTCCCTCAATGCGGATGGTTTCGCCCACGATTCCTTCCGTGCGGTCAAAAAGGGCTTTGGCCACATCGGGGCCGAGAATGGCCACCGAGGCACGCGAAAGCATGTGCCCGGGGTTCACGAATTCACCTTCGCTGAGCAGGTAATTGCGCACGGCGGCATAATCAGGGGTAACACCCAACAAAGAAGTGCGGTGGCTTTGTCCGCTGAAGGTCACTTCACCGCTGCCCTGGATGGCAGGGGCAACCGCAATGACGGATGGAGCCAGAAAATGGTCGTTGATGGCCTCGGCATCGCCCAGGGTGAGCGGTTTAGGGTTGCGCACTTCATCAGCGCCCCCGCGAAAAACAAACAACAGGTTGGTGCCAATTCCCTGGATGGAGCCGGTGATGGATGCTTCTGCACCCCGCCCGACCGACAGCATGGCAATCACTGCCGCCACGCCAATCACAATTCCGAGAATGGTCAGGGCCGAGCGCAGTTTGTTAGAAGATATACTTTCAATCGCTTCAATGGCTGCTCTAAAAACGCGCATCATTGTCTATTCCTCCACCACCACACCGTCCATAATGCGGATGGTGCGTTGGGTTTGATCGGCAATTTTTGGGTCGTGGGTCACAATAATCAGTGTGGTACCGCGCTCTTTGTTTAACGTCAGCAGCAGTTCCATAATCTCTTTGCCCGACTTGGTATCGAGGTTGCCGGTAGGTTCATCGGCCAGCAAAATGGCAGGATCATTCACCAGCGCCCGGGCAATGGCAACGCGCTGCTGCTGACCGCCAGAAAGTTCGGTTGGGCGATGGTGCAGCCTGTCGCCCAGGCCAACCGCATTCAGGGCGTCAATCGCCCGGTTTTTGCGCCCGCGCATAACGCCCGCATACCGCATGGGTAATTCCACGTTGGCCAGGGCCGTCGTGCGCGAAAGCAGGTTAAAGCTTTGGAAGACAAACCCGATTTTTTGGTTGCGCACCATGGCCAGCTCATCATCGCGCAGGTTTGAAACCCGTTGGCCGTCCAGGTAGTATTCGCCTTTTGTGGGGCGGTCCAGGCAGCCAATAATATTCATTAAGGTGGATTTACCCGACCCCGAAGGCCCAACAATCGCGACCACTTCTCCCCGATTAATTTGGGTCGAAAGCCCGCGCAGGGCATTCACTTCTACATCGCCCATTTTGTAGATTTTCCACAAATCTTTGGCGAGAATGACAGCGTCATCAGTCATGATGTGTTTTCCTGTTTTCCAATTATGGCCCGTTTAGTTCGGCGGCCCAAAGAAGCTGCTGAGGTCACTGGGTGGGTTGAGTACAATTGGGTCACCTTCTTTTAAGTCGCCACCGACAATTTCGCTAAAAACATCGGATGAAGCGCCCAGGATGATGGTTATCGGCTCGGGAGCTACAGCCCCTTCGGGGAAGAGGTATACCACCCGCTGCCCATCGCGAATGCGCACAGCCCGGTTGGGAACCAGCAGCACATTTTCCAACTGGTTCACCACAATGTTCACCCCGGCGGTCATGCCTGGGCGAACACTGCTGTCAGGGTCCAACAGTTCAATGGTCACCCGAAAACTCACCACGCCCTGCAAAGTGCTGCCGACAAGTCCCACTTCCACCACTTTGCCATTATAGGTTTTGTCGAGTACAGCATCGAAATTTAAAAATGCCTGCTGCCCAACCTGGATGCGGTTGACATCCACTTCGGAAATCTCTACATCCACCAGCAGCCGGGATAAATCGTCCAGTTGGAAAGCACGCGCGCCGGGGTTGACCAGGTCGCCAGTTTTGATGGCTACGTTGGTAATGACGCCATTAAAGGGGGCTTCCAGGGCGGCCAGGGCAATTGCGGCCTCGAGGGCGGCGATGCGCGCTTCAGCAGCGGCGACATCATCCGGGTCGGGTCCATCTTTAACCCGTTGGTATTCGCGTTCGGCGTTGTCCAGCCGGGCTTGCAGCAGGGTCAGGGTAGCCTCTGAAGGCCCGGCTTTGATGGTTTCAACATCTTTGCGCGCCTGGTCTAACTGGGCCTGGGCGGTGGTCACATCTGCCTGGGCAGCGGCAAGGTCAAGTTGGCTGGCGGTGCCTTTGAGGTTGTTCAGGTTGGCCAGGGCGATATCGTAATTCGATTGGGCTGTGGCCAGTTGGCTCTGCAGGGTGGCACGAATGACATCATTGACATCGTTGTCTTTGTAGGGTTCGAAGGCGTCTCTGGCCCGGTTCAAGGCATCCAGCGCCAACACCACACGAGATTCTGCGGCGTCGATGGTGCTCTGGTTGGCGGTGGAGCTGATGCCGCGCAGGTAGCGCTGAGCGGCGTCCAGGGCGCGTTCAGCGCTGACAACGGCTTTTTCCGCCAGGGCGAGCTGCAGTTCGGTGTCGTCAATGTTTTCCAGTGCGTTGCGAGCGTCCTCAACGGCCTGCAGGGCCACGGCTTCTTGCAGTTGGGTGTCATTCAGGTTTTCCAGGGCTTTCCGGGCATTTACCAAATCGGCTTTGGCCAGGATGAGGTTTTGCGCCAGGCTGGTTTCCTTCAGGGAGGCAAGGGTTTGCCCGTATTCAACCGCTTCGCCGGTTGTTACTGTGATTTCTTCCACCATCCCAGATGTTTGCCAGAGCAGCAAAGCACTCTGGTTGGAGCGTACTACGCCCGTTGCACCGACGGTGGCGGTCAGTTCACCTCGCCGGGCAGCTTCAATTTGTAAGCTGGCAATTGCCTGCTCACGCTGTTGCTGTAAGGAGTATTGGCGATAATAATAAGCGCCTGCGCCTATTGCCGCTACCAAAACGATGATCGTAATAATTTTTCTCATGGCCTGTCCTATTGATGATTCGGATTTATACAACAACCGCAACCATACTCAGCCCGGAATTTTATGGGTGATTGGTTACCAAAGATTAATTATATCTCCTTAAGTTTCCTTAGATTGTAAAAAGGATATTAATTTTTTTCCGCGCTGCTTCTTCTCCATTAAATGATTGCGGCCGCCTGGCAGATTTCAACCCGCCAAACGGCCGCCTTTTCATCATCTTGCCTCAAAGCGGGGATTTTCGGTTTTAGTCGTGTTTGGCCACCCAGGCTTCTTCGGCTTGCAAGGCGCGCACCCGGGCGGGGGCAATTTTCCGGAAGACCTGTTCGGGGGGTAGGGGCTTGCCGTCCACTTCCAGCAGGTTGGCAATGAGAATTCCAAACAGGCGGGCGTTTTCTTCCAGGTAGGGCCGAATGAGCACCCAATCTTCGTGGGTGAAGGGGTAAAATTCGCCGCCGTTGAGCTGGTCGTGGCTGACCTGGTGGTGCGGGTCGCGCACAAAAATTGCCCCACCCGAAGCCAGCGAAAACAGGTTGCCGCCGGGGTAAGGTGTTTCCAGTTCAACCAGTGTGCCATCGTCGGTCAGCTTGACGCCGTTCAAAACGACAAAACCGCCGTCGTGGTGGGGGTCGCCGGCCATGAAAGACTCGGCAAGATAGTCCAGGCAGGTTCCGTTGATGACCACGCGCGGCCGGCCCACGGCGTTGATCAGGGGGCGCCCGGCGGCGTTGCCCAGGATGTAGGCGTCTCCACCTTTGGCGCCGTACATGAACGTCTGACCGACATCGCCATACACCACCAACTTACCGCGTTTCATAATTTGGGCAAGCTGGTCCTGGGCGCTGCCGTGAACGTAGATTTCCAGCCCGTCCATGCCGGAGGCCAGGTAATCGCCGGGAGAGCCGTAGACATCCAGGCGCACGCCATCGCTGATTGGGCCAAAGCCGTTGGCAATGAAGCGGTGTCCCTGGTTGTGGACAACCATAAAACGGCGAAACCCTTGCCGGTATAAGGCGACCAGGAACAGGGCGAGGGAATTTGGTCCTTCGGGTTCAAAGCCGCGTGCATCCACCAGGGCGGTCTGGCCGGGCAGGGCGGTTTTGGGGGCGGGTGTGCTGCTGCCGGTTACCACATAGCCCTGGCATGGGGCGCTGCGAATGATTTCAACCACCCGCCCCAATGTGGCATCGTACAGGCTGAGCAGGCTGCTGCGGCGTAAAGAACCTGTGGGGTAGCGCCGGTCCATCAGCAGGGTGAGGGTTTCAAAAGCGCGGGCGCGCCGTTCGGGTTGGGTGGCTTCGGTTTCCAGGGTGTGCAAAAAGCTCAGCACCTGCGTGTAATCCCAACCGGGTAGGTGGGCGGCCACATGCTGGAATAAGGCGTGGGCGTCGAGGTTGGCAGGCAGGCTTTGGCCGTTGGCCGGTGCAGGGGCTGCGCTGGCCGGGCAGGGTGGTTGGCTGGGCTGGTAGTCGAGGGGTTTGCCGAACTTGTCGGTGCAGGTGAGGGAAAACCCGTCTGAAGTGGGGCGCACACTGAAGATAAACGCCCCGCCGTCGGTGTGGCTGCCGCCCCGGGCGTTCCAATAGCGGTCGGCCCGGCTCCAAAAGCGGGGGTCTTCGGCTGCCAGCGATTGGAGGGCGGCGTCAATGCCCTGTTTTTCAGAGGCAGCAAAACCAATGGCCGGGCCATTTGGGCTGTTTTGCTGCCAGGCAAACACCTGCGGCCGCAGCATCGAGGTGTCGGTGATGCAGGTCAGGCGGTAGGGCGGCGCGCCGGCTTCTTCTTCGGATTGTGCAATCAGGAAAAACCACGGGCCATCCGGCGAGCTGTGCATGTGGGTGGTCTGCACCATGTGGTACAGATGCTGTTTTTCTGGCGGCAGCATGGTGAAATCGCGCTCTGTGGTGGGCGCCAGGGCTTCGATGACGTATTCTAAAGGGTAGTTGTAGGTACGGTGGAGCAGGTCGAACACCTGCACACTGACCTCGGTGTCGGTGAGAAAGAGCGGGTAAATGTGGCGCTGGGCGAGGTATTCGCTGATGGAGGCATAGTTGGCGAAGTCGCCGTTGTGCACCAGGGCTTCGTTCATCCCGATAAAGGGGTGCGCCCCGCCGGGGTGCCAGACGCGACCCTTGGTGGGGTAGCGGTGGTGACCAATCCAAACGTGGGCGTGGGTGTTTTCAAGCTGGTAATACCGGACGACATCATCGCCGTAGCCGACCATTTTTAAAACCAGCAGGTCTTTGCCGTGCGAAAGCACAAAAGCCCGGGTGATGCCTGTGGAGGAATAAAACTCGCGGTTCAAGCGGTAGGTGTTCTGGTACACAACTTCATCTTCCAACTGGCGTTGGGAAAGGTGCTGCAGCCCATTGGTCTCGGCAAACTGCAGGCGTACTTCTGGGCGAACGCGCCCAAAATACTGCACCACTTCCGGCGGACGCACATCCAGGCCGGGCAGGGTGGTGTGGTCGGCAATGTGCGGCTGGGTGCGCTGGTGGTCTATGATAAAGACCGGGTGGATATATTTTTCTTCCACTTCGGCCTGGCAGGCAGGGTCCAGGTAGGCCAGGCAGAGCAGGTAATCTTCGCGCATGATCTGTGGCGAGACGCCAAACTCGGCCGGGTTCAGGCCCACGGCGGCAATCCCGCCGCCTTTGCCGTTGCCGCGGTTGCGCATCTGGTCGAGGGCCTGCAGCAGGTGTTTGCCGGCCACTTTTTCGCTGGAGGCCATGCCAATTACGCCGCAGCCACCTTCGGCGACTTCATCGCGATTCAGCGCCAGCGGGTCAAAGCCAGCCGGGCGCAGGGCGGCGCGTGATTTTTCGATTTTTGAAATAATCTCGAATGTGCTCATGGGTTACTCCTGGCCAATGTAGCGCAGCAAATCTTTGCGGCCGCGCAGCTCGCGAATGGAGCGCAGGCCAAGCTGGCGCAAAATTTCTTTCAGGCGCAGGGAGAGCGCCTGGTACAGGTTGGAAATCCGCTGTGCGCCCCATTCGGGCGAAACCAGCAGCGAAAGTTCGGGGTCGGTGGTGGTCAGGCCAAATGGACAGCCGCGCCCCCGTTCGCAGTTCGAGCAGCGCGTGCAGCCCAGCGCCACCAGGTCGCCTGTGCCCAACACCGCACCATCCGCGCCCAGGGCGATGGCCTTGGCAATGTCATCCGCTGTGCGGATGCCGCCCGAAGCCATCAGCGTCACCTGGTCGCGCACCCCTTCTTTTACCAGGTAGCGGTGAACGCGTGGGATAGCAAATTCAATCGGCATGGCGATGTTCTTTTTGGCAATTTCCGGCGCAGCGCCTGTGCCGCCGTACGAGCCGTCCAGGTGGACAATGTGCGCTCCAGCGTAGTAGCTGCCGATGGCGACCATGTCCACGTCGTGGGGGGTGGATACTTTGACCGAGATGAGGGCCTGCGGGTTGATGGTGCGCATCCAGTCCACATGCTTGCGATGGTCTTCCACGGAGTAGACGGAGTGGAACGGGAAGGGCGAAAACAGGCTGACCCAGGGAACACTTTCGCGCAGCTGCGCCACCGTGACGGTGGATTTATCGCCCAGCAGGTGGCCACCCAGGCCGGGTTTGGCACCCTGGGCATATTTAAACTCGATGATGGGTGCGTATTGGATGGTTTCTTCACGCACACCGAACATGCCTGTGGCAACCTGGGTGATGATGACATCTTTATAGGGCACCAGCGAGGGCGGGTAACCGCCTTCACCCGTGCTCGTAAAGGTTTTCCAGGCCTGCGCAGCCATGGCCCTTGAGCGCATCACCTGCTCACTGACCGAACCGTACGACATGCCGCCGCCGTACCAGGGGACGCCAATTTCAAGCTGGGGGTCTTGGGGGTTGCGCCGGTTGAGCGGCAGGGAGAGGTCAATTTCAGCCGAGTCGGCCAGCCATTGTTCCTTGGGCAGGAAGTTGAAATCGAGCACATCGAAACCGCCGCCGGAGCGGCCAAAGCGATATTCCAACCCATTGGTGGGAAGCTGACCGGTGCCGGCCATTTGCCAGGTGGCCAGGATGAGCTGTTCGGTCCAGCGGAAGTCACCCAGGGCAGGCGGGGCGCCGTTTTCCAGGTTGGGCCAGTATTCAAAGCCGTGGTGCAGGGCGGTGGTGTGTTTATCAATCACATTGGGGTTGATGAGTTGTGGGGTTTTTGGGGCGTTCATAAGTTCTCTCCCTTGTTTAGCGGTTGGGGTAGCCGGGGATATCGCCGAAGGCATCGCGTTCCAGGTCTTTTTGGAACATGGCCCGGCCAATTTCACCGCGCAGGCGGCGCACTTCGCGCAAGCCCATGGCGCCGAGAATTTCCAAAAGCTGGTCGCGCCAGGCGCCAACTAGGTTCTTGAGGCGTTGGACACCCCAGGGGGTGGTGAGCGTGCGCGGTAGGCGCAGTGTGCCCTGGCGGTTCCCAATGCGGTGGGTAACATCCCCGTCAAACCGGGCCTGCAAAGCGACCATCAGGGGTGTGTCGAGCGCCACGGCATCCAGCCCGGCGATAATGGCCTTGGGCACATGCTCGGCAGCCACAATTCCACCGCTGCCCAGCAGGGTCACCATCTGGCGGATGCCCTCATCCACAAAGGTTTTGTGGGCGCTGCGCACCAGGTCGAACACAAAATCGCCATCCGGCCCCAGGCCGTGGTAGCTGGCGACCAGGTGGAACACCCGGATGCCCTTGCGGAAATATTCGAGCAGGTCGTTGGCGCCAAAAGGCAGCCGCAAACACACCATTGTGCCCGGCAGCCCTGCCCGGATGGCCTGGAACAGCCCTTCATCCCAACCATCCATTTCGATCAGGCGCGGGCGAGAAGGCAGGGCACGCAGTAGATGGGTTTCGCTTGGCAGAACCAGGGGGACGATATGCGGCCCCACCAGGTTTAAGTCCAGGATGCTGCGAATGGGCAGCACCGCCAGCGTTTCGACCGCTTCGGCTGCCTGCGCCAGGGTTTTATACAGGTCGCTTGAGGCTGCGCTTTCGGGCGGCGCATCGAAAACCATGGGAATGGGAATGGTGAACATGTTGGGGGTTTCGCCCAGGGGCTGGCCGGTTGGGTCGAACTGCAAAAAGTTCGGGCGGGCGCCAATGTCCACCGCTGTGGAAATAAATTCGCGCCCGTGAATGCCGTCGCGGGTGGGGCGGACAATTTCCGACATGTCGGTCCACATGCCATCCCAGCCTTCGCCGCCAAACTTTCCCCGGTAACCGGCGCCTTTGACCGGGATCGAACCGCTTTCAGCTTCGTAGGCCACAGCGTTGACGTGGTTAGCCGTGAAATAGCGGTCGCCCAGGCGCTGGCGTTCGGGGTTGGGTTCGACGCGCACCCATTCGGGGTATTGGGTGGTGCAGCGCAGGCAGCCCACGCAGTGTTGTGGGCGGGGGGCAAACCCACCCACCGGCCCTGAAAACACGCCGTACATGCACGGGCGGCTGGTAACGACCTCCATGTCGCCTTTGTAGTGGAAAATTTCGCCAATCAGCAGGCGGGCCAGCCCGGTTCTTTTGACAATCACATTAAATCGCGGTGGCCAGGGGACAATGTCTGGTGTGGTCTTGGTTTCAATGTGGTAGCGGTGATACCCGCTGCCAGCTTTGGAATGGGAATGGTCAGATTGGTTCATATGCGCTCCTTTTCGCGGTTAATGATCTTCGCGAACACACCAGACCCCCGAAAAATAACAAAAAAACACGCCGGAAATGTGTTCATCAGGTGTGTACACATACAGGCGTGCCTTAGGCATGGTTAAATGGCAGCCCTTCCTGATTAAACCCATCTCGCAAGTGTATTGGATGGATACACTTGGGCCACTGTGCGTTGGTTGGCCTGCCTGTTGCCAGGCAGTTTTGCATGCGCACTTTACACCGGAAGGAGAATGGAGCCCGTGGCAGGGCTCAGGAGGCATCCGCTGATCTTCGATTTTCCCGGCTGGCTTGCCGCCTTTGCCGGTTAGCGTTCTCTTTGCAGAGAAGAACCTCTTCCTCGTCACCTCAACCCAGTTTGGGTGAGGCTCAGCCGCTTATTCTCTCAGTATTCAGTTGTCTGTGGTTCACTGGTTAAAAATGGTAACAAAGCCCGGCAGACCTGTCAAGAGGAAATCGCCCAGGAGTTTCTTGAAGTCAGAAACTCCTGTGTAAGCCAAGCGCCCCACCCCCTAAATCCCCCGCCCCAGGCCTGGGCGGGGGACTTTAATGCAATAATGGGGTGCGAGCGGGCGGCTGGCCTGCTCGCACCCCAAACTGCGTTTTTTGGAAACACCTGGGGAAGCCCGGCGATTTACCCGCTTCAGCTCCGGACCCAGGCCGGGGGACTTTAAGACGATAATGGGGCTAGCGCAGGCTGGCTTCGCTGCCTGCGCCAGCCCCAAACCCCGGTTTTAGAAACACCTGGGGAGGCCCAGCGCCCGACCCGCTTAACTCCCCCCATTTTGCCTGTCCAAATGGGGGGAAACCGGCGCAGCCGGAGGGGGGTCAGGCTTTGTAGGCCACCAAAACCACACCCAACTCTGCCTCAAGGGTCTGGATGCGGGCAAGCTGTTCGGGGGTGAGTACGGCGTGAGGGTAGCGCTGCTCCATCACCAGCACCACGGCTTCCATTTCTTCTTCCAGGGATTGAACACGCCGGATGGCGCGTTCGTCCAGTTCTGCAAACTGCCATTGGGGTCTCATGTGTGCCTCCTTATCCATCAACAAGGTGGTTGTCTTATTTTGCCAGCCGGTAGATCATGCCATTGCGGCTGACAACATACACTTCTCCGGCCTCATCTTCGCCAAAAGAAGTGATATTGAAACGGCTTTCAAAAAGCAGTTGGTTTTGCCAGGTGCCGCTGGCGTCGCGCACCAGCCCCCAAATTTTGCCGCTGCAAAAATCGCCATACAGGTAAACCCCCTGCCAATCCGGGAAAGATGGCCCGCGGTAAACCACGCCGCCCGTAATTGAGCAGCCACCGCTGGCGTGGTCATATTCTGCAATTGGAAAGTCGAACACCATGCCCGCAGGAGGGTTGCCTTCAAAGGCATGGGTGCCTTCGTAATAATCCCAGCCCAGGTTTGCGCCGCTTGCTGGGGGTTGGCCGGGTGCGGCAGCGGGCAGGTAGTGGATTTCTTCCCACTTATTTTGGCCGACATCGCCAATATATAAATCACCCGTAGCGCGGTCAAAACTAAAGCGCCAGGGGTTGCGCAGGCCATAGGCCCAAATTTCGGCCAGGCCGCCGCCGGGGTTGATGCCGCCCGGGGCAAAGGGGTTATCTGCCGGGATTTCATAGCGGTTGTCGCTGTTGATGTCAATCCGCAAAATGCTGCCCAGCCAGATGTTGGTGTATTGGGCCAGGTTGCCGGGGTCGCCAGCCGAGCCGCCATCCCCCAGGCCGATATAAAGAAAGCCATCCGGTCCAAAAGTCAAATGGCCGCCGTTGTGGTTGGCGTAGGGTTGGACGATGAACATGATGCCGGTCAGGCTGTCCCGGTTGGCCTGGTTGCGGTCGTCTTGCCGGACGCTGACCCTGGCCACTACCGAGTCGTTTGAATCGGCGGTGTAGTAAATAAAGAACAGGCCGTTTTCAGCATAGCGGGGGTGAAAGGCCAACCCCAACAGGCCTTGTTCGTTGCCGTTGTCGTTGACGATATCGCGAATGTCGAGGAACGGGGTGGGCAAAAGCTGTCCATTTTCCACCACCCGGATTACCCCCTGCTGTTCCACAATAAACACCCGGCCAGAGCCATCACCAGCGTGGGTGACGAGCAGCGGGCGGTCAAAGCCCTCCCACACTTTTTCCCAGCGGTAATTGGCAGCGTTGGGTAAGGCATTTACCGCCGGCAGGGGTGCAGGCTGTGCGGTTGGCGCGGTTGGGTTTTCGGTTGCAGGGGTTGTGGGTTCGGGTGCGGCTGGGGCAGTGGTCGCTTCCGGGGCTGCGGGGGGTTGGGTGGCAGCCTGCGCCGTGGGTTGAGTGGCCGCTTCCGAAACGCTGGTTGGGTCTGCGGGAAGTGAGGTTGGGCTAACTGCGGCGGGTTGGCAGGCGGTTAACCCGGCCAAAAGGGCCAGCACCAGCAAGGCTGCAAGGAAAAATACTCGGTTAATTTTCTTCATTTGTTCTCTCCATCAGAACTGCAGGGTTTTATGCTGCAATCATACCAACCTGAACCCGGGGAGCCATGAGGGAAAGATGAGTTTTCATACTGGTAAGGTTATAAAGCCGCGCTCACCTGCTCAATCAGTTCGGCTGCCAGGTCAAAGCGGCTGAAAGGGGGCATGATGTAAATGCCATTGATATATGGGTGCAGCTGTTCCACCACCTCCAGGGCGATTTGCAGGCCTTCTTGTGGGCCTTTTTCACCGGCTTTTTCCATGCGTTCCATCACTGCTTCTGGGATGATGATGCCGGGGACTTCGTTGTGTAAAAATGCTGCATTGCGGGCATTGAAGAGCGGGAGAATCCCGGCGATAATGTGGATTTGGGGGCCGTAGGCAGCGCGCAGCTGTTCGAGGAAGGCCACTGCAGCGGGGACATCGAAGACCGGTTGGGTAATGGCAAAGTCAGCCCCGGCTTTCACCTTTTTTTGCAGGGCTTTCAGTTCGCTTTCCGGGTTGGCCGGGGTGAGGCTGAGGGCGCAGCCCACATGAAAAGAGGTGGGTTGGCCAATCTCTGTCCCGGCATGGTCAACGCCCTGGTTGAAGCCCTGTTTGATGAGTTTAATCAACCCGGAGGGCACCAGGTCGTAATCGTCCATCGCATCCGGGAAGTCGCCAATTTCGGTGGGGTCACCCATCACCACAAAAATGTTGCGCACATTCAAAGCGTGGGCGGCGAGCAAATCGCCCTGAACGCGCAGCAAGTTGCGCCCACGGGTGGGGAAATGCAGGGTGGTGTCTATGCCCAGGCGGGATTGGATCAGGTTGCACACAGCCCAGGGGCTCATGCGCATCCGGGCGCGCGGCGTGTCGGTGACGTCAATGACATCTGCCCCGGCTTCTTTAAGCATCCCCGCGGCCGCAATGATTTTTTGGGTGTTGATGCCGCGCGGCGGTGACATTTCTACAGCGAACACAAACTTGCCCGCAGCCAGTTTGCGCGAAAGCTGGGTGGGTTCGTAAACTTCTGCTACCCCGCTTTCCTGGTCGGGAAGCGTCGCACCCAGGCGCAGGGGGGTGTCTTCGACAGGGGTGTCGAGCGCTTTGCGCATTTCGGCAATGTGCGCCGGAGTGGTGCCGCAGCAGCCGCCTACCAGGGCAGCCCCAGCCGCCCGGAAAACCCGCGCATATTCGCCAAAATATCCCGGACCGGCGGGGTACATAATCCGTCCCTCAAGCTGTTCGGGCAGTCCGGCATTGGGTTTAACCAGGAAACGTCCCTCAGGCACAGCGGTGCGCATTCGCCCGAGTAAGCGGGCAACCTGGGCCGGTCCGCCGGAGCAGTTAACCCCAATCAGGGCTGCCCCGGCGGCGTGCAGTTCGCGGGCGGCCTGTTCGGGTGTGCTGCCCATCAGGGTGATGTCGTCGCGCGAATAGGTGAGCGAAGCCGCAACGGGCACCCCTGGCGTAACCTCGTTGGCGGCAGCAATCGCCTCGCGCACTTCATAAAGGTCGCTGAAGGTTTCCAGGAAAATTAAGTCTACCCCCGCTTCGACCAGCGACTGGATTTGTTCTTGGAAAGCTGCCCGGGCTTCTTCTAGCTGAACCCGTCCAAATGGGGCCAGGCGGACGCCCAATGGGCCAACATCCCCGGCAATCCAGACATTCTTGAAAGAAGCCAACACAGCCCGGCGGGCCAGTTCTACCCCGGCGCGGTTGATTTCTGCTGTTTGCGCCTGCATGCCATACTTGGCCAGGCGGTAGCGGTTGGCACCAAAGGTGTTGGTCAAAATCAGTTCCGCTCCGGCTTCGATATAGGCACTGTGAATTTGCGCAATGGTGCCCGGATGGGACAGGTTAAGGGCATCGAAGCTGCGCGAAAAACTCACGCCGCTGGCGTGGATCATCGTGCCCATTGCGCCATCAGCGAGGATGGGCAGGTTGGTTTCCAACCGGGTGAGAAACGGAATCGCGGCCATAGGTTTTCCTTGTGGGTGAAATTTGGTGTGCAATTGGGCATGCAGATACGGGTATTGTACCCGTTAATTGGCTTTGTCGTTCTTTAACGTTTCCAGAACTGCCACCAGGGCTTCTTAACCAGCTGGTCGTTGTCAAACAGCGGTGCGAAGAGCGGCTCAGTCCGGGCGCGTTCGATCCAGGTGGGGTGCAGAACCAGGGCCTTTTCTAAATCTCTCCGGGCCTGGTCTGTTTGCGCTAAAAGTGCCTGGGCCAAGGCGCGGTTATACCAGACAAGCGGGTCTTTGGGGTGCAGTGCCAGGGCTTTACTCAAGGCTTCGATGGCCTCGGCAGTTTGCCCTTCCGCCAGTAGGCACTCGCCCAGGCTGTCCCAGGGCTGGTCGGGTTCGGGGGTGTGGTCGAGGGCGCTGCGGTAGGCCAGGATGGCTTCAGGGTAGCGCTTCAGGCTTTGGTAAATTTCGCCAATGGCCAGGTAAAGGGAACCATACGCCGGGACGAGGTCAATGGCTTTCTGGTAGGCTGCTGCGGCCTGTTCAGGTTTGTTGGCCTGGCGCAGTTGGTTGCCTTGTTGGATGAGTGCCGTGGCTTTCTCTTGCTGACCTGGCATTGCCCGCTCCTGTTATGATTCTTCGGGGTTCAGTTTAACCTTGAGACATTCCCCCCGCCGGATTTGGAAGGTGTCGAAATCTCGGGCAACCAGGGCGGTGGGAAAATAGCGCTGGGCCTCGGCAATGACATCGCGCTCGCGGTAGCGGCGCGAAATGTGGGTGAGAATGAGTTGGTGAACGCCGGCCCGGGCGGCCAGTTCGGCAGCCCGGCGGGCGGTGAGGTGCCCGAATTCATCGGCCATGGCGGCGTCTTCATCCAGGTAGGTGGCCTCTATCACCAGTGCATCGGCGCCCTGGCAAATGTCCACCAGCTCTTCGGTTTTGCCCACATCGCCCACGTGAACAAGACGTGTGCCGGGGCGGCTTTCGCCGAGGACTTCGTCGGGTTGGATCACCCGTCCATCGGGCAGCACACCGGGCAAGCCGTTGACCAGGTCGCGCCGCCAGGGGCCGGAGGGTATGCCCAATGCTTCGGCTTTCTCGGGTAAAAATGGGCGGCGAGCGTGTTCTTGAAACAGGAAGCCGTAGCAGTCTGCGCCCCGGTGCGAAACCGGGAAGGCGCTGACGGTAAAATCGCTTTCTTCGAATATAGGCCCGGCGCTGATTTCATACAGGTTGAGCGGCATGGGAGCTTCTTTGCCGCGCAGCACCACGGCATAAAGCAGGTCGGAAATCCGCTGCATCGCCCAGCGCCCGGCGAAAATATCCAGGTTTTCAATGGCCTCCCAGCGTAGAAAGGTAGACATCAACCCACCCAGCCCAAGGATATGGTCGAGGTGGCCGTGGGTGATGAGCACCTTGTTGAGCCGTTTGAAACCCAGGCCAGACATCAGAATTTGGCGTTGTGTGCCTTCGCCGCAGTCCACCAAAAAGCGGTGTTCGTTATGCTGAATTACATGGGAAGATAATCCCCGGTGAATGGACGGGGCTGAAGCGGATGTGCCTAAAAACGTGATTTGAAACAAGGGTTTGTCCTTTAATAAAGTTTGTGCCTGGAGCGAGACACGCTACGATTTTACCTTAACCTGGCTTGCCGCGAATGGATCCGGCGGGGATGATGAGCGGATTGGCGCTGCTGGGGGGTCAGGGCTTTTTGCTGGCCCAATTACGCACCCGGACAAACAGGTCGGTCAGCGGATGGAGTTTTTCAACCGGGACAAAAAACCCCTCGGTGGTAAGTTCTTGCCACTCCAGGATGGCGCTGCCAGGGTGGGCGCGGCGGCTGGTGCGCCGGAATTCGCTGCGCAGCATCCAGCCTGCCAGGGTAAGTTCCAATCCATAGACCCAGATATTTTGCCATTGGGCGGCTTCGATGTTCCAAACTTCGTTGAGGGTGGTGTTGTGAACCTTGAGCTGCCCTGCAACCGGGTAGGGCACGCGCAGGTAGTCGAGGGCATGCAGGGGTTCTTCCAGGCGGGTTCCCATGCCAGGAGGCAGGGTGAGGGTGTGGGTTTGGCGCTGGCCAGCCGGGTTTTGCCCGCCAATTTCCAGGCGCAGCGGGGAATCTTCCCCACTTTTGAAAACTAGCTCGCCAATGGCGCGCCAGTGAGCCGGCCGGGCCCAGGCTGGGGCAGGCGGCGACATGACAAACGCAGGCAGGCTGGCATCCTGAGCGCGGCGAGTTTCAACAGACCCAGGGGCCAGCAGTGCATTGAGGAAAGCAAAGACAAAAATATCTTCATCGCTGGCAGCCTGGCTGCTGCTTTCTTCCGTGGGGGCGAAGGCTTTGGCCTCCAGCAGCATCGCCGGGTTGCGCCGCAGGCTGCTGATGAGCGATTTTTTGGTGAACAGGCTGGTGAAGACAATGCAGCGCCTGCGGCCAAGGGTGATGGCATAGCGGCCGGGCCGGGTGAAGTGTACCGCGTCCAACGCGGCATGCGGCACCCCTTCGGCAGACAGGCAGCGCCGAAAAGCCAACTCTACCGCGGCATCGGCAGCCGCACTTCGCAGAGTATCGAAGTATGGCTGTTGTTCCGGTTCCCAACTGCGCCCCAAAAGCTGGCAGGCGTAGTTTACACCGGCTTGCGACAGGTCGGGGGTGTAGGGCAAGTGCAGAAAATCTTCGGGTGTCAGCATGTCAGGGGTTAATACTGCGAACCAGCAGGTTCGAAAAATTGACAGAAACTGCGTTTTGCCCGGCGGAGCGCACAAAAACGCCCACCTGCCCGGCAGGCAGGCTGCGGTCGCTGGTGGTGAACAGATGTTGGCCGTTAACAAAAAAACGCATTTCCGCGCCCACAGCCCACACCGCCAGCCGCATTTGGGATGGGGCCGCGTTGGGAATGGCCCGGCTTTCAAGCCAGGTTTGCGGCGAAGAGGCGTTGCCCTGGAAGAGTTTGTCCAGGCGGGTTTCGCCGCTGCAGCTCAGCGAGAAGCGGTAGAAATCCGTGGGGGAGGCGCGGCGCAGCAGCAGGCCAAACTCATCTTGCCCGGTGCACAGGCCGGTTTCAGCGGTGATTTCGAGGTAAAAATTGGTGAAGGTCAGGTTGTTGTATTGGGTAGAGATGTATGCCCCGGGCGCAAGGGTGACCAGTGCCAGGGTATTGTTACCCAGGGCAGCTGAACCGCGCTCGGTTTTGAACAAATCCCAACCGCTGCCGGTGCTGAAATCGTCCTGGAACAGGGTGTCGCCCAGCCCGGGGCGCAGGTCCGGGGTTGCGGTGGGGGTCAGGGAAGGGCGCAGGGTGGGGGTCGCGGTGACCGGGAACCAGACCGGGGTTGGGGTGTGGGTGGGGGTGCTGGGCCGAGCGTACTCGGCTGGGGAAGGCGATGGCGTGGGCGTTTCGACCGGGGTTGGGCTGGCAGGCGCCAGACCGCAGGCACTGATTAACGCGGCCAACAGCAGCCAAAGCACCAATCGGGCCATTTTCAACGGGCTTAAAAAAGCTGTGCACCGCGTCTGCCCGCCTGGCCGCGCCAGGGTAGAACGGGCCTTTTTGCAGGGGGAGCGGTGCGCAGAAAAAGCTGCCACGGTTAGTCGACGCGCACGACTTGTTCTCGTTCCGGGCCAACGGAAACCATGCTGATGGATACACCCGCCAGTTCTTCAATCTGGCCGATGTAGTCGCAGGCTTCCAGGGGTAAATCGTCCCAACTGCGCACGTCGCGCACATCCCGGTCCCAACCGGGCAGCGTTTCGTACACGGGTTCGAAAGGCCGCAGGTCTCCTGGGCCGAGGGGCAGGTCGGTATATTCCACGCCGTCCTGGTCGCGGTAGGCCACGCAAATTTGCAGCGGGTGCAGGCCCGTGAGTACGTCCAGCTTGGTCAGCACCAATTCCGTCAGGCCGTTTACCCGCACTGCGTAGCGCAGCAGAACGGTGTCCAGCCAGCCCACGCGGCGCGGCCGCCCGGTGGTGGTACCAAATTCGTCCCACGGGTTTTCGCCTGTGCCCCGCAGCCGGTCGCCCAATTCGCCGTGGATTTCCGTGGGGAAGGGGCCTTCGCCGACCCGGGTTTGAAAGGCCTTGGTAACGCCAATCACCCGGTCTACATACCCCACACCCACACCCAACCCGGTGAGTGCGCCGGGCGCGGTGGGGCTTGAACTGGTGACGTAGGGATAGGTGCCGTGATCGAGGTCCAGCAATGTGCCCTGGGCGCCTTCGGCGAGCACCCGTTTGCGGGCATCGAGGGCATGGCCCAGGTACATGGAGACATCGCACACATAAGGTGCCAGGTGGTGCGTATATTCCAGATATTCCTGGACGGCCTTGTCTGCGTCCAGGGGTTCGGCATTGTAGATTCCAGTTAAAACCCGATTGGCGCGTTCAATTTGCTGCCTGAGTAATTCGGCCAGGGATTGGGGGTCGCGCATTGCGCCCATGCGAATGCCTTCGCGTGCCACCTTGCTGGCATAGGCCGGGCCGATGCCGCGCAGGGTGGTGCCCAGGGGCATGCTGCCGCGGTCGGCTTCCTGGGCGCGGTCAAGTGCAATATGCGCCGGGGTAATCAGGTGGGCAGCGTACGAAATGCGCAGCCGTTCCGGGGTGATTTCCACCCCGTGTGAGCGCACCAGCTCCATCTCCTTTAGCAGGCTGACCGGGTTGATGACCAACCCGTTGCCCAGCACCCCCACCGTGTGTGGGTGGACGATGCCGGATGGTATGAGATGGAGTTTATACGTCTGGCCGCCGACGGTGACGGTATGGCCGGCGTTATCGCCCCCGCTGTAGCGGGCCACAATGTCGGCTTTGTCGGCCAGCAGATCTACAATTCTTCCTTTGCCCTCATCTCCCCATTGAGCCCCTACAACAATATCGAGCGGCATATGCTCTCCTTTCGAACCAAATTGGCGCAAGTTTTACTGGTAGCGCCGGGCGATGTTGGGAATCAAATATTCGTTAAAGGTGCGCTCCAGGCTGTAATCGGGCGCCCAGCCCCAATCCCGTCGGGCAGCGCTGTCGTCCAGGTCTTTTGGCCAGCTTTCTACAATGTCCTGGCGTTTGAGGTCGGGCTGGAAGGTAACCACAGCCCCCGGAAACGCCTTGGCGACCAGGTCGCGGATTTCGGCGGCGCTGACGCTGAATGCCGTTACATTATATACCGTTGTCCGTAAATTTTGCTGGGGCGCTTCGGCCAGCATGGTGATGGCTTTGACGGCGTCGGGCATGGCCATGAAGGGGATGGCTGCGCCTTCGCGCACAAAACAGGCATAGGGTTTACCCTGGGCGGCGGCGTGGATCATCTCCGGCGCGTAGTCGCTGGTTCCGCCGGTGGGCACAGTAAAGGCGCTGATTAAGCCCGGAAAGCGAACCGAGCGGAAATCGAGCGCCACCGAGCGATCCGCCGCCAACTGGCGGTAGTAACGGCTGTAATAAGTGCCCAACATTTCGCCATAAAGCTTGTTGGCGCCGTACATGGTGCGCGGGTAGTTCCATTCCCATTCGCGCACTTTGCTGTAACGTTCTTTGGTTTCCTGGTCGGGCAGGCCATAGGCGGCAATGGAGCTGGGAAAGATGAACAAAACCGGGCTGCCGCGCCATTGGGATTGGTCGGCGGCCAGTTTGAGCAGCTGCAAGGTGCCTTCAACATTCACCCGGTGGGCGGTTTCGGGGGTGAATTCCGCCCGGGTGGAAAGCAGGGCGGCCAGGTGGTAGATTTTTTCGATTTCATATTCCGCCACCAGCCGGGCGAACAGGTTGGCGTCTGTAATGTCACCATTGATATGGGTGACTTTTTTCATGAGGTCGGGCGGCAGCGGATTGATATCAATCGTCAGAACCGACTCTTTACCTTGTGCAACAAGGTGTTCTACCAGGGCCTGGCCAACTTCGCCCGATGCGCCTGTGATGAGGGTTACGTGTTTTCGCATGGTATCTCCTAAGATTCAAGGTTGCTCCTGAATGGTTCGCGGCCGGGCTGTTTTGCGCGGCCTGATTAAATTATACACGCGGCTTTCAATCGTGTTTATCCATTCGGGCAATTGCATCGTATTCTAAAAACCTGAAAAACCGCTGAACTTCGATTTGCCACCTGGACTTAGATGCAGTGATTGCCCTATTTGCTTGACACCCCAAAAGAATGGAATATACTGGACGTATACAGCCGTCATACAGCAATCTGCTTGCCCAGAAGTTGAGGTAAAGACGTGCAGTAGTTTAGCGTTTATCAGGCTGTTGATGTTATGTCAGCGGCTTTTTAAATGGCTGTGGGGTTTGCAGGATGGACCCTTGAATCAAACAACAGTTTTTGGCAGTTAGTCTATTGGTATTGGCGGTTTGTTTACGCTGCAGTAGATGTAAGTTAGCGTAATCTTTTGGTAATGGTTTCAAGGAAGATGGATCAAAAGTTTTTTGTATTCTCAATGTTTTCCTTGCTGGTTTGTGCGGCGCTCTTGGCGCATACACGGTGGTCGCTTTAGCAGGGCGCACCACTGTGGATCGCGCGCCTGCTGAATTTTTATTCAATCAAGGTGATTAGCCGATGGAAACCCAAAAATCTACCCCTCCAGCAGAAAGTGAGCAACCCAACAACCCAGGTAAGCCTTTCTTCTGGAAAATCACTCTGCGCCACAAGACTGGTCTGATCATTCTTGGCTCCATTATCCTGCTCTGGTCCGCGGTGGTTATCCTTTTCTCTCTTCTCGCACACCGAGGGTGGGAGCGTTTTCCTGCAGACAACGTCGGCTTTATCCGGGTAGATTCCCTGGGCCGAGTATGGAAGGTTGGAAATGCTCGGAACCATTGTCAAGGGGTCAGCCTGGCAGTGGAAAACCACTGGCAAACGTTTACGGATCAAAATTCCGCACTGCCTGACAATTGTGTGAATCAGATCTTTTTCGATGACCAGGAAGGGATCTGGGTCACCACAGACTCCACCATTACGGTCTTCGCTGGTCAAGACCCGCTTCTGTTGCAAAATGGAACTATCCTGCCTCCAAATTCCTTCATACAATATCCACACATCAACGTGGTACGCGTTGACCCGGCTGGTAAAGTTTGGGTGGGAACCAAGGAAGGGGTAAGTATTTTTGATGGAGAAACCTGGGTGAATTATCCGGACTCTGATAATTCAGTGACTGAAATTATTTTTGATTCACCGGACAGTGCCTGGATTGAGGTGTCACATGGAGTGGTGTCCATGCAGGGACCCAAGTTTACAACCTATTACCTGGACCAGTGGTGGAGATCCGGCTCCTGGGATATGAACCAGGACCCACAAGGCCGGATCTGGATAAAAGATAATAAAAACTTCCCGTATGGATTGATTATTATTGATGGTTCCAAGCAGGAGAAGATTTTTACCCCCCAAAAATCATTGGTCGCAGATTATACGCTGGACCAACAAGGGATAGCCTGGGTGCTGACAGAGAATGGGTTATATACTTTTGACGGGCAAAATTGGGTAGAAGTATTCTGGCAGAAAAGCTATTGGGGTTTTGTTGACATTGACCCGCAAGGCCGTCTTTGGGTTCTTAACAGTCAAGGCTTGCAAATTCAAGATGGAAAAACGTGGCACACTTTCACCCCCAACAATTCTGGCTTGCGAAGCACCGACATTAACCAAATTGATTATGAACAAATGGAATTTGACCAGGCAGGACGGGCCTGGATTGTTGGGAACCGGATTTTTCCTGAGGTGGAAACGTTAGATATTCTCACTTACGATAAGGCTAAGGTTTGGCCGACTACCATCTTTACCTCTCGCCCGATGAACTGGTATGTGCCCTTTGTATTATCATTGATCTGGATCAGTATGCTGCCAGCCCTGGATCCCCTTCGCCTGAAACTCAAAGAGCCTTCCGAGGTCTTTGAGCGGCTGGTGTTAGGCGTGCTGTCTGGGGTTTTGGCAGCCATCGTACTATTGGTGCCTATTGATTTTCCCGTCATTTCTCCCCTCCTGCTAGGCCTCATTGTGGGTATCCTGAGTGGCGGCCTGATCTTCGGTTCATTGTCCAAGAAAAAACGAAGCGGGGCTGTGGTCGGTGGAGTGGTTGGCACAATTATGGTTATTTTATGGTTAATGGTGTCATTTAAGGATTACATGTGAGTAAATGGTAGGTGGTTGGCAGCATAATCCTCTGAATGTTTTTTTGGGATGCGATTTTTTCTATTTCTCGTTTTTAGGGGGGCAGCGCGCCTGCTCTGTATATCCCCGCACCTTTTACCCGTTTTGGTACAATCACCCGGGTTACCTTCCAGGGGCTAAGGGTACGTTAAGAACCTGTCCGAAAACCCGGAGTATGTGGGCTGTCTAGAAAGAAGTGGTAGACAGCCCCTGAAATCCGTGACTGCATCAGGGGGTCAACCCGCAGCATTCGATTCCGGTTACAATATGCCTATGAATGTGGCGCGGCTGCTGCTTTTTGATATTGATGGCACACTGCTCAAAACCAATGGAATTGGCAGTGCGGCCATGCTTTCGGCTTTGGGGGCGCTCTACCAGCGGCCAATTGCCCGCGGTGGGGTGGAGTTTGCCGGGCGCACCGATCACCAGATTATTTATGACCTGCTGGCCGCCAACCACCTGCCCCTGGACGATTATCCGGGGGTTGTGCCTGAAGTCTTTCGCATTTTTCCAGGCCATTTACGCCAGGCCGCAGAAGGCCACCAGCCCCATTTGCTGCCCGGTGTGGCCGAATTACTGGCCGAGCTTGCCCGCCAGCCGGGGATTGGCCTGGGGTTGGTCACGGGCAATAATTACCACGGCGCCAAAACCAAGCTTGAACTGGTCGGGCTGGATTTCAACCTGTTCCCCTTTGGGGCCTTTGGCAGCGACGCCGCCGACCGCAATGCGCTGCCGCCCATCGCCCTGGAAAGGGCCGCCCGGTATTACGGGCGCATGTTTGCCCCCGCCGAAGCGCTGGTGATTGGTGATACCCCGGCGGATATCGCCTGCGCCCGCGCCAGCGGTATCCCTGTGCTGGCCGTTGCCACTGGCTGGTCGAGCCTGGATGAGCTGGCCTCGTATACCCCCGACCACCTGCTCTCCAACCTGGCCGACCTGCAGGCCGCTTTAAAAATTTTATTATGACCCACAAGCCGCCTACGATTGGTCTTTTTATCAGTTCATCGCAAAACGGGTACGAAGCCACCCTGTACCAGGGGGTTTCGGATGTGATTCGGGCTGCTGGCGCGCATCTGGTTTGTTTCACCAGCGGGGCTTTGCGAGCCTATCACGGGTTTGAGTTCCAACGCAATGTTCTCTTTGACCTGGTGAACGCTGATATTGTGGACGGCCTGATCATCTCTGGCACGCTGGCCCACCCGGTGAGTATGGAGGAGATGGAGGCGTTTTTACACCGGTATGAACACCTGCCGCGGGTGACGATAGCCCTCGAAACCCCTGAAGTTCCCTGCGTGATGGTGGATAGCTACAGCGGAATCCAGGCAGTGGTCAGCCACCTGGTTCAGACTCATGGGTATACCAAGATCGGTTTTCTGCGGGGGCCGGCTGGCCAGCAAGAGGCGGAAGAGCGCTACCAGGCTTATCGAGACACCATGCAGGCCAACCGGCTTGCAGTGGATCCCGATTGGATTTTACAGGGGGATTACACCCCGCGCTCCGGCATTGCCGCAGCCCAGGCCTTGTTGGCTTGCGCGCATGTACGGTTGGAGGCGCTGGTGAGCGCCAATGATACGATGGCAATTGGTGCTGCCAAAGTGCTGCGCGCCGCCGGGATTCGCATTCCGGAAGACCTGGCTCTGACGGGGTTTGACGACACTGCAGAGGCCCGTTTTGACGCCAGCCCAATGACCTCTGTCCGTCAGGATATTCGCGAGCAAGGGGCAATTGCCGCCCAGACCTTGCTGGACCAGATTGCCGGAAAACCCATTGCCCACCGGGTGGTTGCCCCGGCGGCGTTGGTGGTGCGGCGGTCGTGCGGGTGCACCGGATTCGCGCCACCGGCCTTACACCCGGCTCTCATTGGGAGTGATTCCTGGGTTCAAAACCTCACTGTGCGGAAGCAGGAAATTTCGGCTCAGGTTGAGCATATCCTGGCCCACATTCCGCGCCCGAAGACATCTGTCTGGGCGAAAGCATGGCTGGACGCCATCACGGCAAGTCTTTCCTCCGGGAATTCGGATGCCTTTTATGATTCCTTGGAACAAACCCTGCTGGATGGCGCTGACCTGGGCATCGAGGTGGCGGCCTGGAACACTGCTCTGGACGCCTTTTTTTACGAGGTAATGATGTGCCTGTCTAACCCTCCAGAAAAAAGCCTGGTCCGGCAGATGCACGAACGCGCCCGCCTGCGGGTTGGAGAGATTGCGGAGGAAATTGAAAGCCGCCGCCAGATTGATGTCTCCTGGCAAATGCTGGCTTTTCGTGAATTGGGCGAAATGCTCAGCACCACTTTTGAGATGGCCGAAGCGTTGGATGTTTTATCCTCAGAACTGGAGCCGCTGCGGGTGAAAGCCTGCTATCTTTCTTTGTTTGAAGACCCGCAAAACCCGGCAGGGCAGGCGCGCTTGATTTTTGCCTGGGCTGCTGGACAGCGCATTCCCATTGCGCCGGAGGGGGTTTTGTATCCTTCCCCGCAGCTTTTACCCGCAGGGATGGTCGGGGCGTTGGCCAGCCCTGGACTGGTCGTGGAAGCGCTCTATTCCAAAGAAGACCGCCTGGGTTTCCTGGTTTTAGAGACTTCGCCGAAGGATATTGATGTGTGCAACGCACTGCGCGGCCTGCTAAGTGGGGCGCTGCAAGGGGTACTGCTGTTGGAACAGCGCCGTAAAACCGAGTCGCGCCTGCTCAAAACGCAAGGCCAGCTAACCTCCCTGGTTTCGCGGCTCGAGGCAGCCAACCGGGAGTTGGAGTCTTTTTCCTACACGGTATCTCATGACCTGCGCGCCCCACTGCGGGCCATAATTGGCTTTTCGAGCATTTTAAAACAGGAATATAGCCCGGCCCTGGATGAAGAAGCCCACCACCTGATTGACCGGATTGTGAAAAACGGCCAGCGCATGGCCACCCTGATTGATGAATTGCTCGCGTTTTCCAGGGCTGGGCGGCACGAAATTCGCACCCAATGGGTGGATATGTACCAGGTAGTGTTGGATGTGCACGCCGACCTGGCAGAGCAGTTCCCCCAACGCCAGGTGGAATGGTCCATCCACCCCCTCCCGCCAGCGTTCACAGACCTGGTGTTGGTTCGCCAGGTGTGGGCTAATTTACTTAACAACGCTGTCAAATATACCGCCCGGCGGCCAGACGCACGGGTTGAAGTGGGCAGCTACGAGGAAAATGGGCAGGTGGTATATTTCGTGCGTGATAATGGGGTTGGCTTCGACATGCAGTATGCCGGGAAGTTGTTCGGCGTTTTTCAGCGCCTGCATGCCGATGAAGAATTTGCAGGAACCGGAATCGGCCTGGCCATTTCCCACCGCATCATTACCCGCCAAAACGGGCGCATTTGGGCCGATTCAAAGATAGACCAGGGCAGTGTGTTCTGCTTCACCCTGCCGCCGGGTGAGTAATCCCCCAAAAATTATCGGGCAACTCGCTTGGCCATGAAGATATCTGGTTTTCCGAATCCGTTTGCATCGGGCAGGATGCCTACGACTACGAAGCCCATCTTCTGATAAAACCCAAATGGATGCCCACCTGTGTTTTGGATGTGGGCAACCTGGTTGAGTAGATCCGGGTAGAGGTCAATGCCAAACAGGCTTGTGCGCCCATTTTCATCATCTGTTCCCAGGAAGATGGTCCCCCCGCCGCGCTGGCGCACCTGTTCTTCAAAGTCCACCACCAGGGCTGAACCAACCCCCTGCCCCTGGGCCTGCGGGGCAACCGCCAATGGGTGAAGTTCCCAAACATGGCCGTCGTACTGCGGCATGCCCCCAATCCAGCCCAAGACCTTGCCGCCTGGCGCCAGGGCCACCCGGCCAAAGCCGCCTTCGCCCAACACGTTATCAATTTCTTCCAACCCGCTGGCTTCATCGGGCCAGCTTGGGGTCAGGTCTTGAAAAGCACTCACCATCAGCCGGGCGACCTGGGTGGTGATATCGGGGTTGTTGGGGTCAAGGTCAATAATTTCAAATGGGGTGTGCATGGGGGTTGCTCTTATGCGAAACAGCGGCGGTAGAGGTCTGAAACCAGCAGGTTTTCGGGGTCGGTGCGGGTTTTGAGGGTCTTAAAGCGGCGAACGGTTTCTTCACCCAGGA
The DNA here is from genome assembly GCA_964489525.1 of uncultured Anaerolineales bacterium. Classification (GTDB taxonomy): domain Bacteria; phylum Chloroflexota; class Anaerolineae; order Anaerolineales; family JABWBV01; genus CAZAYY01. The sequence continues at coordinate 132,588 of CAZAYY010000011.1, forward strand.
AGGCCTGCACCGTTTCGCGCTCCAGCAGGCTGTCTTTGGCGAAGTAAAAACGGCCGCCCGCCTGCAGCACGACTTGATCCAGGCGCAGGGCCAGGGCGCGCAGGGCCTGCTTGTTGCCGGCTGTCACCCGGTAGTCCTGGGCAAAAGAATATCCATCTACGGCGTGTGTGAGCAGGAAGTTGTCCGGGCGGTGGCGCTTAATGACGCCCAGGTAGTTGGGCAGCCCGTGGGCCAGGCCGAGCTGGATGATTTCTCGAAAGGCATCGGCGGCGGTGTCCTTGGGAATGAAGCACTGGTACTGCAGCAAACCGCCCTGGCCATAGGCGCGCTCCCAACGCGGCACGTAGTCCAACAAAAAATTGAATGCGCCCATGGATTGCAGGTGGGTGGTGTGGTTGCCAATGGTGCGGTTGAGGGTGTATTTGAGCGTGTTGGTGAGGCGCACGCCGGGGTTGTTCATGAAGAAGCGCATCCCGATATGGATGATGGACTTGGGAATCACGCCAAAGAGGGTGTCGGGCAGGGTCTGGTAGTCCACCCGCAAAGAACGGGCCGGGGCGGGGTCTTCGCCAGGGTGCAGATAGTCGGCGCTGTGCATCTGGCCGCGCCCGGTTTGTGGGCCGCCGGTGGTGCAGTCCACCCACCCGACCACGTAATCGTTTTGTTCTTTGCGCTCGTCCAGGGAAGCCAGGCAGCGGGAGATATCCGGTTCGGCCCAGGCCTCTACACGCAGCAGGCCGGAGTAGATGCGCTTCATCTGCATGGTGATGGAGGTAAACATGCCCAGCATGCCCACCCCGCCAATCATGGCGTAAAACAGGTCGCGATTTTCTTCCGGGGTGCAGGTGATGTGTTCGCCCGTGGGCAGCAGGGCTGTGAAGGAGCGCACATGCTCGCCAATTGTTCCGGCTTTCCAGTTGTTTTTGCCGTGAATGTTGGCCCCCAGGCAGCCGCCCAAGGTTGGGAACATCGTTCCAGGGACGACCGGCGGCCACCAGCCATCGGCCAGGATATACTGCCAGAGCTGCTGGATCGTGACACCCGGTTCAACCGTAATTAACCCGGTATCCGGGTTCCAATCCAGCACCCGGTTCAGGCGCTGAATGTCGATCACCACCCCGCCCCCATTCAGGGCGGCATCGCCGTAGCTGCGCCCTGCGCCGCGCAGGGTGATGGTTTTGCCGTGATTACGGGCCTGCTCAAACAGTTCAGCGGCTTGTTCCACCCGGCTGGGCTGGTACAGGTAGGCCGGGCTGGCGAGCGAATGGCCAAAGTTTTCCAGGCGGGTCAGCCGGTCGAGCGGCCAGGCAGGGGCGCTCATATCTTCAACCTGCGGAAAATGAAGGATGGCACCAACACAATGGCCAGCATGATAAAGGCCCACTGAAAAGGCACATAGCGGGTTTGTTTGCGCTTGCGAATGGCGCTGCAAATTTCCCGGGCGGCCTGTTCGGGGCTGATCATCATGGGCAGTTCCTGGCCGCCGGTCATAGCGGTGTCTACGAAGCCGGGTTTAATGGTGATGACGTTCACCCCGCTGCGGGTCAGCCGGTTGCGGAGCGATTCAAGGTAATTGGTTAGCCCGGCTTTGGAGGCCTGGTAGCCCGGGTTTTTCACCCGCCCGCGGTCACCCGCCACTGAAGAGATGCCCACGATTTGCCCGCTGCCAAGCTGTTCGAACAAGGCCGCAGCCTGCCCCAGCCAGGCCATGGCGCCCAGCAGGTTGACATCTACCATTTTCTTATCTTTTTCGAAGTTGTATTCGGAAAACGCCACCTGGAAGAGTGCCCCGGCATTGTAGATGACCAGGTCAATGCCCTGCAGGTCGCTGAGGATTTTTTGGAAAAGCGGCGGTACCGCGGCAAAGTCGGTGACATCGTGGGCATAGGCCAGGGCACGGGTTTCGCCGAATGTGTGGTTGATTTCTGCGCTCAGCGCTTCCAGCAGGTCCGAACGCCGGGCCAGCAGGGCAACCACATAGCCTTCCGCAGCAAGCTGCCAGGCCAGCGCAGCCCCAATGCCTGAGGATGCGCCCACCAAAACGGCACGCGGCCGGGGTTCCAGCGGGGTTTGAGGGGGAAGTTTGGGGTGAGTGGACATAGGGGGCCTTTTTGTCAAAATCCAGAGGATGAACGGATCGATACGAAATCATTATACCCTGAGGTTTGCCGAACCCAACGCGAGCGTTGGCTGTGGGTCAGGAGTTTCTTAAAGTCAGAAACTCTTGTGAAATTCCAAGTCCCCACCCCC
>CAZAYY010000012.1:0-131341 GCA_964489525.1 uncultured Anaerolineales bacterium
AGGCCGCACAGGGAGGAGTCGACCATGGTCCAGCCGACATCCTCCAGGCGCTGCACGTCTCCAGGGAGGGAGCCGCCGGCGGCGGCGCGCTCCAGGATTTCGGCCTGGCGCTGGGTGCCCAACTGGCAGGGGTAGCACTTGCCGCACGATTCGTGGGCAAAGAAGCGCCCCAACTGGGCCAGCACGGCACGCAGGTCGCGGGTCTGGTCGAAAACCATCACCACGCCCGACCCTAAAGGCAGCCCGGCGGCGCGTAAATCTTCAAACGTCAGGGGGATATCCAGGTGGGCTGCAGTGGCAAATGCCCCAGCCGCCCCGCCAAACAAAACCGCCTGGATTTCTTCCAGGGGTTGGCCATGATGAAGCCCCCCGGCCATCTCCAGCAGAGCACGCAGGGTGATCCCGAAGGGCACTTCGTACAGCCCAGGGCGGGCAACATCTCCGGAAAGGCAAAACAGCTTGGTACCGGGGGATTTCTCCGTGCCATACTGGCGAAAAGCGGCCGCGCCCCGGCTGAGGATGAGCGGAACACTGGCCAGGGTTTCGACGTTGTTAATCACCGTGGGCTGGCCAAAAAGGCCGTGGGTGGTGGGGAAGGGTGGTTTCAAACGGGGGAAGCCGCGCTTGCCTTCGATGGATTCAAACAAAGCGGTTTCCTCCCCGCAGATGTACGCCCCAGCGCCCAGACGAATTTCCAAATCCAACCCCAACCGGACAAACAGGCCGGCCTGGGCGGCTTCGTCCAGCGCGGCCTGCATCACCCCGGCAGCGTAGGGATATTCGCCGCGAATGTAGATGTATGCTTTGGATGCGCCAATGGCGCGGGCGGCAATGGCCAGGCCTTCGAGCACCCGGTGTGGGTCTTCTTCAAGCAGCACCCGGTCTTTAAACGTGCCGGGTTCAGATTCATCGGCATTACACACCACGTATTTCGGGCTGCCAACGGCTTTGAGCGCGCCTTCCCATTTCACCCCCGTCGGGAATGCCGCCCCACCGCGCCCCACCAGCCCGGAGGCTTTGACTTCATTCACAATGGCCTGCGGGTCCATGTTGAGGGCGGCCTCGAGCCCGGCATATCCGCCTGAAGCCCGGTATTCGTCCAGGGTTGTGGGGCGGCCTTTGCCGCAGTTGGCTGTCAGCAGGTTTACGGGGTTATTGGGGTTCTGGAACCCACCCAGGCGGCTGGTTGGGTGGGCATGGCGCAGCGACCCCCGGGCCGCCGCTTCCACCTGGCCGGGCAGCAGCGGGGCAAACGCCTGTTCGTCCAGCAGCGCCGCCGGGGCATGCTCGCACAGCCCCAGGCAGGGCGCACGCTCCACCGTGAACTCGCCATCCAGGCTGGTCGCGCCGGGAGCAGTACCAAAGGCCTGGCAGGCAGCCGCCAAAACCTGCTCCCCACCGGCCAGGGCGCAGGCCGGGTCGGTGCACACCCGCACCATTCGCCGGCCCATCGGCTGGCGGTAGAACATGGCATAGAAATCAATCACCCCATTCACATCTGCCAGGGGGACGTTCAGGCGGCGGCCAATTTCCGCAGCCACCGGTTCGGCAATATAGCCATACGTTTTTTGCGCCGCATGCAGCACGGGCAGCAGCGCCTCGCGCCCCGCCCCGTCAGGGATGAGCGCATCCAGCAAAGAAAGATCCAAATTAACTGGCAATGTATTCATTTTGGCGGGCCCAACCTTCCATGGTGTCTACAATTTGCTCGCGCACCTCTTCGGGGAGGGCGTCGTACAGGTCAATCAGCCGTTTGAGCAGCGGGTCAGGCCGCCGCAAACCCAGAATGTCGTACACCTCCGGGTCGGCCAGTTTTTCGGCAAGCTGGTCCACCAACGCCCCCACCGGCTCGCGGGTGCCGCCCATCCAGGCGCTCAGGGTAGGCCGGGCCACCCCCAGCCAGGCGGCAAACTGGGATATCGTGCTGGCCTGCCCGCGGCTTAACTGCCATTCCAGGAACTTTCTGTGCAGCCAGCTTCGAAAAGGTGTAAAAACAGCCTCTTTTTTCATGATTCACCTATATATACAGGTTGTAGCAGTTTAATTTTATTGTAACACATGCAATCGAATGCTGAAATAATCGCTCGCCAGGTCAGGAGCTTCTTAAGGTCAGAAACTCCTGTGAAAGTCCAGCTCCCCGCCCCCTGAATCCCCCGCCCCAGGGCCTGGGACTTTAAAACAATTTTGGGGCTGGCGCAGGCAGCGAAGCCAGCCTGCGCCAGCCCCAAACCCCGACTTTAAGAAAGGCCTGCTCGCCCGGTGCGCGCAAATAGGGGGCTGTGAAGCCCGATAACAGGCTGGTATAATCGCCCCAACACCCCTGGCCTTTCAAACGAGGTAATCGTATGACCACCCCAAAAGCATGGATGATCCTGATGTGGTTTTTTGCTTTCTTGCTCGCCGCCTGTGGCGCACCGGACGCGCCCCCACCGGAACCCAACCTGGCCCCCACTCAGGCAGCCGCAGCAGCCGCCCCAACCCCCACGCTGCCCCCGGCCACACCAACCGTCGAACCCAGTCCAACGCCCTTGCCACCGCTCAGCCTGGAGGATATTCAGCTTTCGGACCTGGGCTACCTGGCCCGGAAGAGCACACTGGACACCGATTTTCCCAGCGGGCATGTCTTTGCCTGGGTGGAAAACCAAAGCACCCGGACGGTAGGCGGTGCTGAAGTGGTGTTCAGTTATGAAGCAGGCGGCCAGGAAACCAGCCTGGGCAGTGCTTTCGTGAGCACCATTTATCCCGGCAGCAAAGTTTTTGCCCTACACACCTACCGGGGGATCATCCCGGATAATGCCCAGGTCACCGCCAGGGTGGTTTCTTTTTATGAGGATGAAAGCGGCGCCAGTGAAATTGTCCTGGAACAAACCGGTGAATACTGGCTGCGCCCCCCCGAACAGTCCAATTTTGCCATTCTACATGGCACCCTCAGCAATTTAAGCCAGCAGGCGGGCTACCTGAGCGATTTGGTTGCATTGTGGTACAACCCCAACAATGAACTGGTACACATCTCCACCCTGGCGAACGGTCCCAAAGAAATCTACCCCGACGGCAAACTTCCTTTTGCAATCGAATTGAATTTCATTACCCTCGCTTCAGACAGCGGCGCACCCCTGTCTGACTTTACCCGCTACGAACTGGCCTACCAGACTTTCCCCCTGGATGAATTTAACACCAAGTTCAGCTTTAGCCACGCCTCGCTGCCTTATCGTTACGGAAATTCAGACCTGGTCTTCGCCTCTGGCGTGGGCACAAACCTGAACGATACCTGGTTAAACCTGGAAGCCTGGTGGGTATTTTATGACGACCAAGACCAGGTGATCGGCCTGTTTCAAGCCAGCCGGTTTAACCCCATCACCTTCGCACCCAACGAAACCCGCCCGTTCAGCAGCAACCTGTTCTACGCCGCAGCCTTACGCCCGAACCAGGCATGGATTGACAGCGTGGCCAGGGCAGAGCTGTTTCACCGGTACTCCTCAGAGGCAGATGCCCTGCTCCCGCTAGAGGTAACCGGGCAGACCTTCTCCCCGCAAGGCGATGGATATGAGATTACTTTCACGGTCAAAAACCCACATTCAGCAGACATAAAAGAAGTGCAGTACCATCTGAGCCTGTCCCGGGATGCAGACAGCGCCCCCCTGGTGGGTTTTGGCGATAGAGTAGCAGCAGGCAATATGGTGGATGTTATCTACGCCAAACCACTGGCCGCCGGAGAAAGCTGGCCATTAACATTGTATTTTGAACTACCCGAGGGACTGGACCCGGCCAACCTGCAGTTAACCTTCGTGGCGCGTGGTGTGCCCTGAGCCGCCCCTGGTCACCCTAGCGGGTAACGAGCGGCAGGAAAACAAACTCGGTCAGCAGTACCTCTTTTACCCCAAACCAGAACACCGCGCCGCTGGCTGAGGTGTCGCCCCAGGCGCCTACGGCTAGCATCCCCGGCTGGCTGGCCAGGGTGTAGCCAAAATATTGGTTTGTGTTTCCAGAGGTGTCCACCAGCCTGTTGAGCAAGGACCAATCTTCACCTGAATTTTGCGAATACACATACACCGCACCCTGGGAATCATTGCTGCCAGTGGTGTCGCCATGCGCACCAACAACAGGCAGCCCCCCCACCAGTGCGACCGCGTGGCCAAAATAAGCAAAACTTTGCGGCTCCGGCCGGGAAAATTCTGCAATCTCTTGCCATTCCTCCCGGGCTGCCGGGCTGCGCTCAAACAGGTAGGCTTTTCCAGAAGAATAAATCGGATACTCTTCCCCTTCTGGCTGAGGAAAAGTATAAAACGGAGACCCTACCAACAGCAGGTTGTCCGAATAAGCGATGGAGGAACCAAAATAAGCATTCTTATCCCCCTCGGCAGCATACACCCGTCCGGTGCTGCCCCACTGGTCCACCCCGCCCTGGTTGCGGTCATGCACATACACTGCACCTTCCTGGAATAAATAGCCCCCTACATCCGCTCTCGGCGTACCCACCAGCAGCAAATCACCATCCGCGACCAACGATTCCCCGAACATGTACGGCTTATCAAAGCCATCCGCCGGGAACAACTGCACCCACTCCGACCAGGCCCGGCTGGCCTCTGCCTGGAGTTTAAATACATACACCCGGCCCGCGCTGCGCCCTGGCGCACCCACAAACAAAAAGTCACCCGACCAGGCCAGGCTTTTACCAAAATAATCAAAACGATTCCCATCGCTGGCGGTTAGCTTTTGAACCAGGCCCCACTGCCCAAGGCCGCCCTGGTCTTTGTCGTAAATATAAACCGCCCCTTGCTGCGTTTCTGTACCCACTTTCTCCCCATAGGCACCGATGACAATGCGGCTGCCGGAGATGGCAACCGCCGCCCCAAAATAGGCGTAGCCTTCCTGGTTGGGAATCGAAAAACGCCTGACCTGTGTCCAGGTTGTGCCATCCTGGTTGCGCTCAAACAAATAGGCTGCACCATAAGAAGCATTTTCAGAGGGTGCACCCACCAGCATCCAATCGCCCTCCAGCGCCACATACTCCCCAAAATGAGCCGATGATACCCGGGGTGAAGACACCAACTTACCCTGGGGAACCACCAAAGTCACAGGGGTAACCAGGGGTTGATCTGCGGCAGCAAAACCGTGGCGGATCGAGACAGCGCTAAAAAACAGCCCCAACCCCATCAAAGAAACCGCAAACAACAACACAGCAGGGGTTTTCTTCATACTGGAAACTCCTTAATACACCCTGGCAAAGGCCAGCAGCCTGCGCCAAAACGGGCAATGAAAACAGGTTGTGTGGAATAAGCCCATTGTAACGGATTTTATCCGGATAGAAAACCCGAAATCCAGGATTATCTGCCCGGAAACCATTTCTGGCTTGTGGGAGGCGTGGTTGGACCGCCCCCACTCGGCTGCGCCGGTTTCCCCCAACTAACCACAACCCACTCCCAACTCTTTGCCGCAAATTCCCCTTAAAAATCCGATACCCAAAACATAATTTTGCCTTACAATTAGCGTATATTCTAAACAACCCAGGAAACAAACCACCATGGAAGAAAAAGCGCTTGAACTTTGCCCCCACTGCAACCAGCCACTGCCCAAAGAAGAGGACACCTGCCCATCCTGCGGCGCACCCGTTCGCCCAATGGCCAACCCATTTGCCTCCCTTCCGGACCCGCTGGATGGCACCCTGCCCGAACCACCCCCGACCCCGCCCCAGGCACAACCTGCTCCAGTGGTGGTACCTTCGTTTGCCCCGGCAAGCCCGTCCACCCCGGCAAAAGCGAAACCCCAGCGGGACGAATCCAGCCGCAACCTGTGGATTGGCCTGGGAGCGATGGGCTGCCTGGCCGTGGTGGGCTGCATTGCCCTATTTGCGGGCGTGTTTTTACTGATGCGCGACCAAAACCTGGACATCAACAGCCTGCTCTCCAACCTCGAAAACCAGGCTGTCCAACCCACTCAGTCGGATTTCAGCCGTCCAGGTGATTTTTTTGGAAGCCAGGCCAGCCCCACCCCACCCCCCGCAGCCACTTTTCCCCCTGCCCCACTCCCCGGGTCGGAAACCATTGTTCTGTATTCGGATTTTTCCAACGATGAACACGGCTGGTATGTGGGCGAAACCGACCTTTCAATCCGCGAAGTGCGCAATGAAAAATATGTCTCCACAGTGTTTGACCCCGGCTACTGGGCATGGAGTGATGTTCCCCTGGACGGTGTTTTCCGGGCGATCTCCTTCGAGGCAGCAGCCGTAGGCAACCCGGCAAACGGCTTTTTGGGGGTGTTATGCCTCTACCAGGATGAAGATAATTATTACTACGCGGCCATAGACACCGATTACCAGGAGTATTACCTGGGGCGAGTGGCGGCCGGTTTCGAGCAGGCGGTTCTGCCCGAAGAGTGGATGGATGCCACCGCCCTTGATCCCGACCCGGCTGCAACCAATCACTACATGCTCATTTGTGACCCACTCGAAATTCGCCTGCTGGTAAACGATGTGGAAGAAATCCGGGTGAGCCTGCCAGCGGAAGCATCTTACGGCATCATGTCGCTGTTCATTCAAACCTGGAGCGATCTGGAAGGCCAGTATAAGGTCGAAATGGATAACATCACCGTATATTCACCGTAACAACAAACGAAGAAAATGGCGCTTGCCTGGCTCTCCCTGGCGTTTTTTACGGGTATCGGGCTGGCTGCCCTGACCCCTTTTGCTGCGGTGTATGGCTATGCAGCCAGCATCCTGGCGCTTGGGCTTGCCATTGCAGCCATCTCAGGCGCTGCCCGGTTGAGCCAGGCAGCCCACCAGCTGGCAGCCCACCCAGGGCTTGCCAGGGTTCAACCCGCCCGGCTCAGTGCTTTTGTTTCTGCTTCAGCCCAGTCCCTTGCCACCCCCTACCTGCCTGCATTTGCCTGCCTGTGCCTGGCTGCCGCTGGGTTAGGCGCGGGAAGATACCAGGCAAGCTGGCCAGCCCTGGACGCCCCTGGGTTCATCACAGCCCACGCCAACCCCAACCAGGTGGTGTTCGTCAGCGGTTGGATTGCTGAAGACCCCGAAAGAAGGGATGGCTATACGCAAATCGTCGTCGAGGCCGAATCGATCCGCTCCAATGCCTCTTTTTTCCATACCCCGGTGCGCGGCAGGCTGCTGGCTTGGGTTAGGACCTCCCCTACGCTGGAATATGGCCAACGGGTCGTTCTCAAAGGAGGCCTGGAAAACGTCCCCAGTTTCACTGAGTTCAATTACCCCGCCGCCCTCGCCCGTCGAGAAATCTACGCGTATATGTCTTTTCCCGACGTGGGACGCCTGGAGGGCAAAAGCGGTGGCCGTTGGTTGGCGGCCATCCTCCGTTTGCGCGGCCAGGTTACAGACATGATTTACCGTCTTTTCCCAGACCCGGAAGCCTCACTGCTGGCAGGCATTTTGGTGGGCGTCGAAACCGGCATCAGCCCCCAGGTGCAGTGGGCCTTTGAACAAACCGGCACAGGCCATATCATCGCCATTTCCGGGTTCAACATCGCCATTGTGGCCGGGGTGAGCGGTTGGCTGTTCACCCGTGGGCAGCGGCGCGGGCCGGGTCTCCTTGCGGCTGCCCTGGCCGTGGCTGGCTACACCCTGCTTGCCGGGGCTTCTCCCTCCGTCGTGCGAGCGGCCATCATGGGCATCTTCGGTTTGCTGGCCGCAGTGCTGCGCCTGCGCACCCTCGCCCTGAATGGCCTGCTCATCACCGCAGCCGGGATGGCCTTCCTCTCCCCCAAGATCATTGGCGATGTCAGCTTTCAACTCTCATTCATGGCCACACTCGGGCTGGTGCTGTATGCCCAACCCCTGACCGAATTGGTCGAAAAAGCGGCTGCCCGGTTTTCCCCACAAGGTATCTCGCGAACCACAACCCGCCTTATCAGCGAATATTTGCTGATGACCCTGGCCGCCCAGCTCACGGTGCTGCCTGTAGTTTTCTACCACTTCCGGCGCTTTTCGTTGGTATCCTTCCTGGCCAACCCGCTCATTCTGCCTGCCCAGCCGGTGGTAATGGCCTTGGGCGGCACAGCAGTTTTAACCGGAATGGTGTGGAATGGGTTGGGGCAAATCCTGGCCTGGTTGGCGTGGGTGCCGCTGGCCTATACTGTGCGGGTGGTAGAAAGCCTGGCCAACTGGCCGGGTGCTTCTTTTTCGTTGAACAGCCTGCCGTTAACCGCAGTGATTGGATTTTACCTGGCCCTTTTTGGCCTGACCTTTGCCTGGCCCAGGCTGGAAGGTTTGCGCCAGGCCTTCAACCCGAAGCGCTGGTTTTCTTCTCCGGTTTTTATTGGGGCTGCCCTATTGCTGGTGGTTTTCGCCTGGCGCATGGCCTGGAGTGCCCCCGATGGCCGGATGCACCTGACATTTTTAGACACAGGCGGTGGGGATGCTGTATTGATTCAAACCCCGGGGGGCAGATTCGTGCTGGTCAACGGCGGGCCTTCGGGTGTGCTGCTTTCCGATGCGTTGGGGCGGTTGCTGCCACCCCAGCGGCGCCAACTCGACTGGCTGTTGGTGGCTACTCCACAGCAGGAATCCACAGCAGGGCTTCCAGCGGTTTTAGCGCGGTTTCCGCCAGGGCAGGTCCTGTGGTCTGGGCGCGCCCTGGCATCCCGTCCGGCGCGAGAGCTGGGGTCAGCCTTACAGGCAGCCCAAATCCCAATCACCGAAGCCCAGGCCGGGCAATCGCTGGACCTGGGAGATGGCGCAGCCCTGCGTGTACTGGCAGCCGGGCCAGAAGGGGCGATCTTACGGGTCGAATGGGGCAATTTTCAGGCGCTGCTGCCGGTAGGGTTGAGCGTTGAAACCCTCAAAACCCTACAAAACGACCCGGCACTTACAGAAGTGGATGTACTGCTCCTGGCCGGTGGAGGCAGTGGACCGCTTAACCCACCGGAATGGCTGGCAGCCCTCAACCCGCAGCTTTGCATTGCCAGTGTAGGCGCAGCCAACCCAGGGGGTTTGCCCCACCCCGAGACGCTAACAGCCCTGAACGGGCGCACGCTTTTACGCTCCGACTTAAACGGCCAGGTCGTGGTGAGCACCGACGGGCAAAATATGTGGGTGGAAAGTGAAAAATAAAACTCAGGCTAACAGAAATACAGCCGCAGCCCCCACCACCAGCAGCAAGCCAGCCCAGGGGAGCATATTTTTGCGCAGTGCCGGGTGACCCAAAACAGCCACCAGGCCGCCTTTAACCAGGGTGTTCGACAGCACTGCGATCAAAATGGTTTGCGCCGCTGCAGTGGCTTCCCCGGGCAAGGCCTGGGCAAGGTTGGCCATCGAAAGGGAAATGGCATCCACATCCGTCAGGCCGGCCAGCGCGCCTGCCAAATACAGGCCGGCGCTGCCCAGGTAGACCTGGGCGGCTTTCGCAGCAAACAGAACCAAGCCAAACAATAACCCAAACTTAATCGCCTCGCCGAGTTCAAATGGATTTGGACCAGATTTGACCAAAGCGGTGGACCGGCTGCGATTGCGCACCCACAACCAGCCACTGATGCCCAGGCTAACCAGGGCCAGCAGGCCAATTCCTGGTGCCAGGCGCTGAGCCAGGGACAGGTTAACCACACCAACAATCGCCAGTACCCGGAAAAACATCACCGTCCAGGCCAGCAAAATCCCCTGGGTGAGCATTGGCGATGCAGCTGGCTCTGTTTTGCTGCGCTGGGCAAAACTCAGGGTGACCGCAGTGCTGGAGACCAATCCGCCCAACGCCCCCGTAAGCCCAACACCATGCTCCGGTCCCACCACTTTAACCAGGATGTAGCTGGCAAAATTCAGGCCGGAAATCAACACCACCATCAACCAGATTTTATAGGGGTTCAGCACATCCAACGGCGGCGGGCCATAGTTTTGATTCGGCAGTAAGGGCAGCACAATCAGCGTAATGACAGCAAATTTGAGAATGGCTTCCAGGTCAGCAACTTCAATGCGTTCTGCCAACCTGTGCAGCCAGTTTTTCAATGCCAAAAGAAGCAGGTTAGCTACCCCCAGGAAGGCCGCCAACTCTACACGCCCCCAAATGCACAATGCTCCCAAAATGAACGCAAACAACACGGTAAGTTCCGTGGTCACCCCAAGATCCCCACGCTGAGAGGTAACGGCATACGAAACCAGCACCAAACCAACCACCCCACCAAACGCTGCCAGGAGCATCCAGGGCTGGTTTAACTGCTGCTGCAAATAGGCCGCAGTGCCACCAAGCAAAGCCACCAAAGAAACCGTCCGGACGCCGGCAAAGCTGGCCCCACCCCCATGGGTACGCTGGCGTTCCAGGCCCAACAGCAAACCCAGGCCCAGGGCGGCAGCAAAGCGGAAGATTAAGGTTAAGTCCAGGGTAGGCATCGTTAATATATTATAGCCCAGCCTGGGGTGGCTGATCAGGCGACTACAAGGCGGGTTTTCTGCGGTGCCGGGGCGATGCTCACCTTTGCACCCGCGTTAAAAGCCAGGTAATCGGCTTCGACCCCGTCGCTAAAAATCACGCCCGCCTCCGGCATGTGCGATTCCACCAGCAAGGGTTGTTCGGGGGTCACCAGGCCGCATACCAGGCTGGCACTCGAGGTTTTACTGATAAACGGCTCGCGCACCACAAAAGCCAGGCGGTCAGTTTCCCAATCCAGCCTGGGCAGAGTGAGGGCAGGGGGAGCCCCGTCCCCTGCTTGACCAAAGCCTGCCAGCATCCCGTTGGCCATGTTGATAAGGCTGCTCAGCCAGCCCGTCGAACCCGCGCCAGTGGATACAATCAACCCGCTGGAAGAGTGGTTTTCTTCCTTTCCGGCGAAGGCGATCCGGTAACGGGCCGAAACATGGCTGCGCACCCCTACAAATAAATCGTTGAATGCCAGCAGGCTTTGGCCGTCGTTTAAGGATGCCTGGGCCATGGAGACCTGCCGGAAACGAGCCTGCCCTGCCAGGGCCATGCGCACCGCCTCGCCAGCCTGCGGCACCGTGAACGGGAGCAAAATGCCATCAATATGAGCCGGGTCCGGGTTGGCGGCAACCAGCAGTTGACCTGAAAGATACTTTGCTGTGTTAACCACCAACCCGTCCACGCCCACCGTAACGACAATATCCTGTTCCCCAAAAAAGAACGTGGGCAAAAAACCGCGTTCCACAGCGTGGACTTTGCCCAGGCGTGCCAGCGTGGTTTGCAGTGCATCCACAGCACGGTAGTAAGTCTCGTGCTCGCGCTCGTAAAAATCAAAGCTTCCGCCGCTGTGCTCGATGTAAAAACGGGCCTGCCCTCGGGTATTGAAGCGCTCCACCAACCCTTCGAGGCGGGTTTTTCGGGTTACCAGGATAATCTTCGTGTCCATCATGATGTTTTATTGATTTGAAAGAAGCGATTCCAGTAAATCTGGAGAAATATTCAGGCTGCCAATCCGGGCGGCGTTGCCAGCAATTTCTCTGAGCGCCAGGGCAACCAGCTTGCGCGGTTCGCCCGATTGCAGTGAAAGCATTTCCAGTGTGGCCGGGTCGAGGTCCTGCAGCGGCTTAAGCGAAGCCGCAATTGCGTAGGCCTGGGCATCCGCTTCGGCCCGGGTGTTTTGCACATGGGCTTCAATCCACTGTTTGCGCTCGATTTCCAGGCGAATCTGCCCGGCCTGTTTGGCTTCGCGCACCTGCTGTTCGCGGGCTTCCACAGCCAGGTCGGCTTCGACTTTGGTTTCACGAATCCGGCGCTTCTTCTGCTCCACGGCAATTTCGGTGTTCAGCTCATTTTCCTTGATGCGGCGTTCTTGCTCCACAGCGGCGTTGCGCCGGTCGTAAATCGCCAGGTCGGATTTGCGCAGCAAGGCCTCACGGGCTTCTGCCTCCAACGCTCGGGCCATTTCCGGCGTCGGGCGAATGGACTGGATCACCACATCTAAAACCTGCACCCCCAAAGCCTCTAAAGCGGGCAGCTCGTGAACAGCACCCATCACCGCACTGCACACCGCATCCGTGGCTTGCAGTGCCCCTCGCAGCGGTAATCGCTGAACTTCAGCCCGGGTCAGCACCTGGACAATATTTACCAAACGCTGGTTGAGCTTCTCCGGGTCATCGCTCAGGTAGGCATCCAGGCCGCCGTCCACCCGGTAATCCAACAGCCCGGCAAGCAGTTCGGGTTTTTGAATCCGGTAGGTTAACTGCCCCTGGATAGTCAGGGGCTGGTAATCTGCACTCAGCTCGTTAAAAATAAAGGGGACATCTGCGCTGCCAACCGGCACCACAACCATCGAGGAAGCAGGCTTGTAGTAAAAAAAAGCCAGGCCTGCACCTGTCCGCCGGATTTTTCCATTGTGGTAGTGAATGACATATTGGGTAGGCCCCGCTTTGAGATATTGAATTCCAAACATAATTTCTCCTTTAATTAAGTGTTTTTTATACACTTAAATTATATTGTATTATATACACTATGTCAAGCCTTTTACTCATAATTGGGGGTGGGGTTGGAAAGTAATAACCGCAAATTCTAACAACATTTGCGCGCACCTTCCCCCCCAGAACGCCAACTTCAGCGGGTTTGCTGGTAAAATCGGGGCACAGGCAAAAGGCAGCGATGAAAGACAACCAGAACGACCGGGAAAAAGGCGTAGAAAAAGCCATCGAAGAGGCCATGCAGTCAGGGAAGTTTGACAACCTGGCGGGCAAAGGCAAACCACTTAACCTGGAACCCAACCCCCACGCAGACCCTGCCAATGAAATGGCGCATAAAATCCTGAAAGACAACAATTTCACCCTGCCCTGGATTGAAATTGGCCGCCAAATTGACAGCGAACTGGAAAGCCTGCGCAAAGACCTGGCCTGCACCTGGGCGTGGTATGGCCAGGGGACAAACGGTTTCCAGGCCAGCGCTGCCCAAGATGCTGTGAGCCAGGCCGAAGCCCGTTTTCGCGCAAGCATCGCTGCCCTTAACCAGCGGATTGCCAATTACAACCTCACCATCCCCCATTCCCGGTTTGAGAAATATAAACTCAACCCCGATCGGGAAATCGAAAAAATCAAAACAGGAAAAGCCGAATGACCCCAATTCCTATCGCCTGGATTGGCCTTGGGATGATCATCCTGGCCTGGGTATCGTACCTGGCCGCCATCCCGAAGGAAAAAATCCCTCGCTATCCGGTAGGTCATGTGGCCATGATGTCCGCCGGGCTTTTCATCGGGTTTTATGAAACTTTGCTGCCTCTGCGCTATGGCAAAGGCCTGGCCTGGGAGTCTCTGGCCGCGCTGGTGCCCGGGATGGTGTTAAGCGGCTTGTTTTTCTTTTTGCTGGTTATCGCCATACTGCCCAACCAGCCCGCTGCGGTGAGGCCGGGAGACAGGCTGCTGCCCTTCAGCCTGCAAGACACAGGAGGAACCCTCACCGGGCCAGAAAACTGGCAGGGTCAACGCATCTTAATCAAATTTTTCCGGGGGGGTTGGTGACCTTACTGCGCTGCCGAGTTGCGGCGGCTCGAGCGAATGCGGCCATTATTCGTTTCGTATGGCGTGCAGGTGGTGGCCATTAGCGCGGGAACGGCAGTCACAAACCGCTACCATCGCGAACAGCTCGGTTTGCATTTTCCGCTGTTGGCCGACCCGAATTTGGAGGTCATTCGCCAATATGGCCTGCTGCACCGCAAAGGCCTGCGGTTTTTCACGTTTTATCTTGCGGGGGTTCCCATGGGCTGGCCCACCGGGTTTGAAGAAATGGCCATCCCCACCACCCTGCTGGTAGATGAAGGCGGGTTGGTGCGATGGATTGACCAGGCAGAAGATTACAGGCTGCGGGGCAGTGGGCAAAAAATCAAAAATGCCCTGGCGGCAGTTTACATGCCGGGCACAACCGCCCAATCCGACTCGCGCACAATCGCTTCAAGCAATTGAATCTGGTAGCTGACCTGTTCGCGGAACATGGCCGAACCCGTTGCTGTTTCCAAAACCTTTGCAGACTGCAAATATTCTTTCAGGCGGTCAATGCGCGAAATCAATGCCGGGATAAGCTGCTGGTAATCACCCCGGTGCGCCTGAACATACAGGTAGGCCCGATATGCCCCAAACCGGTCAACATTATCGGCATCCGTGACCACACGAGCCTCAATGGTCACCGGGTCTTTTACATCCACATGCGAAGCAATTGAATAGCAGATGTTTTCAACCTGTTCCGGAGTGTAGCCAACCGATTCTAAAATGGGGCGGGAAAGCTCGGCCGCAATTCGCCCATGGTCTCGCCCTGATCCTGGGTCAAACACGGCCATATCATGCAGCAAACAGGCCACCACAACCAGTTCGATATCCGCTCCCTCCCCCTCGGCGATCACTTTGCCATAATTAGCAACCCGCAAGGTATGATACCAACGATAATCGGCATCATTCACCTGTTCAGGGTTAAGGGCCTGGGCTTCCACCGCTTTGCGGTATAACCTGGCGCGAACAAATTCCGCAATCCGAGCAAGGCGATCATTTACAATGTCATGGGTCATGATTCTCATCTCCTGCAGTCCATACACACGAACCGGCATACCCATTATAATTTGAATCATGAAATTTCTGAGGATGAATTTATGAAATATTTACTGATTTTACGACACGCCAAATCGGATTGGGATAACCCTGCGCTGGACGACCACGACCGCCCCTTGAACGCCCGGGGTATGGAAGAAGCCCCTCGCGTTGGGCGTTTCTTACTGGAAAACAATCTCATCCCCGACTTTGTTATCAGTTCCACTGCGCTGCGCGCCCGCCAGACCACCAACCAGGTTTTGGACACATGCCAGTACGACGGGGATGTGTTCTTCACCCGGTCTTGCTACATGGCCAACCCGGCAGCCTACAAACAAGCCCTGCGATCTGTGCCAGGCAACCCCGAACGCGTTCTGCTGGTGGGCCACAACCCCGGGTTGGAAGACCTCGCCAGCCAGTTAACATCCGAGAACCTCACCCTGAAAACCGCAGCGTTGGTATTCATTGCGCTGCCCATTCAAGAATGGAACGAACTCGCCCAAGATACCCGCGGCACCCTGGAAGGCCAGTGGGCCGGAAAAAATCTACCCCATGGAAAAGGAAAAGGGAAATGAACCTGCCCAACCCAATTGAACCCATCCCCATGTCCTCCCCCGATCTGACTGAAGCCGAACGCGCCGCAGTTTTGGCGGTGTTAAACACCCCCAACCTGAGTATGGGACCGCAAATTGGCGCGTTTGAACAGGCAATCTGCCAATACACGGGCAGCAAGCACGCCATCGCAGTCAATTCCGGCACAGCCGGGCTGCACCTGTGTGTTCGGGCTGCTGGCATCGGCCAGGGCGACCTGGTCATCACCACCCCTTTTTCTTTCGTGGCTTCGGCCAACGCCTTGTTGTTTGAAAATGCGGTTCCCGTGTTTGTGGATGTAGACCCGGAAACTGGCAACATCAACCCCAGGCTGGTGAAGCATGCAGCAGAGGGCCTGTCCCAAGGCGGCCAGGAAGCCCAACCATGGCTCCCTCGTAAAGGCACTTACCCCAATGGGTCGCTAAAAGCCATTTTGCCAGTAGATGTATTCGGTCAACCAGCCGATATGGACGACATCTCAGCAACAGCAGCAAACCACAAACTTCGCGTGATTGAAGACTCTTGTGAAGCCATTGGCGCAACCTATAAAGGCCGGCCTGCCGGGCGATTGGGGGATTTCGGGATTTTTGCTTTTTACCCTAACAAACAAATGACCACGGGTGAAGGCGGGGTAATTGTCACCGATGATGACCAGGCCGCCAATTTTATGCGATCCCTACGCAACCAGGGCCGAGCCGTGGGAGACACCTGGCTGCAGCACACCTTTTTGGGCTACAACTACCGCATGGACGACCTGAGCGCGGCATTGGGCCGGGTGCAGGTGGGGCGGCTTGATGAAATGCTTGAAAAGCGGCTTCAGGTGGCCCAATGGTATGCAGAAAGGCTGGCAGAAATTCCTGGCGTCCAGCCGCTGACCATCCAGCCAAACACCACCCGGATGAGTTGGTTTGTGTACGTTGTGCGTTTTGACCCGCAAATTGACCGTGACCGGCTGGCAAAAGAGCTGGCCGGGAAGGGAATTCCCAGCCGGCCCTATTTTTCGCCGATTCATTTGCAGCCCTACATGGTTGAACGCTTTGGCTTCCAAACTGGCGACTTCCCCATCACAGAAGATTTGGGCCGGCGCAGCCTGGCGCTGCCTTTTTCAGGGGTGATGCCGGAAACGCACGTGGAGCGGGTTTGCACTGCCATTCAAGCCGCAGTGGCAAACCAGGTGTAAATCCGTTTATATGCAGTAAAAAAGCCCACGTTCCCCCGAAAATCGGGTAAACGTGGGCTTTTTTGTTTAATTCCAATCGGGTAATATGTCTTATTTAATTTGTTTAAAATTAATCAAGAGCAGCGCCTGGTTGCAGTTGGCAAAGGTGTCAAAATAAATCTTATCGGAAAGCGGCAGACCACCCTGGCCAATCAGCTGTAAATACAACGTGCCTCTGGATGCAGTCGGCTGCTCCGCGAGGGTAAACTCATACCCACCCGGGCCATACAGGGTTGCCAGGCCAGTGAGGGTAATCAGTTCCATTGGCTTGCCAGCCAGAGAACCCCCAAGATGAACTTCAAGCGAAGTGATTGGAGCGCCAGTCAAATCAAACACCTGCCCGCCCACGCCCATCCAGTTGCAGCCCAGCTCTTGCCGGGTGAAGTTTTGGAGGGCCAGCGGCGAACTCTGGAGCACGTAGGCATATTGCGAAACCGGTGTACGAGTTGAGGTGGGCGCTGGTGTGCGTGGGTCACGGGTGGGGGTTGCTGTGAAAACAAAGAACGACGTCGAAGTGGGTTCTGGCGTGGCAGTGGGCGCAATGGTTGCACTGGGCAGCGGCGTTTTGGAGGGTTCCGGCGTCCAGGTGTCGGGAAGAATCGGGGCGCGTGTCGCGGTGTTGGTTGGGAACGGTGTGAGGGTAGGGAATTCAGGAATGGGCGGCAGCGGACGCAGCGCCTCAGGCAGCACATTCGGATTGCTAAAAATGAACGCGACGACACAGCAAACCAACACCGTGGCAGCAAGGAAAAAGAGGGTAAGGATATTCAGCAGCGGGCTGCCTTTTGAGGAGGATGTTCTAGATGTTCTTCTCATCGCAGTTCTTCCTTTGTCTCTGAAAGATAGATGCGGATATCGCCATTATCACGCTGTGTGTCGAGCCAATTTTGCAGGGCGTTCACCTGGAGTGCCAGGCGCACATCCGGCTCGAGTGGGCGTTCTTGAGGCCCTTCCATTACCTGAATGATATGATACCCCAGCCTGGTTTGGATAATATCGCTATACTGGCCGGGTTGTAATTCAAACAAAACTTGCTCAATTTCAGGGAATTCCAGGTAGCCCTTGGGAAGCCAGCCAAATTCACCCAGGTTGTAGGGTTTATAGATACTGACCATAACATCAAAACTGGTACCTGCATTTAACTGACCCAAAACTGTGCGAGCATCACTTTCATTATATAGCAAAACCTGCCTGCCGCGCACCTGGATTGCCGATTCAGGCACGGCCTCGATCACACTGTCCCGCATCCATGCTGCCAACACGGAACGGCGCAGGTCGTTGGCAAACGATTGCGGAGTATATCCATTGGCCTGCTGCCAGGCAGCCAGGGCCTGGCTCCCGCCCATTTTTGCTTCCAGGGCAGCAATCCGCTCACCCAACGCTTCTTCGGTCAGAACAAACCCGCTGGCAGTGGCAGCCTGAGCCAACAGCAAGGTGTTCACCAGCTCGGTTTCAACCCGAACTGCAGCCTCTTCAACGGGCAGTGGAACCGGCTGAGCCGCCTGGTAACGGGCATACACCTCTCGAAATTCTGCCAGGGAAATGACTGCGCCGTTCACAAATAATGCCAGGGGCTCTGGTGTTGGGCTGGGCGGGGGTAGGGTTGAACTGGGCAGGGGCTGCAGCGGTGTCTGGGTAGCATCCTGCAAAGGCACGATTGTCCCGCCAGCAGGCTGGCTTGAGACCAGTGGTGTCCCCTGGGATTCCGGATTGGTTGACGTGGCCTCCACTGGCCGGCAGCCCACCAACAGCAAGGTGAAAATCGCAATCGCTGTTAAAGTTCTAAACAATGGGTTCACAAAATGCTTTGATCATTGGGTCATGCTATTTTGAAATTTCATGCTGATTATACCCGTAAATCCCTTTTTTATTGGAGGTTGCCTATCCCCCCTTTGTCCCGGCTAACCAGCAAGCCCACCGGGTGCGTTGGTTAACAAAACGCCTAGGTGCGCGCAAATGTTGTTAGAATTTGCGGTTCTCCCTTTCCAACCCCACCCCCAACCCCGCCCCAGGCTTTGGGGCGGGGAGTAAAAAAGGGATTGGCCACCTGGCGGGCAGTACCCGCCAGGTGGCCAATCCCTAAGAATTCCCCCTTCCCGGCGGGAAGGGGGACAGGGGGATGGGGAATGGATGCAATTACAACATTTGCATGCTCCCAAACGCCTGAAATCCCACAGGCAGGGATAACTTCAGGTACAATGATAGTGTTCTTCCCTTCCCATGGGGGCTGGGTGAGCAAATACTGTAAAATTACAGAATCATAGAACTACGAGGATGCAGATGTTTTTAAGAAATGCATTGGATGTGATTTTTCGCTTTTTGTTATGGTTGTTTGCCCGAATCGACGCGGCAGGTGTGGAAAATATTCCGGAAAGCGGAGGGGCCATATTGGCCACAAACCACCTGAGCCGGGTAGATGCGCCTTTGATTTATGTTCACATCAAACGCCGGGACGTAACCGGGTTGGCAGCAGATAAATACCTGCGCTACCCCCTGATGCGGATTATCATTAACGCAGTCAACGGCATCTGGATTGACCGCGAAAACCCGGCACCCAGCTCCCTGCGCGAAGCCATCCATCACCTGCAAAATGGGGGGTTGTTGGGCATCGCCCCTGAAGGCACTCGCAGCCAGACCGGGCAGCTGCTGCCTGCCAAAGCAGGGGCGGCGCTGCTGGCGACCAAAGCCAGTGTGCCCATTGTACCCATTGCCGTATGGGGAACCGAAAAAGTGGTGCGGCAGTTTTACCGCTTTAAGCGAACCAGGCTGTATATTCGCTTTGGAAAACCGTTCATGCTCCAACCGCTGGAGCGCAAAGACCGGGATGGCAGCCTGCAGCGCAATGCAGATGAAATCATGTGCCAGATTGCCGCCATGCTTCCGCCTGAATACCGGGGGGCATACGCAGCCCACCCGCGATTATTCGAGATTTTACAAGAAATCGAACAGCAGCATCCCTCTTAAGTCCTGGTGTGTCAAAAAACCGGGGTATCCGGTATATAATCAAGTTATGAATATCGAAGCCCTCAAATTCCTCAAACAAGATAATCAACGCCTGCGCACGGAAAACCAGGCTTATCAGGAAGAGCTAACCGGCCTACGGGCTGCCTTTAAAGCCCTCACCCGGCTGGAACGCGGCCTGGATGAAGTTTCAACGAATACCGATGTTTTTTTACTCATCCAGGAAATTTTAGGCAGTGCCCTGCAAGCAGTGGATTCGGAAGATGGCTCGCTGATTTTATTGGATGAAGAAGCCGGGGAACTGGTTTTTGTGGCTTGCGCAGGCAGCGGGCAAAACAGCCTGGTGGGCATGCGCATTCCAGCCAGTGCCGGAATTGTTGGGCAGGTGGTCAACAGCCGCCAGCCTTACCTGGCACAAGATGTCCGGTTGGAACCCCTCTGGTCACCCATGGTGGATGAAAGAACCGGTTTCCGGACACTTTCGCTGATGTGTGTTCCAGTTGGCGACTCGAAACGTGTGTTGGGGGCCATTGAAGTGGTCAATAAACGCGCTAGCCGCTTGTTTACCCAGGAAGACCTGCTGCTGCTCCAACTTGCAGCCCGGCTGGCCGGTTTGGCCCTGGCCCGGGCCGAGCAGCCGGGGCCTGAAGCCTAAACCCTTTTACCGTTAATTTCATCTTCCCCAAACACCACTTCTTCTTTTCCAGATAATTTTTCGTGCACTTTCTGCAAAACCAGTTCCAGGTGGCGGGGGTGAGCGACATAATCCAGGTTGTCGGATGGCACGGTTAACACCGGGCACTGAGAGAAATTCTCAATCCATTCTTCGTAAAGCAAATTGAGCTGAGCGAGGTACTCCCCCGATATCTCTCGTTCAAAAAAGCGCGCCCGGCGAGAAATTCGCTTTAACAACGTGGGAACAGAAGCCCGCAGGTAAATCACCAGGTCCGGAGCAGGAAGCAGGTCCACCACTGCCTGGTACAACGCCCGGTAGGTTAGGTAATCGCGTTCAGAAATCATTCCTTGCAGGGACAAATTCCGAGCAAACACCTCTGAATCCTCATACACGCTGCGGTCTTGAATGACTGACCCGGGGTGGTACTGCAAGCTGGAATGGGAGCGCAGCCGATTGGTCAGAAAAAACACCTGGGAATGAAACGCCCAGGTGCGCATGTCGCGGTAAAAATCTTCCAAATAGGGGTTTTCCCCTACGGGCTCATAGTATGGATCCCAACCCAGCTTTTGGCTGAGGAGTTGGACGAGCGTAGATTTCCCCACCCCGATATTCCCGGCAACAATCACGTATTTTTTCATATCCCTGAACTTTTAGGAGAAAAGAAAGCAGCAGCCCGGTTTTTATTGTTGTCCATCACCAGTTCTAGAGAAGCATCGGGGCGGCAGGCTTTCACATCAATCAACCGTAAACAATCATACAGAAATGGCTCATCGTTCAGAATTTCGGCAGGCAGGAAGTTTTCAAGGCTGTTATGGGTGTTGTAGAGGAAATCCCGGTTATAAATCACGTCCGGGTCTTCCAGGTAAATGGCAAGCGGGAAGGTTTTGGTTTCCATCAAATCCTGGAAAAAATGGGTCCCAAAAGAAGGTTCCGGAGCTTCCCCAATGCCTTCTCCAGTAACTTCCACCAGGGAGCGCGAATTGTAAACATCCCCAAAGCCAACCGGAATCCCCAAATCGGGGTTAGACGTCCCCCAACGACCTGGACCGATGCAAATAAAGGTCTTGCCTTTCAGTGCCGAATTCAAACGACCAATGGCCTGGGCAAGCAAGGTGCGTTGGGCGGGCAGGGTCAAAGCAAAGTAGGCTTCGGCAGGCACGAAAATCACATATTGGATATCCCCTACCCTGCCCTGAGGCACCATGCGGCGGGTTGAAAAGAGGACTTCAGCGGGGTTGAGTTCTTCGGGCAGGCGGGCTTCCACATCTTTCAGGTGACTTTGAGGACGGCACTGCAAAATTGATATGCGTACATTGGGCCGGATCTCGTTAGGGTTTTCGATACTGATCGTAAATTCCATGTCCACCGGCAGGTTGTAATGCTCTTCCAAAGCATTCAACATCCGGCGCATCCGGTCGGGGAAAGGTGTCCGAGACAAAACGCCATCCATCGTCAGAACCAGCTGTTGAATATTTGCACCCGAAAGGATGGTGCGAATATTGGTGACGTAATTATCCTGCACCAGTTGGGCAATATAGCGCAAAATTTTATACTGGGGGGTAATCACCTCGCGGACAGGCAGGGTTTTAAACGTGTTCTCTTCCAGGTCAATCAGGTCCACATACTGCTGCGAATAGCGCTGCAGCAAACCGGGGGCGCTTTCAGGGCGCAGCGTAGGGTGGCTCAGTGCAACCAGGCGGGGGTAATCGTTGCCCACCCGGTCTACAGCGCGGGTGCCCAACCCCCAAACCAGCCGTAAGAACCCATCTTCCTGGCGAATCTGAGGCGCCCAGCGGTAGAGGTTGTGACCAAAAGCCACCCCGGCAGCATGGGGGAAAAAGTACTTGCCCATTTTTTCACCCTGGACAACCTGGATGAGAATGGCCATGCGTTCATCGTAATCCTGCAGCCCTTTGGTGCGGCGGTAAAGCAGCGCGTCCGGATTGAGCACGCTGGCATAAATTCGCTTAATGGCATCCACCAGGGCAGCCAGGTTTTCCTGGATCGTTCCCTGGTTGGGGCAAAAATAGCTGTCGTACTTTCCAGCGAAAGACGTGCCGAAGTTATCTTCGAGCAGGCTGGAGGAGCGGACAATCAGGGGTTTGCCATGGAAGGCTTCCACACACTCATACAGGCGTTCGAGTACATCGCGCGGAAATTCACCGCCCAGGTATTCATCTACCACCCGGCTGTAATCGGCACGGATTTTTTCTTCGGGCTGGTATTTCTGGTCGTTCCAGTGCAGCAGGCCGTTCATCCGCATGTAGGTATACATCATGTCGGCGCCGAGGTAGTAGGATTCAGGGATTTCAATATTTTCGCGAATCTCATCCGGGCAAACCGCCTGCAAAATTCGGTAAGCCAGCAGCATGCCTGCGGCTTTTCCACCAATTTTGCCATAGCTAATTTTGCGGCGCAGGATGCTGCGCAAATCGTCCATCGTCAGCCATTTTTTGGCAATGCCCACATATTCAAGATGGTCGCTGATCATGGCACGAATCAACACCACTTTAATTTCCTGAAGGTGGGGTTCGAGCCGCTCCCGCTCGGCAGGGGGTTTTTCTTCAATCAAACGAGCCTGCTCAAAAAGCATGTACTTAGGCGCCAGTTCGGGGTTGAAGAAAATCATTGAATTGTCTTCATCGGCTTTGCGCCGGGCGAGTGTGCGCGTGACCATATCTTCAAATAGTTCGTACGGCAGGTTGGTTGCAAAGTAAAAATCAGTCAGGTGGTCGCGCACCCGCTGTTGGCGCATTTCCCAAACCTCGCCGTCTTCTTCGTGCAGCGGGTCGCGAATGCCTTCGAGTTTTTGCGAGCGAATGGCACGTTTGCGCACCAGGGCTTCCAGATCGGGTTCGCTGATCACACCCCGGTCGAACAGTTCCTGGCGCATCATCTCCCGGATCCGGTCTCCCAGGATGGGATACTGCGCCAACGTCAGGCTGATACGCAGAATGGGGTCGGTAAATTTTGAGGGTAGGGTCATCAGATATGCATGGGCATAATCACATGCAGGTAACCTTCTTCACCCAGGGGGCGAATCAAGCCCGGGGTGTTAGGCGCGTTGGTTTCGAGCGCAATGTTGGGGGTTTTGATCACTTCCAACACATCGCGCAAGTATTTCACATTGAAGGCAATCAACAAAGGCCCGCCTTCAATGTTGGCGTCCACCAATGTCTCGTTGGAGCCTGTTTCTTCTGATTGGGCGGTGATTTCAACCGCACCCGGCTGGAGTTCGCCGCCGGGTTTGATGCTCACTTTGGCGATGTTGGAGCTTTCGCGCGCGAAAATTTCGGCCTGCTTGCAGGCTTTAAGCAGGGCATCGGTGGAAATCACCGTTCGGGTTTTATACCCCCGCGGGATGATCTGGGTGAAATCAGGATAAGTGCCATCAATCAGGCGAGAGTCGAGCTGAATATCTTTCAGGCGAAACACCACCTGGCCGCGCCCCTTGGGGATAACCATAGTGATGGTTTGAGCGCCATCGGTGGCAATGCGGGCCAGTTCAGAGAGCGCCCGGGCAGGGATAAGCACATTTTGAGGCTGGGAGACCGGGGCCGACAGAGAGGCTGTTTTTACCGAAAGCCGGAAGCCGTCTGCAGCCGCCATGGTAATTTTGTCACCCTCAAGGGTGATATAGACACCCGTCAAAACCGGGCGGGCTTCGTCGGTCGAAGCCGCAAAAGCCACCTGGTGGATCATTTCTTTGAAATCTGCGACATTGAGCTGAATTCCTGTAAGCAGGTCGGGCACAGGCATGGGCGGAAAATCCTGGGCGTCAATCCCCTTGATATCGGTGTTCGAGGCACCCGCGCTGACATGCAGGGTTTGGGTGCGTTCGGTCAGGTCCATCAGCACCTGGTCGCGGGGCAGGGCGTTGACCAGTTCGTTGAAAGTTCGGGCGGGAACCGTGGTGGAGCCTTCCTGCTCAATCCGGGCACCAAGCCAGCAGGTAATGCCCATTTCCAGGTTGGTGGCCGAAAGGCGCAAACGGCCCTCATCCGTAGCAACCAACACATTGGACAAAACTGGCAGGGTGCTGCGCGGGGAGACTGCGCGGCTGACAATGTTTAAGCCCTGGGCAAGGTGTTCTTGCATGACCGATACTTTCATGGGGTTTCTCCTGATGGTAAATTGAACGGGTCTGACGAATTTTTTGACTGCCTTTTTCCTGCTTTTTCCCTGGCTGAGGGAGTCAAAAAACAGGGGGGTTGGTTGCAAACCCGTTGGTAGAAGTATACAACGAGAAAGGCGAATTTTCCAGTGGATTACCTGGTTCAGCCAAAAATGGAGGCCACCAAACCAATCGCGAAGAAGAGCAAAACACCTCCACCCACGATTGCCAGGGCAGTCACCCACCCGGGAACTCGCGACGCCGGGCGAAGGGGCTCTCCCTCAGCAAGCTGGCGCAGCACCCGCGGCAGTTGGGCTGCCATGTCGGACAGCACGCGCCCCTGCCCTTCAATCCAAACCCAACCCGGCGCTGCCAATGGAACCACCACCTTATGCCCTTTGAAAGACTGCAGCCAGATGCGAAACACCTCAGACGGGCTGGCCGCCGCAATGGCGGGCATCACAACCGCAGCCGCTCCTGAGACCTCATCCGGGGGGATGCCCTGCTCCAACCGGTGGACAACCACCGGGATTTCGGGGGTCTCATTGCGCATGGCCTCCAAAAGCGGGGCGGCAAAAGCGCCATCCCCATTTTCAACAATCAACACAGGAAATTGGCGGTGTTTTTCCAACAGCAGCGCAGCAGCCTGAGCGTTATCTTTGCGCAAAGCAAACCAATGGTAAGCCAGCAAAACCGAAACCAGAACCAGGGTTTTCACCATCTGGCCAATTTCAACCCAGGGCTGTGTTTCACCCAGGATTTTCATCAGCAGCATATAGAAAATACTCCCCGCCGAGAACATCACCCCCACCACCCCCAGGAACATCACCAGGTAGAGGTAAGTCCGGCGCACCACCGAACGACGGGCGTGGTTGGCCGCTTCATCATCCGCCAGGGCTTCCTTATTTTGCGGCAGCCAGGCAAGCAGCCAAAGCGGCAAACCCACCACAAGCGCAGCCAGACCGGTGGAAAAATCTTCAGCCAGCGGGTTGACATCGGGCGGATAAATCAGGGTGGCAAGAATCAGTTCCAAACCAAAAAAAGCAGCCAGCAGGCCAAAAAAGGCGAGCAGGTATGCATACACCCGGCGCAAAGCAGAGCGACGCGGCGAATCCGGAATGGCATCCACCTCGAAAGCCCGCACCCGCCCAAAATATGCCCAAACACCGCCAAAAGCCAGGGCGCTGCCCAGGACAACCGCGTTTTCCGCCATCAACCCGGCCAGGTTAAAGGAACTGCTGAAAAGTGCAGAAAGGATTTCTCGCACCAGGTTGCCAGCCGGAATTAAAACACCCGCCACACCAGAAAAGACCAGGACATACAAAACCACCAGCCGCAGCAGAGAAGACTGTTCCTGGATATCTACTAAAGACTTTTGCACCACTCGCCAGGACAGGAGAAAAAGCGGTGTTCCGACAAGAACCAGGGAAAGCCCCCCAGCAAAAGACCCCTGGCTGTAAAAGGTTGCCCGTCCGGCCAGGCTGACAAACAAAAAACGCATCACTTCAACCAACCCGGCCACCGTCATACCCAGGCCGTATAACACCCAGGCGTAGCGGTACACTCTGCGCAGCACGGGGTAGGCCGTGCCGCGCGGCCGGGCCTGCCAATCGGCCTGCAGTGTCCGGTAAAAATAAGCGCAGGCAACCAGGTTGGCAAGAATGGCCACAATATTGTCGCCCCAGTTCTGGTCATAACCTACCCAGGCCTGGTTCACATTGGCCCCAAATGCCAACAACAAACCCCGGTTGAGGATGGCGAGCAAGTTTTGCACCACAGGCACGAGCAAAGCCGCCAGAATGACGTACATAAACAATGCTCGCACCCCAGAAAAACGTTCTTCGGGTTCTTGGGCTGCACCCCTTTGGGCCAGCCACCAATGCAGCAGGAAAACCGGGATACCTACCAGAATAAAAGCCAGCGCCCCCGCCAACTGGCTGGTGGTTCCCCCCACCTGGTTCGGGTTAACGATGGTGCGAACAAGGTTAATCGCCCCCCACATCACCACTTCAAAACTGACCAGGGATACAGCATACAGGTAAAAACGCCGAATGGTTTGCATCGCATCCTCCAGAATATAATCCGGTCAAAAAAGATGGAATCCATAACCGGATGTATTGGATTCCCCTGTTTAGATAAATCATCGGTCTGCCTGCTTCTGCCCCGCCAAACCAGTGCAGGCGGCTAAACCCATCTCACCCGGGTTCACCCGGCAAAACGAGCGTGCTTACGAAAACTGCAACCCCACCCGCAGCCCTGGTTTATGAGGGTTCGCAGGATTGCAACGATCAGCGGCTCATTCTACTGCATACCGGAATGAACCACTTGGACGGACAGATGGTTTAACTGAGTCGCTGTTCCAATCCCAATTAAAATAGGGATATGGCATCAGGATAATTTTCCATTGGCCATCTTGCAGCAGCAAGTTTGCCGTACCTGTATCGCGCCAGCCAGAATCGAAGGGACCCGTGCTGCTGTAAATAATGTACACTTCCACATATGCCTCCGAACCCGCGATTTTGCTCGAATGGATTTGGATGCCTGTCCGGCCAAATTGAGACTGGAAGTCAGTGGCAAAACTTAAGAAACTTCCATAGGAAGGGCTGCCGTTCTGCTGGTAAATATACCCGTGCGCTTTTTCATAATCGCCTGTGCTGAGGGCATACACATAGTTGTGCACAACCCCCTCAGGGGTTTCTTCGCTGATATACCCCTGCTCTTCTCGCCGGACAAAAAACACCACCAGGGCAAGAATCACAATAAAGATAATACCCATTAAAATGGCTGTGAGAAAACGGTCTTGTTTCATGGTGGGCTCCTTTGTTAACTCAATTGTACAACAAAGTTTAATATACATGTACCCAAATGATTGAATCTTCCAACTCGACTAGAATTCTATCATCATGCCAGCCCTCCGGGCTTCAGGGAATTTGACGGCATTCCCTATAATCATTACAGCCCTCCGGGCTTGAGTGCCATCCCCCCATGTAGTCACGGTTTCAACCGTGCTCCTCTTCCACCCCGTAGGGGTGAAACGATGATAGAACCCGGTTCAGCCCACCCACCAATGCCGTAGGCATGGCATGATCCAGCCGCCATTTTCCATACATGCCCTCATCGTACCAGCCCTCCGGGCTTGAGTGCCCCCTCCCCATGTCGTCGCGGCTTTAGCCGCGTCCTCCTTTCTTCCCCACCCTATGTAGTCACGGTTTCAACCGTGTCTTCACCCACCCCGTAGGGGTGAAACGATTATAGAATCCGGTGCAGCCCACCCACCAAATGCCGTAGGCATGGCATGATTGAACCACCGCCAGGATTGGCAAGGGTGACAACATCCAAAAAAATTCAGCCCACCCAGCGGGCTGCTCGGCCTGCCGGATGGGCTGAAATTCCACTCAGCCAGGGTCCGTTACAGATTCATAATCTCAACGGGTTCAATCTGCCCATCAATAACAAAGCCAAACACCCGGCTGTAAAAATACAACTCGGCTTCAAGGGTGCGCTTGATGTTTTCGGCCTTTCGGAAACCGTGCTGCTCCCCTTCATAGGCAATGTAAGCAACCGGAATGCCCTTTTGTTTGAGGGCGTTCACCATTAACTCGGCTTGCTGGGGTGGAACCACTTTATCTTCCAGACCCTGGAAGAAAATCACCGGGCAGCTTAACTGGTCTACGGCATACAAGGGAGAGCGTTGGTGGTACCGCTCTATTTCAGCCGGGTAAGCACCTACCAGGTTATCCAGGTAGCGCGATTCAAACTTATGGGTATCTTTCGCCAGGCCTTCCAGGTCGCTCACCCCAAAATGGCTGGCGCCGGCGTGAAAAACGTCATGAAAAGCCAGGGCAGCCAGCGTGGTATAGCCGCCTGCGCTGCCGCCGCGAATGGCAAGGCGGTTGGGGTCCACATCCCCGCGACCCACCAGGAAACGGGCTGCGTTCACACAGTCTTCCACATCCACGATACCCCAACTGCCGTTCAGGCGTTGGCGGTATGCCCGGCCAAAGCCCGTGCTGCCTCCATAATTCACATCCACAATGGCAAAACCCCGGCTCGTCCAAAACTGGTACGAGAGGCTCAGAATGCTGGACGCAGCACTGGTAGGCCCGCCGTGGCTCATCACAATTAACGGGGGCTTTTGCCCTTTTGGCCCGGCATAGTCCTGGTTTTGGGGTGGGTAGAAAAAGGCATAGGCGGTTTGGCCGCCGCTGGTGGGAAACGCAATGGCTTCAGGGTTAGAAATATACGCCGGGGCAATCCGGGCGGCACTGGTTTGGCGCAGCGGTTCCACCTGCCCATTTTGGGGGTTCACCAAAGCCAGGAAGGGCGCATGGCGCGCAGAGCCCAACAAAGTCAAAATTCCGGGCTGGCCAAATTTGATTCTGCCCAACACCTCCCAGCCGAGCGGGATGGACACAACCTGGCCGGTTTTCAGGTGAATTCGCACCAGGCGGGTGGACCCATTTTCAAGGTAAAAAGTCAGGATCGTCTCCGGGGTTTCGAAAGCGTAAGTACTTAAGCCAAAAACCCATTCCGGGCCGCCAAACTCTGCCTCATGCGGCAAAACGGGCTGAATATTGCCCTGCTCCCAACGGTAAATGTTCCACCAGTTGGTCCGGTCGGAAATGAAAAACAGCTGGTTATCCGGCGACCAAACAGGCTGCTGGACCGATTCGCCCACCCCGCCAGCCACCAGAACTGGCTCGCCGGGCATTCCATCCGGCTGAAATTGGGCAGTATACAGCGCAGTGTCATCCCAGGGCATATTCGGATGATTCCAACATTTCCAGGCGATTTGGCTGCCATCCGGGCTTATGCGGGGTGCGGCGTAGAAATCCCAACCCGATGCCAACACCTGGATATCCTCCTTGCGAACGGGTTCCTCTTGCAGTGGGATGGCCACCAGCATGTTGCGAGCTTCCTGGTCAGACTCGCTGTGGTCTTCACAAACGTACACCAGGCGGTTGCGGTGGGTGTCCACCACGCCGTCGGCAAATCGCAGCGGGCCTTCGGTGTTAACCGGCTTTGGAACGCCTCCATCCCGGGCAGTATCCAGGCGGTAGAGGCGCTGGTCGGCAAAGTTAGAAAACCAGACCACCCCTCCATGAACGAGCATCGCCCCCCCGCCATATTCATGCACCCGGGTCCGGGCGTTAAAAGGGGGTGGGGTCAGGTCTTGCGTGCTTCCATCCGGTTTTTGCTGGACAATCACACATCGCCCCCCTTCGGATGGTCGCATTTCAATCCAATAGATATCCTGGCCATCGATGGCAAATTCCATGATGGCCATTGCTTTTTCAAGAATGAGTTGGGGGGTAATGGGCGATTTCCAGGAGCCGAATGGGGCAGATTTTTGTGTGGGCATTGGGTTGATCCTCATCAAAGATTTGCAGCTGTTCCGGGTTCATGCCTGAAGTTTTGGTCCCAGACAGCCTCTCGTACGGTAATTGGCTTAAGGTTCTTGTACGGGCACTTCCAGGGTAATGGAGCCAGCGTTGTGGAAGTTCAAGGTAACCTCTATTGTATCACCAGCGGCCAAATCGTTCTTCAATCCAATCATCATCACATGCAGCCCACCGGGCTTAAATGCCACGGTTTCCCCGGCAGGAATTTCCACAGATTCCTGCTCGTGCATGGACATCATCCCGCTGGCTTCCATCCGGCTCATATGGAGTTGAACGGTTTCAGCAGCATCGCTGGCCGCCGACATGAGCATTTCGGATTCAGCCGTTGGGTTCTCCAGGTTAAAATAAACCGCCGTGTTGCCGCCCGCAATTCCAGGGCGTGCCCACACATCCTTAATTTCAACCCCATCGCCCTGGGCCTGCTGGCACCCGGCCAAAGCCAGGAAAGCCGCCAAAACAAGCACAAACAACAAAGCTTTGGTTTTCGCAAACATAGAAATACCTCCAACAAAATCGGTCGTTTAAGAGTTCAGCCACCCTGGTCGCGCCCAAAACCACCCGCCCGTTTTGAGGCAGGCATTGCGCGACAAAAAGGTACGCTCGTACTATTTTACTGTATATTTCCGGGGAAGAAGGGTATGATTGCAGCGGATTTTGCCAACCCACCGCAGCGATTTATTCCAAAACCTGGACCCGAGTGCCTTTGCCGCGCCCGCCGTTGCGCTCTTCTGTAGGGAGGTAAGGCGTACTCCACCGGTAAATCCACTTGGCGTCGGCATTGCGCAGGTTGACACAGCCCCGGCTCATCATCGCCCCAAAATTATTGTGCCAGTAGGTGCCGTGAAAGGCCACGCCCGTAATGTGAAAGTAAGAAACCCAGGGCACACCCGGCAGCTCGTAAGCATCGGGGTCGCTGGTAATAAAACCATCGCCCATATGCCGGGAGGGCATTTTGCGGCCAATGATATGCCAGCCCACCGGGGTTTCGGTGGGCAGTAAATTGGGATTGTTGTGGGTGGTGGGCCTGCCGGTTGAAATTCGGGCGTGATACACTTCCTGGCCTGCTTCGTAGGCCGTCAGGGTTTGGTCTCGGGTGAAAACCACAATTTTTTTGTCTTGCGGGGGCACATCGGGCGAAATGGGCGTCAGCTCTTCCGGCAAAACAGGGCGCAGGTGAGCCGCGGGAACCGCCAGGTGGGTTTCGCTGCGTTCATCAAAGGTTTCATACCATACCCCCCCATCCGGGCCTTCCACAATTCGCTCCACCCAATAGACGGATTCGTAGTAATACACCAGCGTGGGCTGCCATTTCCATTTCGATTTTAAATGAATGTAAGATTGGGTGAAGGGCACAGAAACTTCGGCCAACATGCCTGCAGGGGAAATGGACTCAACCGGTTCCTGCAAATGCACTTCGACGGGTTGAATATACGCACTGTGAACATAGCCCCCATCCACCCTGTACCAGGTTGGGTTAACCACAGGCCCCGAAGGCGAGGTGATTTGTGCATCGAGGGAAATGACCTGGTCGCGCGTATAGCGGCCCATTTTGGGCGCTTTGAGATCAGGTTCGTAATGAACATCTACCGCGTAGCGCGCCACCCGGCCCAACTGGGGGCGGGTAACGGGCGTTTGCTCCAAGTCATCCAGCAATCCCCGCCGCAGCCCGCCGGTCCCCAGCCAAAGGGCACCCATGCCTGCCAGGTTGAGAAATTCACGGCGGTTAATGCGCAGGGGGGTGGAAGATTCTTTGGATCCCATCGTCTAATAAAAACCCACTTGCGGGTCCACCAGGCGGGCATAGGCATCAATGCCGCCCTCCAGGTTGAAAACATTTTTCCAACCCAGGCGTCCCAGCCAGGCGGTCACCTGGGAACTGCGAACCCCATGGTGGCAAAGCACAATGATTTCCGCATCCTGGTTCTGCAAAAAATCGGGGAGTGCCTGGGTGTGTTCCTGTGCCAGCCGGCTCATCGGAACCACCACAACCCTTTCGTCCGGGATGTGGGCTAACTGGATTTCATACCATTCACGCACATCCAACACGGTGAAGGTGTGGGGCTGGGTTGGGGCTTGTTTGAGCTTCTCCGCCAATGCCTGGGGCGAAATCTGCGGAAATTCGTAATAATTGGACATACCTTATTTCAATTCTAACGCACTGACCAGCAGCATTTCAATCATGGGCTGCATCCGGATGGAATAAGTCACCTTATCGGTGGTCGAAAGCGAGGGCATGAAGCGCTCCACCAGTTCCATGGCAAACTTGGTTTTAATGCTCTGGATCAACTGGCGGGGCGATTGGGACGCCAACCCCGAATCTGGGACAGGCTGGTTGGGGCTCAACCTGGCTTTTGAAATCTCGGTGTAAGCCGTGCGCCAGGTTTCCAGGCTGCCTTGCAGCAAATCCAAAATGCCCTTGATGTGCTCCACCTCAAGAGTAAGCTGGGGCGTGAAACGGATGGAAGAAATCAACAGGGGCAGGTTTTCCTGGCGGGCAATTTCATCCAACACCTTTTGCAGTTCTTCCAACGCCCCCAGGTAGGGAATCACCTGCTGGTCGAGAAGCGCCAGCGAAAGGGAAGGCCCAGAAAAGTCGGGGTTGGTGCTGGCCAGCACAATCCGGCTGCTGCGTCCCTGGGGTTTGGGGCCGGGCATTCCAACCTCTTTGGCGGCCTCAGGTTGGGAGCTCGACAGCGTGCGAACCATGCCCGTTAACCTGCTGCTGATTTCCTCCGGGGTGTGGCCTTCTTGAATCGAAGTTTCCAACAGGCGCTGAATCAGCCGCCGGATGGATTCTTCAATATCCAGGGTTTCCTGGTTGGCGAGGTGTTTTGGGTTTTTACGGAAAAAATGCATGGTTCAACTGAATATGTGCAGTGTTTGCAGTATTCTAACAGGTTTTTCGGGCATAAGGCCAAACCCGGCAGGGCAGCTGCCCACAAATGTCCAACCCCACCCCCAACCCCGCCCCAGGCTTGGGGGCGGGGAGAAGAAAAGGGATTCGCCCCCTGACGGGCAGTACCCGCCAGGGGGCGAATCCCTAAGAATTATGAGGAAACAGGAAGAAATCACAACATTTGAGAACTCCCCGCAGGGCAGCTGCATCGAAGTTCAGAAGGCCATTTTCCCGCTTGCTGGGCCAGCCTTACCGCATTTGCGGCTGACCGTACTGCTGCACATATCCATCAAACCAGCGGTTTTTGAAATGCTGGTTTACATTCGGTTCGGTGAGTTTCTTGTACAGCTCCAGCTTGTTGTGGACAAACTCCAACAGCAGGGCATCCAACACTTTCTCAAACTTATCCCGCATGGCCTGGCGGGTGTTGTCGGCCTGCATGACCGCCTGCAAGCCTACATCCGCTTCCAGCTTGGCCCGGATGTGCAGGATATCCACCTTATCCTCATCTGTGAGGTTAAGGCCGTAGGTGTCGTTGAGGACCTGGATGATATTGGAAAGCAGGTCCTTCTCGTCCTGGGTCAGCCCAGACCCACCGTCCCCAATCGGTTTTACAAAGCCATCTTCGGGCTTCAGTTCAAGCCCGCCTGTGAATGTCTGCTCCAGGCGGAAGGAATCCAGGTCCACCGCGTCTTTGATTTCATGGGGCAGTTTGACTTTGCGGCGCGGGAGTTTTCGATTGAGGCCGCGGGCGAAGACATACAGCTTTTCCAGGTCTTCATCCGCGAAGGTGATAACCTGGGACAAGAAGCCGTACAGCCGGATATATTTCTGCAGGGCCGCGCGGAAGGCCTCGCGATCGTTTTCGGGTTTGTAGTTCCAGAGGTTCACCACGCCGTCCAGGATGGGCTGCAGTTTTTCCAGGGGCTGCGACGGGTTAAAGAAAACTGCGGCGAAGGCGTCGATATCCGCCTGGGTGAAGAGTTCGAACGAGCGCAGTTCATTTTCCAGGTCGTGGAGTTTATTGGGGTCGGTGGCTCCCTCCAGGGAGGTGGTCTGGTAATAGGGCTGGAAGGCAGCCAGGATTTCCTCGGATTCGTTGACAAAGTCCAGCACCAGGGTATCGGTTTTGGCGGCCCGGGTGCGGTTCAGGCGGCTGAGCGTCTGGACGGCCTGCACCCCTGCCAGGCGTTTATCCACGTACATGGTATGCAGCAGCGGTTCGTCAAAGCCGGTTTGGAATTTGTTCGCCACCACCAGGATGCGGTATTCCGGGGTCTTAAACGCATCCTGGATGGCAATTTTGGCCCCCAACTGGTTGAGGCTGTTTTCGGTATCTTCACTGCCGGTATCGGGGTCTTTGACAGTTCCCGAAAACGCAACCAACGGTTTGAAAGGCAGGTGCATCTCGGCCATCAGCTTGCGGAACGTCCGGTAGTAGCGCACCGCATGCAGCCGGGAACGGGTAACCACCATGGCCCGGCCCCGACCCTGGATGGCGTTGGCCGTTTTTTCAAGGAAATGCTCCAGCATGATGCGGGTTTTGGTTTCGACGGCGTGGGGCTGTAAATCCACAAAATCGGTCAGCAGCCGGACAGCCTTTTTCTTTTCGTACTCATTATCGGTTGGGATGGTCTTGACCAGCTTGAAGTAGCGCTGGAAGGTGGTGTAGTTGTTGAGCACATCCAGGATGAAGCCTTCTTCAATCGCCTGGCGCATGGAGTAGATGTGGAAGGCAGCAAAGCCTTCCGGGGTTTTCTGCCCAAAAATCTCCAGGGTTTTATTCTTGGGAGTCGCTGTGAAGGCAAAATAGGAGATGTGGTTCTGGGACCCGCGGGCACGGATTTCCTGGAGAATCTGGTCTTCCATATCTTCGGCGACTGCGTCCTCGGTTTCGGCCTGCTCCAGGTTCACCGAGAGGGTTTTTTTAAGGTGGCTGGCCGACTCTCCGGACTGGCTGGAGTGGGCTTCGTCAATGATGACCGCAAAGCACTGCCCTTTGAGGGTGCTCATGCTTTCTGAAATGACCGGGAACTTCTGCAGGGTGGTGATGATGATGGCCTTGCCCGTTTCGAGGGCTTCCCGCAGCTGGGCGGAATTCTGGTCAATTTTTTTCACCACCCCTTGGGTCTGCTCGAACTGCGTGATGGTGTCCTGCAGCTGGCGGTCCAGCACGCGGCGGTCGGTGACGACGATGATGGAATCAAAGAGGCGCTCTTTATCGGTGGGGTGCTGGTAGAAGCTGGCCAGTTGGTGGGCCAGCCAGGCAATCGAGTTGGACTTGCCCGAACCCGCTGAGTGCTGCACCAGGTAGTTTTTCCCGACCCCATCGTGCCGCACCGCGGACAGGATCTTGCGAACCACATCCAACTGGTGGAAGCGCGGGAAGATTAACCGCTCGGATTGCTTTTCAACCAGGCCCTGGTGCTCGTCGTAGAATTTCTCGGTGTTCTTCTGGAGATGCAGGTAGTTTTGGACCAGTTCCAGCAGGGTGGCTGGCTGCCAGATGTCTTCCCACAGGTAGTGGGTTTTGTGGCCGTTGGGGTTAGTCGGGTTTTCGGTATCCAGGTTGAAGGGCAGGAAGCGGGTGTTTGCGCCCTGCAGATGGGTGGCCATGTAGACTGCTTCGTTGCCAACCGCAAAATGCACCAGGCAGCGCCTGAACTCCAGCAGCGGTTCGCCCTTTGGGTGGCGGTCGTGCTGGTACTGCTGGATGGCCTGCTCGACAAACTGGCCGGTGAGGGCGTTTTTGAGTTCGGCGGTGATGATCGGCAGGCCGTTGAGGAACAGCACGAGATCTATGCTGTTCTCGTTCTTCTGGCTGTACCGGAGCTGGCGCACCACGCTGAAGCGGTTTTGGGCGTGCAGTTTGTGATGTTCGGGGTTCATCCCGCTGGCGGGTTTGAAATAAGCCAGGCGGAACTTGCTGCCCAGGTCCTTGATGCCGTTGCGCAGCACATCCAGCGTGCCGCGCTTGCTGACCTCCGAAGCCAGGCGGGCGACCAGCTTCTTGGGCGTATCCGCCCCATACTGCTTCTCCAGCTTCTGGTACGCATCCGGCTGGGTGGCCCGGATGAACGCCAGGGCTTCATCGGGAACCAGGCAGAGGGCTTTATCGTAGGCCGCGGGCGGCTGGCTGAAGTATCCGGAAGCCAGCAGGTGGGCCTCAATATGTTCTTCAAAGTTTTGTTCGGTGTAATGGGCCATTATCTACTACTTCCCCTCTTTCAGGATCAACACAGTGAACTTATCCACAATCAGGCGCAAATCCTCAAATGACAATTCAGCTTCCCAATTTTTTACGCCTCCCGACTCATTCCAAACCCTGAGGCCGTGCAGTTTGTAATAATGATCTGCGAGAAACTCGATGTTGCAGTGTGCAATCGAATTCCGGAGAAAACGCATCAACTCGCGCAAATCCTTGTGCTTCTTAAAATCACCGGTTACTTGAATCTCAGGCCACCCAGATTCCTTTAGTTCCTGTAGAGACAACTCGGGGATACGGTTGTAGTAGCGCTCTTTTGGAAACACAAGAAGGCCCAAGAGAGAATTCACCAGCTGCGTTACTTCATAGACCTCCACCCCTTCAGCCTGAGCCTGCTCGATGAACCGCAGGTTTTTACGCGTCCTTTTGGCGAAATCGCGAACCACATCATCATAATTCAAATCTCCACCTCCTCGCGCACGTCTATCTTGCCCGTCACCGCCGCCGAGATGAGTGCGGTGCGGTATTCCTGGTAGTGGCTGATCTGCTTTTCAATTTTCGCAATCAGCGTGTCAATCTGAGCGGTCTTGCGGTCGAGGAAGGCAGCGATGGCGCGCTGTTCGGGGAGGGGAGGGAGGGGAAATAACGAGTTTTCAAGTGCATATTTTCCAAGACCATAACGGGTTACACCAGATGCAGACACCTTATATTGATCGTTTACCTCTCTAGATAAAAATGCCCAAAACAAATATTTTCCTAGAATATTATTTGGCTTGGAACGGATAAGTGCAAGATGGTAGCCACATAAAACGTTATTGAAGTCTGTAGCTGAATATGCAGGAACAGCAATATCATCCCAAGATTCAGAGTCTTTTGTAATGAGAACATCACCTTCCTGCAATTTGAATCGCTCAATTTCCTTCTCGTTCGCGGTAGCTTTCATGAAGTCGATTTCATCTGTTATCAAGTCATTGTAGTAAACATCGACATAGTTGCAAAGCAAGACAGGTATTTCGTGATCATAGGAATGCTTGTCAACATTGCTAAATTGAACATGGGAAATAAACTTCAACTTCTGGTTTGCCCAATGCCTCGGCACTTCCCCCAACCACTCAATCCCGCTGTCTTTCATCTCCACACCCGGGTTCAGACCCTTCGTCACCGCCTGGTTGATGAGGGCGGTGCGGTGCTCCTGCAGCAGTTCAACCTGGCGCTGCTTTTTGGCAATCAGCGTGTCAATCTGGGCAGTCTTGCGGTCGAGGAAGGCGGCGATGGCGCGTTGTTCCCACTCTGGAAAATAGGGCAACTCCAAATCCTTGAAAATATTGAAGCTAAATGAGCTTGACCGTTCACGGATACCCTTTGCCAATGAAAGGATAAACCCATTCGTTGCCATCGTCCTCAAGAGATAAGCATAGTACTTTGGCGAAGCTGGGATATGCGGTACACACACAGTGTAAACAGGTGTACTCTTCCCATCCGAATCCGATACACCGATGGCTCCGGCAAACGCATCCATCTCATGGATAACCAAATCACCATTTCGTATCCCTTGATAACCGATTTCCTTTAGTGATAAAGTAAATCCTTCGGTTCTTCTATTCTTCCTGAGCGTTACTTCCCCATCCCGGAAAGCTGTAACAACGTCGTCCTCTGCCCTAATGGGACGCGACATTTTCGTGAATATATACTTAGCTTTCCGAAACTCCCAATGGGCGGGGACAGTTTCAAGCCAATTGATATTTGTGGTTTTATAAGTTTGATAAGGATGCATCAGCCCAATATCTCCCCTAACAATCCCTCGGTCTCTTCTTCCAGCGCCAGGATATCCGCCCGGATGTCTTCCAGCGGGCGCAGCGGGGTATATTCGTAGAAGTATTTGCTGAAGCTGATTTCGCAGCCCAACTTATCCTTGCTCCGGTCCATCCAGGCATCGGGGACATGCGGGAGGACTTCTTTTACGAAGTAGGCCTCGATGTCCTGTTTGAGGGGGATTTTTTCGGAATCGCGCAGGTTGGTGTCGGGCTTGGGCTGGCCCTGCCTGTCCATCACCACCTGGCCTTGCTCGTCCCGCTCAGGGCGTTCCACAGTCACCCTGGTGAAGCCGAAGTCTGCGTTATCAAAAATTTTGCTCTCTTTGCCTTCTGCAAAGGCTGTGTAGAGGGCGGTGATTTGGGTGATATGCTCATCAGTGAAGTATTTTCGCTTATTTCCAAGATTCTTACCCATAAGTTTGAAATAATTTGTAGCATCAATAAGTTGAACCTTTCCTCTTCGATGATTGGCCTTGCGATTGGTGACCAGCCAGATGTAGGTGGCGATGCCGGTGTTGTAGAACATATCCATAGGTAAAGCCACAATTGCTTCCAGCCAATCGTTCTCGACGATCCATTTGCGGATGTCGCTTTCGCCCGAACCGGCGTCGCCGGTAAACAGCGGCGAACCGTTGAAGATGATGGCGATGCGGCTGCCGCCCGCTTCCATTTTGGAGATCATATGCTGCAGGAACAGCAGCGCCCCATCGCTGGAGCGCGGGGTGCCCGCATGGAAGCGCCCGTGGGGGTCGTTGGCTTCTTTCTGGATGAAAGACTCTTCTTTCTTCCAGCTCACCCCAAAGGGCGGGTTGGAAAGCATGTAGCTGAACCGCTGGCCTTTGAAGCGGTCCTGGGTAAAGCTGTTGCCCAGGCGGATGTTCCCGGCGTCCTGCCCCATGATCAGCACATCGGATTTGGCGATGGCGTAAGACACGTCGTTCAGTTCCTGCCCGTACATGATCACTTCCACATCCGGGTTGATGTGTTCCTGGATGTAGTCCCTGGCGGTAATCAGCATGCCGCCCGTCCCGCAGGCCGGGTCGTAGACCGTGCGGATCAGGCCCTTGCCCTGCAGTTCGTGGCGGTGTTCCGCCAGCAGCAGGCTGACCATCAGGCGGATGACTTCGCGCGGGGTGTAGTGTTCGCCAGCCGTCTCGTTGCTCATTTCCGAAAAGCGCCGCAGCAGGTCTTCGAAGATGTAGCCCATATCGTGGTTGCTCACCTTCTCCGGGCTGAGGTCCACTTCGGTGAATTTGGAAACCAGCCGGTAGAGCAGTTCGTTCTTCACCAGGCGGGCGATGGTGCCCTGCAGCTTGAAATTTTCGATGATGTCCCGGACGTTCTTGCTGAAGCCGTTGAGGTAATTGTTGAAGTTCAGTTCGATATTCCCGGCATCCTGGGCCAGGCGGCGCAGGTCATAGAGGGAGTGGTTGTAGAAGTTCTTCTCCCCCGCCGCCTTGCGCAGCACCGGGATGAGCTGTTCTTCGTTCAAAACACCCCCAAACTGCTTTTGCTGGGCAATCACCGCATCTTTGGTGGGTTCCAACACCAGGTCCAGGCGGCGCAGAACCACAAACGGCAGGATGACATCCCCATACTCATGGGCTTTGAAGGCCCCGCGCAGGATGTCGTCTGCGACGGTCCAAATGAAGTTGGCTTTATCCTGGAAATGGTTGATCATAATGCTGCCTCTACTTTAATCGTTCAAGTGAATGATGAAATGCCCCTTAATAAGAGAATTTTTTTAGCCCTCCCAAAGAATGGTTTTTGCCGCCCGGAGTTTTGGGCATACCTGTAACCCACCCTGGAACGGGGTCGGGGCGAACCCGGTCACCCCAAACCTCCAGGGTCTTTCCCTGGCAGCAGCCTGAGCCGTGAAGGTATTATAACTTAAGATGGAAAGCAGGCAAACCTCAGCGGGTTTTGTTCCCACCCCTCGAAAAGGCTATAATAGGTACAATACACCTAAAGCCGATACCCCTTTCCAATCCCTGCATTTGAACCCATCTGACCAATACCTTCAGGGATGGAAGATTAATTTGCCTGGCGCACCGCATTTCAGGTTTTAGAAAGGAAGTTACCCTTGGGAAAGAAAAAATACACCATTTGGATCATTTTGGGATTATGGCTGGCGGGGTTGGGGCTTTTCTCGCGCGCGACCGGGTTTGCCCAATCGCTGGCAAACCCGGTCCCATTTGAAAACCTGCCGGAAGCCCGCCCCACCACCAACGCGCCCCCGACCGCCAACCCGGATGCCTACAGCACGGATGAGGATGTCATCTTGAATGTCGCTGCGCCGGGTGTGCTGCTGAACGATACCGATGATCAGACCCCGGCGCTCACGGCCATCCTGGAAAGCGGTCCAGCCGTGGGCAGCCTGGATTTGAGCGCCAACGGCGGGTTCTCCTATACACCCCCCAGCGATTATTCGGGCCCTGTCACCTTTAGCTACCGGGCTTCGGATGGCGCTTTATCCTCCAACATTGCCCAGGTCACCCTGACGATTAACCCGGTCAACGATGCCCCGGTGGCTGGCGCGGACTTTTACACCACTACCGAAGAAGTGGCCCTGGTCGTTCCTGCGGTGGGGGTTTTGGTGAATGATTCCGATGTTGAAAACAACCCCCTTACTGCCGTGCTGTTCAGCGCGCCTGCCGCCGGGCAGGTGAGCCTGGCGAGTGATGGCAGTTTTGTTTACACCCCCACACTGAACCAGACCGGGGTGGTTACCTTCACGTATAAAGCCAACGATGGCACCGGTGGGGTTAACCCACTGTCGGACCCGGGGCTGGTCACGATTACCATCGAACCGCTCAACGACCCGCCCACGGCAAACCCCGATGAATATTCCGTCGTCACCAACAACACCCTCACCCTC
This sequence comes from uncultured Anaerolineales bacterium, assembly GCA_964489525.1. Lineage (GTDB taxonomy): Bacteria > Chloroflexota > Anaerolineae > Anaerolineales > JABWBV01 > CAZAYY01. The sequence goes on from CAZAYY010000012.1 coordinate 40,218, forward strand.
TCCGCCCCGGGGGTGATGGCAAACGATGTAGATGTGGATGGCGACCCGCTCACCAGCCTGCTTCAAACCGCCCCCCTGACGGGCACGCTGGATTTAAACCCGGACGGCAGTTTGGTCTATACCCCCACCCTGGATTTCAGCGGTTGGGTGACCTTCACCTACACCGTGAGCGATGGGCTGCTCACTTCGAACCCAACCGTGGTTACCCTGACCGTTGTTTTCAGCAATACCCCCCCGGTTGCGGCGTCGGATGTTTACACCAGCGCCGAAGATGCTGCCCTGGTCGTGCCCGCGCCTGGGGTTCTGGCCAACGACAGCGACGCCAACAGCGACACCCTCTCTGCCGTTTTGCAAACCGCCCCGCCGGGAACACTCCTGCTGGATGCCAACGGTGGGTTCTCCTATACCCCCCCGCTGGATTTCTCCGGCGTGGTCAGTTTTACCTACGCAGCCTCAGACGGGATTGACCTTTCGAATGGGGTGACGGTAACCCTGACCATCACCCCGGTCAACGACGCGCCCACCGCCCTGCCCGATGCCTACGAAACCAACGAAGATACCCCCTTGAGTGTGCCTGCACCGGGCTTCCTGGGCAATGACGGGGACGTAGATTCAACGCCGCCCTTCACCATCACCAGTGTCATCACCCCTGCGCTGGGTACGCTGGCCTGGAACCCGGACGGCAGTTTTATCTACACCCCCACCCTGGATGCCAACGGCGTCATCACCTTTGCCTACCAGGTTTCGGATGGCGAGCTGCTTTCGAACTTTGGGCTGGTCAGCCTGACCGTACTACCCGTCAATGATCCCCCGGTTGCGTTGAGCGATCACTACACCACGAGCGAAGATTCCTTCATGGTGGTTTTTGTGCCCGGTGTTTTGAGCAACGACCTGGATGTGGATGGCGACCTGCTCACGGCAGCCCTGCTCACGCCAACCCTGGATGCAGATATGGACCTGGGGCCAGGCGGTGGCTTTGTTCTTACCCCAACCCTGAACTTTCACGGCACCCTGACCTTCACCTACCTGGCCAGCGATGGACAGGCTACATCTGCCCCCGGCGTGGTCACGGTGACCGTCACGCCTGTCAACGACCCGCCCGTCTCCGCATCCGATGTCTACACCCTGACCGAAGACATACCCCTGACCATTCCCAGCCCTGGGGTGCTGGCGAATGATACGGATATCGATTCTGACCCCTTGAATGCCCTGCTGGACACACCACCCAGCTTTGGACAGCTCGACCTGCTGCCCGATGGCAGTTTTGTCTATACCCCCTCGCTGAACGTCAACGGGCAAGATACCTTTTTGTATCTTGCCAACGATGGCAGCCTGTCTTCCGGGTTAGAAGTGGTTCGCCTGGTCATTCTCCCGGCAAACGATGCCCCTGTCCCGGCTGCCGATTTTTACACAACGCCAGAAGACACGCCGCTCACCGTGCCCGCCCCTGGTGTCCTTGCGAACGATACGGATGTCGATTTGGATTCACTGGTGGCCATCCTGGACACAGCCCCAACCACAGGCACCCTGGATTTCTCCCCGGATGGAGGCTTTGTCTACACTCCCACCCTGGATGCGTCTGGGCTGGTGACGTTTACGTACACCGTGACGGATGGCCTGGCCCAGGTTGGACCGGTGCTGGTAACGATTACCGTAACGGCGGTGAACGATGCGCCAGTGGGTTCAGCGGAAGTCTACACGACCACCGAAAACACCCCGCTGGTGGTCCCGGCACCGGGGGTGCTGGCCAATGACACGGATGTAGACAACCTGGTCTTAACTGCCACCCTGGAAACCTCCCCATTTGGCGGGCAGTTTGAATTGAATCCCGATGGCGGTTTTGTCTACACACCCACAACCGACTATGACGGGGAAACCTTTTTTGTGTACCGGGCCTGGGACGGCGCCTTACAATCCAACCCGGTCACGGTTACGTTGATCATTTCCGGGCCAAACCTGCCGCCCATTGGCGCCAGCGACGTCTTCACCACAGCCGAAGACACACCGCTGACCGTACCTGCCCCAGGCTTGCTCGGTAATGACACCGACCCGGATTTAAACGAAATCTTCGCCGAATACCAGGGCGGGCTGCACTCCACCGGCATCTTACTCGATGCACTGACCCCAATCAGCAGCACGGTGGTTGGCCAGGTGTTTGCCTGGCCCGATGGCCGATTTGTGTTCACCCCAACGCTGGACTTCAACGGCACCGCCTACTTCACCTACACCGTTTCCGATGGTGAGGCCGCTTCGTTCCCGGTTACCGCCACCCTGGTGGTCACCCCGGTGAATGACGCCCCGCTTGCCGCAGCAGATGCTTATACACTCACCGAAGATGTCCCCCTGGTGGTTTCCGCCCCCGGGGTCCTGGGCAACGACAGTGATATTGACAGCTCTGTTCTGACGGCAGCCCTGGTCACAACCCCTGCAGCGGGCAGTTTAGACCTGCTGCCTGAGGGTGGGTTTGTCTACACCCCCTCGCTGCATTACAACGGGTATGTCACATTCTTCTACGCTGCATTCGATGGTGCGCTGGCCTCTGCCCCGATCACAGTCACCCTGTACATCTCCCCGGTCAACACAGCCCCCGAAGCCTTTGCCGATATTTTCACGGGAACAGAAGATACGGCGCTGGTCGTGGCCACACCGGGCATCCTGGAAAATGATGAAGACATTGACGGCGACTCGCTGACTGCCGAACTGGCTGCGCCGCCCGCCTCTGGGTTCCTGGCGCTTAGCCCCAATGGCGGGTTTATCTATACCCCCACGCTTAACCAGAACGGCCTCGTGACATTCACCTATGTCGCCAGCGATACTGCCCTTTATTCCCTCTCAGCAGTGGTCAGCCTGTACCTGGAACCCGTCAACGACCCGCCCACTGCCGCCCCAGACAGCTACAACACCGATGAAGATATCCCCCTTTCCGTGGCTGCCCCAGGGGTGCTGTCCAACGACAGCGATTTGGATGGCGACTCGCTGACTGCCGTCCTGGATTCTTCACCCATCACCGGTGGATTGACGCTGAACCCCAATGGCAGCTTTTTATACACCCCACCTTTGAATTATTTCGGCGTAGTCACCTTTACCTACCACACCTGGGATGGTGCGCTGGCCTCACCCACCGTGGTTGTGACCGTGGAGGTCAGTTCGGTGATCGATGATTATGCCGTCCAGGTATCGCCCCAGGCCCCAACCAACGGCGGCATCCAGGGCGTTGGAACGGTTACCAGCGACCCGGCAGGGATTAACTGCGGCGCTACCTGTTCGGCCTTGTTTGCCGAAGGGACCACCATCACCCTGACAGCCACACCCGCCGCCAACAGCGTTTTCCTGGGCTGGCAGCCGGGCGGGTGCGACAGCCTGGTTCCCAATTCCCTGGGGCTGTGTGTCCTCCAGGTCACCCAAAATACCGAGGTTTTCCCGGTTTTTGAATACAAACCCGACCTCTGGGCATCCAAAAGCGCCCAACCCGCCAGCCTGCGCCCCGGCGACTGGGTTACCTACACAGTTTCGTTTGGCAACCTGGGGCCAGGGCTGGCAGCCGGCATCGTCCTCACCGACACCCTCCCCGCCGGCCTTTCCGCCAGTTCCATTGAAATTGCCGGGGGAATTGTGGTTACCCCCCTGCTCAACACCGGAAGCCTATACGCATGGGCGGTAGAGCCGCTCTTGCCCGGTGAAAGCGGCCAAATCACCCTGGCCGTGCAAGTTCCACTCACCCCACCCGGCGAGGAAAGCCCCTGGTCTGCCCAGGTTCTCAGCAACCAGGCGGAAATCCAGGGAGAAAAGGCCGAAATCAGCCTGGCCAACAACACCACCAGCGCCGGAGCCCGGCTGTTGGGCATCATCTATGTGGATGCCAGCCCCACCAGCCGCACCACCGATGGCCAGACCTGGGCCAGTGCCTTCCCAACCCTGCAGGAAGCATTCGATGCCGCGCTTGCGGGCGATGAAATCTGGGTGGCTGCAGGAACCTATTCCCCCACCAAACGCACCGCACCCGCCGACCCGCGTTCGGCCACCTTTGCCCTACCCGCGGCGGTTTCCATTTATGGAGGCTTTGCTGGCGGGGAAACCAGCCTGGACGAACGCGACTGGCAGGCGAACCCGACCCTCCTGAGCGGCGACCTTGCCCAAAACGATGGGGCCAATTTTGTGAACTACGGAGAAAACGTTTACCATGTGGTCACCACCAGCGGCCTGGACAGCACGACCCGCCTGGATGGCTTTACCATTACCGCTGGCAATGCCAACGGCGCGATTAACGACAGCCTGGGCGGAGGCATTTTAAGCATTAACGGCTCCCCCACGCTGGCCAACCTGGTCATTCAGTTCAACCGGGCGGGCAGCGGAGGCGGGTTGTTTTTGCGCAGTTCCAGCGCATCGCTGACCAATACCCGGATTTTCCGCAATGGCACCACCACTTCCGGCAGCACAGGCGGCGGCGCATACCTGGAGTCTTTCACAGGCACCTTCGACCGGTTGGTATTTAACGCCAACCAGGCGCCTTTTGGCGGCGGTTTATATGCCCTTAACAGCACGTTCACCCTGCAAAATTCCATTTTTAGCGGCAACACTGCCTCTGGTTCCGGAGCCACCACCGTTGCGGGCGGCGGCCTTTACCTGCGCACCAGCCCGGCAACCCTGGTAAACCTGAGCATCAGCGGCAACACCACCTCCGGCCTGACCACCAGCGGCGGGGGCATTTTCAACTTTGACAGCAGCCCGAACATCCACAATACCATTATTTGGAAAAATACCGCCTCCACCGGGCCCAACATTCGCAACGCCGGAACCAGCAGCCCGATGATTCGTTACAGCCTGGTGGAAGGCTCTGGGGGCAGCGGCACAGGCTGGATCAGCACCTTTGGGCAGGATGGCGGCGGCAACCTGGCCTCCGACCCGCACTTTATCCGCCTGCCTGCTGGCAGCGATTATGGCGACCTGCGTTTGCAGATCACTTCCCCGGCCATAGATGCCGGAAGTTCTGCCCTGGTTCCTTCGGGCAGCCTGTTCGACCTGGACAATGATGAACGGCGTTTTGATGTGCTGGGCATTCCAGACAGCGGGGCTGGTCCCTTCCCGGTTGTGGACATGGGCGCGTATGAAGCCCGATACCCCACCCTGGTTTTCACCTTTGACAGCGGCTCCGCCCTGGTTGAAGGAGAAAATATCACCATTACCATCCGCCGCACCGGTGAAACCACCCTGCCCGTAACCGTCACGCTGAATTCCGCAAACCCATTGAAGGCCATTGTGCCCGACCAGGTGGTCATTCCCTCCGGACAACCCTTTAAAGATTTCACACTGGCTGCACCGCAAGACCTGCTGGTAGACGCCGATGCCCTGGTCACCCTCACCGCCTCGGCCGCAGGCCACCTGGGGGCAGAGGGCCAGGTCACTGTCCAGAACGACGACAGCCCGGCAGACCTTGTCCTTCAAAAATCGGTTTCTCCGGCAGTGGCCGCCCCTGGCGACCTCGTTACCTATACCCTGGAATACACCAACCTGGGGGATTATGCCTACCAGGTGGTCATCACCGACATCCTGCCTGCAGAACTATCCCTTACAAGTATCACCAGCGCCGGGGCGGCCATCACACCCACCCTTAACACGGGTTCTACCCTGGTGTGGCAGGTCACGCCCCTGGAACAAGGCCAGGGCGGGGTGATCACTATCACAGCTACAACCAGCGCCACCCTGCGATCTGCCCGCTGGATCACCAATACCGCTGAAATGACCAATGCGAAACCGGAAGCAAACCCGGCCGACAACACCAGCCAGGCGCCCCTGCGCATCACCGGCCTGATTTATGTAAACCAGGCGGCAGGCGGCAGCAGCACCGGCAGCAGCTGGCAAGACGCCTTTACCAGCCTGCAAAGCGCCCTCTCATTTGCCACAGCAGGCGATGAAATCTGGGTTGCCGCAGGCACCTACACCCCGGAGAAGCGCACCAACCCATCCGACCCGCGCAGTGTAACTTTCCAACTTTTGGATCAGGTCAGCCTTTATGGTGGGTTTAATGGAACCGAAACCCAACGCAGCCAGCGCAGCTGGGCCAGCAGCCCGACCATTCTGAGCGGGGGAAACCCGGCTGAGGCGGCGTATCATGTGGTCTGGGCTTCGCAGGTTGGGCCTGAAACCATCCTGGACGGATTTACCATCCAGGGCGGCAAAGCCACCGGAAGCGGGCAGGCAGGCACCGGCGGCGGGATGCTCGTGCAATCTGCCGCCCCCACGCTGGCCAACCTGGTGTTTACAGGCAGCCAGGCCAACCTGGGCGGCGGTTTATACAGCGATGGGCTTCCCTATGTGCCAGGGCGTGACAGCAGCCCACTCACCCTTCACCAGGTCGCATTTACCCAAAACACCGCCCTGGTCAACGGTGGCGGTGCTTACATCATGGGCGAACTCTCCGCTAACGGGCTTCTCTTTCAGGAAAACACCGCCTCCGAAAGCGGCGGCGGCCTGTACTTCCGCCAGGGCTCCCTGGACCTGCTGGAAGCAGAATTTTATGGCAACGAAGCCACCTTTGGCGGGGGTATTTTTGCAGACCAGGCTAACCTCACCCTGGGCAACGCCATTCTCAACAGCAACCTGGCCTTCAGCGGCGGCGCGCTCTATGCCCTCAACACCACCGGGGTGTGGGTGAACACCGCGGCCTCAGCCAACACAGCCCAGGGGTCCGGCGGCGCACTGTATTTAAATGCCAGCCCGCTGCGGGTGGGCAACACCATTCTCTGGGGAAACCAGGCCGCTGTCTACCCCGAAGTACGCGCCATCGGCACGGAACCTTCCCTGCCAACCTTTGCCTACAGCCTGGTTGCAGGCTCTGGCGGCAGTGGACCAGGTTGGGAAGAAACCCTGGGTTCGGATGGCGGCGGCAACCTGGACAGCGACCCGCTGTTCCAACGCCCTCCCACCCCACTGCCCGGTGCCGATTATGGAGACCTGACCCTGGATGTATCCCAGGCCGCCGAGGGGGTTGTCTCACCCGCCATTGATGCAGGCAGCAACAGCGAACTCGATGGCATGCCCTGGGGAAGCACCACCGGGGATCTCTCCGGTGAACCCCGCTTTTTCGATGTCGCGGCGGTTCCAGACACCGGCACGGGTTTGCCCCCCGTGGTGGATATGGGTCCGTATGAAGCCCAATATCCTTCTTTGTTCCTGAGCATCTCCACAGGCGTGCTGGCGGAAGGGCAGACCGCTACTGCTGTCCTCACTCGCACGGGTGATTTGAGCGCTGGCCTGACCGTAAGCATGACACAACTCAGCCCGGCAGTCAGCTCCCCGCCCAACCTGGACTTTCCATCCCAGGTCACTTTCGCCCAAGGCAGTGCTGTTGTTACGTTCACCTTGAGCGCCGTCCAGGAATTGACCGTTGACCCCGATGAACAAATCCGGCTGGCGGCCAACGCCCCAGGGTTCGTCCCGGCTGCAGCCGAGGTCTGGGTTTTGAATGATGACGAGTACGAAACGGTAGACCTGCAAATTTCAAAGACTGCCAGCCAGGCATCTGCCCGCCCGGGCGACTGGCTGAGCTACACCATCTTTTACACCAACACCGGGCCCGGCCTGGCAACAGGGGTGCGGATTACCGATACCCTTCCGGCCGTGTTAATCAACGCAAGTTTTACTGCCAACCCACCGCTCACCTTGCTGTCCGGGTCACCCATGGCCTGGCTCGCGCCGGCCCTGGCACCGGGAGAGGGCGGCTGGCTGCAGATTGAAGCGCAAGTGAACCCAAGCCAGGTGGCTGCTGTGCAAATCACCAATACGGTCATCATCACGGGTGCACTGATTGAAACCAACCCGGCCAACAACCAGGCCAGCGCAACCCAGCGCATTCTGGGCGTCATATTTGTAGACCAGGATGCCGGAGGCGCCCAAACCGGGCAAAGCTGGCAAGACGCATATCTCACCATCGAACCCGCCTTAGACCGGGCTGCCCCCGGAGACTCCATTTGGGTTGCAGAAGGCATTTACACCCCTGTTCAACTCGCCATTCCAGGCGACCCGCGCTCCGCAACTTTTTCCCTGGTGGATGAGGTCAGCTTATACGGCGGATTTGCGGGCACAGAAACCAGCCTCACCCAACGCAGATGGCAGGCCCATCCTGCCATCTTAAGCGGTGCGCTGCCAACCACCCGAGCCGCAACCAACACCCAGGCCTACCATGTCGTAACCGGGCAGAACCTGGGGAACGGGTCTTTACTGGACGGCTTTACCATTCAACAGGGCAGCGCCAATGGAGCCGCACCCCATTACAATGGCGGTGGGCTCTACCTGGTGAACAGCGCACCTACCCTACAGAACCTGCGAATCACCCAAAACACGGCCGCAGTCAATGGAGGTGGGTTGTACATCCTGGGAAGCTGGCTGGGGCAAATGGCCACTTTTGAAAACGTGGCCATTGACAACAACCAGGCCGGGGATGAAGGAGGCGGGCTGTACATGAACGGTGCCTCGCTTTACCTTTCCGGCCTGGCGCTGGAAAACAACCAGGCCAACAACGGCGGCGGCCTGGCCTGCCGCGATGGCGATTTGCTGCTGGACACCATCTGGTTTGAGAACAACACCGCTCAGGCTCGCGGCGGCGGTGGGTACGCAGTTTTTTGCGAAGTCTATCACGCCGGGGGCGGGTTCACAGCCAACCAGGCGCTTGAAGGGGCTGCCCTGTACCTGGGCAACAGCCAATTCACCGGGCAAGGGCTTACTTTCGAATCGGGCACGGCTCTTGGCGCGGGGGGTGGTTTGTATGCCAACCAATCGGCTGTCCTGCTCTCGAACAGCCTGTTTGCCCACAACACAGCCACCAATGGTGGCGCGGTGTACCACAACCTCTCCGCCCCGTTGAAATATACCAACATCACCTTTGCCAATAACCAGGCCAGCACAGCCGGGGGCGCAGGGGTTAACGTGGCCAGCAGCCCGGTATTTGACAACAGCATTTTATGGGGCAACACCGCCCCAGCCGGGCCAACGCTCAGCAACCTTTCGGGCAGCGCTCCGGTATTCCATTACTCGATCATCCAGGGTTCAGGCGGCAGCGGAAATGATTGGCAATTATTGCTGGGGCAGGATGGCGGCGGCAACCTGGACGCCGACCCCCAGTTTACCCCCACCCTGCGCCCTGGCACATCCTCTCCCGCGATAGATGCAGGCAGCAACCTGCTCGCTTCCGGCATGGTAGACCTGGCCGGCAGCCCGCGGTTCTTTGATGTCACCGGTATTCTGGATACGGGTGTCGGCCCGGCCCCAATTGTAGACATGGGCGCCTACGAAGCAAGCTACCCCAGCCTGCAAATCAGCCTGCCCGCTGCCATTGTGGAAGGCCAGTCCATTCAAGGCGAGGTGCTGCGCACCGGCTCAACCTCGAACCTGGTGGTGGTCAACCTGGCGGTGGAATTGGCTGCGAACAGCCGGACCTTGCCAACCAACGGACCTCCAAACCCGGTTTTGTGGCCAGATGTCCTGCTTGCAAGCCTGGCGACCCTGGAAACCCAAACAACAGTCACCCTGACTGCCGGGATGGTCTCGGCTGCATTCACCCTAACCGCCACCCAGGACCTGGTGGACGCACCCGACCAGCAATTCACGCTCAGCGCAAGCGCAGCAGATCATGCACCGGCCACAGCTGAAATAACCCTGCTGGATGACGATACAGCACCTGTGGCTGTAGATGACACTTTTGATGCGATTGAAGACACAGTGTTCACGCTGCCCGCACCAGGCATCCTGGAAAATGACCTGGATTCCACCGGCAGCACTGGAAACTACAATGGCAGCCAACCCAACTCGATTTCCGTAGCCGGGTACACAGCCCTGAGCGGCACACCCCAGGCTGGCGAGCTGGTGGTCAGGCCGGATGGCAGCCTGATCTATACCCCCAGCCTGGACTTAAACGGCGTGGTTACCTTTACCTACTGGTTAACCGATGGGGCGAACCTCTCGGAGCCTGCAGAGGTCGCCATCCACATTCAACCGGTCAACGACCCGCCCCAGGCCAACCCCGATGCGGCCGAAACCCTGGAAGACACCCCCATCATCCTGGACCCGCTGGCGAACGATACCGATGTGGACCATAACCCCTTACTCCTGATGGTGGTGGGCAGCCCAAATGCAGAAATTTTGCCCAACCAAACCCTGCAGTATACGCCCACAACCCACTTCTATGGGCAAGAGGTGTTTACCTATACGATTAGCGACGGTAAATTAACCGCCTCTTCCTCGATCACCATCACCATTTTGCCTGTGAACGACATCCCCCTCATCACCCTGGGGCCGGATTTCAGCCTGGATGAAGGCGAAGCGTTCACCCTGACCGCCACGATTTTTGACCCCGACCAGCCCGTAGAGGTACCCTTTGAAACCACCTGGACCCTGGGCGATGGAACGACCCTGACCGGAACCCACACCATTACCCACACTTACCCGGATAACGGGCAGTTTCCCATCACGCTGGTGGTCACCGACACCGCAGGCGCTGCCGGGCTGAACACCGTGATCGTCACAGTGGAAAACGCTGCCCCTAAGGTAAACGCCGGAGCAGACCGGGTTGCCCTGATTAATGTTCCCCTCCAATTCCATGGGTCTTTCACCGATCCAGGCCTCCAGGACACCCACGCCATCCACTGGGATTTTGGCGATGGCAGCAGCACGGTTGGCAGCCTGGCCCCAAGCCACAGCTTCAGCAGTTTTGGGGTGTTTACCGTTACACTGACCGTGACCGATAAGGATGGTGCAATCGGGCAAGACACCCTGCGGGTAAGCGTAGAAGATGTGGGCAGCACCCTGCTTGTGGACACCCCGGTGGACGACCCTGCGCTCAACCTGTGCACCATTGAACCGGACGACTGCAGCCTGCGCGGGGCAATTTTGACCGCAAACCTGCGGCCGGACCTGGTGCGAACCATTTTACTGCCTTCAGGTGTTTACACCCTCACCATCCCCACCGTTGGCAGTGAAAACGGCAACCTGACCGGCGACCTGGATATCAGCGCCTCGATTACCATCAGCGGAACCGGGGAAAGCATGCCAGTGGTGCTGGGCGGCCCGCTGCCCGGAGCTGGCCTGGACCGGGTATTCCATATTTTGCCTGGGGCAAATGTCACCCTGGCACGCCTGAGCATTCAAAATGGCGTTGCGGCCTCACCGGGCGGCGGCGGCATCTTGAACCAGGGCACGCTGCTGCTGGCAGATGTGGAACTGGCGTACAACCAGACCGGCTTCTATGGCGGCGGCGTCTTAAACGCAGATTCGGCAGGCAGCCCGGCCAACCTGATCATCCAACGCAGCGCCGTGCACAACAACAACGGGCAAGACGGCGGCGGCCTGTCCAACCTGGCCTTACAGGCCGCATCAACAACCCGCATCCAACAAACCACCCTCAGCAGCAACCAGGCAGCCAACGGCGGCGGCATTTTTAACCAACAGGTTTTTGGAACCGCCGAACTGTGGATCGAATTTGTTTCCATAATTGCCAACTCGGCAGAGGCTGGCGGGGGAATTTACCACGATGGTGGAACCACCCGCCTGAAAGCATCCCTGCTCAGTGAGAACCAGGCCGCTCTCGGCGCGAACTGCCGCCGGGCCAAAACCGGGTTAACCTCCGCAGGCGACAACCTCGACAGCGACGGCTCATGTGCCTTCAGCCAACCCGGGGATCGCTCGAACCTTGCGATGTACTTCTTTGCCTTTGGTGTGTACGGTGGGGAAACCCCGGCCTATTTACCGCTGCCCGGAAACCCCGCCCTGGAGGGCGCAGCCCTTTGCCAGGACCTGGAAAACCAACGCCCAGCGAGCGACCAACGCGGTGTTCTGCGGCCGGAAACCGGCGCATGCGACATCGGCGCAGCCCAACGCCTCGACCCGGATGATGATGGAATTGACAGCTTTATTGAAGCCGGGGTGATGCCGCAGCCCGGTTCACCGGGTGGGTTGGGCGATGGCAATGGCGACGGCGTGGCCGATGCAGCCCAGCCGCATGTGGTTTCTCTGCCCTCGCCATGGGGTGGGAGCAGCCGGGCGGAAAGCACGAGTTCACCCTGGCTGACCATTATTCTGCTCGATAACACCACCAACCTTCAACTGCTGCGCCTGAGCCCAACCCCCGCCCTGCTTCCAGAGGGTTTGCGCAGCATGCCCTACGGCGTGATGGAATACATCGTCACCAATGTTTCGCCCCTTAACCAGGTTTGGATGCGCTATGTTTCCCACATCGACGAAACCGCCCAAAAACCACAAAGCTACTGGCAGCAAAACCCCTCTGATGAGACCTGGCTGGAACTGACCTGGAACGGCCAAACAGGCGCACGGTTTATCAATGGGGACCTGGTGGTCAGCATGCAGGAAGGCGGCAGAGGCGACCAGGATGAAACCACCAACGGCCAGGTTTACAACCTGGCTGCCCTTGGGCTTTCACCCTATAAAATTTACCTACCCATGGTTGTCCGGTAACCCGCAGCAAAAGCGCCCCAGGAAACGAAACCTGGGGCGCTTTTGCTTTGTGTGCAGGGATTCGGCTTTTAAACTTTCACCAATATCGGTGTGCCGTGACCCACCTGGTGCCACTTACCAGGTTCCGGCGTAAATACAGGGGTGGTCCAACGGAAGAGCCATTTCGATTCTTCGGAACGCATATTCACACAGCCTTTGCTCATCCGGCCGCCGTAATTATCATGCCAATAGGTGCCATGAAAAGCCACACCATGGTCGGCGAAAAATCCAACCCAGGGCACCCCGGGCAGTTCGTAAGCGTTAATATCATCGGTCAGGTTGCCATTGCCCATATGCCGCACTGGCGTTTTCATGTGAATGTTAAACTCACCGCGCGGCGTTTCTGTGGGAATTTCCCCAGGAACCGGGTTCAAAGTAGGAATTCCGGTTGAAACTTTGGTTTCAAAAACCACATTTTCCCCTTCAAAAGCAGTAAGCACCTGGTTCCGAAGAGAAATTTCAATGCGTTTATTGGTCACATTGGGGGAGATCGGTTCAAATTCCTCCGGGGCAACCCGGCGCATATGGGCGGCAGGCACCATATATTTCACTTTAAGCAAATCATCCGTGATGATGTACCACAATCCACCATCGGGGCCGGTATCTAACCCGGTCACCCAATGGGTAGATTCATAATACAATCGGTACAAAGGCACCCAACCCGTCGCCGGGTTGAATTGGTAGGAACGGGTAAAGGGGACCGTTACTTCAAAAACCTCTCCTTCTGGTTGGATGTTGTACACCACCGGGTTGTTGACCGCGTGAACGGTCGGTAGGTGGGCTGAATGCATGTAGCCTTCGGGAACCCGGTACCAGCGCGGGTTGTGAGCAGGCCCGTGAGGAGAAATGATGGTCTCCAAAACAGGCACCAGTTGGTCACGAGGGTAAAACTTCAGGACCGGGCTGGAAAGGGAAGGAATTTCGTGCACGGTATCGCGCCGGATACCCACCCGCACCATTTTCCGGATGTAACCAGGCTCTGCGTCCGACATGATCAAGCCAGACTGCAGTTGAGAAAGTTTATGGTTGGCGGAGGAAAGCAAACCCGTGCCAGGCAAAAAACTGCCCAACAAAGCCAGTCGAGTCAAATTTAAAAATTCTTTACGGTTGATCTCTTTGTTCGCCATAATGTTATCTCACCGAATGATGATTTGCGTGCCAAAGCCGCGCGTATCCACATCATTATACCCATGCAGGGGGGTTACCCAGCGAAAAATCCACCAGGCATCCGGGTTGGGCAGGTTGATGCAGCCCCGGCTCATGCGCACGCCAAAATTATTGTGCCAGTAGGTGCCGTGAATGGCGTAGCCATCCGGGTGAAAAAAGACGGTCCAGGGCACCCCCACCAATTCATAATCTTCCAGGTTGTCCGTAAGGCGGCCTTCACCCATGTGTTTGGATGCCAGCTTCACCGTTACATGAAAAGTGCCAGTTGGGGTTTCGGTGGGCAGTAATGTGGAGTCTGTGCTTTCCGATGAATTCCTGCGCCGCACCCCGCTGGAGATTTTGCTCTCTAACACCAGGGTATCTTTTTCATATGCCTGCAGCAGCTGGCGGGACAGGTCTACCTCGATGCGTTTATCGGCAAAAGCCAGGTCTGGTTGAATGGGAGCAATTTCATCGGGCGTGAACAGGCGAAAATGGATTGCGGGGGCGTGGTATTCCACCCGGGTTAACTCATCCCAGATACGGTACCACGGCTGGCCGTCTGGCCCTTCATCGATACCGGTAACCCAATGGGTCGTTTCATAGTACAGCCGGTAAAGCGGGTTCCACCCGGACGATTCGCCAGCCTGGCGAGTGTAGCGCAGGGTTTGGGTATAGGGGACGGTTACCTGGGCAAGCTGCCTGGGCGCTTCAACCTGGGAAGGAACATCCACCTGGTGCTGAACTTTGACCTTTTGAATATACATGCTGTGAACATACCCGCCCCAAACCCGGTACCACAATGGATTCCAGGCCGGGCCTGTTTCTGGGAACACCTCATCGTAAAGGGTCAGGATTTCATCTCGAAAACGCTGGCGAACAATCCGGGCCGAATCCTGGGGCAGGCTGTGCACGCTGACCTGAGAGGACGCCACCCGGCCAAATTGGTTGGTTTCAAAATAATCTTCCTGAGGCAAGGGAAAATCATTCTGCTGGAAGCCAGGCTGGAAAACACTGCCATAAGCAGAAGTAAAGAAAAGAGACCCTGCAGCAAACCCGCACAGGTTGATAAATTCCCGGCGATTGATGCGGATTTTCCCGGATGGCGTTTTCATTCAATAATCTCCGGGTTGACCGGGTTTGTGGGCGGCGGCGAAATGAAGCCATTGCGCTCGAGCAAGGCAAGCTGGTCTTTCATATATAACGAAAGCGCTTCCTGGAGGAGGGGCAGGGCCTCGGGGTCTACCGGCTCAGGCGAGTGCCAATGGAACGTAACCACAGCAAACCCCTGTGAAGAGCCAACGATTAAATCTCTTTGGCCATCAGTCACTGCAAATGAATAAATGGGCAGTTCGTCCAAAAACGTCAGGGTAAGCGGTTGGTAATTCAACCAGCTGGTATACAAATTCTTCGCAGCCGAAACGGCATAAAGTCCCTGTTGATAGGTGGTTTCCCGGTACATAATCAGGGTGAGGGTCGTGCGGTAATCGGTGGCTGTCCAGCGCAAGCCAGTACAGTCCACGCGGCAGGCCCGGCTGCCCGAACCCCAAAAATCATAGGTGATAATTTCCGGTGGGTCGCGCCAGGCCAACAACGGGCTGTCGGAAGGGCTGGCAGCCAACAACCCATCGCGAGAAAGGCGCAAATCTTTCAACGGTGGCAGCACGGGTGTGGGGGTAAAGGTGGGTGTAGGTGTGCGCGATGGCGTATGTGTGCGGGTGGGGGTGCGCGTGATGGTTGGCGACGGACCGTCTGTGGGGGTCAGGGTTTGGGTGGGCGTTTCGGTGGGGGTGCTGCTGGGGGTGGGAGTTTCCGAAGCGGTTGGGGTGGCGGTAGGGGTAAATGTGCTGGTTGGCGGCAGCGGGCTTGGCGTTTGGGTGGGTGGACGCGGGGTGGGAGAAGGCGGCACCGTGGGCCCTGCCGTGCGGGTGGCCGCAATGGACAGTTCCACGGCTTCACGGATTTGCGCGGATGGGTTAAATACCGCGCAGCCCTGAACCAAAAAGGCTGCCAAAAAGCCCCATAAAATCCATTTCACCAGCCGCGCCGGGCTGCCTGGGTTAACCATACGCGGATTATACTCTGCACAGGCAGCAGAAAGGCCGTTTATATCGGTTAGGGGATGGTTAAAAATTATTCAGTCCCGGAAAGGAAAAAGGCCGTAACCGCAAACACAAAACCACCAATGATTAAGTTGATGACCCGACCATCCAAGGCAAAGCCCTGGGCCTGGATCAGGTTTAACCCCATCGCGGCCAAAACCCCCACCAACGCCCCAAACAAAGCGCCGTACAACGTCCGGACAGTTTCATAAATTACCACCACAATTAAGCCCCCCACGAAAAGCCCAACCAGGCCAGCGTACAAAATTTGGGCCAGCGTGCTCCCCGCTGAAGCCGGATCTAAAGAAATAAACTGCACAGGCCGCTGCAGGGCGTCACTTACGCTGATGCCTTTGTAGAGCATCGCGCCAAATCCGCCCAAACCACCCCCAATGGCAAACTTAAACAACAAATCCGAAGAACCAAACAAGGGCAGCGCCACCGCCCCAGCAACCACACCGGGTAAAAGCCCAAGCATGGCGGCCTGGACCATGAAATCTAAAATCGCATTTCCATCCAAACCCGCCTGCAAAGCCAGAACACCCTGGAACCAGCCAGAGAAATTTACCCCAGCAACCAGCCCCACCAGCGAACCCCACAGATTGTTAAAAAGGTTTTCGATCATAACCATTACCTCGAAAAATTCCTACATGATATTGTATTAATCATACACCCGGCGTCCCGGCACCGCTATCACCCAAATGTACTCAGGATAAGAGTTTCTTAAAGTCAGAAATTCCTGTGAAAGTCCAGACCCCCGCCCCAGGCCTGGGGACTTTAAAACGATATTGGGACTGGCGCACGCAGCGAAGCCAGCCTGCGCTAGCCCCAAACCCCGACTTTAAGAAAGGCCTGTGTACTCAGGTTAGAACGCAAAAAGAAAGGGTGGCAAGCCACCCTTTCGCAAGATCAACATTTCCGAAAATGACTAGGGTTCCTGTGGATTCATGATTGTGCGTTCCAAAAAACAAAACACATCCACCAACTCTTCAATCACTTTGCGGGTGGGTTTGCCCAGGCCGTGCCCGGCACTGGTTTCAACCCGCAGCAAATGCGGCGCGGTGCTCCCCGATTTCTCTTGCAGGGCAGCCGCAAATTTCAGCGAGTGCATGGGAACCACCCGGTCATCCGTGTCGGCGGTGGTAATCAGAATGGGGGGATACCATTCACCTTCTTTTAGATTGTGCAGCGGTGAATAAGCATATAAGAACTTGAAATGCTCCGGGTTCACTTCAGCGTTGCCGTATTCCGGAATCCAATAGCGGCCTACCGTAAATTTATGATAGCGGAGCATATCCAACACCCCGACATGACATAAAACTGCACCATACAAATCGGGCCGCTGAACCATGCAGGCGCCAGTCAGCAAGCCGCCATTGCTGCGGCCCTCAATTGCCAGGTGGGGAGTGCTGGTGTAGCCCTGTTCAATCAACCATTCTGCAGCGGCAATAAAATCATCAAAGACGGTTTGTTTGTTCTGGAGCATACCCGCCTCGTGCCATGCTTCGCCGTATTCGCTGCCCCCACGGATGTTGGCCAGGGCAAACAGGCCGCCCTGCTCAATCCAGGCCAGCTTTTGCAGCATGAACGAGGGCGTTTGGGCAAGGTTAAACCCACCATAGGCGTACAAAATCGTGGGCGTTTTTCCATTCCGCTCCAGACCCTTTCGGCCAGTAAGGAACATGGGAATTTGGGTGCCGTCTTTGCCGGGATAAAAAACCTGGGTGGTTTCAAACGAGTCCAGGTCAAATGGCAGCGCAGCCTGGGCAGAAGGGCCAAACAATACCGGCTCAAGTTCTGCAGTACCCGCCAGGTCACACTGAAAGATGGTGGTTGGGTACAAAAAAGAGTGGAACGTGATAAAAAACGCTGCAAGGCTTTGCTTGCCCCACAACTCAAAAATGGAGCCGATGGTGGGTAGGGCAATCTCTTTCAACAACTTGCCTTCCAACGAATAAAGATAAAGCCGGTGGGCTGCATGCACTTTGCGCACCACCACGAAATAATCATGAATCAACATGGCCTGGTGAATGGCGTGTTCTTCTTCAGAAACAATTTCCTGCCAATGGGTTCGTTCGGGGCGAGTGATATCCACGGCAACAATCCGGCCGTTGGGGGCGTTCAAATCGGTATTCAAATAGAATACAGAACCACGGTTGCCCACGGGAGAGAAAGCGGCTTCACCATGCTCAACCAACCGCAAAAATTCACCATTCTGCTGCGGGCTGGTTTGGCGCAAGGAGCGAATGTATAGACCATTGTTTTCACTGGTGCCTAAAAACGCGTAAATAACCAGGTATGCCCCATCATCCGTAACAATGGGCGAAAAACTGAGGTGTTTGTTCAGCGGGTCTTCATAGATCAGGATATCTTCCGCCTGCGATGTACCCAACGAATGCCAATACACCTGGCTGAAATTGGTTTGGTCTTCGGGGGGAACCGTTCCAGGTTGGGGATAGCGATTGTAGTAAAAACCTGGACGGCCTTGAAAACCCCTGTAATCCCAGGATACGTTGGTGAAACGGCACCAATGAATTTCATCGGGCAGGGTTTCGCCCGTTTGGGTATTCAGCAGTTTTACCACCTGGCGGTCACTGCCGCTTTGCGAAAGAGAATAGGCCAGCAAAGTCCCATCTGGGCTGTACGATTGTCCCATTACGGCAATGGTGCCATCGGGGCTGAGCGGGTTCGGGTCCAATAATAGGGAGGGAGCCTGGCCTTCGGTTTGCTGGTAAATTACGGGTTGGTTTTGCAGCCCATCATTTTTGCTGAAGAAAAAACGGCCGTTCGCTTTGCGGGGGGTGCTGAATTTTGGGAAATTCCAAAGTTCTTGCAGGCGCTTCTCCCAACGCTGGCGGTTGGGGGTTCCTTCCAGGTAAGCCTGGGTCAGGCGATTTTGCGCCTGGATAAAAGCCCTGGTTTCTGGGGAAGTGGGGTCTTCCAACCAGCGGTACGGGTCAGCCACAGGGGTGCCGTGATATCCATCTTGAACAGATACTTTATGAGGTTTTGGGTAATCCAAAGGCATTGGTATCTCCTGAAAAAGAATTCGGTGAACAGGGCAAAAACCATCATTGTATGCAACCACTCACCCATCTGCCCGTTTTCGCCGGTGGGGCAAAGGGGTAGCAAAACAGCATAAAAGACCCGGAATTAGTTTATCGCGAATCGGGTTGTGCGTATACTGCCCCGAAAACCGAAAAATATGATAGATTATGATACGATGGAATGCAGAGAATGTAACTTCACCAACCCGGAAAACGCCAGGTTCTGTTCCAACTGCGGCACCGCCTTGCGCCAACGCTGCCCCAACTGCCAGGTCGAAAACGCAGCAGGCGTGCGCTATTGTATGTACTGCGGTCACAACTTGCGCACCAACACCCCCCTGGATGAAAACCGCCACACCCGCTTAGCAGCGGCAGTTCCCGCCCGGCTGATGGAAAAAGTGCGCTCTGCGGCTCACCTCGCCGGTGAACGGCGAACCGTAACCGTGGTGTTCATGGACATTGTCAACTACTCCCAACTTGTCCAACAAATTGGGGACGAGGCAGGTCGCACCCTGACCACGGAAGTGTTCGACCGCCTGGCGCCCGTCATCTATCGCTATGAAGGCACAGTTGCCCGGCTCATAGGGGATTCGATGATCGCCTTTTTTGGCGCACCGGTTGCCCACGAAGATGACCCGGTTCGAGCTGCCTGGGCAGCCCTGGAATGTATTCAAAAAGCCAATCACCTGGCAGAAGATATCCGACGCCAATACAATATCCAGTTTTCGATTCGCGCCTGCCTTAACACCGGCCCTGTGGTCATTGGCGCGCTGGGGGAAGACCTGCGCTACACGTACACCGACCCGTCGGGTTTGGTGAACCTGGCGGTCAGATTAAAATTTGTTTCCCAGCCTGGCCAGGTTTTGCTGTCTGAAAACACCCACCGCTTTATATCTGGCTTATTTGAAACCACAGAATTGGGGACAATTGAAGTAACCGTTCCAACCCATGCCCAGGTGCCTGCCCCAAAAAATGAGCAGGGACCGGTCCGGGTATTTGCATTGGTTAAACCGCGCAACCAGGTAACAGAAGCGCCAGAACAACAGCGTTTCCGCAGTCCATTGGTTGGCCGTGAAACCGAATTGACCACATTGCTGCAGCTCACCCGGACGGTTCAAGCCGGGTTGGGACGAGCGGTACTGATTGTGGGTGACCCTGGCCTGGGAAAAACCCGCCTGCTGCGAGAATGGAAAGCCCGCCTGCTCATCAAGGAGACGCGGTGGGCCGAAAGCCCGTCCCTTGGACTTTCCCCGGAACCCGGTCCTTCGAATGGCTTCGCCGCAGCGGTGCAGTGGTACGAGGGGCATTGTTACTCCTATATCCAGGAACGAGCCTACCAACTTTTAAACGACCTGCTTCGCAACATCCTGGGCGTATCCATCATTGCGCCGGAACATGAAGTTCGCCAGGGGCTGCTTTCGTTATGCAAGCGCCTTTTTGGGGAGCAATATACCGAAACCTACGCATCTCTAGCGCACTTAATGCTGGTTAAGTTGGATGAAGTTCAGCAAACAACTCTGCAAAGTCTCTCCGTAGATGACCCCCAAGCACTACAAAACCAGTATGCGCTTTCACTTCAGCGATTGCTGGTTGGGTTAGCCGGGTTGTCCCCGTTGGTGATTGTGTTAGAAAACATCCACTGGGCCGACCCGGCTTCGGCAACGCTGCTCTCCAGGCTGTTCTCACTGGTGTATAACGAACCCATTCTATTCTGCATGGCCGCCCGACCTGTGCGCGAATCCACCGGCTGGCGGCTGGCAGAAACCGCTCGCGAGACGCTGGGCAGCAGCTTGACCATGCTTACCCTTTCTACCTTGAAACCAGAAGACAACCTTAAACTGGTTCACCACCTTTTGGGCAGCGAAACCGCCCCTGAATCCATCCGGCAATCCATCTTGCGCCATGCAGAAGGCAACCCGCTGTATACAGAAGAGATAATTCGCATGTTCGTGGACCAGGAAGTGATTCGCGAGAAAAACGGCAAATGGATATCCGGAACCGCCAACCGGTTGGTGCGCATTCCAGACAACTTGCAGGGACTGCTTCAGGCACGCATAGACAGGCTGCCCGAAGATGTCAAATACACCCTGAAAGTGGCCTCGGTCATCGGCCGGCGCTTCACCGTCCGGGTGGTAGCCCGCATCATGGGAATGGAAAATGACCGGGCGGCACTCATTCGCAACCTGAATGCCCTGGAAGCAGCTGGTCTGCTGCGGGTTTTTGAAGTGGAACCCGAACTAATGTACATCCACCAACACATTCTGGTACGCGAAGCAGCCTACACCTCGATTTTGGACGAAGACCGCCGCCGCCTGCACGCAATTACCGGCGAAATTTTAGAAGAAACCTATCAAAACAGGCTGCAAGATGTTGCTCCCCGGCTGGCCGGCCATTTTCGCGAAGGTGGCGATGTTGTGCGGGCATGCAAATATTATCGGATGGCGGGTGAAACCGCCATGGCATCTTTCGCCAATATTGAAGCCGAAGGGTATTTCCGCAGCGGTTTGGCGCTGGCAAATGCAGAGCCCAACAACCTGGAAAACCGGGCCACCCTGTTGATTGCCCTCGGCCGGGCACTTTCGCGCCAGAGCAACTACGAAGAAGCCATCCAACACTGGCTCCAAGCCATTGAACTGTACAAACAATTGGGAGACCTGGACAACATGGCCCGGCAGTATGCCCATGTGGCCCGCAATGCCAGCCACCTGAATGACTACCCCCTCTGCCTGCGCTACTGCCAGGAGGGCTTACAGGCGGTCAATTCTCTCACCGAAAGCCATGGGCTGGCCGCACTGCTGCACGAAACCGCCCGGGCTTATCACTTCAATGGCTATCCCAAAGAAGCTCGTGAGCTTTGCGAAAAATCTCTTGAAATGGCCGGGCGGCTCAACGCAGTCGATATCCAGGCCGATGCGCTGGCTACCTATGGCATCCTGCCTAACCTGGAACCAGAACAAGCCCTCGCATCCTTGGAAAAAGCGGTTGAACTGGCTGAATCCGCAGGTTTGCTGCGGATTGCAGCTCGCGCCCATCACAACCTGGGGGCCATGCTGCGCAGCATCCAAAACGACCAGATGAATCCCTCACCCGATATCGCCCAAACTGCCCGGCTGCATTTTTTACGCACAGCCGAACTAAACCGGCAGCGCGGCGCAGTCGCTGAAGAACTCCTGTCTATGGCCAGCGTGGCAGATATCGCCCTTGCATCTGGCGACTTAAAAGAAGTAGAACAGCTGCTTCCCCAACTGCGCAAATTATCACAGGCAATAGACCACTCCAGCTCTGAAAACACTCCCCCGCTTTCCCAGGCATCCAGCCGGAAATCGGCTGGTTTGCAGGTGGACGTCATTGAAAGCCAGCTGCTCTCCCTCAAGGGGCAGTGGTATGAAGCGCTGCGATTAAAACGCGCCTGCAGGATGGAAGCCCGCCGGCGCGGCGACTTACAAACCCTGGCCGCTGTCAATACCGGCCTGGGGCTTACCCTGCTGGAACTCAGCCACTGGGAGAAATTAGAAGCCTGGGACGAAGCTGAAAACGCCCTGCGTGAGGCCATTCGCATTGGAAAACTGGGCCTGGGTTCACTGCGGTCCACCGAATATCTGTTGGCGTTGGTCCAGGCCGCTCGGGGCAGCCTGGACGAGGCCAGCCAAATCACCAATGGGCAAGCCAACCATATGGGCCAGGTCATCATCGGCAGTAAAGCCATTGCAACAGGCCCCAAAGCCAACGCCCCGGTTACCGAAGCCATGCGGCTTTGGGCCAGTGCAAACATTGCCCTCAAACAGCAGCGCTGGAAAGAAGCCAGCGATCTTTATGAAGCCTCTGCTTCGATCTATTTGCTGGCTGGAATGCGCTGGTTTTGGGCACGGGTGCTGCTGGATTGGAGCCAGATGTACATCACCCATACCCTCTTCATTCCCAACGCGCCCACCACCCTGCCCAAAGCTCAGGAACTGCTGCAGCAAGCCCAAAGAGCGTTTGCCGAAATTGGCGCCCAACACTACATGGGTTTAGCCACCCGGCTGCTGGAAGAACTCAGCGCAGAAACCATTGCCCAGGCGCTGGCCTACCAACAAGATTCACAAGAACTGGCTGCTGCCGGGCGCATCCAGGAAACCCTGCTGCCATCCGAAGCGCCCATTCTACCTGGATGGCAATTTGCTGTGGATCTGCACCCGGCGCGGGTCACCTCAGGTGATTTTTACGATTTCATCCCGCTTTCGGGCAACCGCCTGGGGATTGTGATTGCAGATGTCGCCGATAAAGGGGCCGGGGCTGCCCTGTTTATGGCGCTTACGCGGACCTTGATCCGCACCTATGCAATTGAATATCCAGATTCCCCTGAGCGAGTGCTTAGCGCAGCCAGCCGTCGTATCCTTTCCGACACCAATTCAAGCCTTTTTGTGACCATGTTTTACGGGATTTTAGACCCACAACGCGGCAGCCTGATGTATTGCAATGCAGGCCACAACCCGCCATACCTCTACCGCACTGCCCAACTCCAACCCGAACCCCTGGTCCGGACCGGTGTGCCCCTGGGGTTGTTTGAAGAAGCAACCTGGGAAAAAGCCAATGTTCAGTTTAATCCTGGCGATTTACTCGTTTTATATTCTGACGGCATCCCCGACGCTTTGAACGAACAAAATATCCTGTTTGGCGAAGACCGGCTCCAGGGCGCCATTCGCAAATTACGCACCCAGTCTTCCCCCACGGGCCAATTTGCCCAGGCGATATTGAACGGCATTCTAAACGCCCTGCATGCCTTCGCTGGTCCAATCCCATTCAATGACGATACCACCCTGATGGTGATGTACCGTGACCCCATTTCTTAATTTGAAAGACGATGACCACAAGCAACCATTCCCCAAACTCCACCCTGGTCTCAGGAGCACATACTTTTTTACTACCTGGAAAGCCTGGAGGCCCTTTGCAAGGAGCCGGGGTCATCCTGGCCCACGGCTTCACCAGCAGTCCCGATGAAATGGCCTGGTTGGGGGATTACCTCAGCCAGCAAGGCGCAGCGGTATATGGCTTGCGCCTTTTCGGGCATGGCACCCATCCCCGCGACCTGGGCCGGGCCAGGCTCACCGATTGGGTGGCTGGTATGGAAGATGGCATGGCCATTGTGAGCGGCCTGGCCAACTACATCTTCTTTTGCGGGCAGTCACTGGGTGCAATGCTGGTGTTTTTGAAAGCCGCCGAGCTGGGCCAGGCTGCCAAAACTCGCACCCTCCAAAAACACCCCACCCGCCCTGGCGATGTTCAGCTGGCCGGGGTCATTGGACTGGCAACGCCGCTGCCGCAGTTCAACTTCATGGACCGGTTCACAGCGCAATTGGGCGGCGCTTTCAAGGTGCTCGCCCGCAAGCAAGGCGTCAAGCTGGACTCAAACTACGGGGTACGGCGTGAGGCCAATTACCCGGCGTATGGGGCTTATGCTCCGCGGGTCATCCTGGAAATTGACCGGCTCAGCCGGGTGTTTTATGGCAGTCTATCTTTGGTTAAAGCACCTGCCTTGCTGATTCATCCCCGTAGTGACCAACCTTTTTCTCCTGGACCCATCGAAGATATTTACCGAAACCTGGGGTCAGAGAAAAAAGAGTTAATCTGGCTCGAGAACTTTGAACATTCCGTGGTGCGCGATCCCCGCCGCACAGAAGTCTTCGATCGGGTCGGACATTTCATCCACACCTGGAACGGGCATATTCCTAACCCCTGATTTTCAGGTGGTATCATTATTCCTATGTTGTTTTCAGAAACCGTGGGCGCGGCATCTGCGCTGCTGTCTGCCGCAATTTGGAGCGGAGCCGATTTGTTTGGGGGAATCTCTTCGCGCCAGCTTCATCCCCTCCAGGTATTGTTCCTGAATTCCGCTTCCGGGGTAGCTTTGATGGGACTGTTGGCGCTGGCCTGGCCTGGGCACCCGGTTCCCTCCCCTGTTGGCGCACTATGGGCCGGTCTGGCAGGCGGGTTGGGAGCCTTAGGCCTGATTGCTTACTACCGGGGGCTGCGGTTGAGCACAGCCGCTGTAGTGGTGCCAACGGCAGGAGTGGTTGGGGTGTTGATGCCTGTTGTGGTGGGGATTTTTGAACAAGGCCTGCCCGAACTTCATGTCGGAATCGGTTTTGTGATTGGGTTGGCTGGCATCTGGCTGGTTTCCCGGGGGCATGCTGGCCTCGTAAACCACATTCGCGAAGGCCTGTTTTATGGGGTGCTTGCTGGCTTCGGATTCGGCTTTTTTCTGGTATTGATTGCCCTCGCAAACAGCGCGGCCAACACGCCAAACCCGGGTGGAACCCTGTTTATTTCCAAAAGTGCAGGGCTTTTCGTGGCACTATTTGCCCTCCGAACCCAAAAAGTTCGCCTGCCATCGTTCAACCGCAGCCTTTGGCCTGGCATATTCACCGGTTTGTTTGATGTGGGAGGGAATATTTTTTACATCATCGCGACCACGCTTACCCGCCTGGACATCGCCGCGGTTTTATCGTCTTTTGCCCCGGCCCTGGCGGTGTTCTGGTACCGGGTATTTTTACACGAACACACCAGCCGGATGCAGTGGACAGGGGTGGCAATGTGCATCACTGCCGTAATTATGGTAACCCTTTAATCATGCAGAACCTGCCGGAAACTTTTCTTATCGAAATGCTGCAAAAGGCCCTCGAAGCCCGGTGGGCTCATCTCGAGCCGCCCTACCAGGGAGGGCTGCGGCTGTTCAACGGGCACACAGAAGGACTGCCAGGGGTGGTCGTCGAATCCTACGCCCAAACCCTGTTAATCCATGCCAGTTCAGGCCCTGAAAACCAAACCGCCCAATCCCATGCCGCGGTATTGGAGACAATCCAGTCCTTTTACCTGGATCATCTCCCCTGGTTAGAGAGTGTGTTGGTGAAAATTCGCAGCAGTTCAGATGCCGCCCTGCGCCGTGGGCAGGTAGTAAATGGCGGCTCGCCCGCCCGTCAGTTAGAAGAAAATGGGGTAATCTACGCCCTGGACCTGCAAATGAACCAGGATGCCAGCTTTTACCTGGATACGGCTGGTTTGCGCACCTGGTTGAAAGAACATGCTGCTGGCTGGCGAGTGTTAAACACGTTTGCCTATACGGGCAGCCTGGGGGTTGCCGCGCTGGCGGGGGGTGCAAAGTATGTGATGCAAACCGACCGCAGCGCCCGGTTTTTGTCGCTTGCCCGTCGTTCGGCCATGCTCAACCATCTGGACCTGGGTAAAATGCCTTTACGCACTGCAGATTTTTTCAGCCAGATTGCCGCACTCAAAAAAAGCCGGGCCTTGTTTGACTGTGTGATTCTCGACCCCCCTTTCTTTTCCAGCACAGCCAAAGGCCGGGTGGACCAGCAGCTTGAAACCGGCAGGCTGATCAACAAAGTCCGGCCTCTCATCCAGGATGGCGGCTGGTTGGTGGCCATTAACAACGCTTTATTTCTAAGCGGAGAAAACTACCTCGCTCAGGTACAGGCCTTGTGCGCAGATGGTTACCTGGATATTGCGGAAATCATGCCCGTACCGGAGCATATCACCGGGCATTTCAAACCCGGCGACCATCCCAACCCTGGCCTGCCAGCCAACCCGGCCCCTTTCAACCACCCCACAAAAATTTTGCTTTTGCGTGTGCACCGGAAATCGTCTTAACCCAGGAACACATCTTCCTGGGGGTAAGTGAGGTGGGTGGTGCGGGTGCTGCGCCCTAAGGTAGCCAATAAGGTGAGCGGCCCCAACCTTCCCCAAAACATCACCAACATAATCACAAATTGCCCAAACCCATTGAGCTGTCCTGTAAAAGACAGCGTAAGCCCACAAGTCGCAAAAGCAGAAATCACTTCAAACAAAGCCTGGTCAAGGGTAGCCGGATGGGTCATCAGGATAAGCCAGGTCGCAAGCCCCACAACCCCCAGGGATACCGTCAAAACCGCTGCCGCCCGCCGCATGGAAAATTCTGCCAGCGACCTATCCATGATAATGATCTGTTTATGATTGCGAATGTAGGAAAAGCTTCCCAGAATCAAAACTGTAAAAGTACCTGTGGTGATACCCCCACCCATACTGACCGGTGCACAGCCAATGAACATCAGCATCATCATCAGCAATTTACTGGCCGGAGCCAGGCTCTCGAATGGGGAAAGCCCGGCAAACCCCGCCGTGCGGACAGAAATAGACTGAAAGAAAGCCAGTGCCAGGCCGCGCAAGGTGGGCACATCCGCCAACACCCCCCCATTCCTTTCGGTAATAAAAATCCCCATCCCACCCAAAAACACGAGCACCACGACCACAATCAGCGTAAGCCGGGTGTGGAGTGAGAGCCTGCGTTTAAAATCCCAACTGGACAGGTCAAGAATCAAAGGCAGCCCCAATCCACCCACAAAAATCAAGCCGCCAAAAACCAATAAAGTCGGCGTGTCCGTTGGAAACCCACCCGGAACGCTGCCAAACAAATCAAAACCAGCATTACAGAAAGCCGAAACGGCGTGAAAAATTGCGTAATACAGGGCTCGCCCGGTGCCAAGGCGCTCAGCCCAGAGTGCCCAAAGCAGCATCGCACCAATTGCCTCAATGACCAGGGTCACCCGAAGCAGCGCCCATGCCAGGCTGATCACCTGCCCGGAATTCATCAAGCCCATCTGGTCAGTCAGGGCTGCCCGGTCAAGATAAGAAATTCGCCGCCCCAAAACACCCAGGATAAACACCACCCCAACCATGATGCCAACCCCACCCAGTTGGATGAGCGCAAGCACCACCAACTGACCAAAGATGCTTAAATCCACGCCAGGGGTAATGGTTGAAAGACCGGTAACCGTCAGGGCACTGACCGAAGTAAAAAACGCCTCACGAAAGGTGAGGGAGGTTTCACCCCCAGATACCGGAAGCCTGAGAAGAAAAGCGCCTAAGAAAATCAGCGCTCCCAGGCCCCCGATAAACCGCGCCGGGGCAGACAGGCGAAAATCCAACATCTGTAGGCGCATATCCGCCAGGAAAGTTTTCAAAGAACGCTGGCGTTTTTTCATGGGTTAACGAAAATCGTCTAGTTTTTTCAAGTCGCTGTACGCCCCAATTAACAACAGTGTGTCGCCCTCCTCCAACCGGAAATCGGCGTGTGGAGAAGCGATTAAGTCTCCATTGCGATAGACAACCAGAATGGTGATTCCTAGCCGGTTTCGCAAATCGATCTCGCGCAAAGTTTTGCCCACCAGCCCGGGGGGCAGTGAGCGTTCAAGCAGGCCGTGGTGTTCATCCACATACAACCGGGAAAAAACACTGGGGGCAACCAGCTCCTGTGCCAGCCTTTGACCTGCCTCAATTTCCGGTAAAATGACCCGATCGGCACCTAACCGCATCAAAATGGCTTTCTGGCGGTCAGTGAGCGCCTTGCAAATGACATTACGCACACC
The DNA here is from genome assembly GCA_964489525.1 of uncultured Anaerolineales bacterium. GTDB lineage: Bacteria > Chloroflexota > Anaerolineae > Anaerolineales > JABWBV01 > CAZAYY01. The sequence continues at coordinate 68,412 of CAZAYY010000012.1, forward strand.
CAGGCTTTTTAACGCCGAGGTAGTCAGGATGTTGCTCTCAAAATCGGTTCCGATGGCTACAATCACGGTATCAAAATGATGAATTCCGGCCTCTACCAACGCGGCTTCATGGGTGGTATCCAACGCCATGGTGGTATACTGGTCATTAGCCAGGGATTGGACCAGTTTGGGATCACGATCCACGCCAAGAACGGTATACCCATTTTGTGCGAGGGCGCTGGCCAGGCTGGCCCCAAACCGTCCCAGGCCAATCACCACATATTCTTGCTGTTGTTTTTTACTCCGAAACATATTTCACCAATTGGGCAAATCATGATCAAAATGCAGGATGTTTTTCCAAAACCCGGGTCAGCCGCAAGAATAATTATAGCCCGTTTGGCAGGCATAGAATCAAAATTTTTGAACCTATCCGGAAGGAAAACCCAATGGAACCCGTAGATATCCGCGCTCACAACCGCCAGGCCTGGAACCAGAACGTTGAACATGGCAGCATCTATACCCTTCCTGTAACTCCAGAAGAAATCGCTGCAGCGCGCCAGGGAAATTTCCAAATTTTCCTGACAGACCGGCGGCCTGTACCGCGTGAATGGCTGCCCCAATCCATGGCGGGTGTGGATGTTTTAGGGCTGGCCTCTGGGGGTGGGCAGCAGGGGCCGCTTCTGGCGGCTGCCGGGGCACGGGTGACCATTTTTGACAATTCACCCGCCCAACTTGCCCAGGATCAAAAAGTTGCTGCACGTGAGAATCTGGAAATCCGGCTCGTAGAAGGGGACATGCGCGACCTTTCGGCATTTGGAGATGCAAGCTTCGACCTGGTGATCCACCCCATTTCGAATGTGTTTTGTCCTGAGCCAGAGCCTGTCTGGCGCGAAGCATACCGGGTTTTACGTCCGGACGGCGTTCTGCTTGCTGGCTTTATGAACCCGGATGTATTCATCTTCGACCTCGACCTGCTGGACACGGCTGGAAAACTCAAAGTACGCCACCCCCTGCCCTATGCAGATATTGAACACCTCTCACCCGCCAAGCGAAAACGCTACCTGGAACAGAAACTTGCTTTTGAATGGAGCCACTCCATGGAAACCCAAATTGGCGGGCAGCTGGCTGCAGGGTTTTTGATCAGTGGCTTTTTTGAAGACCGCAACCGTCCTGAACTGCGGGACCCAATTTCCGCCTACCTGCCCAACTACTACGCCACCCGCGCCCTGAAACCCGGATAACCAGCACCATCCACTCACCAACAGGCCGGGCAAGCGAGTTTCAGGCGCTGCCCCCTGGTAGATTTCGGGGAATCACTGCTATCAGGCTGGCAGCCGCCCGCCGGGCATCCACTGGACAAACTCTTCGCGCCGGGGCGAACTGGTCATCCAACTGGTATCGGGTAGTGGGAAGTTGAAGCACTCGCGCACAGAGTAAAGCCGTTCAAACGGGGCTTCCTTCCACAAGCCGCGTTTGCTGAGCCAGCGCACAGCCCCCTGCTTCTCAATTTCATGGGCAAGCAGCAGCGGCTGGCGGACATCTTCCACAAGGTACTTCACCACAGCCTGGGTCTCTCCTTCTGCCCACAACCTGGGCGCCAGGCTGCCATCCATCTTGTCTAAAATTTGGCCATTTGAAAGGCGTACCTGCTTGGCCTTACCCGCCAACCCGGCTCCTTTAAGCGCTGCATCTAACGAAAGATAATGCCCCTGGCGAAATGTCACCATAACCATCATATCCACATGGTCTGCTGCCAGCCGCGCACATGCTTCCCATTCCCCGGTTTCCTCCGCCAAAACCCGAAAATCAAACTTGCAGCCATTCCAGGTCAGCAGAGTGTACCCCTGGCTGTGGTACTCTTGCAGCGTGGTCAGCATCTCCAGGCAGTCTGGGCGCGACATACGCGGCACCCCCTGCCAGATTACCGGGTCTGGTTTTCCATCTAGAGCCACTGCTGCGCAGGTAATGCCAAGCGGCCCTAATTTTTGCCAATCGGTGTTATTGTCGGGTATCAATTGAGCGATTTCCAGGTCAAATGAAGCAAAATTCCGCATTTTCCCTTCTCCTTGACGCCTTTCGGGTTTCCCAGGGCGTAGGGTTTTTTCTATTATCCTGGTAATTGTAACCGAAAAAAAATGGCGTCAGGGTGAATGGGTTGTGGGCTTTCGTCACGGCTTTAGCCGCGTCCCCCGCCCCAAAAAAGATATGGCCACCTGGCGGGCTTTGCCTGCCAGGTGGCCATAGGGAAGGGCTAAGCAGTCCCAGATAGGGCTACTTTGCCTGGAAATCCAACATACCCTCATCCGTCACGATGGTCAATCGCTCCCCAATCAAGAGAATGGTTCGGGCGGTCTGCATGGCGCTCATGAAGCGCATTTCCTGGGCGTTGACCGATTCCTCACAAGCCATTTTGGTGGAGCCCAACGGGCTGACCGTAATCATGCTGCCGTCCACCGAGTAGCTGCCAAAGTAGTTGTTGCATCCGGCGGAACCAGCCAGCTGGCCATTTTCAAAGCGTACCGTCAGCTGAGTATTGTTCACAGGGCCATCCGCCTGGGTGTTGGTGACAAATGCGAGCAGTTCCCATTCCGTGTTTTCAAAGGGGCTGCCCGAAAGGGGCAGGAGCCGGGCGAAAGTTGCCTGCCCACCTTCAATCGAAAGGGTCAGGGAATCTCCCTCAATTTGATAACCAGTCACTGCGTTCAGGGCCTGCATCAAAGCGGTTTCCACATCCATGGCATTGTTATTCTCGCAAAACATCATTGTGGAAAACAACTGGCTCATTACCAACTGCCCATTGCTGAGCGTATAGTTACCGCCATAAGTGTTGCACCCGGCATGCCCACCCACGGAATCTGTACCAAAGATGAGCGTGGCATAAACCGTCGCGGCCGGGGCAATGATCTGGCCATCTTTTTGAATGGAAATCAACAGCCAGGAAGAATCTGCCAACGAACCTGTTGAACCGGGAGCAGGATAGGAAATCTCTTCCTCGGTGGGTGGCACGGGTTGGGGATAACCAGTAACCGGCTGTTCAGTTTCCGGCATTTCCGGGTTTACCGTCGGTTCAGGGGCTTCCGCAGTAGTGCAGGCGGCCATCAGGCCCATCAGGGCGGCCAGGATCAGAAAAAGCATGGGTAATTTGGTTTTGAAAATCATTATTTAAGTCTCCTTTTGATTTTGTTTTTTCTAAATTTTCTTTTACGGGTGTATAACGCCGCTGGTCACAGAAAAGTTCCCAAAATAAATGTATAATTCCAAAATGGATTTAACCTGAGGACGATATGCCTGCTCTACTCGAAACCCCTCACCGTCGCTATAACGCCCTGACCGGCGAATGGGTGCTGGTATCTCCACACCGCACCCAGCGCCCCTGGTTGGGCCAGGTTGAAAACCGCCCACCCGACCAGCGCCCGGCCTTCGACCCGGCCTGCTATCTTTGCCCGGGCAACACCCGGGCAGGGGGGGCGGTTAATCCTCAATACACCCAAACCTTTGTGTTTCAAAATGATTTCTCGGCCCTGCTGCCGGGCATGGCAGAACCTCCTCCTGTTTTATCAGACAATCCGCTGTTGGTTGCGCAACCTGTGCGAGGCGAGTGCCGGGTGATCTGTTTTTCCCCCCGGCACGACCTGACCCTCCCCGAAATGTCGCTCGAAGACCTGATCCAGGTAGTTCATGTTTGGGCTGAACAAACTGCAGCATTGGGAGAGCGCTACACCTGGGTGCAAATTTTTGAAAACAAAGGCGCTGTGATGGGCGCTTCCAACCCCCACCCGCACGGCCAGGTTTGGGCTTTGGACAGCCTGCCCAACGAAGCCCTGAAGGAAGATGCGGCTCAACAGGCCTATTACCAGAAAACGAAACACCCCCTTCTGTTGGACTACCTGGCAGAAGAGCTGCAAAAAGGCGAACGGGTTGTGGTTGAAAATGATGAATGGGTTGTGCTGGTGCCTTTTTGGGCGATCTGGCCGTACGAAACCCTGCTGCTGCCGCGCAGCCCCAGGCAAAACCTTGCCCAATTGACTCCCCCAGAGCGCAAATCTCTGGCAGAGATTTTACAAAATTTACTCACTCGCTACGACAATCTTTTTGAAATTTCCTTTCCCTACTCAATGGGCTGGCACAATGCCCCTTTTACCAGGGAAACCAACCCCCACTGGCAGCTTCATGCCCACTTCTACCCCCCCTTGCTGCGCTCAGCAACCATCAAAAAGTTCATGGTGGGTTTTGAAATGCTAGCAGAAGCCCAACGAGATATGACCCCCGAACAGGCAGCCTCCACGCTGCGAGCGCTGTCTGCAGTTCACTTTACACAGCGGGAAAGATAAATGCAAGAAACCAGCGCGCGCGAGAAAGCCATATCCGCTTTTGAAAAAACCTTCGGTGAACCAGCCCGGTTCGTGGTGCGCGCGCCAGGGCGGGTAAATTTAATGGGTGACCATACGGATTACAATGAGGGCTTCGTCCTGCCAATGGCCATTGACCGGGCCTTGTATCTCGCACTGCGCCCCCGCCAGGATCGGATGGTCCGGGTGATTGCCTCAGATTTTCAGACAGAAACCTCATTCAACCTGGATCAGCTGCACCCCGGGAAGGGCTGGCAGGAATATTTGAAAGGAGCGGCCTTTGTTTTGCAAAACGAAGGCCTGGCCACCCTGGGTTGGGAGGGCGCGTTGGCGAGCGATGTACCCATTGGCGCCGGGCTGTCATCTTCGGCCGCAATCGAATTGGCAGTGCTCAAAGCCTTCTCGCGGTTGGCCGGGTGGGGATGGAATGGGCGGGTGATGGCATTATTGGCCCAGAAAATTGAGAATTCCTGGCTTGGGCTGCGCACCGGCATTATGGATCAGATGATTTCGGCCAACGGAGCCGCCGGGCAGGCCATGCTGTTGGACTGCCGGAGCCTGGAATACACCCTGCACCCCATTCCTACCAGCATTGCAGTGGTAGTGATGGATACCCAAACCCGACGGGGATTAGTCCACTCCGCCTACAACGAACGCCGGGCGCAGTGTGACACTGCCGCACAAATTTTAGGCGTACCCGCCTTAAGAGATGCCTCCCTGTCACAATTAGAAGGCAGCCAGGCGAAAATGGACGCGGTTCTCTACCGCCGCGCCCGGCATGTCATCAGCGAAAACGAACGCACCCTCCTTTCCGCCCAGGCACTGGAAGAAAATCAGCCAGCCCAGGTGGGGCAATGGATGAACCTGAGCCATACCAGCCTGGCCGAGGATTACGAAGTTTCCAGCCCTGCGCTGAATCAAATGGTAGAAATTGCCCGTGCTCAAACCAGCTGTTTTGGAGCCCGCATGACCGGAGCGGGGTTTGGGGGTTGTGCGGTTGCCCTGGTGGCAGAAGACCAGGCAATCCCGTTTAAATCCAAGGTGGAAACCCAATTCCAACAAAAAACTGGCCAACCCTGCGCTGTGTATGTGTGCAGTGCCTCGCAGGGTGTTTCAGTGGAAATGGTTTGAGGAAAAACAAATGACAGATATTGCCTCCCATTTCAACAACCTGCTGCACCTGATGGAGTTGGAAGCCCAGGCTGAAGAGGAACAGCTGCGAGCCGCACAACAAAAAGCCCTGGAAGCAGGCCTGGACCCGGAAAAAACCGGCATGGCGCTGCGCGACCTCGTGGTGGTGGACGAAAGTGTGGGGCTGGCCGGTCGTGTGCTGCTGACATTGCGCAAACGGAATCGCACCCTGGCTTTGCCATATCACCAGCTTGGACCAGGAACGCCTGTGTTGGTTACCGAAGAAACCGGAAACCGTCAAACCGGCGCCACCTGGCGTGGACTGGTGAGCCAACGCAACCGGGAAACCATTCAAGTAGCCCTTGAAATCCTTCCCGAAACCGAAAACGACCGGCCCATCTTCCGCCTGGATGCCTCCGGGGACGATACCGCACGCAGCCGGGCCCGTGAAGCCTTGCAAAAAGCTGCCCAGGCCCGCAGCCGCCGCCTGGCCGACTTACGCGACGTCCTTTTGGGCATCCAACCGCCAGTCCTGGCCTCCCCAGAAGCCTTCGAACCGTTTGACCCGACCCTGGATGAATCCCAAATTCGAGCCGTTGGGCTGTGCCTGGCCGCTCCAGATGTGGGCATCATTCACGGCCCGCCGGGCACAGGCAAAACAACCACCGTGGTGGAAGTGATCCGCCAGGCTGTGGTTCGCGGTGAAACCGTTCTGGCCTGCGCACCATCCAACCTGGCTGTAGACAACATCCTGGAACGTTTACTCGCCGCAGGCATTCATGCCGTACGCCTGGGCCACCCCGCCAGGGTAATGCCCATCCTGCGCGAAAACACGCTTGATGAACTGGTGCAAAACCATCCAGACTATGCCCTATCCCGAAAATTTCACCGGGAAGCCCAGGCACTGCATGCCCGCGCCGACCGGTTCACCCGGGCCAAACCAGCGCCAGGCGAAAAACGCCACATGCGTGAAGAAGCTGCCGCCCTGGTGGATGAAGCCCGTCAGCTGGAAAATTCCCTTGTGGAGCGGATTTTAGACCAGGCCCAGGTGATATGCGCAACACTCACCGGCTTAAGCCGTCAGGTGTTGGGCGAGCGAACTTTTGATTTATGCGTGCTGGATGAAGCCGCCCAATCAACCGAACCCGCTGCCTGGATCCCGATTTGCCGCAGCCGCAGGTTGGTTCTGGCTGGCGACCACAAGCAGCTGCCGCCGACGGTGCTGTCCATGCAGGCCGCTCAAAGAGGGTTTGGTGTCAGTCTGATGGAGAGGCTGATGGATAGTCTGCCGCCCAATATTGCCTGCCAACTCAATGTTCAATATCGCATGCACAACGACATTATGCAGTTTTCATCTGAAATGTTCTACCATCATTCACTGTTAGCCCACCCAAGCGTTGTGGCACACCTGCTGCAAGATTTACCCGGGGTGTCCTCCTCAGAATTGACCTCTACCCCGGTTCACTTTGTGGATACTGCCGGTGCCAGTTATGATGAAGAGGAAGAAGAAAACAGTGAAAGCCGCTTAAACCCTATGGAAGCCAGCCTGGTCGTTCGCAAGGTCCAGGCCTTGATCGATTCTGGGCTGGCTGCAGAGTTCATTGGGGTGATTACGCCGTATTCTGCCCAGGTCCGGCTCTTACGCGAGCAGCTCCCAGAGGGGGTGGAAATTCACAGTGTGGACGGGTTCCAGGGACGGGAAAAAGAAGCCATCATCATTTCCCTGGTTCGCTCCAACACAGAAGGAGAAATTGGATTTCTCGGCGATGAGCGCAGAATGAACGTAGCGCTGACTCGCGCCCGGCGCAAGTTGGTGGTGATTGGTGACAGCGCCACGATTGGAGCCCATGCGTTTTACCAATCTTTCCTGGCATACATTGAACGGATCAACGCCTATCATTCAGTTTGGGAAGAAAGCTGAAATGCAGCGCGCTTAATCCCTTCTATCTCCCAATATTTCTAACCCCTGCGCTGCAACCCGCCCCAAGAAGAGCCTGGTTGCACCTTCGCAGCCGCGCCAAACACCCCAGGGCGACTTTCCACAATCTTGCCTTCCCGCTGGGGCAGGGGACGCGGCTAAAGCCGCGACGACAAGAGAGGGGCCGGGTCAACATTGGTTTGTTCACTGTATACCTTTCTGTCCCGCAGTTGTTAATAAGTTTGATAAAATAAACGAAATTCACAACAACTACCAGACAATCTGGCTATACGAAACGAGGTGATTCGGATGCAGAAATATAAAGTCTCTTTTTGGGTTTTACTTGCTATTGTCGGGCTTTTTGCGCTGGCTGGCTGCTCCACCGACAGCCAGGGTGAAGCGAAACCCACCATTAAACTCGCTGAAAATCCCTGGTCAGCTTCCATGGTAAACGTGGCTGTTGCCAAAATTCTGTTGGAAGAACAGCTGGGGTATACGGTGGAAGTCGTCACCATTGATGAGAATGCACAGTGGGCTTCACTCTCTACGGGTGACCTGCATGCCAGCTTTGAAGTCTGGCCATCCGGCCATGGGGACAACGTGGCTCGGTATATTGAAGAACAAAAAGTGGTGGAATATGCTGGCCTGCTCGGCCCTGTGGGTAAAATTGGTTGGTTTATGCCAGCCTACATGCTGGAAACCCATCCCGAATTGGCCACCTGGGAAGGCTTTCAAAAACCTGAAAATGCCGCCCTGTTTGCAACTGCTGAAACGGGTGAAAAGGGGCAATTCCTGGCTGGTGACCCAAGCTGGGTACAGTACGATGCAGAGATTATCAATAACCTGGGGATGAATTTCCAGGTTGTGGTCGCCGGTTCCGAGGAAGCCATTCTATCGGCCCTCGATTCGGTTTACAGCCGCAAAGAGCCGATTGTCTTTTATTTCTGGACCCCCCACTCCATCCACGCCCGATACGAGCTTGTCAATGTCCAGCTGCCCGCTTACAGCGATGCGTGCTATGAAAAAATCGCTTCCGGTGGCGTAGACTGTGACTATCCATCCGATGAATTGTTCAAAATCATGTGGCCCGGCCTGAACACCCTGGCGCCAGACGCAGCTGCGCTGGTTAAAAATCTGAACTACTCCACGCAGGACCAGATCACCATGATTGCAGCCGTTGAATTGGATGGCAAAACCCCCGAAGAAGCTGCTCGCGCCTGGCTGGATGCTCACGAATCTACCTGGAAGGGCTGGCTGCCCTGATCTGTTTCCAGGCATTGATAAAGCCAGCGCACCCGGTTATGGGGTGCGCTGGCTTTTTTTTATATTTACAGGGATACATTTGCAATTGAGGCTAATGTTTTTGCTTTTGAGCCCAACCCTGGGTAATCCGGTCCAAAATCATCGCGATCAGTGCGATTGCCAGGCCTGCTTCAATGCCCCGGCCTGTTTGACCCTTGGCCAGGCCAATCACCGCTTCCAATCCCAGGCCGCCCCCACCCACCATACCAGAGATCACCACCATGGACAGCACCATCATAATGGTTTGGTTGACCCCCAAAAGAATGGAAGGCAGCGCCAGGGGGAGCTGTACTTTCAGCAGCTTTTGCCAATCGGTTGAGCCAAAAGCATCTGCCGCTTCAACCACTTCCCCATCCACCTGTCGGATGCCCAGGTTGGTGAGGCGAATGACCGGCGGGATGGCGTAAATCACCGCAGCAATAATTCCAGGAACCCGGCCAATGTTGAACAGCATAATCACCGGAACCAGGTATACAAACGGCGGAATGGTTTGGAAGAAATCCAAAACCGGGCGTAAAACCTCCTCCAGCCACCTGCTGCGAGCGCTGGCAATGCCCAGCGGAATGCCAACAACCAGGGCAATCACCACAGCCACAAAAACCTGGCTGAGCGTATCCATGGCATTGGCCCACATCCCCAACAACCCCACCATTAAAAAGCCAAATGCAGCCAGGTACGCTAACCGCCAACCTGCTGCAGCCAATCCGGCTGCAGCAAATATCAATATCAGTGCAGGCCAGGGAATGCCTTCGGTTAGAAGTGCCCGTAAGGGGTGGAGAAACTGAATTACCAACCAATCGCTAAACGGGCCGGTGCCAATGGGCAGGCTGCCTATCTGGTAGAGGTTATCGCGCATCCAAACAACTGCAGCGTCTACGGGTGCGCGAATCGAAATCATCCATGCAGAAGGGTAAGTTTGCAAAGCCGGAATTGCCCAGGCCAGCAGAAACACCAGCAGTAAGATGCTCAAGCCAATCAGCCAGTGACGGATTTCAAACAAACGCCGCCAGACACGCTGGTTTTTTTCGGGCTGGGGAGGAAGTAAACCAAGGACTTTTTTAAGAACCACGTTCTGGGCCAACCGGCTTTGGCGCAAACTGCGCCGTAAGTTAAACGAACCCGCCAGGGCGCTGCCCAAGCGATCGAGCAGAATGGCCATGAACACAATTGCCAGCCCGGCTTCCATTGCCCGTCCTACCTGGAGCCGTTGTAACGACACCAACACCTCTTTTCCAAGGCCGCCGGCGCCGATCAGTGCGGCAATAACCACCATCCCCAGGGCCATCATAATCGTCTGGTTGATGCCCGTTACAATTGAAGGGATGGCCAATGGAATTTGCACCTTAAACAAAACCTGGCGCGAAGTCGCCCCAAAAGAATAGGCGGCTTCCATAATGGTGTGGGGTACCTGGCGTAGGCCCAGGTTGGTCAAGCGAATGGCCGGCGGCAGCGCAAATATTACAGTTGCGATGACACTCGGCACACGTGCCACCCCAAAAACCAGCAGCACCGGAATCAGGTATACAAAAGCGGGAATGGTTTGCATGGCATCCAACACCGGCCGGAGAATTTTTTCAATCCAGGTAAAGCGTGCGCTCAGAATGCCCAGCGGAATGCCCAACAGCAAAGAAATCAACACCGACACGCCGATTAACGTCAGGGTTTGCATGGATTCAGGCCAAAGGCCAATGGCTGCCATAAACCACAAGCACGCAGCAGCCAGGGCAGCCAGTTTTTTTCCGCCCCATAAGTAGCCTAATATCAACCCCGCAGTGACCACAACACTCCATGGCAGTGCCATGAGCCCGCGCTCAACCACCCGTAAACTGGCATCAATGGTGCGGCTTACAGGATTGAAGAAATAAGTAAAGATAGGATGGGTGGTGCGGTGCGTGATCAGCCAATCTTCATAGCGATCAATGCTCTGGCGCAGCTCCAGGTTCCAGGACACGGGGAAGCCCTGTTCCAATTCCACCTGGTTGCCCAGCCAGGCCAGGGTAAGGACTCCCCCAATTAAAACCAGGGCAAGCAAGGCTTCGCGCAGCCTGTAGCGAACATCAAGGTCCTGGATGGCCTGGGTAATGATTTGCTGCATGGGTTATGCTCCCTGGCCTGCCAGGGCCTGAAGAACCACATCCCGGTCCACATAGCCAATAGAGTGGTTATCTTGATCCACGATGGAAATCGGAGCGTCACTGGCCGCTGTGAGTTGGATGAGCTGTTCCAGACGGGTATCTTGCGGAACCCGGACGCCGTGATCGGCAGGAGCACCTTGCCAGGGTCTCATCACGGAACGGGCTGTAAGCACTTTAACCCTGGGGACATCTTGCGTAAACTCGCGCACATAGTCGTTCGCGGGGTTTGCAACAATGTCTTCGGCTGTGCCCACCTGGATGAGTTCACCATCTTTCATAATCCCAATATGGTCGCCCAGCTTAATGGCTTCCAAAAAATCGTGGGTAATGAACAACATCGTTTTACGAACCCGCTGCTGCAAATGGAGTAGTTCATTTTGCATATCGCGGCGAATCAGCGGGTCGAGGGCGCTGAAGGGCTCATCGCAAAGGAGCAGTTCCGGGTCTACGGCCAGGGCACGCGCCAGGCCTACCCGCTGCTGCATTCCACCACTTAGTTCACTCGGGTAATGGTTTTCCCAACCCGTCAGGCCAACCAGGTCCAGCATGTGGTGGGCCCGTTTTAACGCAGTGGGTTTTTCCACCCCCTGGATTTCAAGACCATAGGTCATGTTTTCAATCACTTTTCGGTGAGGAAACAGACCAAAATGCTGGAACACCATGCTCATTTTGTGGCGGCGCATATCGCGCAGCTGGCGCTTATTCATTTTGGTGACATTTGCGCCATCAAACAAAACTTCGCCAAAGGTTGGTTCAATCAGGCGGCTGACACAGCGAATGAGGGTAGATTTTCCACTGCCGGAGAGGCCCATAATCACAAAAATCTCCCCTTCTTTGACTTCAAAAGAAACGTCCTTGATTGCAACCACCATCCCGGTTTGCTTTAAAATTTCAGCTTTGCTTAAAGCGGGGTCCGGAAGTTGGATGCGCTTCTTTTTGGGAGTGAAGATTTTCCAAAGATTGCGGCAAGAAACTTTTGTGAATTGGCTCATTCTCTAAAATCAGTTAACCATCCGATAACATTCTAAAAAGTAACTATAACACAATTATCCTCGAATCGGTGTTTATTTAATCGGTGAAAAGCGAATGGCCATGCCCCCACCCGGGGCCAGGGCCAGCTCCAACCGGTCTGCTGAGGTAACTTGTTGTTCTGTGATAACTACAGGCCAGGGGTTGGTATTCCAGTGGGCGTCCGGACCATCGGCATAGATTTGCGCCAGGTAGGTCACCCCTGGGTCCAGAAAATCGAGCCGGGCAGTCAGGTTTTGGGCATCCTCCGCAGTAACGCTGCCCAGGTACCAATCATCAGAATTCCGGTCTTTGCGAACAATCGTCAGGGATTCTCCAATCGAAGCATGCAGAACCCGGGTGGTTTCCCAGTCACATGGGACATCTACAATAAACTGGAAAGCCGGGTTGTTTACATAGTTTTCTGGCAAGTCGGCAGCCATTTGAAGCGGGCTGTATAAAACCACGTAAAACGCAAGCTGCTTGGCTACAGTCGTGTTGATCTGATTGCGCGATTGGTGTTCTGGATAACGCACATCCAGCATGCCAGGGGTGTAGTCCATGGGCCCGGAGAGCATGCGCTGAAAAGCCAGGAGCAGCACATGGTTGGGTGGGTTGCCGCCATCGCCGCTCCAGGCGTCATATTCAGCCCCTCGAGCGCCTTCCCGGCTGAGCATGTTTGGGTAGGTGCGCCTTAGCCCTGTATCTTTAATCGGCTCATGGATATTGATGCTGATCTGATAACGGGCTGCTGTCTCCATCACATGGTTATAATGGGCAACCCCAAACTGACCATGGTGCCATTCGCCGCCATCCAGGCGCGAACCAACATACCCGGTTTTCACCGTATCCACCCCCAGTCGTTGGTACAGCGCAAAGGCGTCTTCCATCTGACTTTCGTAGTTTTGCGTATTGGCAGCGGTTTCGTGGTGACCAATCAGCACCACACCTTTTTCACGGGCATAGCGGGTGACCTCTTCCAGGTCAAAATCCGGGTAGGGTTGGGTAAAGCTGAACGACGCCCCATTGCCAGCCCAATTACCATCCCAACCCAGGTTCCAGCCCTCAACCAAAACGCCTCGAAAGCCATAAAGAGCCGCAAAGTCAATATATTCTTTGGTTCTGGCAGTCGTTGCGCCATGGTTTGGACCGCTGCCCCAGGTATAAATTCCCAGGTGCATGCCCCACCAGATGCCCACATATTTGCCGGGTTTGACCCAGGAAACATCGCCCAATTGGTTGGGCTCATTCAGGTTCAACACCAGGTAAGAAGTGATCAGGTCTCCCTCCCACTCGGCAACCTGGATGGTGCGCCAGGGGGTTTTCAGCGGAAGCTGGCTCACCACCGCCACACCATTGCGCCAGGGTACCAACCTGGCCTGCAGGGTTTGCGGGTTACCATTTGCGTTCCCTTCCAGGTACATTGAAGCATAATCCACCAATGCGGCTTCGTGAATGGATAGGAACAGCCCGCTTTGGTTGCGCAGCGTCAGGGGGGTGTGCACCGGCCGCTTTAGCTCACGGAGACGTACCTGGCTGATGAGGTATTCGTAACGATTCTCTTGCAAAGCCGGGATGCTCCAGGTGTCGGCGTCTTCCGCCAGGGCAAATTCCGTGCGCTCAGCCCGAATTTGGATATCTTGCAGGTTGGGCTGGGCAGGCAGCTCGTACCGAAAACCCAGGCCATCGTTAAATAAACGGAAAACTAACACCATTTGCCGCTGCAAATCACCCGCCTCTTCCAGTGTGACCCGCAGCTCGTTGTAGCGGTTGCGGATAAAACGCTCTTCACCCCAGGGCTGTTCCCAGGTTTCGTCAAACGAGGCGGTTTCCACCTGGATGATGGCCATATTGTCACCCAAAGGCGGTGCATTGGTGAATTCAAATCCGAGGCGGGATGGCAGCACCACCAAGGTCTGGTTGCGCTCCAATTGGTAATGCGGCACGCCGTTGATCAACGCAAGAGTCAGGGCGAGCTGGCCATCAGGCGAGAGCACCCCCGCTGCAGGCATCTCGTCCCAGGCTGTTTGAGAAGCCCCCTGGCAACCAGCCAGGCCCCCTAAAACTGCCAGCAGAAGCCATGCCCAAACAAAAAATGGTTGTATTCTCATATAAAATCCCTGCAGATGATTTTTAGATTTTCCTTAATTGTACAATGGAAATGAACTGCTTTCTTGCTGCTCGCTTACACAAAATCGCATCTCACCCTCAGAAGAGTATAATTTACACAAACTGAACAATCTGCGCTTCCCAAAACACAAATACCCGTGGAGAAGTTTATGCAAAACTCATACCTGTGGTGGCAAAAAGGAATCATTTACCAGATCTACCCCCGCTCCTTCCAGGACACCAACGGGGATGGCATTGGCGATTTACCCGGAATTCTTCAGAGGTTGGACTACATTCAACATCTTGGGGTAGATGCCATCTGGCTTTCCCCCATTTACCCCTCCCCCATGGCCGATTTCGGTTATGACGTTCAAGACTACACCAATATTCACCCCATTTTCGGCACCCTGGAAGACTTCGATCAATTGTTGGCAGAAACCCACCAACGTGGTCTAAAACTGTTGATTGACCTGGTTCCAAACCACACCTCACACGAACACGCCTGGTTCAAAGAAAGCCGCAGCAGCCGCACCAACCCCAAGCGCGATTGGTATATCTGGCGAGACCCGGCCCCCGATGGCGGCCCCCCCAACAACTGGGTAAGTTTTTTTGGCGGCCCAGCCTGGACTTTGGACCCCCACACAGGCCAATATTACCTGCACCAATTTCTTCCCGAGCAGCCCGAGTTAAATTACCGCAACCCGGACGTTTTACCCGCCATGCTGGATATTATGCGTTTCTGGCTCGATCGAGGCGTGGATGGTTTTCGGGTGGATGTCATCTGGTTAATGATGAAAGATGAAGCCCTGCGCGACGAGCCGCCCAACCCAAACTTCAAACCCGGCGATTGGCCCATCTCTTCCCTGCTGCACATCTACACCCAAAACCACCCCGAAGTCCACAATCTGATTCGACAAATGCGGGCTGTTTTGGACGAATATTCCGAGCGAATGATGGTTGGCGAAATTTACCTGCCGAATGAAGAACTGGCGAAGTATTATGGGGAGCGGCTGGATGAATGCCACCTGCCCTTTAACTTCAGGCTGATTGACCAGGCCAGGGCGGAAAGTTGGAATGCAGCTGCCTTGCGCCAGGTTGTCACAGAATATCATGCTGCCCTGCCCGCGGACGCCTGGCCCAACTGGGTTTTGGGAAACCACGACCAACATCGAATTGCCAGCCGGCTGAACCAACCCCAGGCCCGGGTTGCCAATATGCTGCTGCTCACCTTGCACGGCACACCCACCACCTATTACGGTGAAGAACTCGGCCTGGAAAATGTGCCCATCCCGCTGGATCGCATCCAGGACCCTCCCGCACTCAACCTGCCCGAATTAGCCGATTCAATTGGCAGAGACCCCGAACGCACGCCCATGCAGTGGGATGCCAGCCAAAACGCTGGCTTTACCCTACCGGACGTATCACCCTGGCTACCGGTTGCATCTGATTCTGTCACCCGCAACGCTGCAGCCCAGGAAGCGAACCCCTTCTCAATGCTGGCGCTTTACCGCGCCCTTACCCGGCTGCGGCGTGCCGAACCTGCTCTGCACGCTGGAAAAATCCGGGTGTTGTCGCAGGGCGGGAACGATGTTTTTGCTTACCTGCGTCTGCCCCCCCATGGAAGCGGTGCCGATCGCTACCTGGTTGTACTCAACCTGTCCAACAACACCCAATTTGTGGATCTGCCCGAAGTAAACAACCAGGGCGTGGTTGAAATGTCTACCGCCCTCGACCGGGCAGGCCTGGTCAAACTGGAGGGACTGTCCCTGCGTCCCAATGAGGGCCTGGTTATCCGGCTGCCTGAGTCTGCATGATCGCCAAACCTGCTCCAGGCTGGGACCTGATTGTGGTCGGCGGCGGTGCAGCTGGCTTTTTTGGCGCAATTGCTGCCTCTGAAAAAAAAGCCGGGCTGAGGGTTTTGATCGTAGAAAAAGCTCGCAAAAACCTGGGCAAGGTGTTGATTTCCGGGGGTGGACGCTGTAATGTGACCCATGCCTGCTTCGACCCGGCCCGATTGGTGGAATTTTACCCGCGCGGTGGTGCGGCTTTGCGGGGGCCATTCAATCGCTTTCACCCCTCCCACACCGTGGCCTGGTTCCAACAGCGGGGTGCAGCCCTGAAAACCGAGAGTGATGGCAGAATTTTCCCGGTTTCCGATAGTTCCACCACCATTGCAGATACCCTGCAGCACGCTGCCCGGCAGGCCGGCGTGGTCATTTGGAACCAAACTGCGGTTGTTAAAATCGTCCAAAACCCTGGCGAAGGCAGCTTTGAACTGTGGCTGCGCCATCCTGGTGGCGAAAACAGCCAGGTTTCCTGCAGGGCTGTCTTGCTGGCAACCGGCGGGGAGCAAGGTGGGTTTCTCCTGGCCCAGTCGCTGGGGCACCAAATTGAACCCCCAGTTCCATCTTTGTTTACTTTTAACATAAAAGACCCGCGGCTGGATGGCCTCGCCGGGGTTTCGGTTCCCATTGTCCAATTGACCCTGCTCAACCCAGCGGGTAAACCTGCCAGTGCCGGAAAAAAACCGCTCCAACCACAAACCGGGCCTGTGCTGATTACCCATTGGGGGTTGAGCGGGCCAGCCGTGCTGCGCCTGTCAGCCTGGGGTGCTCGCAGCCTGGCCAACAGCAGATACCATGCCAATCTGCAGGTGAACTGGCTGCACCCCCTGGCAACCGGAGAAGCCCTCTCTGCCCTGCAAGCGTTCAAAAACAGCCCTACGACAAACCGTAAAAAGCCAGTCGCACACAGTCCTTTTGACTCAATGCCGCAGCGCCTGTGGAAACGGTTCGTAGAAACCGCGGGCATCACCGAAACCCAAAATTGGGCCGACCTTTCGCGCAGCCAGCTCACACACCTGGCAGAAGAACTTACCGCCGGCCGCTACCCCATCCGGGGTAAAGGTCCTTTCAAAGAAGAGTTTGTCACCTGCGGAGGGGTCTCCCTGGACCAAGTAGATTTCAAAACCATGCAGAGCCGCCTGATTCCCGGCTTGTTTTTCGCCGGTGAGGTTTTGGACATAGACGGTTTAACAGGCGGATTCAACTTCCAGGCAGCCTGGACAACCAGTTGGATCGCCGGGCAAGCCGCCGCTGAACAACTTCAGAAGGCTCCGCTGGGCGCATAGGATTGGGTGTGAGGGTCTCCCCCTCCAAAATACACAGGGTTGTCATATTGAGCGAAGCGAAGCAATCTCCTGGTCATATAGAAACGAGCTCAAGATATCTCAAACCCCACAAATCTGTGTTCTCCAGCACCTGGCTCTCGGCTACTTAATCATCCCTCATTTGCCAAACCTTGTGATAAACGTTACAATATACCTTGGTTATATTCGATGCAACAAAAAACAACCCTAATTCATCCACAAATCAGTGGACAAAAAACCAGAATCATTCCAATTTAGCCGCCGGGCGACAGCCGGTTTTTATAATCGAATCTCATGTTTTCCCAGAAAAACCGCACCTATCGCCTAAAAAACAGCCATCTCCAGGATCCCCACCCTGTGGGGAAAATATCTCTTTCGGATGGTAATCCCTTAATCCGGCTGGTGAACTTATCCAAAGTGTACCGCAGCGCGGCGGGCAATTTTCCTGCGCTTCAACAGATCAATCTGGAAATTCAGCGAGGCCAATTTGTGGGTGTGGTGGGCAAATCGGGTGCCGGAAAATCGACCCTGGTGAATATGCTCACCGGAGTAGACACCCTGACCGAGGGAGAGTGCTGGGTAAATGGCACCCCCATTCACACCCTGGATGAAAACCAGGTTGCCCTCTGGCGAGGCCAAAACGTTGGCGTAGTTTACCAGTCGTTTCAATTGATGCCCATGCTGACCCTGGTGGATAATGTCATGCTGCCCATGGATTTCACGGGCAAGTTTACCCCACGCCCCAGCCGCGAAAAAGCCATCCAACTGCTCACAGCAGTGGAATTGGAAGAGCATATTCACAAAACCCCCAGCCTGCTCTCCGGCGGCCAGCAGCAGCGTGTGGCGATTGCCCGGGCACTGGCCAACGAACCTGGCATCCTGGTTGCCGATGAACCCACCGGAAATCTAGACACCGTTACAGCAGAACACATCATCCAGCTTTTTGAAAGCCTGGTGGCCGAGGGAAAAACCGTCATCATGGCTACCCACGACAACGCGATGTCCGGGCGGTTTACCCATCTGATTCAACTTAGCGATGGTCAGGTTGTGCATCAAGAACACCGCAGCAAACCTGTAAAGAGGGCACCATGAACCGGACTGCCTCCAACCAGACCAACCCACCCGCCCTGATTGAGATGCGGGATATTACGAAAACCTTTCATACTGCCGCAGGTGAATTCCAGGCGCTAAAAGGTATCAACGTCTCCATCCATGCCGGAGAATTTGTGGCCGTGGTCGGTAAATCGGGCAGCGGCAAATCTACCCTGATCAATATGATCACTGGAATTGACCGGCCTACCTCCGGAAAAGTTATCATCAACGGTACCGACATCCACGCGATGAGTGAAAGCCAGATGGCCATCTGGCGCGGTAAAAACCTGGGCATTGTCTTCCAGTTTTATCAGCTTTTACCGATGCTCAGCCTGCTGGAAAACGTCATGCTCCCCATGCAAATTGCCAATGTTTTCCCAGCCAACGAACACAAAGACAGGGCTTTGAACCTGCTGGAAATGGTTGGCCTGCAAAAGGAAGCCTATAAAATGCCTGCCGCAGTATCTGGCGGCCAGCAGCAAAGCGCTGCCATCGCCCGCGCCCTGGCTAACGACCCGACCATCCTGATCACCGATGAACCCACCGGCAACCTGGATTCGCGCTCGGCAGAAAACGTGTTCCAAATTTTTCACAACCTGGTTCAGCAGGGTAAAACAGTAGTCATTGTGACCCACGACAACCAGCTTGCCCAACGCTCTAACCGCACATTGCTGCTCTCCGATGGCGAAGTGATCAACGAAACCATTGCCACCACCCTGCCCTTGTTAAGCCACCAGCAAATGCTGCGAGCTACCAAATCCCATAAACCTATGCAATACGCCCCGGGGGAAGTGATTATCCGCCAGGGAGAAAGCCATGGGTATTTTTACATGATTAACCGGGGTTTTGTAGATGTCACCCTGGAAGAACCCAATGGCGGCGATCGGGCCATTGCCCGGCTTGGTCCTGGCCAATATTTTGGCGAAATCGAGCTGCTCCACGCCAGCAAACCCGTGGCTGGCATCCGGGCAGCGGGTGGAGAACCTGTTGAGCTGATTGCCCTCGACCGGCAGATATTCAATGAACTGATGGCAGATGCAACCGCCATGCGAGCTGCAATTTACAAAGTATCCCAAGAACGGTTGGGCGAACACCAGGCCCGGGGCGGACAGCCCAGGCCAGGCTCAACCATGCAGCGCAGCCTGTTCTCACGCCTGGCAAAACGGCTGCGCCCGACACGCTCGGCAAGTATTAAGGAAAATGGCGATGTTTAGACCCCGCTGGCGTAAAGTAATCAGCGATTTGTGGGACAATAAGGCCCGCACCCTGTTGGTGATTGCCTCCATCGCCATCGGGGTTTTTGCTGTTGGCATGATTGCCGGCGCCTACATCCTCATTCCGGAAGGGATGAACACCAGCTACGCCAGCGCCAACCCCGCAAACACCCGTTTATCCACCACGGGGTTAGATGAAGATTTCGTGCAAAGCCTGCGCCGCATTTCAGGTGTGGACCAGGTTGAAGGCGAACGCGCCTTCACGGTGCGGGTTCAACTTGGCCCCGATCAATGGGCATCCTTGGAACTGGCCGCAAAGAAAGACTATACCCGGCAAGAAATCAACATTCTTAAACCATTCGCGGGGCAAGCCTACCCCGAACGGCGCGAAGTCGTTTTGTTTGCCCCTGCCCTGGCAGAATTGAACACCACCATCGGCGAATCCATTACCATCCAACTTCCCGATGGCACCCTGCGCTCCCTCCAGGTGGTTGGCACAACCAAAGATCTGACCGCCGGGCTGGAAGGCATTTTGAACAAACGCAAAGGGTTTGTCAGCTTCGACACCCTCCCCTGGCTGCTTCAACCCGAAAGCTACAACCAGCTCTTAATCACCATCTCCGGAGATAAAAACAACCTGGACGACATCCAGGCGGTTTCTGAAAGAATCAATGAACAAATAGAATCGAGTGGGGGCATGGTGTTCAATACCACCAACAATCCACAAAACCAACATCCCCTCGGCTACATTGTCCAGGCAGTTCTGGGCGTTCTCAGTTTGCTTGGCGTGCTGGTGGTGTTTTTAAGCAGCTCGCTCATCGCCAACACGCTAAATTCTTTGCTCAGCCAACAGCTTCGCCAAATTGGCGTGATGAAATTAATTGGAGGGCGCAGCCTGCAAATTATTGGGATGTACCTGACGTTCATTTTGCTGCTCAGCCTGGTGGCCCTGGCAATTGCCATTCCCAGCGGTGCAGCCGTGGCCTACTGGATGTCGGCCCAACTGGCAGAACTGATTAACATTGAATTGGCCCGCACCTCCCCAGTGCCGATCATTCCCGAAGCAGTTCTGCTTCAAATGGTGATTGCAATCGGTGTACCCTTGCTGGCCGGCATCTTCCCCGTGCGCAGTGGAGCGCGCACCACGGTTCAGGAAGCTGTGAGTGGAGCAGCCAACCTGGGAGACCCCAGCGGCCGGCGCAGCCGTTTTGACCGCTGGATTGAATCCATCCGCTGGGTAAAAGGCCCCAACCTGGTGGCCATTCGCAACACCTTCCGGCGCAAGAGCCGGCTTGCCCTCACACTGTTCACCCTGGCGCTGGGCGGGTCCATTTTCATCTCGGTTTTCAACGTTCAAATTGCCCTCAACCGCAAAGTGGAAGATATCACCCAATATTTCACTGCTGATGTAAACATTGATTTCAGCCAGAGCTACCTGGTGGAAGAAATTCAGCAAATTGGAATGCGTGTTCCTGGTGTGGTGCGAGTCGAAGGCTGGGCAGCCACCGCCGTCGATTGGGTTGGGTCGAGCGGCGCAACCATAGATACCATTACCATTCTCGCCCCCCCCGGAGAGTCCGACCTGATCACCCCCATTTTGCTTGAAGGCCGTTGGGTGCAGCCTGGGGATGGCAAAGTGCTGGCCATTAACGAGGCGTTTTACGACCTGGCCCCCGACCTAAAAGCAGGCGATTTCATCACCATCAATATTCTCGGCAAAGAAGAAACCTGGCAGGTGGTGGGCATTTTCCAATACGCCGGTCTGGACCGTCTTTTTGCCTATTCTACTTATGAAACCCTTTCGCGCACGCTCAACGAACCCAACCGGGCCCGCACCTACCGGATTGTGACCGAACAGCACGACCTGGCTTACCAGGAAAGGCTTGCTTCCCAGGTAGATTCGCTCTACCGTGACCGCGGCTTCCAGGTTTCATCCACCGAGGCCGGGCAGAGTTTTACCGCAACCATCACCGAGCTGCTGGGGGTTCTGACGATTGTGCTGCTCATCCTGGCCATCATGACCGCGCTGGTGGGCAGTATTGGTTTGGCAGGTACATTAAGCATGAATGTACTCGAACGCACCCGCGAAATTGGCGTTATGCGTGCCATTGGCGCTTACGACCAGGTTGTCATTCAACTGGTGGTCGTCGAAGGACTGTTAATTGGAGTTTTCAGCTACATCCTGGCTGTGTTGCTTTCTTTCCCAATCACCAGTGTACTCTCCAACATCATCAGCCAGGCAATGTTTAACAGCCCGGCAAACTTCGCCTTTACCACAAACGGATTTATCATCTGGTTGGTGGTGGTGCTGGCGCTTTCAGCCTTTGCAAGCGTCATCCCGGCCCGCAGTGCAGCGCGCATGACCATCCGGGAGGTGCTGGCATATGAATAATCGAACCCAACTGCCTTTCCAAGCCACGAATGGAGGCCAGGACAGGCATAAAACTAACTACTTTGGGTAAAAAACCAAGGAGCGGAACCATGAAAAAAACGCAATGGATGTTATGGATCGGGCTTGCAGCGTTTGCGCTGTCTGGCTGCTCGCTGTTTGAAACAGCCTCCCCCACCCCCACCGCGGCTGCGCCTGCGATCACATCGCCTGAAATCGTCATTGCCGAAGGTTACCTTGTGCCAGCTCGTTTCATGTCCCTGGCCTTTTCTGCCAACGGGACGATTGTTGAGATTCTGGTAGAAGAGGGGGATGCGGTTGTTGAAGACCAGGTTTTAGCCCGGCTTGGAGACCGGGAAGCCATCACAGCCCAGCTGTCTGCTGCCCGTCTGGAGCGTCTGAAAACCTCCCAACAGCTCGACACCCTGAACAAAACCGCAGCCCTGGCGAAAGCCCAGGCCAACCAGGATGTACTTACAGCCCGGCAGGCACTGATTGAAGCCCAGGCTGCTTTAGACGCGATCAACATGCAGGACTTTCGCACCGCCCTGGATGACGCACTGTTAGAAATCAACGATACCAAAACCGCATTGGAAGATGCCCAAGAAGCCTTTGATGATGTCGCCGACCTTTCAAGCGACAACCCCGAACGCACGGCAAGCGAGGCAACCCTTGAAACCGCCCAGGATGCCTACCAGGCAGCCGTACGAGCCCGTCAACTCATCCAGCTTTCGTATGACCGGGCAAAAGAGGGGGTTGACCTTGCCCAGGCTGGTTTGGATGAGGCCAATCGGAAAACTGCCCTTCTCGAAAATGGTCCAGACCCAGACGCCCTGGCCCAACTGACGGCCGCCCTGGCCACCATTGATGATCAGATTGCTGCACTGGAAAGCCAACTTGCCTACCTGGAAATCCGCGCCCCATACGCCGGCACTATTGCCTGGTTGGATATGGATGTAAATGAGCAAGCCGCTCCCGGAAAACCGGTAATCACGCTGGCCGATACCCGCACCTGGTATGTAGAGACCGACGACCTGACCGAAATTGAAGTGGTGAATATCGCTGTTGGACAGCGAATCAGCATCGAACCAGATGCCCTGCCCGGCCTGGAAATTGCCGGGGAAGTTGAAAGCATCAGCAATATCCCGGTTACCAAGCGCGGGGATATTACCTATACTGCCCGAATCCGGCTCGACCCTGTGGATGAAGAGCGCTTGCGCTGGGGAATGACCGTTACGGTCCGGTTCGACAACCCGTAACAACCCAACCTGCCTGATGTGAAAATATATCCCTGCCGGTTCGGTTCCCGGCAGGGATTTTTTTTGGGAAACCCACTTTGGCCACGTTTTGTTTACAGAAAAGTCTACTTCTGTGTGAAACCGCGTAAAAGCAAATAGCCGCCACCCAAAATCAGCAGTATCGCACCCAGGTATTCCACCCCATCGGTAAACACCAGAAACCCAAGCCCAATAATTGCCAATGGAATTGTGGGATATTTTGCCCAATCTGTAGGTGAGATATGCCTGCGCAGCCATAGAACGCCAAAAGTGACCGCCCAACCTAAGAACATGACCCCGACCGCAAACGTACCCTGGCTAAACACCCCCTCAATACCGGTCAGCAGAATCATAACCCCGATGCTGGTTAGAATCCCCGCAGGAATCATCGCCCACCAATTGGGAATCGAAAGAAAGAACACCAGGAAAAAGGGAGCTGCAACCCCAAACAACACCAGGGCGGCAATCGCTTCACCTGGTGCATAATCGGCAAAAACCAAAATCAGCATCACCACGAACATTGACCAGGCAGGAATTAAGGCCCACCAATTCGCTTTTCGATTCACCAGGTATGCTGCTAAAAACGGTAATCCCACACCCGCAATTACCGGAGCAGCAACAATCGCATCCCCAATACCCCGGTCTGCCATAAAAATGGTTGCTGCGATCCCCATAAAAATGGTAGCCGGGAAAAGCCAACCCCAGGCTGATACTCCCTCTGTAAAGTAGCCAGCCAAAAACAAAAATCCGGCACCCAGGAAAATCAACGTCCAGGCTGACGGGGCAAAAGCATCCAGCAATCCGAGCGTTTGCGCCAGAAAAAGCCCTCCAGCCCCAATGAGCGCCAGGCCAAGTGGAATATTACCCTTTTTGGATTTCATATCGCATCCTCCGAAATTGATTCGCTGAAAATCAAACGTTCAGCACGTTTTTACTCATCATACCCGCCCGTTCCTCTTGAAATCATCAACGTGAGGATCTTGGCTTATATTAATTTTAAATGAACATTCCCCAATTTGCAATTGAAAAGCAGACCGATCTCAAGAAAATTCCCCATAAAAAGCAAAACTGGTTATAATCGTATCATTCCCAACCCTGGAAGCACCGGGGCTGGTATTTTGTTATGACCGAGGCTGCTTTATGACTTCTAACCGGAAAATTGGACGCTATGAGGTCACAGGTGAGTTGGGCCGGGGCGGTATGGCCACGGTCTTTCAAGCCTTTGATCCGCAGTTTAAAAGAGATGTGGCGATTAAGGTGTTGCCCCGCGAATTTCTCCATCAGGAATTGTTCCGGGTTCGTTTTCTTCAAGAAGCCACCACAGTAGCCTCCCTGGAACACCCTTCTATCGTACCTGTGTATGACTTTGGGGATGATGCCGGGCAGCCCTACCTTGTGATGCGCTTTATGAAAGGGG
This sequence comes from uncultured Anaerolineales bacterium, assembly GCA_964489525.1. GTDB lineage: Bacteria > Chloroflexota > Anaerolineae > Anaerolineales > JABWBV01 > CAZAYY01. The sequence goes on from CAZAYY010000012.1 coordinate 92,880, forward strand.
GGCAGTTGGGCGACCGGATCCGCAAAGGACGCATGAACATTGTAGAAACCGCCCAAATTATCGGGCAGCTTGCTCCCGCGTTGGATTATGCCCACCAACGCGGCATTGTCCATCGCGACCTTAAGCCCGACAACATCATGTTCGACGAACACGGGCAGGCCTACCTGACCGATTTTGGCATCGCCAAGCTCACAGAATCCACCGGAACCTTAACCGGGGACGCCATCATTGGCACGCCGGCCTACATGAGTCCCGAACAAGCCCGCGGCGATGAAGACATTGACGGCCGCAGCGATATTTATTCCATGGGCGTGATTGTCTTTGAAATGTTGGCTGGTGTGGTTCCCTACCAGGCCACCTCCCCGATGGGGCAGGCCGTCAAACATATCACCGATCCCGTTCCAAACATTCAGGAAGCAGCAGGCGATTTACCCTACGCCCTACAAGTCATCATCGAGAAGGTGATGAGCAAAAACAAACACCTGCGTTTCCAAACCGCCCGTGAGTTTGCCAACGCACTGAGGTTGGTGGCTGGTGGTGAAATGCCCGATTCGATCACCGACGTGGTTAAACCCACCATGGCAAAAATGATGCGGGATGAAGTTGCCTCCATCGAAGGCTCCCGGCCAACCCAACCCGGCACGCCCATAAACCCCACAGCAGAACAAAGCCAGGCCGCCCCAACCGCCCGGGCGGGCCGCAATAATTTGTTGCTTTATGGCGGTCTGGCCGCCATCGGTTTGGTGGTTGTACTGGTGCTCGCCTTTGTGTTAGGGCGGGGCAGTTCTGCTGCGCAAAGCCCAACCGATATTCCCCCTACCCAGGTTGAAGTGAATACGGCAGCCACCCAGGAAGCCCAACTTCAGCAGACACAAACGGTTCTGGCCCTGGAATTGGAAGCAACCCGCACATCCGCAACCGCCGAGGCGCTGGCGGCCCTGGCCACCCAATCGGCCCAACCCACCCCTGAACCGACTCCAACCAGCATCCCTGAAACCGAGGAGCCAGGCCCAACCGCCAGCAATTCCAACATTCGCACCTCATTCTCGGAAGATGAGGGTTTCTTTAACCTCTTTGACGGAATTCGGATTGAAAACGATGCCCTATTCATGGGACCGTTTGAAAAGTGTGCCCTGGATGTGGGCCGGGCGTCGGCTGGCTGCCTGGCCGTTTGCACCGCCTGTGGGTTCGCCACCGATTTTTCGATGACTTATGAATCCAGTTTTGTAGACGGTCGTCCCTGGAAATTGTTCGGGGTTGCCCTGCGCTTCCTGGATGAAGATGAGGACGGCATTATTGACCCCGAAGATTACTTCCTCGGTTGGGCATACAGTGTTGCTGTTCGCTCGGAATTCCCCGAAGCCCGTTGGACAATGTACGAACACCTGCCAAACGCAACGAACAACCCCTGGGTTTTCCTGGACAGCGAAATTTCAAACCTGCCCCCAACCCCGCGCCTGCCCAGCCTGATCCGGATTGAAAGCAGTGAAAACGGAAAATATATCGAAATCTACATGAATGACGTGCGCATGATCCGGTTCACCAATGAAACCCCCAAGCCGGGCGAAAAACTGGTACGAAACATGCCCCAAAGCGGTTTTGTGGGTTTTTGGGTAGTAGAGAAAGAAATAACCGTCAAATACGAAAACTTCCGCTTCGAACCGAAATAACCAGCACCCTGAAAGCACTGCACTCCCAACGGTACAAATTCGAAAAACCCCGGCTTCTGGCCGGGGTTTTTTCTCAAGAACCAACCCTGGCAAACGTGAATCGGTGTTCCGGGCACGGCCCAAAACGGGCCAGGGCATCCAGGTGGGCTGCCACACCATACCCTTTATTTTGCAGAAAACCATAAGCGGGATATTGGCTGGCAAGTGAATTCATCCAGGCGTCGCGGCTGGTTTTCGCCAATACAGCGCCAGCGGCAATCGAAAGGCTGCGGGCATCGCCCTTAATCAGGGTGGTTTGTGGAATGGGCACATCGGGCAGGGCAAGGGCATCCACCAACAGGTGGTCTGGCAGGGGCTCCAGGTTCAACAAAGCCCGGCGAATGGCCAGCCGCGTGGCAGGCACAATGCCCAACTGGTCAATTTCGGCAGCGCTGGCAAACCCAACCGCCCAGGCAGCAGCTGCCGCTTTTACCCGCACCGCAAATTTTTCCCGGCTGTCGGCTTGCATTTCTTTACTATCCCTCAAGCCAATTAAACCGGCTTCTGCCAGGTTCAGCCCACTGGGAAAAACCGCACAACCGGCAGCCACCGGGCCTGCCAATGCACCCCGCCCGGCTTCGTCCACACCTGCAACCCAACGCAGTCCACTGCGCCAGAGGGCAGTTTCAAAGTGCAAATCTGGCGCTGGAGGAAGCTGGCTGAGGTCAAACTTTTGGCGAGGCATAGATTGGCATGGGCACAACAGCACAAAAGGGTATCTTTCAGGGTTTGATTATAGTATATTACAGGAGCAAATCAGGTTTGCAGTTGGGCAGTTACCGCAATCACATCCAAGGACCAGTCTACAAGAATTCTATTCTTAAACAGTGCAGCCCCTGCATCATTCTCAACCGATTTTTTCGGAAGGCAAAAAATACCCTGACCCTGAAAAGGAGCCACGATGAAGATTACCACCTGGAACGTCAATGGACTGCGGGCCTTGCTGCGCAAAAATGGCTGGGAGTGGATCCGGCAGCATGACGCAGACATCATTTGCCTGCAAGAAATCAAAGCTCGCCCGGAACAGCTTACCCCAGACGAACTGGCCCTTTTTGCCCCCTACCAGGCGTGTTGGAACCCGGCTGACCGCCCTGGATACAGCGGCACCCTCACATTGGTCAAAAACATCCCGGTTCAATTTGAAACCGGGTTGGGGGTTCCCCTTTTTGACACGGAAGGCAGAGTGGTTAAAACCTTTTTTGAAAATATCATTTTGTTTAATATTTACTTTCCCAATGGCGGGCGCGACCACAGCCGGGTTCCCTTTAAGTTGGACTTTTACGCAGAGCTGCTCCACCAGTGTGATGCCCTCCACAGTGCGGGGCGCCATCTGATTATTTGTGGCGACATCAACACTGCCCACCAGGAAATTGACTTAAAAAACCCAAAATCAAACCAAAACACCACCGGGTTTCTTCCCGAAGAACGCGCCTGGGTAAGCAAATACCTGGAAAGTGGTTTTGTGGATGTATTCCGAAACCTTTATCCCAAAAAAATCCAATATACATGGTGGTCGTACATCGGAAGCGCTCGTGCCCGCAACGTGGGTTGGCGGTTGGATTACTTCCTGGCGAGCACAAATCTGGTTCCGCAAGTGAGCAGCGTGATGATTCATGATGATGTGCCCGGTTCCGACCACTGCCCGGTCACGCTGCATCTTGAAACCCGCAGCCAGACAGTCGGTTGATTTCCGCTTAAAACAACTATTAATCAGCCTCCTTGCGCGCAAATTCTGGCAATTCGCGGCAAATGGCTGCGGCCTCTTCCAAAGAAAAGAAAGATTTCTCAGTCGCTTCGCCCTTTCGAAACGACACGCAAAAGATGGTCAAATTACCCCTGAACCCGCACACCTGGGATAAAGTCTCCAGACCTTACTTCACACAAATTCGCGCAATTCACGGCAAATTAATTACGGAAAAAGCCATGTTTTTTTCTTAGCCAGCGTTTAACCTCAGCGCATCTTGGTTTAAACCAGTGCAAATATAATACAAAGCTTATTGAGAAAGATTTACAGCCAGCCACACACTGCGCCTGGTGGGCATCTGCCCTCAGAGACAGTCTTTGACTGGTGCCATTCACATAAACATTGATTGAGGAGAATACGATGAAAAAAACAGTTGCTTTCTTTATTGGGGTTGCGGTGCTTTTGGTGATTGGAGGCGTTTTTTGGGCTTTACGCCCGGCGCCTGAAGCCAGCGAACCCCTGACAGCCATTTCAATTGCGACGGCCACCTCCGCCCCAACCACTGCCCCCCAAAACAGCCAGGCAAATGAAGCCTATCCCGCCAGCACCAGCGCACCCGAAGCCTACCCGGCCGCAAATAATGCCCCAGAAGCCTACCCTGCAGCCACCCAAGCCCCTGCGCCGGCTGCCGACCCCGCTTATCCCGCCCCCACCGAAACGGGAGCAGGCAGTGAAGCGCCTGTAGCGGCGGCTGGTTCCACCATTTTTACCCTTTCTGCCTCGGAATCGTATGTACAGTTTTCAATTGATGAAATCCTGCGCAATAATCCTTTTACTGCCGTTGGGGTTACCAACCAGGTTGCAGCCGAAATCGCAATAGATTTCAATAACCCCTCCCAATCCATCCTTGGCCCGGTCCTGGTCAATGCTCGCACCCTGCGCACCGACAGCGAATTCCGCGATAATGCCATTGCTAACCAAATTCTGCAAACCGGCCGCTACGAGTTCATCCAGTTCACCCCAACTGCCCTGGAAGGCATGCCTGAAACGGTTGCCGTAGGAGACACGCTCAAATTCAACATCATCGGCGACCTGACCATTCGCGACGTGACTGCCCCGGCGACTTTCGCAGCAGAAATCAAAGTGGTGTCGGAACAGCGCCTGGAAGGAAAAGCCTCTGCAGTTGTTTTACGATCGGTTTATGGGCTTCAAATTCCGCAGGTCCAATCCGTAGCGGGTGTGGATGATGATGTCTTGTTGGAAATCGTGTTTGCAGCCGTACCCAAATAACCACAGCGCAATCAAACACAAATTCTTGGTGACTGCTCTCCGGCCTGGGGGGCAGTCACTTTTTATTGCCCAGGATTCACACCCAGGTTGTATACCCCATTGCGCGCGTTTTGCCGAATTTTTAATATGTCGCTGACCATGCCCAGGGTATCCCGCACCGGGCTTACTTTACTCTCAGCATTGAAATACCAGGGTACCGGAAGTTCAATCACACGGTAGCCGCGCAAACGCGCGATATATAAAATTTCCACATCAAACGAAAACCCTACCATGGTCTGGTGGTAAAACAGGTCCTGGGCGATTTCAGACCGGAAACACTTAAAGCCACACTGGGTATCCCGTAAACCGGGCAGCGCCATCAAACGAATGGCAAGGTTCACCAGCCGCCCGCCCCAGTGCCGGTAAACCGGCTCATCATAGCGAACAGCTCCTTGTGCTTCGCGCGATGCAATCACAATATCATACCCATCCAAGTGGGGCGGAAAAAACCGGCTGATTTCACTTACAGGCATGGACAAATCGGCATCGCACATGAACCGAAACTGGCCTGTGGCCGCCAGCATACCCGTTCGTACAGCAAGCCCTTTGCCTTTACCTTTTTCTCGCAATAGTTCCAGGCGCACATTGGGGGCGGTCACCTTGAAAGCCTGGACAATTTCTGCCGTCCGGTCCTTGCTGCCGTTTTCTACAACCAGCAGTTCGCTTTCATAGGGTTGGGCTTCCAGGAAACTGACGGTTTTATCCAGTGTGCCCGGCAGTCTCGACTCTTCGTTATGCGCAGGGATGATAATGGAAAGAAAAGGGGTTTGGACAGACAAGGATCGATTATTCCTGGTTGATCAAGGTTTTGCCTTATTATATTCGAAATTGTGCCTGTGCGAATTTTATCCATGAAAAGATATAATGGATACAGGAGATATACCCATGACACGTAAAGATCTTGGCCCTGCAATCGTTTTCCTGTCCATTTTCCCGTTCATCTACTATGGCTCGGCGCTGCCCGGCTTTTTCGACCTGGAGTCGTATATTTGGGTCTTTGTACTGCTCAGCCTGGGGTACGTGGTTTTTCCCTGGATGGTGATTCAGCCGCCTGAACGGCTGCCTGGGCTTGCCAAAGCCTGGCACTGGATTTACATGGGCTGGGTAGATCTTTCGATTGTGTTGTATTTTGTGCTGGGGCGCGAAATATCTGCGCTCGGGGTAGGGGTTGTCATCATTCAGATGGCGCTCTCCGCGCTGATTGTGCTGCATTGGCGAGCACGCGGTTAAAAAAATCCCCCTCCCAGAAAAATCTATTTTCGGGTCATTTCAAATGTCCCTTCAACTTCATCGGCGGGGTTTTCCCAGGTGCCAGAAATCGTGTCTACGCCTGTAAATCCGCCTGTCATCGCGAAATTCTCCATCCCCAGGATGACCTCGAGGCCATTGACCACGTAAGTTCCCAGGTACTCAACTTCATAAAAGTTCAACATACGATACTTCCCCTCGCTTTCCGTCCCCGTGAACGTGAGTGTACCGCTGTCGTAGGCATTCCCGGTTGCCTTTTCCACCAGGGTATATTCCCAGGTTCCCAGCACGGAATAAACAGGAACAGCCAGGGTGGGTTCGGGGGTTTGGGGAAGAACATCTGGCTGGCTGGAACAGCCGGAAAAAAGACCCAAAAGAACCAGCAGCAACAAAGCAAACGTCATTCTACGCATCATTTTATCCTTTGCAAGGCGAATTCAATCCCCTTGGCTTCATCCCCCCCTGGGGGAATGTTGTACATGGTAATCATCAACTTATCGTCCAATTCCAGCCGGATTTCTGTGCGCCAGCCCCAATCCGGGGTCGTATCGCCGGTAGGATAGGAGCCCATCACAGAAAAACCATGCCCGGCTTCTTCTCCGGTGGAAATCAGCAAGTTCGCACTGGAATGGAAGCTGTCAACCCAGACCGTCTCATACCGCTGTTTAAACAAGTTAAAGCTGCACACCAATAACCCATGATAGGGGTTCCCCTGTAAGATGGCTTCATATTCCCACAAGAGGGTGCGGCTTTCCGGTACGAAACGAAAAACCCCCTGCACCGGAGATTCGTCCGCCAGAACGCCAGGTTCAAACCAGGTTTGGGCGGTACCTGCCCATTTGCCAGCCAGGGCATTGAACAAGGAAAGCGCTTTGATGGCAAGGTCAGTTTTCTCGCGGGGCATAATTCCTCCATGGGTAATTTTGTTGAGTATAACACAGGAATTTTTGCGATGCTCGTCTTTCACAAGATCCGCTTACTTCACGCAGCGCCTGCGAAAACCTGCCCTTGCGAAGTCGGGCAGTTGCCTGTACAATTTTTGGTAAAGGACGGATTAGCCTTTGGTCAGGTAAATTGCCAGAAAAAATTTTATAAAGTTTTCGGGCATTGCCAACAACTCCGTTAAACAATCGGCCTGGATTGTCCTGAATTTTTATAATGACATTTACAGCCAGTGACCAAGCACCAACCCGTTCATCATTTGCGAATTGATTCATTCAGGAGCTTGAGGATGCCCGCTTTTCTTGATTCCCAAAAACCAAATAAATTCATCGTAGCGCGAGCCTGGTTTGTTCATTTCTATACAAGCCTGGGGCTGATTTGTGCGCTGGTAGCCGTCCTGGCGATTGCCAACAAGGACATTGTGACGGCTTTTTTTGCCCTGGTGGTCGCACAGATTATTGATGGGTCGGATGGCCCAATGGCACGGGCTTTTGATGTAAAAACCAACACCCCCCATTTTGACGGCCGCAAACTGGACGATATCATTGATTACATGACTTACACCTTCATTCCGGTGTTTTTTATGTATACCTATGAAATTGTCACCGGGCCATGGCTGGTGGTATTGTTCATGGTGCTGCTGGCATCGGCCTACGGATTTTGCAGCGATGCCGCCAAGACCGATGACGGCTTTTTCACCGGGTTTCCTTCTTACTGGAACGGCGCAGCACTGTACCTGTTCTGGCTCAACCTGCCAACGTGGGGAGCGGGGTTATTTTTATTGTTCTTTGTGATCCTGACCTTTATCCCGGTTAAGTACCCCTCTGCCAACCAGACCCGGCAGTTTCGCTGGTTAACCTACCTGGTTGCGGCTGTGTGGGTTGTGCTGGTCATCTGGATGATTGCCATTGATTGGCAAAACCCACCCAGGTGGATGTTAATGGCCTCATTCTTCTTCCCCGTTTACTACCTGGGGATGGGTTTTTACCTGACCTACAAAAATCCTGGATAAGGGTTACCCCTGCCCATCCCATTCCGCATAGAATTGAGCAAGATATTCTTCCATAAACGCATGGCGGGCTTTCGCCATGCGTTTTGCTGTGGGGGTATTCATCAGGTCTTTTAACAAAAGTAGTTTCTCGTAAAAATGGTTGATCGTAGAAGATTTGCTGTTTTTGTAATCTTCAAAACGGGTGTGCATGACAGGCGTCTCATCCGGGTCGTATAAAGCCCGGTTTTTCTGACCACCATAGGCAAAAGCGCGGGCGATGCCAATCGCGCCGATGGCGTCCAACCGGTCGGCGTCCTGGACAATTTTGCCTTCCAGGGTAGCCATTTCAGAAGCCACCCCTGCGCCTTTAAAACTAAGCGAGTCAATAATATCAGCCACGTGGTCAATGATTGGCTCCGGAAGGTCATACTGGGCTAACCAGGTACGGGCTGCTTTGGGTCCCAGGGTATGGTCGCCGCCGTGAAATTTATGGTCGGCAATATCATGGAGCAAGGCGGCCAGGGTGACCACAAAAAGGTCTGCCCCGGTTTCCTCTGCGCAAATTGTCCGGGCATTCTGCAGCACCCGGTAGACATGCCACCAGTCATGACCTGCGTGTTCAACCGTCATCACCTGGCGAACATGGGCCTCGGTTTGAGCAAGAATATCTTGTGGAAGAATCATCGGAACCTGCCTTCATAAACATCAAAATAACAGTGGGAGAAGCCACAGGATGAGCATCCCCACGACAACTGTGAGCAAAGCATTTTTGGTGCGCCAGGCCATCAGGGCCGCCGCTATACCCGCCAACAGGCGAAAATTTTCCAAAGAGACGCTCAACGCCCCATCCACTAGCAGAATTTCGGGAAAGATAATTGCGGTGAGAACGGCTGGAGGGACATAGCGCAACGCTCTCCGCAGCCACTCTGGAACCCCGGCCCTTCCCAATAGATAGATGAATGAAAACCGGGTGGTAAAGGTTAACAGCCCACCTGCAGCCAAAACCAGCCAGGGGTTCATTTGCGCCCCTCCAAAGCCATGCCCACCCCAATGCCCACCAGGGCGGCAGCCAGCAGCCCCAGTTTGTAGGGTAGATGATAGGCGGCCAGGGCGGTGATTCCAGCTGCCAGGGCCGATGCCACGCCTGGCCTGTCGGTTAAAAGCGGAACCACGATGGCAATGAAGGTGAGCGCCAGGGTGAAATCCAACCCCCAGGAAGCCGGAATGGCCGCACCCAAAAAAATGCCTGCTGCTGTGCTGGCCTGCCAACCAGACCAAAGGGTGAAACCTGCCCCCAAAAAGAAGTAATGAGTATTCACCCCTGCCTCACTGCGCAAATAGTGCAGCAGCGTCACGGCATATGCCTCATCCGTTAGCAGGTATGAAAGCAGGGTTTTCCAACCCAAAGACAGTTTTTGCACATACGGTGCCATGGATGCACTGTACAGCGCATGGCGCAGGTTAACCACGAAAATGGTCAGGACGATTACCATTCCGGGTGCATTGGCAGCAAATAATTGGGAAGCAATGAACTGCGATGAACCCGCGAAAACAATCGCGCTCATCGCCTGGGCAGCCCCGGTGGAAATGCCAGCCTGCAGAGCCAGCAAACCATAAATCATCCCAAAGGGAAAAACACCCACCAACAACGGTAGTTCGGCGCGCACACCTGCCCAAAACTGGGCAGCAGGCTGGTCGGCAGGGGCAGCTAGAGAGGAGAGTTGGTTTGGCATGCGGTGAGGTTTAAGGCGGGCAGGAACCCTCTCCAGGGCAAGCCAGCAGCCATTGACTTTCAAAATCGCTCTCGGCTGTCCAGCCTGTGATGGCCAGGCTGGGGACATTCACCTCCCAAAAAACCAGGCCATCCGTACACACAGGGCCTTTGAGCAGTTCCACCACGGTACCAGGGCCTAGAGTAGCGCGCACATCCGTACCCACCCCCGCCCCATTGCGCAAACGGTTGCTGGTGGGGGGGTTGGGGTTAACATAAGCCCGTCCGCCCTGCTGCAGCAGGCTCAGGCAAGCGGGGGTCAGTTCTGGTGAGCCAGTTACGCGCAGGGACATGACCAACGCATCCAGGGTTTCCAGGCTGGGGTTAAAACTGGCTGCGGGCTGGTTTTCGAGCCGGATTTTGATGGCTTCCAGGTATCTTTCGTAGGCAGCAGGGAAATTGGTGGAACTGTAATCAGGGAAAGGCTCTCCACCGGGGGGGATGGCGGTGTCGGCACTGCGGGCAGGGAGAATTGCTGAATGAATCGGCAGGATAACAGCAACATAATACGCCCCATCGGCTGTAAGTCCCTGGTATGTATAAAAAAGCGAATGGTTGTTAAGTTGGCCGGCATCCTGGCCGAATTGGGTCAGATAGCGAATTCCACTGCCATTTTGAAAATTGAGAAAAACCAGGTTGCTGTGAAATACCTGGGCGGCGTTAAATACGGGCAGAAAAGGCAGGGGGCTGCTGGCTGCAGCGCCATCCAACAAACCTCTTAATTGGTTCTCCTGATTGGCCGCACCGGGGTTATATCGGCCTATGGCTGCCAGCGGATACACAAAAACCACCGGGCTGTGCAGGGTATCTTGCAAAGGGTATCCTTCCAGGGCATACTGCAGGTGGGCGGGCATCACTTCCCAGGGAGGGCTGCTGCCCCCAGGGGCTACTGCGGGAACGAATAACGCCTCTACCCCCACAGCGAGGCTGGCTGGTAAAACCAGCTGGATTTCATCCGCAAAAAATGAAAGGGATTCCGATGTGGGCAGCGGGGAAAGGGTGGCTGTTGGTTCAACACCCGGGTTGGTGGGGGTGGGCAGCACAGGTGAAGGGGGCGGCGTGGGGCTGACGGGGGCCACCAGAGTAGCAGCCGCTGCCAGGGTAGCCGTAGGCGAGCCAACTGGCTGTTGAACCAGGCTGCGCGCCAGGTTGCAGCCCAGGCTCATCAGGATGAGAAACAAAATCCACAGAAAAGGTTTTCTTCGAGTTAATCGCATGCCGATTATTTTATCAAAAAAGTTCAGTACCACCCAAAAAGGCGGGGTGTTTGCGAGGAGGGCAGCTCGCAAACACCCCATAAAAAACAGGCAGAGAAATCAGCCCGGCTGGTGGTCAGGGTGCGGTTGTGGGCAGGAGAATCGTCCAGCTATCGGTTGTGTGACAGTTAGAACATTGTCCACGTGCATGACCGAGCGGCCGGTCTTTGGCATGGCAAGATTTACAATCGTTATATCCATCGTGATTAAAATCAACATCAGCCCAATCGGTAAAGTTGTGACACCCGGAACACTGCCCGGGCCAATGGCCCGTTGGCGCTGGATGGCAGTAAATGCAGTTATCTGTTAACGAGTGTTTGTAATAGGCGGGTGTCCAGGTAATCGTATTATGACAAAGCGAACACTGAAGGGTGTAATGTTCAGGGGATGTGGCATGGCAGGACAGACAATTGGTGCTGACCAGTGAATGGTCAAATACCCACTCTCGCCAATCCTGGGTGTTGTGGCATTTGATACAAATGGTTTGAGAATAATGCATCAGCGGAACCACATGGCAGCTTGTGCAAGGGTAGGCCATGTTGGTGTGGCTGTAGTTGGAGTTCGTCCAAGTGGTCATCGCATGGCACGAGCTGCATTCGCCGGGGTAGTGATTGGTTGGCTGCTCGCGGAGATGGCAGTTGGAACAAGAATTCAAGGGGTTGTGCTGATAAAGATTTTTCTTCCAATTGTTCAGGTTGTGGCAGTCGGTACACAAGCCTGGGTAGTGTTCTTCAGGCGTGGTGTGGCACTGCAGGCAGTTGGTGGACTTGTGATAAAACGGTTCCTCCCAGCTTGTGGTACTGTGGCAAAGGTCGCAGTTGGGGTTGTAATGGTCTGCGATCGTTTCATGGCAGGTTATGCAGCGTTGGCTTTTGACTTCATGGAAATCTTTGTTGGTTTTCCAGGTGTTTGTCAGGTGACAATTGGTGCAGCTGCCCAGGTAGTCGTGGTTTGTATTGGGTTCGGTGTGACAGCGCACACAGGATGTGCGGGTATACAATTGGTGGGCAAACTGGTAAACATTCCAATCGGTTTCGCTTGTATGACAATCCACGCAGGCGCCCTTGGTATAGTGGTTGGCGGGTGTGTCGGGGGTATGACAGGTTTCACAGGTATATTCCCCAACATGGACATATTCAATGACCGTCCAGTCTTCCATATCCTGGTGGCAGTTCTGGCAAAAGCCCGGGTTGTGTTCGGGCGGTTCGGCATCGGCGTGGCAGCTTTCACAGCGCTCGCCTTCGGTATGTTCAAAAATGGTGAGAGACCAATCTTCGGTGTCTTCGTGGCAGCGTTTACACTCCCCTGGATAGTGGGCAGAATCCCCTTGGGGCAAGGTGAAAATTTCTTCTGTGTAACCCACGGAATAAACCGCTTCGGTGAGCATGGTAATCGCATGGCAGGATTGGCATTCAAAGACGCCCACGTGGTCAAAAGCAGTTGGTGTCCAGTCCAGGGTGTTATGGCAGTTTTCACAGGCACCAGCAAAGTGGTTGGTATAAATAGAAGCACTGGCAAGCAAATCAATGGTGTGGCATTGGGCACAAATCCGGGTGGTGCCTGCATACAGCCCGTTGACATGGCAGTCCTCGCAATTGCCTGAATGACCGCCTTCCATTGAAAAATTGCTGTGGTCCACATCTGAATCGAGATAGGAAACCGCGACCGGGTTAACGCTCACCACAGAAGGCAGAAGCTGCACCTTGGGCGTCTCGGCTTTAGGCTCCGGGGTGTTAAGCATGGCGGAAACAAAGGCAAAGAGCGGCGCCGCTGCAGGCTCATTTTCTTTTAGATCGAGTGATTTTACAACCACAATGGTTTTGCGAGCCAGGCTTTCAAACTCTGGCTGGAAGCCAGAAACGGATTGGGCTGGAATGGCGTTTTGCTGAACCACCAATACATCCAGTGCATCCGCCAAAAACCCCACCGCAAGAGACACCTCCTCAGGGTTTTGCGCACCCGCCAGGTCCACCAGGCGCCGTTCTGCAAGCTGGCAGGCATAAGCGGTCTTTTCTTCTGGACCCTGGGTCAACTGCATCCGCCAGCTTTCTGCTAGGTGTTGGGATTGAAACCAGGGTTGTTCAAGACAGCTAAAAGGCTCTACCTCGGCCAGGTAAAAAAGCCCGAGGCCCGCCATGACCAATAAACAGGTTAGCGATAATAATAGGATGACGAGCTTTTTCATAAGGATACCCTCATTCTGGGCCGTTTATTTGAAACAGCCGTTAGCGGCCCGATTGCACGGCTGTCTTTAACGCTGCTGCCTCCCCCGCTGCACCTGTGGGATGGCAGGAAGCGCAGTCACTCAAATCACCATACTCACCTACGGCAAAGTGTTCTGCAATGGTTTCAACGGGCTGGTGATCGTGGCACCCGTAACAGGTAATTTCGGTGTAGTACTGCTGATGGCAGGTTTCACAGGCCACCACATCATCACTGCCATGACGAATGTCAAATGTGTGCAGCAGCAGATAGGCTGGCTTCCAGGCCGTTGTTGTGTGGCAGCGGTTGCAGGCAGCGCCAAACATGACCTTGTCTTTTTCGGCAATGTGGCAATCGGAACAAACCTGGCTGGTGCCCTGGAACACCTGGTTCTGGTGACAGCTGGCACACTCCGCTCCGGCATGGGCCCCATCCAGGACATAGGTATCATGGGCAAATTCTGCCATGTTGGCTGTGCCATCATGACAGGCCAGGCAATTCACGCCATAGAAATCCATGTGGGCAGAAGTAAAGTCATGATCCATCTCGACATGGCAGGTGACACAATCGGTAGAACCTTCGGCGAAATTCCCCTGCGTATGGCAGTCTTCACAGGTCATCAGCGAGTTATCCACGCGCAGGTTATGTTTTTCAAGCGAAAAACCTCCCAACTCCTGGTGATTGATGTTGACAAACGGCACATAGCTGATGTTGGCATCGGTACCCTGGTGTTCAGTATGGCACGTCTGGCATTTGTAAGTACCAGGCAGTTTGCTGTGCAATCCATCCTGTTCCATTCGCTCTCGGGCAATTTCCAGGTGGCAGTTCTGGCAGCGATCATCACTGATACAGTGAATGGGAACATGGCAGTGCCCACATTCGTGTTTGAAGGCTTCGTGGTTTGGATACCCCCCCAACATCGCTCCTGTCGCCTGGGCTGTGGACAAATTTCCCACCATCCGGTACTTCACGCTTTCAAAGGTGAGAAAACCGGCGGAGAAAACCACCATCAGGGCAATAATTTTTATAAATCCTTTCACAATAACACCTCCAATCCTTCGAAATGCTGGAAGGATTTGAACGGTAAATCAAGAATCATCGCGTTCCTTTCTGCGCGGGCGGGGCCACCAGTTCCCAATCCCCGGGTTCTCCTGTCAGATGGCAGCTTGTGCAGGCCTTGATGTCGTAGATGTTGGCCTTCAAATGCACCGCTAACATGGCATCGGGTTGGTGGTCGTGGCATCCAAAACAAGTGTGCGTATCATACGAATCAATGTGGCAAGAAACACACTGCTGCGTTGTATCTGAACCGTGATCCAGGTGAAAAGTGTGGCGGGTGAGTAAGGCTGGTTTCCAGGCTTGGAGCGTGTGGCAGCGCACACAATCCAACCCAAAACGGTCTTTGTGAACCTCGGGCTGCTCATGGCAAGCCGAGCAGCGGTGGGGGTCATCCACCACAACATTTAAGAACTCTTCTTCAAGGGCCATTTCAACCAGGGCATACGCTTCCACTTGACGCTCGCCAGCCAGGGCTTCGACCAGATTCCAGTTCACATTTTGAATGAAAGTAACCAACTGTTCAATTTGTAGGTCACTCAAAATGCCGCCCTTGTTGGTGTGCCAGGCAGCCATAACCGAGCCATGCGCAGAACGGGCAATAATCTGAAAAAGAGCGTCCGGGTCGGCATCCGCAAGGTAAGGGGAGTTAAGCGGCGGCATATCCCCAATCCCCTCGCCATACAGCCCGTGGCAAGACACGCAGTTATCCATATACACCACAGCCGCCTCAGCAATATGCTGTTTGCGCACTTCTTCCATGGCAATGGCAATCCGTTGGCCTTCTTGCAAGGCATACAAAGGCAGCAAAATGAGGAATCCAAGCAGTCCGAGTGCTGTAATCCAGGAATATCGGTTCATGGCACCCTCCTACCCATACACCAACTGGTCGGGCGAGAAGTGGTCGCGCCGCCGTAAGTAAGAAGTATCGACATACACTTTGCCGCTGTCAATTTTGACGGTGTATAAATCTAAGGCCCGGTGAAGGGTAGTTTTTTCTGAATTTCCGTAAAAATCAAAAGCCGAAGCGTGGCAAGGGCAAAGGAATTTGCCTTCATCGGAAGAATAATTAACTGTGCAGCCCAGGTGGGGGCAGCGGCGGTAGACGGCCATAAACCCGCCATCCGCCGCCCGCACCAAGTAAAAACCTGCTACTGGAAAATCGGTCACCGAACCAGGGCTAAAGCTATCCACAGTCCCAACGTCCACCTGCCGGGCAACCCGGCTTTCTCCGGTTTGCGGTTTGAGATACATCAGGCCAATGCCGATGAGTTCAACAGCAGCCGCAACACCCGCCAGTTTCAAAAATTCTTTGCGGTTAATGCGCAGCTTCTTCCGAGGTTCTGAAATCGGGTGGGATACCATAGCTTCCAAACCCTGGATTTCTTCAGGGTCCATATCGGTTGTTGGGGTAGGTTTACTGTTAAGCGTTTGCATTTTTCACCTCCTGTCCATTAAGAAAATGGCAGGATAAGAGCCATATTCGCGCCTCGGAAGAAGACGCCAATGATGGTCAGCGCCACCAGGCTGGAAAACTCGAACATAAATAAACCCAACAATGCTTCCGAGCGGTTTGCCCGTAAAAGCCTGAATAAACCATAAACCAGGGCCAGCAGCAAAACCGCGACCGCAAATGGAATCACTCCATTCGCAACCAGGGGATTCAGGGTTGGGAATAGTTCCGGAATTTCGAGCCAGTATTCATCGGCAATCACCAGCAAGGGAATCAGGTTGAAGGCCAGCAGCGCGCCCAGGGCAAAAGTCCACCTGCCGGTTTTTGACCGGAAATAGATACCAGTGCTTTGATCCTGTCGATCGTAATAAGGAAGCAGTACTGCCATCAAGGTCACCAAAATCACCAGTGCCATGGCTGCTCGAGCATCCATATGCAGCAGCAGTTCTTGAAGTCCCATGAAATACCAGGCAGCTTTGGCCGGGTTTGGAGAAGAAAGGGGGTCGGCAACAGCCAACAACGGGGCTGGAAACTGCGTTCCGATTAAGAAAACCCCAAAAGCCACCAGAACCATAATCCCCAGCTCTTTCTGAACCAGGTTTGGAATGGTGGTTACCTGTTCGGTGATTTCGCCTGGCTTTGAAGGGGGGTGGCTGATTCCACCCGATTTGCGAATTTTCCAAAAGTGGTAGCTCATCGTTGCCACCAACAAAACTGGCAGCACAGCCACATGAATCGCATAAAAATTCCGCAAGGCCGCCTGGCCAAGATCCGGCCCGCCCAACAAAAAATGAGACAGAGAATCTCCAGCGAATGGAATGTACTGAACCAGGCTGGCCGCAACAGTTACCGCCCAATACGAAAGCTGGTCCCAGGGCAGCAGGTAGCCAGTGAAATTGAAGCCAAGAACGATGAACAGCAAAACCATCCCAATCACCCAGTTGAAAGCCCGTTCTTTAACATGGCTGCCCGTCAAAAAGACCCGCAGCAAATGGAGCACCACCACAAACACCAGGATGTTTGCAGACCAATGGTGAATGGCGCGAATCAGCGAGCCAAACATCACCTGTGATTCAATCATCTGGATGCTCTGGTAAGCCCGATCCACACTGGCATCATAGCGGAACATGAGCAAAACCCCGGTAGAAATCAGGACAAGTGTCAGAAAGGTGGCAATCCCACCCAGACCCCAGGTATAGGTAAAACGCAAAGCCGGGACTGGGACGCGGGTGGGGTGCAGATGTAAAATGACGTTATTTAGAACTTCTCGCAAGCGGCTGCGTTCTTCTTCTGCTGAAATGGCAGCCTGGTCTCGCCCAGGAGTACTGGTTTTATTCAAAGGAAGATTGGTATCCATATAAGCCCTCGATTATTGGGTAACCAACAAAGGAATAAAAACTTTAAAGTTCACTGGTACTTCTGTACCCAAATATAAAAAAGCACTGCCAACCAGGTCAAAATTGACCCGATAAACTGGAGCGCCAACAACCAGGTCGGCATGGTTGTCTAGGTCCAGGTCGGTGCCGCCAGAAAACGTAAAACCAAAGGATGCGTCAGCCTTGTTGCCCAGCCCGCGCCAGAGCACACTGACACCCAACCCACCGGGATAGCCTGCGAAAGCATAGATGGCGCCCTGGTCTGGTTTGTCGCCATCAAACATGGATGCACCCACAAAAACGTCGGGAAAACCATCCTGGTTGACATCGCCAGCGCTTCCAACAGAACAGCCAAACTGGGAGCCGCCCTGCGGGAAGATGTAACTCCAGACCGGGATGGGGAAAAGTCCATCGCCACTGCCTAGATAAAAATAAGCGGCGCCCTGGTTCACCAACTGGCTGCTGTGATAGGGCTCACCAATGATTAAGTCCGCATAACCATCCTGGTTGACATCCCCTGCCCCCGCTAAAGCATAGCCAAACTGAGCTCTATCCTCCTGCCCATAAACAACCTGGGCGGGTGTTTCTGCCAGGCCATTTTCGCCACCCAGGTAAACATAAACTGCACCCACCTGAACCGTTTGCGTCACATAATAGGGTGCGGCGATGGCGACATCGGTATAACCATCCTTGTTCAGGTCCCCCACCCCGGCCACCACCATCCCAAAGTCAGCGCCAGCTTGCCCGCCATACACAACCCAATCCGGCTCAAATGGCAGACCGCTGGCAGAACCATAGTAACCAAAAACTGCGCCTGCTTTAAGCCCTGAAAGCGGGGACGTAAAATTGGGAGCGCCGATCATCACATCGCCAAAACCATCCTTGTTGACATCACCGGCACTGGCCACAGCATATCCAAATTGTGCACTTTTGGTGTTGGATTCCACCCGCCAATCCGGGGTGAGTGCAGGCGTTCCAGGTTGGCCGTAGAACAGGTATGCAGCGCCTTCCTCAGCTTCCGGGTTTGTGGTGCTGGGAGCCCCGATCAGAATATCATCCCGGCCATCCCCGTTAACATCCTGCACAATCGCCAGGCTGCTGCCATAGCGCGAGCCCTGCTGCTCGCCAGCCGTTTGCCAGGAAGCCGCGTTTCCCGGACCGGAAGGGCCGCTCAGGTATAGGAAAGCCCGGCCTTCGCGGTACACCTGGTCGGTCATTTTCGCGGCACCCACCAGTAAATCGGCCCGGCCATCACCGTTCACATCGCCTGTGATGCTGACTGCGCTGCCAAATTCATCGCCATTGCTCTCGCCGCTTTGCGACCAAACGGGGGTCAGGGAAAAGCCCGCCAGGGTTTGGTTTTGAGACAGGGAAAGGCTTGCGCTTTCAGGAGCAGCGCCCGCCAGGGAAGGGTGAGAAAACCCGAACGCCAAAAGCACAACCAGGCTCAGCCAGACCCAGGCGGTTGGGCGGGAATGGGTATTTTGGGAAGGGGTTAAGGGGGTTGGGTTCATCAGGTTGTGCTTTTGGCTGTCTTGCAAAAAATCTGTTTCAGGATCCTACAAGTCGAGAGGGCAGGGGCCAGCAAACCAGCCCCTGCCCATTATGGCTGGGTTGTTACCGGGTGAAGGGCAGGTATACCCTGTAAAGCGTGTCTGCCACCAGCAAAGGCTGCCAGGCATCCACAGACCAGTTGCCCTTAGCATCTTTCGCCCGGAATTTGATGATGTGCAAGCCTGGGCTGAGGCCCCACTGGTTGGGGTTCATGGCAAAACCAGGCTGGTTGCTCATAAGCCCGTCATGGGAGGAAGTCCACTCGTATTCCACAATGCCGCCACTCAGCTGGTCACAATCCTTGGCAAAGCCCTGGAAATAGACCAGGTCGGTCGTGGCAAGTTCTATGGAAGTTGGAGCAACCACAATCCGGGCGGTGGGTACAATCTCGATGGCTTCGTTGTAATATACCCGGCGGTACCACATGTCGCTGTTGGTCACCACTTCTTCGGCGTCTTCATTCCATTGGTTCCAAACCGCATAGAAGAATGTGCCGCCCGGGTTGGCCACCAGCGCCGCCTCTCCAGAAAGATCGTCCTGGTTGTTTTCAAGCCAGTCAAAGGATTCGCGATAAACGCCGTTGGCATCTGGAATGTCTGCAAGCACAATGTCATCATAGTTGTCGCCCCAGTCGGAAGCCCGGCTGTAATACAGGTTCAACGGGGTGGCTTCGCCAAGGGTAACCGTGGTATTGTCGCCGGTTTCATACACCACGAAGAACTTGCTGGGGTCTCGCTCATCATCGGTATAGCGATACTCCGTCTTCAACGTATCCGAGAAAATTGCCGGAGCGGTGGGGCTGTAGCGGGGATCCAGGATGGTGATCTTGGTGCCAATAAGCTGTGAAACGTTGCGGGCGGGTTCAAAAGCGCCTACCCCATAGCAGGTTTCTACCGACAGTTCACTTTCGCCATCAGGGATATCCAGGTAGTTTTCAACGTGGCACGGGCCGATATCGTCTCCCAGCCCAAGTGGGGTGGTTGTCCAGGTCTGCCCGCCGTCGAAGGAGCGGCGAATGTACAGGTTGTATTTGTCATTTCCAACCGAGTTAGCCATCCAGTTGGGCGACCAGGCGTAAAGCACCATGACAAAATCACCATCAATGAAACCACGGTGGCCTTTGGCAATGTCGTAGGGGTTTTCCCAGGTCTGGTCATCCAGGTTTTCTGCTGTCTGGTCCCAAACGGTCACCTTCGGGAAGGGGGATACGCCGCCATCCCACGGGAAGGCTTGAATGCATTGAGCCGGGTCGGTGCCATCTCCACCCGCTGGCAGGTTGGTACAGCGCTCAATGCTGGTTCCAGACAGGTTGGTGGGTGTCGAAAGGCAGATGCCACCGGGGTAGTTCGGGTTGATTGCTGCATGGACGGTTTCGGTGGTGTAGCGGGTATCGGTGATCGGCACATAGTCCCAGATATCACAGGCCATGTTCTCAAAAGCAAAGGGGTTATCGAGCATGGGGTCAAATTCATCTGGAATGACCAGCCGGCGCATGTAGATATCGGCCGGGCCGCCCTGGTTAATGATGCCCTGCTTGTAGAGCAAGATTGCCGAGGTTTTTTCCACTGAGTTCAACGTGGCTTTTCCAGATTGGACAATCAGGCTGAAACGCCGGGCAATTTCGGTTTCGTAAAATGCGTTGCCCCAGTCATCCAACTGAAGCTCAAAGAAATCTCCTGTTTCTGGGTCGGAAGAAGGTTGGTTGAGGATATGGCCTCGGCTGACCAGGTCGGGTTGGAACATGTCGAAGCTGTGGTACCAGATATTCTTACCGATATCAATGGGTTCCACTTCCAACTCGCTCGATCCTTCACCTAATGCTTTGGTTTCTTCGTAGGCAATCAGCACCCAGGCGCTGGTTCGGGTGTCGTAGATGGGTTCGGTAATCTCGACGGTATAGGTGATGCCTGAGGTATCGGTGAGAGTAACGGTCTGGGTGATTTCGCCAATGATGGTGTCATAATCATAGGTGGTGTACCCTTGCAAGCCAATCCGGGGTCGCGAAGCGCCCACCCGCCCTACCAGGGTGCGGCCATCTTCCGTCACGCAAACATTCTTGGGCTGGCCGCCGGGGTTAAGCCACTCTACTGTGGATGCACAGTACTCAAGAATTCCATCTCCGTTGAAGTCGTGGTGGCAATAGGGGTCTTCGGTCAAAGAGGTGGCATCACAAAAGTCGTTGTCGGTCAGGCGAACCGGAACTTCCATGAGCACACCCACTTTGGGCAGGGTTCCTTCCGGATCATAAACATATTCAATCGGGTCGGGGATGTTTTCCAGGTTCTCGGTGGTCGGGTCGTCCACCAGGGCAAAATCATCCCAACCAATATAACTGTACCAGACATCGGTTTTGGCGTTGACAATCGCACCGCTCCAACCCTCGCCTGGGCCAAGGCCCTGGCCGGGCCGCAGGCCTTCGGGGTCTTCCTGCCAGGTGACAATAAAGCCAGCGCCTTCCACGCCTTTAACTTCAATCCGGTGTGCATCCCGGCGTCCAGAGGTCAGGCGTTCGGCTTTGCGCCAAATCATGTCATAATAGGAGGTGCCATCTTCCCGGGTGATTTGCTCCAAGGTGCCTCGGGCTACCCAAACACAGCCATAAGGGATTTCGCCTATTTCAGGAAAGCCCTGTAGGGTGTAATCTACTGATTTTTGGGTACCCATCACGCCAAACAGATCTTTTTCCGGATAGATGGTATAGGCGGGCAGGCCGCCATCACAGTAGCGGCTGATCCAGGCCACCATCGCGTACCGCCCGGTAATGGCGAATTCACGCGAAACGCCCAGTTCCAGGTAGAAAACATCACCGGGGTAGGGTATGCCATCCACGGTGAATGAGCTCAGATGGGCTGAATCTGACAGGTTGTAGTTCTTCCAGGTGGCGCCATCGTCCAGCGAGAGAGCGGCAAAGGCATCCCGTGCACCAAAACCAAGGCCGCTGCGCACTTCTTCCTCGTGTTCAATACCATCAATGTATGCGCTCAATAAAGGCCGGGCATAGTCGCGGGTTTCAATCACCGTTTCTGTGTCGGAAAGCAAGACGGTGTACTCAATGGTGGTCAGGCTGCCATCGGCTTTTTGGGCTGGGACATAAAAGTTCATCATACCCACAGCGGCTTCCTCGGTTTCACCGTCGGGTGTTCTGGAGACGTTTCTGCGAAACATCACGCCATCATCACCCAGGGCTGAACCGGTGACAAGGCCGAGGGCCAGGACAACCATGAGCACTGCAAATAATACGGTTTTCGGTTTCATTTTTTACTCCTCTTCTAGAAGGTTCAAAGGACTTAAGGGGGCTGTCAAAGGGTCTTAACATACTTCATAAAGATTTCCTCCATTTGTTCAGGGGTGGCATTGACCTGTTTGCACAAATAATTGAACATCAGTTCAACGGTTGAAAAGTGGATCACTTCCTGGGTGAGGACATTTTGCAGGGTGGCTCGCCAATCCCCACTCTGGCTATCACACCAGATGCGCATTAAGTAGGATTTGTAAAGTTGATCTTGCATAGGCTGACTCCTTATAGCCCTCTTAATGTACAAATTGTGTTGACAAACTTCACAGTTAAATGTATTATGAGAGTAAGCAGTGATAAAAACGTGAAAAGGGTGTGATTTTAAGAACGTGAAAGATTAAGGTTTTTTTTATACCGTTTCACACTTCAGGGAGGTTGTATGGAGCGGATCGTGATCAACCTGTTGGGTTCGTTTAACGTCCTGGCAGGCGGCCAAAAAATCAACGACGATTTTCGAACCAGCAAAGAGCGTGCCTTACTGGCTTATCTGGTTGTTGAGCACCAGCAGGTTCACTTACGAGATGCTTTGGCCGAAATGTTCTGGCCAGGCAAGCCGCCCGGAAGCGCCCGTACCAATTTACGACAGGCTCTGACGGGTATCCGCCAGGTTTTGACGCAGGGGTTGAACAACCTGGACAACCATCTGATTGTGAACAATGAGAGTGTGCAGCTGCACCTGGGGGGGCAGATCCAGGTAGATGCACTCACGTTTGCCGGGCAAATTCATCATGCAGGTCATCATACCCACCTGGAGTTAAGCCAATGCCCAAAATGCCTGGCCGAGTTAGAAGAGGCCGTGGCTGCATACCAGGGAAATTTTCTTGAATCCTTTTTCCTGCCAGACAGCATTACATTTCAAGAATGGATTACCTATCAACGCGAGTATTACAACCGCCAGCTTGGCTCTGCCCTCTGGATGTTAATAAGTGCCCACAAAAAGCGTGTGGATTTTGAGCGGGTCGAGCAGTATGCAGCCCAAATGAACCGCTTTTTCCCCCTGGAAGAATTTGGCTACCGCGAACTGATGGAAGTGTATGCGGCCACAGGAAGAAGGAACGCCGCCCTGGAAAAATTTTCTGAATGCGCAAACCTGATGCAGCGTGAATTGGGCATTGAACCTTCTGGGGAAACCCAGGCTCTGTACGAAAAAATCAAAAGAAATCCGGACACAAGACCCCTGGCGCAAACCAGAGAGCCACCCGCTGCCCGGATTCCCACGGGTGAGTCACCTGTAAAAACGAACCTACAAGCACCCCTGACCAACTTTTTTGGCCGTCAAAAGGAATTGAACCGGCTTGCCACCTACCTGGAAAGCCCAAACTGCCGGTTGATCACCATTTTAGGGATTTCAGGCGTTGGCAAAACCCGGCTGGCCCTGGAAGCAGCCCGGAAAAACGGCCATTTGTTTCCTGATGGGGTTTGGATTGTGTTTTCAAACGAACTCCGAAAGTCGCGCTTCCTGGCGGATACCTTGCTGCAAACCATGGGGGTTTATATTGCAAACCCGAACGATGTCAAAGCTCAGCTGGCCAGGGTGCTGCAAAACCAGCAGGCACTTTTGGTTTTGGATGGGTTTGAATTGCTTGAAGACCAGATCCAGCTTGTTTTGGATCTGTTGAGCCAGGCACCCAGGTTAAAAATTTTACTCACCTCTCGGGTACACCTGAACACAAAAGCCGATTACCCGATCATTCTGGGCAGCCTGGATTACCCGCCCCAAACTACTCAATCCAAAACACTCCAAATTAACGATTATCCTGCCCTACAGCTTCTCCACGACCGGGCATATCCGTTTTTGCTGCCAGAGCAAATTCCCCCTGCTCATATTCAAGAAATGGCAAAAATTTGCCAGGAGGTGGAAGGGCTGCCTTTAGCCATTGAACTGATTGCCGCCAACCTGGACGAATTCAGCTTTGGCGAAATCCTGGCCATGTTAGCGAACAACCAACTGCAGATCGAAACCCAACAGCTCGATTTTCCAGACAAACACCGCAGTCTTGTGGTCGCGCTCAACAGCCTTTGGGAAAGTCTGTGCTCAGAATGCAAACAAAACGCCCCAAAATTGAACGTTTTCAAAAGCGGGTTCACATCCCAGGCCGCCCAGGCCTTAGGCGTGTCCAACCACACCCTGCAGCACCTGAGCAGTAAGTTCATTTTGCAAAAAGACATTCACCAGAGGTACCAGTTTCAACCCATGGTTCAGCGGTTAATCGTATCCATGTTCCCGGTCGCAGCCGAACAAGCCGAAAGGCATGCCCGGCATTACCTGGAATACCTTCAAAAACACGAAATGGAACTGCTTTTTGGCTACCCAAACAGCCTTACTTACCTGGAAATCAAACAAGATATCGCCAACATTCGCCAGGCCATAGATTGGGCCATCCTGAACACGAGGGCCGACCTTTTATCCCCCTCTCTGAACAGTATTTACGCCTACTATGATACCAGCAACCGTTTTCACGAAGGGGAAGGCCGGTTTGAAAGAATCAGCAAAGCCTTTGAAAGGCTGCCCCTCACTCCTGAAAACCAGCGCAGCCTGGGCATTGCCATGGGCTACCAGGCCTGGTTCAGCGGGCGCGGTGGTGCGCTGGAAAATGCCCTGGTAATGCTGGCAAGCAGCCTGGCCCTGCTTGAGGAGTTTGGAACCGAGAGCGACAAAACCTTCATCTATGTTGCCCTCAGCCAGCTGGAGCTGCGATCAGGGCAGTTTGCCTGGGCAAAAGAACATGCTGATCAGGCGAAAGCCCTGGCCATTCACTACTACCAACCACACTGGCGCTGGCTCAGTGAACTGACCCTGGCGCAAACTGCCCACCTGACCCACGAGAAAGAATCACCGGTCACAATCTACCTGGAGTGCCTTTCCGCATTTAAGAACTTAGGCTATGGGTTGGGATATATCCGTACCTTGCTGCTGCTTGCCCGGTACAACCTGGCCACAAACCAGGCGGAAATGGCAAAATCGCACCTGATGCAAGCCTGGGAATACATTAAAAGCCCGCAGGATACCTGGCTTTCAGCCATCCTGGAGTTGGAGTTGGGAAATGTCGAACTGCAGCAGGGGTTCATTGCCCAAAGCCAGCTTACCTTAGAGAAAAGCTACGCCTATTTTCAAGATGTGGGAGACAAATATCATATCAGCCTGGCTGCCATCAGCCTGGGCAATCTTTGGACAAAACAGGGACAACTCGAAAAAGCCGAGATGTACTACCAGGAAGCCCTGGTTGCTGGCAACCAACAACAGCTGGAACCCATTACCCGAGAAGTTGAGCACAGGCTGCTGAAATTGAGAGAATCCCCCACCCGATAATCCGCATCACCACAGACAGAACCAACAACCATGATGAATAAAAGCATCTGCCCTTTGGTCACTGCGATATTCGCAGCCTGGCGGGCAGATGCTTTGCATGGATGTTCTGATGGGGTTCGAAGCGGCAAAGATCAGTTTCGTGGTGGTGGATTCTTTACGATAAACCTCTTCAAGCAGGCTCAACCCTGCGGGATTTAACCTGTTGGGGTTTGCCAGGTTGGAATTCCACTCCAATTTTGTCATAAATATAAACCGCCATGGCCGGAATCTCCGAAAATTCTACGATCTCCTTGGTGAAAATATCTTGCAAGGAAGCCCGCCATTGGTTTTCATCTCTTACCCACCACAGGCGAAGAATGTAGGACTGGTAAAGGTGGTTAATTCCTGCTGTCATTTTGTTTTCCTCCGGGGGTGAATCACCAAGAATGCCAATTGGGAGGGGAATGAAAACCCCTTCGGATTTGATGGGCTGCCCAAATCCGAAGGGGTGATTGTTGAAAAGGGGGGTTAAGGTTTTGCAGGCGTTTGTTCGGGAATTCCAGCGCCAGGCTCACCAGGAGTCTCTTCAGGCTGCCCCAGGGCGGGGTCGCCAATTGGTTCCTCGGGTTGACCTTCGCCGGGTTCACCAGGAATTTCTTCCGGAATGCCCTGTCCAGGGGTTTCAGGTGTGTCTTCGGGCTTACCCAGGCCGGGTTCGCCGGGCACATCCTCTGGTTTGCCCAGGCCAGGTTCACCGGGCACATCCTCTGGTTTGCCCAGGCCAGGTTCACCGGGCACATCCTCTGGCTTGCCCTGGCCTGGAGTGCCAGGAACTTCTTCAGGCTTGCCAGACGGGGAATCGGGGTTGACATTATTGTTCGGGCCTTCGCCATTGAAAACAGGTTCGCCTGGATCTTCGTTGGTGCGGTCGCGTGGCTGCTGTTCAAGCATGTTCATGGTGGGGTCCAGGTTGCCGTTGCCAGCCTGCAGCAGGCGCAGCCGTTCAATAACCATCTGTCGCACCTGGTTTAGCACAGGGCTGGGTGATTCTTTCTGATCCTGCAGCAGCCGCTCTTGCACCTGCAGGGCTTGCTGCAGCCGGATGGCAGCTTGTGCCTGGCCTTCTGGGCTGAGTTGGGCAGCATATTGGTAAGCCATTTCCAGGGTGTGGGTGGCCTGCTCCCCGGCGCTCGCTGGAATCTCAAGCCCGGCTTCTTGCAGGGCTAAAATCTCCATGGTGCGCAGTTCAGAGAGGTGCAACATGCGCTGAAAACGGGCATCATCATTGAAGGTGAGGGCAAGGGCAATGTCTTCAGTCAGGGTTTTGACAGGGTATAGAGGTTCGCCGGGCAGGCTGTCTTGGGCCGCATAGGCTGTGGCGCCAGCGCCACCCAGGGCGAGAACAAAGGCTACGAGAATTGAAGTTAAGAGGGGTACCATTTTATGCTCCTTTCGCATAGGGTTCCAAAAAGAAAACAAAGAAACCAGGAATGAGCGGCTGGCCGGGCGAAGCGCATGCGGCGCAGGAAGATGTTCCAATTCATCCAGGAAAGCAGCCCGTTTTTGTGCAGCGATTTCCGGGTTTCGGGCCGGGGTGGTTTTCGCAAGGGGAGCGAAAAGTTCCCGGGCTTCATCGTCAGACATGGGGGGGGTGTTGAAGGGGTTCATTCTACCTCCTGGGGGTTCAAGATCCGGCGCAGTGCGCTGAGCCCACGATGCTGCAGGGCTTTGATCGCCCCAACAGGCTTTTCCAGGACTTCAGCAACTTCTGCTTGCGACCAGCCTTCTAAAAATCGCAGGGTGACTACCTGGCGCTGCTCTGGGGTGAGCATGCGCAGGGCCTGGCGAAGGTTTTCGGCTTGCATCTCTCGGGCGGCTTCCTCCGCGGTGGATAGCTCGGCAGGGAGATGGGCTGCGTTTTCTAATTGGGTTTCACCAGGATGGTTTCTGCGATAGTAATCGTTGATCCAGTAGTGAGCAATCTGGTAGAGATAGGCTCTCAGGTATTTTTCTGGCCCACCGCCGCGCTGGATCGCATGTAAAAAACGGCGGAAGGTCTCGGCCACGCAGTCCTCGGCCAGCAAAGGGTCACCCAAAAGACGGGCAGCGTAGCGATACAGTTCAGGATTGTAGCGGTCGTAAATTTCTGCCAGGGTTTGGCGGTCAAATTTCCGGGCTTTTTCCAGCAGTTCTTGTTCCAACATGCTCGTTCCTTCCTTGCTGGAGGGGATGATGCTTTCTCCGGTATGTATTGTAATAGATGGTCTGGCAAATTGGGTAAACATAATCTTTTCGAGTGAACTTTTGCTTTTATAATATATGACGAGCAGGCACCAAAAAAGATATGGTTTCCAAAAAAGTTCCCTCAAAACTGCTCACCCAAGTTCATAGGAGGATCCCAATGGGCAAGATAACCATCGAGTTTTGCGTGGTTTGAAACTACACCCCAAGAGCCGTCAGTTTGGCGGACGAACTTCTGCGAAAATTTGCTGAGAAACTTGAATCCCTTACGCTGGTGCCATCGGATGGGGGCAGGTTTGAAGTGACCCTGGATGACGAGACCCTTTTTTCGAAAAAATCCCTGCACCGCCATGCCGAACCGGGCGAAATTGCCGGGTTGGTTGGCAAACTCTTGATGTAACCGGGATAAACGGGGGATGGATTGCGCACAGCTGCATGGGTATAATCCGCTTACCCATGCAGAAAACTCCATTTCTTTCCTCCCTGCCCAGGCTAAATCGCTTCTCCCGGCTTGCCCAGGTGCTTGGCCTGGCTGTGCTCCTGGGTTTAGGATCCGTTGGGGTTGGCTGGGCAAGGCAAGGCCACACCGGGCCTCAGCCTGCTTCCACCCATTCCACATCTGCTCTGGAATTTTTTGTCAGCCCAACGGGAGGGCCTTCTGGCGATGGCTCATTGGAAAACCCATGGGATTTCAAGACTGCCATTGCCCCTCACCCCGCCATCCAGCCCGGCTCCACCATTTGGATGCGCGGCGGCGTATACAGCGGCGGCCCGTACACCAGCCGCCTGAACGGAACCCTGGCCCAACCCATTCATGTTCGCCCATACCAGAACGAGCATGTGATTCTGGATGCCTCTTTACTCGTGGATACCTCGGCAGAGTTTTTCCAGGTTTACAGCAACCACACCTGGTATTGGGACATTGAAAGCACCATCCTCAGCCCTCTTCCCAGAATCGGCGGCGACAACCTGGAAGTCTCCGGGATGGGCAACAAGTTGATCAACTGGGTCATCCACGATACGGCAAACAACGCCTTTGGCCGGTCGGGCAACGAGATTTATGGCAGCATCCTGTACAACAATGGGGTAGACGGCAATTCCGGGCTGCACCAGCTTTATGTCCAAAACCCCGACCCCAATTTTCCAACCGTCCTCCGGGACAACATCGTCTTCAACGCCTACGAGTTCGGGATTCATGCCTACGCCAGCGGCAGCGGGCAAATTAACGGGGTGCAGGTGGTTGGCAATGTACTCTTTCAAAATGGGGCCGCCAAAACCGTGCGCAACCTTAAAGACAATATCATCTTCGCCGGAATCAACGGCCTATCCCAAATTATCCTGCAAGAAAATATGACCTGGGCCACCGGCCCCAATGTGCGCAGCCTGGCCCTGGGGCGCTATTGGAACCTGAACCACGATATTACCCTCACCAACAACTATATTTATGGGGACACCTGGTTTGCCAATCCATTCGAATCTGTCACCATGAATGGCAACACTTTTTACAACCCGCCCAGAGGAATCAACACCGTCCTGTATCCAAACAACACCTACCTGACCACCGCCCCAACCAGCAATAAAATTTTCATCCGCCCCAACGTGTATGAACCCAAACGGGCACACATTGTGGTCTATAACTGGCAAAACCTGGATTTCGTTTCGGTGGACCTTTCTGGTGTGCTGTCCCCAGGCGATTGGTACGAAATTCGGAATGCCCAAAATTTTTATGCGCCGCCATTGGTTATTAGCAAATATACCGGGGGCACAATCCAACTGCCCATGAGCGGGCTTAGCCCTGCCCAACCTACCGGCCCCGGGCTGATTGAAAACGTGGAAATGACTGGAAAGGCTTTTAACGTATTCGTGCTGCTGCCCCGCCAACCCATTGAAACCTTTTATGATATCTATCTACCCCTGGTAGCCCGTTGACCCGCCCATCCCGATCTTCCGCTGCAAATGGTAATATAATGACAACCAACCGCAGGTCCGAACCATGCCCTTGAATCATCCTGTGGTGTATCTGGAGGAATCATGCGTCTTGTAATCCAACGTGTACAGCGAGCCCAGGTTTCTGTATCCGGCGAAGTCATTGCGGCCATTGGGCCGGGGATGTTAATCCTGGTGGGGGTTGGGCATGGCGACGGGGAAGAACAGGCCCGTTTTCTGGCAGAAAAAGCCGCCACCCTGCGCATTTTTGAGGATGACCAGGGCAAAACCAATCGCGCTCTACTGGATGTGCAAGGGGAAGCGCTGGTGGTTTCGCAGTTCACCCTGTACGCCGACACTCGCAAAGGCCGCCGGCCTTCGTTTACCGACGCGGCGCTGCCAGAAGCAGCCGCCCCACTGGTGGAGCGGTTTGCAGAAATCCTGCAAGGGTTGGGGGTTCCGGCAAAAACCGGTGTTTTTGGAGCGTATATGCAGGTGGAATTGGTCAACGATGGCCCAATGACCATTTTATTAGAACGTGGGCCAGGGACCGCGCCACAAAACTAAATCGAGCTGGACAGCCGCCGCGCCTGCCTGCAGCATGGCATCTACCTGAGATGGGTGAAAAACCCCACAGCCGCCAATCACCATCGTCGAAAACCTGGACAAAAACCGGACTGCCTCAAGCGCCTGGGGAAACAAACCCGGCCCGTATAACCTGCCGCTAACCAACCCACCCCCAGGAATGGGCAGCGCCCCACGGGGCGGGCCCAGGCTGAGTGCGGAAGCCCCGGCCCCTAACACAGCCTCTGCAAGGGCCTGCACCTGGTCGAGCGACAAACGCACCACAAGCGGGGTTTCACCCACCGCCGCCTGAATCAGCTCAACTGCCCGGCCCGCTTCCACTCCCGGCGGCAAACCCAGCTCGAACGCACTGACGCCGGGTTTATTCTCTAACCTTGCAGCCAGCCGGGCAATGGTATACGGCTCTTCACCCACCAAATGGACAATCACCGGCACACGCTGCCTGGCCCAGCGCCGGCTATATTGGCGCAAGATTTCATCCAGGCCAGGGTTGGGCAAACCCGTGTGGAGCAGCAAACCACCAGGGTAAGACACCAGGCGCGTTCCAGCAGCCGGGGTTCGGGCAGTAAGGCTGATTGGGTTCGTCACAAACGCCCCAAGTTCCCCTGGCGAAACAGGCCCTTTGAGCGAAGGCGCAAAACCCAACATGCCCGCAGCGTTCATCAACCGGCCCTGCAGGGGCACATCTGCAATCGGAATTCCTGTTATTTCATCCATTCTCAATCCATTTTAACCTGACACTCAAAATTGCGCATTATAATCCATTACAGTAAATGCTTAACCTCACCCCCAATTCCTCGCCCCAATCTTGGTGCGAAGGTCCGAACGTCAATTTCATTGGGGGTTGGGTTACCGTTACTGTAAGTATATAACCAGGAGCTGAATTTTGAACCACGATCTGAACCTTGAAGACCAATCGCCCCGCAAAACAGAAAGCGAAGAAATCGAACTTGACCACTACCCTACCCAGTCCGCACCGGACGAGATGCCCCAAACGGTGCGCCTCAACCAATCCTTCCTTTTTGGGCTGTTGATTCCCCTGGTTTTTCTTTTGGGGCTTGGCTTTGGCTACTGGTTTTGGGGCCGCACTGCAGCCAGCCAAACTGCTTTAGATATTGCCCGGGTTGAAACTGCCGCCAACCAGGCGCTGCAGGCTGCCCAGGAGGCACGCAGCCTGGCCGCCCAATTTGCCAACGCCCAGGCGGCTGTTTCCGCTGCGACCGGCAGTTCGAGCAGCCCCAACAGCGGAGAAGGCACCCCCAACACACAAACCACCCAACCCACTGCTGCTGCCGCAAACAATCCGGAACCCACAGAAACGCCTGCTGAAACACGCAGCGTGGTGCGCTACGACGTGCCTGTGGATGACGACCCGGTTATCGGGGCCGAAGATGCCGTGATTACCATCATCGAATTCAGCGACTACGAATGCCCATTCTGCACCAAGTGGCACGAAGAAGTGTTCCCCAAAATCCTGGCAGAATACCCCACCCAGGTGCGCATTGTGTACCGCGACTTCCCCCTGGAAAATATCCACCCCAATGCCATTCCGGCCGCTGAAGCCGCCAACTGCGCTTTTGAACAAGGGAAATTCTGGGAATACCACGACTTGCTGTTCAGCGGGGGTAAATCTTTAAACCGGACCACGTACATGGCCTATGCCAGCCAGCTTAACTTGAACCTGGAAACCTTCGCCGACTGTCTGAGCTCCAATAAGTACGAGCAAGAAGTTCTGGGTGACTTTGAATTTGCCGCCAATCTCGGTGTGCGCTCTACCCCGACCTTCTTCATCAATGGCATTGCCCTGGTTGGCGCCCAGCCCTACGAAGTGTTCAAACAAATCATTGATGGTGAGTTGAACGGGGAATTTGAATAAATCCCAGGCAAACTACCAGCCTCGAAATCATCAAGAATTCACCTCTACCCCCGACAGGTTTTCGAAAACCTGTCGGTTTTTTTAGAAAACTGGGCTGCTGGGCTACATTCTGAAATCGTAAATTCCATCCCGAACCGGCCACTCAACCTGGCAGCCCGAACACACCAGCGCCTCTGGCTCGGATCGCAGGTGGGTGCTGCCGCACTTTGGGCATTGGAACAAAACCCCCAGTGGCACGGTTGTGCTGGCACCTCTCGCCCGGCTGCGCACAAAAACACTGGGCGAAAGCTGCCACCAGTTCCCGGTAAGCTGGGCCAGGCTGTCGAACCAGACCAAAAGCCGGTGCGGCACTAGCCGTTTGAGCAATCCAATGCGAAAATGAGAAACCGTGAGCTGCCGCTCCACCTCAAAGCCGCTGTCAGCCAACCACTGCCGGGTTGTG
Organism: uncultured Anaerolineales bacterium; assembly: GCA_964489525.1. Taxonomy (GTDB): domain Bacteria; phylum Chloroflexota; class Anaerolineae; order Anaerolineales; family JABWBV01; genus CAZAYY01. The sequence continues at coordinate 125,105 of CAZAYY010000012.1, forward strand.
CGAGGGTGAAAATCAAAGTTCAACTCAACAAATTCGACCGGCTCAGGTGAGAAAGGGCTCCATTTTTGGCGGCCTAACAACCAGCGGAAAATCGCTTTCAGGTTCAACTTGTTGGCAAATTCCAGGATAAAAAGCCCGCCCGGCTGCATCACCCGGCGAATTTCGCCAAGGGCCAGCGGGCCATCTTTTAGATGGTGTAGAACTCGAATCATCGTAGCCCGGTCGAAGGCGCTGGCCACAAACGGCAGGTGGTAGACATTGGCCGCCACGTAAATATACTGGCTGCCCCGCCCCAACCGCGCCTGGGCTTGCTGAAGCTGGGTGAGGGAATAATCCAGCAGCACAATTTGATCCATTTTGGGATACCGCGCTGTATTTCGCCCGGCGCCTGCGCCCACCTCTAACAACAGCTTGCCGCCCGGGGGCAGCAGCCGCTGGATCGCAATGGCCTCGGCTGCGTCTTCGTAGGCGCGGCCGCCTTTGTCCCAAAACGTTTCCTGGTATGTGGAACCTTCATAATCGCACACTGGTGGTGTGTTGGATGAGGATGTTGTCATGGATTTTCCCTTATTATGGTTTCAGGCTGCTGCGCTGTCCATTTTTTTGAGACCAACGCAGCAGCGTTAAATTTTCTTCAAGTGAGCCAGCCGGCCATTTTTTGTAAATGTTCCCAAAAAAGGTACCCGGAATCTTCACCGCGCTGCTCGCATTGGGTGGGGCAGGTGTTTCGTCAGTAGTCATTTTAGAAAATTCGGGTTCATAGCGGCGAAACCCTGGGGCAAACCGCAGTTTTCAGGGCGATATCACCTGAGGTAAACGCCAGTTCACCCAACATTTACCCTGATTTTACCAAAAACGAAATTACTGCAATGCAATCAGCAAGATTCCAGCAAAGATAACCGCAGCCCCTAAAGCCCGGATTTTCCCCAACCCTTCCCCCAACAACAGCCACCCGGCCAGCGCCCCAAAAACGATACTGATTTCGCGCACTGCACCGGCATAGCTGACTGGTGCAATCCGGTAGGCAGCCAGCGCCAGGGCATACGACCCAAACGAGGCCAACCCCATCCCCAGGTAGCCGCGCCAATGAGCCCGCCAGGCCCTGGCCAACACCGGCCGGGGGAATCGCCTGAGAACCACGGGCGTCAGCCCCAGGGCAATTCCCTGGTACACCAATACATTATAGCCAATGGGGTGAAGGCTTTTCATGGCTGCGCCGTCAATCGCCGTGTACACCGAAATGCTGAATGCTGCCAGCAGCGCCCCGGCCACTACCCACGGGTTGGGTTTCTTTTGACTTGCGTTCTGGCGAACCAGACCGCTGCCGCCCACCACCAAAAGACCCACCACCACAACAGACAGGCCCAAAGCACCACCGGCTGTGGGGGTTTCTCCTAAAAACACAACCGCCCAAACCGCCAACAAAGCCGGTGCTGCACCCCGGGCAATTGGGTAGACCACAGAAAAGTCACCATCACGGTACGAGGTCAGCAAAACCCCCAGGTATACAAACTCAGCCACCAAACTGGGTACAAGGAAAACCCAGGCCGTTGCCAGCGGAACCGGAAAAAACCACAGCAAAGGTGTGGTCAGGGCTGCAACAATGAGCAAAGCCCACCAGGTGGCCGCCAACCGGTCCCCGGCCTGTTTAATAAACAGGTTCCAACTGGTGTGCAGCAAAGCCGAAAGCAGTAAAAAGACCAGGGCAGCAGCAGGCATGCGTGTTTTGTATATTAATGGAAATGAATAAGGGTGGGGTCAGGAAACGCCGCTGAAATAATCCTGGACGAGGCGGTTGATGAAAATATATCCACCGCCCACACGGCGCAAAATCGCCAGGTCGGTTGCGTGCTCCAAGAACCCGGCCAGGTTCCAGGGCACACCCTCCAACCACAAGAAAAGGCGCAAGAACAGGTGGTTGACAGCACCCGAACCGCCAAAGCCAAAGAACCGGGCCAGAAAAATCATCCCGGCCTGGATAATTCCAAAAGAAGCGTCTGGGGCATACAGGGGACCAAACCCCCAAAACAATACCCCGAGGGCAGCACCAGTAACCACACCTGCCTGAAAATCGGCCCGGAGCGAGATCCAGGTAGCCTGGTTGGGTCTGCTGGTGCGTTCAATCCGGCGGCCGCGCAGCCCACCCGTCACAAAAAAGACCAGGGTCCAGGGCATCACCCACAGCATCACTGCCAACGGTGCAGGGTAAGTCCATTCCGCGAGATCATCGGGAAACATCAATAGTTGAAGCAGGCCAAACAAAAGCCCGATGATTAAACCAATCGGTGCCTGGCGCAGCGCTTCGCGCCACGACCACTGCAGCGATTCGCCCAACTCAATCAGACCGCGCAGGCTGATATTGCTGTTGCTAAAGCCAATGGTGTAAAACGCCCCCTGCCAGATTGCAATAAACAAGGTTTCTTCCAGGGTTGAGCCACCCAAATTGAGATAAATGATGGTAACCAGTGTGGCAAGAACACCCATGCCTGCGGCTCGCAGCCATTTGAGCCGGGCGCTGATTTGCGCGGGTTTCCCCATCCGGTCCCACCACTCTGCAAGGCCAATTTGAAGGGGGATGAAAACTGCGGCAATGACCAGGTTGATTTTTAGCAATACCCACAGGCTGGCCAGTGTACCTGTCAGCAAAGGCTGTGTACCCGGGATCAGGGTAAAGCCAAACGAGATCAATACCAGCAAATTGAGCATCGTAGTGACCAGGCAAACCAACAAGGTGCTGGCCGCAGCAAACCCCCAACGCAGCCATTTCTTCTGAATCCAGGATGGCTGAAGTGCCTCCACCAGGAAAACCGCCTGGTTTGAGGTGGTCATATTGTGGGCAAGCCACTTAAGCAGTGCATCGGTTTTCTCATTGTCATGGGCAAACACAGTCTGGCGGCGATAGCCCCGGTGAACATACGCTTCAATCAGGCGCTGGCGGCGCGAGTGGCCAGCATTGGCTGCCAGGCTGACAGGGGTGAGGCCGGTTTTTTCTAACGCGGCAGCCTCGTCCCGGTAGGCGCTGCGCATAATGTTCAACCACAGAGGTGTTTTTGCCAGCCCGGCCAGTTCAGTGTCTTGAGATATCAAGGTCTTTAACCCGGCAGCGTACAAACCCTGGGTGGTCAGGTATTGATTTACCTGGTCGGGCTGCAAGGGCATCAGTTCGATCGCCCCACCCATGCGCAGTTTTACTTTCGCATTCTGGTAATCGCCCTGGCGCGTTGTAATCACCAGGCCTGCCAGGCCGCGGCTTTTGCGAAATTCATTGATCGCCCGAATCGCTTGGGGCAAGATTGCATCGGGAATTTCATCCAACCCATCTAACAGCAGCACCAGTTCGTTGGCTTCCAGCCAGGCCTTACCCATCACCCGGGGAATCTGGTACTTGGCGTTGAGTTCTTCAACCAACCAGTCTTCAAGCGAGCCGCGTTCCTCCGCCCAGGACGCCAACTGGAGCACAACCGGAACCGGTTGGCTGGAATCTTTCTGAGCGCGTTCCACCAGGTCACGAGCCAGCTTGAGCAAAGTGATGGTTTTACCGGTACCCGGCCCCCCTAAAATAAGCAAACTCCGGTCACTTTCTTGAAATAACTGCAAGGTATCTTTTGGAACCGGTTCCTCTTCGCCAGAATCACCCCCTAACCCACCCCAAGGGCGCTCCACCCAGGCGTTGGCAGGTCGTTTATGCAGTTCGATCAAGGCACCACTTGGAATAGACTGTTCTAAAACGCCATTGACCCAAAAATTCTTGACCTTTTCGAGCAGAATGTGCTGATTGCGGCGTTCCGCAGGGGACGGCTGAGCCTCAGTTTGTGCCGGGCGAGGGGCAAGCAAGGTGGGCAATGGCGGGGTGAAAGCCGTTTGAGCAGGGGCCTGGACAGGCTGGTTTTGCAGAATTGCCTCAAGGCGGGCAGCCACCATCCGGGCGCTGCCCAGGCGCAGTTCGAGTGGTTTTTTCAGCATCTGGTTAATCAATTCGGCCAGGGCTGGCGGACAATCGGGCCGGTAGGCAAGAATATCCTGCGGGGTTTGGGTGAGAATGGCGGTGATGATTGCGGCGACGCTTTCCCCCTGGAAGGGCTTGACGCCTGCCAACATTTCGTAAAGCATCACCCCAAAAGACCAGATATCCGCCCGGCTGTCGAGTATCTCTCCGCCGCAGGCCTCTGGGCTGAGATAGTTGATGGTGCCCACAATCATGCCCGACTGGGTGAGGCGCGGGCTGTCTTTCAAACGAGCCACGCCAAAATCGGTCAGGCGGGGGGTGCCGTCGGCAGCCAGGAGCACATTGTCGGGTTTCAGGTCGCGGTGAATTATGTCTAAATGGTGGGCGCGAGCCAGGGCATCGGCCAATTCCAGGCCAATTTCCAACACCTGCCGGATGGGCAGCTGGCGCCGCCGGTCCATCAGCCCACGCAGCGAGCCCCCGGAAACGTATTCCATCACCAAATAGTGGTTTTCAACCTCGGTAATCGGGTTGGTTTCGCTGTGTGCGGCCAGCATCTGGACAATATTGGGGTGATTAAGCTGCCGCAAGGCGTTGCCCTCCCGATTAAAGCGCTCTAAAACTCCAGGCTCGCGCGAAACCAGATCGGGTTTGAGCACCTTAATGGCCACCGGGGTTTGCGTCTGGGTGTCCAGGCCGCGATAGACAGAGCCCATCCCCCCCTGGCCCAGCAGATTCGCCTGGGGGTCTTCAACCTGGTAGCGGTTTGCAATTAACATCGTTTGACGAGGAAGCATCATTCCGGTAGCCGTGGGCAAAAATTCATTAAAAAACAAAATCTGGAGTATTATAAACTAAATCGCCATGAAATTTCGGTATGTTTTATTTACCCTGGTATTAACCAGCATCATCCTGGCCTGGTTCAACCCATCTCCAGCCCTCGGGGCAAACCCGGCAGGAGAGTGGAACCGCGCCATCAAACAAACAGCCATCCAAAGATCGGTTAACGAGCCGGATGCGCCGAACGCCTGCATCCAGGGCGTGCAGTCCAGCGGCGCTTTGTACGAAATCTGCCGCCCCAGTCTGCTGTTTTACAACCGCGAACTTGTTATCTATGCGCATGGATATGTGGCCGTCACCGAACCCGTCCAGATTCCCCCGGAAGTAGCTTCTCTCAAATCTCTGATTGAACTGCTTGGCTATGGCTTTGCTTCCACCAGCTACAGCGTAAATGGGCTTGCGGTGAAGCAGGGGTTGGCCGACGTGTTGGACCTGGTCAACATTTACAAAACCACCTACGGCACCCCCAACCGGGTTTACCTGGTTGGCCCTTCGATGGGTGGGTTGATTACCGTGTTGGGAATTGAGCAATTTCCGGGGGTATTTAGCGGCGGGCTGGCTTTGTGCGGCCCGTATGGCGATTTCATCAAACAAACCCAGCACATTGGCGATTTTCGCGTGATTTTCGACTACTTTTTTCCCGGCCTCATGCCAGGCAGCCCGGTCAGCATTCCGCAAACCTTAATGGATGGCTGGGATGATCATTTCAACTTCGTAATCCTCCCTGCCCTGCAAGACCCGGCCAACGCCAGCGCCCTCGACCAGCTTTTCGCCGTCACCGGGGCAGCCTTTGAACCCGCAAACCCGCAAACCAAACTGGACACCACCGAAAAACTGCTCTGGTATAACGTGTTTGCAACAAACGATGGCACCACCAAGCTTGGCGGGCAGCCTTTTGACAACCAGGCCACGGTCTACAGCGGTTCGCTGGACGATGCCGCCCTGAATACGGGTGTGGCACGTTTCATTGCGGACCCTGCCGCCCTGGCTGAAATGAGCGCCTTCTACCAGACCTCCGGGCAGCTTGCCCGTCCGCTGCTCACCCAGCACACCACCGGAGATGAACTGGTGCCCTACTGGCATGTTGATCTGCTGCAAGCGAAAATTGCCGCCAACCCGGGTTCCGGGTTGTATTATGACCACAACGAAATTGTGCGCTATGGCCACTGCACATTCACGGAAGAAGAAGTTCTGGACGCATTTTTTCAAATGCGCGACATGGTGCGCACACTGCCAACAGCCACCCCAACCCCATCCCTGACCCCCACCCCCTCGAATACGCCCACACCTTCGAACACCCCAACCATCACGCCCACGCCATCCAACACCCCCACACCGTCCAACACCCCAACCCCCAGCCTGACTTGGACCCCCAGCCAAACCCCAACCCCAACCTCAACCTCCACACCGACCCACACGCCCACCGCAACACCCACGTCCACCCACACACC
>CAZAYY010000013.1:0-106028 GCA_964489525.1 uncultured Anaerolineales bacterium
AAGGCGGCCTGACGGTTGGCGCTGGCGTAATCACGAAGATTCTTGAATAGGTGATTCATGGCCAAGAAAAAAGGCGTTCGCATGGTAATTACGCTGGCGTGTACGGAGTGTAAAGAACGGAATTACACCACTGAGAAAAACCGGCGGAATGACTCTGCAAGAATTGAGTTGAATAAATTTTGCCCACGCTGCCGCAAACATGTGCAGCATCGGGAGACCAAGTAAAGATTTTACCAGGGAGACAGCGAGGGTAACACCTCGCTGTCATCCCCTTGATTTAGGGCAGTAGCTCAATTGGCAGAGCAACGGTCTCCAAAACCGTAGGTTGTGGGTTCGATTCCTGCCTGCCCTGCTGGTCACGATGACGCCGCTTTCGGGCGGCGTTTTATCCGTAAGAAAATGAATGCTCGCTGGCTTACGCCGGTGATAAGGAGAAGCAAAATCCTATGAAAAAGACAGCCCAGCGTGAGCAAAATGCAATCGCTCGCTATATTCGGGAGACACAGGGCGAACTACGCAAGGTTTCCTGGCCCACTCGCCGCGAAGCCTGGAACCTTACTCTGATTGTCGCTGCTGTGATTTTGTTTATGGCGATCGTGTTAGGTGGTTTTGATTTGTTGTTTAGCTACCTGTTGCGTCTGTTATTACAGATCTAGTTTTTGTAGCTCGGGTTTGCTGCCAGGGTTGCTGGTTTTGAGTAGAGAAGATCATGTCTGGAAAAACTTTTTTGAACGATCCCGAAGAAGAAAAAATGGATCCGGTTGATTCGGTTCCTGATTCCCAGGAGGAAGAACGCTCCTGGTACGTGGTCCATTGTTACTCGGGTTATGAAAACAAAGTTCGGCACAACCTTGAGCAGCGGATTGACTCGATGGGGATGAAGGACAAAATTTTTGATGTTGTCGTCCCTACTGAAGAAGAAATTGAGGTGCGTGAAGGCAAGCGCCGGACCATTGAACGCCGGGTTTTCCCTGGCTATATCCTGGTCAATATGATTTTGACCGAAGAATCGTGGTATGTCGTTCGCAATACGCCCGGTGTAACCGGGTTTGTTGGCATGGGAAACGATCCCATTCCGCTGCGCCCTGAAGAGGTGCAGTCCATTATCAAGCGCATGGAGGCTGAAGCCCCGCGCATTAAAGTGACGTTTCGTCCGGGTGAGCGGGTCCGCATTATTGACGGTCCGTTTAACGATTTCCGCGGTACTGTATCCGAGATTGATATGGAACGGGCCAAGGTGCGTGTGATGGTCAATTTCTTTGGACGCGAAACCCCGGTTGAGCTAGACTTTTTACAAGTCGAAAAAGCATAATCTCAATCTTTCAGTTGTGGGAGGGCAGCAGCCCGCCAGTTGACCGCTGATCGGTCATTTACCACGAAGGAGAAAAAATGGCAAAAAAGTTAAAAGTAATCGTAAAACTAAATCTGACAGCCGGTAAAGCAACCCCGGCACCCCCGGTTGGCCCTGCGTTGGGCGGTCATGGGATTAACCTGATGGCTTTCTGCAAGGAGTATAACGCCCGAACTTCAAATCGAACTGGCGATATCATCCCTGCTGAAATCAGCATCTATTCCGATGGCTCCTTCCAGTTTGTATTAAAGAGCCCGCCGGCATCTGCCATGCTGTTGAAAGCAGCGGGTGTGGCCAAAGGCGCAGCAACCCCCAACCGGACAACCGTTGGCCAGGTTACCATGGCCCAGGTGCGCGAAATTGCCCAGGTGAAAATGGCAGACCTTAACTCCCACGATATGGAGAGTGCTGTCCGCCAAATTATTGGCACCGCTAACAACATGGGTATCAAAATTGTAGATTAAACCTAGGTCCTGTGGGAGGGCGGCCCGAAAGCTGCTCGACCAAAGTGCTACTGTTGCTAACAGAGCAACTTCTACCACAGAGGAGAAAAAAATGACGAAACACGGTAAAAAATTCAACAAGGCCGCCGAACAGGTGGACCCCACCGCACTTTACAACCCTGCGCAGGCCATTTCTCTGGTCAAGAAAAATGCCTTTGCCAAGTTTGATGAAACCGTTGAGGTTCATCTTCGCCTGGGTGTTGACCCCCGCCACGCTGACCAGCAGGTTCGTGATGTCGTGGTTCTGCCCCATGGCCTGGGCAAAACGGTTCGTGTTCTGGTGTTTGCCCAGGGTGAAGGCGCTGCCCTCGCCCGAGAGGCGGGTGCCGATCACGTTGCTGACAGCGATGAAATGGTTAATAAAATCCAGGCCGGCTGGACGGACTTTGATGTTGCCATTGCTACCCCAGACATGATGGGTAAAGTTGGCCGGTTAGGACGTGTGCTTGGCCCACGCGGTTTAATGCCTAACCCCAAGGCCGGTACGGTGGTTCCTGCAGAAGATCTGCCCCGGGTCATCAACGAATCTAAAGCGGGTCGTGTAGAATTTCGCGTCGACAAGACCGCCAACATCCACGTTCCGATTGGCAAAGCATCTTTTGATGAGAAAATGCTGTACGAAAACCTGGCCATTTTCATGGAAGCCATCAAACGGGCTCGCCCGGCTGCTGCTAAGGGTATCTACATCCGCCGCGTTTCCATTTGCAGTACGATGGGTCCTGGAGTTCGGGTAGACCCCAACCTGGCCCAAAGTATGGAAACCGTATAATTTTTGCCAATTTGGGAGAGGCCCGTCCTTTCCCATTTTGCGGTATTGTCACCCTTCGTTCTGAATGGTACAATTGCCACTTGTGTTTGAACAACTGAATAGCCCGAATCCTTCGCCGGAGACGGCAGGTGTCTGATGACTTAATTTCCTGCCCAGGTGAAGACTTCTGAACCAGATAGATCGTCCTCAGGCTGCCTGCCGGAAACAGGTGGCTGCGGTCATTTGACTGGAATCATCCAAAGTCTTTGCCTTGAATGTTCGGGCAAAGACTTTTTTTGTATCATATCCATCCTATTATGAAAGGAGGTATAAATTTGGCAAAGACAAGACAAACTAAAACAGCGCTTCTTGAGCAGTACAAAGCATGGTTTCGTGATAGCCAGGCATCTGTGGTTGCAGAGTACACTGGTTTGAATATGAAATCATTCGATGCACTGCGCGGAAAACTGCGTGAAACGGGTGCAGAATTTCACATCATCAAAAATACCCTTGGCCTCAAGGCTCTCGAAGAATTAGGCATTCAAGGCGCGGAAAAAATTCTGACCGGCAGCACCGCGATTGCGTTCGGCTTTCAGGATGGTTCGGCCACAGCCAAAGCCATGTTGGATTTCGCAAGAACATCCGAGTTTCTGAAAGTTAAAGGTGGTTTGCTCAGCACCCAGACGATCACGGCTAAGGCCGTTGAATCTTTGGCTGAACTCCCGCCGCTGCCCGTGATGCGTGCTCAGTTGATGGGAACAATCCAGGCCCCTGCCAGCAAGCTTGTCCGGCTGCTTGCTGAACCTGGCCGCCAGGTTGCTGCTGTCATCAAAGCCCACGCAGACCAAGACGCTGCCTGATAACCCCTGTGGCACGCTCTTCCGGGGGCTGGCCACCCAGGAAAAACCTGGAAAATTGATTGTTGTTATAAAAAAAAAGAACCATAACCGAAAGGAGAATATACAATGTCTAACTTAGAAAACCTGGTAGAAGAACTGAGCAAGCTCACCGTGATTGAAGCTGCGAATCTCGTCAAAATGCTCGAAGAGAAGTGGGGCGTTTCGGCTGCTGCTCCGGTTGCTGCCATGGCCGCCGCCGCACCTGTTGCCGCCGCTGCTGCTGAACCTGTCGAAGAGAAGACCGAGTTTGATGTGATCATCAAAGATGCCGGCCCGAAGAAGATCGAGGTCATCAAAGTCATTCGCAAGCTCACCAACCTAGGCCTGAAAGAATCCAAGGATATGGCTGAAGCAGCTAATTCCAAGGTTCTGGAAGCGGTTTCCAAAGAAGCTGCGACGGATGCCAAGAAGCAGCTCGAAGAAGCTGGCGCTGTCGTCGAAGTTGTCTAAACCAGTCTGAGCGTTAAACCCTAAAGGGCAGGGCAGCTGAAGCTGTCCTGCCCTTTTTTCGTATAGCCTATTAATCTTTTACCCTTTCCTTACGTCGTTTTAGTACCTTTTTAATCTTTAATGTGGTATATTTCCCAAAAGGAAATCTTAATCTTTCTTCGGGTTGGAGGATTTGCCCTCAACCCTAAATTGAAAGAACCAACATATTCTTTTGCTCCAGACATTCGTTGGAGTAAAGGGTAAGGATACTACTCAAAATTATTTTTTGAGCAAGCGGACTCAATCGCTGCTGCTCCCTTATGTAAGGAGATTGATCAGATGAGCCCTCGAATTTTGATTATCGAAGATGATGAAGCCATTTTGCGATTTCTGCGCCGCGGCCTGGCCTATGAAGGGTACAATGTCGACACAGCCGCCGATGGCCAGACTGGCCTTTTGATGGCTCGCGATCATCCACCCGATTTGGTAGTTTTGGATTGGATGCTTCCCGGTTTGGATGGGCTTGAAGTTTGCCGCCGTCTTCGGGCAGGGGGGCCAGTTCCAATTTTGATGCTCACCGCCAAAGATTCGATTCACAATCGGGTTCAGGGTCTGGATGCAGGCGCCGATGATTACATGGTTAAACCGTTTGATTTGGATGAGCTGTTAGCTCGCATTCGCGCCTTGCTGCGCCGCGCTCAACCTGCCCGGCCTAAAGTGCTTCGCTTCAGCGACCTGGTTCTGGATACTGGCACCCGCCAGGCCTCGCGCGGGGACCGGGTGATTGACCTGACGGCGAAAGAATATGAACTACTCGAACTTTTCCTGCGACATCCCCGCCAGGTGCTGACCCGGGATATGATTTTTGACCATGTTTGGGGCTATGACTTTGGTGGTGAAAGCAATATCATTGAAGTCTACGTTCGCTATCTCCGCCAAAAGTTGGAGCACAGTCAAGAACCTCGCCTGATTCATACCGTGCGTGGCATGGGGTATGTCATGCGAGAAACTGAGTCTTGATTTTCCTGGTATTGATTGCAATGCATCCCGGATTTTGCTGCTGTTTGCTGCGTAATCCGGGATGTTTTTTCTAGCATAGATGTCCCTCAAAACCCGCCTGCTCTTTTTTTATACCTCACTTACCACCGGAATCGTGATCTTTTTCGGCATTGCAGCCTATGTGATGACGAGCATTAACCTCTCCCAGCAAATGGATCAGATGCTGGCTGAGACGGCAAAAAATGTGATTGATGTTACCCGGTTTACCAACCAGGGTACCCTCGAAGTGATTGTCAACTTATCCGTAGGAGACAATGTGTCCGTTCAGGTTTGGGGCCGAAACCTCCGGCTTTTGGCTTATACGGGCAATATTTCGAATTTAGAGCGCCCAATGGATCCACTAGGGCTGCAAACTGCTGCGCCCATTTTTCGCGATGTGATTATCACGAACGCTCATATGCGCGTTTACAGCGTCCCGCTTTTGGTGGGGGATCGTTTTATTGGGACCATGCAGGTCGGTTCTAACATGGCTGTGATTGACAACACGTTGGATGAGCTTTTCCAAGGCCTGACGGTTGCGGCACTGGTGGGTTTCCTGGCTTTTCTGGTTTCGGGGTATCTCTCGACTTCCGCAATCCTCAGCCCATTAGAATCGGTGCGCCAGGCTGCACTTGAAATCACCCAAACCAGCGACCTCTCTCGCCGAATACCATACGAAGGCAATCAGCAGGATGAGGTTGGGCAGTTGGTGCAGGCTTTTAACCTGAACCTTTCTCGTTTGGAACGCTTGATTGAAACCCAAAAACGATTTTTAGCCGATGTTGGCCATGAACTTCGCACACCGCTTACAGTGATTAAAGGCAATGTGGCTTTGATGCGCCGGTTTGGTGAACTGGATGACGAATCGCTGACCAGTATTGTTCAGGAGGTGGACCGCCTGACCCGACTTGTGGAAGATTTGCTGCTTCTCGCTCAGGCCGAGGCTGGGAAAATGCCCATGGCCCGCCAGCCTGTTGACATGGATGCCCTGATTTTGGAAGTGCTCCAAGAATCCAGGGTATTGGCGCGGGAAAAAGTCAAACTGATCGTAGGGGATTTTGACCAGGCAAGGGTATGTGGAGACCGGGACCGGTTGAAGCAGGTGGTGATTAACCTGGTGAGCAATGGGGTAAAGTACACTCCCAAGGGTGGAGAAGTTCATGTATCTTTGGAAAAAAATGATGAACAGGCCTTGTTGACCGTTCGAGATACTGGGCCTGGCATCCCACCGGAAGACCTTCCCCATATTTTTGAAAGATTTTACCGGGGGGAAAAGTCCCGCAAACGCAGCCGAGATGGTTCTGGGGTTGGGTTGGGTCTTTCAATTGCTTATTGGATTATCCGCAATCATGACGGGGAAATTAAGGTCCAGTCTGAGGTAGGCAAGGGAACCACCTTTTTGGTAAACCTTCCGCTGCTTCTGCCTGGGAAAGAATGCATCTCGGATGTCTCTTTAGGGCGCCAGGTTTAAGTAATTTTCGGCCTGGCGGCATAAACTGGCGCCACCCTTTGAATACCACTCAGCAAGCCGCTCGCTTGTGGCGTTATTGACCAGGGCATCCTCGTATATCCCCGTTCCCCAATAAACATAACGAATAGTTTCAGCGGGCCATTCAGATTCCGGGCGGCGTGAACCCGCAATACCGCCGTTATAGCCCGCCAATCCGAGCCGAATATCCCCATTTTTGTCTTTTAGAGATGCAACAAGGTAACCCATCCCCCTTTTTGCATTGGTCTCCGGGTCGGTTGGGTTTTCATCACCCTTAAAATGAAATGGCATTACCTGAAATAAACCCGTTGCCCCGACATTAGATTGGATGGTTGGGTGACCGCACGATTCGATTTGCATCACGGTGGCAACCAGGTTTGGGTCCAGGTTGTATTCGGCTGCCCAACGTTCAATATCCTCAGCCCAAAATAAGACTGACGGTGAGAAAAAAGGTGCAAGCCTTCCAGGGTCAACCTCTGGTTGGGATTGAGCGGATACCATTGCGCCAAGCGAGGCCGCAATCTCTGGGTTTCGGATGGAGTTGAGGGTATAAAAAAGGATAATGCTGAGAACCACCACCGCCAGGGGAGGCAGCAGGAAGAAAAAACCACACCCTGCCCGGTTGGTTTGGATTTCTAGCTCTTCTGGTTGGTTATACGGGTACATCTTTCAACTTGCAATTCAGCATCTGGCTTCCTGCCTGCGTCCAGTTCCGAGCAATTATCCAGATCATATCATAAAGGCCGTGTGGATTTCAAAACCAAAAGGGATGGGAAAAAGCAGTGCTTTGGCCCACCCCTTTTGGTTTATGGCGGTGACCGGTGAAATTTTGGTGTGGGCAGCTGGTTTACCGTAAGTTGCGAACATTCCGGTTCTGGCCGCCTTTTTGATTCATGGAAATTGAGTGATATTCCGGCTCTGCTGGCGTGTATACAGGTTCTGTAGGAGAATGGGGTTGAGGACGGCTTGAAAATGAAGCCCCGCGGCTGGCATTGCTGTTGGTGGGACCGTAGGAAAATCCATTCTGGAGGTTGCTGCCGCGAGGTTGAATTTGATTGGAGCGGTGCTGCTCGAGCATCGGCCGTTGGTTGGCTCGAGTTTTTCCCTGGCTGAACAAACGCTCCCCTGCCGTGGAAAACGACCCAATCAGCAGCAGCCGGGTGATCCAAACAAGGATTGCAATAAAAATGGGGACGACTTTCAACAGGGTGGTGTGTTCCACAACTGCATTGCCCATGGATGTGTGGTTCAACAAAGCAATAGAAACACCCCACCAGGTCAGCATGGCATTCATCGCCGCTGCAAGCAGCCATGCCCCAAACAAATACCAAATTTCAACAGGCTCTTCACTGCCCGATTCTGGGGTGAAAATTCGAGCGATTCCTGCAAAGTCTATGCCGCAAAAAGCAATTGAAAGAATGGTGGACCAGCGAATGCCAAGAAAGCTCAACTCGCCCAACAAATCCCTCAACGCAAAATCGGTGGTACTGAAATTGAAGATTTCAAACGCCAGGAGGGCAAGTACAATCATGCCACCAAAAGTTGCCCCGCGGTTGATTTGAAGCAAACTGGAAAAAGATTTTTGGTTCATCGTTCCTTCCTTTTACCTTAAGGATCCCGTAAAATCGAACATAAGTTCTGTAATTGGAATTATAGAATGGATGTTCTAATATGTCAAGGGGCAATTTTTCGCAAAACACGATTTCTTAGGTAGAATACATGCATGGTGTTTGTGGCCCTTGATAAGGAGCATGATGAGAATTCTTGCAATTATTTCTGGTGAATATGGGCGGCGGCATGTTGAGAACGTGGTTTTACACCAGCCGGGGTATTGGACGATAGAAACCTGGCAGTCGCCGACCTTCTTTCCGATGATGATTGATTATCCTGAGGATTTTCTTCCAGCCTCGTTTGCTGCTGCTGACCTTATCCTATCTTTTGCAGAGCATAAAGGTGTGGCTGAACTGCTGCCGGATATTGCGCGCATGACTGGCGCACGCGGGGTGGTTGTAGCAGTGGATAACGCTGCCTGGCTTCCGATGGGGCTCGCTCGACAGCTTGGCGGGTGGTTGGCAGCCCAGGGTGTGGCTTTTGCTGCTCCCAAGCCTTTGTGTTCGCTAACAGAGCGCGATTATGGGGTTACTCGCCGCGAACGGGCAGCATACCAATCTGCCGAAATCAGCGAGTTTGCCCGTTTTTTTGGTCAACCCCGATTGCGTATCTCGGTTGACCCAGCAACCCGGGTGATTTCAGCTGTCGAAACAGAACGGGATGCGGTGTGTGGTTGTGCCCGGTATGTAGCTCAAAACCTGGTTGGGATTAACGTGGATGATGCCGAAGAAAAGGCAGGGCTTATACACCATCATTTTCCTTGCCTGGCCAGCATGGAAAAACTGGCAGAGTTTAATCATGATACGTTGATGCATGCTTCCGGCCATTTGCTCAGAGATAACGTCGCCGAGCAAATTAAACCATTCAAGCAAACCCGCTATTTTCGTCCCGGGTAATTCATGAAGATTCACTTTGCATAAGAAGATTCGTGGGCTTTTTTTCTTGTGGGCATTTGTCCTGGTTGTGATCGGTTCTGCTTGTGGCAGCCCCGCTGCCAGCCCGACAGAAACCCTTCCGGATACGACGCTTAGGCCAGGGGCGTTTGAGGCGGAAGAGCCCATCTTACCCCGGTTTATCCCATTGTCGGGAAGCCTGGCAACCGCTGAAGCGGAAATATCAGCCATGGATTGGTACCAGGATTGGCTGGTTTTGGTGCCGCAATATCCGCATCGTTTTGAGGGGGTGATTTTTACCATTGCCAGGAACGAGCTTGTGCGCTCGGTCCAATCCAATCCCCCTGTACCTGTAACCATCATAGAAGTCCCGCTGATCGCACCTGGTTTAGA
The DNA here is from genome assembly GCA_964489525.1 of uncultured Anaerolineales bacterium. Taxonomy (GTDB): domain Bacteria; phylum Chloroflexota; class Anaerolineae; order Anaerolineales; family JABWBV01; genus CAZAYY01. The sequence goes on from CAZAYY010000013.1 coordinate 9,355, forward strand.
ATCTTTGCCAGGCTATGAAGGGATTGAAGCCATTGTGTTTGACGGCTCACGGGTTTTTGTGACGGTTGAAGCCAGGGTTGGCCTCAATAAAATGCAATCTGTTTTAATACCGGGCAGTGTTTCTCCCGATTTCACCCAGGTCCATCTTGATGTGGACGCCGGGGTTGTGATCCCTGCCCAGTCGCCTTTAAGCAATTATTCAGATGAAAGTATGGTGGTTGTTCCTAATGGCTTGCTAACCATTTATGAAGCCAATGGGGCGAATGTCAATCCACAGCCGGTCGCATCCTTTTTTTCGGCGGATCTCCAGACCCGCCAACCCATTCGGATGCCTTCCATCGAATATCGGATTACCGATGCCTCTCAATTGGATGGCGAGGGCATTTTTTGGGTGATTAATTATCTGTTTCCGGGGGATATTAAGAAACTGGACCCTGCCAGCGACCGGGTTGCAGCAACCTGGTTGGCGAACCTGCCCCCGGACGAAAAAGGTCGGGTTGAACGATTGGTAGCCTTGAAATTCGCCCCTGAAGGAATTTCGCTGGCAGACATTCCCCCGGTAATCCTTGGGTTAGATCCGGATGGAGAAGCGCGGAATTGGGAGGGTCTGGCCTTAATCCCTGGCGAGGGATTTCTTTTGGTTACTGATAAATTTCCTAAAACGATTCTGGCTTTTGTTCCGTTTCCCTAAAAATCAACGATTTCCCCTCGAATTGATGATAAATCTGCCGAAATATGGTAAGATTTTTTAGGTCAAATACACCCATCCTTTGTCCAAAATACCACGAAGGTAAACCACTATGAGTAATCAGTTATATTATCCGAATATTTGGGGCCGAAGTATTTTGACTTCGGCTGAAGAAATTTTGGGACCCAAAGGAATCAACGCTCTGCTCAACCTGGCCGGGTTGCAAGAGTACCTTGGAAATTATCCTCCGGATAACATTCAAAAAGCGTTTCCCTTTTCGCATGTAGCCCGGATTCAACAGGGCTTGTATGATATGTATGGGCCCAAAGGTGCGCGGGTTTTTGCGACACGCGGCGGAGAACAGACCTTCCAACACAGCCTGGCGAAGTATGATACGGTTCAAAAAGCCGCCCAAATGGCGATGGGCTTAGGGTCGGTTGAAACCCGGATGAAAATTGGCATTAATTTCTTTTCCAAGTTTTTCAACATGGTAAGTGACCAGGTCGTGAGAATTGATGAGGACGACCGGCATTGGTATTGGATTATTGAGCGCTGCCCGATGTGTCACGAACGCCATGCTACCGAGCCAGTTTGCTACCTGGGGGTGGGGGTTCTCAATGCGGCTTCCCGGTGGGCAACCAATGGTGTCAAATTCCGCATCACTGAAACCGAATGTATTGCAATGGGTCATTCTGCGTGTGTATTGGCCATAGAAAAAGAACCCCTTGGATAACCTGAGCCGACGAAACGGTATGAAAAGGTAATAAAGCCGCCCGAAATCGGGCGGTTTTGTTTTAGGGGTAATGGTGGTGCGATTCTTCAAGCCTGGCGTATAATGGAGAAGGAATTCATTCGGCATCATGATTTGGAGGAACTCAAAGTGACAAACCTTTCTTCATCTACCCCCCTTGCCGCAAAAATGGTGAACACCATTCGATTCCTGGCGGCAGATGCTGTTCAAAATGCGAATTCGGGGCATCCGGGGTTGCCAATGGGTGCTGCTGCCATGGCGTATACCCTCTGGACACGATTTTTGCGGCATAACCCCGCAAACCCCTCCTGGCCTGGCCGAGACCGGTTCATTCTTTCGGGAGGTCATGGCAGCATGTTGTTGTATGCCTTGCTGCACCTTACGGGTTATGACCTGCCCCTGGATGAGCTTAAACAATTCCGCCAGTGGGGAAGCCGGACCCCAGGGCACCCAGAGTTTGGGCTTACACCTGGCGTTGAGGTGACCACTGGCCCGCTCGGCCAGGGTTTTGCCAATGGGGTGGGTATGGCGCTGGCTGCCAAACACCTGGGCCAAAGATTCAACCGCCCGGATTTTGACCTCTTCGACCAGAAAATTTTCGCAATTGTCACCGATGGTGACCTGATGGAGGGGGTTGCCGCTGAAGCGGCTTCGCTTGCCGGTCATTTGCACCTGGGGAACCTGGTGTATTTATACGATGACAACCAGATTTCGATTGATGGCAGCACCGACCTGGCTTTCTCGGAAAACCGGGCTGCCCGTTTTGAGGCTTATGGTTGGCATGTGCGCCATGTTACAGATGGCCACGATGTCGAAGCGCTTGACCAGGCCATTCGTGAAGCCCTGGCAGATCCCCGCCCATCGCTTTTGCTGTGTAAGACCATCATAGGCCAGGGCCTTCCCTCTCGGCAGGGTACATCCAAAGCCCACAGCGACCCTCCCGGTTGGCCAGAAATCCAGGCGGGAAAACAGGCCTATAATTGGCCGCTGGAACCTCCATTCTACATCCCCGATGAGGTGCTTGTCGAATTTCGCCAGGCAGTTCCCCGCGGCGCAGCACTGCAAAGGGATTGGGATCAATTGTTGAACCAATACCAGGAAGCCCATCCAGCGCTTGCCCGTGAACTGCTTTTCATTCTATCAGGAGACCTTCCCAAAGATTGGGAAACTGCCCTACCGGTTTTTCCGGCGGATGACAAAGGCATGGCCAGCCGGGTTTCTTCCGGGAAGGTGATTAATGCACTTGCACCGGTTGTTCCCGGTCTGGTAGGTGGGTCGGCAGACCTCACCCCATCCAACAAAACCTGGATTGATGGAAGCCCCGCCATGCAGGCCTTGAATTACTTTGGGCGCAATATCCATTTTGGTGTACGCGAGCATGCGATGGGAGCCATTGCCAATGGGATGTGTCTCTTTAACGGCATCAGGCCGTTTGTGGGCACCTTTTTGGCTTTTGTGGACTACATGCGCCCGGCTGTTCGCCTGGCGGCTCTTTCTCATCTGCCTGTGATCTTTGTATATACCCATGACAGCATCGGGGTTGGCGAAGATGGTCCGACCCACCAACCGGTTGAGCAAGTTGCTTCGCTGCGGGCTATGCCCAACCTGCTGGTGATTCGCCCTGCCGATGCCAACGAAACCGCTCAGGCATGGAGAATCGCCCTTCAACAGCGAAACCGGCCCACGGCCCTCATCCTGACCCGGCAAGATCTACCTACCCTCAATCGAGAAATTTTTAGCCCTGCAGATGGCTTGCGCCGGGGTGGTTACGTCCTGGCTGATATTGGGGATGCGGAACAGCCAGACATGATTTTGATGGCTTCCGGATCTGAAGTATCCCTGATCGTCGAAGCCGGACTGCGCCTGGCCGCCGAGGGCATTTGTGTCCGGCTGGTTTCCTTCCCCTCTTGGGCGTTATTTGAAGAACAAACCCCTGAATATCGAGCCCAGGTATTACCGCCTGGCGTAACCCGCCGCCTGGCCGTTGAAGCGGGGGTTGGCCAGGGTTGGGATAAATACCTTGGCTTTGGCGGCAGCATGCTCGGTATTGAACGCTTTGGGGCTTCTGCTCCAGCCAAAACCGTTTTTGAGAATTATGGATTTACCATAGATAATATTGTGCAGAAAGCATTGGCGTTGAAAGGTTAAAAAAATCCATGCAAATCAATGGCGATCCCCTCTTAATTTCTGGCGATAACCTGGTTATGGATGATGTGGTGGCGGTGGCCAATGGACGCAGGGTGGCAATTGCCCCGGAGGCCTATGACCGGATGCGCCAATCTCGGGCGGGTGTGGAACGCCTGGTTGCGGAAAACAAAGTTGCATACGGCATTACCACCGGATTTGGTCGTTTTAAAGATCGGGTGATTGACCCAAGCCAAACCCAGGAACTGCAGGTCAACCTGGTGCGCAGTCACGCGGTGGGTATTGGCCCTTTGTTGGCCGAGGAACAGGTGCGTGCCATGCTCCTGGTGCGGGCAAATACGCTTGTAAAGGGCTATTCTGGGATTCGCCCACAGCTGGCAGAATTGTTGGTGGCCATGCTGAACCAAAAAGTTCACCCACAAATCCCCTCTAAAGGGTCCTTAGGGGCCAGCGGTGACCTGGCCCCCCTGGCCCACCTGGCGTTGGTGGTTATGGGCGAAGGCCAGGCCTGGTTTGAAGGAAAAAGCATGGAAGGAGGCGAAGCCCTGGCCAGCGCTGGCCTGGCACCCATACGTTTGGAAGCCAAGGAAGGATTGGCCCTGCTCAATGGCACGGCCATGATGGTTGGGTTGGGCGCATTGTTGGTTCGCCGGGCCATCAACCTGGTGTTGACTGCCGATATTGCCGCCTGCATGAGCCTGGAGGCGCTGAATGGCACTGATCGGGCATATGACAGCCGGGTGCATGCCTTGCGCCCACACCCCCGGCAGATGGACTGTGCAGCATTTTTGCGAAAAATTGTGGCGGGCAGCAAAATGCTGCGCAGCACCGACCCCACCAACCCCCACAACACCAACGTTCAGGATGCCTATACCCTGCGCTGTGTACCCCAGGTCCATGGCGCCATTCGGGATGCCATTGCGTATGCCAGGTGGGTGATCAACATTGAGTTGAATTCGGTGAACGATAACCCGATTATTTTCGCGGATGATGTCACGGGTGATGTGGATGTCATCTCCGCTGGTAATTTCCATGGGGAACCGGTGGCCATTGCCATGGATTACTTAAAACTGGCACTTACCGAGTTGGGCAACATGAGTGAGCGCCGGATTGCCCGGTTGGTGGATGCAGATAGCAATGGGGGTGTTTTACCGATGTTCCTCACCGCCCATGGCGGCCTGGAAAGTGGGTTTATGATTGCCCAATATTCTGCTGCCTCGTTGGCCTCGGAAAACAAGGTGCTTGCCCACCCTGCGAGCGCTGACACAATTCCCACCAGTGCCAATGTTGAAGACCATGTCAGCATGGGCGCGGCGGCTGTGAACCAGGCGATTCAGATTTTGGAGAATGTTGAAACCATTGTGGCGCTTGAATTAATGAGTGCCGCCCAGGGAATTGATTTCCGGCTGCAGTCGGCAGGACTGAACGCCACTGCGCTTGGTGAAGGAACCCAAACCGCCTATACCCTGATTCGCAAGAAAGTGCCTTTTTTAAAAAAAGATGTCGTCCTGGCCCCCCTGGTGGAAACCATGCGCCAAGAGGTGGTTGCCGCCACCTTTAAAATTGCGGTAGAACAGCGCCTGGGAATGGATTAAATCGAACAACCTGGAGATAAAAAAATGACAGATGAAGGTAAAGCCCCCCAATTCTCTGAGATTTTGGCCCGTTTGAAAAAGTTGAATCTTGAAAAATTGGCCGACTCTTTCGACCAGTTTGAAGATATTGCCGGGAAATTTCTTCCTGGGTTAATGCCCACGGAGGCGCTGGTGAAACAGGCTGCCGATTTGATTGTGGAGTTTGGAGAACCCGCCCAAAACGCAATTTCCGAACTGCTGTGCGGCCCGGATTCAACTTTGCGCGATTTTATTAAAGGGGAACTGGACAAGGATGCCAAGAAGGCTGCACTGGCCCTGGTTCCCCCTTTAATTAAACAGTTCACCCTGGACCCTGCTGCGGCCTTGAAGGTAGCTGGTTTTATTGTAGGTGCGCTGATTTCGAAGGCGGATGATGATTTGTGCAAATCCCTTGCAGGCAAGGGTTTGACTGGAGCAGCCCCTGCAAAACCGCAGGTGAAACCCGCCCCCCCGGCCAAGCCAAAAAAAGACACCGCCAAACCCAAAAAAGAGAGCACCGCCAAACCCAAAAAAGAGAGCACCGCCAAACCCTCAGGTAAACCCCCGAAAACCAGCGCTGCATCGAAACCAAAAACCGAAAGCAAACCCACAAAACCCAAAACTTCAGCAAGTTCCACGAAACCGGCTGATGATGAGAAACCCGATCGGAAAACCACGGAAACCAAGCCAAAAAAGACCGCCACCAGTTCAAATAAAACCACCAAAGCCGAGAAAACGGACAAAAAGTCATCTACGGCTAAACCGGCGAAACCCAAAAAAACCACAAAGGCTAAAGCCGATGATCAGTCGCCGACAGCCACGACGGCCAAACCCAAAACCCCCAAAAAACCCAAGGCAGCCCAGTCCCCTAAAAAATAAATCCATCGCCCTGGTAGAAGCATATGAAAGATTTGGAAAGCATTCTAAAAAAACTAACCCTGGAAGAAAAGGTCTCTTTGTTGGCCGGCGCCGACTTGTGGACCACAGTTCCCATCCTGCGCCTGGGTGTGCCCAGCCTGAAAATGACGGATGGTCCGAACGGTGCCAGGGGGGCAGGAGGGTTCACAGGTCCGCCTTCGGCTTGTTTCCCGGTTGGCGTAGCCTTGGCGGCAACCTGGAACCCGGAGTTGGTCTGGGAAATTGGCGCGGCCCTGGCTGAAGAAACCCTGGCGAAAGGGGCACAGCTGCTTTTAGCGCCCACGGTGAATTTACACCGCTCACCCCTGGCCGGGCGGAATTTCGAGTGTTATTCAGAAGACCCCTGGCTTACGGCTCGGATGGCGGTGAACTACATCCAGGGCCTGCAAAGCGCCGGGGTGGGGGCCTGTATCAAGCACTTTGTCTGCAACGATTCCGAATTTCAGCGGAATTCAATCAGTTCGGTGGTGCCTGAGCGCGCCTTGCGAGAGCTGTACCTTTACCCATTTATGGTAGCGCTGCAGGAAGCCCAGCCCTGGGCAGTGATGTCTGCCTACAATAAAATCAATGGGGCATGGGCCAGCGAAAATTCTCGCTTGCTGGAAGAAATCCTCAAAGGGGAGTGGGGTTTTGATGGCGTGGTGATCTCAGACTGGTATGGGACCTATACGGATGAGGTTTTTAGCAATGGCCTGGACCTTGAAATGCCTGGACCGGCCCGGCACATGGGTGAACAGCTGGTTCGTCCACTGCGGAAAGGCCAGTTAGGCCGGCAAAAATTGGATGATAAGGTCCGGCGAATTCTTAAACTGATGGATAAGGCTGGTTTGTTCGACCAACCTGCCAACCACGCCGAGACAGCCTATGACTCCCCCGAACATCGCCGGCTAATCCGAAAAGCAGCAGGTGAGGCGGTTGTTTTGCTGAAAAACCAAAATGGCTTGCTCCCACTTGGGAACAGGGCTGGCAGGTCGCCTCATCCAGCGGGTGGTATTCGCTCTCTGGCAGTCATTGGGCACCATGCCCAATCTCCGGTAATTATGGGAGGGGGTAGTTCCAGTGTGAACCCACATCCTATCTCCACACCCCTTGAAGCCATCCAGACTCGCGCCGGGGGGCAAATTGAAGTGCGCTATGCGCCGGGTGTTTTACTGTACAAGGATTTACCCCTTCTCAACCCCGCCTGGCTGACCTGTGGAGATGGCAGCTACAACGGCTGGCAGCTTTTGCTGTATAACAACGCTGAATTTTCAGGCCAACCAGCCGATTTGCGATACATCAACCGGACAGAAATTTCCTGGCAAGGCGAGCTGCTTTCCAGGCTGAAAACGCCAGATAACTTCTCGGCCAGGTTGGACGCATTCTTGCAAGTTCCTGAGGCCGGACATTACCAGTTTGAGTTAAAAAGCTCCGGACGCTGCCGGTTGTGGGTGGGCGACAGGTTGGTTGTGGACCGGTTCTCTGGCCAGGCGGCTCCGGCCCCAGCCATGCAGCAAATCGAAAACCGGGGTGAAATGGATTTACAGCCCGGGGTGGCTTATGGGCTGCGGTTGGAATACATCCACGAAACGCAATCCCCGTGGGAAGGGCTGCGCCTGGGCTGCCTGCTGCCCCAACCCCTGGATATGCAAAGTGAGGCTGTCCAGCTTGCTGGGGCCTGTGATGCTGCGGTGGTGTTTGTTGGGCTGACCCCTGAGTGGGAAAGTGAAGGGTTCGACCGCCTCGACCTGGATTTACCTCTTGCTCAGGCAGAACTTATTGAGCAGGTGGCTCAAGTGAACCCCAACACCATTGTCGTGATCAGCGCGGGCTCGCCGGTTTCCATGCCCTGGTTGGAGCATGTTTCTTCAGTGCTGTATTCCTGGTACCTGGGCCAGGAGGTAGGCAATGCAATTGCCGATTTGCTGTTTGGCGAGGTCAACCCCTCTGGTAAACTACCCACCAGTTTTCCAAAACGCTTGAAAGATACCCCGGCCTACCTGCATTATCCTGGCGAAAACGGGGAGGTTTTTTATGGTGAAGGAATTTATATCGGCTACCGCTATTACGACATAAAGGACGTTGAACCCCTCTTTCCTTTTGGGTTTGGTCTTTCTTACACAACTTTCAAATACCTGGCGGCGTTTTTGGATAAACCCCGGTACACAACCAACGAAACCATCCAGCTTACAGTGACTGTCGAAAACACGGGTCCGGTTTTGGGCCATGAGATTGTCCAGGTTTATGTTCACCCGGTGAAATCTGTTGTGGGCCGTCCACCCCGTGAATTGAAGGCATTCAAGAAGCTGCCCATTGAACCAGGCCAAAGTCAAACCATCTGCCTGGAACTTAATCCAAAAACCTTCGCTTTTTATGATGTGCTGCATGGGGAGTGGGTGGTTGAGCCTGGCCTCTATCTGCTTGAGGTTGCCAGTTCTTCCCGCGACATCCATTTCACCTTGGAATTTACCCTTGAAGCGGCAGGGCAGAGCTATACCGATCATAGTCGTTTGGGAATCAATACCCCCCTGCGGTTTTTATTTGAAAACCCGGCCAGCCGGGCGATTTTAGAAAAACACGCGGGGAGTTATATCAAGCACCCCCAACTGCACCTGGTTATGGATATGAACCTGGTTCAGCTTTCTCACTATGCTCCATTCATTCTCACCCGCCGCTTCCTGGAAAAAATTGATAAAGAATTGGCGGAGATTCATCTTTCATAACCGATCATGAACCCTCTGGTGTGAACCTGCTGTAGAAATCCAGCAAAATAATTGATAAGATACTCTTTATGAAACTATTTATTGAAACACCCGTTATTGCACGAATGCCCACACCTGCTGGTGATTTCCAACTGCACGTGTTTTTAGACAAAACCACAAACAAAGAACATCTGGCGCTGGTCAAGGGGGATGTTGCAGGCAAGGAAAATGTCCTGGTTCGGGTGCATTCCGAATGTTTCACCGGGGATGTGTTGGGATCCATGCGTTGTGACTGCGGCGACCAGCTGCACCGTGCCATGGAAGCTATTGCCCAGGCAGAATGTGGTGTACTGATTTATCTGCGCCAGGAAGGCCGGGGAATTGGCCTGGTTGCTAAGCTTCAGGCATACAACCTGCAAGACCGCGGCATGGACACAATTGACGCCAACCTGGCGCTTGGTCACCAGGCGGATGAGCGCGAATACTCGATTGCAGCCTTCATTTTGCAGCAGTTGCAAGTTGTCTCGATTCGGTTGATTACCAACAACCCTCACAAAATCATCTCCCTGCGTGAGCTTGGCGTCTGCATTACAGAACGCACCAGCCTGGATGTCAGTGTAAACCCGGAAAACGAGGGGTATCTACGCACCAAAGCCAACCGGATGGATCATCTCATCAATCTGGACGAATCCAACCCCGATAACGAGCCAGGCGATGAACCAACCCAGCCCTGACTTTGTTGAAGCCGTCCAAGCCTGCATGGCCAACTCAAACCCTGACCCAGGGCAGGAGGGTCGTCCATGGGTTTGCCTGGCTTATGCTCAAAGCCTGGATGGCTCCATCACCCCCACCCCTGGACAGCCCTTTGCGGTGAGTTCTGCGGAAAGTTTACGGGCAACCCATTACCTGCGCAGCCTTCACCAGGCGATTTTGGTAGGTATCGGCACCGTTCTGGCGGATGACCCGCAGCTAACGGTGCGCCTGGTTGCTGGAGAGAGCCCCCAGCCGGTGGTTTTAGACCGCCAACTGCGTTTTCCACTTTCCGTCCGTATGGCTTCAAATCCGAAAAAACCCTGGGTTTTCACCGCCCAAAATGCACCTGAGGAAAAAAGCAGAGCACTGCAGGCAGCTGGCTTTTGGGTGATTCGCTGCCCGGAAAACCTGGCCACCCCTGCTGGCTTGGCCTGGATGCTGGACTATTTGGGTAAGTTGGGGGTTAAAACCCTGATGGTCGAGGGGGGAGGCGGTGTGATTTCCTCGTTCTTGCAGGCGAACCTGGTGAATTGGGTGGCGTTAACCCTAACGCCGCGTTTCTTTGGCGGGTACCCTGCTGTTCAAAAATACCTCGGAATGGAAACCGAAGCCGGTTGGTCTTTTCCGACTTTGGTAGACCCTGTGGCAGTCCCTCAAGGGGGGGACTTTTGGCTCATTGGCCGGATAAAATTCCCATGAAACCATCCAAAGCCCTGCTTTTTACCGCACCCCGACAGGTTGCCGTGATGGTTGAGCACCTTCCAAAGCCTCAACCCGGACAGGTTCTTGTCCGTTCCAAGTTTTCTGCCATCAGTGCTGGAACCGAAATGCTCATTTACCGGGGCCAGGCACCTGCTGCCCTGAAGGCCGATGCGTCGATTCCTTCTCTGGCTGGCAGCCTGGCCTTCCCCTTGAAGTATGGTTATGCTTGTGTGGGTGAGGTGATCGAGGTCGGTCAGCATGTCTCTCCAGATTGGATCGGCCGCCTGGTGTTTTCTTTCCAGCCGCACCAGCAATTTTTCAACGCATCTTTGGATGAGATCATTCCAGTACCTGCGGACATATCCCCGGAAAACGCCCTTTTTTTGCCCAACATGGAAACAGCCGTTAACTTCGTGATGGATGGGCATCCGGTCATTGGAGAACGGGCTGCGGTTTTTGGGCAGGGCATTGTCGGTTTGCTGACAACGGCTTTACTCTCCTTCTTTCCCCTCTCACAGCTGCTCACTTTCGACCATATTGCTCTGCGCAGGCGGGTTTCACTGGAGTTGGGCGCCCACAGCAGCCTGGACCCCAACATCCTGGAAGTGCCGGGTTTATTTGACGGCTTGGGACAGTTTGACCTGGCATTTGAGGTTTCTGGAGCCCCACTGGTCTTAAACCAGGCGATTCAAATGGTGGGGTATGGAGGTCGGGTGGTAGTGGGTTCGTGGTATGGGGTAAAGCAGGCTCCGATCGATTTGGGCGGTGTGTTTCACCGCAACCGCATCCGCCTGCTAAGCTCACAGGTCAGCACCATTGCCCCTGAATACAGCGCCCGTTGGACAAAGTCCCGCCGGTTTGATACCGCCTGGCAGATGATTGGGCGGTTGAACCCCACCCGCCTGATCACCAGCCGGTTTCCAATTGACCAGGCAGCAGAAGCCTACCACCTTTTGGATTCTTCGCCTGGAGACCATCTCCAGGTGATTTTTGAATATCAGGAGTAAAGTATGTATACCGTTGCTGTAAAACGCGATTTTATTGCCCAACATTACCTGATCGGTGGGGACTGGGGTTCGGAAAATCTACCCCATTCCCATCACTATGTGTTGGAACTGCAGCTGCAGGGACAGGATTTAGACCCACATGGCTACCTGGTGGACATTGTGGATATCGAGAAACAATTGGATGCCGTGGTGGCCTCGTACCGCGACCGTATGCTGAATGACCAGCCTGCTTTTTCCGGGTTAAATCCTTCGATTGAACATTTTTCGCGAATTTTGTGCAAGGAACTTTCCATCCGGATTCAGGCGGCCAACATTCTAATCTTTACGGTGGTGCTTTGGGAAAATGAAATTGCCTGGGCTTCGTATCGGTTGAATCGCCAGGGATAACCCCAAAATGCGGGTCGGGTTGTTGATTTATGGGTCCCTCGACACCGTTTCGGGCGGATACTTATACGACCGAAAACTGGTGGATTTTTTGCGTTCTCATCGCCATACTGTCGAAATCTTTTCGATTCCCTGGCGCAGTTACCCGGCTCATCTAACGGATAATTTTCACCCGGGTCTTTACCAGAAATTAGCCAACGCTCAGGTGGACTTTTTGATTGAGGATGAACTCAACCATCCATCCCTCTTTCTTCTCAACCGCCGTTTGCGGGCTGCCGGAGTTGGGTATCCTCGAATTGGGCTGGTTCATCACCTGCGCAGCAGCGAAAACCACCCAAAGCTGCCTGCCAGGGTGTATGGTTGGGTGGAAAAACGCTACCTGCAAACCCTGGACGGGTTTATTTTTAACAGTCAGACCACCCTGGAGGCGGTTCGCAGGCATATGGGCTGGACCACCATTCCAAAACCACATGTGATCGCCCTGCCTGCCGGGGATCGCTTTAAACACAAAGGTCTGCTTCCATCCGCCATTCAGGCCCGTGCGCAGCAACCTGGGCCGCTGCGGGTTTTGTTTTTGGGTAATGTGATCCCCCGCAAGGGGTTACATACGCTGTTGGATGCAATTCACCAGGCCCCTGATGTTTACCTGACCGTAGCGGGTAGTGTTGATACCGACAAAGCCTATTTTTCAAGCATTCAAAAACAAGTTGCCCGCCTGAGCCTGGCAAACCGGGTGAGGTTTTTAGGAGCGGTGGGTGAAGATGCCGCCGCCGATCAGCTTCTGCAAAACCATGTTCTGGCGGTGCCTTCTTCGTACGAAGGATTTGGCATTGTCTATCTGGAGGCAATGGGAGCCGGGCTACCAGCCATTGGGACAACCCGAGGTGGAGCGGCCGAAATGATCCAGCACCAGGTTTCGGGTTTCCTGGTGGAGTCTGGAGATGCTGCTGCACTGGGAGCGTTCTTAAACCGGTTAAATCAAAACCGTAATCTGCTGGCCAAGATGAGCATGGCTGCACAAACTCGCTTTGCTGAATTTCCAGGATGGAATGAAAGCATGGCTAAAATCGTTGATTTTTTAGGGTCAAATTGGGCGAAATAACTCAAAAAGGGTGATCATGTGGAATTATGATTTTCAGCGCTATTTAACCGCAAAAAAGACCGTGGATGACAGGGCATTAAACCGGAGTGTTTCCGAGTGCATGGTTCGCACACTGCGCACTGAATTCTCTTTCAAACCTTTGCGGGTTTTAGAAGTAGGCTGTGGTACAGGGACGATGTTGGACCGGCTGGGGGAGTGGGGTGTATTCCGGCAGGCCAGCTACCTGGGAATTGACAGCGACCCAGCCAATATTGCTTATGCCCGGGGCCGTTTTTTGGGCGAGAAGAATCAGCCAAGCTTTGAAAATCAACCGGGTTTGGAAAGTGCGTTCCAGGTTGCCGATGTGGTTCAGTTCTGGCAGGAGCCTGTCCATGCAGGCAGGTATGATTTGTTAGTGGCTCATGCTTTTTTGGACCTTTTGGATATTCCTGCTGCACTCCCCGAACTTCTGAAGCTGTTGGCGCCGGGTGGTTATTATTATTTCACCATAAATTTTGATGGGGATACGATTTTCCAGCCCGAGTTGGATTTGAAATTCGAAGCCCAATTGGTTGATCTTTACCACCGGAGTATGGACGAGCGCCAGGTTAATGGAGCACCCTCCGGGGACAGCCGGGCGGGGCGCCACCTGTTTGCCCATCTTGAAGCAGCCGGTGCACAGATTCTGGAAGCCGGGCCCTCGGATTGGGTGGTTTTCCCAAGGGACGGGGTTTACCCGGGGGATGAGGCCTATTTTCTTGCGCATATCCTTCACTTTTTTGAAACCACGCTGGCTGGAACCCCCGGCCTGGACGAGCAGCGTTTCCATAAGTGGCTTAAAGCCCGCCGCTTGCAAATTGAACAAGGCCAATTGGTGTATATTGCCCACCAACTTGATTTTTTTGGTAAGATACCCGCCATATGAGTGAACCATCGCTTGCCCAACGATCATTTCGATATCTTACTTTGGCCGATAAACCTGCTGTTCAGGCGCTGACTGCCAACACCTGGGGGGATGGCAGTGAAGATTATGTGGTTGAAGTATTTGAAGATTGGGTGAAAGACCCGGCTTGCCATTTTGTGGCGGCATTGAGTGCGGGCCAGGTGGTGGGGGTGGCGAATATTCGCGATTTAGGGAATGGAGAGTTCTGGCTGGAAGGTCTGCGCATAGACCCCGGTTTTCGCGACCAGGGAATTGGTTGGGCGCTGCATCATTACAATCTCCAAATGGCCCAAGCGCTGGGTGCGCGGGTACTCCGCTATGCAACCGGCAGCGAAAATGCCATCAGCCAGAAGTTTGCCTTGCGCAGCGGGTTTCACCCTGCCGGCCTGCACAGGCGCTACACAAACCAACCCAAACCAGGCCGCTTCTTTGCAGAAAAGTTGGACGGCAGTGCACTGCAAGCCTTGCTGCCCTTGCTGAGCCAGAATGTGATTCGGGAAAAACAGGGACTGTATCAATACGATTGGTCATGGCAGATACTGACGCCTGAAAGATTATTGGTTCACCTTTCCAGAGGGGAGGTGTTTGCTCACCCTGGTGGTGGAGCCGCTGCCAGCTGGGCAATTTGCGCCAGCCTGGAACCAGAGAAATTCGAAATTTACCATTTGGATGGGGCCAGCCCTGCTGTCCAGGCCGAATTGCTCCAAGCGCTGAGCGCGTATGCAGAAGAACAGCGCCTGATAACGAACCCTCCTGAGTTTAAAGTGCAAATTCGGATTCCAGATGGTCTTTCTCAAACGGATTTGCTGCTTGCTTCAGGTTTCGTGCCTGCTGAACATGCACTTTGGGTTTTTGAAAAAATATTTACTGCGCCTGGAACTTGATTTTAGAAAGGTTATCGAATTTGGATCATAAAACACCGCTATTACAGCATGTGCGCCCTACACTGCGCTCTTATTTGCCAGACTTATTCGATTTGTTTTTGTTGAGCGGTCTGGTGATCCTGGCCGATCAGGCTTTTAAAGAATGGGTCCGGCTCACCGTCAGCATGGGCGGGATATGGAACGCATTCCTGGAATTGCTCCCTTACGCACGGGTTGTCCATTGGAAAAACTACGGCGCTGCTTTTGGAATGTTCCAAAACGGAAACATGATTTTTGCCATCCTGGCGGTATTGGTCAGTCTATTGATTGTCAATTTTTACCCCACCATCCCTCGGTCAGAATGGTATTTGCGCACCGCTTTGGCGCTGCAGTTGGGCGGTGCTGTGGGAAACCTGCTGGATCGCATTCGTTTGGGTTGGGTTACAGATTGGATTTCCATTCTCGATTTTCCCGTGTTCAATCTGGCAGACCTGAGCATTACCCTGGGGGTAATCTTCATTTTTTTGCCTTTTGTCCTCGCCGCTCGATCAGAATATCAACAAATTCGCTTGCGCAGGTTAGCCAACGCGATAGGAATGCGCCGTCGAAGGAAGAAAACCCAAAGGGCGGCCCTGGCAGAGGAGGAGCCCCTTTCTTTGGGGTTGTTGGAATTGGCCCTGCACCGGGTTCGACGAACCCAGTTAAGTGTGCTCAAGCTGGAAGCGAAGCGTTTGCGTCACAGGCGTATGGTTCGTTTGAATAAAAAGCACACCCATTAAGGGTGAATCATATGAATGCTCAGGTTTATATCTTCCAATACCTCGAATCTAATCCAGTTCGCCTGGATGTTTTTCTGGCAGAGCAGCTGCCGGACCTTTCCCGTTCCCGGACCCAGGCGTTAATCAAGACCGGCAACGTATTGGTAAATGGGGCGGTTCCCAGAAAAACCGGCCATGCACTGGAAGCGGGTGATGAAATCCAGGTGACCTTGCCCCCGGTGCAGCCATCCGGGTTGGCGGCAGAGGATATCCCTTTAGATGTTTTATTTGAAAACTCATCGGTCCTGGTTATTAACAAACCCGCTGGCCTGGTGGTGCATCCCGCCCCGGGCCATGGCAGCGGCACCCTTGTCAATGCGGTGTTGGCACATGCGCCTGAAATTGAAGGAATTGGGGGGGAACAGCGCCCTGGAATCGTCCATCGCCTCGACAAAGACACGAGTGGTGTAATTCTGGTTGCTAAAAATGACCGGGCTCACCAGTTTTTACAAGAACAGTTTCGAACCCGGCAGGTTCAGAAAACCTACCTGGCTCTGGTGGATGGCATTCCCCCGACACCCCAGGGCGTTATCGAAGCGGCAATTGCACGGGACAATCACAGCCGCGACCGGATGGCTTTGGTAGCCGAACACCGCGGGCGTATGGCCGTGACGGAATATGCCACCCTGGAGTCTTTTCCCCAACATACCTTGCTGGAAGCGCATCCGGTTACCGGGAGAACCCACCAGATTCGCCTGCACCTTGCATTTCTGGGAACACCGGTGGTTGGTGACCGAACCTACGGCCGGAAAAAGAGCAGCCTGCCGATCAATCGTCATTTCTTGCATGCTTATCGCATTGTGATTCGACTGCCTGGCGAAGAACAGCCGCGCACTTTCATTGCACCCATCCCAGAAGAACTGGAAAAAATTCTTCAATCTCTCAGGAGGAATGTATGAACATCATTGACCTTCGTTCGGATACGGTTACTCAGCCCACACCGGAAATGCGTGAAGCAATGGCGCGCGCCCGGGTTGGGGATGATGTTTATGGGGAAGACCTTACGGTGAATTTATTGCAAGAAATGGCAGCTGACCTACTGGGTAAAGAGGCCGGGTTGTTTGTTCCAAGCGGAACCATGGGCAACCTTGCTGCCATCCTGGCGCACTGCGGCCGCGGTGATGAGGTAATCCTTGGACATCTCTCTCATACCCACCTGTACGAGGCCGGCGGAATTGCTGTTTTGGGTGGCGTGCACCCGCGCACCGTCACAAATCAGCTTGATGGTACCCTTGGGCTGGATGAAATCCAGGCTGCAATTCGTTCAGACGACCCCCATTTTCCCATCTCCCGGTTAATCAGCCTTGAGAACACCCACAACCGCTGTGGGGGTGCAGTGCTGTCCGTGGAGTATGGCCAAAGCGTTCGCCAACTGGCAAATGATAACGGGCTCTTGATGCACTTGGATGGCGCCCGACTTTTTAATGCAGCGGTGGCTTTGGAGGTTCCGGCCCAGAAACTGGCCGAGCCCTTTGATTCGATTACTTTTTGCCTGAGCAAAGCCTTGTGCGCACCTGTGGGTTCCATCCTGGTGGGCAGTAAGCCCTTTATTGCCAAAGCGCTGCGCATGCGCAAAATTTTGGGAGGCGGAATGCGCCAGGCCGGAATTGTTGCCGCTGCCGGGGTTGTCGCATTAGAGAAGATGATTGACCGCCTATCCGAAGATCACCAACGGGCTGCCACGCTGGCCCAGGGGTTGGCGCAAGTTGTTGGCATCCAGGTGGAAACCGAAAACCCACCCTCCAACATGGTTTACCTGCATATCTCCCCTGAAATCCCGATTTCCCCCCAGGAATTTCGCCAGAAACTTGGGGATGCCGGGGTTTTGGTGGGGCATGTTGGCGCCCGTCGCTTCCGCCTTGTGACCCATTACTGGGTGGATGACCAGGCGGTTCAGGCGACAATCCAGGCGTTCTCGGCTGCCATCCATTCCTGAACCATTTTGGCTGCTAAAAAATAAAGGCTCCCCGGTTTGTTTCGGGTTGAGCCTGGTTTTGGCATTCAGAAATTTTCGTTACCCTGAATGTTATAATGTAAGCAGCAAAAATTTCACGATTACCCCCCTTCTCTTGTGGTTTGAAATCAATTTTTTGCCAGAAGAGCGGGATGTGTTAATTGAAAAGGATGAATTATGCAGACATTTATCACCCTTGAACAGATTGACCAGGCCGCAGATTACATACGCTCCCAGATTACCACCCAACCTCGCATCGGATTGATCCTGGGATCCGGTTTAAGCAGCCTTGCAGATAGTATTCAGGAAGCCGTACGGGTCCCGTTTCAAGAGATCCCCAATTGGCCGGTTTCCACAGTCCAGGGCCATGCCGGTAAACTTGTGGTTGGGTTATTGGAAAACACTCCGGTGATGGTGATGCAAGGGCGGGTTCACTATTACGAAGGTTACAGCATTTCGCAGGTGGGTTTTCCGGTCCGGGTATTGACCCGCTTGGGCATCCAATCTTTGATCGTGACCAATGCTGCTGGTGGAATCAACCCGGAATTTGACCCGGGTGATTTAATGTTGATTACCGACCACCTCAGCCTGATTTCAATGGGGGGCGAAAACCCCCTGCGAGGTCCCAACCTGGATGAATTTGGCCCGCGATTTCCCGATATGAGCCAGGCTTATGATCGAGAATACTTAACCGCAGCTCGCTCGGCCGCCAAAAAGCTGGGCCTGAATCTGCGCGAGGGCGTTTATGGAGGCCTTGCCGGCCCGTCTTTTGAAACCCCCGCGGATATTCGCTATTTGAAACTGATTGGTGCAGATGCAGTAGGAATGTCTACCGTTCCAGAAGTCATCGTAGCTCGCCACGCCGGGCTACGGGTGTTGGGAATTTCGGGCATCAGCAACAAGGCGAACCTGGATGGCAACACCATCACCACTCACCAAGAGGTGCTCGAAGCAGGGTTGAAGATTACACCGGCTTTAACCACCCTCATTCGGGAGATTTTGAGCCAGGGAGTATTGTAAAAAATTGGCTGACATGCAGTGGTTAGACACGGTTCTCAGGTTTTTCAGGGAATATGAAACCTGGATCTACATTTTATTAAGCCTGGGAGCGCTGATTTATTTTCGCCGGTTTGTCCTTGCCTGGCAGGAGCTGCGGGGGTCTGTTTTTGGCCTGGAGCGCGAAGCGGCCCAGGTTCGGGTAAACCAATCTGCTACGGCTTTAATTTTGTTGGTGATCCTCGCCATTGCTGAATTTGTCATCATTTCGTTCATTGCGCCCATGTATCCTCAGGCCAACCCCCTGCTTACCCCCACGCTAAACGTGCTTGCCACCCCAACCGAAACCCTGGCTCCCTTACCCACAGCCGGACCAGGCACACCCGAAGTAGATTTGCCAACCCTGACTCCGATGCCAACCATTGAAGTTAACACCGATGGCTGTATTCCTAACCAAATTGAAATCACCTCTCCACAAAATGGAACCTGGATCAGCGGCGCAATTCCCATTGAAGGCAGTGCCAACGCGCCAGATTTTGGGTTTTATATTCTGGAATTTGCGCCTTTGCGAGATTCTCAATGGCAGGCTCTCGCCGCAGGGCGTTCACCTGTGGTGAATGGTACCTTGATTTTAAATTGGGATACCACCTCCCTTCAAAACACGGATTATGTTCTCCGCCTGGTTTTGGAAGACAACAAGCGTGTCCAGGTTGGCAGCTGCAGTGTCCAGGTACGGGTGAACAATCCTTAACCTTATTTATTTGAAAGATATTATGCCTGAAATTCACATTCGCCCATTCCAACCTTCTGATTTGCCCGCTCTGGTGTCAATTGACCATCGCTACACAACCGATTATGTCTGGCAGATGGAACAACAAATGGATGCCTCTCAGGTCAAAATCACCTTTCGAGAAGCTCGTTTACCGCGCACCGCCCAGGTGGATTACCCCCGCCCGCCTCTTCACCTTGCAGACCGTTGGCATGAATATGCCGTGATTCTGGTAGCGCTCAAAAACCACACTCCCATTGGGTATGCGGGTGTGGTTCGGGATCATAACCCGGGATATTTGCGGGTTACCGATATGGCTGTGGCGGTTCCATCCAGGCATCAAGGCGTAGCCAGGGTGTTGTTGTTCTCTGCAGAAGAATGGGCACGCGAACAAAAAGCTACCCACTTGATGCTTGAAATGCAGTCGAAAAATTTCCCTGCAATTTCGCTTGCCCTAAAAACCGGTTATGAATTTTGCGGCTATAATGACCGGCATTATGCCAACCGGGATATTGCTTTGTTTTTTGGAAAACCGCTAACCTGAGCGGATTGTGCGCAACCTGTTTTGCGCATTTGACAATTAAAATGTCTCTATTTCTGACGCTTCTTCAAACCCTCAGCACAATTCTTACGGCGGGTATCGCGATAACGTCGTTTTCGTTGCTCATTTATGCCCTGACATTTAACTTGCGTGATCGGGTGGCGCGCACGTTCATGTTAATTTTGCTTTGGATTACCATTGCATTTACCGGAGAAGCGTTGGGCACTGTCGCACGCGATTTGCAATCCGCAGAAGCCTGGTATCTTTTCCAGTGGGTTGGCCTGGTTTTTTTACCCACATCGTACTACCATTTTTCGGATGCAATCCTATCCACAACGGGCCGTCCATCGCGAGGGCGCCGCCGTCTGGCAGTTCGTCTGGGCTATTTTGTTTCTGCCGCATTTCTGATTGCCCTGCCTGCCGGCTTATTGGTAGGGGGCGCGGTTGCGGATAGCAGTGGTTTTATTTACCTGGAACGCACCGACCTGACGGGGATTTTCACTCTGTACTACTGCCTGGGGTTTGGCATGTCCTGGGCGAATTTTTACCGGGCTTACCAGCGCTCGGTCACATCTACAAGCCGCCGCCGTATGCGCTATTTGATGACGGGCGCGCTTGCCCCTGCACTCGGCTCCTTTCCATATCTCTTGTTTGGTGCCAGCCTGGCTGCGAACAACCGCTTATTTTTCTGGCTTACCGCCAATGCAACCACCATCCTGGTTTTTTGGTTTCTCATCAGCATGGCGTATGCTGTGGCTTTCTTTGGTACGCCCTGGCCCGATCGGGTGGTCCGGCGCCGCCTGGCGCAGTGGTTGGTGCGCGGCCCGGTTACCGCATCCATCACCCTGGGCGTTACGACCCTTGCCCGCAGACTGGGCGTTTCTTTTGGCGTGCCTGACACGGTATTCGTCCCACTGAGCATGGTGCTTTCCATTCTGGTCATTGAGCACCTTATTACGGTGTTTGCGCCTATCTGGGAAACCTGGTTTTATGACCGTGACCAGGAAGACCTTAATCTGCTGCAAAACCTGGAAGATCGCTTTATGACCTACGGCGATGCTCAGCAGTTTCTAGAGTCGGTGCTTGCTGCTGTTTGTGACCAGTGCCAATCTACTTATGCCTTTGCTGCCGAAGTGCGCGAAGAAGACCTGGTAGATATCGTATCCGTGGGTTTAGAGCCTGCCTTATTTGAAAACCAAAACCCGGATGAGATGGTCCGGTTGGCTGCGCAACAAAATGGGGGCGGCGAACTGCTCACCTGGGGCGATTTCGCTGTAATTCCCCTCCACCCCGCTGGGCCTCTGCGGTATTCCAGCGGCAGTTCCGTTTTATTGGGTGTGTTGGGGTTTCACCGCAGTGCTGCCCAAAAACTGGATGAGGAACAATCCCTGGCGCTGCGTTCTCTAAGCCGCCGTGCGGCTTTGGTTCTTGAGGACCGCCGGATGCAAGAGCAAATTTTCGCCTCTGTGCGCGGGATTTCACCCCAGATGGAGCAAATTCAGCGGCTGCGCGCTGCTTCTCGGTATAACCGAGCGGCAATGTTAAATGAACCCGAAAACTTACCGGAAAATTCGGATATTTCCCAGGCAGTAAAAGATGCATTGAGCCACTATTGGGGTGGGCCAAAGCTGACCACCAATCCACTGGTTCAGTTCCAGGTGGTTCAAAGAGCGATGGACTCCCATGAAGGCAACCTGTCTAACGCGATGCGCTCCATTTTACGCGAGGCAGTCCAGCGCGTTCGCCCGGAAGGCGACCGGCGCTTTACAGGCGAATGGATTTTGTATAATATTCTTGAGATGAAGTTCTTAGAGGGCCGCCGGGTGCGCGAAGTGGCGCGTAAACTTGCAATGTCTGAAGCAGACCTTTATCGTAAACAGCGCCTCGCAATCGAGGCTGTGGCCAAAGCCATCCTGGAGATGGAAAAAGAATCCCAGGAAAAAGACGGAGCCCATGAGCACAGCGAAACCCTCCCCTAAAAAACATAAGCCCTCTCCGAAAAACGAGCCTCAACAACCACAAGAGCCCGATTTTGGCCAGCAAATCTTGAATTTTTTACTGCGTTTTCAGCGATACGCAGGGGATTTGCTGATTATTCTCCTGTTTGCTCTGGGCCTGGTGGTTTTGTTGGGTTTATTGGGGGTGACTTCGGGGGTGGTGATTACCCCGGTGGTCAGTTTTTTCCGGCGTTGGTTGGGCATTGGCAGCTACATGGTTGCCTTATTGTCTTTCTGGTTGGGCTACATGCTTTTTCAAAACCGGCTTTCGGGGCAGACAGAATTTGGCAAACCCGGCCCCTCCGTTCATTGGGGGCGATTGGTCTCTTTGGAGATTGCCGTCTTTTGCCTGATGGCCCTGGTTTCGTTGTCCAATGGCTCGCGAATTGACCGGGCGGAACAAGGCCAGGATGGCGGCATTATTGGATGGGGCATTGCCGACCTGGTCCAGTTGGGTTTAGGCAGCTGGTTGGGCTCGTTGGTTCTTGGGCTGGTGTTGTTGGTTGCCCTCATGGTCGGTCTGGGAGTCTGGGGGAAGTTCTGGACCTGGGCTGCCAAAAAGTTGGAGGGCCAGCCCGTTGGGATTCCTGCTGCCCACCAGGGTTTAGAAACCGGCCTGCCGGTTCAAGACAGCCCGGTTTCCCAACGGCATAAGCCTGTTCATCTTTCACCCGCGAACCAGGCCAATGGAGGGCGTGCCCACCCCGTTTTAGACAACCAGTTTAAGAAAAATTTCAAGGTTGATTCTACACCTGCAAAGCCTGCCGGCCCTCCGCCACCGCGCAGCCAGGACTTACCCCCGCTTTCCCTGCTCTCGGATGAGAAAACCAACCGCCCGGATGAACGCCACATTAACCTGACCGCAGGCCTGATTGAAAAAACCCTGTCTGATTTTGGAATCCCCGCCAAGGTCATTGATGTCCAAATTGGGCCAACCGTCACCCAGTTTGCGGTGCAGCCTGGGTTTATTGAAAAACCCGGCCTGACTGAAGAAGAAATCCGCCGGCAAAAAGTGCGGGTTGCCCAAATTTCTGGATTGGCACGCGACCTCACGCTGGCTCTTTCGGCCCAGCGCCTGCGCATCGAAGCCCCGGTTCCGGGCAAGAATTACATTGGTATCGAAGTGCCCAATCAGTCTGCAACGCTTGTGCGTTTGAGGCCGTTATTGGAATCCGAAAACTATTATAAGATGGGTTCCCCGCTGACCATTGCCCTGGGGCAAGATGTTAGTGGGCGGCCTGTTGTTGCCGACCTGGCCAAAATGCCCCATATATTGATTGCAGGCACAACCGGTTCTGGGAAATCTGTTGGAATTACTGCCATTGCCACCTGCTTGATCATGAATAACTCTCCAGAAACCCTGCGGCTGGTTTTGATTGACCCGAAAAAGGTAGAGCTGGTTCGGTTCAATGGCCTTCCCCATATCCTGGGCAAGGTTGAAACCGACCTTGAGCGTATATTAGGCGTTTTGCGCTGGGTGGTGGCCGAGATGGACCAGCGCTATAAACTGCTGGAACAGTACCGCGCTCGGAATATTGATGCTTACAACAAGAAAATCCAGGGTAAGCGCAACGCTTCTCCGCTGCCCTACATTGTGGTGATGGTGGATGAACTCGCCGATTTGATGATGTTGGCCGCGGAACAGGCCGAGCCTGCCCTGGTGCGCCTGGCCCAGCTTGCCCGCGCAACCGGGATTCACCTGGTAATTGCCACGCAACGACCCAGCACAGATGTCATTACGGGTTTGATTAAAGCCAACTTTCCTGCCCGACTTGCCTTTAACGTGGCAGCGGCGGTAGATTCCAGGGTCATTCTCGACACCCAAGGGGCCGAAAGCCTGTTGGGGAAAGGGGATATGCTCTTCCAACCACCAGATGCGCCTGCCCCCCTGCGCGCCCAAGGGGCCATTATTTCAGATCAAGAGCTTTCTCGCATCATTCATTTTTGGCAAGAACAATACGCCCAGGATGAAGGCGATGCTCCCTGGGATATGATGTTGGCACAAGAAGAAGTTGCCGCCGACCGGGACGACCTGGTGACCCAGGCCATCGAAATTATTAAGAAATCGCGCCGGGTTAGTGCTTCCATGCTCCAGCGCCGGCTGCGAATTGGCTATCCAAGAGCCGCCCGGTTGGTGGATGAACTGGAGGAAATGGGCGTGATTGGCCCGGCGCGGGGAGCAGGTTTACAGCGTGATGTTCTGTTGGACCCGGATGAAAATCCGGACGGGGATGTTGAGGATGAGAATTTTTAACGGGAAAACCGAAATCTTTCCTCAGTTTTTCCGGGAATGATTAATGCGCCGGAACATATGAATAAAAAAACACCCCGGTTTTTAAGCCGGGGTGTTTTCTTTCAAAAGTGTGGGTTAGTGGGAAGATTTCCGGTCGCGGTGCAGGTAGTAATCGTGTTCGTACAATTTGGGTTCGCTGGTTTCTGGGTCGAACCATTCGATACGGATCGTGAGCCGTTTAAGGGAATCACCTTGCCAGTCGGTGATATGAATTACACCTACAGGATCTACCAGTTTTCCCTGTTCTGCAGCTTCAGCCAGCCTGTCTTCAAATTCAGTGAAAACTGCTGCCAGTTCTTTGGGCAGGGCTTCTACATCGGTTTCACCGGCAAAATAGGTACCAGGAACCAGTTCTTCAAAGGGGATGGCACGCAGCGCACCAACGCCTTCTTCAGGCGCAAGGTCCTGAATAATCCGGGTGGCTGCCGGGGTTTCGATTCCAAACTGTGGCAGGCCCATGTAGGAAAGAACCAGCAAAGCAGCGACCCAAAAAACGCCGTAGGCAATTGCAAACGGGCGGTGTTTCGCCAGGCGTTTCGGGTTGCGGTCAATGTAGGGAATTGCCAGCAATACAATCACAAACAGGGTGGGCAGCGTAACGCCCATTGTGGTGGGGTCACCCAGTTTCAACATGCCCTGAACCCACCAGAAATACCAGGGGGCTTTGGTGTCCAACGGGGTTACCAGCGGGTTGGCGTGGGTTTCGAGCGGTGCATTGTAAAAGAATGCAGAATAAATCACCAGGCCCGCAATTACGAGTGAGGTAAGAAACAACTCGTGGGTGAAAAGGTCAGGAATCAGGTCCACCCGTTTTTTCGCTTCTTTGACTTCTTGATCGGGCAGGTTGCCTTCTTCATAAATCGCCGGGAGGGTAATGCCGTGTTCCCGCGAGACTTTGTAGTAGTGAATGCTCAACACCAGAAGGCCCGCCAGCGGCAGCAAGATGACATGCATCAGGTAAAAGCGAAGCAAAGCGCCTGCGCCAATGTCGGGGGCACCTCGAACAAGGAGGTTCGATTCGGGGCCAAACAAAGGAGCTTTGTCGGCCATACTGGTGCCAATGGTCACCGCCCAATAAGCCAGCTGGTCCCAGGGCAGCAGGTAGCCAGAAAAGCTGAGGAACACGGTTAACAGCAGCAAAATCACCCCTGTCAGCCAGGTAAAGGATCTGCCCTGTTTATACGAACCTGTGAAATACGTTCTGAATAAGTGCAGCCATACCACCAGCACCATGGCCTCAGCGCCAGCCCGATGAATGTCGCGCATCAGTTCGCCAAACATCACATTGCTGTGCAGGTTCAAAATGGAGCCGTAAGCCTCCGCCGGGGAGGGGACATAGTACACCATCAAGATCATGCCCGTGATGATTTCGACCATGAAGAAGATGGTAGAAAGCCAGCCAAGACGCAGGGTGTGCCACCAATAAGTGCTTCCCTTTAAGTAAAATTTTGGGCGAATATGGAATAAAAAGCTGGTGACATGTACTTTGTATCGGGGGTTGGGTTTTTCGGTAGGTGGGTCGCCTCGCAAAATTGCCCGCAGTTCGGCAGGTCCTACACCGGCAAGAATCGTTTTTACCCGATCGTCAAAGGCCTGTTTGGCTTTTTCTCGCCAATCGCCGGGTGCAAGGGACTTCAAACGTTCACTTAAGTTGGCCATAAAAGCTCCTGTTAAATACATATCGGGAGTTGATTAACAACGCCAGCGAGTTTATCATATTTGGCGCATTGCGACAAGATTAGTGGAGTTAATAATCTGCGGTTTGTTAAAAAATTAATATTAAGAAACCAACCCTCTGATGTTTTGAAACCTACCCAGGCACTGCCACCTGTATTTTCCCGGCTAACGGTTATTTCTCTTTCACCTTTTTCGCGAGGACAAACGCTCGTTGGATTGAGGTCACATGAGTTCCAATCGCCAGGATGAGCATCCCCAAAAAATGCAGGCCAAAGAGCATCGAGAGAACAATGATGATATAGCGTTCAAATCGAGAAAACAGGCCTTCTTTGATATCCAGTCCCAAAGATTGCGACCGGGCACGGGCATAAGACACCATCAGGGAACCGGTAATGGTCAGGTAAACCAGAATTACGCCGGTTAATTGATCGGCTTGCATAAAATGGACCAGAAGCCCACCCAGCACAATGATTTCGGAATATCGGTCCGTGAAAGAATCCAGGAATGCTCCCCAGCCCGTAGTTTTTCCAGAAATTCTTGCTACGGTTCCATCAATCCCATCTAGAATACCGGCAAAAAAAATCACGACTGCTGCAGCCTGCAGCTGGCCCTGGATGATGATAACAGCCGCAATGATGTGTCCAAACAGGCCGGTGAGGGTGATCATGTTCGGGTGGATGCCCAGCCGGTTAAGGAATTGTCCAATGCCGTTAAGCGCGGTACTGAACACCTTACGGGCAAAATCAGTAAAGGTGGTGCGTTTTGAGGGATTCGATTGACTCACTACTTTTTCCATAGTTTTGGCTTGATTGAAACAGTTTTCTGGGTTATTCTAACAGCATCTTCTAAAAAACCCAAATAATTAACCGGTTCAAAGGGATAAAATTCCCAAACAATCGGAACAGACAGCCTGTTCTTACCTTGCTGGTAAAATATTCATCTTGCAAGGTTTAAGCCTGGTGTGTGAACGAAGGAATAATATGTTTGAACCATACGGAATTGCAATTGGGCCTTTGATGATTCGATATTATGCATTGCTGATTATCACCGGTGCAATGCTGGGGGCTTCTTTAGCCGCTTACCGGAGCCGTCAAAGGGGGTTGGACCCCGAACATGTTTGGGGGGCGTTTGCCTGGGCGTTGTTTTTAGGCCTGGTGGGCGCAAGGTTGTGGCATATTTTCACCCCGCCTCCCTCAATGGTTGCAGTGGGGCTTACGACAGGTTATTACCTGACCCACCCTTTGGATGCAATTGCCATTTGGAAAGGGGGGCTTGGTTTGCCTGGCGCAGTGATTGGCGGCGTGTTGGGAATTTACATCTACACCCGGCAGAATCATCTTCCGTTTCTGATCTGGTTAGATATCGCGGCTCCGGGCGCTGCATTGGGCCAGGCGATTGGTCGTTGGGGCAACTTTATTAACCAGGAACTGTATGGCGCGCCAACCGACCTTCCCTGGGCGATATTTATTGCGCCCGAAAATCGCCTGCCTGGCCTTAAGGATGTGGCCTATTATCACCCCACGTTTTTATATGAGTCAATCTTGAATTTGGTTAACATGGGTGTGCTGCTTTGGCTCGATTCTCGGCTTAAACATGCCTTGCGCGAAGGGGACCTTTTTGTCCTCTATACCATGAATTATGCCATCATCCGTTTTGGGTTGGAATTTCTACGGCTCGATTCTTCTCAACTGGGCGGGTTAAACGCAAACCAGACCTTCATGGCCGGGGTCTTTCTGGTTGGAGGCGTTTACTGGCTATTGCGCCTGTGGAAGATGAAAACCCGGGTAGTGTAACTATGAAACCAAAAATGGATGTGATGATCAAAACCGAACAGCTGGGCAAGTCATTCGATGATTTTGTTGCGGTTGATGATGTAAACCTGGAAGTTCGTTCAGGCCAGGTTTTGGGTCTTTTGGGACCGAATGGTGCTGGGAAAACCACCACAGTTAGAATGCTTTCATCCATCCTGGTGCCATCGCGCGGGCGCGCCTGGATTGCAGGCCACGATGTGGTTCGGGCGCCCGACCAAGTTCGGGCTGCTGTGGGAGTGCTGACGGAGAACCACGGCTTGTATAACCGCATGTTTGCTGCCGAATACCTCGGCTTTTTTGGCGAAATTTACCAGTTAGATGCCCAAACTCGAAAAACGCGAGTGGAACAACTGTTGGGCGATTTTGGGCTGCTGGGGGCCAGCAAGCGCCGGATTGGAGAATATTCCAAAGGGATGCGCCAAAAACTTGCGCTGGCCAGGGCTCTGCTGCATCATCCCCAGGTATTATTGTTAGATGAACCCACCTCTGCGATGGATCCGGAGAGTTCGCGCTTGGTGCGCGATTCGATTCATGCTTTGCGCTCTGCAGAACGTGCCATTATTATTTGCACCCACAACCTGGTGGAAGCCGAAGAGTTGGCTGATAAAATCGCGATTATTCGCAATGGGCATATCATTGCCCAGGGTACCCCAGCAGAACTGCGTCGGGCTTACCTGGGTCCCGCAGAGTTTGTGGTCGAGTTGGGGCGTTCCTTCCCGACTTCCCCCGAATTGCCGCAGGGCGCACGGTTGGTTGCATTCACCCCGACCAAGATTCAATATGCAACGCTGGAGCCTCAGGATGTGAATCCCCAGGTTTTACGTTCCCTGCTGGATGCCGGTGTTCCTGTGCTTGGGCTGCGGGAGGTTCAGCGCAGCCTGGAAGAAGTCTATCTGAAAGTAATGTCGCAATCTCAAAGCCAGGAGTCTCAACATGCTTAATGACTTGCGCCCTGTTTTGGTTGTTGCCCGCCGGGAAATTCGGGACCAGTTCCGCGATTGGCGCATTATTATCCCGATATTGTTTCTCACCTTGCTCTTTCCAGGGATCATGAATTTTACAGCAGCCCAGGCCGTTAGTTTCGTGGAGCGCTATGGTGCCAACCTGATTGGTGAACGCCTGATTCCGTTTTTATTGATGATCGTTGGATTTTTCCCAATTTCGATTTCCATGGTAATTGCCCTTGAAAGTTTTGTCGGTGAAAAAGAGCGCCGCAGCATTGAACCCTTGCTTACCAGCCCGCTGCGCGATTTTCACCTGTATCTTGGCAAACTGCTGGCTGTGCTTGTTCCGCCGCTCATTGCGGCTTTCCTGGGAATTGGGGTTTACTTAATTGGGGTCAATCGTCAGGTGGGTTGGGTGCCAGAGCCAGCCTTATTGGTTCAGATCATCCTGTTAACTTCAGTGCAGGCCTTGGTGATGGTGAGTGGGGCTGTGGTGATTTCAACCCAGGCCACCTCTGTACGTGCGGCAAACTTGCTGGCTTCGTTTATTGTTCTCCCGGTAGCCTTCCTCATCCAGGGAGAAAGTATGGTGATGTTTTGGGGGCAGTACCAGGCGCTATGGTGGGTTATTGTTGGCCTGGTGGCGCTTTCTGCCTTGCTGCTGAGGACCGGGATTTCCCATTTTAACCGGGAGGAACTGCTTGGCCGGGAAGTGGATGTGCTCAATGTGCGCTGGATGTGGAGCGTTTTCAAGAAAGGCTTTTGGGGTGATGCTTTCTCCACCTGGAGGGATTGGTATCTCTCCACCTTTGGCCTCGTTTTTCGCAGCCTTGCAGTCCCCTTTGCCATCATGCTGGGTTTGTTTGCGGCGGCAGTTTGGATTGGGGTTGCCCAATCGGCCAACTTTCCGATTCCGGCCGAAGCATTTAATTTCGAAAATCTTCAGGTTGAGTTGTTCAAGGAAAGCAGTTTTGCCCTGCTCGACCCGGCAGGGGTGCCGTTGGTCTTGTTTCACAACCTGAGAGTGGTGGTTTTGGCGATGCTGATTGGAGTGTTTTCGTTTGGGGTTGGAGGGGTTTTAGCCTTGATGCTGCCGATGGTCATTATTGGCTATTTCATTGGCAACATCGCGGCCCTTGGCATTTCACCGCTGGTTTTTATTTTGGGCTTTGTTGCGCCCCATGGGGTTGTGGAAATTCCGGCTTTGATGATTGCGGGTGCATCCATTTTGAAGATGGCAGCCAGTATTGTCGCACCCTCCCAGGGCCAATCCATTTCAGATGTATGGCTGCGCTCGTTTGGGGAGTGGCTGCGGGTGGTGGCGTTGGTGGTTTTACCGCTGCTTTTTGCTGCGGCTTTGATCGAGGTTCTGGTAACGCCCAACCTGGCCCTGATGCTCTTTCGCTAGCGTTACCAGCCCTCGATGTAAGGAAGCCATTCGACATTGTTTGGCAGGTATTTCCCAAAGAAGTAAACGGCTGAGGCAGGCGGTGCCATGGGTTTGCGCAGTAAGTGCATATCGTGAACCTGGTCGAGGGTTTTTCCACCCTTTTTTAAATTGCAGGTCTGGCAGGCAGTTACCAGGTTTTCCCACGAATGGGTTCCGCCCAGGTGCCTTGGGAAAACATGGTCTAATGTTGGGCTGCTCACCACCCTTCCACAGTATTGGCAGGTGTAGTGGTCTCGCCGGAATACCTCAATTTTGCAAAGTTTTACCCGTTGGTGGGGTCTTCGAATCATGTGGTGAAGGCGGATAATGGATGGAATGGGCATCACCTGGCGAATACTGCGAATGACGCCTCGCCCGTTGCTGATAAGTAAGGCCTTGTCGGTGGCAATCAGCCCGATTGCGCGGCGAACATTACAAACACTCAGCGGTTCGTAATTTGCGTTCAATATTAAAACCGGGCTGTCGAGTTTAAATCCCATGCAAAAAATTATAGCATAGTGCTATAATCCCCAAAAATTAATTAACAGTCTGTAAACGCCGGATGAACACAGAAATTCAAGATTTTCAACCCCTGTTGGCCCCACGTGTAAACGAGCTGACATTTTGGCTTGTCGCTGTTGTATTTTTGTTGGTTGGGTTCTTTTTGCGCTCCATTGAGATGCCAGGGTCTTTCTTTGCAATTTTGTTGGGGATTCTGGCGCTGCTGCAGGCGATCGGTCTTTCGGTTTCGAATTGGATGGATCGCAAAACGGTGCTTCGTTTGCGCCCTGAAGGGATTATGTATCAAAATGGGCTGCAGCATATTGACCTGAGCTGGGAACAAATCCAGGGCGTTGAAGTTGTCCGCACACGCTGGAACTCCAGGCGGGTTTTTGTGCTGGGTAATAACCGAAAATTCCACTTTCAAACCCTGGCTCGTTTGATGTATAATAACCAAAAGGTGTTGAAATATGGTTTTGAGCAGGGAGATTACATCCTTGCGATGATTTTGAAAAATTGTGAATTTGAAATGACCACGCAGCCTAACCCGGATAGCTATTATTATTCCCGCAAGTGAGTTATCGCTCAACGGTGATTCGCGCGCCCTCACCGTTGAGGGCGCTTTTTTTTGTCAACAAGGGTTGCGCGTTAAATATTTTCAAGGAGTAAGACAATGAACATTGACCAACAAGTTACTTACCTGATGCAGGGCACAGAATATGGCGATGAAACTTTGCGCAGCACAATGGAAAAAGAACTGCGCGAACGCCTTTTGCTGGCAGAAAAAGAAGGCCGGAAACTGCGGGTGTATTGCGGTTTCGACCCGCGCACATCGGACTTACATCTTGGTCACACCGTTGTAATGCATAAGATGCGCCAGTTTCAAGCGTTGGGTCATGATGTGATCTTTCTGGTTGGTAATTACACATCCCTGATTGGCGACCCTTCCGACAAGGACAAACTTCGGCCCCAACTGACCGCTGAGGAGGTGGCCCACAATGCCCAAACCTATGCAGAGCAGGCCTTTAAAATTATGGATCGGGAACGCACCCAGATCAGGTACAATGCCGAATGGCTGTCGAAACTTACCTTTGCGGAGCTGATTAAACTGGCGTCGAACTTTACGGTTCAGCAGTTTCTCACCCGCGAAAATTTTCGCAAAAGGTTTGATAACGGCGACCCAATTTACCTGCACGAAACTTTTTACGCAATTATGCAAGGGTATGATGCCTACGCATTAGATTGCGATGTCCAGGTTGGGGGTACCGACCAGCTCTTTAACATTGTCACCGCTGCCCGGAAAATCATGACTTACCTGGGTAAAAAACCCAACATTGCCATTATTCTGGACATTTTGCCAGGTACCGATGGCGAGATTAAGATGAGCAAATCGTTGGGCAATCATATTCCGATTCTTTCCACACCAGAAGATATGTATGGCAAAGTAATGAGCCTGCCGGATAAAGCCATGCCCCAGTTTTTCCGTCTGCTTACCCGCTGGTCCCCCGAAGAGGTTAAGAACATGGAAGCGGATTTATCCACTGGACGGGTGCACCCTCGTGATATTAAAATGCGCCTTGCAAGGGAAATTGTCAGTGTTAACCAGGGTGAAGACCAGGTAGAACGAGCAGAGGCCCATTTTGTTCAGGTTTTTCAGAAGGGCAGTTTGCCGGATGATATTCCGCCTTATCCACTTAAGGAGGGCGAAACCATTTTGGATGTGTTGACCTCTGCGGGCTTGGTTGCCAGCAA
The DNA here is from genome assembly GCA_964489525.1 of uncultured Anaerolineales bacterium. Classification (GTDB taxonomy): domain Bacteria; phylum Chloroflexota; class Anaerolineae; order Anaerolineales; family JABWBV01; genus CAZAYY01. The sequence continues at coordinate 41,366 of CAZAYY010000013.1, forward strand.
CAGCGAAGCCCGGCGGTTGATGCAGCAAAACGGCATCCGATTCAACGGTGAGGTAATAACGAACCTGAACGTGCCATTTCCTGGCCCAGGGGTTCTCCAGGTTGGTAAGCGGAAATTTCTGCGGCTTACCTAAGCGACAAATCCAAAAAAGATGGCAGCGTTCATGCTGCCATCTTTTTAGCTGCGTTTTTTTATGGGTTTGCTTGAGACAGATTCCCTGTTGGTAGGATAACGGCTTCAAGCATCTGCCTGCCAACATTGAGCGCGAAAACCGGGTCATCCTCTTCTAAAACCACAACTGCCACCACTGGCTCGCCCTGCCAGCCCGGTAAGGTTCCGCCAAGAAACCAGGTTACTTTTTCCGGGTAAGAGTTCTCACTGGCGGGAAGGATATTGTAACCATACGCGGTTGTCATCCAAAACGCTGAACCCCTCGGAATCAGTTCGTTCGCGGTAGCTGTGGCGCCGTTGGAATTCAGGACGCTGGTTGAGGGGGGTGAAGTTTGCAGGTTTTTCCAGCCCTCTTTGTATACATCCACCCCTAAAATCAGTTTTGGGTAAGGCATGACACCGCCTGCGCTCAACATGCTGGCAGCCCGGGCAATTTGAAGCGGGGACACCGGAGGGATGTTATACCCCACAGCCAGTAATTCTGGCGAAATAGGGCTAATGGTTTCCGTTTCAGGCGGGTATGGCAAACCAATGTTGGGATGTTCTTCCAACCCCAGCAGGTTGTAAAAATTCAACATGGTTTCCTGGCCGAGGATTGCGCCAAGCAAACCTACCGGGCCAGGGCAGCCATGCATCATGGCCGATTCCCAGGTGAATTCTCCGGGGTCACCCGCACAAATCAGTTGCCGGTTGTTTGCCCTCAAGAACTGGTTCGAGGGCAGTTGGGGAATGCCGATTTCAGTCCGGGTGTATGCATAGAGCAGGCTTGCCAGGGCTGTGCCGGGTGGGTATTGACCTTGAACAGCCCGATTTACCAGGGGTGCCTGTTCAGCGGAGAGCAGCACAGCCCAGTTTTCTTCCAGGTTGTTGGGGTCAAACCCGGGGTAGGATCCCAAAGCCAAAATTTCGCCGGAACGGGCATTCATCAAAACCACTGCGCCAGTATGGGTTCCCATCAGACGATCGACTGTATTCTGAATCTCGATATCTAAGGTTAATTTCACATCGCGACCGGGTGCATGATACCCAAATGCCAGCTCATGCCAGGCTAAATCCCAGGGTTCCATACCCTCATACCCCCGCAGGTAGACATCCAGCCAGGCTTCCAGGCCAGCCTGCCCCTGGTTCAGGGTAGAATAGCCAAGGGTATGGGCCAGGCCTGGATACAGATACTGCCTCTCCAGGCTGCCTGGTTTGCCCTGGGTATGGGTCAGGGCCTGGTTGTTACGATCGAAGAAATTTCCGCGGGGGGAGTATAAGTCCCCCAGGGGCAGCCTGAAATTGTCACTTCGATAGGTGAGTTCATCTTCACGCACGATGGTCCACATGCCTAAAAACAGGCTGCATGCCACTAATCCTGCTCCAAGGATTAACCCCAGGTCTAAAATCGTTTTTTGGGTTTCGGGTTCAAGTGGTACTCGCCTTTCGGGTGTGCTGCTAATTAAGACCAGGATAACGGCACCTGTGCAGGCAGTCAGGAAAGATGAACCACCATAGGAAACAAAAGGCAGTGTCACACCGGTCAGGGGGTTTAACCTCAAATTTCCGCCGATGATTAAGATTGCCTGGGCAACCAGGTAGGTGGTGATGCCGCCAGCGAGGTATTTATGAAAGGTCTGCGCGCTTTCCAGCGTGATTTTGATACCACGCATGAGTAAAATTGCATAAAGCAGCAGAATTCCAATCCCACCTACCAGGCCATACTCTTCTACAATTGCGGTATAGATGAAATCTGAGAGGCTGACGGGAACAAGGTCTGGGCGTCCCAGGCCTGGGCCTGTGCCGATGATTCCCCCAGAAGCCATGGAAATCAGCCCCTGGACAATCTGAAAGCCTTTGCCGCTGGCATCCATGAAGGGGTCCAGCCAGATGCTAAAACGAATCCCCACGATGTCAAAGAAGAAGTATCCTCCGATGGCAATCCCGGCAAAACCAACCAGGCTGAAGGCGAGAAATTTGCGATCCTGGGTTGCCAGAAAAATCATGGTCACCAGGATGGCGAGATAAACCAGGGCGGTTCCCAGGTCTCGTTGGAGGATGAGAACCCCCACAGCCAGGACACCAATAAAGCCAATCGGGAGCAGAAGCGCTAAAATGTTTTTTGCCAGCGGTGCCAGTCCCGACATGTAGCCAGCGAGAAACACAATCAGGATGATTTTCAGGATTTCAGAGGGTTGGACATAAACCCCACAACACCCCAGCCAGAGCTGCTGCCCGTTTGCGTCTGGGTTTACCCCGAAAACCAGGGTCGCTGCCGTCAGCCCAATGCCAAGCAGCAGCCAAAGATATTTGTAACGTTTTAATGCCACCAGGGTAGGTGTTGCCATGATTCCAAGGTTGATAATTGCCAAACCGGCGGCCATCCAGATCAATTGGCGCAGCCCAAAACCGGACGATAAACGCCAAATTGCCAGCAGCCCCCAGCCGCTCAACAGGCCAATCACGGGAATCAGAAATGGGTCGTGGCCTGGCAGGCGTTTTCGAGCATGCTTAAGGGTGAAACCAAACCCAGCCAGCCAGATGGGGATCACTGCCCAGTGGCTCCAGCGCAGGTCGGCGCCCCAATCCTGATATTTGGCGATGGGTGCAAGCGTCAGGCTGGCAGCGGCAAAAATCAAGAAGCTTGCCGCGAATAGAAACAGCCGCGATTCGGTTATGCGGGGGTTTAACTCAATTTGCGGCATGGCAATGTAAAAAACTTCTCAAATCAATCCAAGTATTTATCAACAAGCAGGCTCAATTTCTGCCGGGTTTCGGAGGGAATTCTGGACGGGTCGGTGATGAGGGCTGAAGCCAGCGCGTTTTCACAGTGACAATGGTCCCGGTTTTCAGGGAGCAGGTCCACCAGGCTGCGGATGGCCTCTTGAGCCACGCGGGTGTTTTTGTTTAAGATCTTGATCACCATTTCAACACTTACCGGTTCTTCGCTTACATGCCAAACATCGTAATCGGTAACATGAGCCATCACACTGTAGCAAATTTCGGCCTCCCTGGCTAAAAATGCTTCTGGGGAAGTGGTCATACCAATAATGGACATTCCCCAGGCCCGGTAAGTGTTTGACTCACCCCGGGTGGAAAACCGCGGTCCTTCAATGGTGATGAAGGTTCCGCCTTTGTGGACGTGGGTTGTGCAACCCTTAACGGCCTTATAGAGCAGGCTTGTGGTTTCGGGGCAGTATGGGTCGGCTACGCCAATATGGCCCACCAGTCCATTTTCAAAAAAAGTTCGTTTGCGGTCTTTGGTGAAATCGAAAAGCTGGTCGGGAATCACAATATGCCCAGGCGCATAATCTTCGCGCAGGGACCCGCAGGCACTGATGCTGACGATGCGCGGCACCCCCAGTTGTTTAAAAGCATACAAATTTGCCCGGTAATTAATTTCGGTTGGTGAGATAAAATGCCCGATGCCGTGCCTGGCGAGAAAAGCCACGTTTTTCCCTGCCATTTTGCCAATCACAATGGGCGAGCTGGGTTTTCCGAATGGGGTGTCTACCTCAATGGTCTCGATTTCTTCCAGGCCTTCCATTTCATATAGGCCTGAGCCGCCAATGATTCCGAGTGTGATTTTTTTCATGGCTTATTCTTCCTCGTCATTTTCAAAAAATTCCAGGTACCGGTCTACCGATTCTACATCCTGTGATTCTGTTGCTGTCAGGGTGGGGTGATCTTTGCGAAAGGATTGGGTTGAGTTGGAACGAAAATCTCCCTGTTTTGAGCCGGGACGATAGTGTCCAAATATCAAGGGCACTCCAGCAAGCGAAATAATGTCGCCAGGGTTCAGTTCGTGTTGGGCGGCTTTTAGCCCGTTTACAGACGTCCCCGCCCTGGAATTCAAGTCCACAATATAAAACCGGCCATTTTTTGCTTCCAGCCGGGCGTGCCGGCGTGATACCCGTTGGTCGTCGATTACCAGGTCGTTGTCGGTTTGCCTGCCAATGGTGATGACATCTGCTTCCAGTGGGAAAACCTGGCTGCCGTTGACAATCAGAAAAGTGTTGTTGGGTCTTTGTGGCTTTTCCATTTTTACGAACTCGATTGTGAAATCGCGACCAAAAAATCTACATCGCCAAAGGTGAGAATATCGCCTGTAGTGATGACCATTGGACTGTTTACCGCTTCACCATTCAGAAATGTGCCGTTTGTGGAGCGTAAATCTTCCACCCACCATTGATTATGCTGGAAAATTAACCTGGCATGGCGCAGCGAAACGGTTTCGGCATCTACGGTGCAATCTACGGTGGATGACCTGCCAATTCCTACTTCAGGCTGTTTAAACTGGTATTCCTGGGGCTGCGGCGGCCGGTCAGAGTACAGCGAAATCATTGGGATTTTGCTCCGTTTGTTTGTGGGTTCTACCGCCACCAGGTTTTGCCAGAGCACATATATTGCCCACCCCAGAAAAGCATATAAGGCTGCAACCGTTAAAACCCGCAGCAATAGAACGACAAGGCCTGTCATGATTCTGCCCCCAGATTAAGTTTTGGTTTTGTTTTGTCCAGTTCGTTGGGGGTTTCCAGGCCGAAAACCAGGCGAATATTGCTGATGCGAATTACATCGCCAGGGATCAAATGGTGTTGTTGAATTTTTTGGCCATTGACAAAGGTTCCCAGGCGTGAACCCAGGTCAAACAAGATATGTTTTCCAGAAGACCAGCGAATTTGTGCATGGTAGCGGGAAACGGAAGGCTCATCTAAAACCAGTTGATTCTCTGGCGCCCGACCAATGGTGATCATGTTGGTTTCGAGGGAGACGAACTGGTCTGTGCCCACAATTAAGTAAGCCAGGCTGCCGGGAGCAGTTGGGGGTGTTTGGGGTCGGATGGGACTGAGGATGCTTACCGTGTCGTTGATGGATTCGGTTTCGTAAAAGCATTCCATTTCTATGGTCTTTGGATTCCTTTCAACCCGCCGCAGCAAAATGATAGGTACCTGGCCAGAGCGGACTTGTGTGGCCTCTTCCAATTCGAGGAATACAGTTTGGGCAAAATTGACCAATACCTGGCGGTCGGGAATCTGGTCATAAAGATTCGCTGGGATCGCAAAAACCACCCTGGTTGGGGGGCGATAATCGGTTTGCCCAGAAAACCAGGTTTGAATGATGTCAACCAGTTGGCTTCCGATCCGAAGCCCCAAGAAATTGCCTGGAAATACCTTTGAAAGGGTGTGTTCCACCAGGTTGCGCAGGGTTCGTTCAACGATATCGAGGTTCCGGTTCATATCTACCTGGTATTATAATGTATTGTAGTTGAAAGTCACCTGAGAAACGGGCTAAGAATACCAGGTCAGTTTTTTTGGAGAAAAGTATGGATCATTTGCCGGCGGGTTTTCGTGAAGTGGAACATACTGCTGATTGGGCGTTATTTGTTTGGGCTGGAAATTTGCCGGCCTTGTATGAAACGGCCGCGGAAGGTATGTATGCACTTTCCGTAGCCCGTTTTGGCCATGAGCAGGCCGAGACCATATTGCTCCAGTTTTCGGGTGGTGACGCCGAAGACTTGTTGGTTGCGATGCTTACCGAACTGCTCTACCTGGGGGAAGAAAAAAGCCTTGGAGCCCGAAGCCTGAAGGTGCTCCATCTGGATGAAACGGGCCTGGATATTGAAATTGAGGCAGCGCCAATTTTGTCCAGGGTGAAAGAAATCAAGGCGGTGACCTATCACAATCTTGCAATTGTGCAGGAAAATGATTTGTTTGAGGTCACCATTGTTTTTGATGTCTAACGGAGGTTGAAATGCTAACCCAGGAAGATTTAATTAAGATCAGTGATTTTGAATGGGAAATACCGCGTTCTTACCGCCAGGATATGCTTGTGCCTGTGCGCATCTTTGCAACCCAGGAGTTGCTCGAAACCGTATTTCGAGATAAATCCCTTGATCAGGCCGTCAATGCGGCTACCCTGCCAGGACTGGTGGGGCATGTAACCGTTATGCCGGATATGCACCAGGGTTATGGGTTTCCGATTGGCGGTGTGGCCGCTACGCGTTACCCGGATGGTGTCATTTCACCAGGGGCAATTGGGTATGACATTAATTGTGGCGTTCGCTTGCTGGCCTCGCACATTCCATATGAGGCTGCCCGGCCATACCTGGCCGACCTGGCAACTGCCATTAACCAGAACTGTCCCAGCGGGGTGGGGCAGGGTGGTTCTGTTAAGGTTTCTGTTCAAGAGCTGAACCGGGTTGCAGTTGAAGGTGCCCACTGGGCCAGGAAAAAAGGGTTTGCCACAGATCAGGATATTCGCCGCACAGAAGAGTCTGGCCGGTTGGATGGCGCCGACCCAGCCATGGTAAGCAAACGGGCCAGCGAACGCGGCCGAGAACAATTGGGAACCCTGGGCGCAGGGAACCACTTTATCGAGGTGGATGTGGTTGATGCGGTTTATGATGACCAGGCAGCCGAGGTGATGGGGCTGCGCCAGGGCAACCTTGTGGTCCAAATTCACTGCGGTTCACGCGGCTACGGCCACCAGATTTGCACCGATTATGTCCAATCTTTCCAGGCAGCGGTTAAGAAATATCAGATTCACCTGCCAGATCGCGAACTGGTTTGTGCACCAATGAACTCCCCCGAAGGCCAGGCTTACCTGGCTGCCATGCGTTGTGCGGCCAATTTTGCTTTTGCCAACCGCCAGATTCTTGCCCACCATGTGCGCCGCTCGTTTGAAGAAGCCCTGGCCGGGCGGGTGAAAACCTGGGAGCTGCACCAGGTTTATGATATTGCCCATAACATGGGAAAAATCGAATCTCATATGGTGGATGGTCAAATGATCAAGGTTTGTGTGCATCGTAAAGGGGCAACCCGGGCTTTTGGGCCAGGGACGCCCGGCCTGCCTGCTGAGTATGAGAAAATTGGCCAGCCTGTGTTAGTTCCGGGCAGTATGGGAACGGCTTCCTGGGTTCTGGTTGGCACGCAAACCAGCATGGAGCAATCTTTTGGTTCCACCTGCCATGGCGCAGGCCGGATGATGAGCCGCACCAAGGCAAAACACGAAGTGCATGGGGAAACCCTGCGCCGGGAACTGCAGGCAGAGGGTATCGAAGTTCGAGCGGGCTCGTTAGCAGGCCTGGCAGAAGAAGCCCCTATCGCTTATAAGGATGTGGATGCTGTGGTAGAAACGGTTGCTGGCGCCCAAATCGCCCGTAAAGTCGCCCGTCTGACGCCTGTAGCGGTCATTAAAGGCTGACCGGGCCATTCTTCGTTTTCGAACAGCCCGGTCTTTGCCTGAGGTTCCAAACATGCTGGAACCTGTAAATATCCGAATGGAAATTGAGGTTAGTGAGACAAGATTTGGGAAAGGAACAGCTTTGTGCGGTCTTCCTGAGGATTGTTAAATATGTCTTTTGGCGTGCCGCTTTCCACAATGGAACCCTGGTCGAAGAAAAACATACGGTTCGCAACCGCCCGAGCAAACCCCATTTCATGGGTGACCACCAGCATGGTCATCCCCGAGTGAGCCAGGGAGATCATTACGTCCAACACTTCCTTAATCATCTCCGGGTCGAGCGCGGAAGTTGGTTCATCAAAAAGCATGATCTTGGGTTCCATGGCCAGAGCCCGGGCAATGGCAACCCGCTGCTGCTGCCCACCTGAGAGTTGAGCAGGAAATTTTTCAGCCTGTTCTGGAATGCCGACACGCTCCAGTAGTTCCATTGCTTTTTGTTCTGCCTTCGCACGATCCCATTTCCGGACCTGAATGGGTGCCAGGGTGATATTTTGCAAAACGGTAAGGTGTGGGAAGAGATTGAACTGCTGAAATACCATCCCGGTTTCCATTCGAATGGCCTCAATGTTACGAACATCGTGGGTCAGCTCAATGCCATCCACAATAATTTGCCCTTTTTGGTGTTCTTCCAGCCGGTTAATGGTCCGGATAAAGGTGGATTTTCCCGAGCCAGAAGGGCCGAAAATCACAATCACCTCGCCTTTCTGGATTTCCATGGTAACTCCACGCAGGGCGTGGTAGGCGCCGTACCATTTGTGAACATCTTTGGCGATAATCATGGGTTGGTTTATCATGTTTGCTGTCTCCTGATACCTATTTTAACGGGAACCGACGCCCAGCGCAACCTCTAAACGGCGGCTGGCGTAAGAAAGCCCGTAACTGAAGATAAAGTAAAACAAGGAAATGAACAAAAAGACTTCTTTTTGGGTTCCGATAAATTGAGGATTGGAAATCACTCCCCGCGCGATTCCCAATAAATCCAGCAAGCCAACAATGGCAACCAGACTGGTATCTTTAAATAAGGCGATGAACTGCCCAACCAGAACCGGAATGACGGTTCGCAGCGCCTGGGGCAAAATAATGAAAAGAGTCGTTTGAGTTTTGCTCAACCCCAAAGCATGGGCTGCCTCATACTGGCCTTTAGCAATTGCCTGAAGCCCGCCTCGAACATTTTCGGCAAGATAGGCAGCAGAAAAGAGGGTGATTCCAACCATTGCCCGGATAACCCGGTCTACCGTGACCCCCTGGGGCAGGAACAGGGGCAGCATAACCTGGGCCATGAACAGAACACTGATGAGAGGTACCCCTCGGATGATTTCTATGTAGGCAATGCTCAGACTGCGAATAACGGGCAGTTTGGACTGCCGCCCAAGCGCCAACAAAACCCCAATGGGGAATGAGAATATAATCCCGGCGAGCGCCAACAGCAAGGAAAGGAGCAATCCTCCAAGGAATCGGGAGGGTATTTTGGGGAGAAAAGCCCCGGTTTCTGAGCCGATACCAACGATCACAATAATGATAACGGGTAAAAAAACAACCCACAGCCATCCAATCCACCGGTTGAGGGCAGGTTGCTGCCATCGGCCCAGCGCATAGCCGAGCAGCGCAGCACCGCTAACCGCCAGGATAGCCCCTCTTATTTCCAGGGAAAAACCCAATAATGCCAATAAAACTGGCCCTGCCAGCAAGACAAACCCAGCCTTTTGGCGGCTGCGCACCCAGACCCCCCACGAAAGGCCACCAACAATTGCCAGCAGGTAGACTGCAAGCCAAACCCGCCACACCTGGTCGGTTTCACCAGCTACTGCACTGGGATACTGACCCACAAGAAACAAGCGAAGGTTGGCAGGAATGACATCCCACCGGGCGGTATTTAATGCCCAGTCCATCACAGCTTGCCCAACTGTAATCAACAGCCAGATGACCAATATCGTCAGCAGAGCGTTATACCAGGTATTCAGCAGGTTTTTTAATACCCAACCCAATGGGGTGGGGCGTTCAGTGGGTGGCGGTGGGATTGGGTTCGATTGTGTCAGGCTGGCCATCATTAACGCTCTACCAATTTGGTTTTTTGGTTATACCAGTTCATGAATAGTGAAGTCACCAGGCTGAAAAGCAGGTAGGTTGCCATCATGATGGCAGTCATTTCTACGGCTCGACCACTGGTGTTGATGATAGTGCCGTAAACATGGACGATATCTGGGTAGCCAATGGCTACTGCTAATGAGGAATTTTTGGTCAGGTTGAGATATTGGCTTGTTAGCGGTGGGATAATGACCCGCAGGGCCTGCGGAAAAATCACCAGGCGTAAAGTCTGGAATTGGGTGAGCCCAAGTGCACGAGCAGCCTCTCCCTGGCCTTTGGATACGGATTGGATCCCAGCCCGAACCACCTCACCCACAAAGGCAGCAGTGTAGAGAACCAACCCGGAAAGCAGTGCCATAAATTCAGGTGTCAGGTTCTTTCCCCCAATGATATTAAACCCACGATCGGGAATTTGAGGAAAATCCAATGTGAGGGGTGGGGTGGAGAAAACCAACCAGCCAAGGATAGCAACCCCACCGAAAGTAACGAATGCCCACAGCGTAACCAGCGGCATGCGCCCGGTTTTTTTGCCGCGCTGCCGCAGAATATAGGCCGTTACCACAGCAATTACCAATCCGCCTAATAGAATCAACCGGTAACTGCCAAAGGTCTCTCCAGGGATACCCCAGGGGATGCTGAACCCCCGGTTGCTTAGCAGGGTAGGTCCAATGGGAATAGATTCACGCACCGGGGGGAGGGTGATAAAGACCCCAAAATACCAGAAAACCAGCAGCACCAGTAATGGGATATTACGCATAAGCTCCACGAAAGCCAGCGATATTTTATTCACAAGCCAATTCGTGGAAAGTGTAGCAACACCAATCATAATTCCGAATATGGTTGAAAAGATGATGCCCAGGGCGGATACCAACAAGGTGTTTAAAACGCCCACATAAAAAGCCCGTAAAAAGGTATCCTGTCGGGTATATTCGATCAACCTTTCTCCAATATCAAAACTGGCAGTGGAGCTTAGGAATCTGAGGCTCAAAGGAATCCCCAGTTTTTGCAGGGATGTGCTCATGTTGGTGTAGAGCCAGAAAAACCCCAAGGCCACCAGGCTGAATACAAAAATTTGCGATAAGACAGCCAAAACCCGTTCGTCGCGAAGGATTTTTCGGATGTCTGGCCAATTTGTCTGTGAACTTGGTTTCAAAGTCATCCTGTGAATCTTAACTGGTCCAGGCCGGGGGACGTTTCAGCATCCCCCGGCCTGGGGTAGGATTGGTTTAGCGGAAAGGCATGGCGTACATTAAGCCGCCGTTGGTATACAGGTTATTCAAGCCGCGTGGAATGTAGGTGGGGGTGTTGGGCCCAAGATTGCGGTCGTAAATTTCACCGTAGTTCCCAAGGGTTTTGATCACATTATAAGCCCAATCATTGCCGAGGCCAAGTTTTGCGCCCATTTCGCCTTCCAGGCCCAGCAGTTTGCGGACCGTTGGGTCATTGGAGGTCATAAAGGTGTCGATATTTGCCGAGGTAATCCCATATTCTTCTGCGGTCAGAAGCGCAAAAACTGTCCACTGAACAATGTCGAACCATTGGTCGTCGCCATGTCGAACCATCGGTCCGAGGGGCTCTTTGGAAATGGTTTCATCGAGAATGACGTGGGCTGCCGGGTCGGCCATGATCGTGCGGCGCGAAACCAGGCCCGATTTATCCGTAGTGAATGCATCGCAGCGCCCTTCTTCATAAGCTGCGGCGGTGTTGTCGGCAGTGTCGAAGACCAGGGGGGTATAGGCAATACTGCGGGAGGCAAACACATCGGCAAGGTTAAGTTCGGTTGTTGTGCCAGCCTGGACACAAACGGTAGCACCATCCAGATCTTCCAGAGTTTCGATGCCGCTTTCCCCGCGCACCATTAAGCCCTGGCCATCGAAGAAGGTTGTTTGGACAAAGTTGCCGCCCAGTTCCGTATCCCGGACCAGGGTCCATGTGGTATTTCGGCTCAGAACATCAATCTCGCCCGTTTGCAGCGCGGTGAAGCGTTCCTGGGCGGTTACCGGGCGAATTTCCAGCTTGGATAAATCGTTAAAAATCGCCACAGTGAGTGCCCGGCAAAAATCAATATCAAAACCGGAGAAGCTGCCATCGGGGTTCAAATAACCGAAGCCTGGGACGGCCTGGTTGCCACCACAGATCAGTTTGCCCCGGTCCTGAATGGTTTTCAGGGTTACCCCCCCGCCGGTAGGGGCAGCGGCCGCGGGGGCTTCTACAGTAACAATAACAGTTTCAACGAGGGTTTCTCCTGCGCAGCCAGTTACCGCCAGTGCAGCGATGAGCAACAATAACAGAATCAGCACACTTTTTTTGTTCATATTTAATCTCCTTTCGATTAGTTCAGAATTTCTTTGAATAGATAGTTTGCGGTACATTTAGATGTTCTCTACACCTCCTTTGGGTGGTTTTCTGGGTGGCGTTTGCTTAAGAGTATTGGTATTTGCGAAGGGTAATATCACTCGCAATACCTTTAGTAAGGAAGCGAATTGCAGCTGGCCAGGCCAAGAAAAATCAGAGTATTAAGAAAACGGTTTTCACCAAGGTGAGTGCTTAGCAGCATTATAGGATAAAACTGCCAACTACACAAGTGTTAATTTTTGGTTAATGGAAGTTTTGGGAGATTTTAGCCCAATCTAGGTGCTCGGTTTTCTTCTTAGGGATTATTCATCGGTGCTGATATCTGCCATTTGTGCTTGCGTCAGTGAGGTGAGGGCATCAACCGGCAAACGAATGTTCAGGCCTAGCTGCCCGCCAGAGATGTGAATTTCCTCGTATAAAATCGCTTCTTCGTCCAGTACCACTTCAAACCCGCGGTTGAGCAGCGCCAGCGGCGAAATCCCCCCGGCTTTCAGCCCGGTCATTTTTTCCGCTTCGGCCTGGGTGGGTATGCTCAGTTTTTTTTCGCCAAGAAATTCGGCCAGGCGTTTCAGGTTGACAGACTTTGGGCCAGGGATTACGGCCAGAATCCCTTTGGCTTTTGGGTGGCTGCGCACAACCACAATGGTTTTAAACACAATACCGGGTTCTACACCCAGCATTTCAGCGGTTTCTCGTGCACCATGCTTTTCTTCAGAAAGTTCAAAGACGGTGTATGGGATTTTGTGCGCATCCAGGATTCGGGTGACATTGTTACGGGCTGCCATCGTTGCCTCGCTTTTACAAAGTGGGCAAAGAAAACTGGAACCTGGCTCCACCTGAGGGCACATTTTCTGCGTGCATCTGGCCGCCATGCGCTTCAACCAATCGCCGGGCAATCGCCAGGCCCAAACCTGTACCACCATCTTCTCTGGTTCGGGCTTTATCTGCCCGGTAGAACCGTTCAAATACATTTGGCAGCGATTCAGGCGGGATGCCAGGGCCAGAATCCACGATGGAAGTGGTGACCGATTGTTCCCCAAAGCCTACTTCGATCCAGATTTTCTGGTTTTCAGGTGTGTAGCGAATGGCGTTGCTCAACAGGTTAGACAAAACCTGTGCGATCCGGCTTGGGTCGGCCAGCACATCGGGACAGGTTTCAGGCAGGTTCATGATGATTTCAATGTTTTTGACCGAGGCCTGGGCGCTAAAATTCATCACGAATTCTTTGACCAAGCTGTTCATTCGGATGGGAACCTGTTCCAGGTGAAGCTGTCCCGCATCTGCCAAAGCCAGGGTGCGCAAATCGTCCACCAAACGCTCCAAAATCTGGTTTTGGGCGAGCAGTGGGGCAAGATTCTCGCCTTCGAGTGGGAAAATGCCATCCTGCAAAGCCTCGATGTTGGCCCGTTGGACCGCCAGGGGCGTGCGCAGTTCGTGGGCAATATCGGCGGTCATGGCTTTGCGGTTGTTTTCAAGCCGGGAGAGTGATTCTGCCATGTGGTTAAAGGCATGTGCAAGGGCGCCAATTTCGTCCCGGCTCTGAATGTCTACCCGCTGGGCCAGGTCTCCGTTCGCCATGTGGGCCGCTGCCTGGGTCAGGGTTTGGATTGGGCGGGTAATTGCGTAGGCCAACCCTGAGGCCAGGATCAGGGAAATGACCCCAGCAATGATGGCTGCGGTCAGGGCAGCGTTTGTGGCCCGGTTGACCAGTGCATCGATGATTTCGCTGTTGAGTTGGGGGTCTGTTCCGGTATATAAATACCCTACGGTTTTCCCACTCATGGAAATTGGGACAGCGTTTTGAATTTCCTGGTTGTTTAAATTGGCAGGTCGCTGGATAGAGCCGGCATTAAATACCACGATGCCGTTTTCATCAGCAATAATGACGCTGCCACGCATGGCTGCCCAGCTTTGAGGGTTGTGCCTGGGATTGCCCATCATCATCGGCATTTCGACCACATCGGCCACGTTTGTCCAGCTGCCGTTTTGTTTGTAATAGGTTTCCAGCGAATTAACCAGGTTTTCCACGCCCATCATGCCGCCGCGTGCTGCAAACCGGCGGATTTCCGAATCTGCTCGCAAATTGGTGAGTAAGATCACCGTTCCGGTGGAGACAACCACCACCAATAAAAATGCTGCAATTAGCCGGGTGCGCATTTAATCCTTCCGAAAACGGTAGCCGATGCCAAATACGGTTTCGATATACTGCGGGGTTTTGGGTTGGCGTTCAATTTTTGCCCGCAGGTTTTTGATATGGGCGTCAATGGTCCTTTCAAACCCCTCGTAAACGGTTCCTTCCCCCTGGCTGCTCTCTAACAGCTGCAGCCGGGTGAAAGCCCGGCCGGGCTGTTGGGCCATAGCAGCCAGCAGGTGAAACTCGGTGGGGGTCAGGTCAATGTTTTTACCATCTTGCCGGACGCTGTATGCTTCCAGGTCAATTTCTAAATCCTGGATGCGAATGACCTGGCTTGCCTGGGGTCCGCTTTGGGTGCGGCGCAGCAGGCTGCGTACCCTGGCGACCACAATGCGCGGAGAGAAAGGCTTGGTAACATAGTCATCAGCCCCGAATTCCAGGCCGATTAATTGGTCGGCCTCATCAGCTCGGGCGGTGAGCATGATAATGGGCGTGTTGGCTTTGCGCCGGATTGCCCTGGCAACATCCAACCCATCCATACCGGGGAGGTTCAAGTCGAGAATAATCAGGTCGGGCTTGCGATGTTCCCAGGTTGAAAGGCCGGTGTCACCGCGATAAGCAGTCAGCACTTCGAACCCGGCCTTTTCCAGGTAGGCTCGTAGGACTTTAACCAGTTCGACTTCATCTTCGATGATTAAGATTGTGCTCATGGGTTCATCTTACCGGCAGACTGTGAAGAAAGTGTGAACATTTGGTGAAAAGTTTGTGTTTTCTTCACCAGTTTACCCGTTCCGTTTGCCGCTCAATTTGCGCAAGGTGGATTGTGGTGATTTTTGGTCGGCTTCGGCCAGTAAGCCGCGCAGTTCAAAAATCTGGTCGCGGTAAGCAGCTGCCGTTTCAAACTCCAATGAAACCGCGGCTTCGCGCATTTTGGCTTCCAGCTCCCTGATTAAAGCTTCAATTTCACCTGTGGGTAGGCTTTCTGCCTTGCCTGCCTGGTAAGCAGGTTTGGTTTCAGCCACTGCGTGAAGATGAATCCGGTCAGAGAGATCGCGGACGGCTTTGTGGATGGAGACGGGTGTAATCCCGTATTTCTCATTGTGGGCAATTTGCTTGGCTCTTCTGCGGTTGGTTTCGTCAATGGCTCGGCGCATGGAGTCGGTGATCTTGTCTGCATACATGATGACTTTACCCAGGATGTGCCGGGCTGCCCGTCCGATGGTCTGGATCAGGGCTGTGTCGGAGCGCAGGAAGCCTTCTTTATCTGCATCCAAAATGGCCACAAGGGACACTTCGGGAAGATCCAACCCCTCGCGCAGCAGATTGATGCCGACAAGCACATCAAAAACACCCATTCGCAAGTCGCGCAAAATTGCGATTCTTTCTAAGGTTTCAACTTCTGAATGCAGGTACTGGACTTTGATACCCAGTTCCAACATATAATCGGCCAGTTTTTCAGCCATGCGTTTGGTCAGGGTGGTGACCAAAACGCGTTCGCCCCGGCCCGTTCGTTGGCGAATTTCGCTCACCAGATCGTCTATTTGCCCCTGAGTTGGGCGGATATCCACCTCAGGGTCTACCAGGCCGGTGGGGCGGATGATTTGTTCCACAATCGCATCCGCCCTGCCCATTTCATAAGGGCCGGGTGTGGCAGATGTGTAGACGGTGTAGCCCATTTTGTGTTCAAATTCATTGAAGGTCAGTGGGCGGTTGTCCATTGCAGAGGGCAGGCGGAAGCCATACTCCACCAGGGTCTCTTTGCGCGAGCGGTCACCATGGTACATCCCCCGAATTTGCGGAACGGTCATGTGCGATTCGTCCAGAATGAGCAAATATTCACTGGGCAGGTAGTCCATCAATGTCCAAGGGGGGGTGCCAGCGGCGCGTTGATCCATGTGCCTTGAGTAGTTTTCAATCCCGCTGCACGTACCAACTTCGCGCAGCATTTCCAGGTCGTAGCGGGTCCGTTGTTCAATCCGTTGGGCCTCCAGGTATTTTTCAGTGGCCCGGAAGTGGGTCAGGCGTGATTCTAGCTCCCGTTCAATGCCTGTGATGGCATCCTGAAGTTTTTCTTCATCCGTCACGAAATGCTTGGCCGGGAAAAGCTGCACCCGGGGCAGGTCGTCTCGCAGTTCACCTGTGAGGGCATCCAGTTGTAAAATTCTTTCGATTTCATCTCCAAAGAATGTTACCCGGTAGATAAATTGGTCGTCATACCCTGGTGCAATATCCAGTGTATCCCCTTTCACTCGGAACATACCCGGGCGCATATCCAGATCGTTGCGCTGGTAATGGCTTTCCACCAACTGGCGCAGCAGGGCGTTGCGCCGGTAGATGTGTCCCACCTCCAGCGGGATGACGCCTTTGTAATAGGCTTCGGGGTTCGCTAAGCCGTAAATACACGAAACCGAGGCCACAATGATGACATCCCGACGGGACATAAGCGAGGCAGTGGCCGCCAGGCGCAGCCGGTCGATTTCTTCGTTGATATCGGTTTCTTTTTCGATATACAGGTCCTTGCGCGGGACATATGCCTCAGGTTGGTAGTAGTCGTAATAACTTACAAAATATTCCACTGCATTGTGTGGAAAGAAGTCTTTGAATTCAGCATACAGCTGGGCCGCCAACGTTTTGTTATGAGCCATTACCAGGGCTGGCATTTGGACCTCTTGAATTACCCGGGCAATGGTGTGGGTTTTTCCGGTGCCGGTTGCCCCAAGAAGTACCTGGTTGCGTTTGTTAACCCGAATGTTTTCAACAAGCTGACGGATGGCTTCCGGCTGGTCGCCGGAGGGTTCGAATGGGGCTTTGATTTGAAATTCCATGATCTTATGCTCGTAAATAAATGGGGTTGCTGAAAATCCAACCCCTGCGCTGCCCAAGAAATTGGCGATAGGCTTCTACCCGGTATACACCCGGTTCTGTGGCGATGTGGGTGAAGTTTTCTCGTTTTTCCCAGGTCTTAATGACCCGGCCGTTCAAGACCAGGTTGCATTCACATCGTTCTGGAAGACGCACCTGCAGGGTAACCCCACTGCCGAGGGCAATTTCATCCCCCATGACAGCCTGCCCATTTCCGCCCTGGGCACTGAAGCGAAAACCGCGGGTTGGGGCGGGCAGATCGTACCCAACAAAGGCGTGACCCTGTTTAAGCGCTGACAGTACGGCGGCTTTGTCTTTGTCAAAATCGCCGCTTAAGGGTTCGGGCAGTAACAGGTGGGTGTTGATACAGCGGAAGTGGAAGCTGTAAGGGAAAACATCCCGGCGTAAGGGTCCAAGTTTGCCATGAATGGCGTGGGCGTCAGAGCCTCCAATCGCGACAACTCTTAACCCTTGTCGGGTGAGTTCATCCCAATGGTTGAGAACATCTTCAAAAGGTGCAACGGCAACCCGTTCAGGGTTGTAGATGTGATACAAGATGTTGGGATACCCGGTCATGTAGCGTTTTAGTTCGGAAAGGTGATTCCAAAGCTCAATCCCGGTAAAGCCGCGCACATCCCAGCTGACCCAGGAAAGGTCATCTTCCCCGAACCTTGGGGCGGCCGGGTCGGTGGGGTGAGCCAGAAAGGTCAGGGCGCGGGCTTCGTTTGCTTTTTGAATCAAAATTTGAGGGTCATCGGCATAGGTGGCCAGCTCGTGGTTTGTGCCAAGGATGAGCAGGTGGTTTTTCTGTGGGTTCCTGTCCTGGTCATGGACTTCTTCTCCAACAAGGACCAGGACCCGTTTTTTCCCCTGTGAGTAATATCTTTCCATCCCTTTCACCAGGATGTTGTGATCTGTGATGTACACCACATCCACACCGGCTTCCAGGGCTGCTTCTGCGATATCTTTGTGCAGGCCGGTGCCATCGGAATAGCGGGTGTGCATGTGGATGTTTGCGACAATTTCAACCATTTTTTACCTTTGCCTTAAAACAAGCCCCGACCAGGATTGGATGTTGACGCCTTTTCTTCCCCGGAGTATAATCGCCTAACTTGTTAAAAATTTCAAACCCTGAGGAGATCTTTCCTTTATGAAAACGATTTTAGACATTGCAATGATTATAATCTCAATTGCCCTGATTGCCAGCGTGGTTCTGTCGAGCAAGGGCGCTGGTTTGGGCGGCCTGACTGGCGGCGACTCCGGCGGTGTTTTTTCAGCCCGGCGGGGTATTGAGAAGACATTGTTTTGGGTTACGGTTACCTTCGGCGTTTTGTTCTTTGTCCTGGCGCTTGTTTCGGTTTTGGTAGCTCAATAAGCCCCTTTTTTACCACACACGATTGTCGGTTGCTTTAGCGCTCGTTTGCGAGTGAGTTTTGCCAGATTCCTAAGATGGGCGCACCGGCGCCCATCTTTTTTTGTTTTCGATAAATTCCCTGGTTGATTATGAAAAGACTTCGTTGGCAGTTGGTTATTGTTATTTTGGCCCTGGTGGCCATTGGGGTTTTGCTGTTGGGGCAGCAGCAAGAAGAGGCTCCCGTTGAATTTGGCACGACGGATCCCACACCTCAGCCTGCTCAAGGGGGAGGATATGTTGAGGGTCTGGTGGGCAGCATCTCCCGCCTTAACCCCGTTTTGGATTTTAATAACCCGGTGGACCGGGACATTGACAGTCTGTTGTTCAGCGGACTGGTCAGTTTTGATTACAATGGGGCTGCCCGGGCAGATTTGGCTGAATCCTGGGGTGTTTCGGCAGATAATAAAACTTACAATGTGTCCATCCGGCAAAATGCTTTTTGGCATGATGGCCAGCCTGTAACGGCTCAAGATGTGGCATTTACAGTAGATTTGCTGCGCAGTCCCGCACTGCCAATACCTGAGGATATTCAAGCATTATGGAACGAGGTGCGAATTGTTGTGTTGGACGATCACTTGCTCCAATTTATTCTGCCAGAGCCTTTTGCCCCTTTTTTGGACTACCTGGCGTTTGGCTTGCTGCCCGCCCATTTGCTGCAGAACACCCCTGCTGCCGACCTGGTTAACTCGGATTTCAATCTTAACCCGGTGGGTTCAGGACCGTATCGCTTTGATGCCTTTCAAACCGGCACCCAGGGTGAAATTTTAGGGGTTAAGTTGGCGGTGTTTGAGGATTATTACGGGCCGCGCCCGTTTTTGGATTCGGTTGAATTCAAAGTGTTCCCAAACACTACGGCCGCTTTTGATGCCTACCTGCGCGATGAAATAATGGGCATTGGGCAGGTAGACGACACGATTTTGCCTGCAGTTTTACAAACCCAGGGATTGAATTTGTATACCAGCCGCTCCCCACAGCTTACCCTTGTTTTGTTCAACCTTAAAAATCCTGAAAAAACTTTTTTGGCTGAACCCGCAGTGCGAAAGGCTTTATTATTTGCGCTAAACCGCCAGCGAATGATTGACACCATTCTATCCGGGCAGGCAATTTTGGCCAACGGCCCCATTCTGCCGGGCAGTTGGGCCTTTGTCGATGGTGTAGAGTCTTACGCCTTCAACCTGGATGAAGCCATCCGACTGATTCGAGAAGCTGGTTTTGAGATTCCTGCTGATGGTGGGCCGGTGCGCTACCGGGAGGGAGAAGCTCTGGCTCTTACCCTGGTTTATCCATCCGGCGACATATATACCCAGATAGCCCGACAGATCCAGGAATATTGGGCTCGCCTCGGCGTATCTGTGGATATTGAAGAAGTGGCGTATCCAGAACTTCTGGATCGTTATCTCGAGCCCCGGGCTTACGAGGTGGCGCTGGTTACGTTCAATCTTTCGCAATTCCCGGATCCAGACCCCTATCCTTTCTGGCACCAGGCCCAGGCAATGACCGGGCAGAATTACACCCAATGGGACGACCGCAGTGCAAGCGAGTTCCTTGAGCAGGCTCGCGTGACCACGGATGTTGCAGAGCGAATCCGGTTATATCGAAATTTTCAGGTCCGGTTCAACCGGGAGATTCCTGCCTTACCCCTGTATTTTCCGGTATACAACTATGCTGTAAACGAGGCTGTGCAAGGGGTTCAAATGGGCCCATTGTTTGATGCCAGCCAGCGGTTATTGGGTTTACCCCAATGGTATTTGCGTTCATCTTTATCAGGTGCGCCTGAGCCTTAGGCATCAGGGGGTGCGGTCGTAAAACTGGTAATAGAGCTGATACATTTCATAAATCCCGCGAATATAGCGGCGGGTTTCTTCAAAACGGACAATTTCCAGGAACAGATCGGGGTCATTTCCAGCCAGGTCAGACCAGATTTTGGCGTTTCCCGGGCCGGCATTATACCCGGCCAGAGCCGCATAAATATTGCCTTCCAGATATCGGAGCTGCTCAGCCAGGTAATGTGCCCCAAAATCAACACTGACGACAGGCCGGAAAAGATCCTGGTCTGAATAGTTGGCCGGCCACCCAACCTGGTTGTAAATGCCCTGGCCTGTGGCAGGCATAATTTGCATTAGCCCGCGTGCCCCTGCGGATGAACGGATAAACCCTTCAAACAGGCTTTCCTGACGGATGACACTAAACAAAAGCAATGGGTCAATGTTTTCTTGCGCGGCGGCGTTCACAACCAGTTCCTCGTAGTATGGGCCAAAGCGGATTTGGTTGAAATAGAGCGGTGCGGTTACAGTGGCTGCGTCGTCCATGTCGGCAAGGGTGAGCACCTGTCGGGCGCATAAAATGGCCAACCGGTAAAGCCCGGTTTCATAGAAAAAATGGGTGAGTTGGAAATTCACCAAAGGGTCATTCAGATAGACCAGGCGCAGGCTGTCGAACTCACTGCGGCCTTTTTCAAATTCTCCTAACTTCCAAAATTCACTGCCACGAATGAAATGGGGGTCAGCAGCGACATAATCGGGAATGCTTGAAAGCACCTCTTTAGGAAGGGTAAATTGGTGAACCATCCAGTCGGCGGCCAGGGTGCGGGAGGCGTTGATATCAAAATTCAGGCTGTAAATTTCTGGAGCTGCAAACGGAGAAATACCTTTGGTTAGTTCGGCGGCTCGTTCGCTGTAATAACCGGTGGGGTCTATCTGGGCTGCAGACTGCCAGGCGTTCAAGGCCTCAACCGGGTTGCCCAAGGCAGACAGGCTTTTGCCCGCCCAAAGGAGGGATGCAGCCAGTTCTTCGTTTCCTGAGGAAATATCTGCAGCGCGCTGAAAACTGGAAAGAGCGTTCTCAAATTGTTGGAGGCGGAATTGGGTAATGCCCGCCAGGAAAACCGCCCGGTGGGCGTTGGGGTAAGCCGGGTAGGAGCTGGCTAATTGAAGCCAGATTTCGGCGGCGCGATTGAGTTGTTGGTTGCGTTCAGAAACCTGTGCGGCATAAAAAAGGAAATCGGGTGCCCGACCATGTTCGGGGTAAGAAGTGGCAAAGCGCAAGAAGGTTTGGATGGCCTCTTCGTATTGCCCAAGGAACGCCCACTGCGTATAGCCAATTTCTTCCCAGGAGTCTACAATTTTGGGTTCCGCAATGGTGTGCTCGTCTATTCCCTGCCGCCATGCGGTAATTGCTGCTTCGGGTTGGTTGAGTGCCCGGTGTGAAAGCCCTTTGTAATAATGGGCTTCACTCCGGTGTTCTGCAGTGCGCAGCAGGTAGCGGTCAAAAGCCGCAATGCCAACGCCGTGCTGGGCTGCGTAATAGTCCACCAAACCCCGGTCGTATTCATTGACTGGAACCCCTGCGTTTACCAATTCCACCAGGCCCATGTAGCTGTAATAGGAAAATGGAAATTTTTCGATGGATTCCAGGTAGTACACATGTGCGTATGCTTCTTCGTTCCGCAGGATGTGAACCTGCCCCCGGTGCCAGTTGATTTCTGCGCGGATATATTCGTTGTTGGTCTGATTGTAAAGTTCGCTCAACAGGTTCAGAGCCCCTTCAAAATCCCTTGCACCAGCCATTGCCAGGGCGAGCCTGATTTTCAGCGCGGTGCCGTCCTCGGCTTGCAGTGCGGCAATCCCTGCCTGGTAGGCTTCGATGGCTCCGGCATAATTCCCTCCGGCATACAAAGCGTTGCCGCGGCGTTGGTTTGCTTCCACAACCAGAATCCCAGGCCGCTGCACCAGGTATTTCGCGTAAGCTGCTCCGGCTTCCAGGTACCTGCCCAGGGCGGAGTATACATCCCCAAGCAAAAATTGGGCAAGTCTGCCGGCTTCTGTTTCTCCAAAGCTGCTTTCCAGGATTCGCAAGATGTCAAGGGCATCGGCATATTTTTTTTGGGCGATTTCGATTTTGGCTAACCCCAGCAGCGCATTGGCTTTTGTTTCAGGATTGGGGTCGGTTTCAAAGACACGGCTGAACTCTCCGTAGGCTTCTTCCCATTTGCCCCATTGAAAATCTCGTTCTGCCAGGGCGAGGATGCCCATGGGTTGGGGGGTTGCGGTGGGGGTTGGGGTGGCAGTGGGCAGGGGTGTGCGGGAAGGTGTGGGCGCGAAGGTTTGGGTTGGGGTCGGAGTCGGGTTTGGTGAAAATGGATTAGGGATTGGGGCGTTGCAGGCGAATGCAGCCAGGCAAAGGGCAGCAATCCCCAGCAAAAGCAAGATGGGATTTTGGAGTTTCCGCATGCCTGGACTATAATCATTCCATCCTTAGATGTCAATTCCAGGAGAAGGTGAAATCCCCTTTTTTAATTCCTCCATCATAAAGGAAACCTGGCAGTTCAAAAATACGCAGCCCGCTTAGGATAATCGTTGGGTGAAGGCCAGGGCCGTCCTGGTTGTGGTTCTCGTTCTTCTGTTTGTTGTTGTTGTTGTATTTGTTTCTGTTTACAGGTATACTCTGGATAACGCACTGCGTTATATTCGCTCTACAGGATGATTATGCAAAAAAACAATTTACCCAATGATGCTGCGGCATTTCGAAAGATGGTTTTTCCTCTGGAAGATGGCGGCCGGGTTCTACTGCGCCCGGTTTTACCGTCCGACAGCGAGCGAATTGTGCGCGGTTTGAACCTGATGTCTTTAGAAAGCCGCTACCTGCGTTTTTTTGCGCCGGTTGAGAAGTTATCCGAGAAGCAATTGGAGGAATTTACCCAGGTGGATCAGGTGAACCACGTGGCCTGGGCTGCCCTAAACGCCGATGATTTGGATTACCCCGGGTTTGGCGTCGGCCGTTTTGTGCGCACGGCAGCGAATGCTTCCGAAGCAGAAATTGCTATTACGGTTGTTGATGCTCACCAAAAAAGGGGAATCGGTACGCTTTTATTGGCGGTTTTATACATTCGGGCAATTCAATTGGGATTGACATCCCTGGTTGGCAACCTGCTGCCAGAAAACCGCTACCTGGGAACCTGGCTGGCATTACTGGGTGCAAGAACGTATTATGATGGGGGAATTTATAAGGCTTCAATTCCGATTCACCCGGATTATTCCATCCGGCTGGCTCATGAAAAAGCCACTTCCTTTATTGCTCTGCTCGATCTCATTTCTCGCCAAATCGGTGATGCTGTTCCCCCGCGGGCTGGATAATCTGCCTCCATTTTTTCAAGAACCCAGTGCCCCACCCTCAATTTCTATATAAGCGCCAATCTTTGACAAATAGCCATCCGCATGATAAACTTTGCGCGCTTAATGCTAAAAACGGCTTTAGTTATTAAAATTCTTGATAGCAAAGCGATTTGCGGTGGTGTGAGATGCGCACAGTAGAATGGGATTACTCCCAAAATCAGTTAAGAATGATTGACCAACGCCTCCTTCCTGGCGTGTTTGATGTTGTGGCTTACCGCGAGCATCAGGCGGTGGCCCGTGCGATTACCGATATGGTTGTGCGTGGCGCACCAGCGATTGGGGCTGCGGCAGCTTTTGGCCTTGCCCTGGCTGCTTTTCAATCGGGCGGTTCAAATTCCCAATCCCTGTTAACAGACCTGCAAGCTGCGGCCCAACACCTTAAAGCAGCCCGGCCGACCGCAGTCAACCTGGCGTGGGCGCTCGACCGGATGATGCTGCAGGTGCAAGGCTTTGAAGGTTCTGCGGATGATTTGCGTGGGCATGTCTTATCCCTTGCCCAACAGATTGCCGATGAAGATGTGGAAATCAATTTGCGAATGGCACGACATGGTGCTGAGCTTATTGCAGATGGGGATACGATCATCCACCACTGCAATACCGGCGCGCTGGCCACCGTTGATTGGGGAACTGCCTTGGGTGTGATCCGCATGGCCCACCAACAGGGGAAGCGGATTCATGTCCTGGTGGATGAAACCCGCCCAAGGCTTCAGGGCGCTCGATTGACTGCCTGGGAACTGAGCCAATACGGCATTCCTTATGACATCATCACAGACAATGCGGCCGGGTATTTTTTGCGCAGCGGCCAGGTGAAAAGGGTGTTTGTCGGTTCGGACCGCACGGCTGCCAATGGCGATGTTGCCAACAAAATTGGAACTTATATGCTGGCCCTGGCCGCCTTTGACAACCAGGTTCCTTTTTACCCGGTTGTGCCCACTTCGACGATCGATCTTTCCCTTGCGAATGGGCAGTTGATTCCAATTGAAGAACGTTCATCCTCCGAAGTTTTGGATCTTTCTGCTGGTGGTGCTCAGGTTGCGCCCCATGGCGCGACTGCCCGCAACCCGGCTTTTGATGTCACCCCGCATCGCCTGGTGACCGGCATTGTTACAGAGAACGGGGTGGTTTATCCCCCGTTTGCACAAAATCTCCCAATATTTGTGAAAGGTCGTTCCTGAGTCCAATGAAAATTTTGCTGACTGGTTCCGTTGCTTTCGATTACCTGATGACTTTTCCGGGTTATTTTTCCGAACATATCCTGCCCGAAAAAATTAACCAGATTTCTCTTTCATTTTTGGTGAACACCATGGAGAAACGCAGGGGAGGTACTGCCCCGAATATCGCCTATACCCTGGCCCTTTTGGGTGAACGCCCGATGATTTTTGCCACCGTTGGGGAAGATTTTGGAGAATACCGGGCCTGGCTTGATGAAAAAGGTGTGGATACTCGCTGGATGGTGGTGGTTCCCGGGGTGAACACTGCTTCGTTTTTCGTCAACACCGATTTAGCCCACAACCAGATTGCCAGCTTTTACCCGGGCGCAATGGCACACTCCGCCCAACTATCCCTCAGTAACCTGGATTTTCGGCCAGATCTGGTGGCCATTTCTCCCAGTGACCCGGCTGCCATGGCCCGGCTGGTTGAGGAATGTATTGAGGCTGGAATTCCTTACTTATTTGATCCCAGCCAGCAGATTGTTCGATTGGACGCTGACCAGCTGCGCCGGGGTGTTGAAAACGCCCATTTTCTTTTTGTGAATGAGTATGAATTCAGCCTGGTTCAGAAAAAACTAGACCTGACTGAGGAACAGATTGCCAATATGGTTAAGGTTTTGGTGGTTACCCTGGGCGATAAGGGGGCAAAAATTATTTCGGGTGGGCAGGTGATCGAAATTCCCGTCGTGAATACACCACAGCTGGTAGACCCGACAGGGGTAGGCGACGCCTTCCGGGGCGGATTCCTGGCTGGTTACAGCCGGGGCTGGACATTGGATTTGTGTGGGCGTCTGGGTGCGCTTGCTGCCGTTTACTGCCTTGAGCATATCGGCTCCACGTCCCATGCATACAGCCTGGCTGACTTTGTTGCGCGTTTTCGCCAACATTTTGATGACCAACAACTACTCAATTCGCTCCTAAAAACTGGAGCAATTCCTGCATCATAATTCCTTCCGGGGTGGTACACTATTCCGGATTAAATTTCATTTTTGGAGATTGATATGACCCACAACCATGATATTAAAGACGCCACCCTTGCCGAAGGAGGGCGCCGGCGAATTGATTGGGCTGCCCGCGAAATGCCTGTTTTAGCCCAAATTCGTGAACGGTTTGAAAAAGAACGGCCGCTTGCTGGTGTTCGCATGTCCGCCTGTTTGCATGTGACCAGTGAGACTGCTAACCTGATGACAACCCTCCAGGCGGGTGGGGCAGATATTGTCCTGACAGCCTCTAACCCGCTCTCCACGCAGGATGATGTGGCCGCTTCGCTGGTAATGCACAACGAAATTCCTGTGTATGCCATCAAAGGGGAAGATAACGCCACCTATTACAAGCACATTCACGCAGCCATTGACCACAAGCCCCAAATCACGATGGACGATGGTGCCGACCTGGTGAGTATTTTACACAAGGAACGCCGCGAACTCCTGCCGAGTGTGATTGGTGGCACCGAAGAAACTACAACTGGGGTGATCCGCCTCCGGGCGATGGCCCATGATGGGGCTTTGAACTTCCCTGTAATTGCTGTAAACGATGCCCAAACCAAGCACTTTTTTGATAACCGCTATGGAACGGGTCAATCCACCATTGATGGCATCATTCGAGCCACGAATGTTTTGCTGGCTGGCAAAACCTTTGTGGTGGCTGGTTATGGTTGGTGCGGTCGGGGCCTGGCTATGCGGGCCCGTGGTATGGGCGCAAATGTGATTGTTACCGAAGTGGACCCTCTGCGGGCGATTGAGGCGGTCATGGATGGCTACCGCGTCATGCCTATGATAGAAGCGGCTCCAATTGGCGACATTTTCTGCACCCTCACGGGTGATATTCACGTGATTGACCGCCACCATCTTGAAACGATGAAAGACGGTGCGATCATTTCCAATTCTGGTCACTTCAATGTTGAAATCAATATTCCGGCTTTGGAAGAAATGGCTGTGGAAAAGAACCTGGTTCGACCCTTTGTAGATCAATATATTCTACCCGATGGCCGGATGATTCATCTTTTGGGCGAAGGCCGGTTGATTAACCTCGCTTCAGCAGAGGGGCACCCTGCCAGTGTAATGGATATGTCCTTTGCCAACCAGGCGCTTTCCGCTGAATACATGGTTCGCAATGCCGATAAGCTGGAGAACAAAGTTTATTCCGTGCCGCACGAAATTGACCAGAATATTGCTTTGCTCAAACTCGCTGCCATGGGGGTTAAGGTTGACGTTCTCACCGAAGAGCAGGTGAAATACCTGAACTCGTGGGAAGAGGGCACCTAATATTCGCTGGACTAAGACAAAGAACCCCGACGCAACAGCGTCGGGGTTCTTTTTTTTAACCAGTTTCCACCATTTCACCCGGCCTGCTCCGATTTGACAGGCAGCAGCACATAGAATGTGCTGCCAGGGAATGCAGTTTCATCGTAGCCAGGGCTTTCAGCCCAAATTCGTCCGCCGTGCATGGTGATAATCCCTCGGGCGATGGTCAATCCTAAACCCGGACCGCCCCCTTTGAACTTGGTTTTTCCGCTTGAATGAAACTGGGCTGATCCGGTTTGGAAAAATTTCTCGAAAATCAATTCCTGGTCTTCCGGTGCAATCCCAATTCCGGTGTCGCGAACGCTGATTTGAATGTATTTCTTTGGGGGTTGCTGACTTTCGTTTGTTTCAATCAGCAAAGCGCTGACAATAATATCCCCGGCATCCGGGGTGAATTTGATGGCGTTGACCACAAGCTGGTAAAAGACCTTGTAGAGCAAATCTGGATCACCATCCAATAGTGGAAGGCTCTCAAAACCCTGAACGGCCAGGTGCTGTTTACGTTCTTTTACGGGTTCGGCAAGGTTTGCAACCACACCGTCCATAATGATTTTTAGCAAGATGCTTCTTTTTTGCAGCCGGATGGTCTCGCTGTCAATTTTGGTCAGGTCCAGCAGACTGTTTACTACCTCTAGCATGCGCGATTCACCCGTTAAAATCCCTTGCAACAAAGGCTGCGAATCTGGGACGGCTTTCACGACCAGGTCTTCAAGCATTTCAGCATAGCCCTTAATCAGGGTGAGTGGGGTGCGCAGTTCGTGGGCAGCGATGGTAATAAAGTTAGTTTTTGTCTTATCAATTTTTTCCAGCGTTTTGTATGCCGTTTGTAATTCCTGGGTGCGTAGTTTTACCTGGTTTTCCAACGATTCGTTGAATTCTTTGATCGCCTTGTTGGCCTCGGCCAATTGTTCCACCACTTTTTCCAATGCGCGGCGTTGGTTATACAGTTCGAGAAAAACTTTTACCTTGCTCACTAAAAAATCAGGGTTAAAGGGTTTTGAGATGAAATCCACTGCGCCAGCTTCGTAGCCTTTCCCGAAGTGATATTCATCTGCATAAATGGCGCTCACAAAAATTGCGGGCAGGGTGCGGGTTTTCGGGCTGCTGCGCATTCTGGATACCAATTCATACCCGTCCATGTCGGGCATCTGAACATCCACAATGGCCACGCAAAAATCATATTTATCCGTCAGCGCAAGCGCTTCGGCTGCGGATGTGGCTTTGAGCACCTCTGCATCTACCTGCTTTAATACCCTTTCCAGTAAAGTCAGGTTGGCTGGAACATCGTCTACCGCCAAAATTTTTGGCTGTGAATCCATTGAACACCCTTTTTTTGATTATGGGTTTACTGTAATGGCCATGAAACCCAAAACGCCCCATGAGTTTAAAAAGGCCTGCTGAGATATTGAGTACACCAGGGCGCCATCTAAAACCGTAATCCATCCCTGATTATATCCGATGACAATCACCGTGTGTTCAAAGCGGGCTACGGTTGTGACAGACCCATCCGCAGCCGTGTATTGCACCGGGGGGCTGTACCCCATGTCGCTGATCACCCAGGCAATTACCGGTCTTCCTGCCGCAATTTCACCTTTCAAGGCTTCCAGGCTCATTCCTTTTTGTTCCTGGACTGGCAGTCCATAAGCCCGTAATAAGGCCGCTACCGGGGGAGCATGAACGCCATAGGGATTGGGTGGAATCTGTCCACGAGCGCCATTGGCGGAGCCTACAAATCCAACTTCCGGGTTATCTGATTCGGGCAAACCGTATAAGAATTCCAGTTCTCCGATGGCAAGGCCATAAAATGCCGCCAGATCCACGGCTGAACGGCTCTCGCAGCTCAGGTTCAGCGTTTGCGGGTAGCCGGAAACGCCTTGAATATAAGCGGTTATGGGCAGTCCGCTTTGTTGTGGGGGGATATCTGTGGGAGGAACCGGGGTGGGGGACGGTGGCTGGGTGGATGTTGCGGTTGGCTCAGGTGTTGCGGTGGGTTCGGGGGTTGCGGTTGGTGTTGGCGTTTCGGTTGGTGTGGGAGGAATCGTTGGTGTTGCTGTGATTGGCAGGGGCAGCAGCGGTGTGGCGGACGGTTGGTTGGCCGGGGTGACAAAAACAAAAGCGACAGCGGGTTGAAAAGGCTGAATGACTTCCGCTTCGGCTGTGCTAACGGCTGCCGGGTTGGTGACCCCAATTGCCAGCAGACTGCTTAAGTTGCACAGGTGTAAACTGGCGACAAGCCCCAAAAACAAGAACAAGCGGTACATACGGTTCAGGGTTCGATGCGCAACTGGACCACCAACCCACCTGTAATTTGCTGCAGTGCCTCTGGGGTCAGGCGGAAAATTGCGTTGGGCGTTCCAGCCGCCGCCCATATCTCTGAATACTGCATAATATCTTCATCAATCAGGGTTTGCAGGGGTTGTAGATGCCCTACAGGAGGTACACCCCCGATGGCAAACCCGGTTTGTTCCCGAACAAAATTGGCATCGGCTTTATGGATGGTCTGGCTCAGGTGTAGGCTTACTTTTTTTTCATCCACCCGGTTTGCGCCGCTGGCGATGACCAGCACTGCTTTATGATCACCTGTGCGGAAGACCAGTGACTTGGCAATTTGCCCAACCTGGCAGCCCACTGCCTGAGCCGCCTCAGGTGCTGTGCGGGTGCTGTTCGCGAGCTCAATAACCTCAAAATCGATGCCAGATTGGTTTAAAGCAGCCTGAACGCGTTGAGCGCTGCTGCTGAGTGAGGGTGTGTTCATGGTTGGGTATCCTCGGTTGTTACAACGATTTCGATGAAAACAGGGTCGCCAAATGGCTGTTCGTCAGGGCCATATGCCTGCCAGGCGCTGCGATATATCCCTGGCTCGTTGGGTGCAGTATAGGTGATGGTTAAGTTAAAGGTTCTGCCGCTAAGTGCGGGGTAAAGGGGTTGAATTTCTGGAGCTTGCATGGATGGGCCGGTTATTAAGCGCAATGTGTAGGTTTGGTCCCATCCGCAAGTGCCGTTGTTTTCCACGAGCCAGCGTTTGTCCAGGATTTCGCCGGGTGAAACCTGGGAACCGTCCGGGATGGTGATGTCCTGGAGATAGCGCAGGGAATTTGTGCAGCGTGGTGGGCTGGTGGGAGGTGGAGGCGTGGCGGTTGGCACTTCCAAAGGCCGGGGAGACGCTACCAATGTTGGAGGTAAATACAAGCCTGGGGTTGGGCTGACATTGGCGGGCTGGCAGGCTGTTATTGCCAGCAGCAGGGAGGTGGCGAGAAATAACCATAGGGAGCGCATCATGCGGTTCATCATACCAGGTAGTGCTATTTTACCGTATAAACAAACCCCGCACGCTGGCGGGGTTTGTTATTTTTAAGATGCGATTTTCCAGGCTAGGGCAGGCCTATTCGTAGTCTTCTCCGTCATCCTCGCCACCCGAGCCAGGAAGAGCAACCTCACCGCTGAAGGCTTTTTCGCGCACGATGGCATCGATTTGGAAGGCCAGGTCTGGGTTTGAAGCCAGGAACTGTTTGGCGTTTTCCCGACCCTGCCCCAAACGGATATCGCCGTAACTGAAGAAGGCGCCGCGTTTGCTGACGATTTCCATTTCGGTGGCGAGGTCAATCAGATCGCCTACTTTGGAAATTCCTTCGTTGTACATAATGTCAAATTCAGCCGTACGGAAGGGTGGGGCTACTTTGTTCTTGACCACGCGCACCCGGGTTCGGTTGCCAATGACTTCAGCACCCACTTTGATGGATTGGATCCGGCGTACATCCAGGCGCATCGTTGCGTAAAATTTTAATGCCTGGCCTCCCGTGGTGGTTTCTGGGTTGCCAAACATCACCCCGATTTTTTGGCGAAGCTGATTGGTGAAGATGACGGATGTTTTGGTTTGGTTAATTGCACCGGATAATTTGCGCAGCGCCTGGGACATCAGACGGGCCATTTGACCCATGGTTGCGTCTCCCATGTCCCCCTCAATTTCAGAACGCGGCACCAGGGCGGCGACAGAGTCAACCACCACCACATCAATGGCGCCGGAACGCACCAGGGTTTCGGCAATCTCCAACGCCTGTTCCCCGGTATCGGGCTGGGCGACCAACAGGTTGTGGATATTCACCCCGGTTTTTTGGGCATACGATGGGTCCAGGGCGTGTTCCATGTCAATAAATGCGCATGTGCCACCCATGCGCTGTGCTTCGGCAATAATGTGTTGGCAGATGGTGGTCTTACCGGAGGATTCTGGTCCAAAAATTTCTGTGATGCGCCCCCGGGGGATGCCACCAATCCCTGTGGCAATATCCAGGGATAGTGAACCAGTGGGGATGGATTCAACTACCATGTGTTGGGCTTCACCCAACCGCATGATTGCACCATCTCCAAAGCGTTTTACGATGTCTCCCAGGGCTTTACCCAGTGCGATGTCCCGCGCACCGTCACGGGGTCCATCTACCTCTTCTTCAATTCGTTTCTTTTTCGCCATTTTGTTTCTCCTTTGGTCTGTTCGTTTGCAGCCTGGCCAGGGTTAATTTTTATGGCTGGACAATTCAGACTGCCACACTGTTATTGCGTAATTTTAGCACATATGTTCACTATGTCAAGGTGCGTTTTCTGTGGGGGGGACGAATGTGGGGGTGATTTCAGCCGGTAATGAAAATCCAAACCCTTGCCAGCCGTTGAAGGTGAAGTAATTGACCTGGCCGGCCCGCAGGAAGAACGTATCTTTGAATAATTGGCCGAAAAAGCGGGTTTGTATTTCGTAGTTCCCTTCAGGCAGGTCACCAATGACAAGGTTTTCTTGAAAATAGGGGTCGCTGTTCAGTGCACTGGTGAAGCCGTAGCTGTCCACAAACCAGGTCTGGTTGGTGTCCTGGTTGATGAGTACGATCAGGTGGTTTTGCAGCAGCCGGTAATCAGCGCCGACCACCCGGCCTGCCAACACGCCCCATCCCTGAGGCGGGGCAATCCATAATTCCGGGTTGTAGGTGAAAAAATAAGAATTCGTGCCCAACCGCACTTCAAAATGCAGGTGGGGGCCTGTGGTAAAACCGGTGTCGCCCACGGTTCCTAACAAGTTCCCGGTTTCAACAACCTGGCCTGCAACCACATCCAGGCGGGATAAATGACCGTAGACGGTGTATAAGTCCTGACCGTTGTAACCAAAATTGTGGTGGATGGCAACTGCCAGGCCGTAAGGGTCTTTCTCGTACCCTTCAACCCCTGAATACAATCCATATCCCGCCCAAACCACTTTTCCTGCACCAGCGGCAATGACCGGAGTGCCTTCTGAAGCTGCAATATCCACACCGGTGTGCACCTGGTTTTCAAAAAATATTCCTCCATAGCGGTAGTTGCCCACCGGCCAGTTGACTTCATCCGCGTGAATGGGACGGTTGAAAAAAAAGTGTTCATAGGGGGTTGTAGACCAGGGCACCGGGTACAAAGGAGGCCGCCAGGCGGATTTGGCCGGGGGTGCCTGGGTTGGGAAAACAAACTTCACGACCGGCACAGCAGTCAGTTCTGGCACAGACGGTTCTGGTAGCGGTAAATCTGGCAGTTCCACAGGAGCGGTAGTGGGGGTGTCGGTCGAGGTGGGGGATGGCAAGGGTGTGATGGATGGGGAAGGAGGTAAGGTGGGCAGCGGTTTTTCTGGTGGTGACTCAGCAGAACTGCGGCCCAGAAGCAGGGTTCCGGTGATGAACAGCATGAGAACCAACACAATCAGAAGAATCCGGGTGCGCAAAACAGACCTCTTTGACTTAAGGGGTTCCGAGGGTGCCTGGGGCAGCCGTGGGCGATGCAGTTGGAGTTACCCGTGGAGTGCTGGTTGCCGTTTGGGTTCGAGTGGGGGTTGGGGTGCGGCTCGGTATGGGTGTCAGGGTGGGGCGTGTGGTGATGGTGGGGGTCGCGCTGGGGGTGATCGGTAATATTTGGGTTGGTGTAATTAAAATTTCAGGGGGATAGAGTTCCAACATGGCTGATTGCCAGCTCAGACCCATGTCCAGGTAAAAATGGTTAAACCGGGCGCCCTGGTAATAAGAACGCCAGTTGAGAAGAGCAGGCGTGCGTTTCCATGAATAGGCATGGGCCAGGCGGGTGAAATCCACCCAATATCCGGGCAGGGGTGAAATTGGAGCGCCGCCTTTTTCGTAGGCAGCCGGGTCTCCACTAAACCGGGCATCTAAG
The DNA here is from genome assembly GCA_964489525.1 of uncultured Anaerolineales bacterium. GTDB lineage: Bacteria > Chloroflexota > Anaerolineae > Anaerolineales > JABWBV01 > CAZAYY01. The sequence goes on from CAZAYY010000013.1 coordinate 74,461, forward strand.
TCCCAGGCCTGTGGGTAGACAGGTCTGCCCTGGGTGCCATCCTGGCGACGGGCTCGCAGATAAATTCGCCAATAAGTTTCAAATCCATAATCTTCCCGGACAACCATCATCCACCCTGCCCTGATGGGAGCCGCATTCACGTCAATTGCCCTGCCGGTATAGAGCCAGTTCTCCAATTCGCCGGGCATCAGGGGTTCTGTTAGGGGTTTATAGGCGGATTGCAATGTGGCCAGATAGTCCCATCCCAGCAGAACTCCGGCGTTCTCACGAAGAGCCTGGAATGCTTCATCAATCTGGTCCAGTAGATAAAACCCTTGTGCGTCCAAATTCAGCTCGATTAGCCTGCCGCGGTTACCAGGAACTGGGGTGTTCGGAGAGGTGTTGGATGCCCATAGGGTGGTGTTGGGTTGGGCAGCAGCTTGGGCAATGGCATCTGGAAGCGGAGAGGCCAGCTGAATATTCGCCCAGGCCAGCCCATCCACCATCCCGGGTAAGGAAACCGGCGGCAATGCCAGGCTGCCACGGGGGTTCAGCCAATAGCCAGCCAGGTAATTCTCATTGGGATATTCGACGACAGTATATACCACCGCCTGGTCGGGACTCCAAACCGGGTAATCTCCTGCGCCCAGGTCCATCTGAATGCCATCTGTAACACTGTGAAGCATAATTCTTCGTATGCCAGCTTTGTTGGCTGCCCAGGCAAGCCAATTGCCATCAGGGGACCATGCAGGGCGATGGTCCAGTGTATTTGGGTTCGCGCTGATGTTTTGGAAGCGATTGTCGGTGTTATCCAGGTCTGCTAACCAGATGTCTGGTTCGCCACTGCGGGTGGAGACAAATGCAATTTTACGCCCTTGAGGAGACCAGGCTGGCAAGTAATTATGATCCGGTCCGCTGGTAAGTTGGATGGGTTGTATGCTGTCATCCACGGCCCGGACGAAGATATGAAGATTGCCTTCGCTGTTGGTTTCATAAGCCAAAAAGCGCCCATCCGGTGACCAGCTTGGGCTGCCTTCGTAGAAGGCAGATTCGGTGAGAGGCCGGGTTTCTCCGGTTATCAAATCCAACAGGTACAGATTCCAGGCGCCAGAGCGATTGGAAGAGAACGCAATCCAACGGCCATCCGGGCTGGGAGCCGGGGCAATATCGTCCCATGGTCCCCAGGTGATGCGGGTGAAGGCGAGGGTTTGGGGTTCGTATAAAAACAGCCGGTTATAGATTCCCTCCTGAATTGAAACAACCATTACCCCGATGGGTTCGACTGGTGAAATCAATGGCAGAAGCACTGCCTGGGTGGGGTTGATGTCGGGGAATTCTATGGTTGCGGTTGCGGGTTCTGGGGTGGCGGTTGGCGTTGGGGTGCTGGTGTTGGTTAGTGGCAGCGCAGTAGGTGTGGCTGACTGCGGCAATGCGGAAGGTTGTGCGGGTGGTGAGGAGGGCAATCCAAAGCCAGTATACCCGGGCCAGTTTTGCTGGATGGCATAAATTCCCGCCAGTAAAACCAGGAGCAGCGTCAGCCCAACCAGCGCGTGAAAGACCCAGGCTTTCCTGGTTTGGGGCGTTTCACGCGGGTTTGCTTCAGCTGGGTTTATTTTGTTTTCGATTTCTGCCATTCACATCAGCCTCACACAGGGCTGCTTCAATTTTGCTCCTCAAACCCCATTTTGTAAAGGTGTTCGTAAGTACCACTGAGGGCCAATAATTCGCTGTGAGTGCCCATTTCGATAATTTCACCTTTATCCATTACGATAATGAGGTCTGCATTCACAATGGTGGAAAGCCGATGGGCAATCACAAATGAGGTCCGGCCTTTAAGGAGTTTGGAGAGTGCTTCCTGGATGATGTGTTCGGTTTGGGTGTCTACACTGCTGGTTGCTTCATCCAGAATCAGGATGCGCGGGTTTGCCAGCAGTGCCCTGGCAAATGAAACCAGCTGGCGTTGGCCCACGGAAAGGATGACGCCGCCCTCGTTAACGGGGGTGTCGTATCCGTTCTTCAGCTTCATAATGAAATCGTGGGCGCCAACAGCCTGGGCTGCGGCCTGAATCTCTTCATCGGTTGCACTCAACCGGCCAAATCGAATATTTTCCTTGACAGTCCCATCGAATAGAAATGGGTCCTGAAGGACAATCCCCATTTGTTTGCGCAGGCTGCCCTGAGAGACGCTGCGTAAATCGAGGCCGTCCACCCGCACGGAACCCTGGGTGGGGTCGTGAAAACGGCAAATTAGCTTGACGATGGTAGATTTTCCGGCACCCGTTTCGCCGACAAGCGCCACCGTTGCCCCTACGGGGATGGCAAAATCTACGCTCTTGAGCACAGGTACGCTCTCGTCTTCGTATTTGAAGTAAACCTGCTCAAAGCGAACTTCTCCCCGGATTTCGGGCAGTTCAATGGCGTCCGGTGCATCTTGCACTTCAATATGGGCATCCATCAGGTTAAAAATGCGTTCACCACCCGCCATGGTGGATTGAAACGTGTCAAACTGCTGGCTCAAGTTGCGGATAGGCCCGAAGAACCGCTCCACATACAAAACAAAAGCGATCAATGTGCCGGCAGTCAGTTCTTCTTGCAGGACATATCTTCCGCCTACCCAAATCACAATGGCTGTTGCAATGCTGCCCAGAAGGTCGGATGTAGGTAAAAATGCCGAGACAATGCGCTGCGCATCCAGGTTTAATTTTAAGTTGTAGCCATTCACCATTTCTTTAAAGAAATTCAGGTTGAATTTTTCACGCGCAAAAGCCTGGATTACCCGGATGCCGTTGATGTTCTCTGCCAAAACCGAGTTCACCCAACTGTTGGCGGCTCGCACCCGGCGGTAATTCTCTTGGGAGATTTTCCGGAAATACACTGTGGCCAATACCATCAAGGGCAAAACGGTGAATGTGAGCAGCGAGAGCCGGGCATTCATCAGTGTCATGGCCACCAAAATACCCACCAGCGTAAATACATCCCGGAACACCCCCAACATCGTCCAGGTGACGAACTGCCGCACCACCTGGACATCGTTGATGATGCGCGCAATCACCCTTCCAACACTGTAACGGTTGTAAAAATTTAGCGAAAGGCGTTGGAGATGGGTGAACAGGGCTGTGCGCAAATCGTAAACCACACCCGCCCCAACCCGCATCATAATCCGGACACGGTAGTAAGTTGCTACCCATTGAACCAACACGCTCGCAAAATACAGGCCAACCATGGTAACCAGCACGTCTGCTGAACCAGTCGTCAGGCCATCGTCAATGGCGACTTCCAGGAAGAAAGGGCCTAGAACCGTTACCAGGGCGGCAACTGCCATGAGCACCGCTGCCTGGAAAATTTTTAAGTTATAGGGTGTTATGAATGCCATATAGCGCCGGGTGACATGGGGGTCAAACCCCTTCCCCAGGGTTTCGTTTTCCATCACATAGGATGGCGGTCCGCTTTTTTTCTTTGAAAAAGTGTGTGTATTCGTCGCGCTTTTTGTGGTCATGAGGTTACTCAGCCTGGGCTGCGGTAAGCGCAGCATATTCTTCTTGTTTTTTAAGTTGGAGTTCGTAAATTTCGCGGTAAACCCCTTCTTGTGTAAGCAATGTTTCATGGGTGCCGCGTTGGACGATTTCACCACCATCCATCACCAGGATCATGTCGGCCCGGCGGACCGTGGAAAGGCGGTGGGCGATGACAAATGTCGTCCGCCCTTGCATCAATTCACCCAGGGCCTGCTGGATAAGCCGTTCGGTTTCGGTGTCTACGCTCGAAGTAGAATCGTCGAGGATGAGAATTCGCGGATTGGTCAGCAGCGCCCGGGCGATGGCCACTCGCTGCCTTTGTCCGCCAGAGAGCGTTAAGCCTCTTTCGCCAACAATTGTGTTATATCCCTCAGGAAGTGCCATGATAAACTCGTGCGCCTGGGCGGCTTTGGCTGCCGCGATGATTTCTTCGTCCGAAGCGTCGGGCTGCCCGAATGCAATATTGGCTGCCACCGTGTCTGAAAAAAGCAAAGAGGTTTGCAGCACAATTCCAATCTGTTTTCGCAGGCTTTCCAGATCTAACTGGCGCACATCCACCCCGTCAATCAAGACTTGTCCTTCACTGACATCATAAAAGCGGGGAATCAGGTTCACCAGGCTGGTCTTTCCAGAGCCGGTTGTGCCAATCAGGGCAATAATCTGGTTGGGTTTCACGTCTACCTGGATATTATTCAGGGCGAATTCATGGGCATCTGGCCGGTATTTGAGACCTACTTGCCTGAATTCCACCCTACCTTCCAGTTTGGCAAGCACTTGTGGTTTTTCCGGGGTTTGGATTTCTGCCTTTTCATCCAAAATCTCGAAAATTCGATTCAGGCCGGCTTTGGCCTCCCCGGCAAGGTTCACCAGCCAGGCCAATTCTTGGGCGGGGTTGGCCATCAGCAGCAGGTAGGCGTTGAAGGCAACAATGTCGCCAACGGTCAATTGGCCTTCTAACACCATCCACCCGCCAACCCCCAGGATCAAAATCGTTCCAATGGCTGTGAGCAGTTGGGTGGTTGGGAAAAGCTTGGCAAATTCACTTAAAACCACAATGCGGGTCTGGTATTCTTCGCGATTGGCCCTGGCAAACCGTTCGATTTCATAATCTTCCCTGGCAAAAGCCCGAATCACCTGCGCCCCACTGACGTTTTCCTGGACACGGGTGGAGAGTTCACCCATGGCCTGGTCCACACGGTAAAACAGTTCGCTGATTCTCTGGCCAAAGCTTGTGGTGAGTAAGAGCAGTGGGACCATTGGCAGCATAGTCACCAGTGCAAGGATCCAGTTTTGGGCAAAAAGTAGGATGGTGATGCCAATGAGCAGCACCGTGATCCGAATGAGCTCGACGATGCCAAACCCGGTGAACTGGTTGGTGGCATTGACATCTTCAATACAGCGGCTGATCAGCTGCCCAGTTTGAGCTTCATCGTGGTAGCTGAACGAGAGCCGCTGGATGTGGTCGTAGAGCCTGTTCCGCAGGTCGTATGCCACTTTTTGGGCAATCCAGGTGCTGGTGTATCTTTGTGCAAACAGCAGCAGCGCCCGGGCGACCCCAATTGCGATGACTAAAAACGCTGCGTTACGCAGCACCACCAGGTCTTTATTAACCAAGCCAACATCGATAACATTTTTGATAATGCCTGGAATCACCAGCTGGCTGATGGTGATGGCAAATAAAAGTGCCAGTCCTAACAGCACCTGAAGCCGGTAGGGTTTCATAATTTGGGTTATGTGTTTCAGGAAGGTCATGATTTTGCCTGGGGTGAAGCGTTGTTTGTGTTAAAGGATAATTCGCGGTTGTCCACCACCTTGCGTTCCATCAGCCTGGGGTCTACTTCACTGCCGGGTTCGGGCAGGTCGGCTTGCTGGTAGAAGATTTCGACAGATAAGGTAAATTCCCCGGCAGGGTCTGGCACCCGCAGGTGCATGGTCATTTCCAGCCGGCTGTCTACCGTTTCAATGATGTTGGCCGTGGCGCTCACTTCTCCGGATGCGTTGCGGATGGTCAGCTCTCCGCTGGGGCTTTTCACAAAGGGTGTCAGTTCCAGGTAGAGCCGGACCCGCCGTCCATCGGGGTAGGGTTGGACGCGCAGTTCCCGAATACGTACCTCTTCGGGTGGGACGGGAATGTCATCAGGATCGTAGAAGAAAATGTCCATTGAAAAACCTTTGTCAATAGATGATAGATAATTATCTAATTAACCCTGATTATACTCTTTCTTTGGGGAGGGTGGGAGTGTTGCGATTTCCTCACCATTTATTCGCCTGAACATCCGGGTTGGGAATTGCGTTTTTTGGCAAATGCGCTAGAATACAGGGGACATCCAGGTTACCCAAGATTCAGGTTCCAATTACCCCCCGGCTTTTTCAGCCAGGGATATTCTTTTCATGATGAGGTTGATATGCGTTTTGAGACCAAAGCCATCCATGCCGGATTTGATGCTGACCCAACCACCGGGGCAGTGATGCCCCCAATTTACCAGACATCCACCTATAAGCAAGAGGCTGTGGGGAAGCATAAGGGGTATGAATATTCTCGTACGGGAAACCCCACCCGAACGGTTCTCGAAGCCAACCTGGCTGCGTTAGAAAATGCGCCTTTTGGCCTGGCGTTTTCTTCGGGTATGGCGGCGATTGATATGGTTATTCGCCTGCTGCAGCCCGGGGATCATATCCTGGCCAGCAACGATGTCTATGGTGGCACTTTTCGCCTGTTTGACAAGGTGTACCAGAAATACGGCCTGGCGTTTTCTTACGCAGATGGGGCGGATTTAAACGCCTTTGCAGCGGCTCTGCGCCCAAACACCCGCATGGTGTGGATTGAAACCCCCACCAACCCCTGGCTAAGCGTCGTGGATTTGGCTGGGCTGGCCAGGGTTTTGCTCGATTATTCCCTTCAAACCAATCAAACCAGGCCGCTGCTGGTGGTGGATAACACTTTCGCAACACCTTACCTCCAGCAGCCGCTGGCTCTGGGAGCAGATCTTGTCCTCCACTCGACGACGAAGTACCTGGGAGGGCATTCGGATGTGATTGGTGGGGCGGTGGTGACCCACCATGAAACTCTGCACAGGCAGCTTGCCTTTTTGCAGAATGCTGTGGGTGCGGTTCCAGGGCCGATGGATTGCTTCCTGGTGCTGAGGGGGATTAAAACCCTGGCTGTGCGCATGGACAGGCATGCAGAAAACGCCTTGAAAATTGCAGAATTCCTGGCAGGCCGTTCCGAGGTCAGCAGGCTGCTTTACCCTCATCATCCCTCTCACCCCCAAAACTCAACTGCCCTGCGCCAGATGCGCAACGGCGGGGGTATGGTGACCCTGGTGATGGATGGTGGAGAAAAGGCCGCCCGGCGGTTGGTTGAATCCACACGGATTTTTGCATTGGCAGAATCTTTAGGCGGCGTAGAATCGTTGATTGAAGTGCCATCCGCGATGACGCACCTCTCCGTTGCAGGGTCTCCTCTCGAAGTCCCGCCCGGGTTGGTGCGTCTATCCGTTGGCCTGGAGAATGCCGACGATTTGTTGGATGATCTGGATCAGGCTTTGCGGCGGGTATGATATTTGCGCATTGCGGCCACAGCATCGTGTGTGCCGGCCCACAGCAGGATTGTCATAATAATGGCTGAAGCCAGGCACCATAAGCAGGTTGCCCCAATCACAAACGGTTCCAGGTAAGTCAGGTAAATTGAAAACAGCACACCGACCAATGCCAGCCACCAAAAGGCTTTGCTGCCCCGGTTTTGCCATGTGACCAGGCTGTGCCTTTGGAGTGCCCAGCTCGTACCGAGAGCGAGGTATCCCAGTAGGCCCAGGATGCCAATGGGCATCACACCAAACAAACGCGCATATTCACTTTGCTGAACCACATTGCAGTTGCCCACCGGGCCGCACACAGCCAGGGTTTCGGTGGTTTCAACATAGGCCAGGTAGCTGGATACCCCCAAACCAATGACAATCAGGGCAGGAATGACCCAGGTTGGCCAGGGTTTGACTCGAATTTGGTTTGCAAACGCATACCCACACAGCCCCACGCTGCTGACCATTCCCATCAATACGATCACGGCCATGCTGTTGGCGATGGGGTCCTGGGCAAATAATTCTCCTGCACTCAATTTTTTCGATTCCATGTTGGCGGTCAGCTGGGATGCAATCTGGTTGGCTTTGGTTTCTGCTGCCTGGGTTGCCAGGGCATCTTGGGAGAGGCTGCTGTTTGGGTCGGGTTGGCCCGGTGTGGAAATGGGTTCACCCACTTCTCCGGGTTCCATGTATCCGGCGGAAATCAAAAAATCCTGGAAAGCGGGGGCTGAAGGCCAGGCAATGCCTCCGCTGGCCAGACCCTGTTCGATAATGCCCGGGAATAGTTGGGGAATTTCAACCGACCCAACCAGAACCCGGTCATCAACCAGCAGCGCTGGAACTCCTCTGCGGTTGGCTGGGATGTTGTAATAAATAATTGCCTCGTTGTAGAGGGCGCTGCCCTCTTCCAGGGATACGTTGATGCCAATGATGACAAGTTGATCGCCATACTGTTCTAACAGCGGTGGCAGTACGTTATCAATGACCTCATGGCAGTGGGGGCAGGTGGGTGAGTAAAACAAAATCGCATGCACCTGCGCATCTTGTGCCTGTGCCGGGCTCCACTGGACACCCAGAAAGGCTGAGCATATCAAAAGGATTGAGAAAATTTTACGCATAAATCGCGCCTCCTTATCTGCGTATATTTTCACAAAAAAGAGGCGAAATGAACAGGGACATTTGTCCCAAATATTGGGGGACAATTACCCCTGGTGAGCGATGAAATCTAAAATGTCGATTTTGGTCAAAATCCCAACCGGGTAATCTCCCTCGTTTACCAAAATCACGTTGCCCTCTGCCAGGCTGGGCAGGACTTCTTCCAGGGAAGCGTTGGATTGGTACACACCTTTGGCTGCTTGCAGCATGGTGCCAATCGGTTCCGCCCGGTGGTCGTGCTGGACATCGAGCATATGGTTAAGAATGGTGACTTCGTTCACAAGGCCCAACAGCCGGTTTTCACGAGAAATCACCGGGACCTGGGAGATGTCGTTCTCTTTCATCAGGCGGATGACATGGGTGAGGGGCTCATCTTCAAAGGCTGTAATCAACCTGGACCCACCCTTGATTTCGAGCAAATCGCGCAAATAGACATCGCCCCAACCTGCTTCTTGAAAGCCGTTTTCGCGCATCCATTTATCGTCGAATATTTTGGAGAGATAACGCGCACCAGTGTCGGGCAGCAAAACCACCACAAGCCGGTCGGAGGGCAGGCTGCGGCAGTAGCGCATTGCTGCTGCAACTGCAGCCCCACACGACCCCCCGGAAAAAATTCCTTCCTGCCGCACCAGCCTGCGGGTCCACTGGAAACTCTCTTTGTCTGTAACCTGCACCACCTCATCGACAATCCCAAGGTCAAGCGTGCTGGGAATGAAATCCTCGCCGAACCCTTCGACTTTATACGCTTCTGCTTTTGCTTCAGCGGGGATTTGCCCCCCGTTTTTCCAGGCGTCCAGCAGAATGGAGCCAACTGGGTCTACCCCAACAATGTTGATGTTCGGGTTTTTTTCTTTCAAAAAGCGAGCGGTTCCCGTGATGGTGCCGCCGGTCCCCATGGTTGCGACAAAATCGGTAATTTTTCCGTTGGTTTGTTCCCAAATTTCGGGGCCGGTGGTGAGGTAGTGACTGCGAGGGTTTTCCGGGTTGTGATATTGGTTAGCCAGGATTGCATTGGGGGTTTCTTCCACAATTCGTCGGGCCACGCTGTAGTAGGAGCGGGGGTCCTCGGGTTCCACTGCGGTGGGGGTGATTACTACTTTAGCGCCATAAGCCCGCAGCAGCTGAATTTTCTCCTGGCTCATCTTATCCGGCATCACAAAGACGGATTTATAGCCCCGCAGTGCGGCGACAATGGCCAGACCCACCCCGGTATTGCCAGAGGTGGCTTCAACAACCGTTCCACCGGGCTTAAGTCGTCCGTTTCTCTCCGCTTCTTCAATGATGTTTACCCCAATTCGGTCCTTAACCGAGCCGCCCGGGTTGAAAAACTCTACTTTGGCATACAGGCTGCATGCCAGGTTTTTGCCAAGTTTGCCCAAGCGCACCAGGGGTGTTTTTCCAATGGTTTGAGCAATGTTTTCATATACGCGGGTCTGGTCAGAAACGGGGAGGATATTGTTGGGCATGATGTCTCCTTGAATGGGTTCTTAGCCAGGCTACGGGCAGGCGTTGGACAAGTGCTCGTCGAAGGTAATTGCGAATAAATGGCGCCCAGACCCATCGCAAGCAGCCCTGAAAAAGTAATACTCACTGGCAGCCGGGTCGGCTACAGCCTGGATTGCATTCATTCCTGGGTTGGCAATTGGGCCGGGTGGCAGGCCGGTGTGTTGGTATGTATTATACCGGGAAGCGGCCTGCAAATCCGCCAGGCTGAGGGGGCTTTTCCACCAACTTTTGGACTCAGCCTGGTACCCTAAGGCGTACTGCACGGTTGGGTCTGCTTGCAGCATCATATCGATGCTAAGGCGGTTCAGGTAAACCGAGGCAATCAGGGGTTGTTCCTCAGCTACCAGGGCCTCTCGCTGGACAATAGAGGCGAGGGTTACACCCTGGTAAATATCCAACCCCTGTTTGGCGAAACCGAGCACGAGTTCGTCGTTCAGAATGGACTGGAAACTGGTGTAGAGCGTCCCCAGGAGGGATTCCAGGCTGCTGCCGCGATCTAACCAGTACGAACCTGGCAGCATAAAACCCTCCCCGGTTGCATGGTCTGGGAGAGGTAACGCCATACCAAAATGGCGTGGGTGTTGGTAGGCGGCCGCAATAAACTGCGCTGGGGAAATCGCCAACCCCGAAGTGGGCAAGGCTGCGGCGATTTCTTCGATGCGCCAGCCGGGCAGGATGTTGAAAAGTACCTGGGATTGTGACCGGTTTTCTAAAATCGAGGCAATTTCAACCAGGCTGGTTCCTGGTTGAATTCGGTACATTCCAGGCTGCAAACGGGTATCCTTGCCGGAATATACGAGAAAGGCCCGGAAAGCTGCTTGAGAATTTACCAACCCCAGGTCTTCCAGGCGCTGGATAATGGAAGCGGTGCTTTCTCCCGGGTTGATGGAAAACGAAATCGCTGTACCCGGGGGGCCTTGTGCGGTTAGTTCGGGTGCATATTGGAGGACTTCCCTGGCCTGGTTAAACACGAGCAAGGGGCTGGATGTGGCTGGTGGGCCAAACAAATCGGCAGCCCTGTTGGGGATGGTGATAAATTGATAGGCTATAAAGGTCCCAACCACGCAGAGGGCAAGTAAAATCAAGATCGAAAAAATGGCGGATTTTCGCATAGCCTATGTCTCGGGGTTTTCCCGATGGGAATCCAGGTAATCTTGCAAGATGATCGCGGCTGCTTTGTCGTCCAGGTGGCCCTGCCTTTTTTTTTGAGGGGTTCCCAGTTCAATTTGAATCCTTCGGGCTTCCTGGGTGGAAAAGCTTTCGTCCCAAAGTTTCACGGGCAGCCGGGTTTCCCGGCGCAAGGCGGCGGCCAGTTTTTGTGCCCTCCGTTCAGATTCGTTGGCGGCATCCTGGCCTGTGGCTGAAAACCCAATCAGGATCATTTCAGCCTGATGCTGTAGGGCGGCGGCTGCGATCAGGCGGGCATTTTCAGGGCGAGAGATATGGACAATGACCCCCAGCGGTCGGGCGAGGGTGCCGGTCGGGTCGCTGATGGCCAGGCCAATTCTTTTTTCACCAGGGTCTACAGCCAGAATGCGCATTATGGCTCCATTTCAACGATCACCTGGGTGCGAAATGGCAAAAACGGAATGCGCACCCACCAGGCTGGAAATAGGGTTACTTCTGGTGGGCTGCCCAACTCAAACCTGTCTTTCAAAACGGCTTCAACTTCGCTAAGTGGGAGGCCCAAAATTGCCTGGGATATTTCTTCTGCCCTTAACAGGGTTTGATAGGATTGGGAAACCCGCATGCCCCAGCGAGCACTGCCGGTTTCATCTGGGGTGGGTTTTGTTTGCAAAGTGAACTTGAAACTACCGGGCAGGACACTGACGTTTGAACCTGTGCTCACCCGCAGTACGCTTTGGGCCATTTCTTCCAAATCGGCTGCGGCCAGGTAGGGTATTTCGAATACCGCCCGAAGCCGTACTTCCACTTCATCCCCTGGCTGTCCTTCTAATGGATCGCTGGTTTCTTCCACAATTTCCACCAGCGTGGGTAATTCTTGAAGCAGGATATCACCTGGAATCATACTGCTGGCAATTTCTGCAGCAGCGGTGATCTTCAAATCCTCCAGCAACCGTTCCCGGGCGCGTTGTACATCCACCTGCAGGGGGGAAGCCAGGGTTTGCAGGCTTCCGCCGCGAGTGGGTTGGGGATTGTTGGCTGTAACTGACAGGCCCAACACCCCCTCGACCAGGCGAATGGTGCCGCTGATGACATTTCCTTCGGGTCCGGGCTGCAGCCCCACGATGGGGATATCTAATTTTTGTCCGTTTCCGGCGGGCACTTCTCCGGCACGGGTGGTGGAGAACCGGATTGTTGGCTCACCTTCTGTCCGGATGATGGTCCCCAGTGGGATTTCCACAGCCCGGTCGGTTAAATTGGTGAATTCAACAAAGCCAACCGCCGGTGTGAGCGGCACCTGTGTCTGGCCGGTTGTGCGTTCTCGGGCGCTGCCTTCCACGCTCACGGCCAGGCTGCGCGTGGGAACAGCCCCGGATGGGTTAATGGTGGTTACCTCAGGCCCGGTGAAAGCGGTAAACGTGATCTCCTGGGTCTCGATTTTGGGGCGGACGACGATGTTTGCACCTGGGGCGAGGATTGCAGCAAGCAGCAAAACCGAGAAAATACCGAGAAAAAACAGCCCAACCCGAACGAGAAAATGGTTCTGCCATTCATTCTGGTTTTTTAGCCTGGTTTTCCCGGTGTAGAATGGTTCCACATTCTCACCGGTTTCTTTCTGTTTGCCTGAGAGAAGGCGGCTTGCATAAGGTCTGCGCCGGCGGGTTCTCCAACGAGCATTGTGGGCTTCCCGGATGCTGTTAAAAATAGGGATGTTCAGTTTGCGGGCATAAAAACGGATTTCAGGCTCGCGGCTGACGATGCCAATTTGAACGCCCAGGTCCACGGCGTGGCGCTGCAGTAATACCAGTTCAAGCTGATTGTTAAGCAAGGACAAGCGTTCAACCGGCCAAACCAGCAGTGCCCGGGAGGTTTGCTGCCGTTTAAGCTTATCTTTGATCGAAATCAAGTCGTCATGCGCTTCGAGCTGGACAATTTGTGTTTTCATTGTGTTAAACCCGGCGCCGTTGATGGACCTCAGCAAACCCGGAACTTACCCCAGGCGTTTCTGCACCCATTCAGGCACACTTTGCAGGGCTTCGGGCAGTTTGGCGGGGTCTTTTCCGCCCGCCTGAGCCAGGTTGGGTTTGCCGCCGCCGCCGCCGCCTACCCATTGGGCAACATGTTTGACCAGTTCGCCTGCATGCAGCCCGCGCTTGACCAGGTCGTCGGTAACCAGGGCCACGATTAAAGGCTTTTCATCCTGAACACTGCCCAAAACCGCCACGCCATTTTGTGGGTATTGCTGGCGGAACCGGTCGGCCATTTGCCGCAGGGTGTTGCCATCGGCATCTTTCAGAATCGCAGTGAATACATTCGCGTCTCCAACCCGTTCGGCTGTATCCAGCATGCGTTCCATTTCCACAAGGGCAAGCGCCTGTCGAAGTTGGGCGCTTTCTTTGTGGGCTTCATAAAGCTGGTCCAGCAAGCCCTGGGTTTTGGTGACAACCTGGTCGAGCGAAGTGCCCAGGAGACGGGCGGCCTGGCCAAGTAGTTTGCGGCGGTGTTGGATGGCATGGTAGGCCGCTCTGCCGGTGACTGCTTCAATCCGGCGGATGCCAGCGGCCGCGCTGCCTTCGGTGAGGATCATGAATGAACCGATAAACCCGGTTGTGGGTACGTGTGTGCCGCCGCACAGTTCGTTTGAAAAATCGGATATGGTGATGTTGCGCACTACTTCACCGTATTTTTCTCCAAAGAGCGCCGTAGCGCCTTCCTTCAGTGCCTGTTGGAGCGGTTTGTATTGGATATTGAGCGCAAAGTCGCCCAGGATGTTGGCGTTCACATCGGCTTCAATGGCTTCCAGCTCTTCAGGGCTGACAGCCTGAGGGTGGGTGAAATCGAAGCGAAGCCTGTCTGGGGCAACGAGGGACCCCGCCTGGCGGGCATGGTTGCCCAGGACTTTGTGCAGAGCGGCGTGCAGCAGGTGGGTCGCGGTGTGATTGCGGATAATATCCTCCCGGCGGGTTTTGTCCACCTGGGCTGTGGCAGGATCCCCTTTCTTTGGGTTCCCTGAAACCACCTCCCCTGAATGCACAATCACGCCAGCCGCGGGCCGACGCACGTCTTTGACCATAATTTCCCAGCGACCGTCGCTGGCCTGAATGGTTCCGGTATCAGACACCTGTCCACCCGATTCGATGTAGAAATGCGTGGAAGGCAGGAGCACTTCGACGGCATCTCCTACCATAACCTCTTCCACAACCTGTCCGTTCTGAATGAGTGCCAACACCTCCCCCGTACTTTCCAGACCACTGTACGGGTCATAAATGACCCCTTGCGCCGAGATTTTGCCCATTTCAACCAATTGACCCAGCAGGTAGGTATACAATTCGGTGTCATCTGCGCCCATGCTGCCCATCGAAAGGCCAGCGCCGGAGGCCAACCGGTGGCTTTCCATGGCCTGTTTGAACCCGGCTTCGTCCACATCCAGCCCCTGTTCACGGGCGATGTCGCGGGTAATTTCCAGGGGCATGCCATGCGTGGTATACAGGTCTGCGGCTACATCCCCGGGAATCATGAACTGCCCATTTTTCTTCAGGTTGGCCAGCAGGTCTTCCAGTTGGGCGGTGGCCTTGTCCAGGGTTCGTTGGAACTGTTCTTCTTCGCGGGTGATGGTTTTGAGAATGATTTCCTGGTTGCGGGCCAGTTCCGGGTAGGCATCTCCATAATTGGCAATGACAATTTCGGCCACCTGGGCCATGAAGGGGCTGTGCAGGCCAATTTTCCCGCCAAACCGGTAAGCCCGGCGGATGATCATGCGCGCCACGTAATTGCGCCCGAGGTTGCCAGGGATGACGCCGTCTGCAATCAGGAAACTCGCCGCACGGGTGTGGTCGGCGATCACTCGATAGGGGGTGAAGTTGGTGTCAACCTCCTCATCGCTTTGGCCGGTGAGTTCCTGGGTTTTGACAATCAAAGGCCAGAGCAAATCGGTGCGGTAATTGGAGTTTTTGCCCTGTAAAACAGACACAATGCGTTCAAACCCCATCCCGGTGTCCACGTGCCTGGCGGGTAAGGGTAAGAATGTGATGGGGTCTGTCCGGTTATATTGGATGAAAACCAGGTTCCAGAGTTCCAAGAAACGTTTGCAATCGCCATTCACACTGCAGCGGTGTGGGGTTCCTTGCATATCGCAAAATTCCATTCCCCGGTCAATGTGAATTTCGCTGCACGGTCCGCAAGGCCCGGTTTCGGCCATTTCCCAAAAATTGTCTTTCCGCCCAAAATATAACACATGCTCGGCCAGCATGCCTGGTTGGGCTTTCCAGAAATCGGCCGCTTCTTCATCGGTGGGAATTTGCCCGTGCTCATCTTTAAAACAGGTGGCATACAGCCTGTCCTTGGGCAGCCCCCATACATTTGTCAGCAAGTCCCAGGCCCAGCCAATGGCTTCTTTTTTGTAGTAATCTCCAAACGACCAGTTGCCGAGCATTTCAAAAAAGGTATGGTGGGTGTCGTCACGGCCTACATCATCCAGGTCATTATGTTTGCCGGCCACGCGCATGGATTTTTGAGAGTTGGCAGCCCGGGTGTAAGGCCGTTTGTCGGTACCCAGGAAAACATCTTTAAACTGCACCATGCCGGAGTTGGTAAAGAGCAGCGTGGCGTCCCCGCCTGGAACCAGGGATGAGGACGGCACAAAGGTATGTCCGTGCTCTTCAAAATATTCAATAAAAGTTTTGCGAATATCGTTGCCGGTAATTTTCTTTAAATTTTCATTTTCCATGTCACACCTGTGTTGTGGTTTTAACCAGTGAACCCGGAGCGGCAGGCATCCGGGTTCAATTGAAAGCTTATCTGAGTCGTATGATCTTGTTGAACCCGAAGCAGTTAAATGACCTCAGCGGCGACTGCGCTAAAAGCTGCAGCCGCCTCAATAGCAGCAGCCGATTTATGCTGGTTGGGTCTGTTCTGCGTGTTCATCGTAGGGCTAATTCTATCATATTAATTTGATTGTGTTGATTTATTCCTGTTTGAACGCATCAATTACCGGGAGGAAGAGGTTTTGATAGTAAAAATCGCGGTCGCTGGGCGGCGATTGCAGGATAATGACGTAAGCTCCATCCCGATTTTCGGTGATGGCGACATCCACTTGAACACCCTGGGACTGGCTTTCGTACAAAGACCACAACAAGGTTTGGGTGGGTCGTGTGGCAGCAGGTTCGGTTACCTGTTGGGCGTTCAACTGCAAGAGTACACTCTGCAGTAAATCGCGTCCACTTAAGTTTGTGGACGATGCCTGTGCCAGCCCGACATTTAACTTCGCCCAGGTTCCCGGGGCAATTTTTTCCCAACCCACCGGGGCCAGGCCGCTGATCCGGTATTGGGGCTCGCTGAATGGTTCCAGTGGGATGGATGATAGCGGTCCTTCAAACGCCGGCCCGGTCAATCCAGCCAGGCAGCTGGAGTCCGGGGTCTGTTCGGGATTATCCAAAAAGCTGCGGGCGAGCAAGATGGCACAGGTTCCTGAGGTAATCACCCCATGGCCGGTGCCTGGGAAGGTGTAGAAAAAGCTGTTTTCCAGGCTGCTGGCAACCTGATCCCCGTAGGCCGGGGGGGTAACCGGGTCATATTCCCCAGAGAGGATCAGGGCCGGAATGTCGCTGACGATGGGCAGGGTTTCAATTGGGCTGGCAATGCCAGCACCCCAGCCATTGCAAACCCGGTAGTTGGCCTGGTGGGTGATGAACAACCCGCGCAATCGAGAAAACTCGTCAACGGCTTGCGTAAACTTGTCTTCCGTTGAGAAGCCCAATTCCTCCCGGCACATTACCGAATAGTGCATGCCGTGGCTTTGCAGTTCCCGGTCAATCAGGAAAAACCCGGCTAACTGGGCGAAGGTGTCGTACAAACCCTGGTCGGCGGTAAAGATAGCCCTGGGGAGCGAGCGAATCAGTTCGGTCGAATACATTGCGTTGTAGAGCACATCCAGCAGGTCATCCCCGGAAAAACTGGCAATATAGGTTGTGTTGCGCAGGGGGTGGACAACATTGAGCGGGATGGGTGCTGCGTTCAGGCGGTCTACCAGGTTGAAGAGGGTTTCGGAAAGATTGGGAAATGCGCTGTTGCAGACGTCATCTTCTGCACAGCCCTGGAAAAGTGTGTCGAAAGCCCGGGCGGCGTTTGCCGGAAGCTGGATATACTCATCGACTTCAAGCGGGATGGGGGAATCGAGGATGACACTGCGCAGCCCTTCGGGGTGGTCGCGCATAATGGTCATGGCCAACCTGGCCCCGTAGGTAATTCCCAGTAAATTCCACTCCTCGTACCCCAGCGCCACGCGGAGGGCAGCCAGGTCGGCAGCGCTTTCGGTGCTGTTGTAGGCAGTCACATCAATGCCGTTGTTCTTGAACCAGGTGCTGCACTGCCCCAGGATATTGGTCATTTGCTCAGACGCAGCGGCGTAGTCCAGGTTTTGAGAGAGCCAGGAAACCCCCAGCTCCAGGTATTCCGGGCAGTCCAGGGCGGGTTGGGACACGCCCACGCCGCGCTGGTCGAGCATAATAAAATCCCGGTTGAACAAAAGCGGCTCAAACGCCCGGAAGTTATACAGCGAGGCTTCGAGGGCGTTTGAACCAGGGCCGCCAGCCAGGTAGACCAGCGGGTCGGGTTGGGTGCCGGGGTTTTTGCTGCTGAAAATGGCCACGTGAAGTTTGATCAGCCGGGTGGCTTCTTTGGCGCGGTTTTCAGGGACCGTCAGGTAGCCGCAGCGAGCGGTTTGCCCAAATGGGACCTCAAAATTGCACGAGGTTAATTCAAAGGTGGGTGTAAACGTTTTAGGGTCTACCAGTTCCAGCGCCGGGGTGGGCTGCGGGGTTCCACCAGGGGTTTGGGTGGCCTGCGGGGTAGATTCAGGTTCCGGGGAGGCGTTGGAGGTGGGTTCAGGCAGGCTGGTTGCTCGTTCCCCTGGGGGGGTGGCTGTGGCAGCCGGTTCGGGGCCAGGTTCAGTTGGGGTTGCTTCTGCGCTGCAGGCTGCTAATAAAATGGTAAGGCAGAATCCAACCAGGATAAAAAAGAGGGTTCGTTTCGATTTCATAAAATACCCGTAATCAAGCGTGAAAATTTTTTCAAGAGTCGTAGGTTGGTTATCATACCAGGGATTTGCCAACCTGGGCTAAACCCACCCACGCAGACGGTAGACCAGGATGCCGATATATTCCCGCAGGCAGGCACTGGTCAGTTCAATATTTTGTGCGGTGGGCATCAGGTTGGTCAGGAACGATAGCACGCTGCTTTCAGCATTTTGTTTTTCTCCCTGGATGACCTGGAAATCCGTTGGGGCGGGCGTGACCTGCACCCCCTGTTTTTCAAACAGCATGACCGAACGAGGCATATGCATTGCTGAGGTGACCAATAAAACCTGCTGTATTCCGGCTTGTTCTAAAATCCCCCGGCTGAACACGGCATTTTCATAGGTGTTGACAGATTTGTCTTCGAGAAGGATGGCTTCTTGAGGTACATCTAACCGCAGCAGAATTTCGACCATTTCTTGCGCAGGGGTAGAAGGGGTATGGTCCCAGGGCAGGTTGCCTCCGGTAACCAGGATGAGGGGGGCTTTGCCCTGGTGGTACAGCCAGGCGGCGTACAAAACCCGATCCCCGGCATCGGAGATTTCGGTTGTCTGCCGGGGATGCAGTGCCGGTGCAGTGCCTCCACCTAGCAGCACGATAGCCTGGGCTTGCGGCAGCTCGTTTTGCGGCAGGTGTCTCCATTCCAGGCTGCGGGCCAGGCTTTTCGAGACGGTGCGGTTGCCGGTGATGAGCAAAACTGCCAGGGCAAGCCCCAGCGCTGCCCGTCCTGCCCAGGGGTGTTTGTAAAAAGCGATGCCGATGATGATCAGAACCGCAACCAGCCCGGTAGGATAAATAAATTGTGGGAGAAATTTGGACAGAAATAAGAACATGGGCGAATTTTAACCGATGTTTTACCCTATGCAAAGTGAGAATCCCATGATATATTTTTTAACTGTGCGCTTTACCAACCAGGCGGGGGCTGCGGCCCACCTGTTTAGATGTTAGACGTTCGCTTCCATATTGAGCGGCGCTGCAGCGGTCTCCCCCTGCTGCAGGCTACACCACCTGCCCGTAAACTCTCCGGGCAAGGAGGGGTTTTACATGGTTGATTTTTGTTCTTGACCCCCTCAATATAATCTGGACCCCCTCACCCCGAGGGGATTAGGCGCACGCGCCCCACGTTTTTTAACTTAACCCAGATTTTAATCTTTGCTTTCCGCTTTTTTGCGCGGACGGCTTTTTTCGGGCTTGTATGCTGTGATTATGCCTGGGATTGTTTTTGAACCATATGAGAGGGGTAATCCCTCTGGAGGAATTTAACCTTGTCTGCACAACCGAAAATTCCAACCTTTGATTTGAAAGAGGCCGTTTCAGAAAACCGCATCCTGGGTTTGTGGCGGATGATGAAAGGTTTCCGCGCGATCTACCTGGGCGCTACCCTGGCGCTGGCTGTTGGTGCGCTCTCGAAAACCGCTATGTTCATGCTGGTTCAGTACCTGGTGGATGATGTGATTGCAACCGGGCTGGTAAACCTGCTGCCCTGGGTTGCCCTTGGGTTTATTGGCCTGGCTGTGTTAGAAGGCAGCGGTACGTTCGTCAGCGGCCGCCTGGCGGCACGCACGGCGGAGGGCATTTCGTACCGCTTGCGCAACTACCTGTATGACCATATTCAGCGCCTTTCGTTCACCTACCACGACCGCATGCAAACCGGTGAACTCCTTCAACGTTCAACTTCCGACGTGGAAGCCATCCAGCGCTTTTTCCAGCAGCAGGGCACTGATGTTGGCCGCATCCTATTCTTGTTTCTGATTAACTTCCTGGCCATCAGCCGGATCAGTGTACGCCTGGCATTCATATCGGTTGTGACCCTGCCCATCATCTGGGTGGTTTCCAGCTGGTTTTTCAAGCGCATTGAACAGGCCTATGAAAAATACCAGGATCAAGAGGCCCGCCTCTCAACCACGCTGCAAGAAAACCTGAGCGGCGTCCGGGTGGTGAAAGCCTTTGCCCGCCAGGGGTATGAAATTGAGAAGTTTGATCAGGAAAACCAACGCAAGTACGGGTTGGGGATGAAACTTCTTCTCAATCACTCCCTTTTCTGGCCCATTACCGATATTGTGGCCGGCGGCCAGATGCTGGGCGCTTTTACGGCTGGTGCGCTGATGGCCATTGCTGGCGATATCACCATTGGGGATTACATGGCTTTTGCCGGAATGGTGATTTACATCATCTGGCCAATGCGCAACCTGGGAAGGTTAATTGTCCAGGCTTCCACTGCCCTGGTGTCTTACCATCGGGTTTCGGAAATCCTCAAGGAGGAGCGCGAACCGGTGGATGTGGGTGCATACAGACCGGAAGGGAATGTTAAGGGTGATATCCGCTTCAAGGATGTTCACTTTGCCTACGCTGACGGGACCGAAGTGCTGCACGGGATTAACTTCCACGCAAAGCCCGGGCAGGTGATTGCGCTGATGGGCTCGACCGGTTCTGGGAAAACCTCCCTGGTTAACCTGCTGCCTCGCTTCTACGAATACACCGGCGGCAGCATCCTGTTGGATGGCGTGTCCCTGAAGGAGTATTCCAGGGTTTACCTGCGCAGCCAGATCGGGATTGTTGAACAGGAGCCCTTCCTGTTTTCCCGCTCGATTCGTGAGAATATCACCTACGGCGTTGGCAGGGATGTAACCGATGAGGAAGTTTTTGCGGCAGCCCGGGCGGCGGCAGTTCATGATGTCATCCTGGGTTTTCCGGAAGGCTACAACACCCTGGTGGGTGAGCGCGGCGTAACCCTGTCGGGTGGGCAGAAACAGCGCGTGGCCATTGCCCGCACCTTGCTGAAAAACCCGCGCATCCTGATTCTGGACGATGCCACTTCTTCGGTAGATACCGAAACCGAATCCTCCATCCAGGCAGCACTCGATACCCTGATGGAAAACCGGACGACCTTTATTATTGCCCATCGCATCCAGACCGTGATGAATGCTGACCAGATTTTGGTGTTTGATCGCGGGCGCATTGTCCAGAACGGCACCCACGCCCAACTGGTTGAACAGCAGGGCAGCATCTACCGCAGGATTTACGATGTGCAGGCTCGGATTGAAGACGAGCTGGAACGAGATATTGCCGGCGTTATCGCCGTTGGCGAATGGAGTAACAACGATGTCAGACCAAATTGAGTTTGAAGAAGAAGAATTTGTAACCCAATTCAATGGGCAAACCGTCTGGCGGATCCTCCGCCAGGCACTTCCCCACTGGAAAATGCTCCTGGGGTTTTGGGTTGCCATCACAATTGTTGCGGTTCTGGAATCTACACAGACCTTTCTCAGCAAGCGTATCATTGATGATGGCATTCAACAGCAAAACCCGGATATGGTGTGGCAGCTGGTCGCGCTCTACTTCGGGCTGATTGTGATCAGTTCGATTGCCGTATTTACTTTTATTTACCTGGCGGGCGGCCTGGGCGAGCGGATCCAATACGACCTGCGCAAGCAGTTGTTTGCCCGTTTGCAAGACCTGTCGCTTTCGTACTACAACAAAACCCCGGTGGGTTGGATTATGGCACGGGTCAATTCCGATTCCCAGCGCATTGCCGACCTGGTCAGTTGGGGTATTTTGGATGTCACCTGGGGGCTGATGTCCATTATTTCCTCGATTGCCTTCATGTTGGTCATCAACTGGCGGCTGGCCCTGATTGTGTTCCTGGTGGTACCAATTCTGGTTGTGGTTGCTACGGTCTTTAAGAAATTCATTTTGTTGGAATACCGCAAGGTGCGCAAAATGAACTCGAAAATCACGGGCGCATACAACGAAGGCATTACCGGCGTTCGGGTCAGCAAAGCCCTGGCCAGGGAAAAGGAGAATTTAGAGGAGTTTCAGGTGCTCACTGGCGGCATGTACCATGCCGGTTTCCGGGCGGCCTGGCTTTCTGCCCTGTTTCTACCGGTGGTGCAGCTGATCAGCGCCCTGGCACTTTCTGCCGTGGCCTGGTATGGTGGATTCCAGGCCTCCGTTGGCTTGCTAACGGTGGGAGGCATCCAGGCCTTTATCTCTTACATTACCTTCATGCTCTGGCCTGTCCAAGACCTGGCCCGGGTATATGCAGAACTGCAGCGCTCGATTGCTTCGGCGGAGCGTATGTTTTCCCTGATTGATGCTGTCCCCGAAGTGGCCGACCGGCCTGCGGCGGTGGAAATTGACTCGCTGCGCAAGGATATTGCCTTTGAGAACGTCACGTTTTACTACGATGATGAGGTGAACAACCCGGTTTTGAAAAACTTCGACTTGCATGTCCGGGCGGGTGAAACCATTGCCCTGGTGGGGCCAACCGGCGCCGGGAAATCCACCATCGCCAACCTGGTGGTGCGCTTTTTCGAGCCGCGCTCAGGTGTCATCAAGATTGGCGGCCAGGACTATACCAGCCTGACGCTGCACAGCATCCAATCGCGGATTGGGGTGGTGCTGCAAACCCCCCACTTGTTTTCCGGTACCATCAAGGAGAATATCCGGTATGGACGTTTGGATGCCTCGGACGATGATGTGATCGCTGCAGCCCGGCTTGCCGGGGCTGATGATTTCATCTCTCGTTTGTCCAAGGGTTATGACGAGCAGGTAGGCGAAGGCGGGGTTTTGCTTTCGGTGGGTCAAAAGCAGCTCATCAGCCTTGCTCGCGCCATTCTTGCAAACCCGGATGTGCTGGTGATGGATGAGGCCACCAGTTCGGTGGACACCCTTACCGAAGCGCTCATCCAGCATGGCATGGAAAACCTGATGAAAGGCCGCACCAGCTTTGTGATTGCGCACCGGCTTTCGACCATCAAACGCGCAGACCGCATCCTGGTCGTGGAAAATGGTGGAATCTCAGAAATGGGAACCCACGCTGAACTGGTCAGCAAACGCGGCCATTATTACAACCTGTATACACAACAATTCCGGCGGGAATTGGAACGGGAATACAATCCCTACAGCGAACTCCCGCTGGCTGCTGATTAGATTTTAGAGGAAATCTCATGAAAACCGATACCATTATCCTTCCTTTTGATTATCAAAACGCCTCTGAGGCGGAGTATCAGAAATTCTTGGAGTGCATCAACATTTCTCGGATGGAGCGCATGCCAGATGACCCGCCCTTAACCCTCCAGGGGTTGATGGGTGATTATAAGAATATTCCGGACTTCGTGGTGCAGCGGGTGTACCTGGCCTGGAAGCCAGATATGAGCGAAGTGATTGGCTTCAGCGAAGGCAACATCCTGGTGAACATGGATGGCAACGCCCACCTGTTCGAGTACAACCTGCGCGTCCTGGCGCCATACCGCCGGATGGGCATTGGCAAGAACCTGTTCCTGCCTCTGCTGGCCTTTGCCCAGGAAACGGGGCGGCGCTTGATGCTGACCTGGACCGATTCCAAAGTGCCCGCTGGCGACATCGTTATGGAAAAAATGGGCGCTGAAGTGGGTCTGGAGTCCTTCACCAACCGCCTGGACGTGGCTGAACTTGACCGTGATTTGATGAACCAGTGGCTGGCCGAAGGCCCGGTGCGCGGCGAGGGCTTCACCCTGGGCCTGTGGGAAGCAGACATTCCAGAAGAAGACCTGGAGCAGTATGTGATGATTGACCGGGTGATGAACACGGCGCCCAAAGGCACCCTGGAAATTGACGACTTCAACGTGACCGGTGAGCAGGTGCGCCAGATTGAGAAAAATCTGGCTGCATCTGGCACCGAACGCTGGACGATGTTCATCCGTCACAACGAAAGCGGCAAGGTGGTGGGCTTCACAGAAATGTATTACGAGCCTGCCCGCTCGACCCTGATTGGCCAGGGCGCCACTGGCGTGCTGCCGGAGTTTCGCAACCACGGCCTGGGCCGCTGGCTGAAAGCCGCCATGATGGATAAGGTGCTGCGCGAACGGCCTGCGGTTAAGTACGTCTACACGGGCAATGCTCAAAGCAATGGCCCGATGCTCAAGATTAACAACTTGATGGGCTTCAAGCCGTATAAAACCAACAAATCCTGGCAGATTTCGGTGGAAAAAGCAGCCCAGTACATGGCCATGCACCCGGAACTAACCGCTGCTTGATGCTGCTCATCTAACCCATTCCGTTTAACCAAAAGCGCCAGGCCCTCAAAGGCCTGGCGCTGACTTTTTTACACAGGGGAAGGGGTAACCAATCGCCTTATCTTATGGGCTGGTTTTGGGCTGGTGCCTGCGGCGCAGTTCGTTTTCAATGGCGTCCAGGCTGAGGTTTTTGTAAGCCAGTAAAACCAGAAGGTGGTACAGCAGGTCGGCGGTTTCTTCCACCAGGCGCTGGTTCCCCTGGCCCTTGGCGGCGATGATCAGTTCCACGGCCTCCTCCCCCACCTTTTGGACAAGCCGGTCTTCCCCTTCGCCCAGCAAGCGGGCGGTGTAGGACGCCTGGGTGGGGTTGTTTTTGCGTTCGTGGATAATTTTTTCCAGTTCGTGCAGCATGGGTTATACCTCCAAGGTTCTAAAAAAGCAGCTTTGTGCGCCGGTATGGCAGGCTGGCCCGGCGGGCACCACCTGCACCAACAGGGTGTCTTCGTCGCAATCTACCAGGACGCTTTGAACCCGCAGGACGTTTCCTGAGGTTTCCCCTTTGCGCCAGAGACTCCCGCGGGAGCGGGACCAAAAATGTGCCTGCCGGGTTTCGATTGTCAGCCGCAGGGCTTCGGCGTTCATCCAGGCCACCATCAGCACCTGGCCGCTTTCGGCATTCTGGCAGACTGCCGGAATCAAGCCTTTTTCATCAAATTTCAATTGGTTGGGCAGGACAGGTGTTGGGTTCATAGGCTTTCCTCAAGCAGGTGGGTGGGCCGGACAAGCACACCCTGTGATTTTAAATAAGTTTTGACCTGTTCGATGGTCAGTTGGTTGTCGTGAAACAGGGATGCCGCCAGGGCCGCGTCGGCTTTCCCGGCGGTGAGTACTTCGGCAAAATGGCGCAGTTCCCCTGCGCCGCCGCTGGCGATGACGGGCACAGGCACGGCTTCCGCAATCCGGCGGGTGAGTTCAATGTCATAGCCCGCCAGGGTGCCATCGGCATCCATGCTGGTCAGCAAAATTTCGCCAGCGCCCAACCCCACCGCCTGGACAGCCCATTCAATCGCATCCAGCCCGGTGGGCTTGCGCCCGCCATGCACGAAAACTTCCCAGGTTCCAGCAGGGGTGCGGCGGGCGTCAATGGCCAGCACAATGCACTGGCTGCCGAACCGTTCAGCGCCCACGCTCAGCAAGGTTGGCTGGTGGACCGCAGCCGAGTTGATGCTCACTTTATCTGCCCCGGCCAGCAGCATCCGGCGCATATCGTCCAGGCTGCGAATGCCGCCGCCCACGGTGAAGGGCAGAAAAACCTGGTCGGCGACTTTGCGCACCACATCTTCCATGGTGGCCCGCCCTTCGTGGGTGGCGGAGATATCCAGGAATACCAGTTCGTCTGCACCCATGGTGTCGTACAGCCTGGCCTGTTCCACCGGGTCACCGGCGTCGCGCAGGTTGACAAAGTTAACCCCTTTGACCACGCGCCCTTCTTTTACATCCAGGCAGGGAATAATTCTTTTTGCTAACAAAATAACCTCTCCTTTGGCTTCAGGCCCGGGCGATGCGCAGCGCATCGGGCAGGTGGATTGCCCCGGTGTAGATGGCTTTGCCAATGATCATGCCCGCCAGCCCGGCGGTTTTGACCGTTTCGACATCGGCCAGGCTGGAAGCGCCGCCAGAGGCAATCACGTTCAACCCGGTGGCCTGGGCCAGTTCCTGGGTGGCCTGTACATCAATGCCCGTTCCGGCGCCATCGCGCTGGATGTTGGTGAAAACCAGGGTGGTCACGCCCAGGCGGGCCATCTGCTGCCCCAACTGCACGGGCGCCAGGCCGGTCTGGCCAAGCCAGCCGCGGGTTCGCACGCCGTCGGGTTTGGCGTCAATTCCAACCCCGATGCGCTCCGGGCCAAACTGTTCCAGCGCCTGTGCCACCAGGGCCGGGTTTTCCACGGCGGCTGTGCCCAGGATGGCGCGCTGGACACCCAGCGAGAAGGCCGCTTCCAGGTCGGGCAGGCTGCGCAGCCCGCCGCCAAATTGGATGTTCAGGCCGGGCGCAGCGGCCAAAATTTCGCGCAGGGCGGCCTGGTTGGCCTGGTCCTGGGCGTCAAAAGCGCCATCCAGGTTGACCACGTGCAGCCATGCCGCACCCATGGCCTGCCACTGGCGGGCCACAGCGCCAGGATCGCTGCTGAACGTGGTTTGTTGGTTGGGGTCGCCCTGGGTCAGCCGGACCACCTGCCCGGCGCGCAAATCAATGGCGGGGTAGATTGTAAATTCGGGTTTCATTCGCAGCGCTCCACAAAATTTCGTAAAATTTTCAGCCCGACCGCCTGGCTTTTTTCCGGGTGAAACTGAACGCCGTACAGGTTGTCGCACCAGACGCTGGATGCATAGCGAATGCCATATTCTGTATGGGCGCTGGCATCGCTTTTTTGGGCGGGGTCGCAGTAGTAGCTGTGGTTGAAATAGGCAAAGGCTCCCTGGGGCAGGCCGGTGAACAAAGGTGAAATGGGTTCGGGAAACCAGAGCATGTTCCACCCGGTTTGGGGGATTTTAAGCTCCTGGGATTCAAACCGCCGCACCCGCCCTTGCAGCAGCCCCAACCCGGGGTGACTACCCATCTCTTCCCCCACCTCAAAAAACATCTGCATCCCGACGCAAATGCCCAGCAGCGGAACGCCCCGCCGGGCGACCTCGAGAATGGTTTCTTCTAGGCCGCGGCTGCGCAGCCCAGCCATGCAGTCCCCAAATGCGCCCACGCCGGGCAGAACCACCTTGCTGGCGTTCAGAATCTGGCTGGCGTCATCGGTCAGGCGGACGTTGGCCCCGGCGTGTTCCAGGGCTTTAGATACCGAGCGCAGGTTGCCTGCGCCGTGGTCAACCAGGGCGATGATTTTGTTCTGGTTCATGCGGTCAGGGTTCCTTTGGTGCTGGGGATGGCGTTGGCGCGGCGCGGGTCAAAACGAACCGCCGCATCCAGCGCCCGGCCCAGGGCTTTGAACAGGGCCTCGGCTTTGTGGTGGTCGTCGCGCCCATACAGCACCCGGGCGTGCAGGTTGCATTTTGCGTGCACCGCAAACGATTCCAGGATGTGGGGAACCAGGCTGGTGGGCAGTGTGCCAATGGCCGGGCTGTTCCATTCTGCTTCAATCACCGCGTAGGGCCGGCCCGAAAAGTCCACGGCCACAAACGCCAGGCTTTCATCCATCGGGACGTAAAAAGAACCCATCCGCACGATGCCTTTGCGGTCGCCCAGGGCAGCGTCGAAAGCCTGGCCGAGCACAATGGCGCAGTCTTCGGCGGTGTGGTGGGCGTCAATCTCCAGGTCGCCCACGGCTTCCAGCTTCAGGTCGAACAGGCCGTGGACGGCCACGTGGTGGAGCATGTGATCCAGGAAGCCGATCCCGGTGCGCACCTGGGTGATGCCGGAGCCGTCCAGGTTCAGGCTCAGGCGGATATCGGTTTCATTGGTTTTTCTGTGAATTTCATGCCTGCGCATAATGTCCTCCGAGTTTATAAGGATTTGAGAGCCTCAACCAGGGCATCGGTGTGTTCGGGTTTGCCAACGCTGATGCGGATATGGTCGCGCAGCCCCGGTTTGTTGAAGTACCGGATCAGGAAGCCCTTTTCAGCAAGCCGCTGTTTGATTTCTGCGGCATCTCTGCCAACCACCTGGCAGAGAATGAAGTTCGACTGGCTGGGGTAGGGCTTCAACCACGGGATGTGCGCCAGCAGCCCGGCCAGCCTTGTGCGTTCATCCACCAGCAGTTTGCCAACCCGTTCGAGCGAGCCGGCATTCTCCAGGGAGACGATTGCCGCCGTGGAAGCCGCCACAGAGACATTATACGGCTGTTTAACCTTCCACAGGTGCGGCATCAGCGCCGAGGGAAAAACCCCATAGCCAACCCGCAGCCCCGCCAACCCGGCCCACTTGCTGAAGGTGCGCAGCACCACCAGGTTGTTCCGGCGGGCTGCCTCCTGGATGTACGAGCTGCCCGGCGTGGCAAATTCAATATAGGCCTCATCCAGAACCACCAGAACCGGGAGAGCAAGAATTTGTTCGAGCATTTCCGGGGGAATTGGTCCACCATCCGGGTTGTTGGGGGAGGCCAGGAAAAGCAGGCGGGGCTGGTGGGTTTTTACCGCTGCCAAAATGCCCGTCAGGTCGAGCGAAAAATCGGGCAGGCGGGGCACATTCACCACCCTGGCGTTCTGCAGGTCGGCGTCAAACTGGTACATGCCAAAGGTGGGCGGGCAGTTCAAGACCACATCCCCGGCGCCCACGCACACCCGCATCAGCAGGTCAATCAATTCATCTGCGCCTGCGCCGGCCAGGATGTTCTCAAAGGGAACCTCCAACCGCTCCGCCAGTTTTCTGCGCAGGGCCTGGCTTTGCGGGTCGGGGTAAATGTGGGCATACGGCATGGCGGCCAGGGCTTGCAGGACCTCTGGCAGCGGGCCGTAGGGGTTTTCGTTGGCGTCCAGCTTGACCAGGGTCGAGGCGGGCAGGCCTAATTTTTCGGACAGCACCTCGAACGGCAAAATCGGTTCGTAGGCCGGCATCTCCAAAATATGCGGCTGGACAAAAGAAACGGGGTTGGCCGATAGGCCCATTCGGGGGGAGGATGTGCTGCTCATGGGGTTTGCTCCTGGCTCAGGCCTTGGCGCGAAAATCGGCGGCGGCGGCGTGGGCGGTGAGCTGTTCTTCGCGGGCAAAGTCGGCCGCGTCCAGGCTCAGGGCCGCTGCGGAAGCCCGGTCCAGTTCGACAAGGCTGGTGATTTTCACGAAGTCCATCACATTCAAGGGGGAGGCAAAGCGGGCGCTGCCCCCGGTGGGCATGACATGGCTTGGCCCGGCAATATAATCGCCCAGCACCTCGAAAGAATATTCGCCCACGAAAATCCCCCCGGCATTGCGCAGCAAAGGCAGCAGCCCCTGCTCGTCCCTGACCGAGATGCATAGGTGTTCTGCGGCATAGGCATTGGCCAGTTGGGCGGCTTCTGCCAGGCTGTGCACCAGGACAATCCCGCTGCGGTTGGGGATGGATTGGGAGAGGATATCGGTGCGGGTCAGCGATTCCATCTGGCGGGCAGCCGCGGCCTGGACAGCCCCGGCAAGTTCCTGGCTGGTGGTGAGCAAGATGGCGCTGGCCAGCACATCGTGTTCGGCCTGGGCCAGCATGTCTGCGGCCACCCATTCCGGGTTGGCGCTGTCATCGGCAATCACCATGGTTTCGGTAGGCCCGGCCAGCCCATCCAGCCCGACCGCGCCAAACACCTGGCGCTTGGCCAGGGTGACCCACAAATTCCCTGCGCCGACAATTTTGTCTACCTTCGGGATGGTGGCCGTGCCAAAGGCCATGGCCCCAATTGCCTGGGCGCCACCCACCTGGTAGACCCGGTCCAGCCCACACAGGTAAGCCGCCGCCAGGATGCTGTTGTGCGGGTTTGGCGGGGTGCAGACCACGATATCGCTCACCCCGGCCACCTGGGCAGGGATGACCGACATCAGCAGCGAGGAGGGCAGCGGGGCCGAACCGCCGGGGACGTATACCCCCGCCCGCTCCACCGGGATGGCGCGCTGGCCCAGCCTGCCGCCCAGGGTGTTGGTTTCCCAGTTGGGCAGCGGTTGAAATTCGTGAAAGCGCCGGATGCGGCCGGCGGCGGTTTGCATCACCTGCTGCATCCGGGGGGCAAGGGTTTCCCAGGCTTCCTTCAGGCGGGTCTGCGGAATGACGATATCCTGGGGGGCATCCCGGTCCAGCAGCCTGCTCCAGGCGGAGACTGCCGGGTCGCCTTCCTGCCAGATGGAGGTCAGGATTTTTTCCACGGCTTTTTCAGGGGTCATGCCCGGGCCGAATAACTTTTCGGTGCCCGCCAGCAGGCTTTGCGGGTAGTCCATCAGGTGCAGCGGCTTGCGCAGCAGGATGGTGGAAGCGGCTTCTTGAGGGGTATAGCGTTTAAACATGGGGTGCTCCTTTGTTGAAATGGTTCAAGGCCGCCAGCATCTGCCTGTATTCCAGCGGCTCCTCTTCAAAAATATAGGTTACCGGGGTGACCACCACGCCGCTGCCGCCCACCTCGCGTAGTTCGCGAATGGCCAGGGGCAGCAGATCTTTGCGGACGATGATATGGATATCAAACCACGAATCCCCATCGCGGGTGTAGATGGGCGCAATGGTGGGGCCTTGCAGACCGCCAATGATGCTTTTTGAAAACATGGCCCTGGCGATGGCCTCCGCAGAAGCGCCGCGTACGTTGGCAAACACCGACACATTTTCCACCGCGCGCAGGTGGGCGACAATGTATTCAATCAGTGAACGCGCCGTTTCCAGAATCTTCGGGTTGTTCGCCAGGCCGGCCCGGTTGGCCACCAAACACGCCTGGGACTTCAGCACCAGGCCATCTTCCAATTTGCGCAGGCGGTTGTCCCGCAGGGTGGTGCCTGTGGATACCAGGTCAATAATCAGGTCGGCATAGCCAATGGTGGGCGCAATTTCAAGGGTGCCTTCCGCCTGGAGCAGTTGGCTGTCTTCCAACTGGTGTTTTTTCAGAAAGCCCCGCGCCAGGTTGGTGAACTTGGTGGCAATCCGCAGCGGGCGGCCCAGGCTGTCCTGCCATTTTTTCAAATCTTCCATTCGCTGGACTGCCTGGTTTTCTTCCGGAACGATGACATTGAGGCTGCACTGGCCAAAACCCAGGTCATCCAGCAGGGGCAGGATTGCGCCGTCCTCGAAGGGCGAAGGCCCCCGGTCTTCGTCCTTTACCCCGTACTCGCCAACCACATCCCAGCCGGTGATGCCAAAATCCACGCTGCCATCGCGCACGCTGACCACAATATCGCCGGGGCGTTGGAACAGCACCGTCACCCCGGGCAGGGCCGGGATGGTGGCCTGGTACTGGCGGGGGTTGGGCTTATACACTTTCAGCCCGGCGTTCGCCAGCAGAACCAGGGTTTCTTCGGCCAGGACGCCCTTGCTGGGCAGCGCCAAACGGATATCTTTTCTTTGCATACAGCATTACCTCCAAATAGACATAAAAAAAGCACTCCCCGCCGGGGAGTGCTCATGGGTTTCGCCTGGGTCTGGCTTAAGCAATCCTAACCGGTGGGTGGCCGGGTGCATAAACCATGATGGTGATGAACAAATGCGGTTTGTTTCATAACGGACAAGATTTTAGCATAAGCCATTGCGAAAATCAACCACCGATTTTTCGGATCGGGCTTGCGTGCCCTCCCCATGTAGCTACGGCTTCAGCCGTGCTCTCCCCATGTAGTTACGACTTTAGTCGTGCCTTCCACCTTTCTTCTACCCCATCATGCCAGCCCTCCGGGCTTGGGAAAATTGTTCGCCATTCTCTATAATCATTTCAGCCCTCCGGGCTTGCGTGCCCTCCTATTCTAGTTGCCGCTTCAGTCGTGTCTCCCCTTTGCCCAGGTGACTGGCACCTCCAAGGTGACTGTCACCTTTTTTCCACCCCATCATGCCAGCCCTCCGGGCTTGCGTACCCTACCCATGTAGTTGCGGCTTCAGCCGTTGGCCAACCCCAACGAGGCTTTAGAAAGCAGCCCATCCAGATTGCCACTCCCAGAACTCGCGACCCCGAAACCTGGGAGTGAGGGTCACAACGGTTTCTGTGGCTATG
>CAZAYY010000014.1:0-56723 GCA_964489525.1 uncultured Anaerolineales bacterium
CGGCCACCTGGCGGGACGTACCCGCCAGGTGGCCGCTGTCTTTTATTTTCCCTGCCCGATGCATAAACAACTTAAAAAATCCCCCGCCTCAAGGCGGGGAATTTAGGGGGTGGGGTTATCCTAATACTACAGTCTGCCAGGCAGGGAAAAAACCCGCCTGCCAGACCGCCTTTTTTCACTCATCACCGGGCAGGTTATCCAGAATTTGTTCGATCAGGTCGAGCACATCTTCGCTCAGGTTTTTGACGGCCTGGCCGGCTTCCAGGTTCTCTTCAAGCTGCTCCACGCTGGTTGCGCCGGTAATAATCGTGGAAACCTCTTTGCGGCGAAGCACCCAGGCGATGGCGAGTTGGGCAGTGGTCAGGCCCAGGTCTTTGGCCAGGGCGGTCAGTTGGCGCACCTTGGCCAGGCGTTCGGGCGTGATTTGCACCCGCACCCAGGCCATCTCATCCCGGCTGGCGCGGCTCCCGGGCATAATCCCGGTGTTGTACTTGCCCGACAGAATCCCCGAATACAGCGGTCCCCAGGCTGCCAGCCCCAGACCGCGGTCCTGGGTGAGGGGGTAAAGCTCATATTCCACCTGGCGGCGGGTAAACATGTTGTATTGGGTTTGCTCCACCGCCGGGGGAATCAGGTGCAGCTGGCGAGCCACCCCGTGCGCCGTAGCAATTTGCGAAGCGCGCCACTCCGATGTGCCCCAGTACAGAATTTTTCCCTGCTGGATCAGTGTGTTCATCGCCGTCACCACTTCTTCGTAGGGTGAGTCCGGGTCGTACCGGTGGCAGTAGTAAATATCCAGGTAGTCCATGTTCAGGCGTTTGAGAGAAGCGTTGCAGGCTTCGATGATGTGCTTGCGCGAAAGGCCGCGTCCATTCGGGCCTGGCAGCGAAGGAAAATACGCTTTACTGGCCACCACCAGCGCCTCGCGCGGCAGGCCTTCCAATGCTTTGCCCAACACCATCTCTGCCCGTCCGTGGGCGTTGGCGTCTGCCGTGTCGAAATAGTTTACGCCCAGTTCGTAGGCAGTCCGCACAATTTCAAAAGCGGTTTCGTCATCCACCTGGTCGCCAAAGGTTAACCAGCCCCCCAGGGAAATCTCACTCAGTTTGAGGCCCCATCGTCCTAACCGGCGGTAGTGCATGGCTGTCCTTTCTTTGTGCTAAAGGTCTTTGGACTCGCCGTCAATGACCTCTCCGCTGTCTTTCCAGCGGGTATCCACCGTGCGATCAAGTTCGCCGCGGTGTTCGGCCACAATATCCGGCGGGCACAATTCAATGAACATCTGGGTCCCAAGCCAGAGCACCAGGGCATCGTCAATCGGGATGATCGGTGCAAGGTCTGGAATCCAGAGCAAATATCCGAACGAAACCACCGGCAGGGCTTTGAGCCAGGCCGGGACTCGCGGGTCCATCATTAATTTTAAAATCAACTTGATGTGGTTTCCAAGGCCAGCGAACAGGCCTTTGCGGTTATCATAAGATGGATCGTTCTTGGACACAGTTAAACCTCCGGGGTTAAGGGCATTATACTATACGTTTCCTCGGGAGATGGGTTGCAAAGTATCCAATTCTTAGGTAGTGGCCACCTGGCGGGCAGTACCCGCAAAATGGCCGCTACCTTTTCTACGCCCCGCCCTAAAGCCTGGGGCGGGGTTGGAAAGTGAGAACCGCAAATTTGAACAACATTTGCGCGCACCGATTCACGTGGTATTCCCCAAACCCGCAGTTAATACAATATAATACATTTCGAGCAAACAAATTTCCTTCAGGAGGAACAAACCTATGTCCACACCCGGATTTGAAGCGATGTTAAACGATGAGCACCGCATGATTCGCGAGGCGGCACGCGATTTTGCACTGAAAGAAGTTGCCCCTGTTGCCGCTGAGTTTGACGAAAGCGGCGAATTTCCCTATGAAACCGTCAAAAAAATGGGTGGTATGGGTTTCATGGGCATCGAAGTTCCAGAGGAATACGGCGGGGCCGGTATGGATACCCTGGCCTATGTGCTGGCGCTGGAAGAAATATGTAAGGTAGATGCCTCCCATGGTACGGTCATGTCCGTGAATAACTCGCTGTACTGCAATGCGCTCGTCTTGTTCGGCACGGAAGCCCAAAAGCAGCAGTTCCTGGTTCCGGTTGCATCGGGCCAAAAAATCGGCGCCTATTCGCTGACCGAACCCATGTCCGGTTCCGATGCGGGCAACATGTCCAGCCGCGCTGTGCGGGATGGCGATGCCTACATCCTCAATGGTCGCAAGTCTTGGGTGACCAGCGCACCGGTGGCTGATATTGTCCTCATGTTTACCATGACCGACCCGGAGAAGAGGCACAAAGGCATCTCGGCTTTTTTGGTGGACACTACGCTGCCGGGTTTCAGCCGGGGTAAAAAGGAACCCAAGTTGGGCATCCGCGCCTCCGCCACCAGCGAAATTGTCTTTGAAAATTACCGGGTGCCTGCTGCTAACCTGATGGGCAAAGAGGGCGACGGGTTTAAGATTGCCATGACTGTGCTCGACGCCGGGCGGATTGGCATTGCCGCCCAGGCGCTGGGCTTGTCCGAAGCCGCCTACGAAGCCAGCCTGCAGTACTCGCGCGAACGCGAAGCCTTTGACCAAAAAATTGGCCAGTTCCAGGGCATCCAGTTTAAGTTGGCTGATATGAAAACCCGCATCGAAGCCTCGCGTGGGCTGATTTACAACGCCTGCCTGGCCAAGGAAGCGTTCAAGAAAAATGGCACCCGCTTCACGACCGAATCGGCCATGGCCAAGCTGTTTGCCTCTGAAACCGCCATGTTCTGCACCCACCAGGCCGTGCAGATTCACGGCGGTATGGGCTACAGCAAAGAACTGCCCGTTGAGCGCTTCTTCCGCGATGCCAAGATTACCGAAATTTACGAAGGCACCAGCGAAATTCAGCGCATGGTGATTGCCCGCAGCGAAACCGGCCTGCGCTAAATAATTCAATGGACAGGAAACTGCCCGCCTGGCTGTGGCTGGTGCTGCTGGTCGCTGCTTTGCTGCAAACCGGGTTTGTGCTCCAGCATTATGCTCCGTTGGCTGTGCGGGTGTATAAAGACATTGGCAAACATGCCTTGTGGCGTGGGGCGGCTTTTTATGAAGGCGCATTTTTTGCGGACTATGTCGAGTTTATCCTGGCGAACACGCCCCAAAATGCCCGGGTGGTATTGCCCCCAACCGGCTATGGCCCTTTGCCGCTCTCCGCATCACCCATTATGCAGTTTTTTCTGGCGCCGCGCGAGGTGCTGAACTGTACCACGCTCGAATGCGGTGCCCAGGTTGTGCGCGATGAGCGTACCTACATTCTGATCAGTCACGAATTCCCCCCGGTTCAACGCTACCAGGGCACCCTTGCCTATACCATGTTCAATGAAAAACTGGGAGTGATCCCACCGGATGGCGGCTTCACGGGGGCCGGGCAGACGCTGCCGCGTTTCAACAGCCTGCTGCAAATTGGCGGAAATGTTTTACAAGGAGCAGCCTGGCTTGCCGGGCTGTGGTTGGCGGGTGTGCTTCTGGCGGCTGCGCTTTTGCCTGCCAGGTTGTCGCCTGCTTATCCAGAAAGTAGTTCTCTGTTGGTGTTAACCCTGGGTTGGGGCCTGGGGTTAGGGGTGTTTTCTCTGGGGCTGGCGGCCCTATCCTTGCTGGGAATCCCGATTGGCCAGGAAAGCACCCTGGCGGCCTGGGCCGCCATTTTGACGGGCGGGGCAGGCTTGGGGCTGCTGGCTCGCCGCCGCGTCAGCCAGCACTGGACCGCACTCCGCCAATGCGCCTGGCGCACCTGGGCCTGGTTTTTACCTGTGCTGGCCCTGGGTGTGTTGGGCCTCTACCTTTCGATTGGGATGGGCTATTACAGTGATGATGGTATTTTGCTCTGGGGCGTAAAGGGCAGCGGCATTGCCATCACAGGCTCGCTTGCCGACATCTGGCGTTGGGGTACCACCACGTTGGCCTATCCGCTGCACATTCCGCTTTCCATTGCCAGCCTCAATTTGCTGGCTGGCAGCGCCTTGCCGGCTTCAAAACTGCTTTTTGGCGGGTACTACCTCTTCATCCTTGCCCTGGTGTTTGCTTTCCTGCTGCAAGCCGGGCTTAAACCGAGCACCGCCGGGATGGTCAGTTTTCTGTTTGCCTCCACGCCGCTGCTGTTTTACCATGCCACCATTGCTTACGCCAACCTGGCGGCCGCGTTTTATTTATTGGGCGGTGGGTTCGTCTTTTTAGCCGCCCTGCCCCAAAACACGGAATCCACCCCGCTGCCCAACCCCCGTGCCCTGGCGCTGAGCGGTTTGCTGTTTGCCCTGGCGGCCTGGACAAGGCCGGAATTTTTGGGAATGGCCGTGGTGGGGCTTTTGGCTTTAGGGGTCTTCTCTTTTCCCTGGCGGCTGCTGCGCCAGGTGGGGGTGTTGTGGGCGGCTCTGCTGGCCCCGCTGGCCGGGTATGGCCTCTTCTGGGCGGCGGTGTACCGCAAGGCCTATGCCAGCGCCGAATTTTATCAATCAGATTTAGCAGGTGAGATGATTTCGCAATTCCTGGCGGGCCAGTTTCACTTGGGGGAAGGTTGGCAGGTGCTTGCCTATGGGGTAAATTCGCTTTTTACGTTCAGCGTATGGGGCGGCCTCGGGTTTGCCAGCCTGGGGTTGGTGTTTTTTGGGGTCTGGAAGCGTTTGAGCCCGGCAGCCCGCAGCGGCACTGGCAAATGGGTCCCGTCCACAGGGGCAAGGCTGGCCATCCTGGGGGGTCTCTTTTTGCTGGCAGCCTGTGCAATTTATTATGTCACCTCATTCGACCAATCTGAAGACCTTTCCTGGTGGCTTACCACCGGTTTTGACCGCATCGCCATGCCGGGAATCCTCCTCTTATTTTTAGCGGGCGTGTTGGGTGCGGTGGGCGTAAAGGATTTGAATGGTAATTAAGTGCTCTACCAACGAACCTGGATTTCGGATACGCTGATTGTTTTAGCCAGGTTTGATATAATTTTTTGGGAGTATATTTATCACCAGGGATTGACAGGATAAAAAAACATCCTGTCCATCCTGTCTATCCCTGTTAAAAAGATTAAACAGGGATGCACAGGATAGGATAAAAACCAGATCGCGAAGGAATAAGAATGAAAGCAATTTACCTGAGTGCCCATGGTGGCCCAGAAGTTCTGCAGTTTGGTGAGCTGCCTGTTCCGCAACCCGGCCCAGGTGAAGCCCTGGTGC
The DNA here is from genome assembly GCA_964489525.1 of uncultured Anaerolineales bacterium. GTDB lineage: Bacteria > Chloroflexota > Anaerolineae > Anaerolineales > JABWBV01 > CAZAYY01. The sequence goes on from CAZAYY010000014.1 coordinate 5,225, forward strand.
GCCTGCATGCTGCCGCCCTCAACCGGCTGGACCTGTGGGTGCGGCAGGGCTGGCCGGGCATCCGGCTGAAGTACCCGCACATTCCCGGCGCAGATGGAGCGGGTGAAATTGCCGCCCTGGGGCCAGGGGCTGCTGGCTGGCAGGTTGGCGAGCGAGTGGTGATTAATGCTAATATCGGCTGTGGTGAGTGTGAATTCTGCATCCAGGGGCTTGAAAACCAGTGCCGCAGCTGGCAGCTCGTGGGTGAAACCCGCGCTGGAACCTACGCCCAGTATACCTGTGTCCCGGCCCACAACCTCAAGCGCGTGCCGGAGGGTTTCAACCTTGCCGAAGCCGCGGCGGCGGCTTTAGTTTTCCACACCGCCTGGCATTCGCTTGTGGATCGTGCCCGGCTTCGGCCTGGCGAGAGCGTGTTGGTGGTGGGGGCGTCAGGCGGGGTGAACACGGCGGCCATCCAGATTGCCCGTTTTGCCGGGGCAACCGTGTATGTGGTGGGTGCAGGCCCAGAAAAGCTTGCCCTGGCTGCGTCATTGGGTGCCCATTTTCTAATTGACCGCACCCAGGAAGAAGATTGGCCCCGGGCGATTTACCGCCTGACCGAGAAGCGTGGGGTAGATGTGGTGGTAGACAACGTCGGCTCCACCTTCCCGCTCAGTTTCCGGGCGGCCCGTAAAGGCGGGCGCATCCTGACGGTTGGCAACACTGGCGGCCCGCTGGTTCAAATTGACAACCGCTACATGTTTGCCAAGCACCTTTCTCTGCTGGGCTCTACCATGGGCACTCGGCGTGATTTCGACCAGGTGATGGACCTGGTTTTTGCGGGCAAACTGCGTCCCCTCCTGGGGGAGCGCTTCCCGCTGGCTGAAGCGCAGCGTGCCCACACCTTGCTGGAAAGCGGGGCGCAGTCGGGTAAAATCACCCTGGAGATTCCATGAAACCCGAACGCCCCTGGATGATTACCCTGCTCTGCCTGGGAATGCTGGTTCCCATTCTCTTTCATGGCCTGCGCGTTGTCCAGGCTGTGCGCCAGTGGGATTTTTTGGCCGCCCTGCCGCTCCAGGTGCCGCCTGCCTACCTGGCGGCCAGTGGATTGGGCTTAAGCTTGGTTGGGCTTGCGGCTTTTTGGAGCCTGTGGCGGGGTCACCCTTGGGCCGCCCGGCTGTTCTGGCCCTGGGCACTGGCTATGGCCGGGGCGGTCTGGTACGAGCGGCTGGTGCTGGCGGTTGCTCCCGGCGGGGGCGCCAACTGGCCCTTTGCCCTGGTGTTGACCATTTTGCTGCTGGCTTTCCCGGCCTGGGCACTCACTCGCTGGAAAGCATGACCCCAAAAGTGAACATTTCCTAACTGGCCTAATTTGCCTTCGGTAAAATCAGCAGAGGGTCACCGAGATATTATTGAAAAACTCGGTGGCCCTCTGTGTTATTCCTTTAATCGTTTCACCCCTACGGGGTGGATGGGGAGCGCGGTTGAAACCGTGACTACAGGGGGGTAGGGGAAGTAAGGTGACTGTCACCTCCAAGGTGACTGTCACCTCGCCAACAGGCGGAGAGACACGTTTTAACCGTAACCACAAGCGAGCCCAGGTTCAAGCCCGGAGGACTGGGACGATTATCGGAAAGGCCCGGCGGTTATTCCAAACGAATCCTTACCCCATTATCATCGCCATTCTCGGCATAGTTCAAATATTGCAAGTATAATTCCCCTTAACCTGAGTGTTTCCTTTGACGATTTTCGGTGTTATATACAAGCCCAAGAATTTATGAGAAAGCAGCATGCCCCTGCTTTGCCGCTAATTGGGTTAGATTACTTTGAAATGGAGTTGCTATGACCGAAGCGCTTGACCCCAAAATTCAACGTTTGCAAGAGATAAAAGCCGAAAGCCGGCTGGGCGGCGGCCTGGACCGGATTGAGGCCCAACACGAGCGCGGCCGCCTGACAGCCCGGGAGCGGATTGACCTGCTCCTCGACAAAGGCTCTTTCCGCGAGATTGACGCCTTTGTTACCCACCGCACCAACGACTTTGGCCTGGACAAGAAGCGCTTTCTCTCCGACAGCGTCGTGACGGGTTGGGGGACCATTGATGGCCGCCTGGTGTACGTCTTTTCGCAAGATTTCACCGTCTTTGGCGGCAGCCTGGGCGAAGTCCATGCGGAAAAGATTTGCAAAATTATGGATATGGCCCTTAAAAACGGCGCGCCAGTGATCGGCATCAACGATTCCGGCGGGGCGCGCATCCAGGAAGGGGTAGTTTCGCTCGGCGGGTATGCCGATATCTTTTTGCGCAACACGTTGGCTTCGGGTGTTATCCCGCAAATCAGCGTCATCATGGGGCCGTGCGCGGGTGGGGCTGTTTATTCCCCCGCGCTCACCGATTTTATTTTCATGGTGCGCAATTCTTCGTATATGTTTATTACCGGGCCTGAAGTGGTCAAGGCAGTGACACATGAAGATGTCACCTTTGAAGAGCTGGGTGGTGCCGATGTCCACATGGAAGTTTCCGGGGTCTGCCACGTTGCTGCCGATTCTGAGGCCGACACCCTCTACCTGGTGCGTAAAATGATGGCCTACCTTCCACAAAATAACATGGAAGACCCCCTGCACCTCACACCGGACGACGACCCCCTGCGCCGCGAGCCAGCCCTGGATTCGCTTGTCCCGCCCGACCCAAGCAAGCCCTACGAAATTCGCGATGCCATTCGGATGATTGTGGATAACGGCGATTTTTTTGAAATCCAGGAAAACTACGCCATGAATATCGTCATTGGCTTTGCCCGCCTCGGCGGTCACAGCGTGGGCATTGTGGCCAACCAACCAATGGTGCTGGCAGGTGTGCTCGATATCAACGCATCCGAAAAGGCCGGGCGCTTTGTTCGCGTTTGTGATTCGTTCAATATTCCCATCATCACCTTTGTAGATGTGCCCGGTTTCCTGCCCGGCACCGCCCAGGAACACGGCGGCATCATCCGCTCTGGCGCCAAGCTGCTCTATGCCTACTGCGAGGCCACCGTGCCCAAGCTGACTGTCATTACCCGCAAAGCCTATGGCGGCGCTTATGACGTGATGAGCAGCAAACACATCCGGGGTGACCTCAACCTGGCCTGGCCTACCGCCGAAATTGCGGTGATGGGTCCGGATGGCGCCGTCAATATCATCTTCCGGCGCGAAATCAACGAAGCCAGCGACCCGGCTGCCCGCAAGAAAGAACTGGTGGATGAATACCGCGAAAAATTTGCCAACCCCTATGTGGCCGCCTCACGCGGCTATATAGACGATGTCATTGAACCCAGCGATACCCGCCCGCGCCTGATTAACGCCCTGGAAATGCTCGCCAACAAACGCGACGCCAACCCGGCCAAGAAACACGGCAACATCCCGCTTTAAGCGAGAGGAGGCAGCAAGATGTTTAACAAAGTGCTCATTGCCAACCGCGGCGAAATTGCCGTGCGAATTATCCGGGCCTGCCGCGAATTGGGGTTAGAAACCGTGGCGGTTTTTTCCGAAGCCGACCGCCAGGCCCTGCACGTCCGCTATGCCGACGAAGCCTACTGCATTGGCCCGGCGCCTTCCCGCGAATCCTACCTGCGCATTGACAAAATTTTAGAGGTCGCCCGCCGCAGTGGGACCGGGGCAGTTCATCCCGGTTACGGCTTCCTGGCCGAACGTGAAGAGTTTGCCCAGGCCTGCCTGGATGCGGGCATCGCCTTTATTGGCCCGCGCCCCTCAGCCATTGCTGCCATGGGGGATAAGATGGTTGCTCGCAACACGGTAACTGCCGCTGGGGTGCCCGTCGTCCCCGGTACAGAGGGCGAGGGTGGCTTGCATGATGATGAATTAATAGCCGTTGCCCCCCAGGTGGGCTTTCCGCTGCTGATTAAGGCAACGGCAGGCGGCGGCGGCAAAGGTATGCGCGAGGTGCGCAGTGCTGCTGATTTGCCGCTGCTCATCCAATCTGCCCGTCGCGAGGCAGAGGCCGCTTTTGGCGATGGCAATGTCTACCTGGAGAAGCTGGTGGAAAACGCCCGTCATATCGAAATCCAAATCCTGGGTGATGACGAAGGCAACATCATCCACCTGGGCGAGCGCGAATGTTCGCTGCAGCGCCGCCACCAAAAAATGCTTGAAGAAGCGCCTTCGCCCTTTGTCAATACGGATGAAGACCTGCGCCGCCGGATGGGCGAAGTGGCCGTGAAGGCCGCCCGCGCCGTCAACTATCATAACGCTGGCACGATTGAGTTCCTGGTGGATAAGGACAAAAACTTCTTCTTCCTGGAAATGAACACCCGCCTGCAGGTGGAACACCCCGTAACTGAGTTTGTCACCGGCATTGACATCGTCAAAGAGCAAATTCGCATTGCCCGCGGGCGCACCCTGCGCTACAAACAGGAAGATGTCTCTTTCAATGGCTGGGCCATTGAGTGCCGCATCAACGCCGAAGACCCCCACAACAACTTCATGCCCTCCACCGGCCAGATCACCCAATCCCTGCTGCCCACCGGGCCGGGGGTGCGGGTAGATACTGGTGTGTACCCCGGTTTTGAAATCTCACCCTATTACGATTCGATGATTTCCAAGCTGGTGGTTTGGGGTGAAACCCGCGGCCAGGCCATTTTACGCATGCGCCGGGCGCTGGACGAGTATAAAATCATCGGTGTCAAGACCAATATTCCCTTCCACCAGACCCTGCTCAACCAACACCGCTTCATCGCCGGCCAGTTCGACACCCGCTTTGTGGAAGAACGCTTTTCCATGCAAGAAGCTGGCGGCCAGAACCCCGAAATCGCAGCCATCGCTGCCGCCCTGGCTGCACACAGGCAAACCCGCCGCTCTGCCCAGGTCATCCAGCGCAATGAGCGCGACGCCAGCAACTGGAAGTGGGTTGGTCGTTGGGAGCGGATGCACCGCTAACATTTTCCACGGAGAAATCGCATGAAATATGTAGTTACCATTCAAGACCGTGAATACCTTGTGGAAATTGTGGACGATACCCATGTCTTGTTGAACGGCGTGGCCTACGAGCTCGATTTCCGTGAAGTGGGCAGCCAGTCTGTCTATTCCCTGCTGCTCAACGGCAAATCCTACGAAACCTTCGTGACTGAGGGCGCTGACGCAGACAGCCTTGCCTGGGAGGTTTTACTGCGTGGAGACCTGTACACCGCCCGGGTGGAAGACGAACGCGAAAAACGGCTCAAAGCCGCCTCGCGCGGCGGCATTGCCGAAAGTGGTGAGTTCCACCTCAAAGCACCCATGCCCGGGTTGGTGGTTTCGGTCACCGTGGAAAATGGCCAGGAAGTTGCCAAGGGCCAGGTGTTGGTCATTCTCGAATCCATGAAGATGCAGAATGAATTAAAATCACCCCGTGCCGGCACCATTGCCCGCATTAAAATAAAATCCGGCGACAGCGTGGAACAGAAACAAACCCTGCTCAGCGTGGTATAAATAAAAGGATATGTTCGAACAGGAAGCCAAGTTTTACGTCCAACACCTCGACCACCTCGAAGCCCGCCTGAACCGGGTGGGCGCCCGGCTGGCCGAACCGCGCCAGCACGAAGTCAACCAGCGTTTCGACAGCGCAGATGGTGGGCTCCTGGCGGCCAGCGTTTTGCTGCGGCTGCGCACGTTTGGACCCAAAAACACCCTGACGTTCAAAGGCCCCCTCCAGGTGGAAAACGGGCTCAACGTCCGCCGCGAAATTGAATTCAGCCTGAACGACCCCGCAGCAGCCCACCAGCTCTTTACTGCCCTGGGCTACCATGTCTGCTTTATCTATGAAAAATTCCGCACCGTTTACCTGGTCGGTGGGGCTCAGGTGATGTTAGACGAACTGCCCATTGGGGGGTTTGTGGAAATCGAAGGCTCCCACAGCGAGAATATCCGGGCTGTGGCCGCCTTATTGGAACTGCATTGGGAGCGGCAAGTTCCTGCCAACTACAACGACCTTTTCAACCGGGCCCGTCTTGCCCTTAACCTGCCCTTCTCAGATATGACCTTTGACAATTTCAACGGGGTGGCGGTTTCCCCGGCAGACCTGGGGCTGCTGCCCGCAGATGGAGCGTAAACCCACGGTATGGTCACCGTTGGCCTGGATTTTGGGACAAGCAACTCGTCTATCGCGCTGCTGCAGGACGGGCATATTCGTATGTTCCCCCTCGACCCTGGCAGCCTTAACCCCCGTATGCTGCGTTCGTTTATTTTCATCAGCCGCAGCCAGGAACACTTCGTAGGTTCGGAGGCGGTGCGCAAATATCTCGAACTCGAAACCGGCCGCCCGGTATTTTGGGAAATGAAATGGGTGGATGAAATTCGCATGGTGGTGGGCGGTGGGGGCAGCGGCCCGATTATTTATTGGGACGATTTGTATGTCCAGGTAGACACCAATGCCCAGGGACGCCTGATTCAATCCATTAAAACTGCCCTGCGCAACCCGGCCTATGAAGGCACCCAGGTGTTCGATCGCTACTACCCTGTAGAAGAATTAATCGCGATTCTGCTGCGCCACCTGCGCGAGCGCTGCATGCAAGAACTCGGCCAGGACGTAGACGGCGTGGTTTTGGGTCGCCCGGTGCGCTTTTCCGATGAGCCGGATGTAGATGCCCGCGCCCAGGCCAAGGTTGCCCAGGCGGCTGCCCTGGCCGGGTTTAAGCATATTGACTTTGAATATGAACCCGTAGCCGCTGCCTATGTTTACCACCGCCAGGCTCAGGAGCGCCAGTTTGCCCTGGTTTTCGATTTTGGCGGCGGCACGCTCGATTTCACGGTAATGGAATTGGGTGGAAGCCAACCTCCCCGTGTGCTGGCCACGGCTGGCGTGCTGCTTGGCGGCGATGACCTCGACCGCACGCTCATGCGCCCGCTGCGCCGCCGGTTTGGGGAGGGCGCGACCCTGCGCAACCGCCAACCTTTCCCCGCCCACCTTTTGGAATACCTGGAAAGCTGGCAAACCATGGTCATGCTCAGCCGCCCGCAGTATCGCGAAGTGCTGCGCGATGCCAGCCGAGGCTCCGACCCCGAATCTATCCAGCGCCTGCAAACCCTGGTGGAAAAGAACCTTGGCTTTAAACTGTTCCAGCAATTGGAGCAGGCCAAAATCAACCTTTCCAGCCAGCCCACGTCCAAAGTGGAAATCATTGAGGCCGGGCTGCGCCTGAAAGAGTTCTTTACCCTGCCCCAGTTTGAACGCCTGATTGCGGGCTATGTTGCCCAGGTGGACGCCGCGCTGGATGATGTCCTTAAAAGCAGCGGCCTGCGTGCCGACCAAATCCAGGTGGTCCTTCGCACCGGCGGGTCTGCCCAGGTACCGGCGTTCATTCGTTTGCTGACACAAAAATTTGAAGGGGTAGATGCTCGCGAGAGCCGTTTGCGGGCGCTCAGTCCATTTGAAACCATCGTGGGCGGTCTGGCCATTAAGGCTGCGGGCTGACCAACCCAACCTGTCCGTTCACCCACGCTGCCTGTCGGGCAGTTCCGTCAATCCCAACCAGGGTTTTTAGCGCCTGGCCAAAACCTGGCGCTGACCCCGATGTGTAGCACTGCAGGGTGCCTTGTGTTGTTCTCGGATGGCGCAGCCTGTGCTGTTCCAGGATGCGCCCAACCTGGCGGGCAACCGCCGGCGAAGGGTCAATCACCCGCACACCTGGCCCTGCAATTTTCTGCACCAGCGGAATCACAAACGGGTAGTGGGTGCAGCCCAGTACAACAGTGTCAATCCCTTCCGCCAGCATGGGCAGCAGGGCATCTTCTAAAATCTGGCGGGTTTGCGGGCCTTGCAGGTTTCCGGCCTCAATTTGCTCCACCAGTCCCGGAAGGGTGTGTTGAATCAGGCGCACATCTTTGGCAAAACGCTCCACCACGGAAGCATAAAGCGCTCCCTGGAAGGTTGCCGGGGTGGCCAGCACCCCCACAACGCCTGTGCCGGTATATTCTGCGGCTGGTTTTACCGCTGGTTCCATGCCCACAAAAGGCACATCCGGGAAGGTCTCCCGCAGGTAGTGCAGGCTGGCGGCCGAAGCCGAGTTGCAGGCTACCACAATTAACTTCGCTCCCTCTGAAAGCAAAAAACGGGTGATTTCTTCCGAAAAATGGCGAACTTCTAAAAGCGGGCGCGGCCCGTAGGGAACATGCGCCTGGTCTGCAAAGAAAAGAAGATCTTCTTCCGGCAGCAGGCTGCGAATGGCCCGGACAATTGAAAGCCCCCCCATGCCCGAATCAAAAATACCCAAAGGCCCGGAGGGATTTGCGCTCATACCGGTTGGGATTCAGCCGCGCGCACAAATGAACGGAACAGCGCCCGCATCGAAGCATGGGCGGTCAGCCATTCTGGGTGCCACTGCACTGCCAGGCCGTACGGGTGGTTGGGCAGTTCGTAGGCCTCCACCAGTCCATCGGGCGCAAAAGCCACCGGGCGCAGACCATCGGCCAACCGCTGAATGCCTTGATGGTGCAGGCTGTTGACTTCAACGCTCGCTCCGCTTGCTAAAATGTTCGCCAATTTGCTGTTGGGTTCCAGGCGCACAGGGTGTGCCAGGTGGCTGCGCGGGTGGGTATGGTGGTAGTCGTGGCGGTCGGCGCCGGGGAGCTGGTCGAGAACATCCGTGTACAGGCTGCCGCCCAGGGCAACGTTAATCACCTGCAGGCCGCGGCAGATGCCCAAAAATGGCGCGCCAGTTTCCACCACCTGCCGGACAAGCCCAATTTCAATCTCATCTCGCCTGGCGTCCACCCCGCTGACGGTGGGGTGGGGAATCCCCCCAAATAATTCCGGCTGAACGTCTCCACCCCCCGTGAACAGCACGCCGGACAGCATGGGAAGAATCTGCTTGCGGTCATCTTCTTCCAGTCCAACCGGCAGCAGAATGGGCAGCGCGCCGGCCTCCAACAGGGCTTCAATGTATGGGTTGGCCACCATCTGGTAAAGCCCCTCCCCTGGGCCTGGCCCACGAAAAATCGTGACGCCGATGATTGGCTTAGGCATGCGTTCCTCCTGAAAAACAAACGAGAAAAGGGCGCAGCGCCCTCACTGCACCCTTCGGGTTATTTTTTACGTCAAATTTCTAGGCCTTAAATTTTTGTTTCAGGCGAGAGGCCTTACCGGCGCGGTCGCGCAGGAAATAGAGCCGGGAGCGGCGCACATGCGAATGGCGCTCTACCTCCACCTTGTCCACATTCGGCGAAAGGAACGGGAAGGTGCGTTCCACACCAATCCCATTGCTCGCCACGCGGCGCACAGTGAAGTTGTTGCTCTTGCGAATGCGGATGATGGTGCCCTTGAAAATCTGGATGCGTTCGCGGCTGCCTTCCTTGATTTTCACATGCACGCTCACCATGTCACCGGTGCGAATGTCCGGAATTTGTGGGTTGAAAGACCCTTGCACTGCTTTCAAAAGTTCTTCGTTCATGGCCAATAGTCCTTACCAAAGATTTCAATACAAAACCGCCTTTAATGGCGGCAAGCAATTATAGCAGGGTATTCCGAATTTGGGAAGAGTGTAAATGGATGTTTTCGGCGTATCTCCAAGGCAGAAACGCCTGGCTGTTCCCTGATCTTCTCCACCCCCCCACCCCAGGCTTTGGGGCGGGGGAGAGAATGGGCGGTAACAACATTTGCGTGCACCTCAGCGGGAAGGGGAGATGGGTGGGCACTCTTTTTTTGGGTATAATTCACCCCATGAGCCGAAAATCCATTCTGGATGAGTTTAGCGAAGAAGAGCTGCGCCGGATGCTGATTGAGAAGCGCCGGGCCAGCCGTAATACCCGCATTGAGCGCTTTCGTAAAACTGGCCGGGCTGTGCTGCTTGCTCCCGACCTGGATACCCAAAGCCTGGACGGGCTGCGCGCCAGCCAGGGTGATGAGCCAGAAGAGCCAGCAGCTCGCCTGCGCCGCCGTTCCTGGGGCTGGCGCTTCATTGATGGCGTTTTACTCACCATCGAAGTGAGCGCGGTGCTGCTGCTGGTCTTTGTCCTCTTGAATGGCCTGCAGGTCATCCAGCGCCTCAACCAGGAAGTGGCTGGGGTTCTGGAACTGCCCACACTCACCCCAACGCCCATTATCTCGGCGCTGGTGCTGCCTTCGGGGCATACCCCCCCGGATGCCCCCGGCGGTGCTCGCCCGAACGATGCCGAAATCCCCGATCATTTGCGTCCATTGGTCCAGTCGCTCCCCCAAATTCCACTGCCCACCCCCGGGCCAGAACAGGCCATTCGCATCCAAATTCCGGCCCTAAATGTGGATATGCCCGTAGTGCAGGGCGATGGCTGGGAGCAGTTGAAAAAAGGGGTGGGGCAGCACATTGGCACCGCCAACCCTGGCCAGAATGGCAACATGGTGCTCTCAGCCCACAATGATATTTTTGGCGAAATCTTTCGCGATTTAGATTTACTCAAACCCGGCGACCGGGTGATTGTCTACACCAACCAGCGTTCCTATACCTATATTGTCGGGAATACCCTGATTGTTGCCCCCACCCAGGTGGAGGTGATGGCCCCCACGCCCGACGCCCAGGTGACCCTGATTTCCTGCTACCCCTACCGAGTCAACACCCAGCGCATTGTCGTCCAGGCCTACCTGCAAGACGGCTGATTGAATTCCTGCAAAAGCGTTAATTGATTCAAAACCCGACAAAGACCGAAAAACCCGACAGGTTTTAAAAACCTGTCGGGTTTGTTTTCGATCCCGTGAACCCCCTCCTTGAGGGGTGAGATATCCTACCCGGTTATTGTTTTTCAATCACCCAAAAATGAGACAGCCCAAAAATTCGTAGGGGGGATGCTTCAAGTGCCTGCAGAATGCCCCGCAGCAGCCGACCCAACCGCGGCCGCCGGGCGATAATGTTGTCGTATGCCCCGAAGATCACTGTGCGTTCAACAAAGCGCACCGGCAGCCCGGCAAACAAATTTTGCAGGTCGCGGCGCGAATAAATCCGGACATGCGGCGCAAGCCGGTCGCGCAGCCAGCGAGGCAGGTAGTTGACCAGGGGGATGTTTCCAAAGCGATAGCGCCCCCGCCAGTAGATCCCGTGCGTTTCAAAAGGGTATCCCCGGTTCGGGCAGAACAACACCAGCCTGCCGCCCGGCTTCAGGGTGCGCACCATTTCGCCCACGGCCAGGGCGTCATCCGCCACATGCTCAATCACTTCGTGACTCAAAATCAGGTCGAAAAACTGGTTGGGGAAGGGTAAATTTTCCCCTGCCGCCCGCACCAGTTCCGGTACGAACGGTCGCGCCTGCAGGGCATATTCCTGGTCAAATTCCAGGCCAATCACCTGCCCGCCGTCTTGGGCCAGTTTTTGAACGTACATGCCTACCCCACAGCCATTTTCCAGGATGGTTCCGGCCAGGCGCTTCCCGGCTGCCTGCTGCACCATACCCAGCCGGCGCTGTTGGCCAGCCCGCCATACAAAAGAGGGGTTGCCCCGCAGGGCTGCTTTGGCGTGATCTTCACCCACCGGTAATCCTGTTATTTCTCGCCCCAGTGCAGGGCAATCGTACCCAGCATCAGGCGGCGGTAGCCCACATTCCGAAAACCGGCTTCCACCATGCGGGCGGCCAGGTCTTCGGCTTTCAAAAAACCCTGGGTAGAATCGGGAAGGTAGGTATAGGCATCACTGTCTCCGGCCACCAGCCGCCCCAGCGAGGGGATAACCGTGTTCAGGTGAAAGCGAATGAAAGGCGCCAGCAAATTTTCGGGTGGGCGGGTGGTGTCCAGGATGACAATCCGCCCGCCAGGTTTCAACACCCGGTGCTGCTCCGCCAGCCCGCGCGGCACGCTGCTCACATTGCGCATCAAAAAGCCCGAAACCACCGCGTCAAAATGCGCCGCGGGGTAGGGCAGGTTGAGCGCATCCGACGAACACCAATCCAGGGTGCTGCCGTTGGGCCGTTTTTGCCCAACCCGCATCATCCCTTCGGTGAAATCCGCCGCCAGCACCCAGGCCTGCGGGTGACGGGCCTGGATTTCCAGGGCGATATCCCCCGTGCCGGAGCCCAGGTCAAGAACCCGGCTGCTGGGGGTGATCCGGGCTTTTTCAATCAGGGCGCGCCGCCAGCTTCCATCCTGCCCGGCGGTCATCAGCTGGTTCATCAGGTCATAGCGGTGGGCAATGCGCCCGAACATATTTTGAACATACCGTGAGCGTTCTTCTCCGGTCAGGTTGGCCATAGTCTTTCCTTTTTTGCTGAAAGCCAGCGCTGTATTTTGAATGATTTTTAGCTGCTCAGCCCCACCCCCCAGCCCCCGCCCCAGGCTTTGGGGCGGGGGAGAGAACGGGTAAATTGACGTTCCAGGCGGGTTAAACCCCGCTTGGAACGTCAATCTGCCGTCTTCCTTCCCCCTTTCCCGGCGGGAAGGGGGGATACAGGGGGGATGGGTGAGTAGTTACGATGATTTTACCCCGAACTGATAGGGATGCGCTGAGGAATTGATAAGCCAGGAGTAAATTACCGACTGGCGTTCAAGGTTGGGTTAACCAGCCCTGAACTGGGCGCAGAGGCAGGCAGGTTACGGGTTCAGTCTTTGCCCGGTTTGGATGCCGCGCGCCGCAGCCCGGCGGTGCACCAGGATATCTTCCACAATGGCCACCTGGACGCTGCTGCTGACTTTTACCGGGTTGATACCCGCTTCGGCCTGGATGGTGTAAAGCCCGGGGGCTGCCGGACGGCCAAAGTCATCGTAACCATCCCACGTGAACGTGTGCTTACGGGCTGTCCGGCGGCGGTTGTGCAGCAGTGTGGCAACCCGGTAGCCGCCCTGGTCCAACACCTCCAGTGTAACCGGGGCGGTTTGGTTCATATCCAGCCAGACACGCAACACCTTGCCCTCGCCAGGCAGGCCGGGGTGGAAGGTGGGCTGGTCCACAGAGAGCGAAAGGGCAATGCCGCGTTGGCGCAGGACAAAAAACAGCACCAGGACAACCCCTGCCAGCAGCATGGGCAGCGCCAGTGAGGGCAGAACGGCGAGGTTATCCCAGGCCTGTTGAATACCGCTGGCTGCACCGGGCGGCTGGTAAACCACCTGCCGGGAGAGCGCCGCCGTGTTGCCAGCCAGGTCGCGGGCGACGATATCCACCAGGTTGCGGCCTTCCAGCAGCTGCAAGCCAATTTGAAAACTGCCGCTGGTGCCCACAACCACCCCCTGCCCATTCACCGTCACCAGGCTGCCTGGGTCGGTTCGCCCATTGAGCTGCAAAATGGGGCTGCTGAAGGTTTCGCCTTCGGTAATGTTCAGCGCAATTGTTGGGGCTGTCGTCTTCACATGCACCAACACCTCGCTCAAAGTCTGGTTGCCCACGTCGTCCGTGGCCACCACCCGGATGAGGTTATCGCCCTCTTGCACAATGGCCTGGTGGAAAAAACGGCCATCTGCACCAATGTTGACCCGTTCGCCATTGATTTGCAAAAATCCTGGTATGGGATACAGCGCGGCAGAGGCCACACCGCTGACTGCCACAATCTTCTGGTTGGTCCAGGTCCCATCCACCGGGGAAGCCAGGGTGATTTCTGGCGGGGTGGTGATGCGGGCAATGCTGCGCTGGACAATGTTGGTGTTGCCTGCCGGGTCTGTGGCCTGCAGGGTGAAAAAATTATCGCCTTCACGCAGGCGGAAAACAAACGAAAAATAGCCGCGCCCGTCAACCGCGACGGGCTGTGGGCTGTCCAGCAGCCGCAACACTGCGCCAGGGTCGGTAACCCCCTGGATGGTGATGGATTCTGTGCGCACCCGCAGGTTTTCGGGCAGGTTCACCAGTTCCACCGTTGGCGCTGTGGTGTCCACTGTGATGGCTGCGGTCTGGTTGCTGGCCCGCAGTGTTCCGCTGGCGGTCAGCCGGAGCTGGTAGCTGCCGTCCTCAATGGGCTGCAGGCTTTCGCCCAGCCCGTCCCAGGTCAGGGTATATTGGCCTGCGGCCTGCGGCTGGTCGAGCATCAAAGTGCGCACCACGCCGCCGCGCCCGCTGAGTATGTAGGCACTGACCGCAGCATCTTCCGACAGGCGGTAGTTAAACGTCGCCTGGTCCTGGTCCTGGTCGCCATTGGGCGAAATCAAAGCACTGGTGTCATAAAGGGCAATTTCAGGCGTGCGAAGCATATCCACCACGAAGGTGGCCGTTACCAACACCACCACTGCAGCAATGGTGATGATGGTTGTCAGCATTCCGGGAGAAAACTCACTGGTGTTGGTGGAGCGCTGGCGGGCTCTGCTGCGGGGTGGGGTTTGCTGCTGGCTTTGCATGGCTGCTAATCCAGTTCTATCTTAATTAAATCATCCGGCTTTTCGTCTTCGCTGTTTTGCCATTTCGGCAGGTCGGCAGCGAAAGGCACGGGTTCAAGCGGCTCCGCGCGCGTCAGGGGCGCAGCAGCCGCTTTTTTCCCCAGGCGTAGGGGAGGCAGGGGGTGTTCAAAAAAATCGCGCAGCCACTGCGCCAGGTTGGCAACCAGGATGACCAGCAAGGTGGTCAGACCCAGGTTGGCCCAGGGGCTGGCGGTGGTCAAGCTGAGGGTTTGCCCCAGCCAGGCGTTGAGTGCAGCCAGCCCGGTGGGCAGCAGCAAACCGCCGGCCAGCGCAGGCAGCAAAAGCCCCCATGGGCGGCGTTTTTGCAGTTCCGGGCGGTCGTTCAATTTGCCGGTTAGCGCAGCAGCCAACGCCCAAACCACTACCTGCAGCAGGGTGTACAGGAACACGGTGGCATTGCTGGCCACAGGCTCCACCAGCAGCAGCAGGGTTTGCAGGGAATTGGCGCTGGAAAACTTTTCGATGACGCCCTGCATGGAAGGAGCCATTCCGGGCAGCGCCAGCCAATCTGCGGGCAGGCCAGCCATGCCTGCTGCAGCCAGGCCCCACAAGGCCGCCAGCCCGCCCACCCAGGCCCCGCCCAAAGCGCCAAACCACAATCCGCCCAACAGGGCCGCCAGCCAGCCCAGGTGGACACTGGCCAGCAGCGGTGTGGCCGCTACGAAAATCACCACTTCCAAGTTGTGGATAAACGCCGGGTAGCCCAGCAGGGCAATTACCAGGAAAATCACCAGGAGGTAAAGCGAAATGCTGTAAATCGGCGGCACAGCCACAGCCACCGCCAGAAAATAACCCGCTGGCGGTGAAACCACCGCCGCCAGGAAAACCGCCCCCACCAGCACCACATCCCAATACACCGGGTAGGCGGGCAGGCTGGCCGTGAGCAGGTAAACCACCCCGGCCAATCCGGCTGCCACGAGAATGCGCTCTACCCGCGCAAGGTTGCGGCGAATCAGTCCATGGGGATATTGAAAAAGGGCATTCATCTTCAGGCTGGTTTGTACTTTTGACCCAACAAAAACTACCGGGAGCTTTCCCGGTTTTCTATAATTCTAACTGACGAACGCCAGTTTGGACAGAACCCGCCCGCCCGGAATTTTGGCGGGAAGCCGGACGGGCATGGGTGAGCGCCCACGAACGCAGGCTGTTGATCTGGTGTTCCATCGTTTGGGAAATCGGCAGGGTGGCACCCAGGTTGGTTACGATATCTTCGTCCATCAGCTCGCGTTGGGCTTCAAAAGCATCGTACAGGCCGGAGATGATGGCCTGTTCAATCTCTGCTCCCGAAAAACCCTGGCTGTTTTGGGCCAGTTTTTTCAGGTCGAAGCGCTTGGGGTCGCGTCCCCGGCGGGCCAGGTGAATGCCGAAAATTTCGAAGCGTTCTTCTATGTTGGGCAGGTCAATAAAAAAGATTTCATCAAAACGGCCTTTGCGCAGGGCTTCCGGCGGCAGCACAGACAGGTCGTTGCTGGTGGCAATCACAAACACCGGGGCTGTTTTTTCCTGCATCCAGGTCAGAAAGCTGCCAAACACCCGGGCTGCCGTGCCTGCATCCGACATGTGAGACGAAGCCGCCCCGGCCAGGCCTTTTTCCAGTTCATCCAGCCAGAGAATGCACGGCGATACCGATTCGGCCATGCGCAGGGCGGTCCGCATGTTGTGTTCAGACGAGCCAACCAACTGGCTGAACATACGCCCCATATCCAGGCGCAGCAGGGGCAGTTTCCACTCGCTGGCAATGGCCTTGGCAACCAGGCTTTTGCCAGCGCCCTGCACACCCAAAAGCAGCAGTCCTTTGGGTTCGGGTAGGCCAAACCGCCGGGCGCGTTCGCTGAAAGCCAGCGAGCGCTTTTGCAGCCACTCTTTGAGCAGCGGCATGCCCCCCACCACCGACAGGTTTTCTTCGGCAGAGAAATATTCCAGCAGCTGTGAGCGCTGGATGATTTGCTTTTTTTCTGCAATGATGATGTTCAGGTCGAGGGTGCGGGCGATGACCAGGGATTTGGCGAACACATTTTCTGCTTCCGTACAGGTCAGGCCCTGGGCGGCTTTGAGCACCTTTTCGCGGGTTTCGTCGTCCAGCTTCAACTGCATCCCGCTGATTTCGCGGGCAGAGCGGACCACCCGGTCTAGCGATTGGGCCAATTCGGCAGCAGTGGGCAGCCCGTAATCCAAAACCACGATATCCTTTTCCAATTCCGAGGGGAGGTGCTGCAAAGGGGTCAGGATGATCAGGGTCTTCAGGCTTTCTTTCAGGTGGTTGGCGATATCGCGTAGTTTGCGCACGATCACAGCGTGGTCGGCTGCCGGGTTCTCTTCTTCCAGGAAGGGATGGATGTCTTTGAGTACGAAAATTGCCGCCTCCTGGGAAGCCGCAATCGAATCCAGGGCGCGCATCGGGTTGCGCGTAGCCGGGTCTATGGCGCTGGATTCGCCGCCATCCAGGGGAAAAAGCCCTTCCGTCAGCGTCCAGGCATACAGTTTTTTTCGGCGTTCTGCGGCAACCTGGCGCAGGGTTTGTTCAATCCGCCGCTCTTCCCACGAAAGAATATACAGGATGGGATACTTGGCCCGAATCAGCGTGTTCAGTTCTTCTTTGCGGTCGGTTTCGTTCATGGCCTATTTTCCTGGGTGGCAAGGTTTCAAGTTGATTATTACATAAGCGAGCAGGGTTGTCAAAGGGGAGAAGAAGACCGGGCACGGAAAACGCAGTCCCGGGGTGCAGTACAATTTTCTGCCGCCGCATAAATCCTCTCCACCCCAACGGGCCGGTATGATTGACCCCATGCCACCCCAAATCCCAAATCCTAAATCTTAAATCCTAAATTTCTTAACCTCTCCCCAATCAAACCGCATTATACTGGTAAACACATGCCCATGAAGCGAATGATTCAGGTGTTTTTCCTCCTGGCAGGCCTGGCGGTTGCCGGTTTGCTGGTATACCAGATTCCTGCAGTCGAACAGCGCCTGGCCTGGCGGTTGGATGCTGGCCGCGCATACCTGCGAGGATGGGTATTCAGCGTTGCCGACGCACCGACCCCCCTTCCCAACAATCCTGGCGGGGCAGTATCCGGACAACCAGCCGCACCTGCCCCGGGCTTGCCCACCCTGGCCAGCCCAACCCCAACCCCCACCCCGCTGCCCTCGCCCACCCTGCCGCCGCAGCAGGCCAGCCCAACCGTCACTCCCACCAATGTGCCCACCCCAACTCCCACAGTGCTTCCGCCCTCGGTGCAGCTCCCTGCACCGGCCTGGGAAAAGCAAGATTGGAACAACTGCGGCCCAGCTTCGCTCAGCCTGCACTTGAAAATGTTTGGCTGGACCGGCGACCAATATACCATCTCGTCCTTGCTCAAGCCTGATCGCGAAGACCGCAACGTCAATGTGGAAGAACTGGTGTTTTGGGTTCGCAATTATGCGGGCTGGCTGAATGCCCAATACCGGGTGGGCGGTGACCTGGACACGCTCAAGCGCTTTCTTGCCAATGGGATCCCCGTCATGGTCGAAAAGGGTTACCTGCTGGATGTGGACTACTGGCCCAATGATGACCGCTGGTCGGGCCACTACCTGGTGCTGACTGGCTACGATGACGCCGCCGGGGTGTTTACTGCCCAGGATACCTATGTGGGCGCCAACCAGCTTGTGCCTTATGAGACGCTGGAAGCCGGGTGGAAGGCGTTCAATTATGTCTACATTTTCCTGTTTTTGCCCACCCAGGAAGAAACTGTAAAAACCATCCTCGGTGCCCATTGGGACCCTGAACTCAACCGCCTGTTTTCCCTGGAGCGCACTGCCCAGGCCGTGGAAACCGCACCAGAAGATGCCTTTGCCTGGTTCAACTACGGTTCCAACCTGGTCTATTTTGCCCGTTATGCCGAAGCCGGCGTTGCCTACGACACCGCCCGTTCGTTGGGGCTGCCGCAGCGCATGTTCCGCTACCAGTTCGGCCCTTTCATGGCATATTTCCATGCAGGCCGCAACGAGGAACTGATGGCGCTGACCGAATATGCGTTGAAGGTGACGGATGTGTCTGAAGAAGCGCGGCTGTGGCGCGGTTGGGGCTTCTACCGCCAGGGCGACAACGCCGCCGCCCTCGAGCAGTTCAATCTTGCCCTTGAAGTCCAACCCACCTACCAGGACGCCATTTACGCCATCAATTTCATCCTGGGGAAATAATAAATGTAATCCCTAAAGGTCTTTAAGACCTTTAGGGATTGGTATATTGCCAGAAATCGGCGCGCTTTGTGCCTAAAAATCGCCACTAAGACGCTTATCCCTGAGTTATTAAACAGTCTCTTAGGATTTCTGCGCCGTCACCAACATGAAGGGCAGGTGGGCAACCTGCGCCCAGCCTGCGCCCAGTGCGGCTGCAGCCTGCCGCACCTGGGCCAGCCGGGTTTGTTCTTCCTGGGTGAGCGGCAGTTCGGCCAGCAAATCGAACCGGCTGTTGGCGGGGGGAAACATTTCGTTAAACAGGTTCACCCGCACCGAGAAACCCAACCCGGCCAGCAGGGACGGCAGTTTGCGCCCCACGAACGGGTCAGCTCCGGCTCGCGCCAGCGCCGCACGCCAGATGGGCTGGCAGGCGATTTCAGGCGGGTATTCAATCAGCCCGCCGTAATCGGGCTCGAGGGCGGCCAGAATACCGCCCGGTTTTAACACCCGCCAGGCCTGTGCCAACGTATCTTCCACGGGCATCCACAGCAGCGCAAGCTGGAAAAAAACCAGGTGAAAGGTTTCAGCTCCGAAAGGCAGGGCAGCCGAACTGGCGCACACCCGGCGAGCGCCCCCAAAAAACTGCGGATAGCCGAATAGGGCCTCAGGGTTATGGTCCAGGGCGGTCACGGGTCCATGCCCTGCCCTTGCCAGTTCGCCGCTGACCACGCCGTAGCCGCAGCCCACATCCAGCACAGCCGCATCCGTCGGCAGGGTAGAAACCCCGGCTTGTTGCAACAACCAACGACGGGCTGGCGCAAGCCAGCCCGCCTGTTCTTGCAATAAATCAACGGACGGTAAATTGGCCAGGGCCACGCTTAGCGCCCACCTCCGGCGCAGGCACAGGCGCAGGCACACCCAGCGCAGGCACAGGCGCACCCGCCGCCGCTTCGGCCTCCGCCGCCGCTGCTCGATCCGCTCGATTTGGAAAGCGCTTCGAAGAAGTCACCCGTGGCTTTATCGAACCCGCTCAGGTTCACCACACCGCCCGAACCGGGCACCGTAATTTTTCCGGGCATAATCGAACCGGCCAGGCCGCCCATGGTGTTTTCTGCCCATCCGGCAAAACCGCCTGCTACATCGCCAAAGCTGGGGGCGTTCGTTTTACCGCCGCCCGAAGAAGGGATGGAAGGCCCACCGCTGGACATGGTTGGCCGCGGCCCGAAGGCAATCGGACGCACCCAAACGGGCTGGTAGGGCCGGGGCGCAAACACGGTTGGGTAGTTCTCGTGCATCAGCACCCATTCCATGTTCTTATCCAGGAACTGGTCGCGTTCGGGCAGTTCGCCCATGTCTTTGGCTTCTTTCCAGGCCCGGCTGACAATCTGTTTGTAATAATCCTGCGTGTCCGAAAGGTCAAACCCTTTGATGCGCTTGGCCACATTTTCCAAAAAACCCTTCATGGGGGCCGAAAAGTCCATCTTGGCCAGCGGTTTGCCAGGGCTCTTGTCAATCACCGCCAGGAAAGGTTGTTCGTAGGCGTGCAGCACGGTGCCTTTATTTTGGGCGGCTTGCTGGCGGGCTTTGGCCAGGTCCTTCGCCTTGACCGGGTCGGCAAATTTAAACTCAGGCGCAATTTCCACGGTCAGCGGTTCAGCCG
Organism: uncultured Anaerolineales bacterium; assembly: GCA_964489525.1. GTDB lineage: Bacteria > Chloroflexota > Anaerolineae > Anaerolineales > JABWBV01 > CAZAYY01. The sequence goes on from CAZAYY010000014.1 coordinate 25,318, forward strand.
CAACCTGGGCTAAAATGCCCTTTTTCAGCAGACCAAAGACAATCAGGGTAAGCACTTTGTTGATGGGCATTTCCAGCAGCGCTGCGGCTTCGGGGGCGGTCAGGCCGCGCTTGATGCCGCCGCCTTCCACCTGCGCAATGGGCGGCAGGTAGGTTTTCTTTTTGTTTTTCAGGTGCGCCTCGTTCAGGGCAAACAGCCCAATCAGCGGCAGCACGGCTGCCAGCATCAGGGTGGGCACCGATACAAACACGCAGAAAAAGATACCCGCGATCATCAGCCAGAGCATGCCGCCTGTCCCGCCCGTGAAGCGGAAGAACATCACCGAGAACAGCCCCAGGCAAATCAGCCCCAAGATCACCTGCGCGTTGGTGTTGTTTTCAAACCACATCAGCGCCAGGTCTATGTTGGTCATGCGCTTCACCCCGGTCATGCCGCGGGTGGGGAAGGATACGCCGACTTCATTCGGACCCGTAAGCTGGACCTCCATATCCCAGGCCACCACGGTTCGCTCCTGGAAGATGGCTTTTGTGGTGAAGGGCATGGCTTCATTCTGATACAACACCTCTTCGGGCAAAATTCCCGGCAGCATGTGAATGGCAATTTGCAGCCGGGTGGTGCCGTAGATGTATTCACTGCCGTACCAGGTGGGGGTAATCTGGAAAGAGGCGAAGTCTTCCTGGGTGGTGTCGCCAAACACCAGGTCGGTCATGGTGAATTCAAAGTGCAGTGTGCCGGTTGCGCCTGGTTGGATGGCCTGCCCGTCCAGGTGAATTTCTACCCCCGGCGAGACAAACTCCGAAACCCGGATATCGTTCAGCGGCGAACCCCCAATGGAAGCGCTCATGTTGCCGATGTTATAGTTTCTGGTGGGCATGCCAATATCCACGATGTCAATTGGTGAGGCATTGGGATTGTTGGCAAATGTGATGTCATAGACAATCAAGGTCGAGGCGTCCTCCTGCATGTAAACCTGCATGCGCAGTTCGGGGACGCTGAAATAGTAGGTTTGCGCCTGGGCCGGGCTGGCCAACAGTGCCAGCGAAAGCAGAACCAGGCCAATCGCCAGGTGGCGGCTCAGCCGGTCGAGTTTTTGGAGTTTTTCTTGAAAGGTCATGGTGTTCCTCCGTTGGTTCAGGCTCGAGTGGTGCCAAAAGACCAGCCCGATGGCTCTGCCGGGCATTCGGCCGCACAAATGGCCAGCCCAGGGCAGACATCGCAGCGGGTTGGGGCGTGCACCCGTTCGCGATAATTCTTAAAAGCAGGGTGCTCCCAAATTTGCCGCCAGGGGTCGTTCAGCATATTTCCCGCCGAGAAATCGCTGCCGCGTGGGGGGATGACCGCGCCATCGTTCTCGATGCGAATCGAGAAGTCGCTGCCGCAGCGCGGCCCAGCCAGCACCTGTGCCTGGAGAGATAGAACCGGGTTACGCCGCACGGGCACTTCCCACAGGTAGCGCACCCGGGCTTCAGTGGCTTCTTCTTCCACCTGGGCGGCCACCTGGCGCATGGCCTGGGCGGGGATAGCATCCGTGTTTTCCTGGTCGCTGGCGATGGCATAAATGGCCGCATTGGGCACCCGCAGCAGCAGCAGCGATTCGAGGGTTTCTTCCAGGTGGGGCAGCGTTTCGGGCACCAGCGGAATGTGCCCCACATCGGCTACGCCCAGTTCCTGGGTAAGTTGGAAGACATTTCGGGCGGCTTCGTGGTCGCCTGCGCCAAAGTAGCGGTCGTGCAGTTCGGGCTGGTGAGAGGCATAGAACACGGTGACGTGGTCTACACCCGCCTGCGAAAGCTGTTCCAAAAGGCCAGCATGTGCCAGCAGCGGGGTTGCCCGCCCGCTCACGCCGCAAACCAGCCCGGTGTTCTCGGCGAATTCAACGGCTTTAACCAGTTCGGCGGGGTTAAATTCGTCTGGCAGCAGCAGGGTGACATGGGGAATGGCCGCTTCCCAGGCTTTTTTCATAATGGCCTGCGTATTGCTGCCAAAAGGCAGCCAGGCTTCCAAAGGGGCCATCAGGCTAGCGCTGTGCGGGTCGAAGGCGGCGTCTTCCAGGTTGGCAATCGGGTAAATATCTCCGGGTGTGGCCAGTTCCTGCAGCAGGTTTTTCACCCGGGCAATATCGCTGTCCAGGTGTTCCTTAGAAAGCCCACGAAAATATTTGCCCAGTGTGCGCAAAATGGCGCTTTCCGGCAGGTTTTCCAACAATCCATTGGCAATGGCCACACCCACGGGCGTCAGCCGGGCCGCTGCGGTGGCGTTGGCCACCAGCATCCCGCTGCCATCGGCTTCCACCCGCAGGTGGTAGCGCACGGGTTGTCCATTGGTCATTTGTTGGAAATGATAAAGGCCGGATGCCACCGGGTTGGCGGCTTGCGAAGGCCGGGGAACCAGGTGGCGCAAAATAAATGAACGATTCATACCATCCTCCTGCAGGTGCTAATGGGGTTTCTGCACCTGCACAGTCTCCAAATCAATAAAAGAAAATTGACCGGTGCCGCGCACAGCGGATTTAGCCATGCCGGGCGCCGGGACAAACCCCAACTCGTCAAGGGCAATCACGCTGGGGGCGGCTACCTGCTTGGCGGTACGGCAGCTTCCGCTGCACCCGCCAAAGCCATACGATTCTGCCCCCTCGGCAGTGCGCACCCCATCGCGGGCTTCGCGTTCAATCCGGCACCCCCCGCCGCACAGCGGCAGGTCGGGGCATTCCCAGCATTTTTCAGGCAGTCCTGCCCAGGCCGGGTTTTGTTCGCGGTCGCGGAAGCTGCGAAACAGTTCGCTGCGCCAGATGTTTTCCCACGGGTCGTGCAAAATATTACCGGCAGCAACATAATACGACTGGCAGGGCAGCACATCGCCGTTAGGCTCGACGCACAGCGAGTATTCCCCGGCGTTGCAGCGTTTGGCACCAATTTCCAGCTCCACCGGGGACATGCGGCAGTATTCAGTGGGGGTATACCACAGGAAGCGCATCCCCAGTTCTTCGGCCTTGTCGCGCACCCGGATGAGCAGCGCGGGCATAAATTCTTCACGAATGGCAATTTCGTTTTCGTTGCTGTAAAAGCCGCCGCCGGAATAGATCATCCCGTTCATGGCAAAGGTGCGGATGCCGAGGCTGTACAGGAATTCGATAATCTCTTCTACATGCCCCATGTTGGCTTGCATCAGCGTTGTGTTGGTAATTGTATGGATGCCGCTGGCAATCGCATTGCGAATGCCCTGGACCGTCTGCTCAAACGATTTTGCGCCCATCATGGCGTCGTGCACCTCGGGGCGGGAAGAGCCTAATGTAACCTGGACATGGTTTAGCCCGGCTTCCGCCAGTTGGCGGGTGAAGTCTCGGCTGCTGCCCATCCGGCGGCCGTTGGTGTTCATGCCCACCACATGCCCCAGGCTGTCGGCATAGCGAATGATGTCGAGCAGGTCGGGGTGCAGGGTGGCCTCGCCGCCGGTGAGAATCAGGTGGGGTACGCCCACCTTGTGGAGCACATCAATTGCCTGGAACCAGGCTTGTTTATTAAGGGAGCCCATCGGGTAGCGGCTGGGTTCGTTGTAGCAGTGCGGGCATTCGTTGTTGCAGCCGTAGGTTAAGGCGAGGTCCGCTTTAAACGGAGCCTGCACCGGGGTGCTGAACAGGGCGGTGCGCGCCAGGTCGCCCAGGGCGCAGGTTGGGCAACCGTTCGGGCTGCGCATGCTGTCCACCAGGTCGTACATTTGGGTCACTTCGCCTTCCGCCCGGCCAAAATCCAAAACGCCGTAGCGCCGGCTGAGCTCCGCCAGGGCGCGCTGTGCCGAAACCCCATCCAGCGCCATCTTCACAATTTCCACCGCAGTTGGGTTCAGGTAGACGACATCGGTGACATCGCGAAACAGCACGCCGCTGCCATCGGGTTCCACCCGCAAATGCAGCCGGATTTGACCGCCCTCCGGGGTGATTTTATACGTGTGCAGCCCGGGTTCAGGTGCTGGCAGCGGCGCAAAGCCAGCCCGCCAGCCTGCCAGGCTTTGGGTAAGTGCGCGCAGGTTTACCATTTGGCTTCTTCTTCAATCTGGTAGGTTGCGCCGCAGTGCTCGCAGTTGATGAACACTGCCCCGGCCTGCATGGACACCGATTTTTTGCTCAGCGGTGCGCCGCAGCTTTTGCAGCTCATCTGCTCCAGGTTGACATTGCCCGTCAGGTCCACCTGGTGAACCACGGTGGACTGCTGCTGGATAATTTGGGGTTGGGCGTTGGACAGGTAAATCAACCCACCCGCTCCGGCGATGAGAATAATGCCAATCACCAGCCGGAGTATCACACCTTGTGCCCCCACGATGAAAATCAGGCCGACCACACCGAGTGCGGCTGCGATGAGATAGAGAATATATTTCATGCGGTCTTCCTCCTCAATCAAGATACGTTTTCCGGGCGCAGGGGTTGCGCCCAGTGTTCCATTTTGATTATACAACGATTTTTAGAGCGGACGGGTTTGGTTTTTTGGGAGGCAGGGGTAGCAAAGATTCCTCAGTTGCTGCGTGTGCTTCCCCCATTTCGTGAACAAGGGGTTAAGGAGAATTGGTGTTTTGGGCCTCGAATTGGTTGGGTGACAGGACCCATCCAACCCAATCGCCGGAAAAACTCTAAAGGTTTCAAAAACCTTCAGGGTTTGGATTTCCCCAGGACCAAACAGGGGCACGAAATTTCGTGCCCCTATTCGATTGCCGGGGATTGATCTTGAACAGGCGACCCCGGAGGGGTGATTAGAACCCGTCTGGATAACAATAGCGCAGCTCACCATTAACTTCGATCTGGTAGGTTCGCGAGTCGCCATCCGTGACAGGTGGGTAGGCTTTTAATGGTGTGTCCAGGTCATCCAAAATTCGGCTGGCCCGGGCGGTGCTGAAGTGGAATTCCTGCCAGGATTGCGGCCCAGCCAGGTTTTCCCGGTGGCAAGCCAGGGCAAAACCCAGTTCATCACGTTCTGCGGGTTCCAGGTTGGGGTTTTCGAAAGCCTTTGCCAGGGCGGGAACGGCATCCGAGGACAGCGAGGCCAGGTATTCGCTGTCTAGCGACCCGCTGCTGCGGTTGTTCACTTCCTGGGCAGGCAGCAGAAAATGGGCATGGGCCAGGTTTTGGTTGACAATCATGCCGTCAATGTTCACCAGGCTGAACGCGGCCACAAAGCTGGCGGCCCAGAGGAACCCGGCCAGGATGAAGTGCCGCTCGCGCCCGGTTAGCTCTAAAACCACCAGGGCGGCCAGCAAAACGCCCAGCCAGATCATAAAAATGTGTGAATACATGCGCAGGCGGGTGAACCCATAAGCCGCTTCATACAGCACCAGCCGCTGGAATGCCGAAACCAAAATGACCCCCAGCAACACAGCCAGCCCAACGACCATGCCGGAAAAAACCCGCTGCTGCACCGCTTCTGACCGCCGGGCAATGGCGCTCAGACCCATGAACAGCAGCAGGCTGAAGACCACCACCACAATCAGCTCGTTAAACCCGCGCCGCGCATACTCCGCATAGGTATACCCGGCCAGGTTGATGTTGGCTTCACCGCCGAAAAAGTAGCGGAACTGGATGAAGACAAAAACCAGGAACAGCATTTCGACGCTGCCCAAAATGGTCACCGATTCAGTGAAGCCCAACACCCGCCCCACCAACGGCTTGCCGTTGTTCAGCAGGCTCTCTTTCTGGCTTTTCAATAAAGCATGGATGAGCACGCCTGCCGCCAGGTAAGCAATGGCCGCAATCCACCACAGATGCGCCAGCAGTTCCTGGATGCGCTCGATGTCGAACCATTTAAGAACGTTGTCCAGCCATTGTTCAAAAACCGGGTCGGCCTGGGCGAGCAGGCCCGCAAAAATGATGACCACCGGCAGCGCCAGCAGCAGCCCGCGCAGCACCGGCAGCACCCGGCGAAAGCCCCCGGTCTTTTGGGTGGGTGCGGATTCTGGGGTGGGCGCCGCTTTGGGCGTCTCCCAGGGGCGTTCTGGGGGAGTGGTTGGTGCTTCACTGGCTTTGGGCGGGTTCAGCTGATATCCCACCACCCCCAAGACGGCGTTGAGCGCGATTTCAATCATGCTCACCAGGTAGTCCAACAGCCCATACTCCGGCCATTTTCCGCCCCGAAAGGTGCGCGCCAGCAGCATCAGCAAGCCCAACGCAGCCAGCAGGCTCAGCGCCTGGGTAAACGGTTCGCTGCGAACGGAAAACGCCGCGGCAAAATAAACAATCGGAATTACCAATAGAAGGGTTGGGCGCGCCGGACGAATCCCCTCCAGATACGCCAGCAAGAAGCCCGTTCCCGTGAGCACCAGCAGATACAGGCTGATAACCCACTGTGGGTCGGGTTGTTCCCAAAAGAAGCGGTTAAAGATAAAGCCCAGTAACAAGACGAACAGGGTGAAGCGGGTAGTGTTTTTTAGCATAATAATTCTCCAATGTAGTCTTGGTGGGATGAAGCCAGGCGGTCCCATCCTTGTACGCAGGGTAGAGGTTTTGCGTAAGATTTATTCTAAAGGTTTTCTCCAACCTGGGTAGGCAAAAATCCTATCAAAAACTGTCAGCGGCGTGCAAATGCTATCTGAAATTGTGCTTTTCGAATTTTCCGTTCCCCCATTTTGCCGTTTTTGGCAAAATGGGGGAACGGGCGTCAGCCAGAGGGGGTGGGGCGGTAACAACATTTGAGTGCTCCCCCCCCCAGGCTTTGGGGCGGGGAGAAGATAAGGTAATATGGTACAATGCCACGAGAATTTTGTTGCAAGGAGCAAAACACATGCCGCAAGCGGTGATTATTGACGGGGTGCGCACCCCAATTGGTGCATTGGGCGGCGCGCTGGCAGGGGTTCGACCCGATGATATGGCTGCTCTGGTGCTGAAAGCCCTGGTGCAGCGCACCGGCCTCGACCCGGCGCTGGTGGAAGAAGTGTACATGGGCTGCGCCAACCAGGCCGGCGAAGACAACCGCAACGTTGCCCGCATGGCCGTACTGCTGGCCGGGTTCCCGGTGGAAGTGCCTGCCGTAACCTACAACCGCCTGTGTGCTTCGGGCTTACATGCCGTCGCCCAGGCTGCCCGGGCCATCATTGCCGGGGATGGCGATGTCTATATCGCCGGGGGTGTCGAAAGTATGTCGCGCGCCCCTTATTCCGTGCCCAAAGCCGAGGCCGGCTACCAGTTTGGCAACCAGACGCTTTGGGACACAGCCCTGGGCTGGCGCTACCCCAATCCTGCCCTCAAAGCCATGTACGAAAATGAATCCATGGGCGAAACTGCAGAAAACATCTGGGATCTCACCCACATCCCCCGCCACGAGCAAGACCGCTTTGCAGCCCAAAGCCACCGCCGGGCCGTGGCCGCCCAGGACGAGGGCCGTTTTGCAGCGGAAATCGTTCCGGTGGTGATTCCCCAACGCAAGGGCGACCCCCTGGTGGTGGACACCGACGAGCGCCCCCGCCGCGACACCACCCCGGAAACCCTGGCCAAACTGCGCCCGGCCTTCCGCAGAGACGGCACAGTGACCGCCGGGAACGCTTCCGGGCTGAACGATGGCGCCTCTGCCCTGCTGCTGACCAGCGCCGAAAAAGCCGCCCAATTGGGTCTCAAACCCCTGGCGCGGGTGGTTTCCACCGCCGCCGCCGGGGTGAACCCGCGCACCATGGGCCTGGGGCCCGTCCCGGCTGTGCATAAAGCCCTGGCCCGTGCCGGCCTCTCCATTGAGGAGATTGGGCTGGCCGAATTAAATGAAGCCTTTGCCGTCCAGGCCCTGGCTGTGATGCAGGAATTGGGCCTGCGCGAAGAAATCACCAACGTCAACGGTGGGGCAATTGCCCTTGGCCATCCACTGGGCTGCTCCGGGGCGCGCATCTTAACCACCCTGGTGCACGAAATGGCTCGCCGTGCCCCTGCTCAAAAACGTCCTTACTACGGGCTGGCAGCCCTGTGCGTGGGGGTGGGGCAGGGCGAGGCCATGATTGTGGAATGGATCGGGGGTTGAGGAAAAGCCGATGAGGAAACATCTTTATCCGGGGGTGGATACACCCCGCGAATTTGACCGGATTGCGGCGCGCATGCGTGCCGAAGGCCTCCCTGAGCGCTTTATCCGGGTTTTTAATTACTACTACGACCAGCTTCTCGCCGGCCAGACTGGCCTGGTTTCCGAAGCCGAGCTTACCCCGGTGGGCAGCCTGCCGGATGCCAGCGCACTGACCGCGGCGCACGAGCACACGGGCGAAGCCGCCCTGCCCAAAACTATCATGATCAAGCTGAACGGCGGACTGGGCACCACCATGGGCCTCGACCGGGCCAAATCTTTGCTGCCCGTAAAAAATGGCCTGACATTTTTGGATATCACCGCTCGCCACGCCCTGCAAACCGGGGTACCGCTCATGCTCATGAACAGCTTCGCCACCCATGCCGATTCGCTCGCCGCCCTGCGCGGGTACCAACCATTGTGGGATTATCCTTTTGGGGTGGGTTTTTTGCAGCATAAAGTTCCCCGCATCCGCCAATCGGACTACACCATGGTGCGCTGGCAGCCAGACCCCACTCTGGAATGGAGCCCGCCCGGCCACGGCGATATTTACCTGGCCCTGTCCACCAGTGGTTTGTTAGATAAGCTGCTGGCAGCCGGGTATGAATATGCCTTTGTTTCCAACATTGATAACCTGGGTGCATTTGTAGACCGGAAGATTCTGGGTTATTTCGTCGAACACCAACTTGCCTTTATGATGGAAGTGACCCAGCGCACCGAGGCCGACCGCAAAGGCGGACACCTGGCGCGTTCCCGCGAGGGAAAGCTGCTGCTGCGCGAACTGGCGCAAACCCCACCTGAAGAGGCCGCCCAGTTTCAAGATATCACCCTCCACCAGTTCTTCAACACCAACAACCTCTGGCTCAATCTCCATGCGCTTTCCCAAGCGCTCAAAGAGCGCAAAGACATCCTCGGCCTGCCCCTGATTCGCAATGCAAAACAGATCGACCCGCGCAACCCGGCTTCGCCGCATGTCTACCAGGTCGAAACAGCCATGGGCACGGCCATATCGGTGTTCGAACGGGTTGAGGCGATGGCCGTGCCGCGCACCCGCTTCTCACCGGTGAAATCCACCGACGATCTGCTGGTCGTGCGTTCCGATGCCTTTATTCTGACCGAAGACTACCGCCTGACCCCCAACCCCAAGTGTGCGGCTTTGCCAGTGGTCCGCCTTGACCCGGCCTGCTACCGCTTTATTGACCAGTTTGAGGCCCGCTTCCCGGACGGCGCGCCGGGGTTGGTGGCCTGTGACCACCTGGAAGTGGAGGGAGATGTCATTTTTGGCGGTGGTGTGGTGTTGAAAGGCAGGGTGCGCCTGTGCAACCGCACCGGGCGGCCCTTCACCCTGCCCCAGGGCAGCCAGTTTTCTGGAGAATGGGAGGCGGTTTGAGCAGCCTCGAGCTTTCCCCACAGGAAATCCAAACCCTGGGGGAGCAAACCGCTGCTTTCATCACCCGCTACCTGTCTTCGCTGGGTGAGCAGCCCATTGTCCCCCCGGACATGGACCCCCACCGCCTGCGAGCCTTGTTTGACGAGCCGCTGCCCTGGCAGCCCCAGGGGGTGGACCAGGCTTTTGCGGACTTCACCGAAAAAATTGCCCGCAATTCCGTCCGGGTGGGCCACCCGCGCTTTTTGGCCTGGGTGCGCACCTCGCCGCTGGCCGCCGCGGTGTACGCCGAGGCCCTGGCGGCTGCCCTCAACCAATCGGTAGCCGTGTACGAAGGCGCCCCCGCTGCAACAGAGGTCGAACTGCGCGTGTTGGAATGGCTCAAAGAACTCAGCGGCTGTGCCCCAACCGCCCGCGGCATCCTCACTTCCGGCGGCTCTATGGCCAATTTTGCCGGGCTGATGTGCGCCCGCACCGCCCTCGACCCGGCATCCCGCACAGAAGGCCTGTCCGGCAAGCCGCCGATGACGGTGTATATCACCGCCGAAACCCACTACTGCATCCCCAAAGCCGCCGAAATGCTCGGCCTCGGCCGCAAATACGTGCGCGAAGTCGCGATGGATGCCAACCTGCGCATGGACCCGGTCGACCTGGCCCGCCAGCTCGATGCAGATATCCGCGCCGGGCTGCGCCCCATGGCCGTAGCCGCCACGCTGGGCACCACCAGCACCGGCGCCTGCGACAACCTGCCCGCTTTGGCGCAGGTCTGCCGAGAGCGGCGCGTCTGGCTGCATGTGGATGGTGCGTATGGTGGGGTGGTCAATCTCGACCCGGAAAACCAACACCTGGCCGCCGGGCTGGCAGAGGCCGATTCTTTTGTCCTCGACCCGCACAAGGGACTGATGATGCCCTTTGAAGCCGGCTGTGTGCTGGTCAAAGACCCCAACCACCTGCTGGCTGCGTTCGCCACCCACGCCCGTTACCTGCCCGATTCGCTCCTCGACGACCCCGACGCTCCCTTCCACTTTCGCGACTACGGCCCCCAGCTTTCGCGCACCTTCCGGGCGTTAAAAATTTACCTTTCCCTCAAAATTTACGGCGCCGGGGCCATTGCTGCCGAAGTGCAGCGCCAGTACCGCCTGGCGCAAACCTTTGCCCAGATGGTGCAGGCCCAACCCGATTTTGAACTGGCCGCGCCGCAGTCGTTGGGCGTGGTCGCGTTCCGCTATCTGCCGCCTGGGGAATCATCTCCCCAGGCCATTGACCGCGTGAACTACAACCTGTTTTTCAAAATGCAGGCCCGGGGGCGGGTGTATCTTGCGGGCACATCCATCCACGACCGCACCGCCCTGCGGGTGTGCTTCATCACCCACCGCACCCTGGAAAGCGACCTGCCGCTCATTTTGGACGAAGTCCGCGCCTGCGCCTGAAGATCCCGGCGCAGCCGGGGGGTGGTTTTCTTTTTTAACAGGGATGGACAGGATAATGGGGATGGGGGAAGAAAGGGAAAATTACAAACCCTAAAGGTTTCTAAAACCTTTAGGGTTTAGGCTGAACCACCCTTTTCGCGTCAATTCGCGCAATTCGCACCAAAAAAATCCTGGCCGGAGGGGGGTTAATAATTCCCCATCTCGTTTTTGAAATCTACCAGCATATCAATGGGCGTCGGGTCAATTCCGTAGCAAATGGCCAGGTAATAGGCGGTGTAATCGCCCAGATGGAGCATCGTCCACTGGTGAGCCATGCGCGAATTGCCGGTGGCTATGAAAAAATCGGTGGTTTTGCCGTCCAGCATGTAGGTTTTGCGGGTTAAATCGTTCCTCAGTTGGTTGCGCGGGTGGCAGCTGGGTGCGTTGAGGAAGATGGTGATGGCCGCCTGGAAGCCGTTTTCGGGCTGGGCCAGGCCGGCCAGGGTGTTGTGATTGGCTTCGGGCAGGGCTTCAAAGGCGGCATAGGCCTTGGCCAGTTCATTTACCTGGCCTTTCCAGCGGCGGGCCACGGGCAGCAGCGCTTCGGAGGCCATAACCGTCACCCAGCGGTTGATCATTTGCAGCGCCTGGCGCTTGGCCGGGTTGTGCACGGTGGGCACGGCGGCGCGCAGGCTTTCTTGCTGGCTGCGCATGGCGGCCAGGGCATCTTGCAGTTCGGCTTCCGGGTTGGGAATTAAACCCAGGCGGGCAAAGAGCGCCAGCAGCAGCCCAAACGAAAACCCGACCGCGGCACGCGGCTGGCCTTTGTGGGCAAACGTCCAGGTGGGGATGCCGTTGGCCCGCGAGCCTTCGGCCAGTGCGCCCCCGGTGGCCAGCGCCAGCAGCGAACAGCCCTGGTCGTAGGCCTGTTGGAACGCCGAGAGGGTTTCTTCGGTGTTGCCGGAATGGGAGGAGGCAATCACCAGGGTTTCCGGGCCGCGCGCCCAGCCGGGCAGGCTGTAGTCGCGCTGGACAATGACCGGGACCGTCAGCAGCGGTTCTGCCCAGGCGGCGAACAGGTCCGCCCCAATGGCCGAGCCGCCCATGCCTGCAATTACCACCTGGCGCAGGGTTGGGAAGGCTGGCAGGGGCAGGCTTTGCCCCTGCTTCCAGGCCTGTTCGAGCTGGTCGGGCAGGGTATCAATCTGGCTGAGCATATCGGCGGAATCTATCGAATGGATATGGTTCAAATCGTCCAGGTTCATTCTTTTTCTCCGGAAGGGGTGGGTTTGAGGGCAGCGGCCAGGGCGTACACGGCTCGCTTGTTCCAGCCTGAGGCCTCGCTCACGGCTTTGGCGGCGTCTTTGGGGGAAAGGCCCCGGGCCAGCGCCTCCTGCAGCGCCTGGTGCACGGCGCTTTCGTCCCAGGCGGTTGGGGCTGGCGTTGTTTGCCCGCCCACCACCAGGGTGAACTCGCCGCGAGGTTCGTGCGCCTGGAAGTGTGCCTGGATGTCTGAAAGCGGGCCGCGCACAAATTCTTCAAACTGCTTGGTCAGTTCGCGGGCGGCCGCGGCTGGCCGGTCGCCCAAAATGGACAGCAGGTCGGCCAGGGCATCCAGCAGCCGGTGGGGGGTTTCTAGAAAAATCAGGGTGTAGGGTTGGGCGGCGATGTTTTGCAGAAAGGTGCGCCGCTCGCTGGCTTTGCGCGGCAGGTAGCCCAGGTATAGAAAAGCGTCTGTGGGTAGGCCCGAAGCAGAAAGGGCCGCCAGCGGCGCACTGGGGCCTGGAATGGGGGTGACGGTGTGCCCGGCTTGCAGGGCCAGCCGGACCAGTTCGTAGCCGGGGTCGTTGATCGTGGGGGTGCCGGCGTCGGATACCAGGGCCACATCTCCGCTGGCCAGCGCATCCAGCACTGCGCCCGCTTTCAGGCCTTTGTTGTGGTCGTGGTAGCTGGTCAGCCGGGTGTGGATGCCGAAATGGTGCAGCAGCTTCCCGGTGTGGCGGGTGTCTTCGGCGGCAATCAGCGGCACTTCGCCCAAAATTCGCAGGGCGCGAGCGCTGATATCCTCCAGGTTGCCAATGGGGGTTGCGACCAGGTAGAGTGTGCTCATGGGAAAATCGAACCCGGCCCAGCCAGAAACATTACTGCTGCACAACCACGCCGGGTTTGGCGCTGCGCCAGGCGGCGCTGGCGGTGGTCATTTCATAAGCGCGCCCGATGCGCAGCAGTGCGGCTTCGGTAAAATCCCCGCCCAAAAGCTGGATTCCCAGGGGCAGGCCCTGTGCGTCCAGCCCGGCGGGCAGGGAAATACCCGGGGTTCCGGCGTGGTTGGCGGGCACGTTAAGCTGGTCGGAATACTGCATCATCACCGTGTCGCCATAGACATCCCCAATGGGGAAGGCCGGGGTGGGGGTGGAGGGGGTGAGCAGGGCATCCAGGGCGTATTTTCCCTGGCGGTCGAAAGCCTGGTCAAAGTCCCGCCGGATCAGGGAGCGCACCTGCAGGGCCCGGTTGTAGTACTGGGCGGAGTATTGGGCCGCGCTGACGTACATCCCCATCAAGATGCGCAGCTTGGGCTGTAAGCCAAAACCCTGGGCGCGTGATTTGCGGTACATGCTGCGCAAATCGCCCACCGGGTCGGCGGTGCGGTAGCCATACTTGACGCCATCGTAGCGGTGCAGGTTGGAGGCCGCCTCCACGCGGGAGATGACAAAGTAGGCCGGGATGCCGTAGCGGGTGTGGGGCATGGCCACATCTTCCACAATCTCTGCGCCCAGCCGGGCGAGCCGTTCTGCGGCGTCCAGCGTGGCGTTTTTGACTTCGTCCGGCAGGCTGCGTTCCACCAGTTCGCCAGTTTGGGCGTCAAAAAAAGTGATGCGGAAGTAATCGGGCGAAAGGCCAATGCGCATGCCCTTGACCCCATCCTCCAGCCCGGCGGTATAGTCGGGCACGGGGACATTGGCGGCGGTGCTGTCATGTGAATCCGGCCCGGCGATGGCGTTGAGCATCAGGGCGGCATCGGTCACGCTGCGCGCCAGCGGGCCGGGGCAGTCCAGCGAGGAGCCAAAGGCAATCAGGCCGAAGCGCGAAACCCGCCCGTAGGTGGGTTTCAGGCCGACCACACCGCAAAAAGAGGCTGGCTGCCGGATGGATCCTGCCGTATCGGTGCCGAGGGACAGTGCGCCTTCATAGGCAGCCACGGCCGCCGCGCTGCCGCCAGACGAGCCGCCTGGCGCCCGGCTGGGGTTCCAGGGGTTGCGGGTGGCGGGCTGGAAGGCGGATGATTCATTGGACGATCCGTAGGTGAACTCATCCAGGTTGACCTTGCCCAGCATCACCGCCCCGGCCGATTCCATACGGGTAACGGGCGTGGCTGTGTAGGGGGCGGTGAAATTGGCCAGGATTTTCGAGGCGGCGGTGGAGGGGGTGCCTTTGACACAAAAAATGTCTTTGACCGTGAATGGCACACCGGCCAGTGGGCCGGGGTCTTCCCCGGCAGCCAGCTGACGGTCTACGGCAGCAGCCTGGGAGCGCGCCCGTTCGGCGGTCACGCTGCTAAACGCATGCACTTTTTGGGCATCTTCTGCCGCAGTGGCGCCACTGGTTGGCTGGTAGCCCACGCTGCCGGGGCGGCCGTCCACCTGTTCGATATGTTTCAGCACGGCCTCGGTCACTTCCAGCGCCGAAACCTCGCGCGCTTTCACTTTGCGGGCAATTTCCTGTGCGGTGAGTTCGTGTAAATGCATCTTAACCTCGCCTGGTTCCTGTTATCCCAACGCTTCGTGTGGAATTTCCGGCACCACAATATAGCGGTTGTTCACCTTTGGCGCCTGGGCCAGGATGGATTCAATGTCTTGCCAGGGTTCCCAAATATCTTCGCGAATGCCGGGGCGCATTTCGGCGGTGTAGGGTACGCCATGTGAAGTTACAGGCGTGTTTTCATCCAGGGGGATGGCGGCCAGCTCGTCAATGGCGCGCAGCTGGTTGTTCAGCTCTTTGCGCAGGTATTCAGCCTCCTCGGGCGAAAGCTCGAGGGCGGCCAACTCCACCAGGTGTTGGAACAGTTCGGGGGTAATCTGGTTGCTCATCGGGGTGCAGGGCTCCTTTCTGCAGGACGCTAAGGTTTCTCCTTATTCTATCACTCCCCATGCCAAAACGCTTCCGTTGTTCAGGGTTTCTTTCGTGCAGCCCCGCGCAGCCGGAAGGGGGTGTTTTTTTTCTTAACCGGGATGGACAGGATGAACAGGATGCGGGAAGAAAGGGAAAATTGAATATGTTAAATGGGGAAGAAGTACCCTCCGGCTGCGCCGTTTGGGATGACACGGGGAGACGGGGACAACCCCTAAAGGTTTGAGAAACCTTTAGGGGTTAGGGTGAACACACCCTTCGCGCCAATTCGCGCCATTCGCGGTAAAAAAATCGCGACCTATCCGTACGGGCGCAGGGGTAGGTTTTCTATTCTTGAGGATTGCCAACCTACCCGGGCGGACGCCGTCCGCCCCTACCATTGGCGTGCACCCGGTACCGGGTTAAACCTGAACCCCACCCTTGGTGCAAATTCGTGTAATTCGTGGCAAAAAAAATCCTACCCGGGCGGACGCCGTCCGACCCTACCATTGGCGTGCACCCCGTTTCCGGTTAAACCTGAACCCCACCCTTGGCGCAAATTCGCGAAATTCGCGGCAAAAAAACATTACCCCAGCCTTCAGTCCCCCCATTTTGCCTGTCAAAATGGGGGGACCCGGCGCAGCCGGAGGGGGGTCTAAGCCGCGGCCAGGCCTTCAACGGGCAGGGCGCCGTCAGCGCCGGGGTTTTCCCCGGGCTGCAGTTCCCGGCGGAACTGGCTGAGATACAGGTCGTAGTAAAAGCCCTTCTGAGCGAGCAGCTCATCATGCGTACCGCGCTCCACAATTTCACCTTTGTCCATCACCAACACCTGGTTGGCATTGCGGATGGTGCTCAGGCGGTGGGCGATCACAAAACTCGTACGGCCTTTCAGCAGCTTTTCGAGGGCTTTTTGAATCAGGCGCTCGGTGCGGGTGTCCACGCTGGAGGTGGCTTCGTCCAGGATCAGAATGCGGGGGTTGGACAGGGCCGCCCGGGCAATGGAGAGCAGCTGGCGCTGGCCCTGCGAAAGACCGCTGCCGCGTTCTCCCAGGATGGTTTCGTATTTTTGGGGAAGCCGCTCAATGAAAGTGTCGGCGTGTGCCAGCCGGGCGGCTTCGTACACCTCTTCGTCTGTCGCGCCGGGCCGCCCAAAGCGGATATTTTCCATCACCGAAGCGCTGAACAGGAAGGTGTCTTGCAGCACAATCCCCATTTGTTTGCGCAGGCTTTCTTTGGTCACCGTGCGCACATCCACCCCATCAATTGTCACCGCGCCGCCCGTAACATCGTAGAAGCGCGGAATCAGGTTGATGATGGTGGTTTTGCCTGCCCCGGTTGGGCCGACTATGGCAATCATTTGCCCGGGTTCCGCGGCGAAATTCACGCCTTTGAGCACGGGCTGTCCCTGGACGTATTCGGCGGTGACATTGTCGAAGGTCACCTGCCCGGTAATAGCCGGCATTTCCACGGCATTCGGGGTATCTTGCACACTGGGAACGACATCCAGCAGGCTGAAAATCCGTTCTGCACCGGCCACAGCGCTCTGGATGTTCGTCCACAGCACCGCAATTTGCTGGATGGGTTGGTTAAAGCGCTGGACATAGCCCAGGAACGTGATCACCAGGCCCAGCGATACAGCCGTACCAAAAACGGATTGGTCGCTGAGCAGCGCCCAACCCCCCACCATGGTAACCACCGCCAGGGCAACGTAGCCGAGCGCTTCCAGGGTGGGTGCCAGGGCGCTGGTGAAGGTTACGGCGCGAATGTTGGCATCCCGGTTGGCAGCGTTGGATTTGCGGAACTGCTCGATGTTTTCCTCGGCCCGGTTGAAGGCCTGCACCTCGCGCACGGCGGCGATGCTCTCTTGCAGTTCGGCGTTGACATTTCCCATTTCTTTGCGCGACTGGCGGAAGGCCTTGCGCGCCTGGCCCGAAAACCAGATGGTGGCAAAGGCCATCAGCGGCACCACAATCATGCTCAGCAGCGCAAACGCCACCGAGCGGGTGAGCATGTTGTACGCAATCCAGACCAGCAGCAGAGCGCCGCCAATCACCTGCACCAGGGCAAAGTTGATTGCCTGGGCAATGGTTTCGGTGTCGTTGGTAATGCGGCTCATCAAGTCGCCGGCTTCGTGTTCGCCGTAATAGCTCATCGGCAGGCGGTGCAGGTGTTCAAACACAGCGGTGCGCAGGCTGCGCAGCACATGCTGCCCGGCCCAGGTCATGGCAAAAAAGGTGGCGCCAGTCAGCAGGGCGCCGGTGACATACAAAACCACGATGATCAGCACCAACCGTCCCAACCCGGCAATTCTTTCTGCATCCGTCATTGAATCGGTTGGGGGTTCAAACCCACCCGCAAGAAACGCCGAGCGGATCAATTGCTGGGTCAGCCGTTCGGGTTCAACATCGTTTGCCAGCCAGCAGTTGGCCTGAGTTGTGGAAGCGCTCAGTTCATCGCCTGCGGCTCCGGCAAAGGCAGCAAACCCGCCTGTGTTTGCCCCGGTGGGCACCAGGTAGCAGTCCACCAGCAGCCCGTTGAGTTCGGGTGTGGTCACCTGTGCCCAGGTGGAGATCACCACGAACACAGCCGCCAATGCCAGCATCGGCCACCACGGGCCAAAAAATCGCCCCAGGCGGGCCAGCGTAACGCTCACGTTTTTGGGTTTACTGGTTTCCTGGGAAAAGAGATTGTGAGGTCCACCGCGCATCATAATGATCAGCTCCTTATCTCGGCTTTTTCTTCGCCAATCAATTGAGAATTGTAAATTTCTGCGTATATTTCGCTTTCTTCCATCAGTTCTTCGTGCTGGCCGCGGGCAACGACCTGGCCTTTGTCCAACACCAGAATCTGGTCGGCATTAATCACCGTACTGATGCGTTGGGCAATCACAAAGCTGGTGCGGCCTTTCATTAATTCATCCAATGCTTTCTGGATGATGGCCTCGGTGTTCAGGTCCACGCTGGACGTAGAATCGTCCAGGATGAGAATGCGTGGGTTGAGGAGCAGCGCCCGGGCAATGGCCACCCGCTGCTTCTGCCCGCCGCTCAACGTCTGGCCGCGTTCACCCACCAGGGTGTCGTAGCCATTGGGGAAAGACAGGATAAAGTCGTGGGCTGCGGCGGCTTTGGCAGCAGCCATCACTTCTTCCAGCGTCGCTTCGGGCTTGCCGAAAGCGATGTTGTCGCGGATGGTGCCCGCGAAAAGGGTAGTTTCTTGCAGCACAATGCCAATTTGCGAGCGCAGGCTGTCGAGGGTCACCTTGCGTACATCGTGTCCATCAATGGTAATCTGCCCTTCGGTGGGGTCATAAAAGCGGGGCAGCAGGTTGATGATGCTGGTTTTGCCCGAGCCGGTTGCTCCCAGCAGGGCGATGGTTTGCCCGGGTTTGGCTTCAAAACTGACGTTTTTCAAAACCGGGTCTGAGCCGCCAAAATAGCGGAAGGTGACATCTTCGAAGCGGACATGGCCCTGCACCGGGGGCAGGGTGGTCGCATCCGGGCTGTCCGTGACATCGCTCTTGGCGTCCAAAATTTCAAAGATGCGGTTAGCCGAAGCAGCAGCCTGCCCAAACTGGGTGATGATAAAGCCAAACTGGGCGATGGGGAAGAACAGGTAGAGCAGGTACAGGCTGAACTCCTGCCATTCGCCCAGGGTGAGCGTGCCGCGAATGATTTGCTGGCCGCCGGCATACAGGGTTGTGGCCTGCCCCAGGTTGGCAATCAGGAACACGAACGGAAACAGGAAGGTAAACAGCCGCGCTACGGTGATTTGTTGGTTCATCAGGTCATCTGCTGCCCCGTTGAACTTGACCTGTTCACTTTTTTCCCGGGTGAAGGATTTAACCACTTTCATGCCAGCCAGGTTTTCTTGCAGGATGGTGTTGAGCGTGGAGATTTTTTGCTGCACCTTGACAAACAGCGGCTGGCTGACTTTCCCAAAGGTCATGAACAAAATCAGGGCTACCGGTAAAATCCACAGCGTCACCACAGCAAGGCGGGCGTTGGTGGTGAAGATGATCACCAGGGTGCCTGTCAGCAGCAGCAAAGCCCCAACCAGCTGCAGCAAGCCCTGGCCAATGAACAGGCGCACTTTTTCGACATCGTCGGTAGCTCGAATCATCAGTTGGCCGGTCTGGTTCTGGTCGTGGTATGAAAAAGACAGGCGCTGAATTTTGGCGAACAGGTCGTTGCGCAAATCAAAGGCGATGCTTTGCGAGTTGCGCTCTGCCCAGTAGGCCTGCAGAAAAGCAAACAGGCCGCGCAGCGCAGCAAATATCACAATCGCCACACCAGCGGTCACCAATGCGGTGGGTGCGCCTTCCTTTTGCTCGGTAAGGTGGCTCATCAACCCTGCGTAATCGGTTCCGGTTGGCAGTTTTAGAAACTCCAAAATTTGGGGCAGGGCCTGGCTGACAAAGGCTTCGGGAATGCCGCCAAGCCTTTCGATCAGCAGCTTGGCCACCACGCCGTTGGTGACGGCATCAATCACATTGCGCACCATGCGGGGCACAGCAAGCTGGGAAAGAATGGCGACAATCAAAAACAGGTATGGCAAAGCGGCCTGCTGCCTGTAGTGGGTGAGGTATCTTAAGGCGCGCCAGATGGCATTCGGGTTGACAGCGCCGGGCCCTCGCCCTTGTTTTTTTGCGGGTTTTGACTTGTTTTCCACTGGGATTCCTTTCTTAAAGTTTTCAGGGTGCGAATTAATTTCTTTAAATTTCCTGGTCAAGTTTACGGGCTGCATCGGTCAGCATGACCAATGCATCTGCAATCATTTCTTGCTGTGAGTCCGACAGGTTGCGGGTCAGGTCTTCCATCCAGCGCCGCCGGGCTGCGATGCCCTGCTGTACCAGTTCCTGCCCGGCAGGGGAGAGCCGCAGCTGTTTCGCCCTCCGGTCTTGCGGGTCTTCTGTACGCTCCAGCAGGTTCATCTGCACCAACCTGTCTGCCATCTGGCTGGCGGCAGCGTTCGAGATGCCCAGATGGTCACCAATGTCCGACACGCCGCAGTGCCCCCCGTAGTGCAGCCGCATCAATGCGTTGATTTGGGTGGGTGACAACCCCGAATCACCCATGAACTTGCGAAAATCGCGCACCGAACGATGCATGAACACCTCGGCCCAGTCATGGATGACTTTTGAAAAACGTTTGCTATTTGGCATAGTTAATTCCTTGTATTAGTTAAGCACGCTAAATATTATCTTCCACTTAATCAAAAGTCAATAGGCTGGCTACCATTCCCACAGGAGTTTCTTTAAGTCAGAAACTCCTGTGATCGTTCAGGTCCCCACCCCCTAAATCCCCCGCCCCAGGCCTGGGGCGGGGGACTTTAAGACGATTTTGGGGGTAGCACAGGCTGGCTTCGCTGCCTGCGCTACCCCCAACCCCCGTCGTTTACAAAGATCACCCAAAAGAAATGGGCACAGTCAACTCCTTAGCGGGTTCCCCAACAGGCCGGTGAGCAAACGGGTAGGCCTCGCCGCCCGCATGCTCACCAATAATCTCTTAAAAAATCCCCCGCCCAGGGGCGGGGGATTTCGGGGGTGGAGTGTTAAACCCCAGGGCTTTCTGAATTGCTAAACTTCAGAAAGCCCGCCGCCCCAACTTCTGGTATAATCGCCCGGTTGCCTGGCGCAGGCAAAACCTTGATCATAAAAAAGCAATGACCGAACCACTCTGGCAAACCCACATCTACGGCCTGCTGCAGAACCCTGCCAACGGCGAAATTCTGCTGCTGCCCACCCCCGAAGGGGCGGTTTTGCCGCGGGCCACTGCCAACAAACCGGTCTGGCGAGCAGATACCCAATCCGTAGGCGCAGTGCTAAAAACTGTGATGCCAGTTGCCTTTCATGTGCTGCGCTATATGGCTTTTCACCGCGATCCCCAAAATCGCCGCATTGCCCTGGCTTACCTGCTCGAACCCGCAAGCACTGCCGGGCTTCCCGCTGGCGTTTGGGTCTCCCCCGAAGAAATCACCCGGCAGGAACTGCTGCCCAACAATCTGCTCCCTGCCTTCGACGCCTGGCGCGATGAGCAGCGGCTGGGCACAGCCCCCCTGCAGCGCCCGCCCTGGGTCCAGCCGGGCTGGCTGGCGGGTGCGCTCGACTGGGCTGCCTCAACCCTGGCAGAGGCTGGTTTTGGGCCTATCCAGGCGTATGAAACCATCAAAAGCTGGGGCATTTCGTTCGTGCTCAAGGTTCTGGCTGGGGCAGGTTCAGAACCCGAGACGTTTTACTTCAAAGCCTCCCGTCCACTTCCCCTGTTTGCCGAAGAAGGCACAGTCACCCAAGCCCTGGCCGGGCTGTTTCCCGAATATGTGGCCCCGCCGCTTGCCGTTGACCGTGCCCGGCGCTGGATGTTGGTTACCCGCCAGGGCGAATCCTTGCCCTGGTCACCCCCGGTGGAACTGCACGAGGCGATTTATGCCACCCTGGCCAGGCTGCAAATTGCCTCCATTCCCCACCTCGACGCGCTGCAAAAAGCGGGCTGCCTCGACCGGCGTTTGCCTCTTCTGAGCGCCCAGCTTCCCGGCATTTTGGTGGATGAAGTCATCCTGACCCGTCTGACTGCAGACGAGCGCCAACAGCTTCTGGCTGCACTGCCCAGGTTCCTGGAATGTATCGAAAACCTGGATGCGTTGGATCTGCCCGATACCCTGATTCATGGCGATTTTCACACTGGCAACATTGCCGACCGCAATGGGCAGCATTTGATTTTTGATTGGTCCGATGCTTCTTACGGCCATCCCTTCATGGACTTACTCACCCTCGGCGACCAGACCAACCAGGCCAAACGAACCCGGGTTCAGAACGCTTACCTGGCACCCTGGCAGGCGATTGCCTCAGAAGAAACCTTGCTGGCTGCCTACGACCTCGCCCAGGTTGTCTACCCGCTCTATCATGCCGCCAGCTACCAGGCCATTTTGCACAACCTTGAGCCCGCCGCCCGTACCGAGCTGGATATTGTGCCGGAACTGCTGCGCCTGGCACTGCAAAACCTGCAGGAATACGATCGCAAACTGGCGCTGCCTTCTGTTGAGCCTGCGGCCTGAACCTGGCAGCGTTCCGCCTATGTTTCCCCAAGCGTTAAGTAAATAGCTGCGCCATGATCGGGCGCGGCTTCGGCCCAGATGCTCCCATTGTGGGGGTAGAGGATGGGCTGGCTGCTTTTTACGTTTTAACCAGCTCCAGCAGCCCGGGCAGGCTGCGAATTTCGTAGGTGATAGGCATATCCTCCGGGCGAGGTTCCCCTTGTGGGTTGAACCAGCAGGTATCAATCCCGTATTGGATTCCCCCCCGGATGTCTGAGGTCAGGCTGTCGCCCACCATCAGTACCTTGGTTTTGGCAGGGTTTCCGACCATGGCGAAAGCCGCGTCAAAAATCGCTGCAGCAGGTTTGGCCGCCCCCACTTCCTGGGATATCACCAGGGCGCTGATGAAAGGTTCGATAGGCGAGCCCGCCAGCCGCGCCCGCTGCACTTTGCTCAGCCCGTTGGTAAGCACCAGCATTTTGCAGGCCGGGTGGAGGGCAGCCAGGGTTTCGAATGCCCCTTCGATTAAGAAGCTGCATTTTCCCAGGTTCTCCAGGTACTGCTCGCTGAATGCTTCTACGGGCAGTTGAAGGCCATAAAGGGAGAACAGGTCTGCAAAGCGTTTGTGCTGCAGTTCCCCGGGAGTGATGTTCCCTTTTTCCAACTGCTGCCACAGAGCGGCGTTAATGTGTTGGTAGGCCGGGCGGTACTCCGGCAGGTAGGGAACCTTAAATCCGGCAAAGGTCATTTCGAGCGCGCCTGCTTCGGCGCGGGCATAGTCAAACAGGGTGCCATCGGCATCGAGGAACAACCAGGTATAGCGCATTGGTTATTTTTGCGGCGCGTCAGCCGGGGCGCTGCTTTCCCAGAAAGAGGAGGTCAGCGAGAAGGATTTAAAGATTTCTTGCACATCGGCAAGCGTTCGCCCGCGGTATTCTGTGGAAAGCCGGTTGTGATACCAGGCTTTGGAAAGCTCCCAAATTTGGTCGGGCGTCATCGTTTCTCCCTGGCTATCCATGGCATGTTCTTTTTGCCAGGCTTGTAGTGCATCTTCCGACCGGAAGAACCGGATGGTCCCTCAGGTGAAAACCATGTCGTCATACCACTGTGAAAAGGGCACCTGGAAATGGATCACCTCCCCGGCGCTGATTGCCTGCCCATCGCGCACCTTCAGGTGCAGGGGCTGCCCGTCATACGCACACGCCGCCCGGATATCGCCATTTTCCGCCTGGAGCGCAGCAATCACGCCGTACGAATCCCAGGCGCAGTTTGCCCAATAGGTCTTGCCACCCACATCCACCACAAAGCCGGTGTCTGGCAGGCCTGAAAAGGGGTTGGCAATGTGAACCTGGTAGGTGCCGGGGTCGAGAAAAAGCGCATGAAGTGCGTCCAGTTCTTCCAGGGCCTTTTTTACCTCCGGCAGGCTCAAGTCGAGGGCCAGGGCAATCTCATCCAGGCCGGGAGGTGTGGTGGTTTGGGCGATGTGATTATAAATAAAATGACGAACGTTCCAGATGTCCATGGGTAGGCTCCTGCATTCTGTGCCGCGGGTGGGATTGTGCAATTGTAGCATGAAACCAATCAAAAGACGGCGGAATAACGTTCCAGGCGGAAGAAAGGTTTCTCGGTCGCTTTGCTCCGTCGAAACGACCCATCAATACCGAAGCGAATGGGTTTAAAATAAGGGTATAGGAACTCACAAACCATGGGAACTTTTCCCGCGCTCCGAGCGTTATAAGGTATGATGAGGTTCATTGTATTCTTGGCGAACCTGGTAGGTGTTTCGCCGAAAGTGTTTTTAGAAAAAAGCGTGTTCAAAGCGGCGAAACCCTGGAGTAAACCGCCGTTTTTCAAGACGATGGTATTGAAGATACATTCGGCGGTTTACCTAACCTTGCCAACAGGCGGCCAAGCCTAAATCATTGACATTGACACAGAGAAGCATATGTCCATCACAAAAAAAATATTACTCGGATTGTTCCTCACCCCGCTGCTTTTGATTGCAGGCGCCATTACCGCCATCCCGGCACCGGCGTTCGCTCAGACACCCCCGGCGGGTTTAACCATGAGCGCCTCAGCCGCCTACAATGGCTATTTTAAGTATGGAGAGTGGCTGCCCATTTGGGTAACGCTCGAAAACGTCGGGCGGGATATCAACGCAGAGCTGCGGGTCAGTGTCGCGTCTGGCACAGTGGGCACCAACTTCAACGCCCCGGCAGAACTGCCCAGCGGTTCGCGCAAGCGAATCCCGCTGTATGTTCTTCCCAATAACTTTTCACGCCAGGTTGAAGTTCAGCTGGTTGAAAACGGGATGGTCATTGCCACCAGCCTGGTGGACGTTAACCCCCAGATGAACATTAACTTCCTGGTGGGCATCATCAGCGAATCTCGCGGCACCCTGCCCCTGATTGCCAGCATCGAGATTCCAGGCCAGCCGCGCCCGGTTTCGATTCTGGATATCGATTTGGATGATATTCCTGACCGGGCCGAGGGATTGCGCTCCTTAAGCGTTTTGATATTAAACAACACCGACACCTCAACCCT
Organism: uncultured Anaerolineales bacterium; assembly: GCA_964489525.1. Taxonomy (GTDB): domain Bacteria; phylum Chloroflexota; class Anaerolineae; order Anaerolineales; family JABWBV01; genus CAZAYY01. Next base: position 49,812 of record CAZAYY010000014.1, read on the forward strand.
CAGCGCAGCCCAAAGCGCCGCCCTGGAAGGCTGGGTCCGGCAGGGAGGGCGGTTGGTGATTGGCGGCGGTACGGGCGCACTGAAAACCACTGCGGGACTGCCGCAGGCGGTGCTGCCGGTTGCGCTCGAAGGCGATGTCTTTTTGGAAGAGGTTTCTGGGCTTGCTGCCCTGGCGGGTGGTGAGCAAGTGCGCACCCCTGGTCCCTTCCTGGCTGCCCTGGGTGCCCCGGTGGATCGCAGCCTTTCCCTGGCTTCTGCAGCTAACCCCAACTCCGCCCAACCCATCCCCCTGGTGCAGGAGCTTTCCCTGGGATCCGGCAAAGTGGATTTCATTGCCCTGGACCTGACTGCTTCCCCTTTTGACGCCTGGGGTGGTGTCACCGCCTTCTGGCAATCCTTGCTTTCCCCTGGCGCCTCCTACCCGGATTACATGCCTCCGGATATGTCGGCTCGCCAGCAAAAATCCAACTCCATTTACTACGCCCTGAGCAACCTGCCCATGCTCGACCTGCCCTCCGTGCGCGATATTGCCCTCCTCCTGGGCGTATACATCCTGTTGGTTGGGCCGGTGAACTATTTGGTTTTGCGCTGGCGTAAAATGCTAAACATAGCCTGGCTCACGGTTCCGCTGATTACCCTGGTGTTTGCGGCTGGGGCGTTTGGCCTGGGTGCCATGCGGCGTGGTTCTGACATTGTGCTCAACGAGATTTCGGTCACCCTGCTGCAAACCGAAGAATATGCCTCGGTCACCAATTTTGTTGGCCTGTTTTCCCCGGGGCAGCAGTCTTTCTCGCTCGAGGTGGATACCCCCGGGCTGCTCAGTCCCCTCAACCCCTACTACGACCCGTGGAGTTCCTTCATGGGCCAACCCACAACGAACGCAATGACTTTGGTGCAGTCCCAACCGGCTTTGCTGCGCGGCCTGTCGGTCAGCCAGGGTGCCATGCAGGGCTTTTTGGTCGAAGGCAACCAGGCCACCCTGGGGCTGCTTCAGGCAGATTTATTCATCTCAGACCGCAGCGTGGTTGGGTCTGTGGATAACCAAACCAGCCTCGATTTGAAAGATGTCGTTCTGGTGGTTAACAGCCAGTTCCAATTTTTGGGCGACCTGCCAGCCGGGGAGTCGCTTGAAGTCAACCTTGTTCTGCAGGATATCACCCAACAGCCTTTTTATATGCCGCCTTTCAGCTACCGGATTTACGAAAGCGCCCTCTCTGGCGGCGGTGGCTCGGTAATGGATTCCCGCCGGGCTGATGTGCGCCGCTCCATTTTGGAAAGTGTGTTTGATTCAGGCAGCTTCCGCATGGACCAGCCTGCCGCTGCACAGTCCGGTTCAACAGGCAGCATGCCTAATGTCCAGGCTTTCGTGATTGGTTGGTTGGATGGAGAAGGCAGCGGCCTGGCTGTGCCCAAACTGCCCGTAAAAGTCACGGGCGAACAGCCCTCCCACCAGCTTACCGGCCTGGTGTACCAATATGTGCCCGTGAGCTTCCAGGCTGAAGGGCGTTTTTCCGTCCCACCCGGGCTGCTCTTGGGCCAGCTGGTTGAGTCCAGCGGCAATTTCAGCCGCTGCGGCGACCTGTGGTCCAATGCCTATTACATTGGCAAGGGTGAAGCCCTGCTGCGCTTCGATTTGCCGGCCAGCCAGGATATTGACTCGCTTTTACTGGGCCTTGTTTCCGAACGTGGCTGGCTGAATGCGCTGGATGTAGCTTTGTACGATTGGCAGCAAGATAGTTGGGTTACCGTAGATAACCTCCAACACGGTGTCAACCAGGTCAGCGCTGCCCAACGGTTTATTGATGCTGCCGGCCAGGTGCGCTTGCAGGTTTCTGGCTCAGATGACTTTGGCAACTGTGTTTCCGTTTCCATTGGTATGGAAGGAACCCGCTAACCCCCATTGCAAAACAAACCCGATGGAGCAACCCATGCAGACAAGCACCACTCCCAATGAAAACCTCGCACCCGCCCCGGCCCCAACCGAAGCGAGCGCGCCACCCCTGGCCATTGAAACCCGCCAGCTTACCCGGGTTTATGGTAAGTTGACTGCCGTGTACCAGTTGAATTTGCACGTGCCGAACGGGTCTATTTTTGGCCTGATTGGCCCCAACGGTGCCGGAAAAACCACCACCCTGCGCATGCTTGCTGGCTTGCTCGAACCCTCTGCCGGCGAAATTCTCATCAACGGCCAGCGCGCCAGCCTGGATTGGAAAACCCTGCAGTGGCAAATTGGCTACATGCCCGACTTTTTCGGCGTGTACGATGATTTGCTGGTTTGGGAATACCTCGACTTTTTTGCCCGCTGCTACAACCTTTCCCCTGCCCGGCGCAAACAGGTGGTGGACGATTTGCTCGACCTGGTAGACCTCTCTGGAAAGCGCGATGCCTTTGTGCAAACCCTTTCGCGCGGCATGCGCCAGCGCTTGTGCCTGGCCCATGCCCTCGTTCACGACCCCAAGGTGCTGCTGCTGGACGAGCCAGCCTCAGGCCTCGACCCACGGGCTCGCATCGAAATGCGCGAACTGCTGCGCGAACTCAGCCGGATGGGCAAAACGATTGTGCTCAGTTCGCACATCCTGGCTGAATTGGCCGAAATGTGCGATTCCATTGCCATCATCGAGCGCGGCCAGCTGGTTGCTTCGGGGCCAATTACCACCATTCGCGAAAGAATGGAGCGCGCCAAGAAGATTCGCATCCGGGTGCTGACCGACCGCGACCATGCCAAAGCGGCTCTGCTGGGCCAACCGGGTGTGGAAGAAATCGCCGAAGCCAACGGCGACCTTTCCATCCTGTTTAACGGCAGCAGCGAAGCCATGGCCAACCTGCTCGAAACCCTGATTGCCCGCAGTGTGCGCGTGGCCTCATTCTACGAAGAAACCACCGGGTTGGAAGAACTTTTCCTCCACCTGACCAAAGGAGAAGTGGCATGAACTGGTCTTTGAATCCCATCATTATTAAAGATGTGCGCTCCCGGATGCGCGGTATGCGTGCCTTTCTCACTCTCACGGGCATCCTGCTTTTGTTTGCGCTGTTCAGCTACGCCATTTTCAGGCTGGTGCAGTTGGCCGGGTACTATTCCTATGGGGTCTCGATGAGTGCAATGATCGGCCAGTCCCTGTTCAGCGGGTTGGTCATTATGATGCTGCTGCTCATTTTCGCCATTACCCCCGGCGTAACTGCCGGGGCGATCAGTTCGGAAAAACAGACCCAAACCTATGAAATGCTGCTGGCTACGCCGCTGCACCCGGCCCGCATCCTGTGGGGCAAGCTGTTTTCAGCGCTCAGCTACGTCTTCCTGCTTTTGTTTGCCGCGGTGCCTTTCGCCAGTTTGGTGTTTATTTTTGGCGGGGTGACCTTGCGGGATATGCTCAAGGCCGCGCTCATGCTGGCTGTTATCGCCATCCTGATTGGCGTGGTGGGCATTTTTATGTCCGCCATCATCAACCGTACCGGTTGGGCCACCATCCTGACCTATGTGTTTGTCGCCCTGATTGTGGTTGTGCCAACGATCAGCACCTGGGTGTACAGCCTCACCCGCCAAATGACCGCGCCGCGCTGGCTGATGATTCCCAGCCCGATCGCGGCCCTGCATTCCACTTTTTCAACCCTGGGCACAGGCGGCGGCAGTCCGTTGGATGCTTTCTGGTACATCTTTGGCATTGGCTATTATTACTACGACGCTTTCAGCCAGGTGGGCATTCCTCGCCCGCTTTACCATTACTCGCTGCCTTTCTTCCTGGCGCTGGCCCTCATCATCTACCTGGTCACCACCCGCCTGGTGCGCCCCACCCGCCGGTGGAAGTTCACCTGGCAAAATGCCCTGGCCGTTGTGGCCATTGCCGGCGGTTTCGGCGGCGCGGTGTACGGCGGCTTTGCCCTGACCAATGAGCAGTACCAGAATTACGATATTTTTTCCACAATCCAGCCCCCGGTAGCCGAAAAAGCGTTTGCCGTGGAGCAGGTGGTTGTGCAGGTTCCCCCGGTGGATGTCAAGGGAATGGTGCCTGCCATCACGGAGGAGGATTCTATTGCCATTTACACCGCTGCCATTCAGCAGATGGTTCCCCCCGATACCCAGACCGTGTACCTGATGCGCATCACCAACGACGCCATCGGCGACCCCATTACCCCCCAGTTTGAGCCGCAGGTCATTTCCGACTACGTCTCCCAGGGGGTGGCCCAGCAGGCCGGCGCGGCCTGGGTTTGGGTGGATGCTCCCGAGCAGGCTGTTGTGGATGAAACCAGCGTCTATATCACCCTGGGCAACATCCAGATCCAGGGCAACGACCTGGTCTGGGTGCCCATAAAAATTGAAACGCTTCGACTTGAAACCGGGCAAACCCTCGCCATTTTGCGCGATAAAGAAGGCCTGTGGCTTGTCAGTGGAAATACAGGTGGTGTATGGACCTCCGAGAAATAACCTTTAAACAACGCCTGGTGCGCCTGAGCCGCTGGCAGCACCTGCGCGATGGCTGGCTGCGGGCGCAGCGCACCCTCTGGCTGGCTGCCGCCGGGGCTGGGATTGTGCAGGTGCTTGGGCGCCTGTTCCCGATTGAAAACCGGCTCGCCTGGACGTTTGCCCCGCTGGCTTTGTGGCTGGTGTTCAACCTGGCGGTTCTGGGCTTCACCCTGCTGCCTCGCTCCAACCCACGTTGGGTGCAGCGGGCTGCCCGCCGCCTCGACCTGGAATTGAACCTGAAAGAACGCCTGTCCACGGCAGTGGCCACCCACCACCCGCTGTGGGAGAAAACAGCCCTGCCCCAACCCACAGCCGGCCCCATCGCCGACCCCTTTGGCCTTTACGAACGCCAATGGAGCGATGCCCAGGCGGTGGTGAGTGCGATTGACCCTCGCCGTGCCTTTCGCTTTGGCTGGCTGCGCCGGCCCTTGCAGACTGCCGCGGCCCTGGTTGTTCTTGCCGGGCTGGCGGTTGTGCTGCCTAACCCCATGGATCTTGTCCTGGCTGAACGGGCGGCCATCCGCGAGACTGCCGAAATCCAGGCCGAGCGCATTGAAGAACTGCGTGAAGAAATTGCCAACAACCAGGAACTCACCCCCGAAGAGCGCGAACGCCTGCAGCGCGAGTTAGAAGAACTGGCTCGCCAGCTTCAAAACAACCCGGGCAGCCTGGAAGACGCCCTTGCAGACATTGCCAAATTAGAAGAAGAACTGAGCCAGCGCCTGGATGCCAACGCCAACCAGCGCGAGGCCGCCTTGCAAGCGCTGGCCGAGAAAATGCGCTCCCTGGCGCAGATGTCGCCCATGGAAGCAAACCAGGCTGTCAACGCGGCTTTGGCCGAAGCGCTGGAAAAACTGACCGAGCAGCTCCAAAACATGGATGCCCAGGAGCAAAAAGAGCTGGCCGAAGCCCTGGCCCAACTCGCCGCCGAAATGGCCCTGGCCGGAGACCAATCCCTGGCCCAGGCCCTGGCCGCCCTGGCCCAGGCTGCCCAATCTGGCAGTTCCCAGTCCATGGCCGAAGCCGCCGAAGGGGTGATGGACGAAACCAACCAGGCCCTGGCCGAGCTGTCCGACCAGGAAGCCATCCAACAGGCCCTGGCCCAGTTGGGCAAAAGCAGCCAGCAGCTTTCCAACACAGGCCGCCAGATGGCCGCCAACGCACAGCCAGGCCAATCGGGCCAATCGGGTCAATCTGGCCAGTCCGGTCAACCCGGCAGCCAGGGGCAGTCGGGTCAGTCCGGTCAATCTGGCAGCCAGGGCCAATCGGGTACAGGGCAAAACCCCGGTTCAGGCGGCGGCTCGCAGGCCAACACCCTGCCGCCCAACACCGGCTCCGGCCAGATGGGCGACCCCACCCGACCGGCCGACCCGGCCGCATTTGAAGATTTCAGCGCACAGGTCTATGTGCCTTTTGACCGGGGTAATGGGGAAGAAATGTTCGTCCCCGGCCAGGATACCGGGCAAGGCCCCACCCAGGTGCGTGAAGACCGCACCCCGCTGCCCGGCGGCATCAACCCTGCCCTCGCACCCTACTACCAGGTGTTCGCCAACTATGCCAACGCCGCCAACCAGGCTGTGGAGCAGGGCTATATTCCTACCGATATGCGCGACTATGTCCGCGATTATTTTTCCAGGTTGGCCCCTTAGCAGAGAGGTGAAACAATGCGCCGCTTTTGGGTAGGTTGGGTGTTTTTGATCGCCGTTTTAACGGCCTGCGCATCTGCGCCCCCCGCTGCCGCGACCCCGGAATGGGCTGTTTTGCAGGCGGTAGAGCGCAGCCCAGCCATCCCCGACGCACAGGTGCTTCCAGAAACCCTGCAGGTGGTGCAGTCCCAGGTTTGGGAAGAAAGCGTCATGGTTTTGGTGCGCTATTCCGCCCAGGATCAAGCCCGCCGGCATGAATGCGATGCCCTCTACCAGGCCATCACCCTGCCAAATGGCTGGGCGGTTAACAGCAGCGGCGCCGGCTGTGTTTCCGGACAGCCCACCCAACCCGCAGCCCTGACTGCATCCAGCGGCATGCACAGCAGCTCCGATACAGAGCCGTTTAGCTACGCCTACGGCCAGGTGAACGATGCCCGCATCGCCAGCGTTCGGGTTACCTGGGACGATGGGAAGGCCAACTCGGCCGTTCCCGTGCGCGGCTACTACCTGGTTGTGCGCAGTGGCAATCATCCCTACACAAAAATTGAAGGCCTGGATGCAGATGGCATGGTTATTGAGAAAATCGAAGTGGAAATTGCCCCAGGTAAAACCCCCTAGAAATATTTTTCGAACCATTTTCTTGGCTCGATGTTGACGATCAGATGTCCAATGTACGAAGGAAGAAAGCGATGACAGACCCAAAAACAACCACCCCGGAACCAACCAAACCCCCAGCGGTTACGCCCGATGCATTTATTGCCACTGCCCAGGCCATTGAAGCCCAGGTCGGGCGGGTGATTGTCGGCC
>CAZAYY010000014.1:56733-105666 GCA_964489525.1 uncultured Anaerolineales bacterium
ACCCTGATGACCATGCTGGCTGGCGGCAATGCGCTGCTCGAAGGCGTCCCCGGCCTGGGCAAAACCATGCTGGTGCGCACCCTGGCCGAATCGGTGGACTGCGCCTTTTCGCGCATCCAGTTCACACCCGACCTGATGCCTGCCGATATCGTGGGAACCAACCTGATTGTTGAAGACGACCACGGCCGGCGGGTGTTCCAGTTTGAACCCGGCCCCATCTTCGCCAGCCTGGTGCTGGCCGATGAAATCAACCGGGCCACTCCCAAAACCCAATCGGCCATGCTCGAAGCCATGCAGGAGCGCAGCGTCACCGTCAGCAAGGTTACCCGCCGCCTGCCGGAGCCGTTTTTTGTTTTGGCCACCCAAAACCCCCTCGAAATGGAGGGCACCTACCCGCTGCCCGAAGCCCAGCTCGACCGCTTCTTCTTTAAGATTGACGTTCCTTTCCCCACCACCGAAGATTTGGTGGAAAATGCCAACCGCACCACCGGCGAGAAAACCCCCCGGGCCGAAGCGGTGGCCAGCGGTGCGCAAATTGTGGCCATGCAGAACCTTGCCCGCGGCGTGCCGATTGCCCGCCACGTCACCGAGTTTGCCGCCCGGGTGCTGCGCGCAACCCACCCAGACGACGCCGAAGCGCCCCCTGCCGTGCGCCAGTTTGTGCGCTACGGCGCCAGCCCGCGCGGCATGCAGGCCATGATCCTCGGCGGCAAGCTCAACGCCCTGCTGGACGGGCGCTACAACGTGGCCTATGACGATATTCGCGCTGTGGCCCGGCCTGCCCTGCGCCACCGCCTGATTTTGAACTTTGAAGCCCAGGCCGAGGGCGTTTCGGCCGATAAGGTCATTGAAGGCCTGCTGGAAGCCGTCCAGCCTGGCGAGGGCGCGTAGCCCTGGCCCCCCAAAAACAGGAGGATCTTTCTCAGCCATGACCGCTGAAACGGCTCCCACGCCAGTCCCTGCCCCACCCACAGCCCCGCTGTTCGACAGCCGCTTTCTCAGCCGCCTCGAACGCCTGGCCATCCTCTCGCGCCGCCCGCGCACAGGCCAGATGCAGGGCGAGCGGCGCAGCCCCAAGCGCGGCCAGTCGGTGGAATTTTCCGACTTCCGCCCCTACACCCACGGCGATGACTTCCGCCGGATTGACTGGAACGCCTACGCCCGCCTGGAGCGCTTCTTCATCAAGCTGTTTGTGGAAGAAGAAGACCTTAATATCCATATCCTGCTCGACGCCAGCCAGTCGATGGATTGGGGCGAACCCACCAAGCACTGGTACGGGGTGCGCGCTGCCGGTGCCCTGGGCTACATCGCCCTGGCGGGGTTAGACCGGGTGAGTGTGACGGTGTTGGGCGGCGCTCCCGGCAGCCCCACCTATTTTTCGCCCCACCGCGGCAAAGCCCAGGCCCACGCCCTTTTCTCGTTTTTGCAATCTGTCCAGCCGGGCGGGGCCGTTCAGTTGGGCGCCCAGCTGATTCGCTATGGCGCGGCGGGCAAATCGCCCGGGCCGCTCCTGCTCTTTTCTGACCTGATGGACCCCGCCTGGGCGGACGGCCTGCGCATGCTGGCTGGCGCCGGGTACGATGTGACTGTGCTGCACACCCTTTCGCCCGATGAAATTGCCCCCCAGGTCAGCGGGGATATCAAGCTGGTGGATTCGGAAACCGGCCAAACCATCGAAATCACCGCCGATGCCGAGTTCCTGGCGCGCTACCAGGCCAACCTGGAAGGCTGGCAGGAAGAACTTCGCCGCTTTTGTGGGGCGCGCAACATGCAGTACCTGCCTGTAATCACCGACCTGCCATTTGAAGAGCTGATTTTCACCTGGCTGCGCCGGCAGGGAGTGGTGCGATGAACTTTATCCAACCCGCCTTTTTCTGGCTGCTCGGTCTGCTGCCCATCATTGTGGCCATGTACCTGCTCAAGCTGCGCCGCGAAGAGCAGGTCGTCCCCAGCGTCTACCTCTGGCAGCGCATGGTGCGCGAGATGGAAGCCAACGCCCCCTGGCAGCGCCTGCGCCGCAACCTGCTGCTTTTCTTACAGCTCTTATTCCTTTTATTCCTCATTTTTGCCCTGGCCCGCCCCTATACTTACGAAGAAGGCCCCGCCGGGGAATCGCTGATTCTGGTCATCGACACCTCTGCCAGCATGGCCGCTTCAGACACCGCACCCAGCCGCCTGGAAGCCGCCAAAGCCCAGGCCCGCCGCCTGGTGGCCGACCAGCCCGACAGCGTCCGGGTCACCGTGATTGCCGCCGGGCTGCGTGCCCGTGTGCTGGCCCCGTCCAGCCTCGACCGCCGCCAGGTGTTCTCGGCCATCGAATCGCTCCAGCCCGAAATGGCCAGCGCCGACCTGGTTTCCGCCCTCCAGCTTGCCTCTGCGGCCGCCTCGCGCGAGCCCGATACCCGCATCATCATCCTCTCCGATGGCGGCGCCAGCCTGCCCCAACTGCTCAACCTGAAAGGCTATATTTCCTACCTGCCCGCCGGGGTTAGCGACCAAAACCAGGGCGTCAGCCTGCTCACCCTCACCCTGGCCCCTGGCGGCGAAAGCCTGACCGCTTTCGTCCAGGTGAGCAACTATGCCGGAAGCCCTGCCAGCCGCAGGCTGTCTTTCTTTGTGGATGGCAGCCTCTTCAAAGCTTACGACCTGGAAATTCCCGCCCAGGGCCAGCAAGCCGTCCTGGTGGAAGGGCTCGACCCGGCCCTGGGTTTTGTCGAAGCCCGCCTGGCCGAAGGCGATTCCCTCACCCTCGACGACCGCGCCTGGGCTGTTCCACCCCAAACTCGCCCGGTTCCGGTCGCATTGGTCTCCGAAGGCAACCTTTTCTTAGAAACAGCCCTCTCGCTTTTCCCCGGCATTGAACTGGCCCGCCTGCGCCCGGCCGACCTGGCCCGGGATTGGACAACCTCCGAACTGCAGCCGGAACTTTTCATCCTGGATGCCTACACCCCGGTTACGGCTACCCAAACGCTCGACTTTGCCACGCTGCCCGGCGGCCTGTTTTTCATCGGCCCGTACAGCGTTCCCGAAGCCAACGGCGTGCCGCTTTTTTCCATCCAGGGGCTGGTTGAATTCCCCGGCTTGATTCCGGCCGACCCCAACGACCCGCTGCTGCGCAGCATCTCCTTTGAAGAAGTGAGCGTGCAGGATGCCGCCGCCATCCCCCTGCCCACCTGGGCTGCCGCCCACCTGTACGCCGATGAAAACCAGCAGTACCCCCTGCTCTTTACCGGCGAACCGGGCGGACGCCGCGTCGGTGTGCTCACCTTCGACCTGCGCCATTCCGACCTGCCCCTCAACGTGGCCTTTCCACTGCTGCTGGCCAACCTGCTCAACTGGTATGTCCCTGGCCAGGGCGGCCCTGTTCCCACCAGCCTGGCCGTTGGCGCCCCGCTCGAAATTCCCGCCCTGCTGACCGGGGTGCGCACCATCGAAGTGACCGGCCCCTCCGGGCAGGCCACCCGCCTGCCGGTCGAAGCGGGCCAGGCGCTGCTGCCCGGCGCCCAAACCACCCAACCCGGCATCTACACCGTGCGTTGGGTTTCCGGCGGCCCGGCAGCAGAAGACCTGACCGCCACCTTCGCGGTCAATTTCAACCTGCCCGAAGAATCCAACATCCGCCCGGCGGTTTCGCTTGGCGTGGAAAGCCCCGAAACCACCCGGGTCCACACCGGCCCCGACCAGGCAGCCCAAGAACTTGCCCGGCGGGAATGGTGGCGCTGGCTGGCCTGGCTGGCGCTGGCCGTTTTGCTGGCCGAGTGGCTGGTTTACCACCGCGGCACCATTGTCGGCCTGCTGCGCCGCCGCTCAACTGCGCCAACCCAGCAGGGCAGGGGCCAACTCGCCGCAAAGAATACACGCTTTAACCGCTGAGGTATGGCAAATTAACAACGAGGCAAACGCTTATGACGATTTCATTCCTTTACCCTGGTGCGCTCTGGCTCCTTTTGCTGGCCCCGCTGATGGCCTGGCTGGCCCTCTCTGGGCCGCGCCGCCCCACCCTGCGCCGTTTTTGGGCTGGCCTGGCCCTGCGCCTGGCGCTGCTGCTCTTTGTGGTTCTCGCCCTGGCCGGCCTGCGCATCCACCAGGCCAATAAAGAACTCAACGTCGTCTTCCTGCTCGATGTCTCCGACAGCGTCTCCCCGGAACTGCAGGAACTTGGCCAGGAATATATCCGCAGTGCCATTTCCCAGATCAACACCCAGGAAAACCCAGGAATTTTGGATAATTCCACTGCCAACGCCGCCGTGATTATGTTCGGCGAAGAAGCCCTCGTCGAGCGCCTCATCTCCGAAAGCCAGACCCTGCCCGGCTTCGACTCCATCCCCATGTCCGGGCGCACCGACATTGCCAGCGCCCTGCAGTTGGCCCTGGCGCTCTTCCCCGGCGAAGGCGGCAAACGCATCGTGCTGCTCTCCGATGGCCAGGAAAACCTCGGCCGGGCCATGGATCAAACCGAACTGCTCACCAGCTACAACATCCAGCTCGTCTACTACCCGCTCAGCGGCGAGGCAGGCAGCGCCGAGGTGCGCGTGGACGCCATCACCGCCCCGGCCCGCCTGCGCCAGGGCGAAACTGGCGATGTTTCCGTCACCATCCACAGTTCAACCGCCATGCCCGCCACCCTGCGCATTTTTGACGGCGACACCCTCGTCTATAACCAGGCAGTCAATTTGCAGCAGGGCAGCGACAATCAATTTAACGTCCAAATCACCGCCGGCGAGCCAGGCTTCCGGCGCTTCCGGGCCCAGGTGCTGCCCGTGCAAGACACCTGGCTGCAAAACAACGAAGCCAGCGCCTTTTCGGTGGTCTACGGCCCGCCGCAGGTGCTGATTGTCGAAGGCCAGCCCGGCGAAGCCAACCTGCTCGCCCAGGCCCTCACCGCCGCCAGCATGCAGGTCACCGTCATCCCCCCCGGCAGCCTGCCCGCCACCCTGCCCGCCCTGGCGGAATACGATTCCATCATCCTCGCCAATGTCTCCTCGCTCTTTTTGCCCGCCTCGGCCATGGAAACCCTGCCCGCCTATGTGCGCGACCTCGGCCGCGGCCTGCTGATGATTGGCGGCGGCACCAGCTTCGGTGCTGGCGGCTACCTGCGCACCCCCATCGAAGAAGCCATGCCCGTCTACATGGACGTGCGCGCCAAGGAGCAGTCCGAAAAACTCGCCCTCGTCCTCGCCATTGACAAATCCGGCTCCATGGGCCGCTGCCACTGCGACGACCCCGACCTCGCCCAGGCCTACAATCGCGTCGAAGTCGGCCAGCCCAAGGTGGACATTGCCAAAGCCGCCGTGATGAGCGCCGCCGAAGCCCTCAGCCAGCAAGATGAACTCGGCGTGGTGGCCTTCGACGACGCCGCCAGTTGGGCCTTCAACCTGAGCACCCTCAACAACCTGACTGCCCTCGACCAGGCCATCGGCGGCATCCAGGCCTTTGGCCAAACCAATGTCCGCTCCGGCGTCGAAGCCGCCTACCAGGCCCTGCTCGAAATCGAAGCCCGCAAAAAGCATGTCATCATGCTCACCGACGGCTGGACGTACTCCGGCGACATCACCGCCCTGGTGCAGGAAATGAACGAAAACGGCATCACCTTCAGCATCGTGGCCGCCGGCAGCGGCTCCGCCGAATACCTCGAAGCCCTGGCCGAAACCGGCGGCGGGCGCTACTACCCCGCCCAGGATATCCTCTCCGTGCCCGATATCTTCCTTAAAGAAACCGTCAAGGCGGTTGGCGAATACATCATCGAAGAACCCTTCTTCCCCATCCCCGGCAACTCTGGCCCGGCCCTGCGCGGCCTGGACCCCACCCGCCTGCCCGCCCTGCTCGGCTACAACGGCACCACCCCCAAGAACACCGCCCGGGTCGAACTCTACACCCAGCGCGGCGACCCACTCCTCGCCACCTGGCAGTACGGCCTGGGCCGCTCCGCCGCCTGGACCAGCGACCTGAAAGCCCAGTGGGGTGCGGCCTTTGTCAGCTGGGACCATTTCGCCCAGTTCGCCGCCCAACTCGTCAGCTGGACCCTGCCCGCCCCGCAGATGGAAGGCGTCTCCGCCCAGGCCTTCCTGGATGGCAGCGAAGTCGTCATTCGCGCCGAAGCGCTCGACCCTGCCGGGCAGCCCCTCAACTTCCTGCAGGTCAGCGCCATGCTCATCGGCCCAGAATTGGCCGCCGATGAAATCCGCCTGCCCCAGGTGGGCGCCGGGCAGTACGAAACCCGCCTCAACATCTCCCAGGCCGGCGCCTACCTCGTCCGCCTCGGCATCACCAACCGCGACGGCCAGCCGCTCGGCCAGGAAACCCTCGGCCTGGCGGTCCCCTACTCCCCGGAATACAAAGAAGTCGGCCTGCGCCTGCCCCTGCTGGACGAACTTGCCCGCCGCACCCAGGGCTATGCCATTGACCCCGCCTTCGACCCGTTCAGCCGCACCGAAGAAATCATCTTCACCGCCAGCGTAGACGAAATCTGGCGCTGGCTGCTGCTGGTTGTGGCCCTGCTCTTCCCGCTGGATGTCGCCATCCGCCGGGTGCGCCTCGACCGCCGCGACTTCGAACCCGCCATCGCCTGGGTGCGCGAACGCCTGCCTGTGGGCCGCAAAATCGCCGCCCCGCGCACCGAGGAAATGGGCCAGCTCTTCAACGCCCGCGAACGGGTGCGCCAGCGCGAAACCGTTCGCCGCCTGCAGGCCCCGCCCCGCACCCCGCCGCCCACCAGTGACACCCCTGCAGCCACCCCGCCCTCGTCTACCCCGCCCCCGGCAGCCCCTGGCGACGCCGCGTCCCCGCCCACCGACGCGACCACCCTCGACCGCCTGCGCGAAGCCAAAAAACGCGCCGGCCGCAAATAACCCCTCTTAGCATTTAACATTTAACCTTTAAAATTTAACATTTTGCATTTCGCATTTGCCATTTTCCCCTCTCTTTCCGGGTATAATTAGCCCGCGGTTAATGGATTGGCCGCAGAACTTATCAAATTTTTACACAAGGAGTGATGAAATGGCAGGTTTATTTGCTTTCCCAGGGTCCGGTATGCTTCTGGCCGAAGGCGGTGGCGCTGTTCCAGCCGTCAAACTGTTTCAAGAAGGGCCATCCACCTTCACCGTCCTGGTGATCTTAATCGCAGTTATCCTCATCGTCTGGTGGCTGCTCACCTACAACAAACAGTTCAGCGAAGCCGAAACCGGCGGCCACGGGCATGAAGACCACGGCCACGCCGACCACGGCCATGATGACCACGGCCACGAAGCCCATGCGGAGCCTGCCCATGCAGAGCCTGCCCATGACGAAGCCCACGCCGAACCCGAAGTCAAAGCGGTAGAAATCCCCGAAACCGCCGAACCACTCCCCGCCCCCGGCGCTGCCCCCGAAGAAATCATGGCCCCCGAAATCGCCCCGCAGCCCGTCCCCGACGACCTGAAAATCATCGAAGGCATTGGCCCGAAAATTTCCAGCCTGCTCGCCGCTGAAGGCATTGTCACCTTTGCCCAACTTGCTGGAACCCCCGTGGAGCGCCTTACGGAAATCATGCTCGCCGCCAACCTGCGCATTGCCGACCCCACCACCTGGCCAGCCCAGGCCAAATTGGCCGCCGAAGGCAAATTCGAAGAACTCCAAACCCTGCAAGACAGCCTCAAAGGCGGCCGCGCCGCCTGACCCGCGCTCCCCATAGCACAAAAAAGCCCGGTATCCGCCGGGCTTTTTTTTCGTCAATTTTTTGGAGTTTCGGAAAGGCTGTAAGCGATAAGCTTTAAGCTTTAAGCGATAGGCTTTAAGCGGTAGGCTTGATGCCTTCCACCAACAGCCAGGAGCCAACAGCCAGGAGCCAACAGCCAGGAGCCAGGAGCCAGGAGCCGGGAACTGGGAGCTGGGAGGCTACAGGCTACAGGCTACAAGCTACAGGCTACAGGCTACAAGCCACAGCCTACAGCCTACAGCCTACAGCCTCCCCCCCAGCCTCTTCTCCAACGCAATATCGTGGTGTTCAAAACCGGCTGCCCGGTAGAGCTGCAGCGCGGCATGGTTGTAAAAATCCGTCAGCACAAGCACCGCATCCGCCCCGGCCGCGCCCGCCAGCGCCTCGCACGCCCCCAACAGCGCCAGCCCCACCCCCCGCCGCCGGAAAGCCTCCTCCACGAACATTTCCGTAATCTCCGCGTACGGCTCGGCATAGCACAGCGGCGCCAGCAGCCGCAAACAGGCAAACCCCACCGCCTGCCCGTCCACCTCTGCCAGGATGATCGAATCCACCCGCCGCGGGTCCGCCAGCCGCGCCGCGTACACCTCCGCCGGCGCATCCACTTCATTAAACAACCGGTTCAACCGCGCAACGGCCTCTGCATCCCCCACCCCCGCCTCGCGTGTCACAATTTCAGAATCATTCTCGTTCATCGGTCAGTACCTCCAAGGATAGCCGGAAGCCAACAGCCAGGAGCCAGGAGCTAACAGCCAGGAGCCGGGAGCCGGGAGCTGACAGCCCACAGCTTCCCCCTACAAGCTACCGGCTACAGGCTACAGGCTACAGGCTTCCCTCCCCCCTACTCCACCGTCACGCTTTTCGCCAGGTTGCGGGGTTGGTCCACGTCCAGGCCGCGCAGGGCGGCAATGTGGTAGGCCAGCAGCTGCAGCGGGATCACATTCGTCACCGGGCTGAGCAGCCACGGCGTCTTCGGCACCCACAGCACATGGTCGGCCAGCGGCGCAATCACCGAATCGCCATCGTTGGCCACCACCACCACCGTCCCGCCGCGCGCCCGGGCCTGCTCCACCTGGCTGATCATCTTCTCATACCAGCGGTCCTGGGTCGCAATTGCCACCACCGGCATCGTCTTATCCACCAGCGCAATCGGCCCGTGCTTCATCTCACCCGCCGGGTAGCCCTCGGCGTGGATGTACGAAATCTCCTTCAGCTTCAGCGCCCCCTCGTACGCCGTCGGCATATTGATGCCCCGCCCCAGGTACAGGCAGTGCGACGTATTCACCAGCGCCCGCGCCACCTCCTCCACCTGGTCCTCGCGGTCCAAACAGCGCCCCACCAGCTCCGGCAGCAGCCGCAAATCCTGGACCATCTGCAAGCGCGTCTTGGCGTCCAAAACCCCGCGCAGCTCCGCCAGCAAAATCGCCAGCATATACTGGTCCACCAGCGGCGCGGTATAGGCCTTCGTCGAAGCCACCCCAATCTCCGGCCCGGTCTGCATCGAAATAAAGCCATCCGCCATGCGAATCGCCTGCGAACCAATTGCATTCACAATGGACCACAACACCGCCCCGCGCTGGCGCGCCTCATCCATCGCCGCCAGGGTGTCGGCTGTCTCTCCCGACTGGCTGATGGCCATCACCACCGTATTTTCGTCCACAATCGGGTCCAGGTAGCGAAACTCCGAAGCGATGCTCACCTCCACCGGGATGCGCGCAACCTGCTCGATCAAAAACTTGCCCACCATCCCGGCATAAGCCGCCGTCCCGCAGGCGGTAATCACCATCCGCTGGATGCGCTTCGCCAGCTCCGGGGTCAGGTTCAACTGCGGCAGTATCACCTTACCGCGCTCAAAATCCACCCGGCCGCCAATCGTATCCGTCAGCGCCCGCACCTGCTCGTGCATCTCCTTATGCATAAAATGGCGATACTCGCCCTTCTCCGCCGAAACCGGGTCCCACGAAATCTTATGAATTTCCGGGAAAATCTGCTCGCCGTTCAGCGACCAGAAAGTCGCCCCGGTTTCCGTCACCACCGCCATCTGGTGGCTCTCCAAAAACGCAATCGTGCGGGTATGCTCCAAAATTGCCGGCATATCCGAAGCCAAAAACATCTCCCCCTCGCCAAAACCCACCGCCACCCCCCCGGAATGGCCGATGCGCGCCGCCACAATCTTGCCCGGCTCGCGCGCACTCATCACCACAATTGCGTGCGCCCCCTTCAAGTGGCGCAGCGCCGAACGGGCCGCCTCTTCCAGGCTTACCCCCCCGGCCGAATAGCGCTCCACCAGGTGCACAATCGTCTCGGTATCCGTCTCGCTCTGGAAAACCGCCCCCTCGGCTGCCAGCTCCTCCTTCAGCTCCAGGTAATTCTCCACAATCCCATTGTGCACCAACACCACCTCGCCCGTCATCCCCAGGTGGGGGTGGGCGTTCGTCGCGTTCGGCTCCCCGTGGGTCGCCCAGCGGGTGTGCCCGATGCCCATATTCCCATTCACCGGCGACTGGTCCACCAGCAGCGAAAGCCGCGAAAGCTTCCCGGCATCCCGCCGCACCTGGATCTTACCATCCTCCAAAATCGCCAGCCCGGCCGAATCGTACCCGCGGTACTCCAACCGGCGCAGCCCGTTCAAAATAATCGGCGTCGCATCGCGCGGCCCAATATAACCAACAATCCCACACATACAAAACCTCCATGGATTTGTAAAAAAAAGTTTATACGACAACCGCCGCGTTTCCAGCCCTCTGCACCGCCTCCCGGCCAACCCGGCGCAGGCAGCTTTCGATGCACAGCCCGCCCCCAGGTAGCAACCTACCCCGGCAGCCAGGCTCCGCAAAACTGGAATTCTCAACTTGAAGGGAAAAAATTGGGGCGTGGCGCTCCCAGAGGGCTTCCGCTGATCTCTCGATTTTCCCGGCCCGTGCAGCAAGCATACCTGTAGTCACGACCTGTAGTAACGACTTTAGTCGTTCTCTCCATCGTAGTAACGACTTCCGTCGTTCCCTACCTCCATGTCGTTGCGAGCGCAGCGAAGCAACCTCCGCCGCCTCCAAGAACTGCTGCTGCCCAGGGTGTCATCCTGTCCCAGGCCGGTTAACCCCGCCTCGCGGCAGGGAACCCTCATCCTCGTCACCCGACCACCCGGCCGGGCCATGCGCTGTTTTCCCTTAACCCAAAAACGACCGATTCACCTCCAAAACAAACCTCAACGTTCTGCCAGTATATCACGAACCCGCCCAACTGTCAGCGCGGGAAGCTGTAAGCTGTAGGCGATAAGCGATAAGCAGGAAGCCGGGAGCCGGGAGACAGGAGCCGGGAGCTGGGAGCCTCCCAATTTAACCTTTAAAATTTTGCATTTTCCATTTTGCATTTTCCCGTTGAACCGGTCAGGCGGGGCATCGGGATGGAACCGGTCTTCTGCCCAACGCGCCGGGTTGGTTTGGATGTAATCCGCAATTTTTGCCCATTCGGTCTCATTGCGGATGATGTGTTCGTAATAATTGCGCTGCCAGATGCCCGTCATTTGCAATTCATCCCGGGCGCGCCTCGTAACCGACGATTTGAACCCGGCAGCAAACGCCCCCAATGATTTCGCTACCCTCCGTAGGGGTGCACGGCGTGCACCCCCTCCCGGTTCAGCGGGCAAATCATCCGGTCGGGTGCCGTTGGGGCGGAGACCATCAGGGCGGACGCCGTCCGCCCCTACCGGGGGGTGAATCCAAACGATGCCATGGATATGATTGGGCATGATGATAAATTCGTCGGCGTGTAATTGGATTTCCTGCCGCATTGTATTTGAACGCATCCATTCTTCATAAACAATTAGACCCAATGGGGATAAATTAACCAACCCCTCCACCACATCCCCAAACAAACATTCCCGCTGCCAGGTGCAAATGGTGACGAAATACGCCCCCGGTTGGGTGTAATCGTATCCTTCCAGGCGCAGGCTGTTCTTTCGCCGCCGCGGTGTGCCCATGGCTGGTTTTTAGGATTCAGCCGGGGTTTTGGGTTTACTGCGCTGCAGAATTGCGCCCAGGGTTTGAGGCGCAGAACCCCCCAGGACCATAAAAACGACTGCGGTTATCCGTGTGAAAGAAAGCATATTCACTCCTTTTGTCCCTTGTCCCATCGGGGATCGGCTCACCCCCATCCCGCCCGTGTCATCCCGAACGGCGCAGCCGGAGGGATCTTCTCCCCAATTTAACATTTAACATTTAAAATTTTGCCTTTCCTCCCCCTACTCCCTCAACTTCCCAATCTTCTCCCAACTCCCCGTCTTCGGGTCCAAATAGCGCCAAAACGCCCACCCGTTGACCGTCTTCCAATCCACCGCGACCGCCTTCGCCGCGCCGGAAGGCGTCTCAAACACCTGCCCGTTCCAGCGCATCGTACCCTTCAAATCCAACATCTCGGCATGGTAGGTTTGTTCCTGGTAATTCACCCGCACCGCCAGCGGAAAAACCGATTTCGGTTCTGCGGGCGGTTTGGTTTTCTTCGGCGGCTTGGGTTGGGCCGCCTCCGGCTCCGCCAAAACCACGCCCAAAACCTCCACCCAGTACTCCGCATCAATCGAAGGGACCATATACTGCTCCTGCTTGACCCCCACGTTGTACTGGATCAGCAAATTCACCAACTGGTCGCCGTTGATCAACCGGATCGGGGTCTTCCCCGCCGCCTGGGATTCTTCCACAGCCGAGGGAGAAAAATCGCCGGGGGTAATAATCAGGCCTTGTTCTGAATCGGCAACCTTGAGCGAACCGCGCAAATCGCGCACTACCCCGGACCCGACATTCCCCGTCCAACGCTTGGCCTGGATGGCGACCTTGACCTCGCTGAGCGGATTGGACTTGAGCACCCCGCGCACATCCACGCCTTTATCGTTGCTGTATGGTGTGGTTTCAGTTTCCTCAAACCCCATCTGCTCCAACAGCAGGCGAATCAGTTCTTCAAACTTCTGCGGCGGCATGTGCATCAACTGCCAGCGCAAATTCTTGCGCACCAGGGCCTGCAAGCTTTCAATTTGCTGCTGTATGCTCCCGGTCGGGACCACCTTCAAAGCAAACGTGCCGCGTTCATCCCCCCGGCGGAAGCGCGAATCGGGGTTGAGCGTATCGGTGTACAGCAGCGCCCCCATGGTTGCCTCCGGCGTCTGGCCGCTGGTTTCCAACATCCCCGCAGCCTGGGCGCGCCCCGCAATGTCTTTATAGTGGAGCGGCGTCCCGGCCTGTTTCAAAATCTCATACGCAGCATCTTTGAATTGCATATACTTACCCTTTATCTATCCCTTTAATCGAAAATCTACCTCGTAGGTCATAACCCGGACGTTTGGAAGACTCTTAGCCGCATACTTCAGAGCGTTATCTATTTCATGTGCGATCACAATGCCCCTGACTTCTTGCCCCGCAGAAGCCAGGTTTTCTTTGACCCAACCGATGTAGCGCATCACCTGGCCAATCACAGCATCACTGGTCTTACCCCGTTTCAGTTCAATGACAACGAAATTCCCGTTTTTATCCTGGCATAAAAAGTCAATATTCCAGGTTTCAGCGGGATATTGCCGGCCTGTTTGCTCTTCATCTGCATAGAGTATCAACGGCTCGCCAAAATTAATTTGCTTCCAGTTCTGATACATGAATTCTTCTAAATGAGCTTCCAGGGCAAATTGGCTCTCGCTTTGCAGGTCTTGAGTTGCTTTTATCTGTTCCGTTAGCGTCGTTGGATGGCTACCAGTAATTGCCTGGTAGTCAACCTCTGATATGCCTCGAATGCCACCCTGAAAGTAAGAATACCAGTATTCCTTGTTTTCAATGAATGTGAGTGTATCAAGTAGTTTTTCTGCCAGAATGGCTGTGGCAAAACCCCGACAATTTTTGAGGGTGACACCATAATCAGTGAGAAACACGCTGCTTCCGTGATCATATTGCTTTTTTTGGGCTGAAGTCAGCTCAAAGGAGCCAGTTTCTAATGTGGCTTCCGCAACAAATGCCTTTGTAGGATTACCCTCATAGAAAATAATTCTGTCGCCTGGTTGTAACTTTTTGCGATTGGGTGTACGTTCGCCCAGGCCCCAAAATTGGTCCTTCAACCGGGTGTCCAAAATTTCTCTGCCCGACCAAAGTTTACCGCTGCTGTCTTTCCGCTGTGTCACAATAAAAATCCAATAGTTCATACGATCTCCTGTTTCTATTGACCAATGGTTAAAACACCTCCCTACACATCATACCCATCCGCTGGCTCATTGAAAAACGTCATTTCGTAATCCTCTCGGCTTAGAACGGTGTCGTACAGGCCGATGTTTTCTCCTTCATGTTTGTTGACCCCGGTATATTCCAGGCTGCCGTCCTCGTAGCGTTTGAACTTGTACACAGCATCGTTCATTAAGGCGCTGTTGAAAACGTTCAGGCTCACCAGCATTTCAAAATCCCTCACTTCCAACCCGGTCACGCGCTTGAAAAGATCTGGCTCCAGTTTGGTGATCACATCCCGCAGGGTGTGCTCGCGGTAATCGGTCAGGTACATGAAGATCGGGATGCGCGTGGCAAACTTGATCAGTTTTTCCTGGATCATCTTGCGCATACTCTTGGATTTTTTTTCGTCTTCTGTTAGTTCTTTCTTTTCTTGTGGTGTTAATGTCCGGTCATTGGCTTCGCGCTTGACTTTCTTGACTGCTTCAGATTTATTGATGATCGTCTCGATATCCTGGTTCAAAGTGCGAAAGCCTACGATGTTATTCAAGGCTTCCATTGCCGCTGGATTGTTTTTTAGGCGCTCTAAAGTGTCATTATCTACATTGACCAGCAGTGCGCTTTCCCAGCGGCGTGCCAGCAGGGTTGCGGTGGTGCCGCTCATCGCCATGTCCAGAATCCCGGCCGCGTCAATCGGCTTCATCGAACTGCCGTCATAGGCCAGCACGGGCAGGAAACTGATAAACTCGGCAACCTTGGCCTCAGGGCTGGCTCCCTCGTTGACATTGAGGCGGCTGGCGTATTCGGCAATCTGGCGCAGGGCGCGGTCTGGCGCAAAGTCAAAAACATAGCATTCGTTTTTGATGACCTCTTCCGCATTGGGACGAGCGCCATCCGGGTTTTTGACAGTCCAGGGCGACTGCACTCGGAAGGCGGCCTGGAAGTAGGTTTCCGGGCTGGAAGAATTGCGCAGCATAAAAATCCCGGTCCAGGGCTTGACGGTGACCCCCGTGGTCAGTTTGCCGCACGACAGGGTGATGGTTTTGGTTTCCAGCGGGTCGCCCATGGCCCGCTGCACAGGCTGGAGCGCGTTTACGCCAATGCCTGCCTCCGCCCCTGCCGCCACAATCACCTTGTAATCGTGGTAGAACCTGTTCTGCCGCTGTTCCAGTAAATTTTTCATGGCATGGCAGGCCGCCACGCTGGGCAAAAACCAGAAGGTATGGGTAAGCACGTTCAGCAAACGGGCATCCGAAAACGGCATTGGGGGTTTCTTTGCCCCAAGTTTCAGGTTGTCCACGGTGGTTTCCATGAACGCCCCGCGAATCAGATCCAGCCATTTTTGCACTTCGTCCTCGTACTTGAAGCGGGCGAACAGGCCGCGCCCCTCCGCAGAGAAAAACACGTTCAGGTCAAATTCGTTGAATTCGCCTTGCTGGGCAATTTCGCGAATCGAGTCTGGAAGCTGGTAGGTCAGCAGCACCATCCGCGGCAGCATGATATAGGGGTTATCGCCATTGTTCCAGTTGGCTTTGGCCCGCTGTTCATCCGAATAAGTCCAGTTGAAAATTTGCTCTTCGATAAACTCACCCGAAGCAATCGCCCGGAACGGTGTGCCGGAAAGGTACAGGTAGTGGTTGGTCGTGATCGGCAGGATGTCTTCGATTTCCTCCCCGGCCTCTTTGAGAAACTCCGCGCCCTCACCCGCAGCGAACTTAATTTCGTCCGCCTCTTCCCCTTCGAACAGGTCTTTGGCTTTTTCGCGCCAGGCCCCGTAATGATATTCATCCAAAATCACGCAGTCCCAGTTGGCTGCATGCACCCATTCGTTCTTGGTTTTGATGCCCCCTGTACTGCGGTTCTTGCCGAGGTAGTCCTGAAAAGAGCCGAAACAAACAAAGGGCCGGGTTTTATCGGCTTCCTCGTAAGTCAGGCCGCCGGGTTTAATAAACTGCCAGCCTGCAAAATCCACATGGCTTTTCAGGTCGCTTTCCCAGGCGCTCTGCACGGCAGGTTTAAACGTAAGCACCAACACCCGCTGCCATCTCATGCTGCGGGCCAGTTGGTAGGCGGCAAAGGTTTTGCCGAAGCGCATCTTTGCGTTCCATAAAAAGTGCGGGGTTTTGCCCTTCTCCTGCTGGCGAAAACTGCGGAAATAAGCCGCCGTACTTGCAACCGCCGCCTGCTGTTCCGGGCGCATTGCAAAGGCCAGCGTACGGTTTTCTTCATTCAATTCCCCGCGCTGGATGGCCAGCACCGCCGCCTGCACATCGTTTACACTGCATTTAAACCATTCCCCTTCCGGGTTGGCAACGCCCCGCTCGCGCAAATACCGGTGTACTTCGTGGTCGCTAAACACCGTGCCATCGCTGCGCATCGCCGATTCTTCGAACACAATCCGGTAGGGCGGCTCGCCTGGGCGCAGCGTGGGGTACTGCGCCGCCACACGCTCCCGCACGTCTTTGGTGGTGTAGCCCACCTTGAGCAGCCCCTGGTACTGCGGATGCGTGTCTTTGTAGGCGTAAATGACGGGGTTTGATTTAGGTCGAGGAGGAAAAAATTCATTCGTCATTGTAAAGTTTCCTTTCACAGATTCGTGGTGCGGTCATAAGGTTGCAATGATGCCTGATGGATCTCGGAAGGAGGGCATTTGGGTGCATCGCTGTGGGATGACTCTTTTGTCCAGCATATAGAACCCTTGGCGTGGCTGTTGACAATTGGACGGTAGAATCATGTTTCATCGGTCCTTTCGTAGGACCTTACCACCGTTTTATCTCGGTGATGTTCCTTTTGCTGGGCCGCATACGCCTTAACTTTTTCCAGCGAACGTTCGCTAACACTCAATGCACCATAGCCATTTTGCCATTTAAACTGACCATCGCTGCGAGCCATCTGGTTAATGGCATGGGCGCTTGCCCCCTTGATATGTCGTAAACATTCCGCTACCGATAGGTTAGGCGGTATAGATGCCACAACATGAACATGATCCTCCACATTTCCCGCCGCGTGAATTTTTAACCCTAATTCCTCAGCTTTACGGTACAACACCCCATAAAACATCTTCTCACGCTCCGGAGTTAAAATGGGCTGGCGGTCTTGCGTAGCCCAGATAAGATGATAATGAAGTCGCCAATACGTCATTCTTTTTCTCTCTCGCTTATTCGGGATCGCCCTATGGGCACATCCCAAACATAAATCAAAATCTCCAGCCCGCCAGGGCTTCCACGCCCTGAGGCCGGGCTTTAGCCCCGCCTCATCCCCCCGCCGCCTGATCCCCCGCGCCCCCCACATCCGCCACGGGGTGAACCCCTCGCTCAGCCCCTGAAAGATGGCTCAAGCCATCTCCCCCCAGCCCGCCAGGGCTTCCACGCCCTGAGGCCGGGCTTTAGCCCCGCCTCATCCCCCCGCCTCTCACATCGTCTTCTTCTCCCTGTTCCATTGGGCGAACCATAGATTCGATGAAATCAATTTCTGATTGGGTTAATTTGTATTTCTTAAATAATTTTTCGTCAGTCCAGGTTAGATTGAAATCCTGAACTGGAACAAATGTGTATATTTTTCTTCTTGATTCTTGAGAAATTTTGATTAGTGCTAGCATAAAGTGAAAAAATTTGGTTTGTGTATAACTCACCACGTTTTCAGCCGTATGTATTTCATCAAATGGCCCTATAACTAAATAGGTTTCAGCACAACAAGAGTTTGGGTTTCCTATAAAGGGTCTTATCCAATCTTTACCTACATTTCCTATTCCCCATGCTTTCGGAACAAAGACCTTATACTTATCAATCCATTCAGGGTTTTTTCGAATTGCCTCTATGTCTATATAACCCACTCCATCTTTTCTCCAGCCATAGTAATAAAATTTCACACTGTTTTGGAATGGTTGTGTTTTGAATTGAGGTTTTATTCTCAAATAGCTATTTTCGACGCGAACATCAAACCCAAATGGATCGTTAGCGCTTACTAAATTTGCAAAACTATCTTCCTGTAGATTTTTGACCTTATGAAGAATTGATATAGCTTCATTGTATCTAATGAAAGTTTCTGCTCCATCTTCCAACAATGGTCGCTCTGCCTCAGAAACGATTATAGATCCTTCATGGGTGGATATTTTACAGTCGCCTTTTTCATCTCTTGACCAAAGAAAATAACAAACACCCCCCTTGATTTCAACCCCTGGGAAGCAATCACTTGCATTGATAAAGTCGTGAATGATCCTTATTCTCCTGTCTTTCAACATTTCATCTCGAAAATCATCTAGTCCTCGCCCCCCAGTAAACCAGCGGGAAGGGATAATCATTGTTAAGTATCGTGGGGAAAGTTTTTTTGCCTGTAATACAAATTGATGGTATATTGGGATAGCGCTTGCTCCATGACCCCCATCGCTTAACTGGTACGGCGGGTTGCCAACAATCACATCGAATTTCATATTAAAAATCTCCTCCGGGTTTTCCGTGTGGATGAACTGGTAAGCGTGGCTTTCCAGCGATGGGTCGCGGTCATATTCGTATAAATTTGCCCCGCAGTATTTGCAGCGTTCACCCTGCCACTCGTGCAGCACGCGGTTAAATATAATATTGCCTTCGGGGGTGTCGAAAGCGTCACATACCGAGTATTTCCCATTGGCCTTTTTCGAACAGTACACACTGCGCCGGGCCAACAAGGCCGTGATTTGGGTGATGGCGATGCCAAACACCTGCTTCGTAAAGATGTGGTTGATGCGCGCCTGGCGATTGGGAATGGCTTCTTCCAGCCCAACCATCAGCCGCTTGGCAATCTCGCGCAAGAACACGCCCGTTTTCGTGGCTGGGTCAAGAAAAGTGACACCTGGGTCGCGCCAGATCTCGGCGGGCAGCATGTCCAGCATCTGGTTGACAATGTTGGGCGGCGTGAACACTTCGTCATTGCTCAGGTTCGCCAGGCACAAAAGGACATCGGGGTTGTAGTTGTTAATCATACGCTTCAGGCACCTTGAGAAAATGTACGAGGGGGTAGCTGTACGTCTCGGTAGGGATAAACACCTTTTCCCCCAAATCGGAAACCAGTTCTGGTTCGTTGAACAAACCGGGCTGGCGCTTCTTTTTTGATTCGTCTGGAATCAGTTCGGCAAAGACAAAGTCCCGCCGCTTAATCAAACTGTTGTTAAGGGGAAAAGACCACTCGGCAAAAATAATCTGGCGGCGCTCAGGTCCAACAGTTCTTAAGTCCAGCGCATCGCCCCAGATAATGTTTTTTTCCAGGATATAAGCCACCGCCTTTCGCACCTCGTCCCTGGCCTGGCTCTTGAACAGGCGGGTATAGCGTTCATTGGCTATGTCCACCAAATGCTGGCGGCAGCGCACCACATTATCTTCCAAAATATCAATCCCATACAGCGAAGAAACCGCCAGCACCAGGTTGCGCTCAAAATCCAGCCGGCTGCGGCGGTAAATCCTTTCCACCACATCCAATTTGCGGCGCAGAACCTCCATCAAAAAATTCCCCTCTCCGCAAGCCGGTTCGAGAAAGCGCGAATCAATTCGCTCGGTCTCCTGCTTCACCAAATCGAGCATCGCCTTCACTTCCCGCTCGCTGGTGAACACTTCCCCGTGTTCAGCTACCCGTTTCTTGGATTTAATCTGTCCGTTCATCGCGTGTGTTTGGTCTCGCTGGTCGTTTACTACGATTATCAATGATTGGCTCAAACAAAATTACCAGGATTTTATGCGCCCAAAAAACAATTTCCCGGTCCATTTCGGAATGTGCGCTTTTTTCTCCATGGAATAAATTGCACCGTACCTGGTAAATGGCGCTGATGGTGTGCGGCCAATCTAACGGCACAGCCTCGCCTGCTGCCTGGTGTTTTTGCCAGCAGGCAGGTGCGAATTCATCCGCATTGTTCATCAAATAGTGTTGGATTACACTGCGCCTGTCTTGCGGCTTATACGGCTGCTGGTAAAGCAAATGGTTCCTTCGTAGGTTTTGCACCTTAAAGATTGGCAGCATTGCATGAAACGCTTGTGCAGCTTCCCTAAATGGTTCGGTATCCAACAGATTCATAAAATTACTTTGCAGTTCTTTGGTCACCATTAAACTGCGAATCATTTTTGCATCCTGGTCTTGCTCTGTAACGCAAGCTGCCCACCCATTAAGGGCAAACCAGGTGAAGATAAATGGCTCAAAAGAATTATTATCTGGTTCCTCGCTATGCCGGGCGCCTCTAAAAAACCAGTTGCGTATCAGGCGCCGTCCTTGTTGGTGAAGGATGCGATAGTTCTCAAAATCGGCTTCTCCGGGGTTGTTTCTAACCAATTCCGGGCAAATCTCACTCATGGATACCTCCGTTTTTTTCCTTCGCAGCCCTTAACCGCAAACGCCCAACCTGAATCCACCGTATCCGGGGCGAGGCTGGGCGCTGATGTTCCGAAATCGTCCAGAGCGCCTCCCTACGCTCAGGCAGTACCGCAAAGTGGGCGGCATTGGGTTGTATTTCAATATTATAAACGCTTTTTGCCCACCCGCAAAAAAAACGACAAACTCACCCCCCTCCGGAAAATCCCTAAAGGTTTCCAAAACCTTTAGGGATTGTTTTGTCCCCAGGTCCAAAAATGGGCACGACATGTCGTGTCCCTACTCGAACCAACACAAAAACGACTGAAGTCGTCACTACACAATGCCCGCCCCGCTCGAAACGACGCAAGAACGACTGAAGTCGTCACGACACAATGCCCCCCCGCTCGAAACGACGCAAGAACGACTGAAGTCGTTACGACACAATGCCCGCCTCCCCAATTTAACATTTAAAATTCTGCATTTTGCATTTCCCCTTTCCCCTCTCCTACCCAAACTTTGCTACGGTCACCCCATCGCCGCCCTCGCCCTCGCCGCCCAGTTCGAACGAGGTCACGTGGGGGTTGGCCTTGAGCGCCTGGCGTACGGCGTCGCGCAGCTTGCCGGTGCCTTTGCCGTGGATAATTCGCACCCACGGCAGGTTGGCCAGGTAGGCGTTGTCCAGGTAGCCTTCCAGCGCTTCGAGCGCCTCGTCCACCGTTTTGCCCCGCAGGTCCAGCTCCACCCCTGGCGACTGCAAAGCCTGCAGGGGCGATTTGCCCTTGCGCCGGGCCGGTTCGGGCGCTGCAGCGGCTCCGGTGGGCGCGGCTGGCGCTTCTGCCGCCGGGCCGACCAGCTCCAGCTCGCTGCGGCGTGTGCGGATGCGCAGCACCCCCAGCTGCACCTCGGCTTCTTCTTCTCCCAGGGAAAAGACGACTCCGGTTGACCCCAGCGAGCGCAGCCGCACCCGGTCCCCCAGGCGGATGGCGCGCTGGGCCGGGCTTCCCCCGGTTCCGGTGGTCACCGCAGCCCGTTCGACGGGTTCGGCCACCGTGTCGGCCAGGGCTTCGACCTCCTGGGCCACTTCTTCGACCACTTCCAGCGGCTGCCGGGCCAGCGCCAGGCGGCGCCGCAGGTCGCGCATCTCTTCTTCCAGGCCGGCAATTTGCTTTTCGGCGTCTTTGCGCGCCTTTTCCAGGATTCCCCGGCGCTCGTCTTCAATTTTCTCCAACCGCTGCTGCAGCTGGCGGCGGGCGTGTTCGGCCTCAATCCGGGCCACCTCTGCCGCCGCCCGCGCTTTGCGCATCTGGTCGCGCTGCTGGTGGATCTCGGCCAGCAGGTCTTCGGCCTTCAGTTCTTCTGCCGAGACTCCCTGGCGGGCCATTTCGATGATTTGCGCCCCCAGCCCCAGGCGGCTGGCAATCGTCAGGGCGTTCGATGAGCCGGGCAGGCCGATGATCAGGTGGTAGGTCGGGCGCAGGGTTTCGATGTCGAACTCCATGCTGGCGTTGACGACCCCCGACCGGGCGTGGGCAAAGGCCTTCAGCTCCGGGTAGTGGGTGGCCACCAGCGTGGTGACGCCCTGGTCCAGCAGGTAGGTGACAATGGCCATGGCCAGCGCCGCCCCTTCTTGCGGGTCGGTGCCTGAGCCCAGCTCATCCAGCAAAACCAGGCTGCGCCGCGTGGCCTGGCGCAGGATGCGGATGATGTTGGTGATGTGCGACGAAAAGGTGGACAGCGACTGCTCGATGGACTGCTCGTCCCCGATGTCGGCAAAGACGTTTTCGAACAGGGTCAGCTCTGCCCCCGGGTCGGCCGGGATGTGCAGCCCGCTTTGGGCCATCGCCACCATCAGCCCGGCGGTTTTCAGGCTGACCGTTTTACCGCCGGTGTTGGGCCCGGTGATGATCAGGGCGTAGGTCTGGTCGTCCAGAAGCAGGTCGGTGGGCACCACCTTTTCGGGGTTGAGCAGCGGGTGGCGCGCCCCCTGGATGCGCAGCACGCTGCCGGGGTGGCGGCTGCCGGCGGGCAGGCTGGAGGCCGGGCGGTTTTCAAAGCGCAGCAGCCGGGGCTCGCTGGCGCTGATGTGTTCGGCGTACTTGGCCCGGGCAAACGCCAGGTCCAGCTCGGCCAGGGAGTCTACCATCAGTTCGATGC
This sequence comes from uncultured Anaerolineales bacterium, assembly GCA_964489525.1. Lineage (GTDB taxonomy): Bacteria > Chloroflexota > Anaerolineae > Anaerolineales > JABWBV01 > CAZAYY01. The sequence continues at coordinate 79,081 of CAZAYY010000014.1, forward strand.
TCAGGCGCTGCTGCCCGATGGTCATCGAAAGCGCCGCCAGGATGCGCCGTTCTTCGTCCCGCTCGTCCAGCTGCAGTTGGCGGTGTTGGTTGTTCAGGTCCACCACCCCCAGCGGCTCGACAAACAGGGTTGCCCCGGAAGCCGACTGGTCGTGGACGATGGATTTGACCTTTCCTTTAAAGTCCGCGTTCAGCGGGATGACATAGCGCCCGTCGCGGGTGGTGATCAGGTTGTCTTGCAGGTACGGAGCCACCTTGGGGTCGCTCAGCATGCTCTGCATGCGCGCCAGCAGCCGCTCGTGGACAATCCGCATGGCCCGGCGAACCTCGGCCAGGCGCGGCGAGGCGTTGTCGTGAATCTCGCCCCGTTCGGAAATGACCTTCGAGATGACATCAATCAGCCCCGAAGGCGGCGGCGTGCGCAGCGCCACCTGGCTCAGCAGCGGATACTGCTCGGCCAGCCGTTCGAAGGTGCGGGCAATTTCGCGCCCTGCCACCAGTGTGTGCTTCACTTCGAGCAGCTGGGCTGGCTCCAGGATCACCGCCCGCGCCGCGGCATCCACCAGCGGGCGAATGTCGTGCGCCCCGCCAATCGTCGTCTCCGAGCGAATGTCTAACAGCCTGCGGGCCTCGCGGGTCTGCCCCAACAGTTCCTCGGCAAGCAGCAGGTCGGTTGACGGCAGAAGCGCCCGCGCCAGGGCTGCCGAGCCGCTGAACGCGCAGAACCCCGCCAGCCGCTCCAACACCTTGGGATACTCCAATGTATGCAGTGTTTTTGAATCCATTTGTGGTAATGTGTCCATGCCCTGTATTTTACCCCAATCCCACCTGGCTCCCGGAGGAAGGCGGGAGGCGGGAGGCTGTAAGCGGTAGGCTATAAGCTGCAGCCCACAAGCCACACCCTACAAGCCACACCCTACAGCCTCCCCAATTTAACATTTAACATTTAAAATTCATCATTTAAACCCCCCCACCCCCCACGCCAAACTATGCCATAATAAACATATGTTCCCAGGCGCCGGAGGTTCCCCCACCTGGGCTGCTGAATTTCAACCAAACCTGCCCGGCCATTTGCAAGCGCGAAAGGAAGTATCAATGTGCAAGCAATCCCTCAAAATCTCCACCCTCCTCATCTCCATCCTTTTGGCATTCGTCCTCGTCACCAATGGCTCCGCCTCCCGGGGTGCGGCCCGCGGCCTGCCCTTTGACCCCGCCGAAGCCCTCGCAAGCCCCATCACCATCACCCTGCCTCTCGCCGGCGACACCTATGTAGACCAGTTCAACCCCGACACGAACTACGCCGGCAGCCCCATTCTGTGGAGCGGCTTTGGCGGCTTTGGCATGCGCGCCCTCTTCCTGGACTTTGATACTTCTGCCCTGCCCCAGGATTCGATCGTGGTCAGCGCCACCCTCCAGATCTACCAGTTTGCCACCGAAAACGTGATGGACACAGCCACCCTGCGCCTCAGCCTGCCCACCGCAGACTGGGACCCCACCACCCTGACCTTCAACAACATGCCCGCCTTTGCCGACCCGGGGGGGTTGGACAATGAAATGGGCACAGGCCAGGGCTGGTACGAATGGGATGTCACCGGCGTCACCCAGTATTGGACCTTCCTCCCGCCTGCCTCCCGCTTTGGCGTCATGATCCGCCCGCCAGATATCAACGCCTACGCCTACCACGGCTTCAGCAGCCAGGAAGGCCAGAACCTCCCCGTCCTGCGCATCACCTTTTTCCCGCCCGTCTCCACCCCCACCGCCACGCCTGACCCCGTCCAGGTGGTCAACCTGCCCCTGCTGCAAGATGTCTACCTCAGCGAGCGCGACTACGAAACGAACATGAACGACGAGCGCCAAATCATGGTCGGCTACATCGAACCCTATTCCTATTACGGCCTCTTGCAGTTCAACATGGCCCAACTGCCCCCCAATTCTCAAATCATCAGCGCCACGCTCTACACCTACCTGATTGAACCCACCTCCAGCCGGGCAGTCAACCCCGGCACCGACATCTACCCCCTCGCCATCCTGGATGCCTGGGATGAAGCCGTCATCACCTACGCCACCCGCCCGAATATGCTCGACCTCGAAATCCCCCCCGTCTTTGTGGATTCCACCCCCGGCTGGAAAACCTGGGATGTCACCAAAATGGTGGGCGAATGGGTGGATGGAAACCTGGCGGAGCGCGGCATTTTGCTGCTGACGATGCCCGAAATCAGCCATGCCCATATCTTCGCCGATGAAACCAGCCAGAACCCGGCCTACCTGCGGGTTGCCTTCATCCCGCCCGCAGCCACCCCGACCGCGTCGCCCACCGCAACCCTGCCCCCAACCGCCACCGCATCGCCCACCGCAACCGACACCCAAACCGCAACCGCTACCGACACCCAAACCGCAACCGCCACCAACACCCAAACTGCAACGGCGACCAACACCCACACTGCAACCGCCACCAACACCCAAACGGCGACCCATACGGCAACTGCGACGCCCAGCGCTACCAAGGAGCCCACCGCCACCTCGACGCCAACCCGCACCCCCATCCCCACCCGTCCCCCCACCGATACCCACACCCCCACGCCTACCCCAATTCCCAGCGATACCGCCACACCCACACCGACCCACACCGCCACCAATACCCCTTCACCCACCGCCGCCTTTTGCGATGGCACCCTCAAACGCATTGACATCACCAAAGACACCTATGTGCTCAACGCAAATACCACCATCCACGGCAGCGACCCTGCTCTGATCGCCGGATCCATCACAAATGCTTCCTACTACAGCTTCTTTTATTTCCCGCTCGAAGCCTATGTGCCCCCCGGCTATTTTGTCCATTCGGCCTCTTTTCACTTCTACAACATCGAGTATACGCCCACCCTGACGCCCACCTACCTGGCGCTCATTGCTCTCGATGGCCCATTTAGTGAGTCCACCACCCATGGCAGCAACGAACCGTTCTACGACGGCTCTTTGTTTTATGAAACACCCGGCACATCGCTTGGCTGGACCAACCTGGGTTGGGTCAGCCTGGATATCACCGAACTGGCGCAGTACTTCCAAAATGGCGACCTGGTCAACTACGGTTTCACCATGCGCCGGGAAGGCGGGTACTTTTTACTTACGCTGAGCAGCCGCGAAGGCGCCAACCCGCCCTACATCATGTTGAGCTGTGGTTCGACCGTAAGCACCATCACCCCCACCCCCTCGAACACGCCCACCCCTTCCAACACGCCAACGCCTTCCAACACCCCCTCACCCACCAACACCAAAACCTCCACGCCCACGAAAACGCCTACCAACACCAAAACCCCCACGCCAACCCCAACAGCCACAGTGCCGCCCATCACGATTAATTTTGATACCCTGTCTGCGGGTACCTTCGTGGTCAACCAATACGGTGGCCAGGGGGTTCACTTCTATAACGACTATATTTCCGGAGCACGCTACCGGGCTGCCCCGCAAATCAAAAACCACGCAACCACATCCAGTGCCCCAAATCTGCTCGTCAACCAGTACCAGAGCAGCGAATTTTCCACCAGCCAGGGGGCTTCGCTGGGCTTCTGGTTCGACTACCCCCAGTCCAAAGTCACCTTGAAACTCACCACGCTCGACACGGATATGGACACCTGCACCTCTGTACCGGCTATGGTCCGGGCCTATAACAACCTCCGCTACAAAGTCAGTGAGCAAGAGGTAACCATCAGCAAATCGTCCCTCACCCTGGTCACGTTGTCTGCGCCGGGCCGCGATATCGCCATGGTGTTGGTGGATTTTGGGGATTCGCGCTGCCCGGAAGCCATTGATGACCTCGTTTTTTACCCCAAAGGTGTGGGCGCCCAACACGTGGCCTCCACTTCTAACCCGTGGATCACCATGACCACCGGGGGGCTGGATGTCGTCTACAACGACCCGGACCAATACATTTCCGGGTATGCCGCTGTTCCCAACGGCATTATGAAATCACTCACCCTGAGCGGAAACAGCCTGCCTTTTTATGTGAAGATGTCCAATCTCAGGTCCTATTTCAACAAGCCTATCACCCTTGAACCAGGTTATAAAACCTTCAGCATCAAAGCCACCTCGCTGTCGAACAAGGTGATTTCGATTTCGCAAACCTATTTTTACGGTTACCCCAGCACCATCTCGCTTGCCAAGCTGCATATCACCCAGCGCGGGGTGATCAAGAATACCGTTTGTGACCGCGATGCCCCCTTCGTGGCGGGTAAGCCCACCCTGGTGCTGCTCGATCTCTATGTGCGCGATGCCAGCAACAACCTCACCTTCATCAGCTATGTCAAAATGACCCTCTACCGGCGCACCTCCTCTGGCAGCGAGGTTGAGGTTGGCCCTTACTACAGCCGCACCATAGGCGGAGTCCTGCGCGCCAAAACCGTAGCCGATATGGCCATGCTCCATTTCTGGATGCCCGGTGAGGCCTTCCAAACCCCTGGCGATTACCGCATGGTCTTCCAGGCTTACCTGGGCAACACCCCTGTGGGCAGCCCCATGACCCAATCGTGCAGCGGCACCCAGTACATGACTTTCACCGAAACCAAACCCATCCGGCTGTTGTTTGGCCAGTCGCCTGTGGCTTCCTTTAACGCTGCACTCGCCCCCTATAATCACTTACCCATTTTGCTGCGCACCCTGGACTACATCCGTTTTGCCAACCCGGTTTCCAACCTGGCCGCCAACCCGAACGATGGGTTGATTTGGACTGAAACCGCAGCCTTCCCGATGTGCGATGGCACCCAAAACATGGCCAACCTCTACCCGGCCTTCTGCAAAGGCACCGGTTTCGAATGGGAATACCGCAAAACCGGCGTGACTGAAGTGGATTACATGGACACACACCAGTATACAACCACCCTGACTGCCGATATTGACTGCGCCAAGGCGGGTGAAATGGTGATGGGCGCTGGGGATGCGCTTAAAACCATTACTGTCTCCGGCTTAGACCCGGTTTTGGGCTTTTTGCAGTTTGGCCCAAGCCCGCAGGGCTGGATCGGCAAAAGAGGCACGCGCTACATGCCCCCGGTGGACCTAGACAGAAATGGCACGTTCTCCCAGGCCGAATTATCCCCCTACATCCGCTCGTTTTTCGACTTTGAAGATCAAGTCTGGTATAAGTACCCCGAAGAAGCCGCGAAATATGACCCCACCGAACCCTTCCGCTTCTTCTACGATACAAACGGGAATTACTGCAACAGCACCAACCGCAGTGAACCCGAAGCGCCCATCCGCCGCCGCTCCAAAGAGCCCATCCTGTATGCCTACCAGGCTAACATCCTCAACGCCGCCAATTCGGCCATTTCTGGCACAGCCAACGACTACCAGGTCGCAGCCTGGTTTGTTCCCGACATTTTCAACCCGCCTACGGTTAATATCTCCCAGGAGCAGGGCGGCCAGGCCAACGGCGGCAACCTGTTCTGGTGCGAGGTTTGGAACCACAGCGCCGTCTGTGCCCACGAGCTGGGCCACGCCCTGGGCGGCTTTGGTGACCTGTACGGCGATGATATTCCGGATGACATGGCCACCAAAGAAAACGCCATTTGGGTCTACACCTTTGGCGGCCAGCAGCATCCAGGCAGCGAGGCCCGGGCCATCATGGGCACCAACACCGACGATTGGATGGCGGTTCATGTGGAATGGGATTACGAAAGCCTGTTCAACAAGCTCAAAGTGACCTCCCGCAGCGAGGAAGATTACACCGGCAAGGTCTTCAGCCTGATGGGCAACTTCCTCGACGGAACCGCCGAAAACCTGCTTTACAACGTGCTCGAAGGCATCACCCCACAGATTTCAGATGTGACCGGCCCCTACAAACTGGTCTTTGGGGCCGGCGCTGCCGAGCTGCAAACCTTCTGGTTCGAGCCTGTGCTGCCCTATTCGCCCATCGAAGGCAACTCAGACGAATTTACCCCCACCTTCTACAACGTGCTTGCCCCGCTGCCCGATGGCACAGCCTGGGTAGACCTCTATCACGGCGAAACCTGGCTGGCCCGCTTTGCCAGTTCGTCCAATGCACCCCAGGTCAACCTGGTTTACCCCGCTGGCGGCGAAAGCTTCGGCCAGGATGTGGTCAACATCCACTGGGATGCCGCCGACCTGGACAGCGACCCGCTGCTCTTCACCGTCTACTACTCCCCGGACGATGGCGCAACCTGGCAGGTGCTCGCCCCCAACATCCAGGTCACCACCTTCCCCTGGAACACAGCCGAAGCGAGCGGCGCACCGGCTGGCCAGGCCCGTATTCGCGTGGTGGCCACCGATGGCTTCCTTACCAGCATGGCCGAATCCGCCGTGGGCTTCACGGTCGAAAACAAACCCCCTGCGGCAGCCATCCTCAGCCCCATCCAAACTGACCAAATCCTCCCCTGCGACATGGTCTGGCTGCGCGGCACAGGTTTCGACCTCGAAGGCGGCTCGCTTGAATACACCTGGTGGTTCAGCAGCACCCAGGTCGGCATGGGCACGGAGGTCTTCATGCCCGCCCCGCCCGCCGGCACCTACACCGTCACCCTGGTCGTCACCGACACCCAGGGGCTGGCCGCCTCGGACACCATCACCTTCACCATCGTCACCGATTCCGACTGCGACGGCATGCCCGATGATTATGAAATTGAACAAGGCTTCAACATTGATGAACCCATGGACGCCAACGAAGACGCCGACCGCGACGGCCTGCCTAACCTGCTCGAATATCGGCTCGGCACCGACCCACGCGACGACGATTCGGACAGCGATGGCGCTTCAGACGGCTACGAATGGACCCACGAAGCCAACCCCTCCAACGCCGCCGACGTCCCGCCCTTCCAGATTTTCTTACCGCTGGTTAAGCGCTGAGCCAATTCGCTCCCCCAGGAAAAACAAACCCTAAAGGTCTCCAAGACCTTTAGGGTTTTGATTTCCTCCCCTTTGCGCCCTTTGCGCCCTTTCGAGTCTTCGCGCTCTTTTATGCGCGATTAATGGCGAGCGCTGCCTGGTGGGGGTATAATGATAATAACCCTATCACACTGGCGGCCGGACAATGACCGCGGCGCAGACATCCCCCCCAACCATCATTGGGCCTGCACAGCCAGCCTATGGGCAATTTCTCTTCATCATTACCGTACTTGTTTTCGGATTGAGAAACAGGAGCAATCTATGACACAACCTGATTTAACCCAAGCGTTTTTAGAGTTGGTCCGGCTGGCCGCCACCAGCCTGCCGCCGGATGTAGAGCGCGCCCTGAAGCGCTCGCGTGAGAACGAAACCGAAGGGACGGCGGCTCGCGGCGCGATGGATTCGATCTTGATTAACGTGGAAATGGCCCGCCAGAGTTCCACCCCCATCTGCCAGGACACCGGTACCCCCATTTTCTACGTGTATTACCCCGAAGGCTGGAGCACCCGCAAACTCAAAACCCAGATTCAAACCGCCGTGGTGGAAGCCACCGAAAAAGCCTATCTCCGCCCCAATGCCGTCGAAACCCTTTCGGGCAAAAACTCTGGCAACAACCTGGGCGACGACCACTACCCCAGCATCCACTTTGAAGAAATCGAAGGCGACCAGATGGTGGTGGAACTGATGCTCAAAGGCGGCGGCTGTGAGAACGTAGGCGCCCAATACCGCCTGCCGGATGGCAAAATTGGTGCGGCTCGCGACCTGGAAGGGGTGCGCCGGGCTGCCCTGGACGCTGTCCACAAAGCCCAGGGCCAGGGCTGTGCCCCCGGCATTCTTGGCATTGCCATCGGCGGCGACCGCGGCGCTTCGTATTATGGTTCAAAAGAGGTGCTTTTCCGCTCGCTGGACGACAGCAACGAGAACCCCGAACTGGCGGCCCTGGAAGAGCAAATCACCAAAGAAGCCAACCAGATGGGCATTGGCCCGATGGGCTTTGGCGGCAATACCACCATTGTGGGCACCAAGATTAAATCCCTTCACCGCCTGCCCGCCAGCTACTTTGTGACCGTATCATATATGTGTTGGGCTTACCGCCGCCGCAAAATGATTGTGGACGGCGACCAGGTTACCTACGAATAGGAGGATTGCCATGCGTAGTGTTGAAATTCCCATCTCTGATGAAGTGATCCGCAGCCTGAAAATGGGCGATCCGGTGATGCTCAACGGCGTCATGGTTACCGGGCGCGACAATGTGCACAAGTGGATGAGCGATGTCTTTATCCGCAAAACCAAAGCCCCCAAGGGCGACGACCTGGAAGTCTATGAGGCCATCAAACCGATTTTGAACGGCGGGGTCATCTACCACTGCGGCCCGGTGGTCACCGGGGTGGACACGGGCAACTACGGCTTTGCCGCGGCTGGCCCAACCACCAGTTCGCGCGAAGAGCCCTACCAGGCTGAAGTGATGAAGCACTTCAATATTAAGGGCGTGATTGGAAAAGGCGGCATGGGCTTGAAAACCCTGCAGGGCTGTGTGGACACCCCAGGGGTTTATTTCCATGCCATTGGCGGCGCAGCCACGCTGATTGCCCGCACAGTCACCCGTGTTTTGGGCGTCTACAAGCTGGCTGAGTTTGGCGTTCCCGAAGCCATGTGGGTCATTGAAGTCAAAGATTTCCCGGTGGTGGTGACGATGGATGCCCACGGCAGCAGCCTGCACAAGACCATTGAAGCCCAATCCAAGGAAGTGCTCGACCAGCTCATCCCGGTTTAGCCATCTACGTTCCCCAGTTAACGATAAATCCCTGGCAGGCTGTGTGCCCGCCAGGGATTTTTTACAGTTCAATTCGCCTGACTTCTAATCCGCAATCAACTTTCCGCCTATGGGTTCAAAATGGGCGGTGAAGTGGCGCAGCACTTCGGGGGCGTGGGTCATTTGCACACCCTGGATTTTTTCCCGGATGGAATTGACGTACAGCAGTACCTCCGCCAGGTAATCCACATGGCTTTGGGTGTACACCCGCCGGGGGAAAGCCAGCCGCACCAGCTCCATCGCCGCCGGAATTTCCGAGCCATCGGGTTGGTGGCCAAACATCACCGAGCCAATTTCCACCGAGCGCACCCCGCCTTCCAGGTACAGCGCACATGAAAGCGCCCAGGCCGGGTACTGCGCTTGTGGAATGTGCGGCAGCAGGTTTTTGGCGTCCACATAAATGGCGTGCCCGCCGGTGGGCTGGACGATGGGAATCCCGGCTTTGGTTAAAATGTCGCCCAGGTAAGCCACAGAGCGAATCCGGTAGCGCAGGTAATCGGGGTCAAGCGCTTCATACAGCCCAACGGCAATCGCTTCCAGGTCGTAGCCAGCCAGCCCGCCGTAGGTTACATACCCCTCGGTCAGGATCAGCATGTTTTTGCAGCGTTCGGCCAGCGGCGTGTCGTTCATGGCCAGGAAGCCGCCAATGTTGGCCATACCATCTTTCTTGGCACTCATCGTGCAGCCATCGGCATAGCTGAACATCTCCCGGGCGATTTCAATCGGGGCGCATTCCAGGCAGTGTTCTTCGCGGGTGTGGATAAACCAGGCATTTTCGGCAAAGCGGCAGGCATCCAAAAACAGCGGGATACCGTACTTGTGGCAAATTTCGCTGGCGGCTTTGATGTTGGCCATGCTGACGGGCTGCCCGCCGCCCGAGTTGTTGGTGACGGTAATCATCGCCAGGGGCACTTTGCCGGGGTTTTCCACAATCACCCGTTCGAGCATTTCAAGGTTGATGTTGCCCTTGAAGGGGTGTTGGGTTTGCGGCTGGCGTCCTTCCGGGATGGGGATATCCAGCGCAGTGGCTTTGCGGTATTCAATGTTGGCCCGCGTGGTGTCGAAATGGGTGTTGTTGGGCACAATATCCCCCGGCTTGAGCAGCGAACCGAATAAAATGCGCTCGGCTGCCCGGCCCTGGTGGGTGGGGATGACATGCTGGAACCCGGTGATGTCGCGCACGGCAGATTCGAACGCGAAAAAAGAGCGCGCCCCGGCGTAGGATTCATCCCCTTTCATCATGCCCGCCCACTGTTGGGACGACATGGCCCCTGTCCCCGAGTCGGTCAGCAGGTCAATCAAAACATCTTCAGCCTTCAGCAGAAACAAGTTGTAATGGGCTGCTTTGAGCGCGGCAGCCCGTTGTTCTGGTGTGGTTTGCCGGATCGGTTCCACGGTTTTGATGCGGAACGGTTCAATGATGGTCTTGAATTTCATGGGGGCTCCTCCTGATTGTGCTGCTTCCTGAAGCAAATAAATTAACCCCGGGGGGTGGGGATGAAGTGCGACAATAATTGTACCACCTGGCCCAAATTGCCCGGCGCGATATAATTCCACGGCACGAATCTTGAAAGAAAAGAGGTTTCTCTATGCATATTGTTGTCACCAATGATGATGGCGTTCGCGCCCCCGGTTTGCTGGCTTTGGTAGAGGCCATGCAGTCGCTTGGCAGCGTAACGGTTGTAGCTCCCGACCGCAACTGGTCGGCTTCCGGGCATGTTAAAACCATGTCGCGGCCGCTGCGCGTCCACCGGGTTAAACTGGCCAATGGTGTTGATGCCTTCGCATCCGACGGGGCGCCCTCTGATTGTGTTTGCCTGGCCCTTCTTGGGATTGCCCAAGGCAAGGTAGACCTGGTGGTTTCGGGCATCAACCCCCACGCCAACCTGGGGCATGATGTCACCTACTCCGGCACAGTTACCGCCGCCATGGAGGCTGTCATCAGCGGTGTTCCCGGGGTTGCCTTTTCCCTGGATACCCACGAAGATGACGACAGCCGGATTGACTACACCACAGCCAGCCAGGTGGCCCGTCAGTTTGTTGAAAAGCTGCTCAAGCAGCCTTTGCAGCCCCAAACCCTCTTAAGTGTCAACATTCCTTACCTGCCTATGGAGCAAATCAAAGGCTGGATGGCCACCCGCCAGGGCCTGCGCATTTACCGCGACCGCCTCGACACCCGAAAAGACCCGCGCGGCAGGGAATATTACTGGATTGGTGGCGACGCCCCCACCGGAGTCCCCGAAAACGGCACCGATGTTGGCGCGCTCGCCCAGGGCTTTGTGTCGGTTACTCCGTTGATGTTGGACCTGACCCATTACCCCGCCCTCAACGCCCTGGATGGCCTGCTGCAGGGTTAAAGCCGCCTGAACTCGCCGGGTCCGAAGCAATCTCTCCCCTGCCTGTATCATTCCCGGCGGCGCAGCCGAGAGGAATCTTGCGCAATGAGGAAAGGTTTCTCGGTGGTACGGGCGGACGGCGTCCGCCCCTACCGGAGGGCGTAACCCCCGCATGTCGTTGCGAGCGCAGCGAAGCAACCTCGTGTTTCCAGGTCAAACCGGCTTTGAAATCCGGTTTACACCGAGAACCACAGAGAGAAAATACGGAGAGCCACCTTAAATATCTCGGTGGCTCTCCGTGTTTCTCTGTGGCCCTCTGTGTAATCTGAACTACAAATTCCCGTAGATCGCTGGTTTTCGCGCTCTTCCTGCTGCGAATGCCCATGATGTCATTCAAAACGGAGATTAGATTCTATTTAACCAAATCCTACCTCACTTGACGCTGGTTATCCCTGATGTTATGATGGATTGACGGAGCAAAAACCAAAATGTCGATTGCTGACGAGTTTCCACTCGCCGATGATGAGGAAGGCCGGCCCCAACCGGAATCCCAACCCTCCCCAAATACGCCAACTTCTCCAGATGTGAATTCCACAGGCTGGCAGGCTTTACCCAACCGTTTGCGCGAAGCAGGCAAAGCCGGTCCTGTTTTGCGTTATGGTACCCACGCCCTGGCGCTTGCGTTGGTGTTGGCCGTTCTGTTGGGCCTTCGCTATTACTACGCCCAGGCGGGTGAGGCGTTTGTTGAACTGCCGGAACGTTCAGCCCAGGCCGCCAGCGTTTCCAGTGCCGCGGTAATTGTGGGCGCTTTTGAAGCGGCTGGCAGCCAGGTAGATACCCTTCTTCAGGTAAATCTCCCAGGCTGGCAGACCGACCCAGGTGCCCTGGACGGCGGCATCCCGCGCTACGCGGTGCTCCACACCACCATTCCCAGCCGGGCGCGGGTGGACGTGATTACCTACACGGTGCAGGCTGGTGATACCGTTTTTGGGATCGCCTCTAACTTTGGGCTTAACCCGGAAACGATTTTCTGGGGCAACCGTGAAACCCTGAACGACAACCCCCACTCCCTGCGGGAGGGTATGGTTTTGAATATTTTGCCCATCGATGGAACCTACCACAAGTGGACTGAAGGCGAAAACCTGCGCCGCGTGGCCGAGTTTTACGGTGTGGACCCGCTAACTGTGGTGGAATACCCCGGCAACCGCCTGGACGCCTACACCTTTAACCTCGATACCCCCAACCTGGAAGCGGGTTCTTTCTTAATCATTCCTGGTGGGCGGCGCGAGTTCATTGATTGGGGGCCGCCGCGCATCACCCGCACCAATCCCGCTGTGGCCCGCACCTATGGCCCTGGCTTTTGCGGCTCGATTGCCGATGGGGCGGTTGGCAATGGCACCTTTATCTGGCCCACCACAGCCACTTACCTCTCAGGCTACGATTTCAACCCCGCCGCCAACCACCCAGGCATTGACATTGCCGGGAGCACCGGCAACGCCATCTACGCAGTGGACGCGGGTGTGGTCGTTTATGCGGGCTGGTCCGATTATGGCTATGGCTTCCTGGTGGTTTTAGACCACGGCAACGGCTGGCAGTCCCTCTACGCCCACCTCAGCTCCTATTATGTAGAATGTGGGCAGAGCGTGTTCCAGGGAACCAATATTGCCGCATTGGGCAGCACGGGCAACTCCACCGGCCCGCACCTGCATTTTGAATTGATGTATGGCACTGTCAAAGTGAATCCCTGGAATTACATGAGCCCATAAAGGGTTCAAAACGGCTTCGGGTTGTCAAAAATCATGCTACTGGGCATGATTTTTTTTGTTGAGAGGACTTGATGATTCATCGCTACCGCACATCACCCATGCGCGCTTACCTGGGGCTTGCCATTGGCATCGCCAGCCTGGCTTTCTCTGCCATTTTTGTCCGCTGGGCAGATGCCCCTGGTGTAATCACTGCCTTCTACCGAATGGCCATTGCTGCTGTGCTGCTGGCGCTGCCCTTTGCCCGGCGGGTGCAGTCCAGGGGTGCGCTTTCCCGCCGGGGGGTGGGATTTGCTGTGTTGGGCGGGGTGTTGTTTGCTGCCGACCTGGGGTTGTGGACCGAAGGGGTGCGCCTGGCTGGCGCAACCAACCCGACCTTGCTGTCCAACACTGCCCCCCTTTGGGTTGGTTTGGGAGCGTTTGTGTTTTTTAAAGAGCGGCTTAACAAGGTGTTTTGGGCCGGGCTGTTCCTGGCTGGTTTGGGCTCGGCAGTCATCCTGGGGTTGGATAACCTGCAGGGCCTGGGCTGGAATGTCGGTTCGCTGTTGGGGCTGCTTTCCGGCGTGTTTTATGGCGGGTACTACCTGGCGGCCCAGCGCGGCCGCGAAACGCTCGACCCGCTGGCCTATGTCTGGTTGGCGGCTGCGGTTTCGGCATTGGTTTTGTTTTTCACTGCGCTGCTCCTTCGCCATCCCTTCACCGGGTACAGTGCGTTTACCTACCTCAGTTTTTTGATGGCCGGGGTGATTACCCAGGTGGTTGGATACCTGGCCATCAACGATGCCCTGGGCCGCCTGCCCGCTTCAATTGTCTCTGCGACCATGCTTGGTCAGCCCGTGGCTACCGCCTTGCTCGCCTACCCCATTTTGGGCGAACGCTTCAGCGCGCTGCAAATTGCCGGGGGTGTGGCCGTGTTGGCCGGGGTTTTCCTGGTTCACCGCAGCCGCAGCAAGCGCGAGCATGCTGGCCATCCCCCGAAATAAGGGGGCATAGCCGACCCTTGTTTGGGTTACGAAATGGTTTCAAATCAAAATTTTCTAGCCAATGGAGATAACCATATGACCGGACCTGTTTATGCACTCAACCTGTTTGATATTTCAAGTAAAGAAGAATACCTGGCTTACTCCCGGCGTTCGGCCAGGGAAGTGCAGGCCCACGGCGGGCGGGTGGTTGCTTTGGGTAAGTTTCGCGAAAGCGTTACCGGGGATATTGAGCCCCGAAGCGTGCTCATCCTGGTCGAATGGGAGTCGCGCGAAGCGTTCGAAAGCTATCGCACTGACCCCGCCCTGCAGGACCTGCACCCCCACCGGGTCCAGGGATCCAGCCGCTATATCTGGCATCTGTTTGATAAGCTGCCCGACCTGCGGCCTCTGCTGAAGTAAACCGCCCATTTTTGTGCTCAGGCCTTTTCGGGGCGCCGCTGTACCCGGCGCCCATCCGTTTTGCCGCGAATTGCGCAAATTTTCGCAAAAGATGGGGTGGGTGAAAGACCACCTGGGTATTAAATATACCCCTGTGCCCCTGCAGGCCAACCGCCCCTACTTGCGGATAACACAGGGTTGACCCTCTCATAAAGGGTGCGCCGTACCCGGCACCCATTGGGGGGAGGTGGCCGGCAGGCCGGAGGGGGTTCTCCAATTGTGTATTCTTGGTCCAAAATTCGTGGATGGTGAACTGACCGCCTCCGGCTGCGTCGGTTTTCCAGTGTGCCGCTTCAAGATTTGTGCTTGACCCGATCATCCCCTCATCATGCCATTGACTGCGAAAAATGATACACTTTCTTTAACAACCTAACCCCACCCGTGTTGAAGATCGGGCGGGATGGGTGAGTGGATCTCACCCTTTTATCAAAACCTTTTTATAATCAAAGGAAAAAACGATGAGCCAGACCATTCCCTGGCAGCCGGGGCACAGCGATGCCCCCCTGCCTCCCCTTGTCCCCGGCCTGCCCGTCTTGGGCAGTGCACTGCCCATGATGAAAGACCCGCTGCGTTTCCTGGTGGAGCAGCACCATAAGCATGGCCCCGTGTTCCGCGTCCAGGCCGCAAACCGGCGGTTCACCGTGCTGGCTGGCCTCCAGGTTAACCAGTTCATGGCTCGCGAAGGCGACGCCTACCTGAGCGGGCGCGATTCCTGGCACGTTTTTGCCAGGGAAGTGGATTCCAAATATTTCCTGGCGATGATTGACGGCGAAGACCACTCGCGCATGCGCAAGGTGCTGAAGAAGCCCTACTCGCGCGCCAATATCCTCACCAAATTGCCTGAAGTGGTGGACCTCGCCCGCCAGTATACCCAACCCTGGCAGGCCGGCTCGCAGTTCGTGGTGTTCCCCACCATGCAGCGCATGATCGCTGAACAAATCGGCACCATGCTGTTGGGCAAAGGCCCTGGCGAAATCTTCCCGGATTTTGTGGTCTTCATGCAAACCCTGCTTAACGCCGTCCTGGGCCAGTGGCCGCAGTTCATGTTGAAAATGCCGCGCTACCAACGCGCCAAAGCCCGCGTGATGGCACTCGCCGCGGATATGCTGGCTCGCCACCGCAGCGCTGAAACCCCACCCGCCGACCCCGACCTGGTAGACTACCTGCTCAACGCCTCTAAAGAAAACCCCGACATTTTCACCGAGTCTGAACTGCTGCTGGGCGCGCTGGGACCGTACCTGGCCGGTATTGACACCGCCGCCGGCACTTCTTCCTTCATGCTCTATGCCCTGATGAAAAACCCCGGCGTGGTCGAACGCCTGCTTCCGGAGATTGACGCAGCCTTTGCCCGCGGCCCGTTGACCCCAGAAGTGGTGCGCGGCATGGAACTGCTGCACGCCGCCACGCTTGAAAGCCTGCGCATGTACCCGGTGGCTCCCATGCTGCCGCGCACGGTGGTCCAGCCCTTTGAGTTTGCCGGTCACCGCCTGGAAGTGGGCGAACCCGTCATGCTGGCCAATGGAGTGGTGCATTTTGACCCGAAGATCTACACCAACCCGGACACCTTCGACATAGACCGCATGCTCGACCCGCGCAAAGAACACCGCGTGGCGGGTGCCCTCGCTCCCTATGGCCTGGGCGCCCACACCTGCGCCGGGGCGGGTTTTGCTGAAGTCGAAATCCTGGTGACGGTGGCTACCCTGCTGCACGATTTTCATCTTGAACTGGCCAACCCGGCCTACGAACTGCGCACAACTTTCAGCCCCTCCCCCGCCCCCGACACCAACTTCCAAATCCGCGTCCAAGGTCGCAGGAAATCATCAAGTATTTAAGCCCTCTGCATCCCCTCTGGTAGGGGCGGGCCCCAGTGCATCGGAAACAATCCCCACCCACCCATCCCCCTATCTTCTCCCCGCCCCAAAGCCTGGGGCGGGGATGGGGGTGGGGTTGGAGTGTTAGAACCGCAGGTTCTAACAACATTTACGCGCACCCCCAGGAAAAAAAGGGGATATGGACCTCAAAAATCCATGTTATAATCGCGCCATCGTTCCATTTTATTTGAAAATTTAATCCAAAAGGCAAGGCATATCCGATGTCTGGACCCTCCAATACACCTGCTGAAAAGGGCAAAACTAACGTCCCTGCAAACAAAACTCCGCAGCCTTCTACCCCGGCTTTTGGTGAACTGACCGGGTTGGGGGCAGAGCAAGGCGAGCTTGCCCCAGGGGTACAGCTTGTTCCGGGCACCACCCAAACCGACCTGCCGCAGCATTCTTCAGCCCGCGGCATCCGCCAGCAGGCTGCTTTCCAGGCGCAGCAGCAGGTGGGCAACGCCGCCTTGCAGTTAGCCGTCCAGGGCACAGCCCGCGCCCATTCCCAGCCCCAACCCATCCAGCTCCAGCCCGCCCCGGCCCCAGCGCCTGCCGCAGGCGGCAGCCCGGCCCGCACGATGACCAGCGGCAACACCTTTCAGCATGGCTCATACACCCTGAGCACCGACGCAGTGGCCATGCGCAAATTGATTGAAGACATCGCTACCGAAAAAGGGATCAAGGGTGCCCGTCAGTTTGTTTATGGTGAGTTTGCTGCCACCGTCAGCGACCTGGAAGCCCGCGAAGGCGGCTCTGGTGCCAGCGCTGGGTCTTCTTCCGGCGTTTCAGCCAGCACGGATGATTTGGAAACCCTGCGCGCGATCCGCACTGTGCTGCAAACCCAGTTTAAGGATTTTGAAACTTCCTCGGCTCAATTCCTCAAAGATTTTGAAGGCTCTGCGCATGGTGTGGTTTGGAACATGCTGCAGGGCAGTGAAGAAAAGTTGATGAAAGAAGCCGAGCGCTATGGTCTGACAGGTGGTTTTGGTTCACTCAACCCATTTGAAGTGCAAACCGGCGCGGCGGTGGAAACCGAAAACAACAAAGAACTTGCGGGGGCGGCCGGGCAGATGATGGCCCTGCGCCAGGAAGCGGATAAGGCGATTGGCGAGCGTTCTGCCCTTTTCAAGCCCGACGATCCTTTTCGCCTGTTTGTAGATAAAGATAAAGAGAACGCGCTTACCACCAAAATCAACGAAAACGAAGAAAAAATCAACCAGATTGTCAGCCAGTATCCCATCCTGGCTGGCTATAAAGACCCGGAAAAGAAAGCCCAACTGGCTACCATGTCCCAGGGCGGCGGGCAGGCAGCGCTGACCATCGGCCCGATGATTAAGACCCAGCTAGAAAATATCAAATTGGTGCGCGGCGGCCTGGAGCGCGGCCAGCTAAAAATCTGGAACCTGCCGACCGTGGTGAAAGGTGCCAAGGGGCAAATGGGCCTGGGGCCGTCCACCCTGGGCAACAAGCTGGTGGATGATCACGCAGCCGAAATTCAATCGGATGAAATGCTGGTTAACCTGGCGATTGGCGCGGTGACCATTGCCCTGGGTATTTTGGCTGCTGTGCCCACCGGCGGTGCGGGTGGGGCGGCGGTGATGGCAGGCGCTTCGGCGGTTTCTGCCGGGATCAGCACCTACCAGGCAGTTAACGCCCTGATGGATTACCAGCTTGCCAAAGCCGCCACCGCCACTGACCCCGACAAAGCCAAGGCCATCTCTCAGGAAGACCCATCCTTGTTCTGGCTGGCGCTGGACATTGTCGGGATGATCGCCGATGTGCATGGCGCCCTGGCCGCTTTCCGGGCGATGGCGCCTCAGGTGCGCACCGTTTTATCCATTACCGAAGATTTCGAAAAAGTGGAAGACGGCCTGAAAACCTTCAAAGAGGGCTGCACCAACGCCAAAGTGCCTGGCCTGTACGACCGGGTGGTCAGCCGCATTCGCTCCACCCTGGAAAAGAACAAAGATACGGTGGACGACCTCAAGAAACTTGCCCAGCAGCGGTATAACTCGCTGAGTGAAGCCGAAAAGGCCGACTTGCTTAAAGAGGGCATTACTGAAGAAAAGTTCGTTGCCCAAATGGGTGCAAATGCCCAACGCGATATCGTAATTTCTGGGGCAGAAGGCGTACGCCGCACCAAGATGGTATCCGAGCTAATGATGCCCAACAACCCCCAGATTGCGGCGGTGATTGCCGGCGACACCAAGGCCATGGATGCCTTGTTGAAGTCGCATGGCAACTGGCAGCAGTTGATGTCCCAGCTCAGCGCGGGTACGCCGGAGATGAAAGCAGCCGCTCAAAAAATGGTAGAACGCCGGGCAGGCATCTTAAAAGATATTGAAATGAAGTTTTTCGCTAAGCCTGCCGGCGGCGCCAGCACTGAGGCCGTCAGCGATGTGGATTTGATTGCCGAAAGCAAAGATGCTGGAAGTATGATGATCCAGGCCGAGGAGTATGTCAAAGGTTTTTACGGCGAAGGCTGGTCGGAAATTTTGCGCATGAACTTCTATACCATGGCCGACCGCCTGTTTATGTATGCCAAGGAGATGAAGGGGCTGCCTGCAGAGATGCGCGCTGGCCTGCTCAAAGACCTTTCCAAGCAAACCGACATGTACAATGTGGCCAAGATGCTCGAATATGCCAAGGGCGACAAGGCTGCGCTGAAGCGTGCCGAGGAATACGCCAAAACCCTGGGTGTGGATATCAATAACCCGGAAATCAAAAAACTGCTGACCATTTCCCACTCCGCCAAAGATCGGTTGAATGAGCGCAATCTGTTGTTGATTAAAGCGGATGAATTAATGCGCAAATACAATGCTTTGCCGCCCAACGCTTCTCCCCAGGAGCGCATGGCCCTGGCCAGGGAGATCAGCGAAAACCAGATGCGGGCCAACTTCTTTACCGAAGAAGCCTACATTGGCCCGGGGGCAGCCCGGATGGTGGTTACCGGCGTGGACGTGGTCGGCTTCGAAGCCAAGATGGCCGTTACCTCCCAGCTTTCGATGATTTCTCACGAAATTGCCAAGTACGGCGGCAAAGTGGAGCTGGCCATGCGCGAGTACGAAATCTACAAGTACATCAACCGCTTTGCCGCCGCGGCGCGCAAGGCGGGCAGCAACCACCCCGGCCTGAATTTTTATGAAAACATGTCCGGGTTCTTGTATAAATCGGAACGGGCCGGCGCCAGCACGCATGCCCACATCGGCGGCCCAGGCCCGGCCAAGGCGCCCAAAGGCGCACCGGTTCTGTCCGACCAGAAGCAGCAAATCGGCGAGGTGACCGACGATTATTTAAAGAAGCTGTATGGTGATTTCAACCGCTTCTCGCATGAGATTATGAAAGAAATGGACATGATTACTTCGCAGGCGCCCACCCAATGGACGCCCTACAATGTGCCAAGACCCAATTCCGGCCCGATGAAGCGCGAACCCTAGTCCAGCCCGCCTTTGCCCCCCGCTTTCTGTGCAGATTCATGCTGCCTGTGGAACGGCGGCATGCAAAACGGGCCGTATCATGTAAAATACCCTTATGAAAATTCGCTCAATCACCACCTTTCTTAACCCCGGTTGGCCTGTGGATGAAAAGCTGCTGGCGCAGGCGGGGAAATTTAACCAGGCTGCCCCGACAGCCTTCACCCAGGCCGGCTATGAAGTGCAAACCACCCGGCTGGCTACCGTTCCCTTCCCTTTGCTGCTGGGTGAGTGTGCTTTGCCGGAGGTGTTGGCCTTTGCCCACACCCTGGAAAGCGCCGCCCAGGCCCAGGGGTACAGCTATGTCGCCATTGGCCCGGCCCTTCCTGAAGTTCCGGCCAGCTACCGGGTGATTCCCGATGTGCTGGCTGCCACCCAAAACCTGTTCGCTTCAGCAGTGATGGCCTCTCCACAGGGTGGGGTGGTGCTGCCGGCCGTGCGAGCGTGTGCGGAAATTATCACGGCGCTGAAAGACCAAGACCCGAATGGGTTTGGCAACCTGTATTTTGCCGCCCTCGCCAATGTGGCGCCGGGCGCGCCGTTTTTTCCGGCTGCGTACCATGATGGCGGACCGCCAGCTTTTGCCATTGCTGCCGAGGCCGCAAGCCTGGCGGTGGAGGCCTTTTCGGCGGCCTCCTCGCTGGCCGAAGCCCGCCAAAACCTGGTGAGCAGCATGGAAACCCATGCCCGCCGCCTGGTGGAAGCTGCTCAGGTGTTGGCACAGGCCTACGGGATGCGTTTTGCCGGGCTGGACCTGACCCTGGCGCCTTTCCCGGCGGAACAGCAGTCGATTGGAACCGCTTTAGAAAAGCTGGGCCTGCCTGCGATTGGGCTGAATGGCTCGCTGGCCGCGGCGGCTTTCCTGGCCGACACAATGGACAGGGCCCAGTACCCCCGCACCGGGTTCAATGGCTTGATGCTGCCAGTGTTAGAAGATGCCGTTCTTGCCCGGCGGGCTGCGGGTGGCGAACTGGCGGTGAACGATTTGCTGATGTACTCGGCGGTGTGTGGAACCGGGTTGGACACCATCCCGCTGCCGGGCGATACCCCGGTGGAGCAGATTTACGCCCTGCTGCTCGACCTGGCAGCCCTGGCGCAGCGCCTGGAGAAGCCGCTGACTGCCCGGCTGATGCCCATTCCCGGTAAATCTGCCGGGGAGCCGACCGGCTTTGATTTTGCCTTTTTTGCCAACAGCAAGGTCATGCCCCTGCGAGCAGCGCCTTTGAACGGCCTGCTGGCGGGCACAGAACGTTTTTCGTTAAAACGGCGGAATTAACCGCTGCCCAACAAGAGCGCGGCCAGCCCGCGGCGAAAGCCCGCAATGTCCCAGGCCGCGCTGCGGGCAATGGCGGCGCGGCTGAGCTGTTCTCCCACATCCTCTCGCACAATCGTTGAAATCAATGCCGCACCCAGCGCTTTGCTGTCTCCTGCGGGGCGCAGGTAGGCCGCGTCGCCCACCAGGGCCGCGTTGAGCGGGGTTTCGATACTGATTAATGGTCGGCCGCAGGCCAGCGCATGGCGCACCGGGCCGCTCCATGGGTTGGTTTCAGCGGGATGAAACACGGCGGCCGCACCCCGGTAGACGGCGGGCAGGCCGGTTGGCGGCGGGGCATCCATAAACAACACGGTTTCTTCAATATCTAATTCGGCGCACAGCGCACGAGCGGCGGTTTGCGCCTGGGGCGGCAGGCCCAGCATTACCAGCGGGTAATCCTGGCCAATCGGCCCGGAAGGCCAGGTCCAGGCGTGCAGCGCCAGCGTCAGGGTATACAGGTCAGCCGGCCCGTGGTAGAGGATGTAGCCTTCCGGAAAGCTGGTAGGCGGGTTGGCAAACGTCCCCGGCGGGGAAAACGCGGCAGAAACGGCCGGGGGAATGGCAGCGAGTGGGGCGGCGGTTTGCGGTGCAGGCAGGTCAGCCGGCCAGGCCAGGGCTTTGAGCCGCTGCAGGCCCCCCTGGGCAAGTGAAATCGCCAGCCGGTCGGCAAAGGGGGTTGCTGGGCTTTCCGGCTGGCAGGGGAAATCCACCGGGCTGGCCCAGGTGCGCGGCGCAGACACCAGCCCCGGCGTGGCGCGGGTGAGGAAGATTCCGTTCGCGCCGAACGGTTCCGCCAGCGTGGCCAGGGTGCGCTGCTGCCAGCGCAGGCGGCCCCAGGGCGTGTTGGGTGTGGGGTATAGGCTGGGGGTGGCGTTTTCAGGCAGCCAGTCGGGTGGGCTTCCCGGCAGCGCCACGATGGGATGCACAGCTGCAGGCAGGTTCTCAAGAACAAACAAAAGATGCAGGGAAGCCGGACTGGCGGGTTGGTAGACCACCGGCCAGCCGTCAAAAATCATTGAGAAGGCATGGGTGTTGTTCATGCTCGGATTATACCCGCGCGGCGGTCGGGGGCTACCAGCCTGTGAAAGGTTTTCGGTCTTCCCGGCAGATGAGCTGCACGGCATTGCGCCCGGACATGGCCGAAAGGGACACTGTGCCGCCTGGCTCCACCCACTGCCCGGCCATGTAGAAACCGGGCACTTTGGGCAGGGTTTTATCCACACCCTGGACGAGCAGCGGCATGGTTTCCCTGGTGAGAAGCCAGCCCGAGGTGGCTCCCTGCCAGTTGCCGGTGTAGCGTTCGTAGCTGAGCGGTGTGGCCACGTCGGTCACTTCCACATCCTGGCGAATGCCGGGCACTTTGGTTTCCAGGAAATCGGTCATAATCTGGGCCACCTGGAGCTGTTCGGTGTCGTACAGTTTGCGCCCGTAAATGCGCTGCCAGTAGGCATAGTCGCTTTCTAACAAGAAAACCACGCAGGAATGCCCGGGCGGGGCCAGGCTGGGGTCGTAGCAGTAGTGCTGCACACTGATGGCGGCCTGGTCTTTGCCGGGAACAAACAGCGGCTCCGGCAGCAGGTAGACCGCCCAGTGGGGCAGGTGCGAAAGATCGCGACGCACACCCAGCGAAACCTGCACATGCGAGCGCACGGGCAGCCTGCCGCTGTACATCTTCTTAATCTGGTTGGGCAGGTATTCTTCGCCGAGCATTTCAAACAGGGTGGCATGCCCGTCTGCCGCCGAAATCACCACATCAGCAGTGTGGATTTCATCGTTATACAGGCGCACCCCGGCAGCGCGTCCATTTTTGACCAGGATTTTCTCCACCTGGGCTTTGTAGCGAATTTCGCCGCCCAGCTCCAGGTAGCGCTGTTCAATCGCCCGGGTGAATGCCAGCGAACCACCTACCGGATACCCGGCGTTGCCGTTGTGCATATACGCCAACAACTGCATCCCGGCCATCACCGGGATGTCTTGCCAGGCGAACATTTCTGGAATGGCGCGGCGCAAAAAGGGGTTTTTGAATCTTTGGGCCAGCTCTGCTGCTGAAACCCGGCCCCACTGGGCCAGGGGCATGAGGTAGGGAGCCATGGCCAGCCCGAATTTTTGCCAGTCGCTGCCTGTCATCAGCTGCCTGGGCCGGGCCTGCAAAACCGACATGTCGAATTTGCTGAACTGGCGAATGCCCTGGATGAATGATTCGATGAGCCTTGCGTCTTCGGGCGCAATTTGCTTCATGTGGGCTTCGAGTTCATCCGGGTTGGCGTGCACCACCAGTTCCTGACCGTTCTCATCAATTACCCGGAGCAGTTCACTGTGGTTAACCATCTGGCGGTCCTGGACAGCGCCAAGTTCTTCAAATACATCATAAAACGGTTGGCCTTCCCCAGAACCAAACAGGTAGTGGATGCAGCCGTCAAAGGTGTAGCCCTTGCGTTCCCAGGCTGTGCACAGCCCGCCCGGCAGGTCGTGGAGTTCAAAAATAATGGACTGGTAGCCGTTAAGCTGGGCGTACACCCCGGCAGACAGGCCGGCAATTCCGGCTCCGATGATGATGATTTTTTTGGACATAGCATCCTTCTCCCGTGAGAAATTTCACAACCGAAAAATTATACCCCATCCTATTCCCCTCTTGTAGTCACGGTTTCAACCGTGCTCCTCCACCTGTTTGCCAGGTGACTGTCACCTTTCTTCGCCTCCCCCCTATAGTCGCGGCTTCAGCCGCGTCCCCCGCCCCAGCGGGGCGGCATGATTATAGAACCCGGCCCAGCCGGAGGGACCTTTCCCCATCCCGTTCATCCATCCATATCATATTCCCAAACCCAAATCCGGGATACAATACACCCGATGACCTGGGTTTACCTTTCTCCCCACCTGGATGACGCCGCGTACTCGTGCGGCGGGCTGATTGCCCAGCAAACCGCCCAGGGGGATGCGGTTTCCATCTGGACAATTTGCGCCGGGGACCCGCCATCCGCGCCCCTGTCGGATTTTGCTCACTCGCTGCACACCCGCTGGCAAACCGGCCCTGAGGCCATTGCCGTGCGCCGGGAGGAAGATGTTTGCGCCAGCCGGGTTTTGGGGGCAGATTGGCGGCATTTTTCCTTGCCCGACTGCATTTATCGCCGTGATTCCCAAAGCGGGGCGGCGCTGTATGCCTCGGAAGAGGCCATTTTCGGCGAAATTGCCCCAGCCGAACATGCCCTGGTGAGCCGCCTGGCAGAACAAATTTCCGCGGAACTGCCCGCACAGGCCCGATTGGTGGTGCCGCTTTCGTTGGGCGGGCACGTGGACCACCGCCTGGTGCTGGCAGCCGCTCGCCGGGCGGCTGCTTTGCGCGGTGCGGCCTCCTGGTACTATGCTGATTTCCCCTATGTCCTCACCGCTCACCCGCAGTTGCAACTGCTTGTCCGCCTGGGTTGGCAAAGGCAGGCTTTTCCCCTCTTGACCGCCGCCGTCGGGGCCTGGGTTTTGGCGGCAGGCTGCCACCAATCGCAGCTCAGCACCTTCTGGAAAGATGAAGCCGAAATGGCGAGTGTGTTTCAGGCCTACGCTGGTTCCCCGCCGCGGGCGTTCCTCTGGCGGCCTGGTGGGGATGGGCCTTCGTAAATCCACCCGGGCAAGGGAGTCATTCCGAGCCGCGCAGCCGGGAGGCATCTTTTTTCTTTCTCCGCCATACTCACCCCGGCCTTGGGTTATAATTGCCCACAATACAGCCCGTAGTTGCATGTTATTTTTCCCCACCGGGTGGTCGCCTGGGCTTTCAGGCTGCCTTCTGGGTGTGGTTTGAGAGGTTAGTTGTGTCTTTTCGCTCGCACTCTGCTCATCGGTTGATATTATTGGCCGCCCTGTTTGTGTTCTGGCTGGCGGCCTGCACACCAGAGGTGATCACCCCAACCCAAACGCCTGCTGAATCCGGGAAAACACCCGCCGGAACCTCGGTTGCACCTACGATGGTAGTCCAACCCACCCAGGCGCCCGCCTCCCCCACCCCCACAACTGCGCCCAGCGAAACACCCACGCCGCAGCCCACCCCGGTACCCACAGCCACCGTCACACCCCTGCCCAGCCCCACGCCCACCCCGATGGTGATTGCCGAGCGCATCCCGATGTTGGAATATCACAATCCCACTTTCCGCATGAATAACGAAGTCATGATGACCATTCCCTGGTTTGAAGACCAACTGCGCTGGCTGGCAGAAAACGATTATAAAACCCTGACCGCTGAAGAGCTGGTCCAGTTCCTGGATGGCGCTGCTTTCCCGCAGAAGTCGGTTTTGCTGTCTTTCGACCTGGGTGTGCCGAAGCGCAGCGAATACCGCGATATCGTCATTCCCCTCCTACGCCAATATGGCATGCACGGGATTTTTTACTTGGTCAGCAATACCAACATAATCGGGGATGATTGCAGCCATCCCACCAATTACTGCTGGGGAGAGTTCCGCGAGTGGGCCGAAGAGGGGCTGATTTCCGTGGAATCCCACGGCATTTACCACCTGGATTATGTAGACCTCGACCCGGCTGTACAGCGTGAGGATGCAGGGGTTTCCAAACAGGTCATTGAGCGCGCCATCGGCCGGCCTGTATATGGTTTTGCATATCCGTTTGATTCGGTCAATCCCAAAACCACTGCGCTGCTCAAATCCCTGGGCTACCAGTATGCCGTTGCCGGATTCACCCGCCCAGACCGCAGCATTTTCCGCGGGGATCCCGACCGCTATGCCCTGCCGCGTGTTTATCCCTACTCCTATCCTGAAATTTACCCGGCTCTGACCGGGGCAAACGGGCGCACCTTTGCCGAGGTCGTCGAGTCGCATATTGCTTTGCCTGCCCAGCCCCGGCCCACCGTTACCCCGAGCATGGTACCAGCCCTCCCCGCAGCAACCCAGGCCGCGACAAGTGTTCCGGCACTGCAGGCCAGCCCAACACCTACCCCCACAACAACCCCGGCAGCGCTGGCCAGCCCCACCCCCACCCTGATTGCTGCGGCAGACCTGGTGGATATCTGCCGGCGCTACAGCACCATCACAGAGCCAACTGACCGGGCCTACGCGCTTGGCCTGCTGCGCTTTCAAACCGATGTCAGCCCCGAAGCCCAGGCAAAACTGGCCCAGCCGGTGCAAATTAACGCTTCGTGCAACCTGCGGGAGGGCATTGAACCCAAATCCATCGTGCTCCACTTTACACGCGGCACGCTCTCCGCTTCTTTCGCCACCTTTCGCCTGGTGAACAACACCAGCGCCCACTACCTGATTGACCGGGATGGGACCATTTACCAGGTGGTGCCCGAAAGCCTGGTGGCTTCGCACATCAGCTGCTATGGCGTGCGCACCAACTGCCTGCAAACTTGCCCGATTTGCGATGACGCCGCCGGCCGCCTGCTGGAGCCTGCCACCCAATCCATTGGCATCGAACTGGTCAACCAGGGCCAGGTCAACCTGGGGCAGTTTAATGGCCCGATTTATGAAGATTACCTGATGTCTTTTGGCTACCGTTACTGGGAAGATTTCCCCGAAGCCCAGATAGAGGCCCTGCGCATTCTGGTGGAAGACATTCGCTCCCGCTACAACATCCCCTACGAAATGGTCATCGGCCATTACCGCATCACTAACAACGCCGACCCCGGCCCGGCCCTCAACCTGTTCTGGCCCCGCTACGGCAGCCCGCCCCGCCCGCCCATTTTCGCTCTCCCTTAATCTGCAGGTTC
>CAZAYY010000015.1:0-102553 GCA_964489525.1 uncultured Anaerolineales bacterium
ATGCGCTCTACCTACTGAGCTATGAGGGCGATTAGTGGGCGGAGACGGATTCGAACCGCCGAAGTCGTCTGACAGCTGATTTACAGTCAGCCCCCTTTGGCCACTTGGGTATCCGCCCAAAATCGAACCGTTGCCAGTTCGCAACCAAAGCCAAATGGCGTTAGCTTTGGTCACTAACTATCAACGGAAGCCGACGACGGGACTTGAACCCGTAACCTACCACTTACAAGGCGGTTGCTCTGCCAATTGAGCTACGTCGGCAAGCTAAATTTTTAATGTTCGTGCATTAAGCGAGACGCATTATACCAAAGCCCCTCTACTCCGACAAGGTACAGGCGGCAAAATAGTATCGAATTCTTTCGGTTGCCAGCGCTTATTTCTTCCAGCGGGGAGAGAGTTTATCAGGTTTCCTTCTCAGCGTCAATGTTTTTTTAATAAAATTATTTACAAATATCCTCTTGCTTGCCAGGCAAGATAAAGCGCCACAGAACCTGCCGCAGCAGCGTTCAGAGACTGAATTTTGCCCCGCATGGGCAGGCGCAGCAGAATATCACATGAGTCTCGAACCAGGCGGCGCAGCCCTTCCCCTTCGCTGCCAACCACCAGGGCAATTGCGCCATCTAACCGCACCTCATTGGGGAGCCTGGCTTCAGGGCTGCCTTCCAGCCCCACCACCCAAACGCCAGCTTCTTTCAACTTTTCAATCGCCTGCGCCAGGTTGCCCTGGGCGATCCACAAGTGTTCTACGGCACCCGAAGAGGCATTGACAACAGCCGGGGTAATTTCTGCTTGCTGGTGCCGGGGCATAACAACACCTTGCACCCCCACGGCTTCAGCGGTACGGAAAAGCACCCCCAGGTTTTGCGGATCTTGCAGCGCATCCAGCAATAAAAATACTGGGGGTGTTTCGGCCTGTGCCGCTCGAGCCACAATTTGTTGGAGATCCACATAGGGATATTCACTGGCGACGAGCAAAACACCCTGGTTTCCGGCCTGGCGAGCGTCCAATGTCGCTCGGGAAACTAGTTCGACTGGAATTTTCCGCCAGTGCGCCAGGGAGATGATTTCCTGAATCACCCCTTTGGGTTGGATCGTGTCGAGGATTTGCAGGTGAAAAACCTGGCGCCTGCCCGCTTTCAGGGTTTCATAAACCGGATGCCGTCCATAAATCAGGGTTCGCATGGCGGGTTTTCAACTTACTCCCAACGCCAGGTGGCACCTGATTTGGTATCTTCAAGGATGACACCCAGGTCCTTCAGCCGGTCGCGAACCAGGTCCGACAAAGCCCAAAGTTTTTGCTTGCGCATTTCCTGGCGAATCTCAATCAGCAGGTCAACAAAAGGCGCCACAGCCTGCCCGCCCGCTTCTTCCTGGGGCAAAGTCAGCCCTAATACTCCAGCCAGCTCCACCAGAGATTGTTGTGCGACCTGCAGCTCTGCAGCATTCAGACCGCTATCCCGCCCCTGGTTGATTGCGCGAACCAGCTCAAAGAGTGCGGCCAGCGCTCCGGAGGTGTTAAAGTCATCATCCATGGCTGCCTCAAAATCCTGGCGAACTTTCACAAAGGTGTTCATCAATCCAGCGGCTTGCTCGGGCGCACCTGGGGCGGAGGGCAGCGCGGGGCGCAAACCAGAACGCAGCCTTTCCAGGGCTTTTTCGGCCTGGGCAATCACATCTTCGTTAAAAGTAAGCGGACCGCGATAGTTGGAATTAAGAATTATCAGGCGAAATATGTTCGCTTCGTGGCTGGCCAGAAATTCATCAATCGTCACCAGGTTGCCCAAAGATTTGGACATTTTTTCTCCACCCAGTTGAAGCATCCCATTGTGCACCCAGTAACGCGCAAAGGGTTTACCGGTCAGCGATTCAGTTTGGGCAATTTCGTTTTCATGATGCGGGAAAACCAGGTCATTACCGCCGCCATGAATGTCAATTTGCTCGCCGAGATGAGAAAGATTCATTGCCGAGCATTCAATGTGCCAACCCGGGCGACCTTTTCCCCAGGGGCTGTCCCAATATGGCTCCCCAGGTTTGGCGGCTTTCCACAGCGCGAAATCTAATGGATTTTCTTTGCGATTATCCACCTCTATGCGCGCCCCAGCCATCATTTCATCCAACTTTCGACCCGATAATTTTCCATATTCGGGGTCATTACGCACCCTGAAATACACATCTCCATCAACAGGATATGCAAAACCCTTATCAATCAGTGCAGAAACAAACGTGATAATGGCTTCGATTTCCTGGGTGGCCCGCGGGTTAACCGTGGCGGGCAAAACATTTAACCCTTCCAGATTCCTTCGGTATTGGTCAATGTAGCTTTGCGCTAATGTAAAAGGGTCAATTTTCTTAGCCGCGGCACGCAGGATAATTTTGTCATCCACATCGGTGAAATTCATGGCAAAAACCACCTGGTAACCTTTGTGAACCAAATAACGCCGGATAATATCAAAAACCACCGCAGACATGGCGTGGCCCACGTGAGCATTGTCATAAACCGTTGGACCGCAAACGTACATACTCACTTTTCCAGGAACCAGGGTTTCGAAAGTTTCTTTTTGACGGGAGAGGGTGTTGTAAATTTTTAGCATGGGGTTGCCTCGTTAATCAATAAATCAAATCCAAAAATCCGACTTACTCTTCTTCTGGACGGGCAAAAATCATTCTGCCTGCCGCAGTTTGCAGCACCTTGGTAACCACAGCATAAACTCGTTTCCCAAGGTAATGGGCGCCATTTTCGACCACAATCATGGTGCCATCGTCTAAAAAGCCAACGCCCTGGCTGTGCTCTTTACCCTCCTGGATGATTTCCACACTGAGCGACTCACCAGGAAGCAAAACCGCCTTTACCGCATTGGCCAATTCGTTTACGTTGAGAATCAAAACCCCTTGAAGATCGGCAACTTTATTCAAATTATAATCATTGGTCAAAATGGGACAACGCAATCGCCGGGCAAGTACAATCAACTTATCATCAACGGCATGGGTGCCTTCGACGTCCATGTCGGTGATACGCACCCGGGCTTTTTGATCTTTCTGCATCGCAGCCAAAACATCTAACCCACGGCGCCCGCGTTGGCGACGCAAACTGTCTGTTGAATCGGCAATATACTGCAATTCGTTGAGCACAAACCGGGGAATAAGCATAATTCCAGGAAGAAACCCTGTGTTGGCAATATCCGCAATCCGGCCATCAATGATCACACTGGTGTCAAGCAAGATGACCCGGTCCATAGCAAATTCGGACAAGGAGCCGCCTTTGGCGAATTCAGCAGGTTCACTGCGAGAAGGAACCACCACCGAGCGAAACAGGCTGAGAATATCCTGGTGGCGCATTGCAAAAACAACCACCCCAAGGTAGGTAAATATAAGGGCTACCAGGATTGGTGAATATTGACCAAATAAACCAGGCAGCATCGAAAGGGGCGTCGCCAGCAGCGTGGCTAGAATCAACCCGGTTAACATCCCTGCCAGGCTGGCGAAAAATGTTTCAATCGAAACTTGCGCCAAAACGCGCCGGATACCTCGAACCGGGCGGGTTGTAAGAAAAGGGGTCAACACCAGCCCAACCAGTGCGCCCAAAAGCCCGCCAATCACCGCAAAAAATTCAACCGGTTCATTTGCCATTTGCCCCAGGGTAATCCCCCAAAACACCCCCAGGGTTGCCAGGCCAACCATACCCAAAATTCGAAAAATAAAATCAGTGCTCACAAATAACTCCTAAGATAAAAATAAAAATAATAATGAATATTACCCACTTACTCCCGCCTCCTCCCAAAACAAAATCCACCCGTCTGGCGTGAGAAGGCCAGGGGGGATATGCAAAAAATATAAACCCAGCAAACGAACTCTGTTTTTAATGAGCAGCCCAGATATCCTCTTGCAAAAGGAAGTGTCATGGGCTATTGGATATTAACACGCTCATGCACTGGCGTCAATAAACTCGGAATAAGCTGGGTCCCCGTAATCCCAATCGTTGGGTTCGCAGTGGTGGCTCTCCCAGCCAAAAAATTGGGTCGTGAAATTATGGTAAACTAATATTGTAAATTTTACACCATTTAACCTTCAACCGTCAGGAAGGAAGTCATGCAGTCATTCACATATGCGTTTCCTCGCCCAAGTGTCACCGTAGATATGGTGATTTTTGGTGTGCGAGAAAGCAGGTTGGCCATTTTGTTGGTCGAAAGAGAAGCAACCCCATTCCCAGGGTATTGGACTTTGCCGGGTGGGTTTGTTCAAATAGACGAATCACTCGAAGAAGCGGCTCAACGGATATTGCGTAAAGAAACCGGGATTGAGGCAGCTTACCTTGAACAACTTTACACCTATGGAAAACCCGACCGGGACCCGCGGGGAAGGGTGATCACGGTGGCTTATTTTGCCTTGGTTGCCGCCGATACGGTCAGCAGCACCCCGGAATCCAGGGCAAAATGGCATTACGCCAACGAGCTGCCCACCCTGGGATTTGACCATAATGAAATTGTGGAATATGGACTGCGCAGGCTGCGATACAAGCTGGAATACAGTGCAGTTGGCTTTGAATTGCTTCCAACCGAGTTCACCCTGACGGAGCTGCAAACCACATACGAAATCATTCTTGGCGTCCAACTCGATAAGCGCAACTTCCGCAGAAAAATTCTGGAAGCCAAAATTATTGAAGAGACGCACAACACTCGCTTCGGCGAAGGCCGGCCAGCCCGGTTGTATCGCTACCGCGAAGATGCGGTGGCAGAAGTAAAGGCAAGGAGATTGTTTCCATAGACCAGTGGAGTTGGGTATAATCGGGTTACATTTATGGGAGTGGTTGGATCCCGGTGGGTTCCCCGGTCTTCAAAACCGGTGGCGGGTCGTTCAGCGAGCCGCAGTGGGTTCGACTCCCATCCACTCCCGCCTTCTTAACCTTACTCCCAAACCAGAAGCGAACGCTTCACAGAGGGTTTTGTATTCTCATGACCATAGCGAACGAGCCTAACACCAACTTTTTCCAAACGTTAACCGCACAATTTATGGAAATCCAGGATATTACCTGGGGAACCGGAAAAAATGCCTTCTGGCGATCGGAAGGCGATGGGTACATCATCCGCTTCCGAGGCAGGTTAAAGATTGAAAAAACCGATGCCCAGAAAGAACTGGACCTTGCCCTGGCTGCCGATAAAATTTCTTCAGTGATCACCACTGAAAATCAACTGGATGTCATCCTGCTGATTCACGATGAACTCAGCCATTATGTTCGCCAGGTTTTTAACATCGAGCAGACCACCTGGGGTTCTCCGTCAAAACCGGAAATATGCCAATATATCGGGGTTTTACGGGTCGATTCCGTAGAGGCATATGCCCGGCTCGAAGAGGTGTTTAAAAAACAGAAAATCACCCCCATTTTCCGGATTGAAAACGGCAAGCAGGTGATTAAACTTCTGGATTTTGCATTTGAAACTTCCCCCTCAAACCCCTGGGTGAACCTGGTGATGATCATTTTAACTTTTATAAGCGTGCTGCTGGCGGGTGCGCTGATGGAAATCCAGACCGAAGAAACAGCCCTAACAGCAATCTACCAGGCTGCTTTTCAAGAAATCTGGAAAGGGCTGCCTTTTGCCATCAGTCTACTATCCATTCTAGTTGCACATGAACTTGGCCACTATTTCGCCGGGCGTTACCACAAAACCAATGTATCCCTCCCCTATTTCATTCCCGTTCCTTTCCTTGCATTTGGCACTTTGGGAGCGTTTATCCAACTCAAAGAAATCCCCAGAAACCGGCGGGTGCTGCTGGATATTGGCATTGCCGGACCCCTGGCCGGGTTGGCAGTGGCAGTTGTGGTTTTAATCATCGGCTTGAACCTGTCTGGTGTTGAACCGCTGGCCCAGGTCATGCTGCCCATTAACCAGGCTGGAGTTGCTGAAGAGTTTCGTTCCGAACTGCAAACCATTTCGATGGAAGGCAACTCAATCCTTTACCTGACCATGAAATACCTGGTTCATAACGAATGGCTTCCTGCACCTGCCGGGGAAACCAATTTTATCTATTGGGTGAAGTACTTGCTAACAGGCCAACCCATTCCGGCTGGGGGCAGAGATGTGATGATTCATTCGGTGGCTTTTGCAGGTTGGGCAGGGATTTTATTTACCGGGCTGAACCTGATTCCGCGCGGCCAATTGGATGGTGGCCATATTATTTTCGCACTGTTAGGAAAAAAAGCCCGGTATCTTCAATTCGTTATTCTTGGCGGGCTGTTGGCATTGGGCCTGGTTTGGAATGGTTGGTGGTTCTGGGTTTTTATTATTGCCCTATTGGGGCAGGTTTTTGCCGAACCCCTTGACCAGATCACCCAATTAAACCCGGGCAGAAAATGGCTGGCGTGGTTTGGTTTGCTGGTGTTTCTCATTACCTTTACCCCCATTCCAATGATCTACTACCTGGTATTACCCTGATTGGGCAGCCCACCAGGGGGGTATTTCATCGAACGGGTACCTTCAAGGATTTTTCTAATCAAAAACCCCCTGGCATTTTCACATTAATTGCTATATAATTCTAATTGTAATTAATGTGACATTAAACTGCAATAAATGTCCGCGCAAATGAACCATTGAAAAGGGGCATTAATTGCAGGTATGGACTGCGATTAGAGGGTTTCTTATTCGAGGGTCTGCATGTTCCACACAAAGGCAAAAAAGACAATAACCATCCTGGGTGTGATCATTGTGGGGTTCTTCATCGTCACAGAAATCTTCGCTTTGCCAGACCCCAATTCCACACTGAAGCCCACAACAACTGGCGGCGGAGAAATTGCCCCCGAGATGCTGAGCCTGGCTTCGCCCCAGACACTCATCCCAATTGGGCCGCCTCTGAAGCCAGAACCAGGCGTTACCATTCAGGCTTTTATGGATCGAATTGTGATTCACAATCGAAATGAAAACCGAGAAAACCGATTCACCTTCTTGCCCCTGGGGCAAATGCATTTTCCAGCCACCAACCCAACTTTGCCCATCATTGGTAAGGAAGCCCTTTATGTGAACGGGCACAATATTCATCAATTTTTTTGGGATGAATACAGGCACCATCAATTTTTTCACGGTCTTCCCGTTCGCGAAGCCGAGATGGGCTACAACGCACTTGGGGAGAAAGTGTTTTTCCAGGTATTTCAAAATAGTGTTTTATACGTGGTAATTACAGGCCAAACCACCTTAAGCGGAACGCCTCCCCTGGAAATTCATACCTTTGACCTGGGTGCTGCCTATTGCGCCGGGCAAATCGAAGGAAACCGCGAATACTACTGTGGCGCAGAAGAATATACCCCCGTTGATATGATAGACAATGGCCAGCTTGTCATCCCAGAACCTTTTGCGACAGCCATTTATGAGCGTTGGTCCGCGCTGCGCTTTGGATATGTTCTGGTTCCCCCCTTTGAATGGAATGAGGATATCTTCCTGGTACTTGATAACATGGTTCTTTACCACGACAAAGGCAAAACCTTTGTGCGAGCCTATCCAACAGTCCGGGCACTTGGTAAATGGACAGAACCCCCTGGCCCCCACCTTGATGACGATCGGTTGGATTTTCACCGGGTAGAAGGCGAACTTGGCTACGACATCCCCAGGCTGTATAAGGATGAATTCCTGATTCCGAACGGCTCTTTAGATGAATTTTGGGGACCACCCGTTAGCCAAAACCAGTTGGTTGTGCCCGGGCATTACCGCCAATGCTTTTCCAGCAGCTGTATTGAATATATCCCCAACAACCCCCTCGGCTACCAATTCCAGTTAATGCCCATTGGAAAAGATTTTCTGGAATATGTTTCTTCACAAATCCAAATTGCAGAAAGCCAGGTCAACCAAAACACCGGCTACCGCATCTACGTTTCTAACCTTGAAAAAGACTTGAAACCCCTGGGGGTTCAAACCTTTAAGGTGAGCGTCGCCCATCCCACTGAACCCATGAATGGTCTGCTCATCACCATCGAGTTAACCCTGCCCGGTGGAAAAAAGTTGAACACAACCATGCCTGCAACCGGCTTTGCGGGAACCTCAGAAATCCGAATCCCTTACGAAACCCATGTGGATCAACTTAAAGTGGAAAGTGGAAGCTATGTAACCGCGAATATCTGCCTGGCAGAAGTGCCCGAGCCCGTTTGCGCCGTTGCCTTTTACACACTCTGGCCGAGATAACCGCCCGGTTTATGGGAGTGCCTCAAACAAAAGGCGCACCTTTGAAATTGGGGCATAAGCATATATCGCCCCTTCCAAAAGTAGGGGCAGCGCATCACCTTCGTTTTCCCCCTCCAAAAGCCGGACACCAACAACTTCTCCCTGCTCGCCTTCGGCAATCATCAAAACCCGGTATACAAAGGGTTCGGACGGGGTATTGACCAGGGACATATTCAAACTGGCGATCAGCCCCCCCGAACCCAAATCCAGGCCATCCACAAGTACAGAACCGGGCAAATAGCGCCGTATCGAATCATCCACCGGCAAAGCCGTCACCAATTGGGCTTCCAGGAAGTAACCCGGTTCCACACTGCCAGCAAACCGCCAGGCCAAAGGCATGGATTCACCAGCTGGCAATAAATTAAGCATCCCTTGTGCGGTACCGGATGAAAGGATGTTGCCTTCAAGACCATATATGGTGACCTGCGCAGCCAGGCTCTCAACGGGTTGGGACGATTGGTTTTCAACCACTAGGTAGCAATCCACCCATCCGGAAACCGCAGGATAACAAACCGAGACATGGTTTAACAAAACCAAGTTGTCAGGCAGCACCCCCGGTTGAACAGCCGGGGCAGACTCGCCTCCTTGCAATGGAATCACCAGGGCGTCGCCAATTCTCAAAAACTGTGGATCAACACCCGGGTTGGCGGTCAGGATCGCCTGAACGGTAACCCCATAACGGAATGCGATCACACCCAGCATCTCTCCCTCACGAATGGTGTGAAGCACAGGGGTAGCCGAAGGCGTTGGGGACAGCGTGGGCGAAGGTTGCAGCAAAACTGGAGGTGCCGGGGTGAATAGCAGGGGTGTGGGCGTGCGTGGGCCTGCTGTCTGAAGAATCAGGGAAGGGGTGGAAGGGAACGGCGAAGGAGTTTGCCCTTCTGCTAAATTTACAACCCGCGAAGAACGACAACCACTGATAATTAGGTGTAAAATAGCAAAGAACCCGACCACCAAAATTTTGAAAAAAAAGTACACTCGATAACGCAACATAAAACAGCCTGATTTTGATTATACCAACCAGCCATTCATCGGTGGCGAGAGATGTGATGTCCGACCAAACCATGCTCCAAGAAGCAATAAATGCCGCCCAGGTAGGAGAAAAAGCCAGGGCAAGAGATTTGTTAACCCGATTGCTGCGAAAAAACCAGAGCAACCCGGAATATTGGTATTGGATGAGCGCTGTGGTTGAAACGCAACGCGAGCAAATTTTTTGCCTGGAAAATTTGCTGAAACTTAAACCAGGGGATAAGTTTGCCCGGCGCGGCTTGATCATGCTTGGAGCGCTGCCCCCAGATGATTCGCTTGTGCCCCCACCCGCCAGCCGCGCCCAAATGTGGAAGGTGGAAATACCGAAAGAAACCAAAACGCCAAAACTAAATCCCAAAATGGTACTCACCTTTGCGGGTTTTTTGGGAACCCTGGCAATTTTTGTTGGGCTGATTTTATTCGGCATCTTTGGCATAAACGCCCTCAACCCGCCTGCCCAACCTTTGGCCACTCCCAATTTCCTGTTAACGGCCACTTTTATTCAGTACGCCACACTAACGCCTTCTGCTGCGCCAACCCAACCCGAAAGCCCCATGGGCCAGGCCGCCGCACCGGTCATTCCGGAACAAACCCCATTTTCTTCCTTGCTCCGGGCAACGTACACACCAACCCCAATGTTCGTCGCAACACCGCACCCCGAAACAGAATACTATCGGTTTGCACTGCTAGAACGCCAACGGGGTGATCTGGAAAAAACCATCCAAAACCTGGTTCAGGCAATTGAAGCCTTACCGAATGCTGCAGATCTTCATTTTCAACTTGGGGATACCTACATGCAGTTAGGTGAATACCAAAAAGCCCTGTATGCATTTCAAACTGCCGTAAACATAGACCGGAGTTTCGGCCCAGCGTATTATGGCATCGCAATCGCAAAAGCTGCGCTGGACCCAAAAGCTGACACCAGCCAGGAATTGGCAGAAGCTGAAAAATTATCGCCAGATTTCAGCCTGATTTACATCGAAAATGCCCGGGCTGCACTGCGAAATAACCAGATAGAGAGCGCCAGAGACGCTGTGGTAAAGGCGAAAACCCTGCTGCCAGAATCTGCGATTGTTTTCGCGATTGAAGCCGAAATCTTCTTGGAAGGGGGGGAATATTCTGAAGCCCTCCGAACCGGACAGGAAGCATTAAGCAGAGATGTAACCCTGATTCCGGTATACCTGGTCGTTGCCAAAGCCTACCTTGGAGATGGCAACCTGAGCAAAGGGGTTGAATTCCTGGAAAAATATATCTGGTACACCGATTTTTCAGTTGATGGACTGAGACTTCTTGGCAGCACCTATTTGGACGCCGGGGAATTCCAAAAGGCTGTGGATATTTTCGGCCTGATTGTTGAGACCGACAACCTCGATTCGGATGCATTCTACCAACGCGGGCAAGCATACCTTAAACTTAACAATGGGGACGCAGCACTGGAAGATTTCCAATCCGCCAACCGCCTGCGGCGGGGTCGTTTCGATTACAACCTGGGGATTGCACAAGGCCTGTTCGCCACAGGTGCTGTCCAACTGGCGCTGCTACAATTGAATGAAACCCTCCCACTGGCCACAAATGACCTGCAAAAAGCCGAACTCTATTACAACCGGGCGGTTCTCTTAGCATCTATTCGCCAATTTGCGGGTGCTCGGGCAGACGCCAACCGAATCTTACAGCTGGAAGACGTTTTACCCGTGACCCTGGTTGAACAGGCGCAGCAGCTCTTGGAATCGGTGGAAACAGCCCTTTCCACCCTGACCCCTGCGGCCCCACAACCAACACAGCCAGGTACGCCTGCAAACCCCACCCCAACGCCAGGCCCGTCCGCCACCCCCGCCCGTTGATCCCCCCAATCAGGGAACTGGGGCAATCATCCACCGGTTTTGAACCTCGGTTGTTTGCGCTGAAAGAAGGTTATATTCAATAAGAACATCCACTGTAACCCCAAACGCATCTGCCAGAACTGCGAGCGAGGAAGAATCCTCAATAAAACGGACTCCAAGCTGGGGTAAACCTGCAGCATCTTTCACCCCGGGCAGAACCACGATGGCCGTGCCAGCCCGAATTGCCCCTCCAAGTGGCCTGGGATTAACCCATTCCAAAACCGCTGTTGAAGTATCAAACTGCACTGCCAGCCCTGCAAAACTCTCGCCAGCCTCTACCACGTGAACGAGATACCGGTTATCCGGACCAAATGGAGTGCCCTGAATTGGGCCCGGTGTGAGGGTGGCAGGAACAGGTGTGGGCGGCACCCCGGTTGGCGTTGATGTCGGAGATGGACTCGGCGTAGGCGAATTCGTCGGGGTAATGGATGGCGCAGCCGTTGGCGTTTGGCTGGGTTCGGGCAGCAGTAATTGGGCCGAGGTAAGTGCCTGGGCGGTGGCCTCACGCATCAAAGAAACCTGCTGGGTTTGGTATGCGCGGGTGGCGGCCAGGGCGGCAACCACAGAAGTGGAGGTTTGTTGGGGTGTGACGGTTTCCTGCCAGAGCGCAAAACTGGCTCCCGATGGGTAAACTGCCTGTAAAACAATCCCGACAGATAAAACCCCAACCAGCACCAGGATGATGAACCCGGCGGCATAACGTACCCATAAATTGGATTTCGAGGCAGGTTTTATAAAAACATTTGCAGCCTGGCTGCTGCCGTCGTTTTGCAGCAAGGGACAGTTTGGATAGTTTTCACTCAGGCAAAAGGCGGATTGGTGCGCTGAAGTCGGAGGAGACCCGGGCTTCACCCGGTAGCACCTGTGATCTTCATGGGCAAACACAAAGTTCGATTGCTCATCGGTGTCAAGCCCCAGGTGTGGACAACTCAGGCGAGGAGGTTCATACCGGGAAGCCAAAGGCATTGAACCTGCAGGCGGCGCAGATTGCCTCAGGGCAGCATCTGACTGCGCTCTAAGCTGGGCATATTCAGAAATTGATTTTCCCGGTAAAAGAATCTCCAGGCCACCTGATTCCCAACGGGCATTCCAGTTATAAATACTGGCCAGGCTTACCCCTAACACATCTGCTGCCTCGCGTGGATTCTTGCCTTCGTCCAGAAGCAAAATTGCCTGAGCGCGCTGGCGGGCCAATGCCTGGCGGTCATTTTTTGCAACATAAACCAGCAAATTTCTTTCTGGTGGGGTTAGTTTCGTCACCTTTAATAATCCTTAGTGTATTTCGCCAAAACACCATAACAACGAATCTGGGTACCCATAACTTTCGAACAGAGAACCTTTTTCATGTTCAAACAAAAGTTTAACACAATTTCCGATTCCTTTTGGAATTTAGAAATCCCTTTCCAAGTTTAGAACGCTGAAACCATATCCCTTTTTCTGCGTATGGTATTAAAATGATCGTACTTAGACCCAGGATATTGGAGGTTGAAATGAGAACCATAAAGTTAATTGCCGCAATAGCCACACTGGCCTTAAGCATGTTGGCCTGCTCTTTGAATTTCGTGGGAGATTTCCAAGGACCCGAAACCGTTCAGAAAACCACCTCACCCATCACCGAGCTGATCACCATTCCTGTTCCTGACGCACAGGATGTTGACCTGACCATCGCAATTGGTGCTGGCAAACTGGAATTAAACCCAGGAGCCCAAGACGGGCTGGTGGTTGGCACGATTACCTACAATGTGACCGATTTCAAGCCCGGATTCACCAGTGAAAATGGTGTTGTCCGGTTGGAACAAGGTAACTTTAAATTAGATGGGATTCCCTCGTTTGATCGAGATATTAAAAACGATTGGAATTTGGCGCTTGCCAACCAGGAGATGACCTTAAGAATTAAGGCAGGGGCCTACGAAGGGGAATTCGAACTGGGCGGGTTAAGCTTGAAAGACCTGTATGTTGAAGATGGCGCATCCAATGTGACCCTGACATTTTCTGAACCCAACCAAACCGAAATGCGGGTACTCAACTACTCCACCGGCGCTTCAAATGTTACCCTCGAAAATTTAGCGAACGCCAACTTTACGAGCATGATTTTCCGCAGTGGGTTGGGTAATTACACCCTTGATTTCTCTGGCACACTGCAGAGGGACTGCACGGTGAACATTTCTTCAGGGTTAAGTAATGTCAAACTCTTAATTCCTGAAGGTGTGTCC
Organism: uncultured Anaerolineales bacterium; assembly: GCA_964489525.1. Lineage (GTDB taxonomy): Bacteria > Chloroflexota > Anaerolineae > Anaerolineales > JABWBV01 > CAZAYY01. Next base: position 13,324 of record CAZAYY010000015.1, read on the forward strand.
GCCAGGGTTAATGTAGAAAGCAGCCTCACCAAGGTAAACACTCGGGGTGCCTGGGAATCGAATGGGAATTTTTATATCCAGAATGGGACTGGCCCGACCATAACCATACAAATTGACCTGGGTGCGGGCCAACTTGAGCTGACCAACCCGTAACCCACACAATCAGAATAATCAAAAAAACCGAGGCTACGCCTCGGTTTTTTTGATTCCTTAAACGCCGCGCTTTCGATAATCGCTAACATCATCCAGGATGGCTTTGGCATCTTCTGGCAGGCGGAAATGAGCAGCCCCAAAATTATCTTCCAACTGATCCAGGGTGCGCGGGCCAATAATTGGGCTGGTGATCAGGGGATTGGTCAGCTGCCAGGCAACCGCAATCTGCGAGGGGGTTTTTCCATATTCCTGGGCAATCTTTTCCACTGCCTCCAACACCTGCCAGCCGGTTTCGTTAAAATACCGAATTTGCACTCCAGAGGCCCGGTTGCTCTCCGGGACAGGCTCGCCTTTACGGTATTTGCCGGTCAGAAAACCACCCGCTAGGGGGCTGTAGGGAATGACGCCAAGCTGGTATTCCCGGCAAATATCCATCAATTCTCGTTCAAACTCAGCCCGATAAACCAAATTGTAGTGGGGTTGGAGCGAGTCGTAACGGGCTGTGTGAAAAGTATCCGCAGCCCACAACGCTTGCATCAAACGCCAGGCGGGGTAATTGGAACAACCGATATAGCGCACTTTTCCCTGGCGAATCAGGTCATCAAAGGCTTTCAATGTCTCTTCAATGGGGGTACCTTCGTCAAACCAATGGGCCTGGTAAAGATCAATATAGTCCGTTCCCAGTCGGCGCAAAGAGGATTCTACTGCGCTCATAATGTGACCGCGTGAAAGGCCTTCTTCGTTTGGACCTGTTCCCATCTGCCCACGTACTTTTGTAGCAATAACCACCCGTTCCCGGGGAATGCCGCTGCTCTTCAACCAATTACCAATAATGGTTTCAGAAACGCCCCCGGCATTGCCCTTGGCCCAACGGGAGTATACATCTGCCGTATCAATAAAGTTAATCCCACCATTATAGGCCGCTGTGAGAATTTCCAGGGAAAGCTTCTCGTCCGCAGTCCAGCCAAACTGCATTGTGCCCAGGCACAATTCTGAAACCTTTAAACCTGTTTTGCCCAATCGCCGGTATTCCATAATTTGCTCTCCTTGTTTTCCAGCCTGTTTTCAGACTTGATTATATTCCCATGTTCTCCTGTTGATTTGGTCATACCATAATTCAACAGATTTTGTATAATAAATTTGTAACTTCTTAACCCTTCCAAAAGGCAGCAGTTACATGCTTCGAATTTTTTTATACACGATTCTGAAAGATGTTATTTATTCAAACGAATATTAAACCATTTCGAGATTAAAGCACACTGAGTGTTCAACGGGTTCAGATAAGGAGAAAACGCATGAAGAACCAGGGACAAATCGTCATTGGCAGCCTGATTGCCCTCTTAGGAATTTTACTGCTGGCAGATAATTTTTTGAATATTGATATCGGCCGCCTGATTTTCCCTGCTATTCTGATTGGCCTGGGAATCTGGGTAATTACCAGGCCTCGAATGGTGGAGCCAGATACTGAACCCCACTTCACCTTATTAGGCGATTTAGAACGTTCAGGCCAGTTTGAGGCAAAAAATGAAGAGTTTTGGGTGTTTGTGGGCGATATTGACCTGGATTACACAAAAAGCCAGTTCCCAGAAAACAACCTGCGTGTCAGGGTTTATGGTTTTGTGGCCGATATAGAACTGCGGATTCCACCTGAAGTGGGGGTTTCTTTAACTTCGGATGGGTTTGTTGTCAACACAAAAATCAACGGGCAAAAAAAAGAAGTTGTGATCAGCGGGCAAAAATGGCAAAGCCCCAATTATGAAAGCGCCGCTCGAAAAATGGATATCCAAACGGCGTTCTTTGTTTCAGATGTTAAGATCATTCAAGTCTGAGATTGGGCTGTTTCGTGTTCAAAAACAAAACGGCGCAAAAAATCGGATACGGTAATAATCCCCACCAACCTGCCGCTTTCCATAACCGGTAAAGCGCCAAACTTTTTATCCAGAAGCAGCCTGGCAGCATCCACAGCAGGCGCATCCGCCAGAATGGTAAGCGGGTTTTGGGTCATACATCCAGCGGCAGTCATCTGGTCCAAAATTTGATCTTCTTCCCACCTCTCGTGCAGCACGTAAGGAGATTTCATCACAAGACGGATATCCCGGTCCGTTACAATGCCAACCAATTCTCCATAACGGTTTAGTACCGGAAGCTGCCGGCAATTGTGCTGGTGCATGATTGTAATCATTTTCCGCAAAGGGGTATTAGGCTCTACCGTTACCGGGTTTTGAGTCATTAAGTCGCGCACCAACATGGGGTTACCTCCCGGGTCATTTTTAAGGCCAAAGGATCTGCGCTAGCGCCGCCAGCAAAAGATCTGCATCTGCTTTTGTATTGTACCCTTGAAAAGACACGCGGATGATATTGGCGTTTTGCCACTTGTATACCGGGACCTCAATTTTCCATAGGTCATACATTTTGTGCTTAACCTGGGCAGCGTCCAGGTGTTCTGGTAAAAAGGCTGCAAAAAATTGAGGCGCGAGCATAGAAGCATCTTCTGCAATCGGAGGAAGATGCGTCAGGGAGCGGATATTGGCATGGGTTTCAACAGCCAAAGCAGCACAATCCCGCTGAACAACGGGCCAATTGTGTTCTTCTTGAAAGGAAATTGCGGCAGGCACAGTGAGGTAAGCAGAAAGGTCGCGGGTTCCCTGCCATTCCTGCTCATCCAGGTAGCGATTGCCTGTGCCATAACCCGGGTCGGGATGGTAACCCCAACTGACCACCAACGGTTCCAACCACATTTGAGCACCCGGAGAGGCATACACAAAAGCAGCACCTTTCGGAGCACACATCCATTTATGGCAGGCGCCAATATAGACATCTGCCCCCAATGTTTCCAAATCAAGGGGAATATGGCCGGGAGCATGGGCGCCATCCACAATCGTTATCATGCCAGACCCTTTAGTTTTCGCCAGAATGGTCTCCACCGGAAGACGCAAAGCGGTTGCGCTGGTGATGTGGCTGAGGAAAATCACCCTGGTGCGTGGGGTAATGTTCGACAGGAATTTTTCAACATAGGCTTCGGATGAAATGGGCGGTAAACCCAGGGGGACCTTATGGTAGACCGCGCCAGTTTTTTGACACACAAATTCCCAGGTGCGATCTAAAGCGCCATACTCATGATCGGAAGTCAGAATCACATCCCCGGGTTTCAAAGGAACACTGCGGGCAACCATATTTCCTGCAGTGGTTGGGTTCGGGTAATAAACAAGGTTGTCTGGAGATGCGGAAAGGTATATCCCTAACTTCTGGCGCGATTCAGCGAGGAAGTTAAGGGCCTGCCTGCCTAAAAAAACAACCGGCTGGTTTTCCAGCTTCCACTGCCAGGTATGGTATGCCAGCATCACCGGTTTTGGGCAGGCGCCGAAAGAACCGTGATTCAGAAAAACAACCGCTGGATCAAGCCCAAAAAGGTCTTTCAATGATCCCCCATTCCTAAGATGGAAGAATAATCCGGGTCGTACGCCGCCTGGTGATGGCAAAACTGGCCACGGATAAGGACCAAATCACCGACCAACCCAACAACCAGAGGGGCAAATAATACAAAACAGATGTGATTGCCTCCAACCCAACCGACAAACCAGTCCAAATCGCATTGAAGACTGGCTCGATATTAAAGGGAAGCCCGCTGAAATCCATCGAATTCAGCAAAAACCGGACCTGGGTAGTCAACATAAACCCCCAGAACGCCCAGGTAAACCAGACGATGAACCCAAAAACTGCGGCCCAGCCCACCCACCGGGTAAAGCGCTGCCAGCGCTGCTGGCGGGTAAACTTGTCCAGAAACCGGGTTGTAAACCCGGGCATTGGTGCAGCCGGCGACAGGTGTTCAAGTACATGGGCAACCAGGAAAACTTCTGCCTGAGGATGTTGAACCAGGTCAAAATCCGGGTCACCAAAATATTCGGCATCCTGCAAAAATAAATCGCGGTTGAAAACGGGGAAATGTTCAGGATGTTTCAGTTTCATACACATTCCTGGTTTGAACAGTTTGGCTGGATTCATTTTCTTGCCAGGCCGCAGCAAGCGATAGCCTTGCTCGATGCAGCCTGCTTTTTACAGCACTGGTGGTAAGGGATAAGGTTGATGCAATTTCCTCATACGAAAAATCATACCAGTAGCGCATCAAAACAGCAGCCCGGTCAACCGGTTGGAGGCTGTTAAGAATTTGCTGCACCTGCCGTTGGCGTTCAGTTTGAACTGCCTGGTGTTCAGGGCCTGGTTGAGGGTCAGTCAGTTCAAAAAAGGGCAGCCCATCCAGAGAAAAGATGGTGTAGCGGCGTTTGCGAAGCTGATCAATACAATAATGGGAAGCAATCGAAAGCAGCCAGGTAGACAATTTACGGCTGGAATCATAGGCATCCAGGGCTTTATAGGCACGTAAAAAGGTTTCTTGTGCAGCGTCTTCAGCCTCGCCGGCGTCGCCCAGCATACGGTAACAAAGATTGTATACCGCCCGCTGGTAGCGTTCCACCAGATTGGCAAACGCCAGCGGGTCACCTTTTTTCGCCAGGCTTACCCAATTGGCTTCTTCGGCGTAGATTTGCGCCCATTCAAGGTCAGTTTTGTGATACACAGCTACTCTCCTATACGTGCGATTTTGAGTGGGGTTGCAAGCTGCCGGGTTTGCATGTTGACCTCGGCACCTGAGACCGATATAATCGCATCTGTTATAGAAAAGATTGTACAAGATTTTGTCAAAGTTTCACCCCATATTATCAGGGGTTTACCAGGAAGGATACCATGCCACGATTAACCAGTATTTACACTCGCAAAGGGGATGATGGAACAACGGCTTTAGGTGGGGGGCAAAGAATTTCCAAAAATGATTTGCGCGTCCAGGCGTATGGCACTCTGGATGAATTAAATTCTACCATAGGCGTGGCACTGGCATTTGGCCTGGATGAAAAACTTGCCGCAATGCTGTCTGATATTCAGAATGATTTATTTAATGCCGGGTCAGATTTATGCTTCCTGGAAGAAGATAAAGCGAACTTTGCCCTGCCGCAAATTGAGCCCCGGCATATTGAAACGCTGGAAAACTGGATTGATGAACTTGGTGACATCGTTGGCCCGCTGCAAAATTTTATCCTACCGGGCGGAACACCAGGCGCAGCTCATCTTCATGTAGCCCGAACGGTTTGCCGCCGCGCCGAACGGGAGCTGATATCCCTGAGCCAGCGCGAGCCAATTGGGAAGCACATTGCGGCTTATGTGAACCGGCTTTCGGATGCTTTGTTTGTTATGGCCAGGTATGAAAATTTTGCAAAAAATCAACCCGAAACCCTGTGGGATTCGCGCAAATAACCCGGCAGTGCCCAGATTCTAATTCACCCAAAAGCCGTAGGCAATTAAATAACCCAGGGTACCGAATAACAAAACCCCCAAAAATATCATCCCATTCCAATTGGGACGTTCACCCTCAGCGACACGGATCACCATCCGGATTTGAAGCAGCGCAGCCAGCACCAGGATAATCCCCGGAAACCATACGAACCGCGGTAATCCGGATAAAGAACCAAAAGCCAACATGACAAATGAAACCAGCAGCAGCAGGTTGTGCAGTGTCATGGCATTTTCCCAACCCAGGCGGGTGGTCAGGTTGCGCTGCTGCCGGGTAACGGCTGAGGCATAATCGCTTAACTGAAACATGATTAAAACAGCCAAAAATAAACCAGCCAGTGGAGCCGAAGACATCAACACAAACCTGTGCAGTTCACCGGCTTGCAGCCAATAACTGGCTGCAGGAACCACGCCGATTATCAAAATTGCCCCGAGGATTTCCCCATAACCCGAAGCCGCCAGTCGAAATGGCGGCACAGCATACGCCAACCCGGCGGCAAGCGAAAGAAATTGAAATACCAATAATCCAGGCGAAAGGCTGCCGCTCTGGAGTAGAAGCACCCCTGCGGCAGCGGCCAGCGTAAACCCGCCAGCCCCACCCAACAACAACCGCGCAGATTCGGATATGCGCACCCCCGAACCTGTTTTCTCGAAAACGGGTTGGAAAATCCGGGGTCGTTCGAAATACGCCGAAGCAAATAAACAGGCAAACAATAAAGCCAGGGTTAACCCACCCCCCACCAACAGCCTGAACACATCCAGGGTCACCCCCAGGTAACGCGCAATGCCTGCACCCAGCAAAACCTGCTGTGCAGTGGCTGCAGCCATCCAGAGATAGCGCCACCGGAAAAATCCACGGTATAAATCTTCAGGCAGGGTCTTTTTATTCATCCTTCAACAATTTTCGGATATCCCTTTGGTGTAGCTGGGTATGGCGATACATCAACTTCAAAATTTCAGAAATCGGTGCGATTCCTAAAAATGGGTGGCGACCTTGCAAGTCCAGGTCGAAATCGTCCATCTTCCGCACCATTGCAATCGTTTTCGCCCGGCGCTCTGAAAACAAAGGCACGAGGTAATCCAGCGGCAGGTTTTCCATTTCATGGACTTTGCGGTGGTTGTACTCATTCAAATCAAAGTTTTCGGGTACGCCGGCGTGACCTTCCAGAATGGTTTCCACCAGGCGAGCGATGGCGTGTTCTGCTTGAACAAGGTGAATAAACAGGTCACGCACCTGCCACTGTTCACCATCCGTATAAACCTGCAATGACCAGGCATCTTCAGGCAAAGCCCGGAAAAAAGAGACGGTTTTTTCCCCTTCGTCTTGTAAACGCTCAATAATTTTCTCGACAGTATCAGCCATAACTGGAACCTCCAGGGATAATGCAGATATTGTACCTGGAACCAGGCTTTTCGGCAAAAATCGAATCAAAGGGAGTATTCGCAGAAGATGGAAAATACTGCTTAAATAACGATATGGCTGCCTGGCGAGTACACCCACCAGGCAGCCATATCCACTGAAAACAAAGCAACAGGCCTGATCGAGAATATGAAACGGCAGCCTATTTCCGGAAAAAGTTCGAGATAAAGAACCAGAGATTGGCCGGACGCTCCGCCAGGCGGCGCATAAAGTAGGGATACCACTGTTTTCCGTAGGGAACATAAACCCGCACCGGGTATCCCTCGGCCACAAGCTGTTCCTGCAAATCCCGGCGAATGCCGTGCAGCATCTGGAACTCAATTGCCCGCTTGGGAATGCCAGCAGCAGCCGCCGCTTGTTTTGCGTAATCAATGCGCACAGCATCCTGCGACGCAATAGCCGGAATGGGCGGAACTTTTCCATCTTCAGAACCCGAAAGCACTCCATGGCGCAAAGCGCCCTGAATGAGGGCATCGGTCATCCGGTCAAAATTCGTATCCGAATCTCGCTTTTTGGGATAGGCAATTTCAGGCGGCTCCCGGTAGGCGCCTTTTACCAGGCGAACGCGAGTTGGCATCTCCTTGAGCAAATTTTCCACATCCTCCATACTGCGGTAAAGCATGGACTGGAGGACCACACCCACCGTTTCACAACCCACCTGGTTGACCAAAAAACGGTAGATATTCAGGGTGCGATCCACGTAAGGGGAATCTTCCATATCAATGCGCACAAAAATGCCATACTCCCTCGCAATTCCAAGAATATACGCCAGGTTTTCAGCACACAAAAAATCATCCAGCTCAATCCCCAACTGGGTCAATTTTAGCGAAACATTCGATTGTAAACCCTCTTTTTTAATGGCATGCAAAGCCTGCACAATATGCGCCCGGGCCCGCAGCGCCTCTTCCGGGGTTGTGGTGTGTTCCCCCAGGTGGTCAAGGGTGGCATAAATGCCCTTGGCATTCAGGGCTTTAATCGCCCGAATGGCATCTTCCAGGCTTTCCCCGGCCACAAACCGGGAACTCACCTTCCAGGCCAGGGGCCATTTGGTCACAACCTGCCTGGCCCAGGCAGCTTTAGATAAATAGAGCAGCATTGCGCGTAGCATGAATCAGCCTCCTAAAGAATTTCACGCAACTAATTGATCATCCTCAAGCCACGCAGGAAAAAAGAAAAAGCGCACCTTGGTCCAACCTTTTCCTGCCAGCCATCTGTGATGAATGGCACATTCTGATTGTAGCACAAGTGCAAAAACAGGGTGTTATAATCGCAACGGTTAATGACGGGAAACCCTGAAAACCTGGAAAAATGTAAACTTGATGCTCCTATGCAGTTTAAATCCAATAAACACAACCATCATAAGCCATTGGACTAAAAAATGACATTGGTTTTTGCTGCTCTTGTCTTCTTACTCCCAGGCCTGGCCTGGCATTTTGTGGCCGCATCGGAAGACCTGGATGACCTTTTAACCTTTTTCATCCGGGTATTTGGCATGAGTGCAGCCTGGTACGTCTTGCTGGGCCTGGGAACATTTGTATTTAACTTCCAGGTTACTCCTGTCATCTTCTGGATACTTAACCTGGTTTTCTTGTGCCTGGCTGCAATTTCAATGTGGAAAAAAATGGCGCATTGGTCTCACACGGAAACAGCCCTGCGCAAATGGACGCCTGGGATTGTTGCCCTGGTGGTTTTCATTACGTTGGTTTGGTTCCGGTTCCAGCAGGCCGAAAGCCTTGTACTGCCTGCCTGGGTGGACTCTGTCCACCATACACTCATCGTTCGGGTGTTGTTGGAGCAGGGCCAAATACCCGACACCTTGAATCCATTTATTGATGTTCCTTTTTATTACCACTTTGGTTTTCATGCCATCACTGCGGCAGCAGCCTACCTGGCCAGGCTCAGCCCGGAAAACGCTGTGCTCCAATTTGGACAAATTCTCAACGCAGCCGTTGCCGGGGCATTGTACGTACTGATAAAAACCACCTGGAAAGACTGGCGCCGAGGGTTGGTGGGGCTGCTTTTGGTTGGGTTTGTTTTCCAAATGCCTGCCTATTACCTGACCTGGGGACGGTATACACTGCTGACCGGCACACTGCTTCTGCTCCTGGCAATGAATACTGCCACCAGGATATGGCAGGAAGGATACAGCCGCCGCCTGGCCGCAGAATTGGCCATACTCACCGCAGCCACCTTGTGCGCACACTACCTATCAGCCATGATGTTGGCATTATTTTTTACCAGCCTTGTGGTTGCGCGTTTCACCACTGGAAGCAGCCTGAATCACACACTGCAGCCGGGGTGGTTCAAAGCCCTGTTTGTGGCGGCATTGACCGGAGGGATTCTGGCGTTGCCCTGGTTGTGGCGGGTGTGGCAATATTCAAAAGCGTTCGTCTCGGTTGAAATCACGGCCACCGCAGCCGATTTCAGCCAGCACTACGCCAACGACTACCTGCAATATTACTGGAACCTGGTGGGTCCTTACCGCAGCCATGTCATTTTCCTGGTGGGGATTTGCGGGCTTTTCTTGTTCGGCTGGAAAAAAGAGGCACGAGGAGCTGCGTTGTGGAGCCTATTGTTTATTCTGGTTTCCCTTCCCTGGGGAATCAGCCTGAAACCCTTCCGGCCTGATCATGGCGCAATTCTGTTCTTCCTCCCCGCCGGCCTTTTTGCCGCCGATCTTTTCGTCCGGGGGGTGGATTTCCCAGCCCGGGGCTTAAAACGGGTTACGCAAATCCTGGCCCTGGCAGGTGTGGGGCTGCTGTTGTTTTGGGGTGCCCGAGACACGCGCAACATCATAAACCCGGTAACGGTTTTCGCCACACAAGAGGATCTTCAAGCCCTCGCGTGGATCAATGCCAACATCCCTGCTGGCAGCCAGTTTTTTATAAACGTCACTCCCTGGCAGTCTGGCATCTACCGGGGTGTGGACGGCGGGTATTGGATACCTGTTCTGACCGACAGTAAAACCCTGCTTCCCCCTGCAATTTTTGTTTCAGGCGAACCCGAAAAGGCGATCCCTATCTTAGAAACAGCCAAAGAAGCCGCTTCGCTATCAGGATGTGACGAATTAACCCAACAATTCTTAATAAGAAAAGATGTGGACTACCTCTACTTGAAAACCAGGCAAGGCCCTTTGCGAGTGGAAAACCTATTTAACTGCACGTTCACGGAACTCGTTTTTAGTGGAAATGAAACATTCATCCTGCGGTTTCTTCCACTCACGCCTTAGAAATGATCTGAAAAAGTATAATCAATTGAAAAAGCCGCAAAGCTAAAGTCACATGCTAGAAAACACTGAACTCACCGAACGAGAGAAAGAAATCCTGGTGCAAATTGCCACCGGGGCAAGTAATAAAGAAATTGCTGTCAAACTGCAAATTAGTGTCAACACAGTTAAGGTGCATGTTCGGAATATCCTGAACAAAATTGGAAAATCCACCCGAACCGAAGCCACGCTTTATGCGATCCAAATTGGATTGATTGACCCTGGAATTGCCCCAAAGATCCAAGAAGAACCCGAGGGCGAACCTGCCGAAGAAAGAACCCAAGAAACTGCCCAAAGCCAATCCCTGGTCCAGGATATTCCGATACAACCGGCTGCTGCAGAGAAGCCCATGGCCAGAATCCCAATCTGGGTGGTCGTTTTGGTGGGGGTAATGGCAATTATAGCAATCGCAGCCGCCCCGCTGTTCAGGCCTGAAGCGATTGAACTCGAAAGCACCCCTACGGCAGCAGGCACCCAGGGACAAGCCCTGGAATGGGAACTGGAAGCAGTCATCCCTACCGGGCGCACCGGGGCAGCAGCAGCCGTCTATAACGGCCAAATTTATATGATCGGAGGAGCAGCCCAGGACGGCTCTGTGGTTGGGGCACTCGAAAGATACACCCCCCCAACCGAAAGTTGGCTTCGGCTAAGCGCCAAGCCCACCCCCGTTAAAGATATCCAGGCTGGCGTCATCGGGGGCAAAATTTATGTTCCTGGCGGCCAAATGCAAAGCGGAGAAATCACCAACAAACTGGAAATTTACACCCCCAACTTGAACACCTGGACAGAAGGCGTCGCTTTGCCCCAAGCCACCAGTGCATACAGCCTGGCGACATTTGAAGGCAAGCTTTACATTTTCGGTGGCTGGGATGGAGAAAAATACCTGAACACTGCCTGGGTGTTTGACCCCGAAGAAAACAGCTGGCAAGAACTGTCGGCCATGAATGAGGCCCGAGGCTTTGCTGGAAGTGTTGCAACTGGGGGAAGAATTCACCTTGTGGGCGGCATCAACCAAAATGGAGCGCTCACCAGTCATGCGGTGTATTACCCTGAAATCGATGGAACCGGAAACAACCCATGGCGCGAGGAAGTCAACCTTCCCTCCCCACGATATGGATTCGGCATTACCAATTTCGCCAATATTATTTACATCTTAGGTGGTGTGGGAGAAACGGAAGGGGCAGTGTTGGAATCTTTGGAGCTAACCAGCGATCAAGCCTGGGTATCTTTTGACCCACCCGGAAATCAGAGCTGGGCTTTTCCAGGGGCAGTGCTGGTGAACACAAAAATCCATGTTTTGGGAGGAGAAATTGAAGGATTGCCCACCCAGCAACATGCCAGCTATGAAGCCATTTACTCCATTCGGGTACCAATAATCCCCTGACACCTGAAAATAATCCCAAAGGATTATTGCACAATCCACCTTCCCAGTGTATCCTATAGCCAAGAAACCCAAAAAGGGAAAAAACATTCATCATTTGGAGGTTTGTCGAAATGAAAAAAACTTTAATCGTCCTCGTTCTGTTACTCGCTTTGCTGCTGGTTCCTATGGGTGTTATGGCCCAGGCCGGGCAAACCTGGCAGAGTGGTGTGCAGGTGGTTAACCTGGGCACTGCCGCTGCGGATATTGTCCTGACCTACTACAACCCCGATGGCACCATTGCAGCCACTGTGCAAGATGCCGTGAGCACCTCGAAGACCTATTTCCCGCTGGCTGGCGTCAGCGCCGGATTCAATGGCTCGATGGTCATCGCATCCAACCAGCCTGTCACCGCCATTGCCAACCTGAGCAACTCTGACTTCTCCCTGGGCGCTTCCACCACCAGCTTCGAAGCTGGCAGCACGAAAGTCAGCCTGCCCCTGGTCATGTGCAACAACAGCAACTTCAACACCTTCTTCAGCGTGCAGAATGCTGGCGGCGTAGATGCCAACATCACCATCAATTACATCAAAGGCTCCCACGGCGTAAATGGCTCCGAAATGGCCACCATTAAACCCGGCGCCTCCAAAGTCTTCGACCAGACCACTGGCAGCAGCACCCTGAACTGCTCCACCCTGGGCGGTACTGATGGCAAATTCATCGGCGGCGCAACCATCACCAGCAACGAACCGATTGTTGCCACCCTGATGCAGGTCAACACCCTTCAGTTCAAAACCCTGTTGGGCTACAATGGCTTCACCGATGGCGCCAGCACCCTGAACCTGCCCCTCGTGATGGCCAATAACAGCAGCTTCTACACCGGCATTCAGATTCAGAACACCGGCGCCAGCGCGACCACGGTCACCATTACTTACGCCCCCAACACAGTTGCTAACGGCTTCCAGCCCAGCAATGAAACCTGTGTTCTTGACCCAGGCGCTTCCTGCACCAAGATTCAGAACTCTGGCCAGTGGATCAACCGCTACATTGGTGCCGCCACCGTTACCTCCAGCAATGCCCAGCCTCTGGTTGCCATCGTGAACCAGACTCGCCCGTTGGTTAGCGGTCTTGGCCCGTTCGGCTCCTCCTATGAAGGCTTCAACCCCACCATGGCCAGCGAAACCATCGTAGCCCCATTGGTCGTTGCCCGCAACGGCAGCACCACTGGCTACTTCAACACCGGTATCCAGGTCATGAATGTCGGCGCCGCCTCCTGCCCGTCGGTCACCATTGACTACGCTCCTAACACCGTGGTTGGCTCCGTCTTCAATCCAGTGGATGATGTCTTCAGCCTTGCCGCTGGCGCTTCCGCTACTTACATTCAGGATGCCGGCCAGTGGACTAGCCGCTACATCGGCTCCGCTGAAATCAAGGCTCCGGGCTGCTCGATTGTTGCTATCGTCAACTACCTGAGCCTGGGCTCTGGCGACCGCCTCTACACCTACACTGGCTACAACAAATAGTCCAGTAAACTCCCAAGCTTTTTTGAAAACACCCTGGTCCTCCAGGGTGTTTTCTTTTGTTACTGGTATAATATCTTTCGAAAATTTCCAAACATGAAGGAAATATGATGACAAAAATATTGAGAAATCTAAACCCGTTCTTTTGGCTTGCCGGGATAATCTTCCTGGTGATTATGGCTGGCTGCACCACTCCCTCCCCAACTGAAACTGCAAGCCCCACCCAGGCGCCACAGCCTACTTCAGCTCAAACCGACCCAACCCAGCCCACACCTGAAGCCACTTTCTCCCCAGAATTTGGTTATCCGGAACCCGTAATCGACAAACCCGGCTACCCATTAGACACTCCGATTCCCGAACCCACATCTGACCCTGCTAACCTCGAACAGCCAGTTTTTACCGAGGCAACCGGCGCCCTGGTTATATCTTTACAATATGGAGATGATTCCCCAATCGACCGGCAGCAAATATTCGTGGCCGAACTCCTGTCTGTTGAAGGTATTCCCGGTGCATTTGTCCCGGCGGTCGACCCGAATACAGCCCCTGCTGGTTTTTCAGACGACTATGGGCGTGTGGTTATTTCCAACATACCGCCGGGAACCTACGCACTATCCATCATGACCGCATTTGGACCCGTCTTGATTATTGATAAAGACGAGAATCCATATTTGATCACCGTTAATGCCAACCAGGTGAACGACCTGGGTTCGTACAAAACTCTGCTAAACGCAAAAGATTTCGAGTATTAATCCGCTCCTGTTAAAATAACCCCGGGGCTGTCCTGAAAGCCCCTGATTAAGCGAGCGGCTGCCTAACCTGCAGCCGCTCGCTTGTTTTTTCCATCATTATCGCCGAAACACGCAAAATAAATCCATTTCGCACATGCTTAGCCTGATGAATTACGGCTGCTTAAGCCTGGCCAAACCCTGGAACAATGCGGCCAGAAAAAGTTCAATAAGGGTTGTAAAAACTCGGGTAACGATGGCAATGGCCGTAGCCAGGTAAAGCGGCAGTAGCCCCGTCAGTAAGGCAACAAGTGAAATTTCGGTGACACCAAAACTGCTGGGTAAAAACATTGTTAGCAAACCCAACGCCCCTGCAATCGACCAAACCCCCACCACAAAAAGGTAATCGGAAATTGTGATTGGATAAACGCTTTGAATTAAAAGCGCCAGCATCAGGCCACCAAATCCCCAGGTCAGAAAAAGGAAGAACGCAGAAAAGAGTACACCCCGATAATTAAGATTAACCGGGGTAGATGTTCTCAAAAAAAACCGGAAGATTTTACTCAACGACCAGGGATGCATCAAACCCAATCCAACCACAGAAACCAGGAGTGCCAACCAGATATACCGTTGATCCAGCAAGCGGGTAAAAACCAGGATTAAAGATCCGGCCAACAAACCTGTAACAACGGTTAACGCATACTCAACGCCAGCAGCCAGGGCAATAACACCCGCTTGAATTTGTTTGTGCTGATAAAGCGCCAACCGCCCTCCCACGTACCAAATGGTACCCGGCAAACGTTTTGAAAATTGGGTCAGCACAAAAATTTTCATGTGCTCCCAATACGGTAACTGTCCCGGCGCTAAAACATCAACCAGAACTGCCCATGCAATGGAAACAACGACCAAAGCCCCCAGGTAAGCAGTCAGCGCGTACAGAAAAAATTCAAAACGCATGCTCGTTAGGGTTTTAATCAGAACTTCCTGGTTATTCCAGATCACCCACACCAGAATCCCCAAACCAAAAACCCAAAACACCCCCATAATCCATCGAAATATGGCCGGGTTGGAGCGGATTTTCGAGATAAAAGTTCGAATTAAGCCCATAGCAACCCTTCGAAGCGATCAACAGCTGCCTCCCAGTCATATCGCAAGGAGGCAGCAATACCGGCCTGGGCCAGATCATTCGCCAGAGAGGGGTTATGGATCAACCGGAGAATTGCCCCAGCCAGGGCAGAAGGGTGTTTAGGGGGCACAACCAGGGCGTTCACCTCATGAACCGCATAGTCGCGAATTCCTTGCGAGTCTGCCACGACCACTGGGGCACCACAAGCCATAGCCTCTAAAGGTGGCAGCCCCAAACCTTCGCCCCAGGATGCAAAGACAAAAATATCACATTCCTGGTAAAGACGGGCTAAAGATTCATCATCCGGAGAGAGAAAGAACTGGTGGGGCAAATGCGTTGGAATTTCACATTCGGTTTTAGACGCAATCCAAAATTCCACATCCGGACAGGCTGCATGGACTTGCTCGGCCGCCTGCAAAAAATCACCCAGACCTTTCCGGGGACGGTGATCGCCAAAAAAGAAAACCTTTCGCAAAGGCCGTTTCCCCTGGCGGTGTACCGGCAGAAACAAATCGGGGCGGCGCAATCCAGAGCCCGCCATAACCACCGGAATTTTATGCCTGGACCTAAGGAGATCAACATATGGCTGTGATATGGTTGCAATTCCATGAAACCAACCCGGCATTTGAGTTAACAAAAACCGCTCTGCAGGCCGGTTGGCAAACATTTCTGGATAATCCATATACAGCCAATAGCGGGGTGTACCCGGTTGGAAAATCCATGATAGCAATAAAGCCGAAAGGGTTGTTGGGGTATGAGTTGCAACAACACAATCCAAAGGCGGCATGGATTTGGCCAGGCTGGCGGCCAGCCGCAGCAGCGCAACTGGATTACGACCTACCGGGAGGGGATATTGGCTTTTCACCAGGTTAACCTGGCTCGAAAGCAGAGCGGCCATCTCTAGGGCAGGGGGTGTGTTAGGAATCGCCAGGGTAACCTCATGTCCCCGGTTTGCCAAGCGGTTGGCATATTCAATAATTAATATGACCCCGCCTGCCCGAGCAAGAGACGAAAGAATAAATCCAATTCTCATGCCTGAGGTTCACAAATATAGGCTAGGTGATTGGCAAGGTTGACTGGTATCAGGTAGCTTAGCAGCAAGCGCAGCACCTTATGCGGGCGCAGCAGGTACCAGGCCAGGTCTTTCCGGGTTCGAGGAATCTCCACTTCTCCATACCCTACCACCCGGCACACCCGCAGGCCATTCCCCTCCAGAAGCTTCCGCCAAGTTTCACGAGTGCCATACCGCTGGAGCGGCTGGCCATCATCAAAGATTTCTCCATGCAGCAGCACATGCTTGATGTTTCCCCACAATCCAAATGAATTGGGCACCAGAATCACTGCCCTTCCTCCAGGTTTGAGCACGCGGGCAATTTCAAACGCACCCCTGGCAGGGTTTTGATAATGCTCCAGGCTGCCGATATGGGAAACATAATCCAGACTCTGTGAAGCATAAGGAAGCTGTTCACCATCCCCGACCGCCCAGACTCCTTCAGGAACTTCATCCAGGGCAACTTTCAAACCCGCCTCTGAAAAATCGGTTCCCAGGGCATTTAAACCCAAATGGCGCGCCAGCGCAACCAACCGGCCCTGGCCTGTAGAAATATCCAGCAGGGATTTCCCTGGCTGAGGTTCCAACAAACTCACCAACCAGAGGTACATTGAATCGCGCAGAAGAATCCCTTCATGGCTGTAAATCTGGTTATAGGCTTCCTGGGTTGCAAAAGTGTCGTCCATCCGGTCATGTCTGATTTCAAGCATTTTTATCCTCTTTTGTAGCAATTACAGTGAGCATTGGGCTTTGCATCAGCAAGCCATAAAGATAAAAAATCGGGGCGGCTGCAATTTTGATGAAAGTATGGTTAAGCAATTTGATTAACCAATGCGCTCGAGGGTTTTTTATACCACGTGAGAGCAGCCAAAAACGAACACTGATGACAAACAAGGGATATGTCCCCATATTCGCACTTTTGTGAATCGTTTTAAAACCAGCTCTGGTCAAAAACGCGCCCAAAGTTTGGGTTGAAAAAACAAATAGATGTCGAGGAGAATCCAGGCCCGCCCAGGCTTGGCCAAACCACCGGGCATCCCGGCTGCCAATGTTGGGCGTCCGAATCACCAACCGCCCACCCGTATTCAAAATACGGTAAATTTCGAGCAGCAGGGCAGATGGATCGGCCACATGCTCCAACACATCCCACAAGGTGATCACATCAAAAAACGCAGTAGGAAAAGCGGCCTGGGCCAGTTCCCCGGCAAACACCTCCAGGCCATACTGATTCCGGGCTTGCGCGGCCACATCCGGGTTCAACTCCACACCAAAGACTTCCCAGTCCGGCGAATCCTTGAAAGAAGCCAGAAATTCGCCAGAAGCACAGCCCACATCCAGCAATCTGCCAGACGAGGCAAAGCGGGTGATAATCCGCCTGCGTTTATAGATGCCATAATTTTTCAACCTGTTCAACAATCCCTTTTTCCCTGTACCAGAAAACCCAGGGGCAAGATAAGAATCGTAAGAGGAAGGATAGTGGGGGGCTAATGCCTCTGGCGATAATTGAGGAAATTGAAATACTAGGCCGCACTTACGACAGCGTACAAGCTGGTTTTTAACAGAAAGGTTTTCAAGCAGATAATCTGGCAGTTCGTAAAGCAGTTCAGGATTCGCTTGACCGCATAGGGTACAGATTGAAGAAGTCATAAATCCGGTCATCCACCAAGAGAATAATTCAATGTCAAAAAGCTCACCCGCGGTGCAAACCAACCTTCCGTAAAGCCCTGGACCAGAGGAGATATCAGCTCCCAACGCCGGAAAAACAAATCTTCAACCATCACCTTGAACAAACGCACCAAGCCGAGAAAAAACATCAGTAATCGCATCGGCAAGCTTGCATACCGCCGGTAAAACCAAACCTGGTTGCGGGTCCGGTAATAGCGGGTGCGGGGGCGATCATTTACTGAACTGAGCGAGACTTTATGCCACATCACCACACCAGGAGCACAAGCCAACTTAAACCCGGCCAGCCTGGCCCGCCAACAAAAATCCACCTCTTCAGCGTACATAAAAAAGGTGGTGTCAAAACCGCCGATGGTTGTAAACACTTCACGATGCACCAGCATCGCACAACCACTCAGAAAGTCAACGGGAATGACCTGGCCAACCAAGACCTTGTTTTCCCCAGATGCTTGCACCGGCCGGGTCAGCATCGTACCTTGCACCAGGTTTTCTCCCAGATACCAAATTTTGTCGGGATGAGAATGATAAAAAATTTTAGGCGCAAAAATGTGAAATTCGGGGTTGGATTGCAAAACACTGGTAAAGCCAGTGAAAAAATCCGGCGCAACCAATGTATCGTTATTCAGCAGCAAAATCCATTGAATATCCGTTTTTAATAAATAGGTTACCCCAGCATTAATGCCTCCCGCCAACCCCAGGTTCTCCCCAGTTTGTAAGATCATAAGTGAATCCCCAAAAACCTCTGAAAGATATTCTACAGACCCATCCGTAGACGCATTATCAACCAACAGAATGTTCGCCAATGGCAGCCCGGCCTGCTGTAAAGATTGGATACACGCTTCGGTATCCAGTTTTAGATTCCAATTGACGAGAAGAACATGAATTTCGGGGATCATCCGCTTGCCTGACCTTAAAAACAGCCTGATGATTATAATACAAATCCTATGAAAATTCTGTTTATTACCGGCCGTGAAACCAGCTACCCTCGCAACCGCGTGATGCTCAACGCGCTACAGCAAGTGGGAGATGTGGATGTAATCCTTGAAAAATTCCAGGGTAATCTGCTGCAGCGGCTTGCATTCGGGCTGCCGGCTTTGCTGTACAAACGCATCCGGGGAGATTACGACCTGGTCTTTGTAGGTTTTTATGGGCACATCTTCATGGTGGCAGCCCGGCTGCTGGCCAGAAAGCCCATCTTGTTTGATGCGTTTGTTTCCACTTATGACACGCTGTGTTTTGACAGGGGTACTTTTAAGCCTGGTTCGCTGCCCGGCAGGCTGGCTTACTGGTTGGACCGCTACACCTGCTCGGCAGCAGACCTGGTTCTGCTCGACACACCGGAACACGCTGCTTATTTTGCCGAGACTTTTCATTTGCCCATCGAAAAAATTAAGGCTATTCCTGTGGGATGTAACGAGGATTTGTTTAGGCCACAAACCATGGAAAATCAACACCCGGGAATTAAGGTTTTACATTACAGTACCTATTTACCCATCCATGGGGTAGATGTGGTCATTCGCGCCGCAGCATTGTTAAAAGACCAATCGGACATTCATTTCACGCTGGTTGGAGCCGGGCCAGAAAAGCCCAGGGTGGAAGAACAAACCAGGCTGGCCGGCCTGGGAAATGTTGAATTCAAAGAATACCTCCCCTTGAAAGAACTGGTGCGCGAGATTACTGAGGCAGATATCTGCCTGGGTGGGCATTTTGGGGCCAGCGCCAAGGCCGCCCGCGTGGTTCCAGGCAAAATTTACCAGTTTATCGCAATGGCCAAAGCCACAATTGCAGGCGACACCCCCGCCAACCGGCGTTTGCTTGAAGCAGAAAGGAATACGCTTTTTGTCCCAACAGGGAATGGGGAAAAACTGGCAGAGGCGATTTTACGGTTGGCCAATGACGAACCCCTCCGAAGACAACTGGAAATTGAAGGACGCATCACCTTTGAACAAAAAGCCAGCGAAGCTGTTATCCGGGCGGAAATCCGCAAGCTGGCGCTAAACCTGGTTGCAGATCGGCCTTAAGGGTCGCACAACCTGTATATCAGCACACCATCCTGGGCGTAGACCAACCGGCTTTCGCTGGAGAACTGGCTGCTAATTTGGGTGTATCCTGGGGCCGTGTGAGCACCCTGATATGCATAATCAATCCCAAACCGACATAGATCTTGAGCAGAGCGCAATCCCTGGTCAAACATAACCACAGATTCCGACCAGGCCAGGATTTGTTGAGTGTATTTTATGGGGGCATGCAGCGCCATCATGGTCCCAGTAGTCGTCTGCCGGTTTGCAAAATAGGGGATCCAATAACCACCATCGATGCCATGGGGGGCACGATTTAACCAGACATAGGTATTAATGGCAAATACATCTTCAGGGTGGGTGTTTTCAACAATCCAGGCCATCGCCCTTTCATCTGCGGCTGTCATAAAATGGCGGTAGGCTTCAACACCCGAAGCGCGTTGAAAGCTGCCTGTAAAACCGGCAATGAGCCACATCGCCAGCAGAGTTTTTTCGGCAGTAAAATGAAAACGGCCGGGCAGCCGGGAAAGAAACACATCCACGCCCAGGCCTACGGCAAGGCTGGCCGGGATATACAAACCAATCATAATCGCCGTCAGGTTGGTAAAGCCAGCACCAGGAATCCCCAGGCGATACAGGTTGCCTTCAAAAAAAAGAAGTACCAACCAGGCCGTCAAAGCACCCGCCACCCAGGAACGCCGCCACAGGCCCAGAATCAGGCCTACGATAGCCAGCCCGGCCAAGAAGGGCTGCAACCCGATGGTGAAAAGGTTTTGGGCTTCATAGGCATAATATGCATCATTTTGGGCGGCGCCGCCTGCCAGGGAAACCCCCTGCAGGTATGCACGCAGCGCTGGGAGGAAAGCTGGCAAAACAAAGAGGAAGGCCATGCCACCTATTAACAACCCCCATTGGAAATAAACTTTCAAACACCCTTCTCTAAAATAAACCCAGCCATATCCCAGGGCAGTAACCAACAATAGGGGTAGGTAATATCCGGCTACCCGGTAATGAAGCAGAAACACAGCTGCATTCAGCAACGCAACGAAACCACTGAGCAAAACCTTGCGCGCCAAAGGGATATCCCCTTTGCGCAGCTGGTCGAGAAAATATAAGGTAAATACCCAGGCGGAAAGCAGAATGGTTTGGCTGGCAAGCTGGGTGAACCGGCCCCAATTGACATACCAGGCAGGTTGAAAGGACAGCAGTCCCACAGTCACCACGCCAAAGAAAGCCGCTCTCTTGTTGAATAAATAAGAAAGCGCCAGGTATACCCCCACTCCACACAGCCCGTTCAACGCCTGAGCGGTCCACAGCAGGGCGGTGTGGGCAGGGAGATTGGCCAACTGGCCTATCACGCCAGTTAACGCATAAAATCCGAGGTGGTACATATCCAGTGAAGCATTTTCATAAGGAAGCAAAGTAGCTGGAAGCTGGCCGGTTTGCATCACCAACTGGGTAATTAAGGAATGGTGCAGCGAATCAGACCAGGCAGGGTAAGGGAAACCACGAATCAGCCAGAAACGAGAGAAAACAGCCGCACCTATGGCAGCCAGGGTATATAGGTCCCAGGTGTCAAAATCCAACTGACTTTTCCAATGCTTGCGCAGTCCAAACATAGCCCCCAACAAGAAAACAGCGAGCAGCAGCAAGTTCTTATTAGGCCCCAGGGACAGTCCCGGCACAAGCCAGCGAACCAGGTAAAAAAACACCGGGTAAAAAGCAGCACTCAGGGAAAAAGCCAATGCCCAACGCTGTAGAGGCTGCCAGAATTTCCATTCAGAGGTCAAAGCCAAAAACGCCCACCCAGGCGCCAGAAACACCAGGATAATTACCAGGCTGCCCAACAGGGCTTCAATGGGAATGTCCATCTGGGCGAGCTTCTTTGCTCTCCACCTTGCGCAGGCGGTACAAAATTTCTTCGAGAATTTTGCGGTTGAAACCGATTAAATCCGCCAGCAGGCCAATCATCAAAATCTGAAAGCCAACAATCAAAAGCACTGCGGTGAGGATTAGCGATTGAATTTTGCCATCCCCCTGGCCGATGGCGAAGTAGTACAGGAAGCGAATCCCAGGGATCATACCCGCCAAAACAAACAGGCTGCCGATGAGCGTAAACACCCGCAGCGGGCGGTACATGGTGTAGGCCCGGATGATGGTGGCGCTGGAGTGGGCCAAATAGTCGGGGATGCCGCGCATCAAGCGCGAAGGGCGAGTTTGCGGGTTGGTGCGAATGGGAACAAAAGTTACGGCCATGCGGCGGGCGCCAGCCTGGATGAGGGTTTCGAGCGTGTAGGAATACTGGCTGAGAACCAGGGTGCGCTGGGCAGCCTCACGCGAAAGCGCTCGAAAGCCGCTGGTTGCGTCGGGAACTTCAAAACCTGACGCCCGAGCAATCACCCAACTGCCAAACCGCTGGAGAATCTGTTTTAATTTGGAAAACTCCGGGTGGGTTCCTACACCACGGTCACCAACAACCATATCTGCCGTTCCCGCCAGGATGGGTGCAACCAACTTTTCAATATCCCCGGCGAAATATTGGTTATCGGCATCGGTGTTAACAATAATATCAGCGCCTCGATGGACACAGGCTTCCAGTCCGGCAATAAACGCCCCCGCCAGCCCCTTCACCGGCAGATGGACGACATGGTGCACCCCGGATTCCCGGGCTACTTTAACCGTGTCGTCGGTGGAGCCGTTGTCAATCACCAGGTATTCAATACAATCCACACCCGGAAGAGAACGTGGCAGGGCCACGATGGTTTGGGAAAGGGTTCCGGCTTCGTTATAACAAGGAATCTGGATAATCAGTTTCATGATGGTTTCCGGCAAAAATAATACCACGCTCGTCAACGGGCGAGTATTGGTAAAAACAAACCAGGGTAGGCGAGCGCAAAACGATAGGCAACCGCATTTCCTGCCACAGATGGGTCAATGTGCTGAATGCGCACAAAAATCACCTGAGGCTCCGAGATGGTGTAGCGAATGACGGTCCCCTTACCAAACAAGGCTTGAACGGGCTGCGCGGTCGGGTTGCTGGGGCCAGCCTCTTGCAGGAACAACAGCGATGCCGGGTTGGTGGCCGTAATCGGTTGGGCCTGGTAAACCGAAATGGTTACCGCTGTGGTGGCGTCTAAGGGCGTGGCCACAAAATAGACCGTGCCCGTAACCGGCAGGGTGAATGTAACCCAATCCTGGTCGCCGGGTAAGCACAGGTTGCGCACCTGGCCATTTTCAAGCAGGGTGCCCTGTTCAAAGGTATCGTCTGGCTCGAAGGCATCGGGAACCGTGCAAGTTTGGATTGCAGTGGTTGTGGTGTTTGCTGGCGTGGCGCTTTCAAGGTTACCCGCCTGGTCGTACCCTCTCACCCGAAAAGCATAGGTCTTCCCCTGCTCACCCACAAACCAGGCCGAGCGGGCACTGGAAGGCAGCCCCACCTGGTAATCCGAAAACGCTCCTCCATTCTGACTGACCTGGATGTTAAAACCAGCCAGGCCGTTTGCATCATTATCGGAAGTAGACCACTTCAGCTGAAGCGCCGTAGAAGCCAATTGGGCAGGCAAGGCCGTCATCAGCGTGGTAGGTGGGGTTTGGTCCAGGGTCAAGTTCCAGGCAATCCGGCTGTCCACATTGCCGGCCATGTCTTCCACCTGGTAAAGCAGGGCGATGCCTGTCTGGTTGCCCAGGCTCGCATAGTTCCAGAGCACGCTCCAACCATCCGAACCATCGGTGTCTTCCCCAATCAACTGCCAATTGTCGCTTTCCCAATTGGCGGAATGCCACTTAAACACAGCTTTCTTAATTGGGGTGGCTGTGTCCCAGGCAGAGAGGGAAAGCGTAATTTGCCCCGGCGTGGCATTGGGAATAAACGTGGGAGCAGCCAGGCTGCCATCCAAAGAAACCGTTTGAACCACTGGTGTCGCCCGGGAGAGCAGAACCGTGTAATTATCCATAAAGCCGCCAGAATCGGGGTGATCGCTGGCTATGATTTTGAAGTAATAAGTGCCTGTTTTAGGAATGGTGTAAACAATCAACGGGTCCACCAGTGAAAGTGGATTTTCATCTGCACTGTAAGCAACCACGGAAGACCCGTCAATATCATACAGGAAAGCCACTGCATCCAGAGGGGAACCGATGGTTTGTGCATCGACATTGATTTCAACACGCTGGCCCGCAAGCCCAGAGAACTTGTAATAATCTGCGTCGCCCTGTCCGCAAATTTTTGCTGTTGTGGTCGTTTCAAAAGCCACCAGCTGCGCATCGGCAACCGTGTCACCCTGGTCAACCACTCCGCAAGAGGGCAAAACATAGGGAGCAATACTGACATTGTCCACCCACCAGCCAGGGTTGGCGTTGTTGATTCCGTCTATGGTTGTAAAGTAAAAACGCACCTGGATGGTTTTCCCGTTATACACTGCCAGCGAGAATGGTTTGGAAGCCACCCACTGGCCTTCGGTATCGTGGCGCAAACGAAGCACATTCTTGAAAGGCCCGCCATTTTCTGAAATCTGAACCCAACGCTGGTCATAATGCTGGTTTTCATAGCCCGTTTCAAAACGGTATTGAAACTGCAAGAAAAGATTCGACTGGGAAAGGGTCACCGGCGGCAAGGTGAGTGAACCTGCATTGGGTTGATCCAATGTGGCATACGTACCTGATCCCTGGCTCGCATAACGCATGGCATGCGTACCTGCGTAGGGTTGGGTATCATCTTTATGCCAAAGGCCAGAGACATTCCAGTTATCCGTCGGGCCTTCAAAGGTTTCCAGATAGGGAACGGCCTGGGCAGACAAAACGCCAGGCACGCTGTTGGTCAGGGTAAAAGTAAACCCGGGCGTCGCATACGCAGTCTCCCCGGCACTATTTTTTGCCCGCACGGTCCAGGTATAAACTCCTAATGTATTCAAAGTGTCCAGATGCCAGTAGGGGTCATCGGTTTCTCCTTGAACCAGCGGCACCGCAAGGTTGCCGGGTGCAAACAGCTTCATATCAAACAAAGTTGAATCACCATCCTGGTCCCAAACCAGGGTAATAGATTCCTTGGCTGGAATTTCCGCGCCATTGGGGGGCCAGGTTTGGTATGGGGGAAGCGGGGGCAGTGCACTCAACGCCGCCACTTGGGCAAATTGGGCAACAGCAACACCTGCGCCCAGGCTGAAATAATCATCGGCCAGGTTTGCGTTGTCGGTAGTGAAGGTTTGTGGACGGCCATCAAAAGCCAGCGGAATGCCCAGGAAAAGGGTAAGCCGGACATTTGCCCCGACCTTCACGGATTGAACCGGTTTGCCTGCCAGGGCAGTGCGCAGGTCGTACAAACCAGAGACTGCCTCACGCCCAACCGGGAACAAGCCAGAAACATTCAACAACAAGCAATCCGAACCCCCGTAGTTGACCTGGGTGAACAAAGCCGCCTGGTTGGCAGTGGGCACACAGGCCGGGGGAGGCGGCGGACAGGAAGCCTGTTTGATAAACGTAGTAAAACCCGTCAGGGGGGTTTTATTGCCCGCCGCATCTTCCACCACAACCCCAATCGTCACCGGACCATCCGGCACATTTTGGACACACATATCCCAGGCATATTCGGAGAGATTTCCGGGTACGGGAGGGCTGATCGCCTGCCAGGTGTTGTTCAGTCGTGCGTAAAAAGTGCTGCCCCCAATCGGGCTTTCCGTATCCGCCGCCCAACCCTGGAGCGTTGCTGTGGTTTGGGAAACCCTGGCCCCCATGGCGGGAGCCGTAATCCCCCCGGTGGGCGGCGTGGTTTCGGTGTAGTTGCCCGAAATGTAGCTGGACTGAACCGTCTCACAACGGTCTGTAGGACCGCAGCAGGTTGGGCCCGGAAGGCCTACCTTGTCCTGGGTATCCCCGGTCAGGTCATAAGGGGCTCGGGGTCGCCCCCCATTGCTGTCGCCATTGATAAACACATCTTTGAAGGTGATATCTACCGACTTGCCCCAATACCCCAAAAAATCGTTCGGATCGCCATAAGTGGCTACCTGCACTTGAAAATGGAGGTGGTGGCCGTAGCTCTGCCCGGTGTTATCCACCCGGCCTAAAAATTGGCCGCGCGCCACAGGTTTGCCTTTTACCTTGAGTTCGGCAGGGATACTGCCCTGCTCCAGGTGCAGGTAGAGCATGTAGGTAGTTGGGGTTGTGGTGCTGTCTTTGATAACGATGTAATTGCCTAGAATTTGGGTAGATGCGCAAGAGTAATCGTAGCAGGTCGGCACATCATCCTTCCACAACTGAACGGTGCCGCCTTTCGCAGCCATAATCGGAAAAAAGCGCGAGGGGTCGTTAAAGGAGCCAGCCGGAACCGCAAAATCGAAAGAAAAGTGACCATCTCCACTGGTCAGGTAGGTATCGTGGCAAACGCTGTTGGTCAGGTTGACCGATTTTCCCCCCGCCCAGGGCAGGTAATAGCCATGCAGTGGTCCGGCGGGTATGACCACCTCTGCCTGGCGGGCATATTCCAGGTAAATGCCCTTCTCACCCCCGGGGAAAATCTCAGCTGGTGCTTCGCGCACCAGGTCGGGCCAATGGTCATCCCCTGGCAGCCAGACCACCCAACCCTCTTCGGTTAACCGGGCAACAGCCAGGGCGGGTTCTGAGGGTACAGGCTCGCCCGTTTCAGGGTCAAACAAGGCAACCAACCCTGCCCCCCAGGTTTGCTGGTCATTAACTACCACGAATTCAACTCTTTCTTCATACATCATCAAACCATCATAGGCGCGTTCTTTAACTTGGACTGCTGCTTCAATGGCAGCGGTGACCGTATTCACCACACCCTGGTAGGTTTGAGCAGCGGCAAACTTTGCCACACCCCAACCCAACCCGAGAGACCCTAAAATCGCAAAGAATAAAATTCGCTTGATATTCTTGTTCACTTTATTTCTCCAACAATCCGCGCACTTTTCGCTGAAGCTGGTAATTAGCTTGCTGAAGGATCAGCCCACTTGAATTGTAGGTCAGTTTGAGGGGAACCAAACGCACCTCACCGGGAAGAGCCAGCCCAGACTGAAGGTAGCGCCCACTCACCTGGCCATTTTGCAGAATCTGGGCAGTGAGTTGATACCTTGTCGGGGCAGAATCCGCGTTGTGAATTTCCGCAAGATAGACCCCGGGTTCAATTGGAGCGTACAGCAGGCTGATTACCTGCTCCCATTGTAAATCAAAAAAGGCCGCAGCGGGCAAGGAATTTTCTTGAGCAGAGCGGACGCGCCCTTGGGCATCCACCAACCTGAGGGTAAGACCGGCTCCTCCCAGGGCAACCTGAAAAACGTCGTTCTGGACCGGAACTACTGGCAGTTGGCCTGGGTAAACCCCATTCCAACGAGCATGACTCCGCACATGGGCCTCATGTGTGCCATCCCAGTCCACTTCAACCGCCAGGCCGCTGGGGTTGGCAGGTGTCACACCAGCGGCGCTAACCAACCGGGCCGGGCGGTTTTGGCCGGTGACGGCTACCACAAGAGCGGCATGGTCTGTTTCGCCATCCGGTTCCCAATCAAAGAAAACAAAATCTCCGGGCTGGTATGGTTCAGTGTGTGAAAGCAGTTGGCCAGAATAGGCAAAAAAACGCCAAAGATCATGAGGATCTCGAGCGTTGCGCCAGCGATAAAAATGGGCCGGGTTGGCCCAGGCATCCAATTCTAAGGCACTCTGGATGGGGTACGCCAGCGCAGCAGCAGCATCCAAAACCACATCGGTAGAATAGCCTGCAAAAAAACCATTGAAAGGTCCGCCGCAGCCCTCAAACGGCAAAGGACAACCCCGGTTGAAGCTAAATGGCATACCCAGGGTCTGTCTACCCTGCTCCAGGGAGGCCTGTGGGCTGGCAATAAACTGCACATCCAGTGTGTCACCTGCTGCCATGGCTGACCACTGCGGCGGGTCAAATGTATATCCCTTTTTCTGAGGTGCCAGGCGAACCACCTCACCCGCCCGGGTGGGCAGAAAGAAGATGCCGTTCTGGTCAGTCTGGGCTGTTTCCCCGTTGGATAGAGAAACCTCCACCTGGGCCAGCGGGTAGCCCGAAGGATCCAACACCCGCCCAGACAGAATCCCCCGTCGGAGGGGTGAATCTGGCAGCCTGGCAGCCACCTGGGTAAAATCTGCCGCTTGGTCAAGGTATACCACCTGAGCACCGTCCGCAGAAACGGCAATCCCCCCGGGGTAGACGCCATCCAAACCCTCCCTACCTCCAGTAATATGGCTATACGCGATCAAACCAACCTCACCAGACCGGCTTTCTTCTGTGTAAAACAAGAACTGCCCACCTGCGGTCATCGCCATTGAACGGGCCAACGGGCCTTCCGGCACACCCACTTGGGAAAACTTGCCCGTTTCTCTCTCAAACATAAATATCCCATTTAACTGGTCCCCCCGCCGGTCCAACGCCAAGGAGCCAACGACCAGGGCTATCATGCTGCCTTCTGCGGACAGGAGCGGCTGGTCTGCCCAAAGCGCTTCTCCCAGCATTTCTACTGGAATTCGAAAAATCTCCCCGGTCTGCTGATCGTATACAAATACATCCCGGGCGTTATTTTCATCAACTCCGGCCAGGTTGTTCGCCTCCGATCCATAGGCAACGTAACGCCCATCCCCCGAAATCGAAACTGCCGGCCCGGAAGGGCCATTGGCCTGTTCACCTTGATTGGTTTGCGATGCCCGGATGACTCTACCTGTAAACTGATCTTTGATAAAGACATCCCAGGCTGCGTTGGTATCTCCATACACCAGGTTCGATGCCGCCGAGAAGAAAGCAATGTACCGGCCATCTGCAGAAATCGCCGGGCTGGCTGAACCACCATTCGCAGGTTCGCCTTCCTGGTTGACAGAAACCAGGCTGGTTTGCCCGGTCAGCCGGTCGTGAACGTAAATGTCTTGTACCGGAAATGGATCCAGGACCGAAAGATTGGTGGCAAAAGATTCAAAAGCCACCCAACGCCCATCCGCTGAAATCACTGCATTGGCTGAAGGGCCATTGGCTGGTTCCCCCTGTGTGGAGCGGGAAACCCGCTGCATCTGGTTCATCACCAGGTCAAAAACGAAAACATCCGCTGCGTTATTGGTGTCTTCGGGCACCAGGTTGGCAGCCTGGGAGGTAAAGGCAACAAACCGCCCATCCGCAGAAACGGTTGGCCCAAACGAATGACCGTTTCCAGGTTCTCCTTCTGGTGAAGTACTCACCCAAACCAGCCTGTGAGACTGGGAAAATGGCAAAAAACCCAACCCAAACAGGCTGGCAAACACCATCACCTGAAATATGGTTTTATAACGCAAAAAAAAGGCTTGAAACACCGCAAAATCCAGAGGATTGGCTGTTATTACATATTCAACCACTGGGCCGCCACAGATGGCAAATCTTGCAGCAGGCCGGCCTTAAAGGTGCACTCAGGCAACGAATCCACAAAAGCTTTACCGTAGGTTTTGGTCAGCACTCGCTTATCAAAAATGACCACAATACCCCGGTCATATTTCGTTCGAATCAGCCGGCCAAACCCCTGGCGAAACGTAAGAATCGCTTCTGGTAAAGAATATTCATTGAAAGAATCTTCAAAGGTCTCCGAACGTGCAGCCACAATCGGGTCGGATGGAACGGCAAAAGGCAGTTTGACAATCGCCAACACCGAAAGCGCCTCCCCAGGGATGTCCACCCCCTCCCAAAAAGCCCGCGTTCCCATCAAAACCGCCTGCTCGGTGGATTTGAAGTTTTCGAGCAAGGTGTGGGCTGAAGCGCCTGAACCCTGTTCGTAAATCACAATCCCAGCCCGGGACAGGGCCGGGGCAATCGCCCGCGAGGTTTGCTGCAGCTGCGCATAGGATGTGAACAAAACCAGGGCTCGCCCTCCGGTGGCAATGCAAAGCTGAACCAGGCCGTCTTCAACCGCCCGTTGGTGCCCGGCCCGGTCAGATGGGTCGGGGATATTTTTGACCATATAGACCAGTGCCTGGTTTTCATAATCAAAAGGCGAACCCAGTGCAACCGTTTCCGCTTCATATGCAAACAGCCTATTGCGCAAATAATCGAAATCGCCATAAGTTCGAAGGGTCGCTGAGGTCAGCACCACGGAAACCTTTTCATGCCAAAGATGCTTCTGCACCAGGGGGCCAATATGCAAGGGGGCAGACTGCAAAGAAATGCGCCGGCCATCCGAATTCACTTCTGCCCAATACACCCGGTCGGGGTCGGGTTTAAACACCAGGCCATCCAGGTTTTCCAACAGTTCGAGGAGCGAACGGTAAATACTGGTAATGTTGCTATAATCGTCTTCAATGGCTTCATGGCCAGACTCAACCAGTTCCCCAGCGGCGGTGGCAATTTGTTCGACAGAATCTGCCAACTGCTTGAGTACGCGCGATGCATCGTCCCAGATAACCTCCACCTCCAACCAGGAGGAAAGGGCGCGTGTGCCATTCACCAGGCGAACCTGCTGAGCATAGGGACCAATCTGGCGGCCCTCGCGGGCCTCGAGCAGAAAGTCATCAATCGCGGTAAAAAATGCCCGCGAAAGGTTCTGAAAATGAAAAGCCTGGTCTGTGGTGGATTGGATCATGTGGTTAAAAGCACCATACTTCTCGGGAGAAACAAGCTGGCGCACTGCGGCCAAAAGACCACCCAAAATTCCCGCTCCTGCGCCGCCCAGGTCGCGCATAATCCGGTCTAATTCAGGCTGGGTAACCTGGAAACTCAGCGCACTGGTCACTGCGTTTTCCATGTGGTGCCCTTCGTCAATCACCAGGTAGCTGTATTCGGGCAAAACCCGGTTGCCCACGGCCAGGTCAGCCAGCAGCAGGGCATGGTTCACCACCACCAAATGAGCGCTCTGAGCTGCCATCCGGGCTTTGTAAAAGGGGCAGCGCCCCCCCATACGCTCCTGGCAGGCGTCTGAAGTGCAGCCGTCATCGGCAGCAGAAATTTTTTCCCAAACCAGGCGCTCAACCGGCTGGTTGAGGTTCAGCTCCAACCGGTCCCCGGTGCCGCCCTGTGAAAGCCAAACCAACACCTTGGCCAGGACACGCATTTCCTCGCCCCGATCTGGGCCTGCCCGCCGCAAAATTTCAAGCCGGCGGGGGCAAAGATAATTTGAACGCCCCTTCAATACCGTGGCCCGGATTGGCAGATCGAGCGCTTCACAAATATCCGGAATATCCTTGGACATTAACTGGTCCTGCAGGTTGATGGTGTTGGTCGAAATCACCACACGTAAATCGTTTTGATAGGCAAACATGGCGGCAGGCAAAAGATAGGCCACCGATTTACCGGTGCCCGTTCCAGCCTCAATCATCAAGTGTTGGCCTTCAGAGAGCGCCCAGGCCACACTACGCAGCATGTCCACCTGTTCAGAACGATATTCAAACTGGGGAAACTGGCGAGAAAACGCCCCACCCGGCTCTAACAAAGCCGAAACCTGGTCCACATTGAGTGGTTTGGGTTCGGGGTTGGGGGGCAATGCAGGGGGAAATCGCAGTGGTTTCTCGCCAAAAAGCGGCCCCAGAGGATGGGATTGCGCTTTTCGAGCTGGAAGCCGTTCGCGCATTCGATCGCGCAACGCCATCTCGAACGCCAGGCGGCCACCCCATTCCACCCCCTCACCCAGGCGCACAATTTCTGCCAGCAAATCCAGCGGAAGGGTGAGCAGCTGCTGGTACAGGCGAGCAAACACCTGGTGGGTCACCAGGGCATCATCAAGGGCGCGGTGTGTAGCCCGCAGCGGGATTTGAAGCAATTCCGCCAGGGCACCCAGGTTATAGCGCCCGGCGCCAGGCAGTAAAACCGCCGCCATGTCATAAGTGTCCATGGAGGGCACATTTTGCAAAATCGAACGCTGGTTTAAGAAACCAAGATCAAAACGCACATTGTGGCCAATCACCACTGCATCGCCCACAAAAGACTCAAATTCAGCCGAAACCTCGGCCAGCCGCGGCGAAAAACGGACATCGTCCGTGCGAATGCCTGTCAGGCGGGTAATTTCAGGAGGAATGCTGCGCCCAGGGTTAATCAGCGTGTCGAAAGTTGCATCAACCTGGTCGCCGTGAAAACGCACAGCAGCGATTTCAATGATGGCATCCCGCACAGAATCAAGCCCCGTGGTTTCAATGTCAATGGCAACAATAGACAGCATGAAAAAATTATACCAGGATACCCGTTTATTCGGACGTAAGTTCTAAAAACTGGTTGGCTATCCAGGCCTGTGTGCCGTTGGGCAGGGTAACTTTTAACCAGGTAAAACCATCCAAAAACTGTTCTTCACCCGAAAGGGCCACCACCTCACCTTCCGGAACCACCACCAGAACGGCGCCACCCAGGCCAGGCACATCCCTGGCATTCGCCCCCACGCCATTGGTATTGAACACACGGGCAGTTTTCACCCCAGCCAATATCGCATCCACCTCAGGCGTGCTGGTAGATATTGCTGGCACAGCCAGGGTAGATACAGGCAGTGTATCCAGAATTACCGGCTGGCCCACCTGGGTTTCGGCCAGGCCCTGAAACTCGGCGGCAGCTGCGAGGGTCTGCACCGGGGTTTCAGAGGGCATTGGCGAAAGTACATCCCCAACCGTTCGAGCAAAAGACCCCAAAAGCGTAAAAACCACCAGGACCATGCCAAACACAAACACCGCAAACAAACCTATTAAAATCTGCAAATATCGCAAGGCTACCACTCGAACAATGGGATGGTTATCGGAGAGAATTTGGGCGCGAAACTGGTCGGCTGAAAACCAGGCAAACAATGCGCCAAAAAACAAAAAGAGCATCACCCACAAAGGGTATTCTGTAATTAATTCTTGCATATCATGCAACCGTGGTTGAAATGGTTCAAATAAGAGACTCTCATGCGCAGGAAAGCAATCGGTTGTAAATGTCTTTATAAAAGCCCAAAACAATACAAGCGATTGCTGGCGTAAATTGCCAGGAACACCCGGATATTTTCTGAAATACCTTTCGGCGATTTACTGAGCGCATTATCCATATCTAATTTCCTTGCCCAAATTTAAGTTTAACACAAAACCCCTGGTTTACCAAACCCTCGGCGTGTCGGGCACCCTTCGGTATTTTAGGGAGCACTCATATGTTGTTATTTCATCCCATCCCCCTTCCGCCGGAAAGGGGAAATCCTTAGGGGGTCGAACCTGCGGTTCTGAATAGTTCCACCCCTTTCGCTAAACACATCCTTTATAAAGAACCTCTCAGCAAAAATGACTTGACATTTTGGTTTTTATGACGGATGATAAAAGTAAGGGGGTTGGCCGGCAATTCAGTGATGGCTGCAACCATCCATTGGTCAATCCCAATTCCACCAAGGGGGATTAAATCACTTAAACGGCCCTTTTTGTTTTACTTACCTTAAGAAAGGAAGGGTTTATGAGCAATTCACCAGTAGTACAACGAGATCGCTTGACCAAAGAAAGACGGCAGCGGGTTGCCCGTGAAAGGCTGAATTTTCCCGACCCGACACTTTGTTCTGAGTGTGGTGTGGTGTATTCGAGCGGCCGCTGGGCATGGCGCGAAGCACCAGAAAAAACCCACAAGGCAATATGCCCGGCCTGCCAACGGATTCGCCAGCATGCACCCGCCGGGTATATTGAACTGAGCGGCCCATTTTTCAACGAAAACCGGGATGAGATTATGAACCTTGTGGCCAATGTTGAAGCGCTTCAGAAAACCAACTACCCCCTTGAACGGATGTTGGCCATTGAAGATTTATCCGATCATACCCTCGTGACAACAACCGGGGTGCATGTTGCCCGTCGGATCGGTGAAGCACTGGCACGCGCCTACCAGGGCGAATTTTCGTTTACTTATGGAGATGGCGAAAAGTTAATTCGCGTTTATTGGTCCCGTTAATTGGGGAATATCGTGCCTAAACTCCGGGGTGTGCTGCAAGCCTGGCCCACCCCGGGTTTTTGCATTCATAAATTCCGCAAATTCTAACAACAATTGCGTGCTCCCTTTTTCGCGGGAGCACGCAATTGTTGTTATTGCATCCATTCCCCACCCCCTGTCACCTTTTCTACTCCCCGCCCCAAAGCCTGGGGTGGGGTTGAAGCGTGAGAACCGCCAATGCTAACAGCATTTGCACGCTCCCTTTTTCGGCAATGTAACCGCAAATTCACAAAGATATGGTAATATTGCAGCGGTCTGGTAGATAGCCGCTGCCATTGCACCAGAATTTTTTTGCCCTTAGGGTAAAACACAAGAAAGGGAATCTCGTGGAAGAAAAAGAACTTGAATTTCCAAAAAGCCTGATTGGTATTATCGTATTATTGGCTGCAACCGTTCTGCTGGTGTTCTTCGCCAGCCAGGGCATCACTTCGGATATGCTCCGGCTGCCAGACAACTCCTGGATCATCAAAGTAAATAACAGGCCGATTTCGGTGGAACAATATGAACGTGAAGCAGGAATTGAACGGGTGAGGATGGTGTTGGCAGGTGCCGACCCCGCACAATTTAACCCGGGCAGCATCATTGATGGCATGATTACCAACAAAATCATCCAGAATGGGGCCGATGATGCCGGACTGGTTCCCCCCCAGGAAGAAATTGATGCCGAAATCGAAGGGGTGCTTTTTTCGCTAGGCATGACCGAAGCGGATTTGGACCAAATGCTGGTCGAAAATGGCACATCCCTGGATGGGCTGCGAGAATCCATTGGCGAATTCCTGGTCCGCCTGGACTTTATTACCAATGTTCTCCTGGTAGACTATCCTGAAGAAGAATGGAACGCTCGCTTCGACGAGTGGATTGCCAACCAACAAGCCGCTGCGAACATCGAAATCAACGAAGATGTGTTAATGGAAACCTTGTTTACACCCTGATTTTCATGATGGATTAAAAAAGACCGGCTCAGAGGCCGGTCTTTTTTTTATATTTACAAATCTAGCGAATATCCAGCACCTTAAGCACAAGAGGCTCAACCACAGCCTTTACTTTTTCAAGCGGCATGTCAATCACCTTAAAGGTTGCCGAACGGTTGGTTTGATCTTCCCCGGCATATAGGCCAAACGAAATGAAAGACCCACCGGCTTCGGCAATGGCTTTGCCTAAAATGCCCAATTCACCTTTTTGTTCTCGCATCAGTGCAGTCACCCGGACCCCGCTTTCGCGAGCACCCATCAATTCCAAAAAGACTTTGAACAAGTCGGTTTCCGTAATAATGCCAACTACATGGCCATCGCGCATGACGGGTAAACCACCAATTTTATTATCCGCCATCACACGGGCTGCTTCCTCGATGGGGGTATTTTCGTCCACTGTGAGTACTTTTTTGGTCATTACATCCTGCACCTTAATGCGGCTGACCAGGTAATTCAACTCCCAAACGCTGAGGGAAGTCGCGGAAGACGGGGAAGCATTCAGCAAATCTTTATCAGAAACAATGCCGACCATTTTGCCATCCTGGATCACCGGAGCGCGGCGGATTTTCTCGCGCCTGAACAGGTCGAGGGCCTCCATAATGGGCATGTCGGGCTTAATCATGATTGCGGGATGGGACATTCTTTCTTTGACGAGCATGGATCACTCCTTGAAGGTTAATTAGGTCCGCCTGGCGCCAGGCTGGAGGATGAACTGAGAAACATCAACCTGGTTGTGTGGGCAACGCAACTGCAGCAACCCAAACCAGGAATTCAGATTTTCGAAAACAATTATAACGTAAAAAAATCATACCCATCCGTCAGATGACTGCCTGGGTGCGCGCAAATGTCCATTCCCCACCCCCAACCCCGCCCCAGGCTTTGGGGCGGGGTTGGGGGTGGGGAATGGAATTGGACTTATCACAGAATTTCTGGCTTTATTAATACTGTGCAAATGCCTGGATAATGCGAACGACATGCCGGGCACCTTTGAGGTAAATATCCAGGCGAATGTTTTCATTCGGAGCGTGCGCTCTTGTGCCAGGATATCCGACACCCGAAGACGCAATCGGCAATTTAAGGTATTCGATAAAGGGATAGCTGGGTCCAGAGCCGCCAATGATTGGGGCAACCTCCATCGGCATCCCATAAACAGGCAGGGCTGTATCCATCACAAGCCTGACAAACGGATCATCCGGGTCTACTTTTGCAGGAATAGTGCCGCCAAGAAACTTAATTTCCACATCCGAAAACCCCTCAGCGTCCAGGTGGGCACGCAGCAGCTGCAGCACCTGTTCGGGGCGCTGGTCGGGCACCAGGCGAAAATCCACTTTGGCGAAGGCCTGGGCGGGCAAAACCGTTTTCGACCCGGCCCCCTGGTAGCCCGAATTCAGGCCGCAAATGGTACAGGTCGGTTCGAACACCGCAACGCGACGCAGATCTACCCCCCGCTCCAGGCCGCGCAAGAAGTGGCCGACGCCATAACGCTGTTTTAAATCATCGGCTTCTTCGGGTAAAGCGGCCAACAGTTCCAGATCTTTCTGCGAGGGCGGGCGAACCGGGTCGTAAAAGCCAGGGATGCGAATTTTCTCATCGGGGCCTTTAAGCGAAGCTAGCGCCCAGGTCAGCCGCCAGGCCGCATTGGGGAAAATGGAACCTCCCAGGCCAGAGTGCGTGTCTACTGCGGCGGTTGTCACCGAAAGTTCCACGTAACAAATCCCGCGCATTCCCAGTGTCATCGAGGGCTGCTCAAGATGGTTCACCCCTCCAAACTCCCAAATGCAAGCATCCGCAGCCAAAATATCCACATGATTGCGGATGAATTCGGTCATGTGAACACTACCGATTTCTTCTTCCCCTTCAACAATAAACTTGATATTGCAAGGAAGCTCGCCTTGTTCCGCCAGGATAGCATCAATTGCAAACAGGCGGCTGGTCAGGTGGCCTTTGTCGTCACTCACCCCGCGGGCATACAGCTTCCCATCGCGCAGGGTGGCCTCAAACGGGGGTGAATCCCACAATTCAAAAGGCTCAGCAGGCTGGACATCGTAATGATTGTAAAACAACAGGGTTTTGTCAACTTTGCCCTTGCGCTCGGCAACCACAACTGGCGCACCGCCAGAGGGTAGTACCTGAACAACAAAGCCACGTTTGCGCAACATATCGGCAGTCAGCGCTGCGCATTCTTCAAGCCCAAGGTTTTGGGCAGCAATGCTGGGCTGCGCACAGTACACCGAAAGCTCAGCAATGCTTTGATTCAAGTTCTGCTCCAAATAAGCATCCATTTTTTGCATCGAATCCATGTTTACACCTCCAACATCCAGGCAAACCAGGCATTACCCAGGTAAGCCACAACCAACATTTTTAGAATTTTTCCAAAGACAATATAGGACAAAAACCGCAGCACGGGCACACGCAGCGCGCCAGCCGCAATACCAGCCATGTCAAAAAAAGGCAGCGGCAAAAAAGCAAGCACCAACAAGAACCAACCGGTAAAACGCGGGCGCTGCTCCATCCAGGTTCGAATCCGTTCATAGGTTTGGGTGTTTTCAACCACAACATTGCCGGACAGGCCGGCAATATACCCGGACAACTCCCCAATTGAAGCACCCACACCTGCCAAAACCGCCACCCAAAACGGGTTTAGCACCGCGCCCATTGAAAAGACGATGACCAGTGAGGGGGCAGGCAGCACCACCGTTGCACTGGCCAGCACCGAAAAAAGAAAAATGCCCGGATATCCATACCGGGCAAATTTCTCTACTTCACTGCTATAAGCAATAATGAGCACACTGAGGGCCACCACGAACAAGATTCCACTAAGCCGGAAAAGCTTATTGCGCCGCTCGGGGGTGAACCACGAACCCGAAGCCTGGCGCTCGGGTTTTTGGCCTGGTTCTGGCGGAGTATCACCGGGGATTTGGGCAGGGGTGTCCAGGTCAGACCTCAGAAATCACCACAGACTGCAGCTTTATGGAAGGTGAGTTCACTTTCATCGGGTCGCGGGCTGGAATCGAAAGCAAAACATCCATTCCTTCAACCACCTCCCCAAAAACCGCATGGCGGTTGTCCAACCAGGGCGTAGGAACATGGGTCAGGAAAAATTGTGAGCCGTTGGTGTTAGGGCCGGCATTAGCCATCGAAAGGATTCCAGGTTTGCTGTGCCGCAGGGAGGGATGAAACTCATCGCGAAATTGGTAGCCCGGGCCGCCCCTGCCGGTTCCGGTCGGGTCACCGCCTTGGGCCATAAAATCCTCAATTACCCGGTGGAAAATGGTACCGTCATAAAAGCCCTCGCGAGCCAAAAAGACAAAATTATTGACTGTGGCCGGGACTTTATCCGCGAACAGGCTGACCACAATATCACCTTTGTCAGTTTTGAAAGTGGCCTGGTATTTCTTTTTTAAGTCCAGGGTCATCGACGGGGGGGTTTTCCATTGTTTCATGTGCTTGTCTCCTTATTCAATTTGATTTAAGCATGGTTTGAATTCGAGCCACAACCATATCCAGTGCAACGGTGTTAAACCCGCCTTCGGGGATCACCACATCGGCGTAGCGTTTGGATGGCTCGACAAATTCCAGGTGCATAGGACGGACGGTGGCCAGGTATTGGTGCAGCACAGATTCCGTGGTTCTGCCGCGCTCGCGAATATCGCGCTGAAGGCGGCGAATCAGGCGCAAATCGGCATCCGTATCGACAAATATTTTAACATCGAAAAGCGAGCGCAGGTCTGCATCACAAAAAATCAAAATCCCCTCCACCAACACAACAGGCCGGGGGGAAACAGGGATGGTATTACGCGTCCGGGAATGGTTTGTAAAATCGTATACCGGCAGTTCAATCGGCAGCCAGCTGCGCAGGGCTTTAATGTGCTCAACCATCAGGCTGGTTTCCAATGAATCCGGGTGGTCAAAATTCACATCCAGGCGGCGGGGAAATGGCAAATCACTAAGGTCGCGGTAATACGCGTCGTGGGGCAGGTAAGCAATCTGGTTTCTGCCAACCCTTTGCAGAATTTCATTGGCTACGGTGGTTTTGCCAGAACCAGACCCCCCCGCAATTGCGATAACCAATGGAACCCGCTGGTGACTTGTGTGCATAAAAGAATTATAATGGAAATTGTGAAAAAGCAACAAAAAAAGCCACCAGAGGGGGTCGAACCCTCGACCTAGCGATTACGAATCGCTCGCTCTGCCAACTGAGCTATGGTGGCGCAGATAACTTTTTTGGAAACGTGCGGGCGGTATTATACCAAAATTCATGCGCCGGACAAGGGCAAAACGGCCAACCCCAAATTAGGAACCAACCATGCGAATTGCGATGCTTTCATACCACACCTGCCCACTGGCAACCCTGGGC
The DNA here is from genome assembly GCA_964489525.1 of uncultured Anaerolineales bacterium. Lineage (GTDB taxonomy): Bacteria > Chloroflexota > Anaerolineae > Anaerolineales > JABWBV01 > CAZAYY01. The sequence continues at coordinate 52,204 of CAZAYY010000015.1, forward strand.
GGCAAAGATACCGGGGGAATGAATGTATATGTGCGCGAGCTGACCCGCCACCTCGGAGAGCTGGGTGTGCAGGTGGATGTGTTTACCCGTTCACAGGATGAACATGTGCCCCATGTACTGCACGACCTGGGTTATGGCAACCGAATTGTCCACATTCCAGCAGGTCCAGAGGTGCCCCTCCCCAAGGAGGAACTGATCGGCCACATCCCATCCTTTGTGGAAGGCATTCTGGAATTTGCAGAACGAAAAGGGATCACCTACGACCTGGTCCACAGCCATTACTGGATGTCGGGGATGGCGGCTCGGGAATTAAAAAAAGCCTGGAGTGTGCCGGTTGTGCACATGTTTCACACCCTGGGGCACATGAAAAACCGGGTCGCTGGCCTGGGCGAAGCCGAAGGCGCTTACCGAATCGATGGCGAGATGGCGGTGCTGGACATGGCAGACCGGATTGTGGCCGCTACACCAGCCGAAGTTGCCCAGCTCCAGTGGCTGTACAACGCCCAAAAAACAAAAATCGTTGTCATCCCACCTGGTGTAGATTTAAGCCGCTTCTATCCCATTCCAAAAGATGAAGCCAAGGAGTTTACCGGGGTTCCGAAAGAGCAACACAACATTTTGTTTGTCGGCCGGATTGAGCCCCTGAAAGGAATTGATACCCTGATTCGGGCAATGGCCTTGATGGAAGCGAACCATAAAGACATCCTCGAAGAACAGCCCATTTGCGTCGCCATTATTGGCGGCGACCCAGGAGCATCGCCCGAAACCATGTCGGCAGAAATGAGCCGGCTGCAGGCCCTTCGGTTGGAATATGGCGTCAAAGAAATGGTCAATTTCCTGGGAAAACGAAGCCAGGACAGCCTCCCTTACTATTATTCCGGGGCAAGCATTGTGGTTATGCCTTCCCACTACGAATCTTTTGGAATGGTGGCGTTGGAGGCGATGGCCTGCGGCACGCCTGTGGTTGCCTCGCAGGTAGGCGGGTTAGCTTTTTTGGTGCGCGATGGGGAGACCGGATACCTCACCCCAGGAGATGACCCGGACGCGCTGTGCAAACGCATTGTGGCCCTGTTAAAAAGCAAACCTTTGCGAGACCAAATGGGCCGCCAGGCAGCTGAATATGCCCGGCAGTACAGCTGGAAAAATGTTGCTGAAAAAATCCAGGGGCTTTATGGGGAATTGGTGGGCTAAACCCCACCCTGCTGGCGCATTACCCGGCCTGTACCGCCGCGTTGGATTTGAATAATTTGCGCCAGGATGCTCACTGCGATTTCTTCCGGCGTTTCGGCGTTCAGCTCCAGGCCAACCGGGGAGAAAATCCGGTCGAGCTGGTCTTTGCCGATGCCTTGCTCCAGCAGCGCAGCGGTTGTGGTTGCCCACCGCCGGCGAGAACCAATCACGCCAATAAACGCGGCTGAAGTCTGAAGCAGAGCAGGCAGGCCCGCGATGTCCACCCCGGCATTCCGCGTGGTAAGAACCAGGAAAGTATGGGGGGTAATGGCCAGTAAATTGGGAATTTCGGCCAACGATACGGGCAGGTATTCATCGGCACCTGGTGCCACATCCGGGGTGCAAAATTCAGGTCGGTCGTCTGAAACCACCACACGAAAGCCCAACCACCCACCCAGGTGGGCAACCGCCTTGCCAACATGCCCCATTCCAACCACAACCAGGGTTGGGCGAGGAAAAACCGGTTCAATAAAAACTGCAACCGTACCGCCGCACACACCCGGGTCGCCCCGGGCCGGGTCCACCATGCTGAACTGCAGGGTTTCTGGCTGCCCGGTTTTCAGGGTTTGTTGGGCAGTTTGAATCACCCGGGCTTCCAATTCTCCGCCGCCAACGGTTCCCATAATCGTTCCATCCGGGAAAAACAACATCTTGCTGCCAACCCGGCGGGGTGTTGAACCCCGGCTGTTGATAATGGTGCATAAAACACAAGGCTGACCGCTGGCTTCTACGGCTGCCAACTTCTGATAAATGGGTTCAGAGCCAGGATGCATGGCTTAAACCTCCTTGCCGCCTGAGCGGAGCGCAGAAACCCGGGTCCGCAACCAACGGGCTTCGTCTTCAACCCCGCGCGAATGGGCAAACTCCAGGGCTTGTTCATAATGTCGAATCGCCTTCCCTCGGTCACCGGCGTGTTCAAAATGGTCAGCCACCATCACCTGAAAATCAGGCCCGGCTCGTTGCGAAAGCCAGTTCGCAACTGCAAAATGATAGGATTTCCGATATTTTTCAGGAAGGAGGGAATAAGCCACCTCGCGCACCAGGGAATGTTTAAAAATGTACTCGCGCTCCCCGGTGAAAATACTCCCGGCCCGGGGGAAGGCCATCTCAGCCCGAACCAAATGGCGCAGCCCATTTTGCAGCACCCGTTCCAGCACCCCTGCGGGAAGATTGAGCAGCCCGGTTCCAGAGGGTTGGCGTGCAGCAACCAAAATGGCTCCCTCCCAGAAAACCCGGCCAACCACCGAAGCCAGGATGGCCACATCCCGCGCCTCGCGCGGCAAAGCATCCAGGCGGGATTGGATGATGGTTTGCAGGTTGCCAGATGGCTCCAACTTATTGGGCCATTCCGGTTCCATCGTGGAGGAATCCGTTTCATGCTGATTTCGGTTGACCATGGTTTTCACCATTTCTTCCAGGTAATAGGGGTTGCCATCCGAACGCTCTGCCAGCTGGCTGACCAGGCTTTCGGGCGCAGAAGCCAACACCGGGTAGGCTTTGCGCACCAAGGGCAGGGTAAACGCAATCGGCTTTAGCTGAATCAACCTGGCAAGGTTGGCCAGGCGAACGTTTTTCCTGAACAATTCAGGGCGGCCTGCGCCCAAAATAAAAAGCGGCAGCGGGCGAGGGGCAGGCTCCATCAAGTAAGCCAGCAGGTCAAGGCTTCCTTTGTCCACCCACTGCAAATCATCAATCAGCAAAATGGTCGGGCCGGTTTCTGCAATTCGAGAGAGCAGTTCCCGGGTCATTTCAAAGGCTCGCTGCACTCGCAAAACCGGGGCTTCTTCATAGCGCGCAATAAAGGGGCTGTTGGGCCAGGGAATCCCGATCAGATCCCCAATCATATGGGCAGCCTCAACTGCCGAAACCGAACCCAGGCGATTCCCCCACAGTTTCAACACCCCACGCAGAAATTTTTCGCGAGCCAGGTCTGGCGAAAGATCATCGGTCAGGCCGAAGCGGTCTTTCCACAAAATGCTCCAAATGAAAAATGGAGATTTCTCCGCCTGGGCCAGGCTGCGCACACTGAGCAAAGTGAGCTGTTTTTCAACCGATTCGAGGTGACTGGTGAATTCCATCAGCAAACGCGATTTGCCCAACCCGATATCCCCCGTGACCACCGCCAGGCTGGGTTTAAACCCCGTGTGCGATTCCTGGTAAACCGCCATAAGCTGGTTCCAGGCCTCTTCCCGAGCAACCATAACGGTTTGCAACCCGCCTACATCTTTATAACGAACCCGGCTGGGCTGGTCGAGTTTCTCTTGAACCAGGTAAACCGGAACTTTTTCAGTTTTTCCTCGCAGAAGAAAAGGCTCAAGCCGCTGCATCTTGAAAATACCTCGAGCAGCGCGATACGTGGCTTCACTAACCAAAACCGTGTCTGGTTCAGCGATCTCTTGCAAACGGCTGGCTACGTTGACGGTATCCCCAATCACGGTATATTCATTGCGCAAGCCCATGTAAGCCGCCAGAAGCATCCCCGTATTTACCCCAATTTTGAGCCGGACGGCTTCAAATTGGGGGTGGTTGTGGGTGTAGGCATTCAGCGCAGCCCCCATGGCCAGGGCCGCGCTCAGGGCTCGCTCCACATCATCCTCTCCAGCCAGCGGTGCGCCCCAAATGGCCATTACGCCATCACCGAGGTGTTTGTCAATGTACCCATTGTGGTCCAGAATTACCTGGTCGAGGATATTCCAAACATCTTTAATAAAATCTGTAACCTGCTCTAAATCTAATTTTTCTGAAAGGGTGGTAAATCCTTTTAAATCGGCAAACAAAACGGTTGCCATGCGCCGTTCTTCAGGATAGGCATTCGGGGCTAAATTTGCAGTCATACACACTTACCGGGTATTAAGCACTTGCACTTTTTAAACTTTTCCAGACCCGCTCAGGCGTGAGGGGAATTTGGGTGAGGGATGCGCCGCACGCATCCAACACGGCGTTGCCAACCGCCGGAGCAACCCCATCCATAGGGATTTCAGCCACAGCCTTAACCCCAAACGGGTGGGAGGGCTCAAAAGTTTCCACAAAAATCGCGTCAAGCCGGGGCATCTCGTGGGCGCTGTAAATATGATAATCGCGCAGGTCGCGTTCGCGCGCCCGACCCAATTCGTCATAGACCATTTCTTCACAAATCGCGTACCCAAGCGCCTGGACCATGCCACCTTCAATCTGGCCTGTCGCGGTAACCGGGTTGACAATCACGCCCGAATCCACCGCCATCACCAACCGCTCAACCACAACCATGCCCGTCTCAATGTCCACTACCACTTCAGCAAATTGGGCTGCAAATGGGGGCGGCGCAACTTTGGACATGTATGAACCCACGGCCATGATTTGTTCCTGGTTTTCGTGGTGCAGGCTGTTGTGCCCCACCTGAGCCAGGGTAACAAACCGACCATCCGGCGCAATGGCTTTGCGGTCATCCAGAATCATATCTTCGGGTTGGAGCGGCACCGCCTGGTTTTCGGCGTTGAGCATTGCCGCAGCCCGAGCAGAAATTTTTTCTGCCACCTGCCGGGCTGCACGCACCACAGCCGCACCCGAAATGTAGGTGGTGGAGGAGGCATAGGCGCCTTTGTCGAACGGTGTAAAGTCGGTGTCCGAAGAATAGACAATCATATCCTCCACTGGAACACCCAGAACTTCCGCTGCCATTTGGGCTAATACCGTATCTGAACCAGTTCCCAGGTCCGTAGCACCGACCAGCAGGTTAAAAGAACCATCGTCATTAAGTTTGATACTGGCGCCCCCCATATCCAGGTATGGAATCGCCGTCCCCTGCATCACCAGGGCAGCCCCAATACCCCGCCGCAAATGGGGCTTTCCAGGCACCAGGCGCCATTCAGGCTTGTTTACCTTTTCATCCCACCCAATCAGCGCGCGCCCCTGGCGAACGCATTCCTCCAGGCCGCAGGTCTCGATAATTTCGGGCCGGGGGGCCCGGCCTTCGCTCCAGGCGGTGCTGAAGGGCTGCATTTCTCCGGAGCGCAGGGCGTTTTTCAGGCGGAATGCCAGCGGGTCCAGGCCTAAATGCCGGGCAATGTTCTCCATGTGGCGCTCCACCGGCCAAAAGCCCTGGGGAACGCCATAACCCCGGTATGCCCCGGCTGGTGGGGTATTGGTGTAGACAATAGCGGCGGTAAACCGGATATTCGGCGCGGCGCGGTATGGACCATCGCCCACATACAAAGCCATCGCTTTATGCCCGGTGTTCCCGGTAACCGTCAGCGCGTGGCAGCCATACGCCCCTGTATCGGAAAGGCAGTGCATCTGGTTGGCGGTGATCGTGCCATCCTGCTTCACCCCGGTTTTCATTTTGATTCGCATCGGGTGCCGGGAACGAGCGGCAATAAATTCTTCTTCACGGGTATATTCAAAGCGTACCGGACGGCCTGTTGCAATCGTCAGGTGCGCAGCAACATCTTCAATCATTACTTCCTGTTTGCCGCCAAAACCCCCACCAATGCGAGGCTTAATCACCCGAATGCGTTTAACCGGCAGCCCAAGAACAGGGGCTAGAATCCGGCGCGCATGAAATGGGACTTGTGTGCTGGTGCGAATCACCAGGCGGTCGTCCTCATCCCAATAGGTAATCACAATATGAGGCTCAATATGCGCCTGCTGCACTTTGGGCACTTCATATTCCTGCTCATAAATATGGTCGGCTTCCGCAAACCCTTTTTCTACATCACCAATGTCAATATGAATTTGGGCAGCCAGATTTCGCGATGGGTCGGAATCGGCAAAATTCACATACTCTGGCTCGTCGTGAATGCGAGGGGCAGAAGGAGACATAGAAAAGCCCGAATCGAGCACAGCGGGCAGAATTTCGTACTCCACGTCCACCAGGCTCAAGGCATGGCGGGCAATCTCTTCGGTTTCTGCGGCCACCATGGCGACCCGATCCCCGACAAACCGCACCTTATAATCTAAAGAAAAAGTATCCAATGGGCCAGGAATAGGGTCAGACTGGCCGGCCGTAGAGTAAACCACCCGGGGAAGATCGTGATGGGTCAGTACAGCAGCCACCCCTGGGAGTGCCCTGGCCTGCGTGGCATCAATTCTGACGATCCGGGCGTGGGCATGTGGACTGTAGAGCACCTTGGCCACCAACATTCCCCGCATTTCGAGGTCATCGGTAAAGGCGGGTTTGCCCAACGCCAACTTGACCGCGTCTACCTTGATATCGGGCTGGCCCACTCGCTTCAAATCCTGGGTCTGGGGAGTGGTAATCACCCTGGGGGTTACCTGGGTTTGGACATCCATCCCATGCTCAGCACCCGAACCAGGCCGCGGCTCGCCAGGCAAAGGCCAATCTACCGCGACACCAGGCGTTTCAAGGGTAGAAACCCGCAGCGGGTGTTCCCCCCGTAAAATCGCCGCCGCATGCAGCACGGCCTGGACCGGCTTCAAATACCCGGTGCAGCGGCAAAGCACACCAGACAAACTCTCACGAACCTGTTCTTCGGATGGAGATGGCTCAGCAGCAATAAGGCTATGCGCAGCCAGGATCATCGCTGGCGTACAATAGCCGCACTGAATCGCACCCATTTCCACAAACGCCTGTTGGATGGCGTTCATTCCAATCGTTGCCCGCCAGCCTTTCTCCGGGTGTTCTCCCAGGTCTTCAATGGTTTTTATCCCATGGCCTTCCGCCTGGGCGGCGAGCATGACACAGCTGTTGACAGGTTTCCCATCCAATAAAACCGTGCACGCTCCACATTCCCCGGTTTCACAGCCATGCTTGACCCCAAAATAACCGCTGCGGCGCAGGGCCTTCAGCAGGGTTTCCCCGGGTTGGGCGTCAATTTCTAAGGTCTGTTGGTTAACTTGCAGCACAAGGCGCATCACTCACTCCTTTATAAAACTTTGGTTACCTGCAGCCAATCCCCACCCCGGGCCTGGTTGGCAGCGGTAATTGCATCTGCCGAGCCCAAAACAACCACATGCCCCCGGCTGCGCACCATATCCAGCGCATCTCCAAAATCACGGAAATTAGCCTGCCCGGTGGAAAGAACCTGGTCGCGCACCAGCTGGCGGTTTTCGCTGGTGATCCCGCTGAGGTGCCAGGTCAGGGCAGTAAAGCCTTTGGCGTCTGGAAGCATGTATGCATCCAGATCGCTGATGGTTCCAATGATTGAACGTTCAATTTCAGCAGCACTGATGGAAAGGTTTTGCAAAAACCCGGTTGAGGCATCGTAGTTTTCCAACGTACCCAGGAGGTTAGGGTCACGATAAGATTGAAACGCCAGCGAACCGGAAATCCGGTCGAACGAAACCGAACCACCATAAGCCCCACCCTTAACCCGCACCTGCTCCCACAACCAGGTGGTGCGCAGGTAGCGTAAAGCCACCAGGGCGGATCCGTGAAATGTGTAGCCATGGTCGTAAAGGTTCAGCCCCTTGGCAACATAGTTCACCTGGGCCGGAATTGTAAGACCTTCATGCTCCGGAAACGAAGCAGGCAGCCAGGTCTGATGCGAAAGAGGTTGGGCAGGCAACGCTGCAATGAAATTTTCCAAATGGGGGCGTAAAGAGGTGTATCCTGCGGCATCTACGGTGAGGTTCACCAATAATCCGGCGCGATTGACCAGGATGGAACGAATATGCTCTAACTTCTCGAGCACGACTGCCCAATTTTCGGCCACTCGGGCAACCAGCCCACGGGTAAAAAACAGGCTGTTCACACCGCCAACCTCTTCAGAGAACCAATCCACCGGGTGGAAATGGGCTTTCAACCTGCCCGCTGCCACAGCATTTCCGGAGGGAACCAAACCGGCTTCTTTCCCGGCTTTGGCCTTCAGCACCATCTGGCGGAACCGTTCGGAGTTATCGAGTCGAACCGTGAGCAAAATCTCCTGCAGCAGCGCCATCATCTCCGGAACCTGCGCCAGGGTGCTTTTCGCACGCACAACCAGGTGTGCGTTTGAACCCTGACCATCCAGAATGGGCGTGTTGTAAATCATGGGAGCGATGCCGCCGGTTTTGCTGCCAATTTGCTGGGTGAGCCGAATAAAATCTTGTTTTTCTGTACCGTGTTCTAACAACGCCCGGCTGAACAAAGGCAGGTAAGGCAGAAGATCTTGTGGCAGTGCCTGCAAGTCAAAACACAGGTCCAGGTAAACCAGCCCGTTGGTAAACAGGTCATGGAAAAAGACCGGGGCGCCTTGAAGCGTGTCGAAGTCGCCAGGGATGGACCGGGCAAGCGGCTCAATATCCGAAAGTTTCAGAAAGGGCAGGGTGGCGAGGGCTTCGGGGGTGTCGGGGGTTTCCTGGATTTTTTTCAAAGCCAGGGTGTTTTCGTGGACTGCCTGGAAATCTTCCGGGGTCATGCCGGCCGCCGCCTGGTTGATCCGGGCTTGCTCTGCATCCTGGATCTGCTTTTTTGCCTCCGCATCCGGGTAGAGCAGCACAGCAGCCCGGTGGGGGTTCTCTAAAAAGAATGTTTTAATCAGGTTTTCAAAATATTGTTCACCAGCCTGGGCACGAATGGATGTGAGCATCTCTTCAAAATAAAGCGGCTCAATGGGGTCGGCGCCATAATTCCAGGCGGAAAGTGCTCGAAACATCAGAGAAAGACCGCGCGGGAAACTGCCTGTGTTGTTCTCCCGCAGGCGAAATTCAACCGTATTCAAAGCCGCTTCTATCGTTGCAGGGTCAAACCCCTCCTGAGCAAGAGAATTTAACGTAGATAGAATCAGCTCTTCCACCTTGGGTGCGTTTTCCACTGCCAGGCCGCGCAGCCCAACCGAATAGGCCTGCTGGCGAAAATACCCCATCAAACCCGCGCCAATCAGGTCTTCCCCCAGGCCGGAATCGAGCAGCGCTTTGCGCAGGGGAGAGGCGGGTGTACCCGTGAGGATGTAATCCAAAATGGATAAGCCCAGGCGCAGCGCCGGGTCGCGATTTTCGGTCAGCATCCAGTTAAGGGTTACCAGGCTTTTTTTGCTGGTATCACCTTCCCCCGCATCATAACCAAATTGAAGACGGCGGGGGGCATCGAAGCGCGGCTGAAGGGGCACCTGGATATCCACCTCAAGGGGTTCAAATTCGTCCAGGTAGCTGGCGGCTTGTTTAAGCCGTTCAGTGGGGTCGTCGTCACCATAGAAATACACCCGTGCATTCGCCGGGTGATAATGCCGGGTGTGGAATGCTTTGAAATCGGCATAGGTCAGGTCTGGGATTGCGCGCGGGTCGCCACCCGAATCAAAGGCATACACCGTATCCGGAAAAAGGGACTGGCTGGCATGCTTGTACATCATTGCGTCTGCAGAGGAATATGCACCCTTCATTTCGTTGTACACCACTCCCTTGAGGGTCAGGGGAGATTCAGGGGTTTCCAATTCGAAATGCCAGCCTTCCTGGTCTAAAATGTGGGGAGGAATCAGCGGGTGAAAAACCGCATCCAGGTAGACATCCACCAGGTTGTAAAAGTCTTGCAGATTGGTGCTGGCAACCGGGTAGGTGGTCATGTCGGCAAAAGTCATGGCGTTCAAGAAGGTCTTGAGTGAGCCTTTGACCAGTTCAATGAATGGCTCTTTGACCGGGTATTTGCGTGAGCCACACAAGACCGAATGCTCCATGATGTGGGCAATGCCGGTAGAGGCTGCATATGGTGTACGAAAGGTGATGCCAAAACTTTTGTTTTCGTCATCATTTTCCAGGGAGAGCAGTTCTGCTCCAGTTTTGTTATGACGAAACAACCTTGCGCGGGTATTGATTTCTGGAATAAAAGCTTCTTTGAGGAGTGAAAAACCAAACATGATCAACAACCTTTCTACATTTTTTCAAGCGTTTCTAATGCCCGTCGGGCCAAAACTGGCCCAACGGCCAACCGGTATTCCGCACTTGCCCAGGCATCGGTGGCGTTGGCACACACACTTTCGACCGCAAAAGGAACCCCCCCAGGTTCAGGAGCATCCAGGGCAAGCCGCGGAGCGTGGCCAAAGCCACCCACAACCACCCGCAGCCGCCCGGAAGGCCAACGGGCAATCGCCACTGCAAGGATCGGCCGGTCTGCAGGCGTACGGGCAACAGATTCATAAGCCAGGGAAGCCCTGCGCTGAATGGATAGGGCCGTTATCAGGCGGCCTGGCAGTATACTGGTACGGGCGTTAAACAGGTCGCCCAACGGCACAACTGTATCGCCCGGCAGCAGGGTAAGCTGGGCATCGAGGGCCAACATGGCAGCCGCAAAAGGCGAGCGGCCATCCGCACTCACCAGGGTCCCGGCAACACTGGCCTGCTGGCGCAGGTTGTGGTTTGCCTCCAGACGAATAACCCGGGAAAGTTCTGGTTGAATGCCTGGGGCAGTCAGAAGAGTTTCTAAATGGGCGGCAGCGCCAATTTCAAACGCGCTGCCTTGCTGGCGTATGGCACCCAAACCCAGGTTTTGCAGGTCTACCACGGCAAAAGGGTCTGCGGCCGTTTGAGCTGCCAACACAGTCCCCCCAGCCAGGGGCAGGGTTTGCGGGGCTGGCCGGGCCAGCAGCTCAAGGGCTATTTCTAAAGAATCGGGCCGGTGATATTCAACGTACACGCGAAACCTCCTGAAACAAGATTAGCGCTAAATGCCGCTGGAAAAGGTATCTACCAAAAGGTGAACATCGCCGCCCACCGGGTACAAGATGGGACAGGTGCAGCCGCGATCCACATATTCCTTTACTTTGGCTCGGGCTTCAGCGGGCGTGCCGGAGGCCGTAATCCGCTCGATGAGGGCTTCGGGAACCAGGTGCTTGGCTTTTTCAATTTGTTCATGCGTGGCAGGCCAACCCAGAATGGATTGAATTTGCTCAACAACATCGGTGGATACCCCTGAAGCCTTGGCAATGTGGGGCTGTTGGGCAAGGTACTGGCATAACAGGCCGCGGGTGGTGTCAAACGCTTTATCGTGATCGTGGTCCACCGAACAGACAATTAGCTGCGGCCGGTCCAGGTCGTAAACTGAACGACCAGCCCGGCGCGCACCCGCATCCAGCTGCTGCATGGCATCATCATTGTATTCGGGCGGAACACAGTAATTCAGCACAACGCCATCGGCAATTTCTCCGGTCATTTCCATCATTTTCGGACCGGTTGCGCCAATCATAATGGGCACATGACGGGGTTCGCGCCGGCCATGCACGACATCCAGTTCAATACCCTGGACCTGGATAAATTCTCCCTCAAAAGTCACTCGCTCCATATTGAGCAGTTTTCGCAGCACCAACACCGTTTCGCGCATGGCGGTCAGCGGATTTTTGCGGTGGATTCCCACGTTGCGCGCCAGAGGGTCCCACCAGGCACCCAGGCCGCAAATCATCCGGTTGGGGGCGAGGTCATCCAGGGTGAGGAAGGTGGCAGCCAGCAGCCCAATGTTGCGGGTCCAGTTGTTAATCACCCCCGACCCAACTTTCAGCCGCTCCGTGACAGCAGCATAGGCAGCCATAGGCACAATGGCATCGCGCACAAGTCGCGATTCTGCCTGCCAGACTGCTTCGAAACCCTTTTGTTCCGCGTAGCGGACATATTCCAGGCCGTCTCGCAGGTCGTGGGCGTCTTGTAAATAGAGCGCAATACGGTTGGTCATCGCTTATTCCTCCATGAAGTGAAAGGGCCGCCAGGATTGGCGGTGTGAGGGTCACCCGGAGTGACCGCTGGATCGTAATCAGGGTAACGGATTTACCCTCCCAGTGGTAGGGTTGGGATATGTTCCGCTGTGTTAATTGTATCGTATCTAAACCGTCATGTCACCCTGGATGCTCCACAGGCACATGCCTTGGTTAAAGTTGGGGCTTGGGGCTGGCTCAGGCTGGCTTCGCGGCCTGCGTCAGCCCCAAAATCGTTTTAAAGTCCCCTGCCCCAGGCCTGGGGCGGGGGATTTAGGGAATGGGGCCCTGGATTTTCACAGGAGTTTCGGACTTTAAGAAACTCCTGTCCACAGGAACACGATAAATTTCAAAGGATCAATTCATCATAATCATGGTCATCGCTTTGCGAGACGGGCAGTTCAAAATCCATACGCAGCTGCCCGGCAACCATAGCCAGGTCTTCCGGGTAATCGACATCCAGCGCCAGGGAGGGCAGATCACAAATCACGAGGTTAGCATTGGCAGCCCGGGCACGTTCGCAGTGCCGGAAAAAAGAGTGGGAGCCATAATCAAACTCAATCACATCCGGCGGGTTGAGATAGAGCACATTCGTGCCTTCGTGATGCCGGTCGGGTGCAATCACCACCGATCTGGGCTTGCTGCCTGCCTGGATGATGCTGACAACATCAGCAGGGTCGAGAAAGGGCAGGTCTGCGGGAACCACCAATATTCGAGAGACCTGGTAAGCCTTGGCAATCAATGCCGCACGGGCCAAAGCCACATTCAATTCGGGGGTACCATCTTCCAAAAGGGTTTTTGCTTTGGCAGAACGGGCAATGGCCAGGGCCTCCGGGTCGCGGCTGACAACCAAAACATGCTCAATTTGCTTCACCTTTTGGAGGGCAATGATGGTGTGCAGAAGCAGATTTTTGTTTAACTCGGTTCTTTCATCTTCACTCAACACCCCTGCCAGCCGGGATTTACCCCTGCGCAGTGGTTTTACAGGAATGATCGCCCACAGGCTCATTGAGTTTTCTCCGGGTTGGGTTGAAAGTGGGCCAACACCTTGCCCGCCAGGGAAACGCGATCGTCGGGGGTTTGCATTAAGGTATTGGTAACCAGAACGGGAAGGTTCATTGCTAAAAATTCAGGGAGCAGGTCAACATCCTGCGAATCCATTACATACCCGCTTAACAAACTGCCGTAGTGGCGGGCGACTGCGAATGCTGAGGGTGTATAGCCAAGCTCGGCATACATTTTTGCCGCCGGGCCTTTGACCGTTTTTCCACCAATAATCGGGCTGATGGCCACCACAGGCTTTTGCTGGAGCATTTCGCGGATGCCAGGAATTGCCAGGATTGGATCAATACTCACCCAGGGATTCGAAGGACAGATTACAACCAGGTCGCTGGCTGCCAATGCATCCAAAACACCAGGTGCCGGCCTGGCAGAAGCGGCATTTTGAAATTCAAAAGCGGTGACCACGGGTTTGCACTGGCGCTGGACAAAATATTCTTGAAAACCCAAAACACCATCCTGAGTGTGAACCAGGGTGGGAACCGGTTGATCGGTAGCCGGCAGCACCTTATGCTCGATTCCCCAGGCCTGGCAAAAGCGGCGGGTAATTGAGGAAAGCGGCTCTCCTATGGAAAGGCAGCGAGTGCGCTCCAAATGGGTGGCCAGGTCACGATCGCCCAGGCGAAACCAGGATGGCCCGCCCAGGTTGGCAATCGAATCAAAGGCTGCCCAGGTTTCACCCGCCCGACCCCAGCCCGTTTCGGGGTTCGCCAGCCCGGCCAGGGTGTAGCAAACCGTGTCCAGATCCGGGCATATATTCAGGCCAAAATGGGTGAAATCGTCCCCGGTGTTGACCAGGATGGTTAAAGAATCCGGGGCCAGGTGAGCAGCCAGCCCATCGGCGAATTTTGCGCCTCCCACCCCTCCTGCCAAAGCAACAACTTTGGAATGATGGATCATTTGAATTTTCCCTTCATCGGGAATTCCTTTCTGCGAGGTAATTTTCTGGGCGGCAGGGAAGCACCCCAGCCGGAAATGTCAACCGGGAAACAACCCGGAAATTGTTGTTTCATATTAATCTTACTACTTCTTGGACGGGTTGGCGCTCCCTGGGCGGGGGAATCTTTGCGGGATAGCCTAAGAACAGCATCCCTTGGGGCTCCCAATCTGGCGACAGGCCAAAACACTGCCGGACTGCCTCTGGTGCAAACAGCGGAGCACACACCCAAACCCCGCCTAGGCCCTCGGCATGCGCAGCCAGCAGGATGGAACCTGCAGCCAGCGCCACACTTTGAACAGCCATGGTATGCTCGCAAGCCTGGCGGATGGGATCGGGATAAACATCCATGACCGACATCACCAGGCAAAACAAAACAATCACCGGGGCTTCTGTAATTCGCTGGTGAGAACGGTTAATTTGGGCTTGGATCTGGTCGGCAGGGAAACCACTCGCTGCAAGGTCTGCCGCGAACGGCACCGCCATTGCTGCAGCAAGGGCTTCTTTTTGGGCGGGTGTGGTGATAATCGCAAACCGCCAGGGTTGGCGGTTGTGGGCAGAAGGTGCGAAAGTTCCCATTTCGACCAGGCGATAAACCAGGTCCAACGGCACTGGCTGCGGCAAAAACCGGCGCACAGAGCGTCTGCTGCGTAAAAAATCGTGGAAAAAATTTTCGGGTTGGGCCAAGTTATCCGATTGCGGTGATGTGGTCAAGCGAGATTTTGAAAATTACCCGAACTTCACCAGGACGCATACTGTTATACCGCTCCCTGCCGGTATATTTTTTAGACAGGGCGTCAATATGCTCGCGGCCCCCTTCTTCGGTCCGTTCAACCACTTTGCCGCGAATTTGAATATAGCGGTAAGGGTTGGCCGGGTCAAATATGGCAATGGCTACCACCGGACGGGCCTGCATATTGCGGTCTTTTGTCCGGCCGACAGCAGTGTTTACCAGGATATACTGGTCATCGGTGTTGAACCAGACGGGTGTCACCTGGGGCGAGCCATCTTTCATCAACGTTCCAAGAAAAGCAAAAGCCCGGCAGGTGGGTTCGAACAGGTCAAGGTGAGATTTGGGAATAAGATCGTGGATTTTTTTCTCTGGCATAGGATAGGTCAATGTTGTTTTTATCAATCTATTTGCCTGCAATCCGCAGGACACCTGAAAGAGATTGTACCCCATCCCAACGCTTAGCGGAAAAGATCGCTTTCATGAGGGCGAATGAGCTCTTGCAAACTGCCTTCGCTCAACCGGTAAGGGAAACCTCTGGCGTGAATGACCGGCGTGCCTTCGGCGGCCTGCCCCATCACCAGCGAGGCAGCTGCGGCCAATTCATCGGCGGCACCCACCAGGGTGGCCTGCAAGGTATATCCAAATAAATCAGGTTCACCCCGCAAATCCACCAGTCCGGGAATCCCTGAAAAACCAATCGAGATGCCCACAGTGCCCATCCGCCAGGCGCGCCCGTGGGAATCAATAATCATAACCCCCAGGCGAACCCCGAAGTGCGCCTCCAACTGGGAGCGTAAACAGGCTGCGCTGGCATCGGGGTTTTCCGGCAGCAGCAAAACTGTCTCTTCCTGGCCCGTTACGTTTGAATGATCAATTCCAGCATTGGCACAAACAAATCCCAGGCGGTGTTCAACAATAATCAACCCGGGGCGAGTGCGCAGAACAGAATGGCTCTCGCTCAAAATCAGCTCCAGCAAACGCGGGTCTTTGCCCGTTTCTGCAGCCAGTTGGAAAGCACGTTCGGAAGGGGAAACCTCCCTTAAAGAAACCTGCCGGCCCTCGGTTTTGGAGACAATTTTTTGGGCCAGGATGAAAATATCGCCATCCAGCGGCTGGATCTTAGTCTGTTCAACTGCCTGGATGATGATTTCAGCAAGGTTGCTGCTTTGGCCGATGATAGGAATTCCGAGCAGCGCAGTAAGTTGGAGCATTCTCAGGCCTCTTCACCGGGCAGCCCGGTCAGCCGGACGCTGGCATGTTTGATTTTATAATACTTATTCAAACTGATTAGAATCGAAGTCAGGCCTTCAACCACCACCGCGTTTTCCAGGCCGCCTGCATAAAAAGCGCGCATATCTGCGCCCCGGATCAATTGAATCACTTCTTCGGCAGCAGGCAGGTCGTCAGCGCAAACCAGTACATCAAAATCCAACGGTTGGTCGAGGTTGTTCTTAAGCGCATTGGCAGGGACGTTTTGCAGAGCCGCAACCACCCGAACACCGGGACCCAGGATATCCTGAGCAATTCTGCCAGCCGAAGGAGGGGCAGGCGGCAGCGGGTTTTTGTATTCCACCCGGGCGGTGGCATCCACCAAAACTTTTTCTTGCAAGGCGTCTTTCAGCCCCATCAGGGCTTCCTGGTGGGCTGCCTGAACAACCGTCAACACACAGATATCGGCGGCCCGGGCAGCAGATTCGTTTTCCATACCCACCACCGTATCCAGGCCAAGCGCCTGGTTCACCTGTTCGGCTGCTGCCTGGGCTTTTTCAAGGCTGCGTGAGCCAATTATCACCTGATAGCCATTTTTCGCCCAGCGCAGCGCCAGGCCTGTGCCCTCTTTTCCGGTTCCCCCTAAAATTGCAATTTTCAGTAAGATATGTTCTCTCATAAAAAGGACTCCTGATTGGGTTTATTGACGTACAAAATGCCGATACCGCTCCCAAACGTGGGGAGCCAGGGCACGGGCTTCGCTGGCAATGGCTTCTTCGTCCATGGTGAGCAGCTGCCGGTTGTGCATCAACAACTGGCCAGCGACCATGGTTGTGGTCACCATGCGTTCGTGAAAACCAAACACAACGTGCCAGGGCAGATTATCGGGTGAAAAGGGGGTGTGCGGATGATAGTCCACAAAAACCAGGTCGGCCACAGCCCCTTCGGTCAATTCACCAATGTGCTGGCCTGGGAAACAGCTGTCCGCAAGAGCAGTGTTGTTGCGCACCAGAAACCGGTAGAGTAAATCACCTGGCATTCGCCGGGGGTCGCGAGAAGCAACCTTGGGAAGCATGTAGGCAAACCGGGCTTCTTCCCACATGCTGTGCGGGAACCCGTCCGTTCCAAGACAAACTTTCACACCCAACCTGGCCAGGCCTTCGATTTGGGCAACCCCCACACCATTGTTCATGTTCGATCGGGGCTGGTGGCTGACCCAGGCTCCTGTTTCCGCCAGGATGGCAGCCTCGCGCAGATCAATATGGACAGCGTGAGCAACAATCGTTTTCGGGTTAAGAATCCCCAGGCGATGCAGCCGGTCTATCACCCGGGTCCCCGACCGGGCAAGGCTGTCATACTCGTCGGCTTCATGCTCGGCAACATGGATGTGAAAACCAGCACCATAGGGAACCGCATCAACACAGCGGAAAAGGGTTTCGTCGGAAAGGGTCAGGCTGGCATGCAGGCCGAAAATGGCTCCCAATCTACCGGTGGAATTTTGGGCAGCCGCCTGAATAAACCGGATGTTTTCATCAATGCCAGCCTGGGCCTTGGCCTGTCCGTCGCGGTCGGTCACCTCGTAGCACAAAACTGCCCTTACCCCAGCACTTTCAACAGCCTGGGCAATCGCATCCAGCGAGCCAGAAATCGCATTCGGGGAGGCGTGGTGGTCAAACAATGTGGTTGTACCATTGCGAATGGCATCCACCAACATCACCTGGGCAGACAGGCGCACGGCCGGTTCATCCAGGGCTTTGTCGAGCGGCCACCATAATTTCTCCAAAATCTCTGGAAAATCCTTTGGGGCAGGCCCTGGAATGGCCATCCCCCTGGCAAAAGCACCGTAAAAATGGGTGTGGGCGCAAACTGCCCCCGGCATGACATACTGCCCCAAGGCATCCAGCACCAGCTCGTCCGGGTGCTCAGCCAGGAGTTCGGCCTGGGGCAAAATTTTCTGAATAATGTTCCCCTCAATCAGCATGGCGTGGTTTTCCAAAATGCGGCAGTTTTCGCCCTGGGTGACAATTTTTCCATTGGTGATTAACATAGGCACTCCTTTTACGAGTCAGGAACCTCAATCAAAAGCTGGGGGCAGGGTGGGGTCAACCAGCCGGGCGAACAAATCTCGCAAATGCCGGGGGTGCGTTCGCGCCACAGACAAGGCAGGGATTTGATCGGGCTCAAAATAACGGGCATCACTGGTTTCGCTGCTGGGAGCAAGGCTGCCCCCCAGGGCCTCACACAGAAAAACAACTTTATATGCATGGTAAAACGCCAGGGGGGTTCCACCCCGATTGGCATCATAAACCCCAATCACCCTGATAGGGGTCACAATCAAACCTGCCTCTTCGCGCACTTCACGAGTGACCATTTGCGAGGGAGTTTCCCCCACATCCGCCCATCCTCCCGGCAAACACCATTTCCCATCAGAACGTTCTTGTACCAACAGAACATTTCCACCCTGCATAACCGCGCCCCGTACGTCCACCTTGGGGGTGGCGTAGCCGGGCTGATCAAAAAACGACCGGGCGAAGGTTTCTTCGTCCAGGTTTGAATGGGCTGCAGATATTTCAGCGGCAATCTGCATCAAGCGTTGGTAGCGCTCCTGCTGGTAGGGGTTTTCGGCGTAATGCAGGCCAGTTTGGGATAGCGCCTGGATTTCTTGAGCCCATAACAACCAGCGGGAGGGGGAAGATTGACCCGACATGAAAACCTCATTGGTTAGGGAATCAGGGTCCATTTGAACCCACACAGAACCAATTGCGATTAAAAGATTGCTCCGATTCTGTATGATTCATTATACAATCAATGCCCCAGTCGGGACACCTGTTTTTTTACCCAGGCTTAAGTATATTCTCAGCGATTTATCAATTTTTCAAAATACAATGATCTTTGAGACAAGGCATTGTATCCTCGTAAAAATATCACACCAACATCCTTTTGCGGCCTGTCCATAAGAAACAACCGAAAACACAGAATCAGGGTAGCAGCTCACCCACACCTTTGGGACTGAGTTGTTCCCATTCAGGTTCAAATCAAGGAGTCCATCATGGAAAACACAAGCATCATCTTTTGGAAAAAAATCTTTTATGCGGTTTTTGTCGTGTTCATTGCCGGGGTGAGTGCTTCGGTGGGTGCAGTAGCCGGGGGTGTTGCGGTTTTCTCGGCAACCCAACGCGTCCAGGAAAACGCCATCCCGGCATCCGCGCCCCAGGTTACAGTCCAACCCGCAGCAACCACCACCAACCAGGTGCTTGTGAACGACATTCAAACGGCAGTTACCCAAGCAGTCGAAACCGTTGGCCCTGCGGTTGTGACTGTGGTGGGCACCATCCCAGGTGTAAACACTTTCTTCGGGCGCACCTCCGACTCGGAATCCAGCGGCAGTGGGGTGATCATTTCCGAAAACGGGTATATCATCACCAACAATCATGTCATTGAAGGAACCACCAACGTCAGGGTCATCCTGGCGGATGGCGAAGAACGAGCGGTTGAGGTGATTAACACCGACAAGTATGCCGACCTCGCTGTGTTAAAAGCAGAAGGCCCCATGCCTGCTGTGGCAGCCCTGGGGAATTCTGACCAGCTTCGCGCCGGGGAAACCGTGATTGCAATTGGCTCTCCCCTGGGAGAATTTAAAAACACAGTTACCGTTGGGGTGGTCAGCGCAACCGGGCGCTCTCTCGAAACCAATGATGGGTTTATTATGGAAGACTTGGTTCAAACGGATGCCGCCATTAACCAGGGCAATTCCGGCGGACCCTTGGTGAACCTGGCCGGACAGGTAATTGGAATCAACACCCTGATAGTGCGCAATGGGGGCTCCACAGTTGCTGAAGGGCTTGGCTTCGCCATTCCCGCCAACACAGTGAGCATCATCAGCGAACAAATCATCCAACAAGGGTATTTTGCACGGCCTTACCTCGGGGTGAACTGGCAATCCATTTCACCCTATATCGCCCGGCGCTATAACCTGCCAGTGGAATACGGTGCATATGTCACCCGAGTAGATCCCAATGGACCGGCAGGCAAAGCAGGCATTGAGACCGGTGATATTATCATCCAAATTGGCGATAAACCCATCACAGCGAATTATGCGTATATCAATGCCCTCTATGCCTTCCAACCCGGTGAGGAAATCATCATCAGGCTGTACCGAGAAAACCAGGAATTAGCGTTCACGATTGTCCTTGGGGAGGCAAATCAATAAATGCGAAAAGGCGCTAAGAACCTTCACATTCACGCCTGACAAAAGTGCGCGGGTATTGGTTATCCAGATTTTTCACCCGCCCGCCCGTTCTCTGCCCCGCCCCAGGCTTTGGGTCGGGGATTGGGGTTTCGCAATACCAAAGATCTTCCCCATCCCCGCAGAAAAACACGCCAGGTACAACCCCAGGCGGGTATAATAAAACCCGAAACAAACCCATTGTCCAGGTTTTTTATAACCCCTGGGAAAAATCATCATCCGTCGAAGGAAAGAATATGAGCAACCCTTTGCAAACCAGCCTTGATTATGCCAAAAAGCAACATTCGCATTTTATTGACCAGATGTGCGAATGGATTGCAATGCCATCCATTTCTACCGACCCGGCAGCCCGAGGGGCCATGCAGCAGTCGGCAGAATTTGTGGCCGCCTATCTAACCAGGCTGGGCGTGCAAAATGTGCAGCTGTTCCCACCCGATTCACACCCGCTTGTGTATGGTGAACTGCTCGAAGCCGGTCCCGAGGCGCCCACCGTGTTGATTTATGGGCACTATGATGTTCAGCCAGCAACCCCGCTGGACAAATGGCACTCCGACCCATTCAAACCGGTCATCCGGGGTGAAAATTTATACGCACGCGGCGCAACGGACATGAAAGGGCAGGTGATGGCAACACTGTATGCAATCGAATCGCTGCAGCAGGCCGGCAAATTGGGGGTCAATCTGAAATTTATGATCGAAGGCGAAGAAGAAATCGGCTCCGCTCATCTGCCCGACTTTATTAAACAAAACAAGGATCTGCTCAAAAGTGATTTTTGCCTGAACCCAGATACGGGTATGCTGGCCCCAGGCTTGCCCACCCTGACCTACGCACTGCGCGGCCTGGCCTATTTTGAACTGAGGGTGTACGGCCCAAAGCAAGATTTGCACTCGGGCATTTACGGCGGAACGGTTCACAACCCCGCCCAGGCCCTATGTGAATTAATTGCCGGCATGCACGATTCTACCGGCAAAATCACGCTGCCAAACTTTTATGACAGGGTTCGCCCGCTCAGCCAGGTGGAGCGAGAAGCCATGAAAGCCCTGCCCCACGCAGAAGAACTCCTGCTGAAAAACACCGGCGTACCCAAACTTTGGGGGGAACCCGATTTTATCCCCATGGAACGCATCGGTGCCCGACCAACCCTCGAAGTCAATGGGATTTATGCTGGTTTCATTGAAAAAGGGTCAAAAACCGTTCTACCCGCTTACGCGATGGCAAAACTCTCCACCCGCCTGGTGCCCGACCAGGACCCGGAAGAGGTTGGCGAACAGCTGCGCGCTTACCTGGAAGAGCACGCCCCCAAGACTGTCCGCTGGGAGCTGGACCAACTCGCTTCCAGTGCGCCATCCATTTCCGATATCGAATCCCCCTGGGCCAAGGCAATGATGAGCGCTCAGGAAAAAGCCTGGGGAGTGAAACCGTTGCTTAAGCGCGAAGGGGGAAGCGTTCCAGTCGTCACCCAACTTCAGCAGTTGATGGGCCTGGAATCTGTCAATATTGGGTTCGGCCTGCCGGATGACAATGCTCACGGTCCAGATGAGAAACTGCACCTGCCCACCTGGGAAAAGGGCATCGAAGCACTGATTTACTTCTTTGACAACCTCAAACCGTGAGCGAACAAACACTCCCCAACTACGGCGGCCAGGCCGTCATTGAAGGCGTGATGATGCGCGGCGCCAGCCATGCCGCAATTGCCATGCGAGCCCCAACCGGGCAAATTGAACTTCACACCGAAACCCTGGGTGCCATCTACCAAAGCCGAATGGCGCGCATTCCTTTCTTGCGCGGCCTGGTTGTGCTCTGGGATGCACTTGCCTTGGGCATGCGCGCCCTGACCATCTCTGCCAACTTACAGGCAGGAGAAGATGAAAAGCTAGAAGGCAAAGAGCTTGTGCTGACCCTGGCTTTTTCGATTTTACTCACCATTGGATTATTTTTTGTGCTGCCTGCCGGGATTGCCCACCTGATTGACCTGGGGGTGGCCTGGCTTGCTCCAGTTCAAAACGAAGCAGCAGCCACACCGCATTGGATTACCAGCGTGGTAGAGGGCTTGCTTCGCCTGGGCATCCTGGTTGGATATATTGTTTTGATTGGACGAATACCCGACATTCAAAGGGTGTTTGGCTACCATGGCGCCGAACACAAAACTATAAACGCCTTTGAAGCTGGAACGCCCCTCACCCCCGAAGCCGTATCCCACCATTCACTGGAACACCCACGCTGTGGAACGGCTTTCTTGCTTTCCCTGGTACTGATTTCCATCCTGATTTTTACCCTGATCGGTCCGCTGCCCCTCCTCTGGCGAATTGTGAGCCGGGTGCTGCTGATTCCTGTCCTGGCTTCGCTGGCATATGAATACATTCGCTGGACAGCCAAAAATCTGCATAACCCCATAGTGCGCTGGCTGGTGAAACCAAACCTGGCCCTGCAAAGGTTGACCACCCGTGAACCTTCCCTGGATATGATCGAAATCGCGATCGCTGCTTTTACCGCCATGCGCGAAAAAGAAGTCTCACCACGGGCCTAAACTCCCAGCTCGTCCTGAACGGCGCAGCCCGAAAGACCTTTCCCTACAAGCAAGGTTTATCCTTTGCTGGGCTCCTTCACAACGACAAATCCAGGGGGCAGTGTCACCGTGAGCACGGCAAAGCAGCCCCTTTTTCATGGGGCTCAGCACAAAACCACGCCTTAAGTTAAATGAATTATTAAATTCTGCTTGACCTATTGGCAGGATTTATGTAAAATGGGGGAATGTACGCAAATGGTAGCGTACCTCTATTCACCTATTAACCACAAAATAAAGGAGGTGGTAAACCTCACCCCGATGGAAGTTCGTGTAATGTTTCGTTTTTAATATTTCTAAACAACCCTTTGTCTAATTTTCTAGAGGAGAAAGAAGCATGATGAAGAAAACGATGTTCGTAATTTTGTTGGTTGTGGTGGCCAGCCTGGCCCTGGCAGCTTGCACCGGTGGCAGCACCGAATCGACTTTTGAATGTACTGATACGATCGGCTGCGTTACCTATGGCCCTGAAGACGCGATCAAAATCGCTTCGGCTCTGGTCATTTCCGGCGCCAACGCCGACCTTGGCCTGGACTCCCAGTACGGCGTCCAGATTGCCATCAAAATGAAGGGCGAAGTCCTGGGCCACAGCATTCAGCTGCAGGCTGAAGATGATGGCTGTAACGCTGAAGGCGGCCAGACTGCCGGTCAGAAAATCGTGTCCGATCCCAGCATCCTGGGTGTGGTCGGCACCAGCTGCTCTGGCGCTGGCGTTCCGATGTCCAAAATCGTTTCCGATGCTGGCTACTTTATGATTTCCCCCTCCAACACCGCCCCCAGCCTGACCGACCCGGCCCAGGCCTTCAACGCCGGCTACCTGCGCACCGCCCACAACGACAAAGTTCAGGGCGCTGCCATGGCCCAGTTTGCTTACAGCCAGCTTGGCCTGACCAAGGCTGCTGCCGTTCACGATGGTGACCCCTACACCGAAGGTCTTGCAAATGCCTTCGCTGAAGCCTTCCGCGGCCTGGGCGGCGAAATTTTGGCCTTCACCGCTGTGAATAAAGGCGATACCGATATGCGCCCGGTTCTGACCTCCGTCGCTGCTTCTGGTGAAGTTCAGTTCCTGTTCTTCCCGGTCTTCACCGCTGAATGCGCCTTCCTGGCCAAGCAGGCCAAAGAAGTTGCCGGCCTCGAAAACGCCGTTCTGGGTTCTGCGGATGGCTGCTTCTCGGCTGCCGCTGCTGAGGCCATTGGTGATTCTGGCGAAGGCATGTACTTCTCCGGCCCGGATCTTTCCTTCTCGGGTGGCATTTATGATGAATTTGCTGCCATGTACCAGGCCGATTTCGGCAGCGCCCCGCTGTCCGTTTTCCACGCCCATGCCTTTGACGCCGCCAACATGATCTTCGCCTGCGTCGAAAAAGTTGCCACCCAGGAAGAAGATGGCACCCTGCACATCGGCCGCCAGGCCATGCGCGACTGCCTCTATGCCACCTCTGGCTTCTCCGGCATCACCGGCTCCCTGACCTGCAACGAATATGGCGACTGCGCTGACCCGAAGATTTCGGTCTCCGAACTGCAGGGCGGCGAATACGTCCGCATTTGGCCCTAAACCACAAGCACGACACTGAAACTTGGGTTTAGATCCGTTTTTTGTTTTGTTCTAAAAAAAGGGCCCAGGCCCTAAAAACCTGGGCCCTCTTTTCCATTTTATTGGCAAGCATGACCCGATTGCTCGCCACACCTACCCTGAAAACCAAATACCATCCTTTCGGAGTATGCCGATGAAAGCACGCCTGCAAGACATCAACCTGATTGATATTTTTCTATGGATTTTCCGAATTGCAATTATTATCGTCGTTGTTTGGGGTACGATTGCAAGCTTAAGTGACAATCCTTACACTGCCAGGAACTGGACCGACTTCGTCATTTTTGGCATCGCCCAAGGCAGCATGTATGCATTGATCGCGATTGGCTACACGATGGTATATGGTGTGCTGCTCATGATTAATTTCGCCCATGGTGAATTTTTCATGTCCGGCATCATGCTTAGCACCGTTTTGATTGCCCAACCCTTTGGTAGTTCGGGCTTTTTGGACCGTTATCCCATCTTAAGCCTGATCATCATCCTGGCCGTTTCCATCCTGACTACCATTGGCATTGCGCTGCTAACAGAGAAAATCGCCTACCGGCCGCTGCGCAAAGCACCCCGACTGGTACCTTTGATTACTGCCATTGGTGCCTCTTTCTTCTGGCAGTACTATTTCAACCGGCTTTTGGGTTCTGAAGTCAAGCCTTTCCCTGCTGTGAAAATTCTGAGTGGAACGATCCCCATGTTTGGCACAGAAGTGCTTAAGGTCCATGTCCTGGTGATTGTGGTAACGATCATCATGTTGATTGGGCTGAATTTCTTCATTTTGCGCACCAAAACCGGCAAAGCGATTCGTGCCGTGGCCGAAGATAAGGATGTCGCCGCACTCATGGGCATTGACGTAGACAAAACCGTATCCATCACGTTTGCCACCGGGGCAGCCATGGCCGGTGTGGCCGGGCTTTTGTATGCCCTTGTCTTCCGGCAAGTTCACTTTTTCATGGGGTTTGTCCCTGGCATTAAAGCCTTCACTGCTGCAGTATTGGGCGGCATTGGCAGCATTCCCGGGGCAGCAATTGGGGGCCTGTTCTTGGGAATGTTCGAATCGGTCGGCCCGGCCCTCTTTTTGGAAGGCCTCGGAATTCCCGCAGCGCACCAATTGAAAGATGTAATTGCCTTTTCAATGCTCGTGCTGGTGCTGATTTTTCGTCCGCAGGGCATTATTGGTGAACGTCTGCAAGGCAAAAAAGCATAAGGAGCCATCCGATGACAAACACATATCGAGAAATCTTAAAAAGCAGTGGTATCGCCGCACTGATTGCAGTGAACATCAGTGCAATCGGGATGGTGGAACTTTTCGGCCGGCGGGAATTAATTGGGGGCATTCTGACCATGGGACAGGTTTTGTTTTTGGCGCCCGCAATCGCCATGGGCTACCTGTCTGCACGCAAATACAGCCAGCACGACATGAAGCAAGCCGCATTGAGCGGCGCAATTCATGGTTTACTCACGGGTTTAGGCCTGGCTCTTTTGATTTTTGTGGCGTCAAGTTTCAATATCCGGGAATATTTAATTAACGTCTCCCCTGTCCTGGTTAAAACCCTGACATTTGGGCTGGAACCAATTCCCGGGTCCATTTTACTCATTTTAATTTCCACACTGGCCAGCACATTGGCAAGCCTGTACCTTTTTCTACCTACCCGCATCCGTGAACCTCTGCTGACCGGTCTTGTATACACCCTGGCCATTGGCCTCTTTTCAGAAATTTTATCGGAACGAGTGCGCAAGTTTTTTGGCATCGGTGTGGAAAGGATCATTTTTGTTCAAAAAGCGCTCTCCCCCTGGGTGGCTGCGATCCTTTTCCTGCTGATAGCCGGGGCAAAAGATCAATGGTCCCAGCGCGGAGCTGGCATCCAAACCCGCCTTTCTGGGCTAAACCCCCAACAGAAAAAATACATGACCTGGGCAACTTATGGTCTGTGGGTCGTGCTGGGGCTTTTACTGCCCCAAATCCTGGGCACTTACCTCTCTGAAGTGGTCAACAACGTGGGCATTTACGTCCTCATGGGCCTGGGCTTAAACATTGTGGTTGGTTTTGCGGGTATGTTGGTGCTGGGTCACGTTGCTTTCTTCGCCATTGGGGCGTATGTACTGGGTGTGCTTACCTCCACGGGCAGCCTGGGCATTGCGCAGATGTCTTTTTGGGCAGCGCTGCCTTTTGCCATGTTGGCTGCAACCATAGCCGGGGTGGTATTGGTCACGCCTGTGCTGCGAATGCGCGGCGACTATCTTGCAATCGTGACATTGGGCTTTGGTGAAATTATCCGCATCCTGGCGCTCTCCGATATGCTCAAGCCCAACATCGGCGGAGCCCAGGGCATTTTGTTAATCCCCAAGCCCAACTTTTTAGGGACCGATCTGATCAGGCCTGAATTTCTTTACTATGTCATCCTGCTGGCAGTTATCATCTCGATTTACATCTCGGTGCGGCTGCGCGATTCCCGGCTGGGGCGCCAGTGGATGGCGATGCGCGAAGATGAAGATGTGGCACAGGCCATGGGCATCAACCTGGTATCCACCAAGCTGCTGGCCTTCGGCATCGGCGCTGCCCTCTCGGGTCTGGCAGGCGGCATTTTCGCCAGCAAATTAACCTCCATTTTCCCCCACAGCTTTAACCTGCTAATTTCGATTAATGTGTTAGCCCTGATTATCGTCGGCGGCATGGGCAGTATTCCAGGCGTCATCGTGGGTGCTTTCATTCTGGTGGGCCTGCCTGAGCTGCTGCGAGAGTTTGCCGAGTTCCGCCTGCTGATGTACGGCGTTTTATTGATTGTCATGATGCTTGCGAAACCAGAAGGTTTCTGGCCCTCGGCTGTGATGAAAAGAGAACTGAGCGGAAGCGCACCCCCAACCGGTAACGAAGCCGCTGCTGCGGATTGAATCCACCAGGAAAACAGGAGACAACCATGAATGCAATAACCGCAACAAAAGTAACCAAAAGGTTTGGCGGCCTGGTTGCAGTGAACGCCTTCGATTTTGAAATTGCCGAAGGCCAAATTGCCAGTATCATTGGTCCCAATGGGGCTGGAAAAACCACTTTTTTCAACTGCATTACCGGTTTTTACCAGATTGATGAAGGCAGCATCCAGTTTTTTGGACAGGAAATCAGCGGGAAAACTCCCGACCAGATTACAAGGGTGGGCATTTCTCGCACTTACCAGAATATTCGCTTGTTCTCCAACATGAGTGCGCTTGAAAACATTCTGGTAGGCCAGCATCGCCATTTGAAAACATCCTGGGTTGAGGCCGTGCTGCAAACCAAAAGACTGAAAGAGGAAGAAGCCTTTGCCGAAGAAGAGGCCCGAAAGCTGCTGAAATACGTAGGCCTGGCCGGAATGGGCGATTACCTGGCCAAAAACCTGCCCTATGGGGCGCAGCGCCGCCTGGAAATCGCCCGGGCATTGGCCAACAAACCCAAACTGCTCTTACTCGACGAGCCCACCGCAGGGATGAATCCGCATGAAACCACCGATATGATTTATTTCATCCGTGACGTGCGGGATAAGCTTGGCATAACCACCTTGCTGATTGAACATGATATGAAAGTGGTCATGACCATCAGTGAAAAGATCTCAGTGATGGATTTTGGCACCAAAATTGCCGAAGGCCTGCCCGCTGAAATTCAACGGAATGCCCGGGTTATTGAAGCATACCTGGGCCGCGGCGCAGTCGCCAACCAACACCTGCAAGCCTGATGCACCCAAAAAGGCAAAACCAATTCTCGATACCGGGACTCAGTAAAGGAAATTCGCTATGACCATCATGCTTGAAGTACATAATATCCATACATATTATGGCAACATCCAGGCGCTGCACGGAATCACATTGAACGTAGCCCAGGGTGAAATTGTCACCCTGATTGGTGCAAACGGGGCTGGGAAAACCACCACCCTCCGGACCATTGCCGGGCTGCTCAAACCACGCCAGGGTTACGTGAAGTTAAACGGGGAAGATCTGTCAAAATATAAAGCCCATGAACTGGTTTACAAAGGCATTGCCATGGTGCCCGAGGGCCGGGGTATTTTCTCACGTCTGACCGTGCTGGAAAACCTGGAAATGGGCGCATATTCCCGCAAAGATAACGCTGGCATCAACGAAGACCTGGAAAAAGTCTATACCCTGTTTCCCCGTCTCAAAGAACGGCGCACCCAGGTATCCGGCACCCTGTCCGGCGGTGAGCAGCAAATGCTGGCAACCGGACGGGCGTTGATGGCCCGGCCAAAAGTGCTTTTAATGGATGAACCTTCCATGGGCCTTGCCCCCATTTTGGTAGAAAGCATTTTTGATACCATTGAGCAAATCAACAAAGAAGGTGTGACCATCCTGCTGGTCGAACAAAATGCCCAGATGGCTTTGCAAATTGCCCACCGCGGCTATGTTCTGCAGACGGGCGAAATTGTTCTGCAAGATGAGGCCAAAAAGTTACGCCAAAACGAAATGGTGCAGAAGGCCTACCTGGGCATCGAGTAGCCAGCCCCCACCCAGGCTGCCCCACACAAACCGATCCAACGGGTAAAAACCGATGCTCATTCTCAATGCCTCAGATGTGCGCCAGGCACTGCCCATGCGCGAGACGATCGAAGCAATGAAAGGGGCTTACCAGGCCCTTTCTGCTGGCCAGGCAGAAGTGCCGCTGCGAACTCGCCTGGAAATTGCTCCACAGCAAGCCACAGCGCTGTTCATGCCAGCTTATGTCCAAACATTCTCCCGCCAGTCTTCTGCCCAAAACAGCAGCGCCCTGGCGGTAAAAATGGTCACCCTGTTTCCAAATAATCCCAAAAACGGACTGCCTTTTATTCATGCGGCTGTGCTGGTGATGGACCCCGAAAACGGACGTATCGAGGCTGTTCTCGAAGGCGCCACGCTGACCGCCATCCGCACCGGAGCAGGCAGCGGCGCAGCAACGGACTTGCTGGCCCGTTCTAACAGCCGGACTGCGGCCATTTTCGGCGCAGGGGCTCAGGCTCGCACCCAACTCCTTGCGGTATGCGCAGTTCGCCAGATTGAAAGGGTTTGGGTGTACGATCCCAACCCAGAACGAGTGGAGAAGTTCATCCAGGATATGGCCGGAAAAAGCCATGTACCCCAAGCCATCCAGCCTGCCGCCAGCCCCCGAGATGCAGCGCAGCAAGCCGACATCATTTGCGCCGCAACCACATCGAAAACCCCGGTTTTCCAACCTGAGGATATTCGCACTGGAACGCACATCAATGGCGTGGGCTCCTACACCCCAGAAATGATTGAAATCCCCCCTGCCCTGCTTTCCAGGGCCAGGATATTTATCGATTCAACCGGAGCCTGCATGGCCGAAGCAGGAGAAATCCTGGCAGCCCTTCAAATGGGTGCTATTCAACCCGCTTCATTGGTGGAAATCGGAAAATTAGCCAGCGGCGAAGCAGCCGGGCGAATGGCTGACGAGGAGATCACCTTCTTTAAGTGCGTTGGCGTCGCCGTGCAGGACGCAGCAGCAGCCACCCTGGCAGTGCGCAATGCACAAATGATGGGCTTAGGCCAGCTGGTATCCTGGTAATACCAGCGTTTTTTTATTCAGGAGTAAACAATGACATCAAACAACCAACCCCAAACCGCCGACGCCGTTGTGATTGGCGGTGGTGTCATGGGCGCCAGCACGGCGTATCACCTGGCAAAGCGCGGAATGAAAAACGTGGTTTTGCTTGAAAAAGAAGCATTTTTTGGCACCGGGGCAACGGGTCGCTGTGCTGGCGGGGTGCGCTACCAATTCGCCACTGAAGTTAATATCCGCCTGTCTCAGCTCAGCCTGCCAATGCTGGAAAATTTGAAAGAAGAAACCGGCACCGATTCTGGCTACCGGGCCCTCGGATACTTAATTTTCTTAACACGAGAAAAAGATATCCAGGTGTTTAAACAAAATGTTGCACTGCAGCACAGCCTGGGCGTACCCACCCAGTGGCTGACCCCTGAAGAAGTCCGTAAACGCCTGCCGATGATGCGGCTGGATGATGTGCTTGGGGCGACAATCAACGCCAAAGATGGATTAGCAGACCCAAACAGCGTGGTCATGGCATACGTCGGGGCGGGGGCTCGCCTGGGGGTGAAGGCCATCAGCCAGGCTCCGGTTACGGGCATTCTCAAAAATGACAGCCGGGTGACCGGTGTGGTCACTGCCCAGGGTGAAATATCCACACCGGTGGTGGTTAACGCAGCCGGACCCTGGCTCAAACTGGTGGGCGACATGGCCGGGGTGGACCTGCCCATCACCCCGGTCCGGCGGCAGTGGCTTACCACCACAGCCATCCCTGGGTTGCCCAAGGATTTCCCTTTTGTAATTGATTTCGGCCAATCCCTGTATTTTCACCCCGAAGGCGAAGGGCTGCTCACGGGCATGTCGAACCCCTCGGAACCAGCCGGGTACGACCAGTCTGTTGACCCCGATTGGGAACTGACCCACATGGAAGCGGCCATTGAACGCCTGCCAGCCCTTGAACAGGCCGGGTTATCCGCGCGCTGGGCTGGCCTTTACGAAAACACCCCGGATGCGCATCCAATCTACGGAAAAACGCCCCTGGAGGGCTTTTATGTGGTGGGCGGTTTCTCCGGGCACGGGTTCATGCACGGCCCGGTATCAGGCCTGTTGATGAGCGAAATCATTCTGGATGGCAGGGCAGCCACCCTGGATATCTCCTCTCTGGATTACTGGCGCTTCGCAGAAAAACGCGAAATTCACGAATACAACGTGATTTAAACCGCTTGCGGCTGTTCTTTCTATGAGAATATGGTATATTGATATTGAGGATGTAGAACCCATCTTTCCCAAGTGGGTGCATAGGTGTATGCTGACAGGCAGGTTAAAAGCGGAGGAGACAATATGAAAATCATGCGCTGGCCGGTAATTTTGATTGGATTTGGTATTGCGGTGGTGCTCTTGCTGCTCGGTATGGCCGGGCGAGCAACCGCTTCTTCTGAGGGCAGTGGTGGAGGAAGTTATCTGCAAAGCAGCAGCCTACCCCCTGGAACCGCCCCATTTTTTTACATCGTTTCGGTTGCTGTGAATACCAGTGTCACCATTGAATCGTACAATTTCCCAGCCAACGATGAATTTATCGTCTGGATGGGACCATTAGACACAGCAGAAGGGGAAAGCGTACAGGTAACCCAGCAAAGTTCGGGCGATGGCGGGTCATTCACAGCGACGTATAACATCCCCAACAGCTTAAAAGGCGCATACCGCATTGCTGTCCGGTTGGAAAGCCCATCTTCAGGTTATTACGCATATAACTGGTTCTACAACGATGATGATGCCGGTCGCGCGGGTGGGCCAAAAGGGTCAAACACCCCTTCCCCAACACCCCTGCCGACGACCCAACCCCCAACTGCTGTACCCACCAGCCCAGCAGCAGCAACCATCCCTGCCACCCAGGCGGCCATAACGCTTGCTCCCTTGCAAGCACCAACCACCGTCCAAGCCAACTCATCTTTGGCAGCCAGCGGAGGCACAAACCTGATTTTACCGGACTATCCCTACTTCTTCATCGAAGCCGTGGTGGTCAACCAAACCGTCACCATCAAAGGCTATAACTTCCCTGCAAAAGACAAATTTAACGTCACCATGGGATTGATGGGAACCCGCGGGATTAATGGCATTCCTGCGGGTGAATACAGCACAGAAAAAGTTGGGCAGTTCACCGCAACGTTCAACATCCCTGCAGCGCTGCACGACCTGAAACAAATCTCCATTCGGCTGGAAAGCCCCACATCCCGGTACTATGCCTTCAACTGGTTCTATAACAACACAACCAACCCTGAAGACCCTGAGCCCACCCCGGCGCCTGAAGTGCCCTTTACCCCGGCCAAACCCCCAGTATTTTTTATTGACAGCGTCGTGCTCGGCAAAACGGTGACCATTACAACCTACAACTTCCCTGCCAATGACGATTTCAAGGTAACCATGGGCTATATGGGCACCCAAGGAATCGGCGGGTATGTCATCGGCACCCAATCCTCTGGCCCAGGGGGTTCGTTCTCAGTCACCTACACCATCCCGGCTGAACTGGCAAACCAACCCAAAATTTCTATCCGCCTGCAAAGCCCCACAAGCGGGTACTACGCTTATAACTGGTTCCACAACAATACCACTACCCCATAACTCTGCTCAAGATTTAAAAAGCCGCTGTGCTCGGAAATTCGAGCGCAGCGGCTTTTAGCTTAACAAATCGGGGTTATGCGCTGCGCATCACAGCCAGGCGCAGCACCGCCGAATCAATCTTCTGTTCCTCAACATAAGCCCCGGCTGGCCCATCACCCGCCACGAGGGACACACTCAGCGTCTCGGCTTTGATGTAGCTGGCCCATTGTTCCAGAACAGCAACCAGTTCATCATCGCCAGAATAGTGCGTCACAATCCGGTCTTCGATGTTAAAGTCGGCACTCTTACGCATGGCCTGGATGCGCCGGACAACTTCGCGGGCCAAACCCTCCATTTTCAATTCCGGGGTGACCTGAGCGTCGAGGCCGACGGTAACCACCTTGTCGGCGGCCACAGCCAGTCCCTCTGCCGGGCGGGTTTCGACCACGATTTCTTCAGGCGCCAGAAGCATTTCGCTTCCATCCACCACAAGCGGAAGCGATTCACCCGCCGCCACGGCTGCTGCCACTTTGCCGGGGGCCACCGCGGCCAGGGCTTCACGCAGTTTCGGAAACGCCGCCCCAAGGCGCGGACCCAGCAGTTTGTTGTTCGGCATAATCCGGTAGCTGACCAGCTTCTCGGCCTGGGTTACAAATTCAAAAGCCTTAACATTCAGTTCGTCCGCCACAATGTCTTCCAGGGATTTGGAAAGCTCCGCCCTACCCTCACTGACATACACATAAACCTTTGAAAGAGGTTGACGCACCTTGAGGTTGGCTGCGCCGCGCGCACTTAACCCCAGGCTGGCCACCCGCCGGGCCAGGTCCATCTGGGCAACCAGGCCGTCGTCCAGGGCGTTTTGATCCACCAATGGATAGGTGGTATGGTGCACACTGGCGTGGGCATTGGGTTGGACATTGACCACGAGGTTTTGGTACATCGCCTCCGTGAAGAAGGGGGTGATGGGCGCAAGCAGCCGCACCAGCCGCACAAAAACATGGTAAAGGGTTGCGTAAGCCGCATTTTTGTCCTCATCGTGCTCCCCTTTCCAGTAGCGGCGGCGTGAGCGGCGGATATACCAGTTAGACAGGTCGTCAATAAAGGTTTCGAGAACCAGGGTGGCGGCAAAGGCGTCGTAGTTTTGCAGGGCATCCGTCACCCGGGCAGTCACCTGGTTGATTCGGGCCAGCACCCAGCGGTCGAGCGGGTTGGAACTGGTGGGGGTGGGACCCTCAGGCTGGGCAGGGTCAAAGTCCTCCTGAGGCGGCAGCCAGCCATCCAGCCGGGCATAATTGACCAGGAAACCGTACATATTCCACACCGGGATTAAGAACCGCCGGCGAACATCATCCGCCCGGTGATAGCCAAACAGCAGGTTGTTTTCCGGCTTGTGGGCGCAGTACAACCAACGCATCACATCCACGCCCATTTTATCGGCCGCTTCGTTAAATTCAATCGAGTTGCCCCAGGATTTGTGCATCTCGCGCCCGTCTTCTGCCAGCAGCGAAGCGTAGCCAAACAAGGTTTTGAAAGGCGGCGCTTCGGCAACCACGGTACCCATGGCCAGCAGGCTGTAGAACCAATTGCGGAATTGACCAGGGAAAGATTCGCTGACCCAATCGGCCGGGAACCATTTTTCAAAGTAGGCCCGGTCGCTGCGGTAGCCTGTTGTGCTGAAGCTGACAATGCCCGCATCCAACCAGGGGTTACCCACATCCGGAATACGCTCCATGGTGCTGCCGCATTTTGTGCAGGCGATTTTGACAGCATCAACATACGGGCGATGGGGTGTATGCCCTTCAAAGGTTTCCCAACCTTCCACAGCGCGCTCCTTGAGTTCGTGGTCGCTGCCTACCACATGGAAGTGCTTGCACTCCCCGCACACCCAGATCGGCAGGGCCAATCCCCAATAGCGCTTTTTAGAGATCATCCAGTCGTGCATGTTGCGCAGCCAATCCAACTCGCGGGCCTGGCCAAACTCCGGAATCCAGCGAATCTGGTCCACCACATCCATAATCTGGTAGCGCAGGCTGGCGGCTTTTTCTTCTGGAGTCAGAGCTTCACGCGGCTTGTCGTATACTTCGCCCACGTTGATGAACCACTCATCCACCAGTCGGAAGACGAGTTCGGTTTTGCAGCGCCAGCAGGTCGGGTAGCGGTGGGTATAGGGCTCCACATGATACAGAACCCCTTTGCGCTCCAAATCATCAAAGATGGGTGCGGCAACGTTCGCCACCTGCAGACCCGTCAGCCAGCCAAATTTTTCAACAAAAACCCCTTCATCGTCAATGGGCGCGAGCAGGGGCAGCTTGTATTCTTTGCCCAGCTGAAAGTCTTCTGCGCCACAGCCCGGAGCAATATGAACGATTCCAGTACCTTCGGCTTCGCCAACCTGGTCCCAGGCAATCACCCGGTGGGCAGTCCGGGCGGAATCTTCCACACCTTTCAGCAGTTCTTCCAACTCTGTAACCCCACCCTTTTGTCCGGCAGCCTCCAGGTCATCAAACGGCCCATCATAAGTCCAACCAAGCATTTCGCTGCCTTTCAATTCAGCAACCACTTCATACGGGCCGCGCAGCATATGCAGGGTGCCCTTGGAAAGATACAGAAACTCATCGCCCTGGCGCACTTTGGCGTAAGTCAATTCTGGTCCAACTGCAGCCGCGACATTGCTGCTGAGCGTCCAGGGGGTGGTAGTCCACACCAGCAGGGCTTCACCAGGCCGGCTGCGCAGGGGAAAGCGCAGGGTGACGCTGCGGTGGGTCAGTTCAGCGTAACCATCCGTAACAATTTCGTGCTGGCTGATACCCGTTGCACAGCGCGGGCACCAGGGCATCACATCGGCGCCCCGGTAGAGCCAGTCTTTTTCCCAGCATTTCTTGAGAAAATGCCAGATCATATAGTTGTTTTCATCTGCAAAGGTGAAGTAGCTGCCGCCAACATGAAGCTGGCCCAACTGCCCCACCAACTGCTCCGCAGTTCCCGTCACTTCACCATTGACACCCGGCATGCTGGTTTGCTGCTGGGGGTTTTCAACCAATGCACCCGCCAACTTACGCAGCACATACGGGTCATTCCAGTCCATCCAATAGCCCAGGCGCATCGATTGTTCGGTTTGCACTGCCGCGTAGCGGAGGACACGTTCTTTGCATTTGAGAACAAACTTATCCAGGCCGTAGGTTTCAATGTCTTTTTTGGATTTGAAGCCCAGTTCCTTCTCAACCTCCACTTCAACCCAAAGCCCCTGGCAGTCAAAACCCTGCTGGTAGCGCATTTCGTGGCCACTCATCGCCCAAAAACGGTTATAGAGGTCCTTGTAGGTGCGCCCCCACCCATGGTGAACACCCATTGGATTGTTCGCTGTAATCGGACCATCCAAAAACGACCAGGTGGGTTTATCTTTATTCAATATGCGCAGCCTTCCCAGGGCATTGGTATCCTTCCAAAACTGGATGACCTGGTGTTCAAGCTGGATAAAATCTACTTTATTGGATACTTCTTCAAAAGCCATTCAACACGCTCCTTGGCGTTTCCATTACACGCCTGAATTTGGTTTTCCCCTTGCTTTCGAGAGGGCTGTTAAAAAGAAAAACTCCCATCCCATCCAGGGACGAGAGCAAGGCCTCGCGGTACCACCCTGGTTCCTGCCAACAGCAGGCACCTCGGAGAAACACTTCCGGGGTTTGGTGGGCCAACCCACGAACCCTGTTCAATGTTCCGGCCTGGATAACGGAAGACCAACCCGTCTACCCTACTGGCGCACCGCAGTGCGGGTTCGGTTCGCTGCTCCGGAAGGATTTTCAACCTGCTGTCCTGGCCCGGCTCGCACCATTTCCGGGTTCGCTGACAGGGTCAAGCGGGTTTACTCGTTTCCATCATCGCTTTGCTTATTTAGATAGGGGGAATTATGCCATAAAAACCCCAGGGGGTCAACCGAAATCCGACCATTTCGACACGGACTCCTTGGCGTGGGATGGAAAGTTTTTTGGGGTTGTTATCCAGGTTTGTTGCAATGGCTGATATAATCGTAATGGCCTTCCATCCCATAAAAGGGTTGAGCGTTGGGCCAGTGTATCTCAATCCTCATAAAAACGAAAGGAGTTTCCAATGGAATATCGCTTTTTAGGCAATTCAGGTTTACAGGTCTCGGTGCTATCGCTCGGTGCCTGGGTAACATACGGCGGGCAGGTTGGCGAAGAGATTGCCACAGAATGCATGACTGCCGCCTTCGAAGAAGGCGTGAACTTTTTTGACAACGCTGAAGCCTATGCCGGGGGAAACGCCGAAATTGTTATGGGCAATGTCATCAAAAAGGCCGGTTGGAAGCGTTCAGACCTGGTGGTTTCAACTAAGATTTTTTGGGGCGGGCGCGGCCCGAATGACCGTGGCCTTTCTCGAAAACACATCCTCGAAGGCACCCATGCAGCCCTGGCCCGTTTGCAAATGGATTACGTGGACCTGCTCTTTTGTCACCGCCCGGACAAAAAGACCCCCATTGAAGAAACCGTCCGGGCAATGACCACACTGATTGACCAAGGCAAGGTATTTTATTGGGGCACCAGCGAATGGAGTGCCACCGAAATCATGGAGGCCTATGCCGTTGCCCGGCGTGAACACCTGGTTCCACCCCTGATGGAACAACCCCAATATCACATGTTCCACCGCGAACGGGTTGAAAAAGAATATGCCCGGCTCTACAAAGAAATCGGCCTGGGGACAACGACTTGGAGCCCCCTCGCCAGTGGGCTGCTTACCGGTAAATATAACAACGGAATTCCTGAGGGCACCCGGGCCACCCTGGAAGGATACGAATGGCTGCGCGAACGTTTTGAAGGCGAAGAAGCCCAAAAAACCATTGAAAAACTCAAACAGCTCTCAACCATTGCCGGCGACCTGGGCTGCACAATGGCGCAGCTGGCCCTGGCCTGGTGTGTCAAGAATCCCAATGTCAGCACGGTCATCACCGGGGCTTCTCGCGCCGCCCAGGTGCATGAAAACATGCGCGCCCTTGAGGTTGTCCCGAAATTGACGCCGGAAGTCATGGCGACCATTGAAAACATCCTTCAGAACAAACCAGAACCGGAACCCACGTTTCGCTAAAACCGGGCAGCCATGCAAAAAAGCGGCATTTCTGCCTGCTTGTTGATGCTTTTTTGGTTTATCCTGACGGGCTGCAGCCTCGAAACCTTCTTGCCTGGCCCGTTAGAGCAAACCAGTACCGTCGAAACACAACCTCCGCCCCTGCCCACCCCCACCCCGGCAGCGCTTTATCCCTCCGGTAGCGCTGCCGGGGTTTTCCTCACCCAACGAACTGAAGTCAATCGCCTGCTGCCAGGAATTTTGGATGTATCTGGAGCAGTTCCGTTTGACCCTGGCCCGTTGGGCAGTGGGGCGTTTGTTGTTGCCACACCAGAGCTCCGCCAATGGGTTAACAGCCTTGGCTACGCCCTCACCAGCGGTCAGGTTGTCTCCCCGCCGGAAAGCGGCAGCACCATTCCGGTTTTGGTAAACAACATTACAGCCTACCGCGACCCCCAACTGAATGCCTTTGTGCTGGCGCTGCCCAACCAGGTTATGCTCAGGCCCACTTTGGCCCAGCAGATTTCCGGCGGACTGCAGGTGGAAACCCAGGTAGTGAAATTTGGCAAAGATGGACTGTTGGGGATGACGGGTGTCTACAGCCTGACTGCCCGGGTGGCTCCGGCAAACCTGGGGGTGATGGGTGCTGTTCCGTTTGAAATCGCTTACAGCAACCTGTTTCTGGTCTCAGCAGTTGCCGACATTTTCAGCCAGCCTATCGAAGGGGAGGGGTTCGAGCATGGCACGCCTGTGGCCATCGTGGTTCAAATCACCCCTGAAGGGAGTTACCAGGCCCTTACCGCATTCAGCCTCTTGATTGATGAGGAGCATCGCGTTCAAGTGGAACGGGGCTCAGGTGAATTTCGGTTATTTTCGGGTCGCGAAGGCAGCAAGCCAAGCCTGGTTGTGGAGGTTAACTATGATGTCTCCACAATGGGAATCCCCACCCAATACCAGAGCCTGGCGGATTTTCTGGATGGATATGTCCTTGCGACCACCCGGCGCGATGGGCGAGAATGGGTCACAGCACGCAGCCCACGGGGAATGGTATTCTTCTTTCCGGACAATTTCAGCATTACCAACCAATCCGTGACGGGTTACTATGAAGCCCAAGGTTCGGTATGGAAGGCAATCATTCGCAAAGAAAACGGTCAGCTGTCTTTCAAGGCCAGCCAACTAAGTCAATTTGATTGGGCAAATCCGCAGCCATAAACACTTTTTGAGGATGAAAGCGAAATTGGGTAACGCCTCAGCCCCACCCCCCAACCCCCCTGGGCTTTGGGCCAGGGTTGAAAGTTTAAAACCGCAGGGTCAAAAACTTTTGCGCACACCTGCTCAGGTTTGATTAATGTATGTCCCGGACGACACGGTTATAATCGAAACCATGAAAGGCGCCGGACATTGGTCTGGCCTAAAAAATAAACGCAAACCTGAAATTATTTTGGAGGAAAAATGGCGATTCGTAAAGCAGAAGCAGTATGGCAGGGCAGCCTGAAAGAAGGCAGTGGAAGTATGAAACTGGGCAGCGGTGCCTTTGAAGGCCCGTTCAGCTTCGGAACCCGTTTTGAAGAAGTGCCCGGAACCAATCCGGAGGAGTTAATTGGCGCAGCCCATGCCGGTTGTTTTTCCATGTTTATGAGCGCGCTGCTCACCAATGCCGGGTTCCCGCCCAACCGGATTCACACCACAGCCAAAGTTCACCTGGGACGTGACGATGCCGGGCCAGTGATTACCAAGATTGAGCTGCACACCGAAGCCGAAGTGCCCGGAATTGGCGAAGAAGCCTTCCAGGAAATCGCGCTCAAATCCAAAAAAGGCTGCCCCATCTCGCGGGCATTGGCTGCCGTTAGCGAAGTGGTGCTGGACGCCAAACTGGTATAGTCCTGTCGCAGCCGACTTCCCCATTCTGAAACCCTAACCTGGAACTACAGTTCGGGATTTTGCCGCGAATTTCGCCAATTTGCGCAAATGATGGTTTAGTACCCAT
This sequence comes from uncultured Anaerolineales bacterium, assembly GCA_964489525.1. Lineage (GTDB taxonomy): Bacteria > Chloroflexota > Anaerolineae > Anaerolineales > JABWBV01 > CAZAYY01. The sequence goes on from CAZAYY010000015.1 coordinate 91,534, forward strand.
CAACACAGGGCTGGCATGACAAACAAAACCCTGGCAAGTTTCTCAAAACATGCCAGGGTTTTATTGATGTCAACTACAGATTTCGTCAAAAAACTACGGTTGCGAGTCGCGGCATTCCAGAGCTATCCACCCTGGTTCAGCTGGTAATTAGGGGCTTCCTTGGTGATAATCACATCGTGAGGGTGACTTTCTACCAGGCCAGCGTTGGTTATGCGAACCAGGCGAGATTTGGTTTGCAAATCCGCCAAGGTGGCCGCCCCGGCATACCCCATCCCCGAACGCAGGCCGCCCACCAGTTGGAAAACATAATCATGCAGCCGGCCCCTGAACGGCACCCGGCCTTCGATTCCCTCTGGAACCGTTTTGCCGCTGCCCGATTGACCGCTGCCATAGCGGTCTTTCCCATAACCTTTCATCGCGCCCAGGCTCCCCATGCCGCGATATTCCTTAAACCGGCGTCCTTCGTAAATCACCACCTCCCCAGGCGATTCCTCCAGGCCAGCCAGCATGCTGCCTAACATCACCGCATCCGCGCCAGCCGCAATGCCCTTGACAATGTCGCCGCTGTACTTGATGCCACCATCGGCAATCACCCGAGTGCCCAATGCCTGGGCTGCCCGCGAACACTCGTAAATCGCGGAAAGCTGGGGCATACCCGCCCCCGCCACCACCCGCGTGGTGCAAATGGACCCCGCCCCTACGCCAATCTTGACAATGTTTGCACCCGCTTTGATTAAGTCCTCCGTACCCTCTTTCGTTACCACATTCCCGGCGCAAATCAGCAGTTCCGGCCAGTTGTGGCGAATCCGTTGAATCGCCTGGATCACGCCTTTAGAATGGCCGTGGGCGGTGTCAATCACAATCAAATCCACATCCTCATCTACCAAAAGCTGCACCCGTTCTTCCAGGTCTGCACCCACACCTACCGCAGCCGCAGCCAGTAAGCGCCCTTTGGCGTCTTTGGCGGCGTTGGGGTGTTCGCGCTCCTTTTGAATATCCTTCACCGTAATCAGACCCTTCAGCTTGCCGTTAGCGTCTACCAGGGGTAGTTTTTCAATGCGGTTTTGCTGCAGCAAACGTTTGGCTTCCTCCATCGAAATGCCCACCTGTGCAGTGATCATCGGTTGGGGCGTCATATATTTGGAAACTGGCTGGTTGTAATCCTCACGTTCCACGAAGCGCACGTCACGATTGGTGAGAATGCCCAAAAGGTAATTGTTTTCATCCGTAATCGGGACACCACTGATGTGGTATTTCGCCATCAGACGTTCGGCGTCTCCCAGGGTGGCATCTACGGGCAGCGTGATGGGGTCTACAATCATTCCCGCCTGGGAACGCTTGACCTTGTCCACCTCCATTGCCTGGGCTTGGGGAGACATGTTGCGGTGAATGACAGCCAGGCCGCCCTCTCTCGCCAGGGCAATCGCCAGCGGCGCTTCGGAAACCGTGTCCATCGCCGCTGAAAAAATCGGAATGTTGAGCTGGAGACCTGGCGCCATCTCAACCCGAACATCGGTCTCTGCCGGGAGAACTTCGGTATATGCGGGAACAACCAGCACATCATCGAAGGTGAGGGCTAACCCCTGGGAAAAGAGTTCTTCTTTCATCTTACTTTCTCCTTTATTAAGAACACAGAACCAACAGTGGTTTAATGCCGGAAATGGCGCACACCGGTGAACACCATGGCCAGGCCATGCTGGTTGCACATTTCAATGGAAAGGTCATCGCGCAGCGACCCACCAGGCTGGATGATGGCAGAAATGCCATATTTCACCGCCTCTTCTACCGAGTCCGGGAAGGGGAAGAAAGCATCGGATGCCATTACGGCACCCCGGGCTTTCTCACCTGCCCGAGTACCGGCAATGCGGACACAATCCACCCGGTTGGGTTGGCCGCCGCCAATGCCCACTGTGGCTTCACTTCGGGCAAAGACAATCGCATTGGACTTGACATGCTGGCAGGCTTTCCAGGCAAAGTGCAGGTCCTGCCATTCTTCGGGGGTGGGTTGGCGGTCTGTTACGACTTTATACTCCGTACCCGCCGGGTCGCCCAGGTCCAGGGACTGTTGAAGTACCCCTTGAACAATCGAGCGCAGTTCCACCGGGGGTGAAATGTCCAACCCGGGCATTTCCAACAGGCGTAGGTTCTTTTTCTTGGAAAGAATCAGGAGGGCTTCAGGCGTAAACCCTGGGGCTGCAATACACTCAACAAACAGGTCTCCCAATTTTTCAGCAATTTGAGCGTCAAATGGGCGGTTGACCGCAATCACACCGCCAAAGGCCGAAACCGGGTCGGCTTCATAAGCCGGGGTGTAGGCTTCTGCCAGTGATTCTGCAGACGCCAGGCCGCAGGGCGAAAGGTGCTTGACAATGCACACAGAGGGCTTGTCAAAAGAGACCACAGCGCGCCAGGCTGCGTCCAGATCGAGCATGTTGTTGTACGAAACGGGTTTTCCCTGGAGCAGCTGCCCACCCATTGGGCCTGCCCCGGGAGTGTAGGCGTAAAGGGTGGCTTCCTGGTGCCAGTTTTCGCCATAACGCAGGCTTTGCACCGGGTAAAGCGGCAGGGTGAGCGGCGACCCACCCGTCAGGTAAGCGGTTACCGCGGCATCGTAAGCCGCCGTGTGGGCGAAGGCTTTTTCTGCCAGGCCGCGGCGGGTGGTGGGGCTGACACTCCCGCTGGTTTTCAACTCGGCCACCACACTGGTGTAATCGGCTGAATCGACCAGAACCGTCACCCGGGCGAAGTTCTTTGCGGCAGCCCGCAGCAGGGTAACACCGCCAATGTCTATATTTTCAATCGCATCCTCCAGGCTGACATCCGGGCGGGAAACGGTTTGTTGAAAGGGGTAGAGGTTGCAGGCCACCAGGTCAATAAACCCGGCATTGATTTTTGCCAGGTCGGCTTCATCAGCGGGTGTGCTGCGGGCAAGCAGCCCCCCCGCTACAGCAGGGTGGATGGTTTTGATGCGCCCGCCCAAAATTTCGGGCGAGCCAGTATATTCCGAAACATCCATCACGGGCAGCCCGGCCGTGCGCAGCGCCTGGGCTGTGCCACCGCTGGCAAGCAGATCCCAACCCAATTCGTGCAGGGCGGAAGCCAACTGAACAAGGCCAGATTTATCAGAAAGAGAAAACAAAGCAACAGACATACAGCACGCTCCTCATTTAAATTCATGGGTTTGGGCAAAAGCCGGGCCAGTCAGCACGCTTTTTATGGCACGCACCAACAGGCTGTGTTCAAGGTGATGAACCCGGGTCTCCAGGTCAGCCAGCGCATCGCCGGGGTATATCGGCACAATTTCCTGGGCGATTATTGGACCGTTATCCATTCCCTCATCGGGCACAAAATGGACCATTACCCCGGTGTGTGCCACGTGTCCAGCTTGATATGCCTGGTACGCTCGTTCAATTGCGTTTGTTCCGGCAAACATGCCCGGCAGCGCCGGGTGCAGGTTAATGACTCGCATCGGAAACTGATTCAAAAATGACATCGAAAGCAGGCGCATCCAACCCGCCAAAACGACCAGGGAAGGCTGGTATGAGGCGGCCAACCCGGCCAAACGTTCATCATAATGCTGGCGGGCAAGCACGATCCCATTGGGACTTTCTACCAGGGGTTTTTGAAAAGGCAGGTAGTGTGCTGGAATGCCGGCCCGCCTTGCTCTTTCCAGTGCAAAGGCATTTTTGCGATCACTGATCAGCGCCGCCACATGAGCGGGCAGCTCCCCGGTGGCGCAGGCATCCATCACAGCCTGGAAGTTCGTCCCACTTCCAGAAGCCAATACCACCAACCGGTGGTAGGCTGTGCGAGATTCGGAAATTCCGTGGGTAGGCAGCATGTTTTGGCCTTTATCTATCCACAAGTTCAACTCGCTGACCGTTTGAGACTGGCACAACCTCGCCAATCTGCCAGCAGGAAAAGCCTGCAACCAAGTCAATAAGACGGGCAGCGTCTCCAGGGGAAACCACAACAACCATCCCGATCCCCATATTGAAAACCCGGTGCATTTCTGCCGCATCAACCTGCCCCAACTGCCCAATCCACTCGAAAAGCGGGGGAACAGGCCAGGCCCGCCGGTAAATGCGAGCGCCGAGGTTTTCGGGGAGAATTCGGGGAATATTATCATAAAAACCACCGCCTGTGATGTGAGCAAGGCCTTTTACCAACCCCGGGTGGTTTTGAAGGATTGGGTAAACCAAGGGAAAATAGGAGCGGTGCGGCTCTAGCAGTGCATCCCCCAGGAAGACGGGTGGAAAACTTCCAGGAACTGGCGTATCCAGGGGAATATCAGCAATGACTTTGCGAATCAGCGAATAGCCGTTGGTGTGCGGGCCAGAGGATGCCAGACCAATAAACACATCGCCAATCTGGATACCCGGCCCAGGCAGGAGATGGGCCTGGTCTACCACACCCACCAAAGTGCCCGCCACATCGAAATGGCCGGGGGCATAAACACCCGGCATTTCAGCCGTTTCCCCACCAAGCAAAACACACCCGGCAGCCCGGCAGGCCTGGGCCATGCCGCCAACAATGGCGGCAGCCATCACCGGGTCTAACCGGCTGGCAGCAATATAGTCCAAAAAAAACAACGGGCGAGCGCCTTGCACCAGGATATCGTTGATGCAGTGGTTGACAATATCCTGGCCGATGCCCTCATATCGTCCTGCCTGGGCTGCCAGGGAAACTTTGGTGCCTACCCCGTCGGTGGTTGCCACCAATACCGGGTGTTCCACCCCGGTGTACGCCTGTGTTGAGAACAACCCCCCAAAAGAGCCCAAATCCGATAATACAAACGAGGAATAGGTTGAACGCACCGCTTGTTTCATCAAGTGTACTGCCCGGTTGCCAGCGTCAATATCCACACCGGCGCGGGCGTAGGCAGAACCCGGAGAAGATGGAAGATGGTTTTTGTCAGCCATAGGATTTTCCTTTCCTTAAGCAGCCCGCCTGCTTGGAGAAATTTATACCCGCCCAATATCGAGGCGGTAATGTTTTCCAGGAAACAACACCCCCGCCGCTGCCTGGTAGGCCCGGCTGCGGGCATGGGCTAACGTGGCACCCAGGGCAGAAAGCCCCAACACCCGCCCCCCATTGGTTTCTAATTGATCTCCTTGCAGGCGTGTGCCCGCGTGGAACGCAAAAACCCCATCGGGCAGCGAGGTCAACCCCTGGATGGGCAGACCTTTGGGATAAGCATTTGGGTAGCCAGGCGCCGCCAACACCACGCACACCGAACTGGCCGGCTTCCAGGCTACCCGTGGGGCGATTTCGCCCAGGCGGCCTGAGATGCAGGCTTCAAAAATATTGAGTAAATCCGAATCCAGCAGCGGCAGCAGCGCCTGCGTTTCGGGGTCGCCGAAGCGGCAGTTAAATTCCAAAACTTTTGGCCCCTGGGCGGTCAGCATCAGGCCTGCGTAGAGCACCCCGATGTAAGGAGCGCCCTCACGGGCCATACCCTCAATCACCGGGCGCAGGATTTCCGTTTCCACCTGCCGGACCAGGGCAGGAGGCGCAAAAGGAGTTGGGGCAAAAACCCCCATCCCCCCGGTATTTGGGCCCTGGTCGCCATCCAGCAGGCGCTTATGGTCCTGGGCAGGCGGCATGGTCAAAATGGTTTGACCATCCGTAAAAGCCAGCAGCGACACCTCACGGCCTTCCAGCCGTTCTTCAATCACCACCTGGCTGCCCGCCGCGCCAAACTTTTGGCCTTCTAAAATCTCTTCGACAACCTGACGGGCTTCCGAAAACGAACCGGGCAGAATGACCCCTTTCCCGGCTGCCAGGCCAGAAGCCTTAATCACCGGAACCCCGGAGCCCTGGGTCTGCAGATGTTCGAGGCGGTTCAGGGCTTCTGGCAAGGTTTCCACAGTGAAAAAACCAGCCGTAGGGATCCCATGGCGCTGCATGAAAGCCTTGGCAAATGCTTTTGAGGCTTCTAACTGGGCGGCGCGGGCGGTCGGACCAAAGGCCGCAAACCCTGCTTCCTGCAGGAGGTCTACCAATCCCCCTGCCAGTGGATCTTCTGGGCCAATCACAACCAGGTCGGCCTGCACACGACGAGCTGCCGCCACCACAACGTCCAGGTCGGCCGGGTCACCGGGGAGCAGTTCCGCCCCCAATTGGGCAATACCCGGGTTGCCTGGCAAGGCATAACATTTTTGCAGGCGGGGCGATTGGGCCATTTTCCACGCCAGGGCGTGTTCGCGCCCGCCAGAACCTACCAACAAAACTTTCATGGTTTCTCCTTTTTCGGGTGCAGCCCGGATTTCAGCGCATTTTCGCAGCTGCACCATTAGAAGGCGCACGTTCGAAACCCGTTTTGGTATGGGCCAGGTCAATCGGAATGGGGTACTCGCCTGAAAAACAAGCGTGACAATACCCCTCCGCCAGGCCGGGCTCGCCTTTAGTGGGAACAGCTGCCCCAACCGCTTTGAGCATTCCCTCTACGGTCAGAAAATGCAGCGAGTCAGCACCAATATGGGCACAGATTTCTTCAACAGACATGCGGTGGGCAATTAACTCGTTGTATGTGCCCATGTCCACACCCATGAAGCATGGATGGCGAATCGGAGGACTGGTGATGCGCATATGAATCCGGCGGGCGCCTGCATCGCGCAGCAGCCGCACCAATGGACCAGAGGTGTTGCCCCGAACAATGCTGTCGTCAATCACAATCACGTTTTTTCCGCGCACATTCTCTTCCACCACATTGAATTTCATGGCAACCCCTTGTTTGCGCAGCGAATCGGTCGGTTCAATAAAGGTGCGCCCGATGTAGCGGTTCTTTATAAACCCATCGTTGAAAGGGATCCCCGAAACCCTGGCGTAGCCAATGGCCGCGGGGGTGGAAGAATCGGGCACCGGGATGACCACATCCGCCTTTGTGGGAAGCTCGCGAGCCAGGGCTTCACCCAACTGCTGGCGCACCTGGTGGACCCAGCGGTTATCCCAAAAACTATCGGGCCGCGAGAAATAAATGTGCTCAAACACACAGCGAGCCAGGGGGCGGGCCGGGGGAAGGGCCTGAAACACTTTTAGTGCCTGGTTGCTCAGGGCAATCACTTCACCAGGTTTAACTTCGCGGATTGCCTGGCAGCCCAGGGTGGTCAGCGCGCCGCTTTCAGAAGCCACGGCATGGCCGCCGCCAGGGAGCAGCCCGACACTCAGTGGGCGAAACCCCCAGGGGTCGCGGACGGCATAGACGCCATCGCGGGTAAGAATCACCAGGGAATAAGCACCCCGCCAGGAAACCATCACCGAGCGGATGCGTTCATCCCAGGTGTCGCCTTCGGCACCTGCCAGCATCATGGTAAGGGCTTCGGAATCCGAAGAGGACGAAAGCCCTACCCCCCGTCGCAGCAGCATCTGGCGCAGTTCGCTGGCATTGACCAGGTTGCCATTATGGGCCACCGCTAACGGGCCGTGCTGGGTTTCAATTAGAAAGGGCTGGGCATTGCGAATGGCCGATGAACCCGTCGTGGAATAGCGGGTGTGACCAATGGCGTAATGGCCCTGCAGCGGCTGGAGGTTTTGCGGGTTAAAGACCTGCGAAACGAGGCCCAAGCCTTTGTGCAGATGGATGGCATGGCCGTCCGCCACGGCAATCCCTGCCGCTTCCTGGCCGCGGTGCTGCAAGGCATACAAACCAAAAAATGCCATCCGGGCCACATCTTCTTCAGGCGCAAAGACGCCAATGATGCCGCACTCTTCTTGAGGGTGTTCGTCAAAGAATATCACAGGGTTATCTTCTCCCAGGGCAATAATTTTTGCAGCTCGGCCAGGTTTTCAGACAAAGCCTGCCAACCCGAAGCCAAAAGGGTAATATGGCCCAGTTTACGTCCTGGCCTTGGGGCTTTATCGTACAGGTGCAGGTGAACCGGCTGTTTAAGCACAGATTGGATGTCGGGAAGCCGACCAACAAGATTGACCATGGCTGCCGCCGGGCTGATAAGCCCGGTGGGGCCTGGTGGCAGGCCTGTTACTGCCCGGATGTGGTTTTGAAACTGGCTGGTGGCAGCCCCTTCAATGGTCCAATGACCGCTGTTGTGTACCCGCGGCGCAATTTCGTTGGCAAAAAGCTGCCCACCCCGGGCAAACCATTCGACGCACAAAATGCCCACGTATGCCAGCTTTTCGAGCAGCAGCCGGGTGTATTCCTGGGCCTGGGTTTCCAGGTGTGGGTACGGGTTTGGACCAGCTGCCAGGTGGAGAGAATCCGGCTGTGGAAGGCCTGCATACGAAAGGCGCAAAATGCCGCCCACATGACGATTAAAGACCAGGGGATAAAAAACCACCTCACCCGCCCGGGTACGCAAGGCCAGGGTGGAGCATTCATAATCAAAGGGAATCCACTGCTCCAAAATGGCCGGTACGCTGCCCAAAGACTCCCAGGCCGGCAGGGCATCATCCGGGTTTTGAATGAGGGCCTGGCCTTTGCCATCGTACCCCAGGCGGCGGGTTTTTAGCAAGGCTGGCAGGCCCACCCGCTGTATGGCAGCAAGCAAATCTTCTGCCGAACCTACCGGATGAAAAAGCGGCGTGGGAATTTGCAGCGTTTCGAATAAGGTTTTCTCAGCCAGGCGGTCTTGGGCTGCTTCAAGCGCCTGGGGGGGTGGGTAAACCGGGCAGTTGTGTTCAATCCGGCGCACGGCATCCACTGGAACATTTTCAAATTCATAGGTTACCATGTCTACCCCGGCAGAAAACGCATCCAGGGTATGCAGATCATCATACCCAGCGCAGGTTTGGGGCGCCAGGCGGCCCGCCGGAGACCCGGGTGTGGGGTCGTAAAAACGAAAGGTAAACCCCAGGGGGTAGCCAGCCAATGCAAGCATGCGCCCTAACTGCCCGGCGCCCAGGATGCCGATTGTGGTCATTGGCTGCGCGGGTCGGGTCGGTCTAAAACGGATTGGGTCTGCTCGGCGCGATAGGCCCGTAGGGCTTCTCGAATGGCTTCGAACTGCGTCCCCAGCAGGCTGGCTGCAAATAGAGCAGCATTGACAGCCCCGGCTTTGCCAATGGCAAACGTGCCCACCGGAACCCCGGCAGGCATCTGGACAATGGACAGCAGTGAATCCAGGCCATTCAAGGCTTTAGACTGCACCGGAACGCCTAAAACAGGCAAAATGGTCATGGCCGCAACCATGCCCGGGAGATGTGCTGCCCCACCCGCCCCAGCAATGATCACCTGCAGCCCGCGCTCCTCGGCTGAGGAGGCATATTCATACAATCGCTGCGGGGTGCGGTGAGCTGAAACCACGCTTACTTCATGGGGAATTTTTAACGCATCCAGCACAGCCACCGCATGCGAAAGGGTTTCCCAATCGGATTGCGAACCCATAATGACCCCAACCAGGGGCTGCAGGGAATTGGCTGGAATTGGGGGGATTTGCATGGACTCGTCTCCTTTTCCGGCGGGTAGATCGCGAAAAAAACACCACCGGGTCAGATCAGCCCGGTTTTTCGCAGGTTTTCAGCCAGGCGTGGGCCAACCGGGTAAGGGGCTGGCTGAAATGCCTGGCCGGTGAGCATTTCAAATACTGCCCGGTAGTATTGGCTGGCGTCCAGCCACAGGCTGGCGGGCATTTGGGGCGGCTCGCCTTCGCCCTGGTAGCCTGCGGCGCTGAATGCCAGGCGAATAAATTCCTTGTCGAAGTTCTCCGGTTCCTGCCCGGCAGCAACGCGCCCGGCATAGGATTCCGCCCGCCAAAACCGGGAGGAATCCGGGGTGTGTACTTCATCAATCAACATCAGGCGGCCATCCACACCCAGGCCAAACTCATACTTGGTGTCCACCAGGGTAAGCCCGGCGCGAGCCGCAAGTGCCTGCCCCCGGGCAAAAATCTGCAAGGCGGCTTCCTGAACCTGCTCCCAGGTTTGTGGGTCGAGAATGCCTTTTTCCACCACCTCGGCCAGGGTAAGCCGCTCATCGTGGCCGGTTGGGCCGCCTTTGGTGGTTGGTGTGATCATCGGTTTTGGCAGCGGCTCATTTTTTCGCAGCCCGTCTGGGAAGTGGTGACCGTAGATGGTGCGTTCTCCCAGGCTGTAGCGGTGCCAGAGGGCGGTGCTGGTGACGCCCGTCAGGTATGCGCGCACCACCACCTCCACCAGCAAGGGGCGGGTTTCATGCACCAACACGGCGTTCGGGTCGGGCAGAGTTATCATATGGGCAGGCAGGATGTCGCTCAACTGATCAAACCACCAGGCCGAAAGTTGGTTGAGCACCTGCCCTTTATAGGGCACCACCCCCAAAATTCGATCGAAAGCCGAAAGCCGGTCGGTGGTAACAAGGAGGAGCCGCCCCAACCCTGCCTGGTAGACCTCGCGCACTTTGCCATGATAGCGCAAGGCAAGAAGATTGGACGCTGGCAAATCGACCCCGGTAAAGGGATGGTTGCGTGCAGATTGCACCGCATGGCTAAAGGGATCCATTTCCATCATACCTCCTCATCCCCGGGTTGTGCCAGAATCTCCAATCTCCGGGAGATTTGCTCTGCCAGCGCCAGGGTCCGGCGTGGGGCGTCGCCCGTGTGCGCCCCGGCATCCATCAGCCGGGTAATTTCCTCGGCGGGCAAAAAGGCCAGGATGTCAGGGTCGGTGGCCAGGAGCCTGGCGAGGGGGTTTTGCTCGACCTCCGTGCGCAGGGCTTCCCAGGCAGCCAGGGAGTGTTGGCGCAGTTTTTCGTGCATGTACTGGCGGTTTGCGCCAGCCGCACCCAGGGCCATGAGCACTTTTTCGGTTGCCGCAAACGGGCCATAGGTATGCATGTTGCGGGCAATCGCTTCAGTGTCTACCCGCAAGCCACGCAGGATACTTTCGGCTACACGCAAAATCTCATCCACCAGCAAAAACGCCTCTGGCAGCGTGGTGCGCCGGTTAGCGCTGTCGTCCAGGGTCCTTTCCAACAGCGAATTGGCCGCGTTATCCCACCCTACTCGTGGATACTGCGCCAGCAGCCGGGCCAGGGAGTCAATTTTCTCGGCGTTGATCGGGTTGCGCTTGAAGGGCATGGCCGATG
>CAZAYY010000016.1:0-99492 GCA_964489525.1 uncultured Anaerolineales bacterium
CGGCCGCTCCGCCGAGCCCGTCGATATCCAAGCGGATCTTCTCCGAGTCGGATTTCAGCGCCTTGGCGGCCGAGTCCAGCCGGACCGCCCGCTCGTTGAGCATCCTCACGCCGGAGTCCGCGGAATTCGATGAAGGAGGGCACCGGTTCGCCACCCAACAAATTGGCCCCTCCCCAGACGCCCCCCCCACACCCCGACCCCCCCACCTACCAATACCCCACCCCATCCCCCTACAAACACCCCCACTGAAACCCCCACGCACACCCCAACGCTGACGCCCAGCAGCACGCCTACCCAAACCCCTACCCATACGGCGACAAACACCCCCACCGACACACCCACAAATAAAACCACCCAGGCAGCAACGGCGACCGATGTCCCCTCGGCAACCACCACCGAAACGCCAACCGCCACACCCACTCATACCCCAACGCAAACACCGACCCACACCGCAACGGAACCACCCAGCGCAACCCCCACACCAACTGTCACACAAGAACCCTCGGCTACACCTCTGCCTACCTCCACATCCACTGACCAACCCACCCCAACCCAAACCCAGGCCTCCACAGCTACGCATACCCCAAGCCCAACCCCCACGGCAACAACCGCCCCAACGGCGACTTTAACCCCAACCGGAACAGCCACTGCCTCCCAAACCCCCACCGCCAGTCCAACCTCCACAGCCACTTCAACCCTAACCTCAACCCCGACACCCACCGCAACCCAGACCGCCACAGGGACAGCAACCCCCACCCCCACACCCACACCGCCGCCAACCCCAACCTCAACCAACCTCCCCACGTCCACCCATACCCCAACACCAACCCCCAGCCCAACCGCAACGGCAACCCACACCCCAACACCAAGCCCAACAGCGGGCACACCTCAAGGGCCTACAGCAAGTGCAACAGCCACGCAAAACCCACGGCCTTATAAGATATTCTTACCGTTAACCAGGAGATAATCCGGAACAAAAAAAACCTGCCAGGGAATGCCCGGCAAGGTCCTACCAGCCCTCCCGGCTGGCCCGGTCTTCGATGGCGTTTACCCGCGCTTCGTACAGCGGCTTGCCATCTCCATAAGCGCGTTCTTCTCCCCCTTCAACATAATGGTTTTCAATCCCATCCTGCACTTTCCGGCGGGCGTTTTCCAACAGGCGCATAATCCCTACATCCAACCCTCGCTGCGATACCTGCTGTTCTGAAAGCCAGTTCTCTACTTCAGGCAGGTCTTTCTCAGCCTGCTGGATGTCATCTTTGGCGTGGAACTGCTCGTGCCGGGCGGTTAAGTCGCTGGCCCAGTAATGCTTACGGATAGGAATGCCCTCTTCATTCGGGCTGAGGTCGGCATGAACCGCCCCCCACTGCGCGGCGTTTACATCCGGGGTGTTTTCACTCAAAATATCCTTGTTCCCCAACGACTGGACGCCCCACGCACAATCCACACACACCCTCGCCTCCACATCTACACCCGAAGGTTCGGGGGTATAGCGAATCTGGTCCAGGCCAATCGTCGCCTGTTCTTCGCCAAAGGCTTCGGGGCCTGGCTGCAAGGTTCGCTCCACACCGGATGAAAACCCCAACCCGGCTTGAATGCCATCGCGATGGCGCAGCCTGCGCCTGGAACTGCGCTGGTTCTGCCTGCCCACCAGGGAAAGCGAAACATGCACAGGCAAGCCAGCATCCTCAATTCCCTCTTTTTTAAAAGGCTCGGCTGTAATCGGAGCTAAGGTATGGGGCGTTTGCACCCGCTGCGCTTCCTCTATGGGCTGCATATCGGCATGGAGGCAGCGTTGGGCAGCCCGGTTTCCCAGAACCTGGTTCAGGTAAAGCGCATCTGCGTGGCGCTGTGCTGGCTGAAGGGGCGGCAGCGATTTACCCACCGCTCTTGAAGCAAGGAACCACCCTGCAAGCAAATCCGTTTCTGGCGCACCTGTAACTCCCCGCTTTTTCCGCCTGCGCCGCTGGTAAGGGCGGACCAAAGACCCGGCCTGGCGCTGGAACTGTTTCTTCATATTTTCATTATATAGAAAAAACCATCAAAAGGAAAGCAGCCAGGCCCTTCAAAGCTTAAAAAACACTCCGCCCCTGGACAGGGACGGAGTAGGAATGGTCAAGCTGTTTTCCTTCCCCCACAAGGAACTTTTTTTTACCGGGTTGCCCTGGCCTGGCGGGCGGGCCTGGGCGGGCGGGGTTGAACAGGTGGCTTTGGTGGTGCTTCCACGGTATAGTCAAAATCCGTTATCGTACGGCGTTCAAGGCGGCCCCCCATAATCTTTTCCAGGGAGCGAATCATATCTTTATCATCTTCCGTCACCAGGGTAAACGCATCGCCATTGCGCTCAGCCCGTCCGGTCCGCCCAATCCGGTGAATATAGGCATCGGCTGTGTCGGGCATGTCGTAGTTAATGACATGAGAAATATTTTCCACGTCAATGCCGCGCGCGGCAATATCCGTGGCCACCATAATCTGGAAGCGGCCGGCTTTGAAGCCATCCAGAGCCGCCTGGCGTTGGTTCTGGGTGCGGTCGCTGTGCAGGCTGGTTACCTTATGCCCGGCCCGCCCCAAGAGCTGGGCCACGCGGTGGGCCCGGTGACGGGTGCGGGTAAACACAAGCACCGAGCCGGTATCAATTTTCTTTAATAACTCTAACAACAGGGCTGTTTTAAGGTGTTGGGGGACAGGATACAGCGCATGGGAAACAGTATACGCAGGCCGGGAAATCCCCAGGGTTATTCGCTGTGGGTTGCGCAAGGTTTGCATGGCCAAAGCCTCAATTTCCGGGGGAAAAGTGGCCGAAAAAAGCATGGACTGGCGCTGGGCAGGGACATGGCGCAGCAGCCGGCGGACATCGGGCAAAAAGCCCATGTCGAGCATCCGATCTGCTTCATCGAGCACCAACACCTCAACGCGCTCGAGGTTGGCGTGGCCCTGCTGGATCAGGTCCAGAAGGCGGCCCGGGCAGGCCACCAGAATTTCAACGCCGTTTTTCAGCGCTTGGATCTGCGGTGCTGCCCCCACACCGCCATAAATGGTCGCACTTCGGATTTGCGTCCCGGAGGCAAGCTCCTGGATGTTGGTGTGGATTTGTTCGGCCAGCTCGCGGGTCGGGGTAACAATCAGGGCACGCGACTGGCGGCGCGGGCCATTGAGAAGTTTGTGTAAGATGGGCAAAACAAAAGCAGCAGTTTTGCCGGTGCCAGTTTGCGCTGTGCCCACCAGATCGTGCCCGGCAAGGGCAGAGGGGATTGCAGCAGATTGGATAGGGGTCGGCTGGGTATAACCCAGCCGGTTGATTCCCACCAACAGGCGAGAATCCAGGTTGAATTGGTTAAAAGTCAAGGGAATTCCTTCTATACTATTGCAGAAAATGTCAGATAGGGAAAATGCTACCAGAAGAGAACAAAACCAAAGACAGTGACTGCGTTGTGGAGATTTATTTCATAAGTAACAATAACCGTTTAACTTGGGAATGTCAAGGGCCGCTTACAAAACCCTGTTTGAAAGTCGGGGCCTGCAATATCGCTTAAAAGTCCCCCGCCCTGACCTGGGGCAAGGGATTTAGGGGGTGGGGGGTTTTATAGGAGTATCTGACTTGAAGGTACGCCTGATTTTCGATATTTGACAGCACTCTGGTTTTTCGTTAAGATAAAGCATCCTTGGACATTGGTACCGCTTACTCCAAGCAGTTTTGAAACGCCCTAAAACCGCGTAATCGAAAGGAATCATCCTGTGTTGGGCAACATTAGCGATTTGCACCTGGCGGACGGCACAACCGGAAAAAGTATCCCGGGCCATGCCTTCGAAATTTTCCGGGAACGACTGGAAGATATGGCCTTCAGTGCTTCCTGGCGAACCGATGGGGTTTACCGCCCAATCGAGGAGTTTACCGTGGTTTTATTGGGGGATATATTCGACATTATTCGCAGTACAAAGTGGACAGAAGAGCAGCTCGGGCAGCCCGGTTGTGCCCGGCCCTGGAGCCCGTTGGAGAATCCAAGCCACATCCGAAAAATTGAGCAAATCTCGCAGGCCATCATCCAAAAAAACAGCGAGGGGTTGGAGGTTCTGCGCGAAATGGCAGAAGGCATTTGCATCAAAATTCCCGAAGCCGTGGAAAGCCAGCCCAATTACCGCCGGGTGCGCGACTTCCGTTTCAGAAAATTACGTGGGGTAAAGGCCAACATTTATTATATGGTTGGAAACCACGATTGGGCGCTTGGCTGCGAAGGCCAGGCGTACGATGCCATCAGGCAAAAAATCTCGCAATCGATGGGACTGGCAAACGACCCTGGCCCCTTTCCCCATGTGGCCGCCCCTGGTACGATGCTTGCCCAGGTTTTTGCAGCCCACAAGGTGTATGCCCGGCATGGCGACATTTACGACCCGATTAATATGCCGCCCAGCCTGAACCGCAGCGAAGCCTCCCTGGGGGATGTGCTGGTTGTGGAGCTATTTAACGAACTGCCTGCCAGAATTCGCCGTGAACTTTCTGATATGCTGCCGCCGTCGTTTTTTGAATCGTTGGATGAAATGGGAAGTATCCGTCCTATGCTGCTTACCCCGGTTTGGATTGCGTACTTGATGGATCATTATCATGTGTCGCCTTTTTGCCGCAAAAAAATTGACGAAATATGGCATTCCCTTCTTGAGCGGTTTTCCCGGCTGGACATCCTCGATGCCTTCAACCAACCCTTCAAACCCGATCTGGTGGACCTGCTGAAAAACATCCAAATCCTCAAAGGGATTTCGTTGGGACGGTTAGACAGGGTGTCGCGTTTCTTCGAGAAAAAGTTTTCAGGCCTGCTCACGCACAAAGGCCAAAACTACGAACGAAAAGCCGACCTGGAAAACCCACCCTGGGCCAGCAGGTTTATTGTATACGGTCACACGCACGCGTTTTCAGTGTATCCCCTGCGAGCCAACAACCCAACCAACAACCAGGTTGAACGCATCTACATGAATTCAGGTACATGGAAACCTCTTTACGAAATCGCCTATATGGACAAGCAAGGGTTTATTTCGCACAAAACCATGAGCTACCTGGGCTTTTACAGCGGAGACGAGCGCAGCGGGCGTTCGTTTGAAACCTGGTCTGGAACCCTGGACCTATAAACCAGTTCACAAATAACAACAAAGGAGAAATGATGAGTGCATTTAAAGAGTACACCCAATATGACGGGGTTGGTCTTGCTGAACTGGCTAGAACTCGACAGGTTAGCCCCTTAGAATTGATTGAGGAAGCCATTCAAAGGGCAGAAGCGCTCAACCCCCGCCTTAACGCCATCATCACCCCGATGTACGAACAGGCCCGGAAGGCCGCAAATACAACACAGAACGGAGGCATTTTTGCAGGGGTGCCCATCCTGCTTAAAGACCTGATTGCAACAGTGGATGGCGTGCCCACCTCCAACGGAAACCGTTGGCTGAAAGACACCCCTGCCCGGAAAGACAGCGAACTGGTCAGGCGCTACAAATCCAGCGGCGCAGTGATCTTGGGTAAAACCAACACCCCAGAGTTTGGCCTGACCCCCTATACCGAACCGGAGACTTTTGGAGCCACCCGCAATCCGTGGAACCTGGAAAGAACTCCAGGCGGGTCCAGCGGTGGTTCAGCCGCGGCCGTGGCCGCCGGCATTGTCCCCATCGCCCATGGGGGTGATGGCGGCGGCTCGATCCGGATTCCCGCCTCTTGCTGTGGATTGTTTGGAATGAAACCCACCCGCGGGCGTACACCCAGCGGCCCAGACGCCAGCGCTCCCTGGCAAGGGTTTGCCATTGAACATGTGCTGACCCGCTCCGTGCGCGACAGTGCTGGCATGCTGGACGCGACAACCGGCTTAGATACCGGTGCGCCGTATGCCTGCCCACCGCAAGAACGCCCTTTCCTGGAAGAAGTGGACAGAGCCCCCGGTAAGTTAATCATTGCCTTCACAACCCAGCCCTTGTTAGGCCGGGCCGTGGACCGGGAATGCGTCCAGGCAGTGGAGCACACAGCCCGGCTGCTCGAATCCCTGGGGCACGAGGTGGTGGAAGACTCCCCGCAGATCGCGCGCGAAGAGACCGCACTGGCCTTTGCCACTGTGCTGGCGGGTGAAATGCGGGCAGATATCGAGGAAGTGGCCCAATTTGCTCGCCGGACACCCTCCTGGCAAGGGTTCGACCGGGCAACCTACACACTGGGGTTAATGGGCAAAACCATCAACGCGGTGGAGTTTGTTCATGCGGTGCGTCATTTGCAAAGAACAGCCCGTCAGACGGCCGCCTTTTTCACCCGGTATGATGTGCTGCTCACCCCCACCCTGGCCTCACCACCTTTTGTGATTGGCTCCCTGGCCCCAAGCCCCGCCGAAGCAGCCCTGATGAATGTGGTGAACCGGCTGGATGCCGGGTGGATATTGAAAGCCGCCGGGCTCATCAAGCAGCTTGCAGCCCAGGTGTTTGAATTTATTCCATATACCCCCTTGTTTAATTTCACGGGTCAGCCAGCCATGTCCATGCCAATGTATTGGACAGCGGATAACCTGCCGGTTGGCGTCCAGTTTGCAGGCCGGTTTGGGGATGAAGCCACCCTGTTCCGACTGGCTGGGCAGCTGGAAAAAATCCAACCCTGGTTCAACCGGCTGCCGCCGCTGGCAAACCTGGGTTAACCTTTTACTGAGAAGAAAAAAGGAGAAAGCCTTGATCTTGATGGAATTTCATATCCACCCATGCACCCGCGATTCGTTCGCTGAAATGACCACATTTATCGCCCGGATGAATGCCCACCCCGACCACAACATCAGCTACCTGGGCGACCATCTGAATGACATCCAGGTAGATCTGTTGGCGCTAAACCCACCCCCAGAAGAGGGTTTCTTCATCGCAAGAACGGGTGACCAGATCTGCGGGGTTTTTGGCGTTGAGTTTGATGCAGAAATTGGCCGCGCCTGGCTGTTTGGCCCAATCGTGGATGCACAAACCCAGGCGGCCTGGGATTGGATCGCAAGGGAATTATTGATAACGGTGCTGCCCATTCTGCCCCCTGAGATCACACTGCTGGAAATCTACTGCGACATCCGAAACACACGGGTGCAGAATTTTGCCCAAACCCAGGGCTTTTCGGTATATAAACCTGCGGCCTACATGAAATTACTGCGTGATCATACGCTCAAAACCCAAGCCAACCCGATCGTTGAACCCCTTCTGCCTGGGGAGTTTCCACAGTTCGAAGCCATCCACAACGCGGCTTTTCCCGGCACGTACTACACCGCCCGCCAACTGCTGGAAATGCAAAACGAACAGCACACCCTCCTGACCGCTCATTCCGGGGGAGAAGTTGTCGGCTACATTTTTTATAAGTCCGAACCCGAAACCGGTGAAGGCTATATCGACTTCCTGGCCGTAGTCGAGAAGCACAGAGGCAAAGGTTTCGGCGCCGCACTGCTGCAGGCGTGTATTGCCAACACATTTTCCGATCCAGCCATGGAATCCATCGGCCTGACAGTCAATCCGGAAAACCAGAACGCCGTAAGGCTATACGAAAATAACGGTTTTTTTGTTCAAAGAAACACCATCAGCTTCCGGCGTAAGGTTGCTTAAACCCATGGTTATCAACCAATTCACTTGTTTTTCGCAGATCCCCAATACCAACCAAGTTTGACGGGTGGCTTTTCCGGAGACTTTAATGGTTACAACCTTACCAAAACCGACCGGGGGATATAGAATAGTAGTATGACCAACCCCAAGGAGCTATTTATTTATGATGAACCCAACTCCCCCTGAAAACGAGCCTGTCTGGACGTTTCGAGGCTACCAGCTCAAAGCAAGTGAGTTTAACACCGCGATGGTGCATTTTTTCCGGGCAGAAGTGCAGCGGGCTAATGTCTGGCGCCAGCGCCTGGACACCACGACCAACTGGGCGGTGGTGACCACAGGCGCTGCGCTGACCTATTCATTCAACGATGGCCCCAATACCCACCTGGTCATCTTAATTAACCTGCTGCTGGTAACCATGTTTCTGACCATTGAAGCCCGGCGCTATCGTTTTTATGAGGTGTGGTCTTCAAGGGTGCGGTTAATGGAAACCGATTTTTATGCCGCCATGCTCGTGCCGCCTTTTCGACCTGCTGCCGATTGGGGCGAAAGCCTGGCGGAAAACCTGCTTCACCCACACTTCACGATTTCTTTTTGGGAAGCCCTGGGAAGACGCTACCGCCGCAATTACATCTGGATCTATGCCATATTGGCCGTCGCCTGGATGGCTAAGTTAATTCTGCTCCCTGAACCCGCTGCGAATTTCGCCGAAGTGGTTAGCCGGGCAGCCATCGGCACCGGGGGTGGTGAAGTTGTGTTTACCGGGTGGGCCCTTTTCAACGTCCTCCTGTTGGTAACAGGAATCCTGACTTCCCGGTTGCACGAAGCAACCGGTGAGGTCTTACCACAGTTTGACCTGGGAACTGTGGATATAAATGGAAAAGAAGAGGACTCAAAAAAGCGAGCCTGGTTCCGCTATACCCGGCGGCGCCAACAATTAATGGCGTGGATAATTTCCAACGAGGTAGACCCTCTCACCAAACGCATCCTGGCGGAAATGCGCCGGGGTCTAACCAAATTTGAAGGAGAAGGCCAGTATACGCATGCAAAACACCCGGTGCTAATGTGTGCTTTGACCGTAACCGAAGTACCCCACCTGAAATCCATCGTTTCAGAAGTGGACCCAAACGCTTTTCTCATTGTCACCCCTGCGGCTGAAATCCTGGGCAAAGGTTTCGTACCCCTGAAAGAAAAATAAAACAATCGGTACAGATGTAACCTTCCAACTGGAAATGCATCTAATCCAGTAAACCAATTCACAACGCAGCGATGCGGGATTGTTCCACAAAGGAGGCATGAAATGAAACTCAATAAAAACTTGGGAAGTCTGGATCGAATCATCCGCGTGATTCTGGCAGCCATCATGGCAGTGCTATATTTCACGGGGACCGTGGGCGGAACGTTGGGCATCATTCTGCTGGTGTTGGCGGTCGTCTTTTTGCTGACCAGCACCGTGAGCTTCTGCCCATTATATGTTCCTTTTAAGTTCTCGACCAAAAAGTAACCCCACGCACATTATAAAAATCAAGAGGCGCTTCGACAATGGTCGAAGCGCCTCTTTTGTGGTAAGCGAAGGGGCTGGCCAGCCAGACTAGCGGAAATCTAAAGCATCCAAGGTCCCCGGGAAGCGCATCCAATTGATAAAGAAGAGAGTTGTGCCGGTGCACGTATTCGTGGGCGCTGGTGCGACCCCGGCGCATTGGATGATATCTTTGCCTGTGCCTTCGAGACCGGGGATGTTGAAATTGCCATAGGTGCTCAAGAAAAGGCTGCCTGGAAATTGCGGGTTAAAGGCCGTGGCGTTGAGGGCTTCGGTTGAAGAAAAGAATCCAAGCGGCTCACCACGCAGGTATTCACTCCAGGTCCCGGCCGAGTTTTCACCCAGGCTGGTAGGTGTGAAGCGGAACAGGTCACTGCCTGCGCCGTACAAACCGCCAGCAGAAAACACGGTGGTTGTACCAATGATCAGGCTGCCATTTGCCGGGTCCACAGCCAGAGAATTGATGTTTTCTCCATACAGGTCGAGCCCGACATCGGAACCATCCAGGTACATTTCAAAAGTTCCCACCGTCCACTCACCGTAACGCACAGGCACAAAACGCAGGACATCTTCCTTACCAACCACCCTGCGGTCAGGCAGGCGGAAGGTAACATCCAGGCTGAGCAGCAGGCTGCCATCCGGAAGGAAAGCCATGGCATCCACATCCACATATCCCAGGCCGACATCGGATCCGTCAAACACAAACCACCATTGGTTGGTCAGCGGGTTGTAGGCCAGGATATCCTCATCGGTAAAGGAAACACCTCCAACCGCACCGCTAAAACTGGAGCTGAGGTAGAAAATCCCCTCCTGAATGGGCACCGGGGTGATGTTAGGTGTGGGGGAAGCCCCGGGGGTGGGGGTATTGGTGGCCGTGGGTGTGTTGGTGGGTGTAGCTGTATTCGTGGGCGTGGCAGTATTCGTGGGTGTGGGCGGCACTGGGGTAGAGGTTGGCGTAGAAGTAGCCGTATTCGTAGAAGTTGGTTGCGGTGTGTTGGTTGCGGTGGAGGTCGAAGTCGGCGAAGGATTTACAGTCATTTCTCCCAGGTGGCCTGCACTGAAGCTCAGCCCGGAGTTGGTTCCATTCCCATTCGTGTCGCAATAGGTGTAGGACAAACCGCCATCCACACTGAAGCGGTAGGTGTAGGCGTATGTTGTGGTTACAAGCACCACAGGGGCATCAAAATCACCCATGTATTCATCGTTATTACCGCAATCCGGGCAGGAAGAATTATAAACTGTGCTGAAAAAATTCCAGCCTGTGAGATCTGTGATCGGGTTGCCATTTGCAGGCCCATAGCCCAATTCGCCAATGATATTTGGGTTTGAACCACCAGAGGGGGTTAATCCCGCCTCATACACCCGGCCATAGATAGTTGGGCTGCTCTGGCCCGAAAAAACGGTGAAATCTGGCGGGAACTGCAAAACGCAGTAATCCACCGGGTTGGTTGGGTCGGGGGTGTTGGTGGCTGTAGAAGTGGCGGTATTCGTGGATGTGGGTTCAGGGGTGTCGGTTGCAGCAGGCCTCTCCTGAACATACAAATAATAATCGTCCGGGTCATCATTAAAACCACGAATATGCTGGCCCAGAGGGTTCTCGTACTCCCCATTCTGGGTTTTGAGATAGGCATTCGCAGACCCATCCCAAAGTTGGGGTCGGTAGTAAATGTCGCCATTAAATGTACTGGGGGGATCAAAAATATCGTTAGGCACCGTAAATTCAGCCCGCCAAAGATCGTACGTCCGGCTAGGCTGGCCATGGAAAGCAGTGGTGATATTCTTTTGCCAGTTAAGGGGCGCAAAGGCTTCAGCGCCATACCAAAAACGAACCTGACCGCCGCCCACATCGTATCTATCCGTTAATACATATACATAAACGGTCGTACCGTTATAAATAATATTGCTGGGGTCGTTGTTAGCGAGGAAGGTAAAAGTTTCGCCAGGCACCAACTCCGAAAAAACATCGTATGAAGAATCATTATGATACAAATAATCCCAAAGGATATTGTCGGGGGCTGGGTCGGGGTCACCAATTATCCGTACCGCTGCCTGCACCGGCGCTAATCCACTGATCAAGACAAAAGCAGCAATAAGCCCTGTTCCAAGAAAGAAAAAAAATGAATATTGTTTGAGAGAAAATTTCATCTTTACACCTCCAGACAACGATCCTTCCCAGGCATACCGCCCTTGTTGGATGCAAAACACGATCCGTTTGGCACACCGATATTTCAAAGATTATACCAATAATGAAGAAAAGATAAAGATTTTTTAATGATACGCCTGGATAGCTCAACCCAACTGGGAAGGCTCCAGGGTGAAATAAACTGTCGTCCCCTGCCCCAAAACGGATTCTGCCCAAACCTGGCCCGAGTGGCGAGAGATAATCCGGTGAACCAACGCCAGCCCAACCCCGGTGCCCTCATATTCTTCAGGAAGGTGAAGGCGGTTAAACATCCCAAAGACTTTTGAGGCGTAAAGCAGTTCAAGCGCCTGCCTGGCAATTTCAGCCGGGCTGCACGTTCCAGGCCGCATTTCCCGGCCCCCTGTGACCAAAAAGTCGAGCAACTCATCAATCAGGTTGCCCATTTGCATAGAGTTCTGGTTGATGCGGTGGAAATAATCCTGCACTTCACCCAGAAGGGCATCGCCATTTTAACCATAAGGGTAAAGGTGGGAGTTTTAAGTTGAACAAAACAGGCATACAGCAGAATCTTGAACCGCTGGAATCAATGTGGTATTAACAAAAACAGGTTGCGAGAGCAGATGGTATAATTTTCTTACACCCTGACAGTTTACTTCTGGAAAAACGAGGGGGTTAACCGGCTCATTTAATAATGTAAAAAACCCGACCTTTCTGCGAAATTCTGTCGGGGTTTAGAATAAATCTCGATAGCATTTGTATGCGTGCGAATATATTCCTGAAAAATTGCAGACAAAAACTCATTGTAACCATGAAAAGGATGTTCTCCATGGATCAAGAAAACGAGATCAATCACTTTAACCGCCCCAAAGAAGTTGTGGAATGGTTTAAAACCAGGAATAAAACCGTAGTCACTTTGTTGGGGTATTCTGGCATGGGGTACGAAAACATTCTGCTTTTGGAACAGCAGGTTCAAGAATTATTAAAAAATTACACCCCTTCGAAAACTATCGTCAATATTGGCGCGACTTCCCCTGGAATTGGACAACTTTATGGGTTGGTCAAATCACTGGGTTTTGAAACCACAGGGATCGTATCATCCCTTGCAGAGGACTATGGGGAGACCTTTTCACCCGATTGCAGCCATGTTTTTGTGATTAAAGACACCCTCTGGGGTGGCATAAACCCTGAAACCCAGCAATATTCTCCAACCTCCAGAGCAATGATTGAGTGCAGCGATGTGGTGGCCGCGTTTGGGGGAAATGAAATTAGCCGGGATGAGTATGTGCTCGCCCAGCAAACCGGGAAAATTACCCACTACTACCCGGCGGAAACCAACCACGATCTGACCCTGCAAAGAGCCCACAAAAAAGGTCAGCCTGCCCCAGCCCATTTCTGGGGGTCGCTCCACGATTATCTTTTAGAAAAAGGCGAAGCAGCCAACCCAGCTTAATCATGGATAAATTTGGTTTATCCCCAGTTCGGCGCAACTGGTTTCATAAACTGGTGATGCGAATTACCGCCACCCGGCTGGTTGCAGGCATTTTGCCCAAAATCGCCCCCAAAGTAGACCCCTGGGTGTTGTCGAAAAGTAACGGAAACACAACCCTCACCAGCATCCTGACAGGCACACCGGTTATCATCCTCACTTCCACCGGGGCAAAAAGTGGGCTCCCGCGCAGCACCCCCTTGCTGTGCATTGAAGACCAGGGAAAGGTAATTCTGATCGCCACGAATTTTGGACAGGCCCATCACCCATCCTGGTATTACAATCTGAAGAAAAACCCGGTCTGTCAGGTACGCTACAAGAATTTCGCACGGGATTTTATCGCCCGTGAAACCACGCCAGAAGAATACGCGCGCTACTGGGATGAAGCCGTGCAGTTGTATGCAGGATATCAGAACTATCGGGATAGAATCACAACCCGGATGACCCCCATCATGGTACTGGAACCCCGTTAACCCTGGCTACCGAATGGCGTGATCGGCCAGAATCCGTTCAATCAGGTCAACATCTGCTTGCGTGATTGATAAAAAAGAAAACCCGGTGTTCCAAAATTCGGGGTCAATATCTTCATGTCCCCAAACCGACCTTGCAAAAATACGCAAAGCATCCTGCCCATACGCTCCAACCGGCAGTTCAATTCTCAGTTGAATCTCTTTGCCAACAGGAAGGGGAGAACTTCCAATAACCATTAAACCCAATGTGTTCATATCCCCAAGGTAACCAAGGTGTTCCCCAGAGTGGTCATCGAACACCCGGGTATAAAACATCAGAATCCGGCGGGGAGCTTTTCTTCGTTCATCCATAGCAACCTCACAATCAACCCAAAAGGTTAAGTATATTATGCCATAAAAAGGGAGATATCCAGAAGAAATCCAGAACCCCCCTCTTTAGGAGCAGTTTTTCCAATTTCCGAAAACGATCTTCCCATTTGACAAAATCATGTGTATAATGTTTGAAAATAGTTTGTATACATAATCTTACGGAAACTTATGAGCAAAGACCTACCCAATCAACTCAAATTTAACGATCCAGCCCCAGATCTGGAACTTCGGAATGTAAACGGTAAACCCGTATTGCTATCCGATTTGTGGAAACAAAAACCCCTCATCCTGGCTTTTACCCGGCATTTCGGCTGCCCACAGTGCAAAGAAATGCTCTGGCAGTTAGGAGAATATCAAGAGAAAATCCAGGCCGCAGGGCTGCAAATCGCCGTTGTCACCCAGGCTTCACCCCAAGAATCCGAGGAATTCATCCAGACCTTCGCCAGGGGTTTGTTTGCACTTTGTGACCCCGAAAGGAAAGCCTACGATGCATATGGATTAACCCGGGGTAAACTGGGACAAACCCTGTTTTCGCCAAAAGTATGGTTCGAAAACCGGCGAGTTGCAAAAACAAGGGGCTTCAATCCCCAGATTGCCCCCGCAGGCCAGGACACCATGTTAATGTCAGGCACATTTGTGATTGGTAGTGATGGAAAAATCCGCCTGCCCTATTATTATGACAACATCGCCGACCACCCCAAACCCGAACTGCTTATGGAAGGGTTTTTATCTACCGGGTGGGATAAACCCTTCGACAGCCCTTTAGGCCCCGAAAAAGCCTGAACTCAAAAAATCGATTAAACCAAATTATCCATAATGCGCGCCTGAACGCGCCCTGATAAAGGAGAGTAATTCGCATGAACATCAAAAAAACCCTGGCGATTTTTGTTCTGGTTGCAAGTTTAACCCTTGCTGCCTGCTCTGGGGAAGTTGAACCGGCTGAAAGCCCCACGGTTGCACCGCAGCAAACTTCTATCGTTGTAGAAGGCCGGGTGGAACCCACCCAATGGCAAACCCTGACCTTTGGAAGCAGTGGGGTTGTAGACGACATCCTGGTTATAGAAGGAGACCAGGTGGAAGCCGGCCAGGTTTTGGCCACGCTTGAGGTTGCTGGAATTGAAATCAAGCAGGCCGAACTGGCCCGGGCTCGCCAGGAATTAATCAACGCCCAACAAAACCTGGAAAACCTGGCGAATAATGCTCAACTGGCGGCTGCCCAGGCAAGGTTTGAAGTAAGTGACCTGGAATATCAGCTTGACCAGACCCGCACCCTGCTTGACGAAGAGAATGAAAAGGAAGAACCGGATCCAATCCTGGTTACCTGGTATGAAAACTCCCTGGTTGTGCTTACCGAGAAGCTTTCAATAGCCCAAACCCAGGCAGAAAAACTGAATGGCGGCATAACTGACCCCGATCAGGAAGCAGCAGCCAGGGCCCGGCTGGAATCTGCCGAGGCCGCCGTTGCCGCTGCAGAAAGCAGCCTGGAACCCGGCACCATCACCGCCCCATTTGCAGGGACAGTGACCCGGCTCCTCATCAAACCCGGCCAGATGGTAAGCGCAGGTTTTGAAGTCATGACCCTGGCAAACCTCACTAATTGGGTCATTAAAACCGAAAACCTGACCGAAATCGAAATTGGTCAGGTTTCTTTAGGACAAACGGTAACCATTCTTCTTGATGCAGTTCCTGGGGTTGAAACCCTGGGCTCCGTCGCTGCCATCAGCCAACAAGCAGAAGAGAAGCGCGGGGATATTACATACACGGTTTCCATCGTGGCCCCAAACCTGCCTGAATCAATTCGCTGGGGCCTGACAGCTGCCATTTTCATCGGTAAATAGGTGTTGTGATGCAATTCTGGATGGTTCCATATTACCTTGCGTTGAAAGAAATCTGGCGCAACCGGGGCCGCTTCCTGGCGGTATCCATGGTGACAGCCTTGATCACCATCCTGGTGCTGTTTATTGCCGGGCTGGGAGAAGGCCTGGGCAACGGCAACCGGGAGTATCTCTCTAAATTAAATGGAGAATTGATCGCCTTTCAAGAAAAATCCGATTTTCTGATTAGCGCGAGCCGGATGCCCAGATCTACCTTAAATGCCGTGCGGCGCGTGGAGGGTATCGCCAGCGCTGGCCCCCTGGCAATCTCAAACGCAACAATTGTGCTCCCCACAGGAGATGAAAGAGCTGCACTGATTGGTGTTGAGCCAGGCACACCCACGGAACCCCTGGTGGTGAATGGCCGGCAGCTAAGCACCAACCTTGCCGATGAGGTGATTCTTGAAAGAAGCATCGCCCTGCGCACGGGGCTCGGAACAGGCGACCCCATTACACTGCGGGTTACACAGGGAACTCGGGATGAGTTTTACACCCTGAAGGTGGTTGGGGTCAGTGATGGGCAGCAGTACGGGCTTCAGCCTGCTGTGTTTTTACCCTACTTCACCTGGGATAAGGTCCGGCCCAAGTCTGAAGCAGAAATCCGCCAGGCAGATGCGGTCATTAACGTAATCGTCATCAAGCTGCAAAACCCGGCCGATGCAGAAATTGTCCAACAAAAGTTGGCAAACCAGGTCAGCGGCCTGGAATTGGCCACCATTCAAACTGCCATTGAGAACCTACCCGGTTATACCGCCCAACAAAGCACCATCCAAACCCAGGGCATTTTCACCTTGCTAATTGGTCTGTTGGTCATTGCCGGGTTCTTTCAAATTCAAATTTTACAAAAAGTAGCGCAAATTGGGGTTCTGAAAGCCATTGGGGCAACCAGCCCACTGGTGGGCATTGCTGTTGTATTTCAAATTGTGGTGATCACCACCTTTGGAGTTTCTGTGGGTTCGGCAATCACCTACCTTTTTGCATTAGCCTTCCCACCAACCGTGCCCATTGTATTCAATGGAACCACAGTTTTGATATCCATCATTGCACTGCTGCTCATCGGGCCATTGGGCGGGTTGGTTTCGGTGCGGTATGCAGTCCGGATTGAACCCCTCAAGGCCCTGGGGCTGAGTTAAGGAGAACGATGATGAGTGAAGTTGCATTAGAAACCCGTAATGTCAAAAAGGTGTACAAAACCAGCGAACTGGGAGAAATTTTCGCGGTCAACGATGTATCTCTGCAGGTACGCAGAGGCGAATTCGTGGCTCTGGTCGGGCCAAGCGGTTCAGGAAAAACCACCATGCTTTCCATGTTGGCCGCCCTGCTCTCCCCCACGGATGGCCAATTGTTGTTGGATGGTCGCGACCTGGGACAGGTGAACGAAAAAGAACGGGTTGCCCTGCGCCGGGAAAAAATTGGGTTTACCTTTCAATCTAACAATCTTGTGCCTTACTTGAGCGCGTTGGAAAATGTAGAATTGATGCTGCGGTTAAACAATAAGCTTGATAAAGCCGGGCGAGTTCGCGCTCGCGAGCTGCTCAGCCGCCTGGGGCTGGGTGATCGGTTAAACAACCTGCCTTCCCAAATGTCCGGCGGACAGCAGCAGCGGGTTGCGATTGCGCGTGCCCTCATTCACAACCCATCCCTGGTGCTGGCAGATGAACCCACCGCCAGCCTGGATACTGAAAGAGCCTACCAGGTAGTGCAAACCTTTGCAACCCTCATCCACGAAAATCAACGGGCAGGAATCATGGTGACCCACGACTTAAGGATGTGCGAATTTGTAGACAAAGTGTTCCAAATGCGCGATGGCAAACTCGTCCGGGTGATTGAGACCAGGGATGAAATTCTGGCGTTTGCCAGGGGCAGCGCAGCCCACTAAACCAGCAGATAGGGGGGCAACCTGTGGTAATATCTGTTTGATATGAAGCAGGCCCGGAAAACCCTTATCTGCCTGGCATTGGTGGCGCTTTTCAGCACAGGCTGTGTGCGGCAGCAAAAAAGCATCCCCACCGCAATACCATTGGTGACGCCTCAGGTCTCCCCTACCCTGGCGTGGGTTACTTTTACGCCCACTGCCACACCTGCCCCCAGCGCGACCCCCAGTGTGACACTGGCCCCCAGCCAAACCCCAACATCCAGCCAAACACCTGTCCCCCCTACGCCTACACTTTCCCCCACGATCCCCTTTGATGTCCTGGTGCAAACGCCTTACCCGGCCTGCGAAGATGCATACCTCTCCCGCCTCCGGCCAGGGCTGCGAGCTTACACCAACCCCCAGCTCCGGGTAGGCATCCGCATTCGAACCCTGCCCGGGTGGAATGGCTACATTCTAAACACCATCGCCCCTGGTACCGCTGTAGATATTTTAGAAGGGCCTGAATGTAAAAACAATTGGGTATGGTGGAATGTCCGGGTGGTCAACAGCAACCAACAGGGTTGGATGGCAGAAGGCGAAGCCGGGTTGTATTATCTTACACCCTGCTCCCCCGCAAACGAGTGCTACTTCCCATTTAACACCACCACACCCACACCAACAAATCCATGAAAATTTCAGATTCAGGAACATAAGCAAACGATTTCATATGAGAACTTTTGAACTCCTCATCCCCCTGGCTTTACTGCTCTGGCTGTTTTGGCAAACCAGGAAACACACCTGGAACGGCCCTTATTATCCCATGGCTGCATTGGGATTGGTTGGCTTGCATTTCATCTTTGAAGGATACCGCTGGCAGATGATACCCTTATACATCATCACCCTGACTGTCATTGGTATCTCAACCTGGCAGTGGTTCGCACAGCGGAAAACCAACACCCAAAAACCAGGCCGCAAAATTCAGACCAACCTGAAAACGCCCAACATCAAACCAGCGCTGAGTAAAGGCCGGCTGGTTTTAGTGGTCCTTACCACCATTTTTGTTTTCCTGGGAGTTGGGTTAGCCGCTGCCTTTCCTGTGCCTCGCATTCGCCCACCCGAAGGCAAATTAAAAGTAGGCACCACCAGCTTCAGCCTATTGGACGCAGCACGGCAAGAAATTTGGGCCGATAACCCCAACCTGCCGCGCAGCTTGATGCTTCAGGCCTGGTACCCAACTGAAAACACCGCAAACCTGCAGAAAGCACCCTGGATGGATAACATAGAAATTATTGCCCCAAAAATTTCGGAATGGATTGGCATGCCAGACTGGTTTTTGAGCCACTTGCAATACAGCCTATCGAATTCCTACCTGGATGCGCCCCTCTCGAATGCCCTGGAAAAATATCCGGTGGTGTTGTTTTCGCATGGCCGGGGTGGGTTTCGGGCGCAAAACACCTTTCAATTTGAAGCCCTGGCATCTGAAGGCATCGTGGTGATCTCCATTGAACACCCCTATGGATCCGTTGTCAGCATTTTCCCGGATGGCAGCGTTGCCAATTTTAACCCCAACAACCTGCCCCCTGATGAGACCCCCCTGGAAGAATACGAAATTACTGCAAATATTCTGGTTTCCCAATGGGTCGAAGACATTGGTTTCGTATTAGACGCACTGGCTCTCAACAACCAGGCTGGCCCGGCCGGCTTCCTTGCAAACCGGCTTGACCTTAACCGGGTGGGCCTGATGGGACATTCTACCGGAGGGGCAGCGATTACTGAGTTCTGCGCAGATGACCCGCGCTGCATTGCTGGCCTTGGCCTGGACACCTGGACCCGTCCAATTTCTAAACAGGTCTTGAGCGCGGGTCCGCAGCAGCCTTTTGTGTTTATGTTCAGTTCCGATTGGCCCTCCGAACGGAACTGGGAACTCTTTAACGAGCTGTATTCCACAAGCTCAAAATCAGCAGCCTTTGTAATTGAAGGCACGGATCATTATGATTTTACCGACCTGCCTGCCCTCAGCCCGTTTGCCCCACAGCTGGGCTTAAAAGGCCCACTGAACGCGGCTCGCGTTCAAACCATCATCCTGGACTATACAACCACCTTTTTCAAACGGGCTTTTTCATCGGATTTTTCCAGCCCCTGGCTGCCGCAAACCGATTATTCTGAAGTTCGCACGCTGCCAAGGCCATAAAAGCACTTATATGAATTAATTAACGGAGGATGTATGTTGGCTGAAAATTCATCTGAACCCAGATTGCGCGACCTGGGGATTGCCCCTGGCAGTTATCCTCCAGGCCCGAAGAATGCGATCACCGATGTGCCTGATATTCTGGTTGGACACACCACCCTGGTCTGGGATACGCCGCGGGTCGCCCGTACAGGGGTGACGGTAATCTTGCCCAGGCGGGGAAACATCTGGCGAGAATATGCCCCAGCAGGGATTTTTTCTTTCAACGGCTGTGGCGAGTTAACCGGCTCGCACTGGATCGCAGAATCTGGAATGCTCACCTCCCCGATTGCCCTGACAAATACCGGGCAGGTGGGCACCGTTTATCAAACCCTTTCTCAATACGGCCAGGAAAAAGGGTTTACCGATGACTTTGCGCTACCGGTGGTTGGCGAAACGTATGATGGATGGCTAAACGACATCGAAGCCTTGCACATAACCCCGGATCATGTTGTGGCCGCCATCGATAAAGCCTCCGATGGGCCGGTTGACGAAGGCAGCGTCGGTGGTGGAACAGGGATGATCTGCCACGAATTCAAAGGAGGCATCGGAACTGCCTCTCGAGTGGTAAACACAAAAGCCGGGACCTTCATCCTGGGAGCCCTGGTTCAGGCCAACTATGGTAACCGAAGGCTGCTTCAGGTGAATGGCATTCCGGTAGGAAGAATCCTGGGAACCGAAGTCATCCCAAGTCCTTGGGCAAGGATTGAACCCAAAGCAGGCTCAATCATCGTGGTAATTGCCACCAATGCGCCCTTAATGCCAATTCAATGCCAGCGGCTGGCAAAAAGGGCAACCGTCGGCCTGGCACGCGTGGGTGGCACAGGTCACAATGGCAGTGGGGATCTCTTTCTTGCATTTTCTACCGGGAACGCCATCCCCGCTGAGACCCAAGAACTGCTGACCCTCCAGGCATTGCACTCGAATCACATCAGCCCTTTATTGGATGCCGCTGCCGAAGCCGTTGAAGAGGCCATCCTCAATGCCCTGGTGGCCGCCCGAACGACCACAGGGTATAAAGGAAGGACTGCATACGCCCTGCCCACCGATAGGCTGGCAGCATTGGCTGAACTTTATAAAAATATTGGGTAAAATTGGCTCTGTATGAATGATCACCCGTCTTTTTACGAAATGCCGGTTTACCGGCTTTCCAACCAACACCTGGGGCTGGACCTGCTGCTCCACGCCGGGCCGCGTATTGTAAGGCTTTTTACAATCAACCCGGCCGGGCAACCCGGGCAAAATCTGTTGGCTGAAACGCCCGATTTTAAGTGGCAAACCCCCAATGGCACCTACACGCTGTATGGCGGCCACCGTTTGTGGCGCGCCCCAGAAGACGCGGAATTTAGCGCAATACCCGATGAAGGGAAGATGCGGGTAGAGGAAATTGCCAATGGGATCAAGATCTTTGGTGAAATTGAAAAACAGAGCGGTTTGCAGAAAATTCTGGACATTAAGCTTAACCCACAAAAACCAGGGCTACACCTGCGGCATACCCTCTTGATGCACAAACCAGGTGAGATTGAAGCCGCTGCCTGGGGGATTACCCAGCTTCCATTAGGTGGGGTGGCAGTTTTACCCTTGCGTGGTAATAGCCCGACGGGCAAATTGCTGCCCGATCGGAATTTGGTTTTATGGCCCTACAGCCAGATCAACGATCCAAGGTTTATTTTCCGTAATGACAGCCTCGCGATTCGTGGCATTGCTGAAATGCCTGCCTTAAAAGCAGGTACCTTTTGCACTGCAGGCTGGGCTGCTTATTGTAGAAATGGGACAGCCCTGGTAAAACGGTTCACCCCCCAACCAGGCACCTCCCATCCCGACCGGGGCTGCAACGTGGAAGTATATGTCAACCATTCTTTTTTGGAATTGGAAACCCTTGGTCCGGTAACTCGCATGAAGCAAGGCCAGGCTGCAACCCTCGCCGAAACCTGGGAAATTCTCACGGGGCTTGCAGAAAACCCCGAAGAAGCTGGGAACAAATTGCTTCTAAGCATGCAACCCTGACCCGCTTACAATCCGTGCAATCACAAAATTTTTTGATTAAGGAATTTGACGATGACCCATCCCAAAATATTTCCGGAAGGTTTCACCTGGGGCGCTGCTACTGCCGCTTTCCAGGTTGAGGGCGCATTCAATGTAGACGGCCGCGGAGAGTCTATTTGGGATCGCTTTTGTAAAACCCCTGGAAACGTAAAAAATCAGGATACAGGGGAGATCGCCTGCGATCATTACCATCGCTACCCTGAAGATATTCAAATTCTCAAAGAATTGGGTGTCAAGGCTTATCGCTTTTCGATCGCCTGGCCGCGCATTTTGCCTGCAGGTAGAGGAAAACCCAACCCCAAAGGCCTCGATTTTTATCAACGCCTTGTGGATGCCCTGCTTGAGGCAGGCATTCAACCCTGGGCAACCTTGTACCATTGGGACCTGCCCCAGGTTTTGGAAGACGAAGGCGGTTGGCCTGTACGGGCAACCAGCGAGGCTTTTGTCCACTATGCCGACATTGTCACTCGTGCCCTCGGCGACCGTGTAAAACACTGGATGACCCACAACGAACCCTGGGTCATTTCCTTCCTGGGATACCAGAACGGTGAGCATGCCCCCGGGCGAAAATCCTGGCCTGATGCCCTGGCCACTTCGCACCACCTTTTACTCAGCCACGGCTGGGTGGTTCCGATCATCCGGCAAAACAGCCCGGGGTGCGAAGTGGGCATTGTGCTGAACACCGGCCCTGGCCAGCCGGCATCCCCCTCCGCAGCCGATTACGACGCATTTCGCTGGCATGATGGATACCAACACCGTTGGTGGCTCGACCCACTCTATGGCAGGGGTTACCCGGCCGATATGCTGCGCGACTTTGAGGCGGCCGGCTACCTGCCAATAAACTGGGGTGAAATCGTCCAGCCTGGGGACCCAAAAACCATCGCAGTTCAAACCGATTTCCTGGCTTTGAATTACTACAACCGTGTTATTTCCCGGAACCCCATGATTCCAGAAAGCGAAAACCTGCCTCGAACCGTATTCTTGAGCACCGAAAAAACCGAAATGGATTGGGAGGTTTGGCCAGAAGGATTGTATCGCCTGTTAAACCGGGTGTATTTTGAATATCAGCCGCCCAAATTATTCATTACAGAAAATGGGGCGAGCTATTCCGATGGACCCTCAACGGATGGCCAGGTGCACGATGACCGGCGGATCAGCTACATTCAACGCCACCTGGAGCAGGCCTGGCGGGCCATCCAGGTGGGGGTTCCTTTGCAGGGATATTTTTATTGGTCGCTCATGGACAACTTTGAATGGGCCCACGGATACAGCCAGCGTTTTGGGCTGGTATGGATTGATTACCTTACCCAAAAACGAATCATAAAAGATTCAGGGCGATATTACCAAAAGGTAATTGCCGGGAATGGTTTGCCCGGAACGGGCTAATCTTGCAATGCGTGAGCGCTCAGGTGGCCGATATAAGCGGGAACCAGGGGCAGCACGCAAGGGGACAAGAAGGATATCAGCCCGGCCAGTACGGCAATCCAATAATTGGGTGTGGCTGCCATTCCCAACGGAAGCTCCACAAAAAGACCGTTGCGCTGGCCCCAAATGGCAATCCAGGTGAGGGTATTGGTTAACAGCATCACACCCAGCAGAATCATCAAAAGCCCACTGGCAATTTGCACCGGACGAATCAGGGGCTGCATTTTGCGAACCCGGTGTGCTGCCCCCTCCAGCCCCAACGCGATCAACAAAAATGGAACACTCATGCCTAAAGCATATCCACTGGAAAGAATCATCGCCTGGCCAGACTGCCCCTCGGCCAACCCAAGGGTGAGAATCGCGCCAAGCGACGTCCCAATGCAGGGCGACCAACCCGAAGCAAAAAACACACCTAATAACCCGGATGCGGCCAACCCACTGCTACCGCGCCCCATCCACGCCGGGCGGGTATCGTAATACAACCAGGGAATTTTGATCAAATCCAGGGTGAACAGGCCGAATATTATCACAACCACCCCACCCACCCTGGCAAGGATAGACTTGTATTCAGCAAACATCGAACCGAGAACTGTGGCGGCCCCACCCCAACCCACGATGAAAATTAAAGAAAAACCAACCACAAACGCCAACGCATTGGCAAACACCAGCGCCCGTTGGCGGTTGGTCACTTTCGAGTTCAATGTGGTAACAGACATATCTAGCAGCTCCTCATTATAGTTCAGGCAACCGGTTGCAAATAGCTAAAAAAAGCAAGACACTTTAAGCGGGTTGCTTTCAAAAATCGCCGGCAAAGCCCGGCAGCTTTCTGCAATCCCTTTCGCCGATTTACTTGGACTAATTTACTCCAAGATTCAAAGTAATTCAAGGTACACATGTCCCTTTTTTAGGGGGACAAATGTACCCGCGTTGTAAAAACAGCGCAAGATTCGGGTGGCAAAGGCAGCCCGGTTGGTGTACACTTGGAACATGGAACCCGAAAAAGATAACCCAACCCCAACTGAAGATTATCAAAGGATTGAACAGGCGATCCATTATCTTGAGGATAATTTTCGCAATCAGCCCACCTTGGAAGAAATCGCCGCAAGTGTTCACCTTTCTCCCTATCACTTCCAGCGCCTTTTTAAACGCTGGGCAGGCATTTCACCCACTCAGTTTTTACACTTCTTAACCCTGGAATACGCCAAAGAGCGGTTGAAACAATCCCACAGTATCTTGCAAAGCACAGTCGAGGCCGGGCTATCCAGCCCGAGCCGGCTGCACGACCTATTTATTACCTTTGAAGCCATTACTCCTGGCGAATACAAGCGACAGGGCGCAGGCCTGGAAATTAATTACGGCTGGCACCCCAGCCCATTTGGCGACATGCTGCTTGCCCAGACCAGCCGGGGCATTTGCGCATTGTATTTCAGAACGGGGCAATCTCCTGAAGAAATGGTTCAGGAACTGCAGCACGACTGGCCCAATTCAACAATTCACCACAACCCGCAAAAAACCGCCCCAGCGGCCAACCAGATTTTTACTCCTGTCAACCCAACCGCAGTTCGGAAACTGCATCTTTACTTGAAGGGAACCAATTTTCAAATCCAGGTTTGGCAGGCTTTGTTGAAAATCCCTGCTGGCTCGATGGTAACCTATGGCGACATTGCCCAATTCCTGGGAAACCCAAAAGGGGCCCGGGCTGTGGGCAGCGCCGTGGGCAGCAACCTGGTTTCTTACCTGATTCCATGCCACAGAGTCATCACCCACAGTGGAGATACCCATCAATATCGCTGGGGCACCAGCAGAAAAAAAGCCTTGCTTGGGTGGGAAGCAGCAAGGCAAGTATAGAACCTACGATGCGATTTTAAGTTTTCTGCGCTGTTACACACAAAAGGGGATAAAAGACCACACAAATATGCGGAACTTTGATTAACAGCAGTTTAAGGTAGTGCCACCAAAACTGGGATAAGACCGGTAATTAATGGGTAAAACCACCATATATAGGGGTAAAAATTTTGGCAACCCCAAAGATTCGACAGAACATTTTTTCAGTTTTTTGGCCTGATCTTAAAGAATTGGCGAACGAATTTTTTAAGATTACTAAGTTTAAAAGATTACAATTTTTTAGGGAACCGTATAGGGAAAAACTTGCTCAGAAACTCGCAATCAAGTACAATCAAAGAGGATTGAAGAACAAGAGGGCGTGACTGGCCCCCTTCTCATGAGTGAATAAGAAAGCAATTTCCACACCAATGGGAAGCGTTCTTCATTACCTCGATTTATCCGCTTGGGCGTGGCAGTGACAATCGAGGGACATCGGGCACCTTGAAATATCAGGGTGCCCGATGTTATCCAAAGCCGAGGAGACAAACCACATGAATGTACAACAAGCCTGGCAAGCAGTGATTGGACAATTACAAATGGATATGTCCAAAGCCACGTTTGACACCTGGGTACGCGACGCCCAAATCGTGGAGCATCAAAACGACACGGTTGTTATCGGTCTTCAAAACGCCTACGCCCGTGATTGGATGGAGCAGCGCTTATCCACAACGATAACGCGCTCCCTTTCCGGAATCCTTAACCGCCAGACCAACGTCTCCTTTGTGGTACAGAATGGTGCCAATTCACCTGCTGCCGAAACCACAACAAGCAGTGCAGAGCGGGGATTCGCAGAGCGCAATTACGAAATTCGCGATTCTCAAACGGATCCCAACGCCGCTCCTCGGGTGGTGGGGCAAAATATCGCCGCCAAGTATACTTTTGAAAATTACGTGGTTGGCAACAGCAACCGGCTGGCCCATGCGGCTTGCCTGGCGGTGGCTGAAAACCCTGCCCGGGCCTACAATCCACTGTTTTTATACGGCGGGGTTGGCCTTGGCAAAACCCACTTGCTGCATGCAATTGGCAACCGGGCCATTGAAAAGGGCCTTCAGGTTTTGTATGTCTCATCCGAAGAGTTTACCAACGACCTGATTAACGCCATTCGCACACATACCACCCAATCATTTCGAGAGAAATACCGGCAGATGGATGTGCTGTTGATTGACGATATCCAGTTTATTGCGGGAAAAGAATCCACCCAGGAGGAATTTTTCCATACTTTCAACACCCTGCACGGGCAGGATAAACAAATTGTGATTTCTTCTGACCGCCCCCCCAAAGCAATGAACACCCTGGAAGAACGACTTCGGTCCCGCTTCGAATGGGGATTGGCTGCAGATATTCAACCCCCTGATTTCGAAACCCGGGTTGCCATTCTGCGATTCAAAGCAGAACGTTCGGGAAGAGTTGTTCCCAACGACATCATGGAAATGATTGCCCGCCGGATGCAGTCAAACATCCGCGAACTTGAAGGTGCCCTCACCCGGGTGATCGCGTTTGCCGACCTCAGGGGGATGCCATTATCTTCTGAATTGGTCCAGTCGGCTTTGGGGGATATGATGAACAAGCAGCGTGTGGTTGGGCCCGATGCAATCATCCAGATTGTCGCCCGTAGTTTTGGAATCACGGTTGAACGCCTGCTAGGTAGGGAACGTTCCAAACAGGTTGCGCTGCCCCGACAGATTGCCATGTACCTGCTTCGGGAAGATGCAAACATCTCCCTGCCCCAAATTGGCGAAGCCCTCGGTGGACGCGATCATACAACAGTAATGTATGCCTGCACCAAAATTATGGATATGATGGAGCGCGACCAGCGTATCCGCCGCCAGGTATTGGACATTCGCCAGGAATTGTTCGGAACCTAAACCCGGGCACATCCTGCTCCCCAAAAAAACAAACCCGGAGGTTCTGCCTTCCCTCCGGGTTTGTTTTTTTATTTATACCAAATATTTTATTTAGTCTTGCCTAAATAAAATGTGGTATAATTGAATCATGATTGAATGGATGCAAACCCAAACCCCAATAATGCAAGCCTTTCTGGCAACCAGCTTCACCTGGGGTGTAACCGCCCTGGGTGCTTCAATGATTTTCTTCTTCAAGACAGTTAACCGGAAAATTCTGGATGCACTCCTGGGATTTGCCGCCGGAGTGATGGTTGCGGCCAGTTTTTGGTCTTTGCTGGCACCTGCAGTTGAAATGGCAGAGTTAGATGGAGTTCCAGCCTGGATTCCGGTTGTAACCGGGTTTGTGGGCGGAGGGCTGTTTCTGATGGCCCTCGACCGGTTATTGCCCCACTTGCACCTGTTCAAACCTTTGGAAGCGGCCGAAGGACCAAAAACCAGTTGGCGCAGGTCCATTCTCCTGGTGCTGGCCATCACACTGCACAACATTCCAGAAGGACTGGCAGTGGGCGTAGCCTTTGGCGCTGCCGCACTTCAAGCACCGGGCGCATCCCTGGCGGGTGCCATTGCACTTGCCATTGGCATTGGGCTTCAAAACTTTCCAGAAGGGCTTGCCGTTTCCGGCCCGCTTCGCAGAGAGGGAATGCCTGCGGGTAAAAGTTTTTTTTACGGGCAGGCCAGCGGAATGGTTGAGCCGATTGCGGGTATTCTTGGGGCTGCGGCGGTTATCTTGATCCGGCCGCTGCTGCCCTATGCACTTGCCTTCGCAGCAGGGGCGATGATTTTTGTCGTCATCGAGGAACTCATCCCTGAATCGCAAACTGGCCAACATGGGGACCTGGCAACGTTGAGTGCCATTCTTGGGTTTGCGCTAATGATGGCATTGGATGTTGGGCTTGGGTAAAGAGAATCCTGAAATCAAGGTAGAAAAAACAACTCAACCCCCAACCCCACGGCTTTGGGTCGGGGAGAAGAAACATCCACTTTTGAGTACTCCCTATCCTGATGGTAGATGTAAACCTATGGTTATTCATGCTATAATCCCAAAAACCATCCGATCTGGAAGTGCAGCATGAACCATCTTTTCAATAAGGTCTCACCAACTCGGCTTGCCATTATCATTTTTTCCCTGGGTCTCATCCTCTGGGCCTGGCTAAATGCAGCCCCCAACCCATCGCTGGTTTTGCGTTCTTTAAACCAGGATGGTGTACCGATGCGCTACTATGTTCTTGATGGAAAGACGGATACCCCTGGCATTATCATCGCACATGGATTTGCAGGCAGCCAACAATTGATGTTAGGCTATGGTCAAACGCTCGCACAGGCGGGCTATGCCGTGCTGCTCTTGGATTTTGCTGGACATGCCAGCAACCCGAACCCGATGGACACGGGAGGCGAAGCCCTCCAGTCCAGCCTTGAAGCCGCTTACAAAGCGCTGATTGCCCAACCCGAAGTAGACCCAACACGCTTAGGCCTGGTTGGCCATTCCATGGGAAGTGGGGCAGTCATGCAGGCGGGCATCCGGTATCCCGAAAGATATTCCGCCATAGCAGCCCTCTCCCCCACAAACGCCGAAGTCACCCCGCTGCTGCCAAAAAATTTATATTTACAGGCAGGCGAATTGGAAGGACGGTTCGTTGCAAACGCCGAAAGGCTTTTGGAAGCCGCCGGAGGCCCAAACTCAGACACCGGAAACAGCCTCGCAAGAGGTTTCGATGTGATTCCAAATGTGGAACACATCACGATTTTATTTTCCCCTATGAGCCATAAACTTACCCTAAACTGGTTTAACCAGGTTTTTGGCATATCCGGCGAACAAGAACCATTTACGGACAGACGAATGGCATGGTACGGACTGCACCTGGCAAGCTGGTTAACCCTGGCTTTTGCGGCCGCCCCTTTGCTGGGAAAAACCGAACAAACCCAATTCGCTCCCAAGCAGTGGAGAGTCTGGTTGGGATTGGCTGCTGCACTCTTGATTGCAACAGGCCTGCTTTGGCTGGTTAACCAGGTTGTTGAGGTACGCGACCTGGGTGGCATGTTGGTTGGCAGCGCGCTGGGTTTGTGGTTTCTTTTCATGGGAATTAGCTGGATCGCCACCATAAACCACCCCAAGATCACCAAACGGCCCGGCCTTAAGGAGCTTAGCGCCGGTTTTGGTGTGTTCGCATTTCTTTGGATTTCTTTCGGTCTGATGAGCCAGTTCACGTGGTTGAACTGGTTTTTAATTCCCCAGCGGTTGATCCTATGGCCCATTTTCGGCCTGGCTTGCTTGCCCTGGCAGCTCTCTTTTGCCTATGCGCAGCACGCACAAAATTTTTGGCAGCGGTTTTCTCTCTGGTTGGTTCAAACGATCCTGATCTGCGCAGCCTTTTTCGCCCTCAACCTTTTAATTCCAGGTATGGGTGTTTTGGTGTTGTACATTCCTGCCATCCCCCTGCTGCTGCTGGTGCTCAGCCTGAGTTCCGCCGCTTTCGATCGCCCCTGGCCCGTGGCCATTGGAAGCGCGTTTTTCTTCGGCTGGCTGATTGCAGTGCTTTTCCCACTGGTCTGAGCAAAGTCCCCACTTTAATTTCAGGCATCCGCAGGACAATGCTTTTTCAAGAATGACAGCAGTTTTCCGATAAATATATCAAAATGCGTTGCAAATGCGAGGTGACCTCCTTCATCAATTGCCACCAATTCCACATTCGGCAGCTGGTCCACCAGATAAA
Organism: uncultured Anaerolineales bacterium; assembly: GCA_964489525.1. Lineage (GTDB taxonomy): Bacteria > Chloroflexota > Anaerolineae > Anaerolineales > JABWBV01 > CAZAYY01. Next base: position 29,513 of record CAZAYY010000016.1, read on the forward strand.
GCGCACCAGTAAAAGGGGTGAATTGATCGCGTAACCCATGGATAACCAGGCAAGGCGTGGTAATCGTCGAAAGATCGGGCACAGGCAGCCCGGCGGCCTGATGAATATCGTTTTTCTGGCCGATTAAACGCCAACCCGCCAGGGGGGTATTCAGGATATCCAAAACCGTTCGATAGTAGAAAGGTCTTTTCTTCAGTTCGCGCAAATCTTCCCGACGAGTTCCAGAAGCCAGGATTAATCGATCCGGAAACAGCCGGACAATTAACCAGGATAGAAAATCCGAAGACAAGAAGTTCCAGCCAAACAACCGCGAAAGCGCGGCATACCTTGGTGGGGGCAACACCCCCGCAGAGATAAGCACCAACCCCCAACAGCGCTCTGGATAACGTTTTGCGAACTCCAATGCCGCTGGCGCACCCGCAGAGACAGCAATTATGGAGATTTTGGGAATGTCCAATTTGTCCAACAATGCAGCAAAGGCATCTGCCTGTTCGGCTGGTGTGCGCCCAAGTTCAAGCGGGGTTCGCAAATAACCGGGGCGAGAGGGGCTGAGCAGGGTATATCCACTGATAAGCGGCTTAAAGGCAAGGCCCTGGTCAAATCCCCCAAGGCTGCCATGAGATACCATCACGATCGGCCCGGCTCCCAGCTGTGCGTATTCCATCCAACCCTTATCGGTTTTCACCTGCTCGCCGGCTGCGAGCAATCGGGCAATTGCCTGTTTCCGTTCAATCTTGTATTCCAGCAAATATTGTGCGGCAAAGGCTCCCGCAACACCGGCCAGCGCGCTTAAAATGAATTGTTTTCGAGAAATGATTGACATCCTAACCTGCCACCAATCAAATCAAAGGCTTGTTTCTTCATGGTCAGCCTCACTCCCCCCTTCGCCCCACTTCCCAGGGGGTTGGAGCTGGGCAACTACATCTTAATTATACAGGATTCTCCCGCCGTTTCATAATGACTGATTGAAAATGACCAGGCTCCCCTTCCAACGGCACCTGTCGAAAATCCAGAATCTCAAAATACAGCTCCAAATACATCCGCAAAGTTTCATCGGACCGGTAAACAAAAAAACGTTTTGGCTCTTGTGGATCATCCGCCCAAATCCCCTCAAAATCCATACCCCCATAGGTTCCAATATATACCAGGGCGCCCGGGTTCAGATTATGATAAAACGAAGAGATGACTCTTGGCAAATCCTGGTTAGGCACGTGTAAAATGCAGTTGAGCCCATACAAAGCATCAAACTTTTCATCATCGAAATCCAATGCCAGGAAATCCAAAACCAAAGCACGCAGCCCTTTTTCCTGGCAGCGCCGGACCATCTCTGTGGACACATCTGTACAGACTACACGCAATCCATTTTCCTTGAAAAATAATGCATCCTGCCCTGTTCCGGCGCCTACCTCCAAAAGCGAAGTTGCGCGGTTCAACCGCAGCAGTTCCAAAAACCGAGCCCTTTCTGCCACTTTCCATGGACTTTTTACATATTCATCCCGGGCAGCCGCATTTTGGTTATAGGAAAGGCGGTGTCGCCTGACGAGTTGGATGTATTGCGGGATTTTTTGATCCCAATCCGTCAAGTTGTGCGTTTGAATGGTTGTATTATCGGCATTGAAGACAAAAACGCCAATTACCTTGCGCCCAGTCAACACCTCTGGCAGCCAGTAAGCCGCATCTGCCCACATTTTTTCATATGGAATTTGGGATTGGGGAAACCAGTCAGGTTTCAACTCGTCTCGCTCAACCGGTTCCCCACGCCAGGCCGTAACCCGGAACACTTCAACATAGTGATCGAGCGCGGGTTTTGAAGGAAAAACAAATGCCAGGCGCGCCACAGGATCAAAATCATCCGGGGGAGCCCAAACCCCGATTTCTTCTGACAACTCACGCATTGCCGAAACCAGTGCAGTTTCCCCCGGCTCAATCCCACCCCCTACGCCAACATGTTTACCCAGGCCAAAACCTCGTTTTTTAAGACCCAACAGCACTTCTGTGTGGGGCATATTTCGCATGAGAAGACAAAGGGTGGCGTGGCGCATAAGATATTTTATGGGATTTTATTTTTTAATTTACTTAATCCAGGAATAGAGTGTTTAATTCGGTAAAAAATTTTTCGGCGAAAGCTGCGAGTTTCAAGGGGAAAACCAAAAAAATTTAGCGCTTCTTGTGCCTGGGTCTCATAATAGGCAAGCCACTCCCTGGGAAGGTTCAGATATTGACCGATGGAGTCAGCTTGAACGGGTTTATATAAATTTTGGTGGGCTTCCTGATCTTTATAACGGTCGCTGCGCCGGGTAATTTCCAACATGGCTGGCTCAAATTGAATTCCCAGGAAATCGCACAGCATCTCCAGGCTTTTCTGAGGCGATTTCACAAAATCACAATAACGCACCAGCCGGTAGCGCTCTGGAATGCTGCTGAACTTAAAGTATGTATAGAGGTTGTCGTTGTTCCAAAAACGAGGAAAGTAGCTGCCCCCATCCGGCAGCCAACCAGTTTTTTCTAACGAAACCATCACATCCCGAATATCGCGAACAATGTGGATTACCTTGGTGTTTGGTCCAATTACGCCAGTTTCCCATAGCATTTTCATCGAATGAATATCATTCGGGGATTTATCGCCTGCCAGCAAAACCCCCGCTTTTGATGCAATGGCACCATAAATAGCCTCGAGAATTGATGCCGGCTGGTACGGTGCAGTATGCACCAATTTGGCGATCTCATCCCCAGAAAGGTATTCTCCCAAGCTGGAAAAATCACGGGTGGCCGGAATAAGCCGGGAAATCAGATCGCGGCCAATCCCCGGTTCTTGCACCCGCTCATAAATATAGGCCATCGGCACGATGAAATCCGTTTCATGGGGAATAATCACCTGGCTGTGGCTGTTCAGGCACTGCGCCAGGATTGTGGTGCCAGAACGAGGGGTTCCAAATATAAAGAACATGCTGCCAGTATACATTGAAAAGAAAGATACGCAAAGGGGTTTTTTCTTCCAAAGTCAGAAAAAATGGTTAAGTAATTCAGAGTTTTCCAGTGAGATAAAACCAGGTAGGAGAACCTTTCCACTTGTGAAAACGATAAATCCCCCAAATAACCTGGGGAACATGAAATAAAAAACGGTTACAATATATAGAAATATATTGAGAGGATAGAAATGGCCGATACTCCCGAACCGATGCACGAACAAAACAAGGATTCCCAACCCCTGCAGCTTAACACCGAGGACAGCGCTCTTGAAATGTTAAGCCTGGAACAGCGCGGCAGCTTAAGCCCCGAACTCCAGGCCGTTTTCCTCACATTAAACCTGCGAGACCAGGAATTTGCGGCAAAAACCTTCACGCCCCACGATCTGCCGGTATTCCTCACCCGGAAAAAGGCACAAATTGCCCAAAATAAGGCCCAAAAACAGCGGCTGGCGGAAATTGAGGCCAGAATGACACAGGCCACCCAGGCAGCCGCTCAAAACGCCGATAACAGCCAAAATATACTGGGTGGAATTGCCGCAGCCGCCGGGCTGGGGGCAGCCGCAGCCGCAGCCAGCCAGCTGCCTGACACGGGCAGTTGGACAGTGGAATCTCCTCAGAAGGCGATTGAAGCTGCACTACGACGTTTACAGGTGGAGTTTGGAGGAAAGGAAAGGACAGAACTTGAAATTCAACGCAGTGGCGACCCAGCAGGCCAGTATATTGTTCATGCGGTTATTGGCGTAATACGCCGCAGCCGGAACGAACCTGGTTGGAACCCGGGCCGAGACCTTATCCCAGCTTTGGACATCACGCTTGCCAGCAACAAAGCAGTCTCCGAGGTGCATGTTGAGGTTGGCGAACTGGATAAAGAGACCTTGATTGATGCTGCCAAGTCTTTAAGCCGTAAAGGGTTTAATGTTCTTAAACGAGGGGCCACCTCGATACTGCGCAAGGGTCGCTTGGATGCTGGTGATATGATTGACATGGCCGGCGCCACCCTGGAAACCGCTTTTGATCTGGGTCAGGCCATGAAGGACCTGGATTTAAAGAAACGCACCTGGACCTGCCTGGGCGAGGTGTTTACCCCTCTGGAACAAGCCTACACTGACCTGGTGCAAAAGACACGCGAACAAGATGCTCAAGCCATTGAAATTTGGGACCGGTACTTGAAATGCCCCACCTGCGGCGTGGCTTTCATGTCAGAAGACACCCAATGCCGGGTGTGCGACACAGCACGACCCGCAAAACCTTCTATACGCGATCCCCGTAACCAGGTTAAATAGCTGCCAGCAGGCTTTCACCAACCTGGGGTAAACTCCCCTACCCTATTTCCCTTGTTCCTTAAAACTATCACCCTGCCAACAATTTTGCGACACAATCACCCACAATAAAAAAGGAGCGGCCTCCAGGAGGCCGCTCCTTTTTTTGTTTCAGGGCAGGTTACCTTTCGGGAGCCCGATAGGCTTCCTGATCTACCAACCGAGCGTTGACAGCCATTGGAACCTGGTCTGCATCCAGAGCCAACAAACCCGCAATAACATTCACCGGACCGGTGATGTTGTTATAGGTGCTGGTGAATAACTCGTGGATCTCCTGGATAGCCCCGTAAGACACACCATAGTTGAAAGAGTCCACCTGAGCGTAAACCGTCGTTCCAATCGGGAGCGGGAAGCTCACCACACTCTCACCGAATTTATAGAACGAATCGCCATAGCTGAGAACCAGCGATTCACCAGGCATCAGCGGAGCCACTGCGTTGAAAGGAACCAACCATACCATACCCTGATTGCTCAGGTTATTCCAGGTCTGGTTCACTGCATAGGGTGCCGGGTTCGGGTTGATGTAGACATCTACCCAGAAGGAGCTGGTTACAGGGGCGGTGCCGCGGTTGCGGATGACCAGTTGAATATTGTTTTGCGAGGCGACAATCGAGTCCACAACCAGGTCAGGCAGGGCTGTACGACCTTCGCGATGGACAATTGGTAGGAAGGCCAGGGTGAGTTGGTTGACTGCCGGTTCGTTCTCGTTGTTGCTCAGGTCCGGATCGGTGATGTTGGCCGGGATCGTGACCGTGGCAATGTTCGCAAACGGGCGGTAAGTGGTCACCTTACCGGTGATGGTGTACTCAACCCAACCACCTGCGGGCAGGTCCACTTCGTGGTAGACATCGCCACTGCCGCTGGCGGGGCAAGTTGCGCCGCCAAAAGCCTGGCAGGTCCAGGTCGGGTTCTCGACTTCAGCCGGAATCGGGTCATGGACAATTACCTTGCGGGCGTCGCTCGGACCAGCATTGGAGACCTTCAGGTTGTAGGTGATCATCTTGCCAGGCAACGTCGGGCCGCTGGTGATGGTCTTTTCAACCATGACATCTGCAACCGCCGAGATGCTCGTGGTGACATACGCCCGGTTCTGAGCCGTGTCCGGATCCAGCGTGTCGCTGGTCACAAAGGCTTCGTTCTTCAAGACGCCCGAAGTGAAGTTGTAGATGAAGTCGGGGGCGATCTTTGCCGTAAGGTTGATGACCACCGACTGGCCCGCAGCCAGGTTGCCCAGCTGGCAGGTGACCGGATCGGCCGGGTTGCCAACCGTACCCAGCGTGCAGCCTGGGAAGTCAACCGTGGCAGAACCAGCCAGCAAGCCGAACGGCAGCGGATCGGTGAAGGTAACGTTGCGAGCGGTGCTCGGTCCGGCATTGGTCACTGTGATGACGTAGGCAATCTCTTCGCCAGCAACTGCCGTGGCCGGGCCGGTCTTCGTGATAGACAGGTCAGCAGAGGCAACCACAGAGATGGCATCGGTGGCCTGGTTGTTCGACAGGTCAGGATCCGGCGTGCCATCAGCCGTGTAGACGGTTACCAGGTCGTTGATATCCATCGTGGCATCAGCTCGGACGACGATCTGAATGGTCCAGCGTCCAGATCCATCGGCACCCACCGGCTCAAGCGGCTCATTGAGTGCGAACTCAAGGGTCTCGGCATCGCGCAGGTTCACCTGGGCGTCGTTGCGGGTCGGGTCAAGGATGACCGCTACCACCTCGAAGTTGCCGTTGGAGAGGATTTCGTCGCGAATGGCAACGTTGCGAGCGTAGGACGGGCCGAAGTTGTCCACGAAGATGGTGTAGGTGAAGGTCTCACCGGCATTGACGACATCGTCCGGTTTGCTCATCTTGACCACACGCAGGTCGGCAGACTCGTTGACGAGGGTGTTGACGGTGGAGGTGTTGTTCGCCGGGACCGGGTCATTGATGTAGCTTGAGACTTCGGCAACGTTGGTCAGGTAGCCCAGGCCGTTTACGTAAGCATCGGCAGCAACCAGGACACGGACTTCGACCAGGCGGGTCTGGCCAGCCAGCAGGTCGCCAAGGTCACAGGTGAGTTCATTCAGGTTGTTGTCATAGACACAACCACCGGTGTTGGTGACATAGGTGGCATCGGCCGGAAGCATATCCACCAGTTCGACATCGAAGGCACTGTGCGGGCCGTTGTTGGTGACCGTGATCTGGTACACCAACTGCTGACCAGCCATGACCGGGCTCGGCGTGGCTGTCTTGACGACAGACAGGTCGGCTTTGGTCGGGTTGAGCACCAGGGTGGTTTCCGTGGTGTCACTGCTGGCTTCGAGGGTGAAGGTGCCGTCGGCGCCCCAGACTGCAGTGTTGATGAGTTCGGTGTTGTTCGGTGTCTCAAGGCTGACCTGGAAGCGCAGGTAAACCTCGCGCCATTCGCCAGACTGGAGTTCGCCGAAGTAGCACTGGACCTCGTTATTGGTGACCACCGCGAAGCAGTTTGCAGAGCCATTAGCCACTTCGTAACCCAGGAAGGTCAGGTAGCCGCCAGCAGGCAGCTGGTCAGTCAACCGGACATTGCTCAGGGCTGACGGGCCAAGGTTCTCGACATACAGGGCGTATTCGAGGATAGCGCCGGCTTCAACCGGATCCACGAAGTCCGTCTTCTCCACATACAGCACCGGCGAGCGGGTGACCGTGTTGAAGTCGGTAACGTAGTTGTTGGCAGAGTTGTAATCGGGCGTCTCAGAGCCAACGTAGGCCGAGTTCTGGAGGGCAGCGCCATCCGGATAACCCGGATCCACGAGAGCTACGAGCGTAATCGTGCGAGACTCGCCAGCCGGGATGGTGCCGAGGCCGCAGACCACCGGGTTGCCCAGGGCACAGCTTCCTGCGCCGCCGGTAACATCCACGCTTTCAACCACGATGCCATCGGGGAGGGAATCGTACACAGTGACATTTTCAGCATCGGACGGGCCGTAGTTGGTCACGACGATGGTGTAGGTCACATCCTGACCGGCAATCACCGGGCGAGGTGTGCTGGTCTTAGTGATGCCCAGGTCAGCCGAAGCGGTGATGGTGTGGGCTACGAAGGCCAGGTTGTTGGTGGTGTCGGGATCGAGCACAGCGCTGGAGACGGTGGCGACGTTGTTGATATCCATCGCGCCGGTAGCCTTGACGACAATTTCGATCACCCAGCGGCCAACGCCGTTGGCGCCAGCACCCGGTTCGAGGACACCCGCATAGGCACAGTCAATGGACAGGCGTTCGTTGGCTGACTGCGGGGTATTCGGCGAGCAAGCCGCACCAGCACGATTGCCGAGAACATCCGCATTGACGGAGACCAGTTCGAAACCACCATCCGAAGTCAGGACATCGGCTACTTCAACCAGGGTCGCAGCGCTTGGGCCGAGATTATCCACGATGATGGTGTAGGTCAGTTCTTCACCAGCGGGCACTTCGTTATCGGGTTTGCCGAACTTCAGGATGCGCAGGTCGGCTTCGCAGTCCACCGGAGTGGAAGCGCTGCCGGAGGCATCGCGGTCGGCGACGGCATCACCAGTCACATCCCAGGCCACCAGGGCGGTATTGACCAGGTTGGCGCTGCAGGTGAACATCGGGCTGATGCGCAGGTGCAGGTCGAAGGAGACCATTTCACCCGGCCGCAGGTTGCCAAAGTCACACTCGATGACGCCGCCAAGGTCCACACAGCGGTTGTCAGTGACGTAGAGCAGGCTGGTGCCACTGGGCAGTTGATCGGTCAGCATCACCGCGTGAGCCGTCGAAGCACCCGTGTTCTGAACCATGATGGTGTAGGTCTGGTCTTCACCAGCCACCGGGGAAGCGTCGTGGGCCAGCTTGGTAACTACCAGGGCAGAGCCGTTCAATACCGAAACGGTTTCTTCGAAATCGCCACCGAAATCGGCAGTGGAATCAGCATACCAGACGACCGAATTGGTCAGGTCAACCCCTTCGGGGATGTCGGCATCCACAAGGAAGGTCAGGTAAACTTCACGCCACTCGTTCACACCCAGGTCGCCAAAGTAGCAGTCCACGGTGCCGTAAGTGAAAGGCTGGACGCAAGATACTGCGCCTTCAGCACCCGAGTAAGCCACTTTGACCAGGGTCAGGCCATCGGGGATGCTGTCGTAGAAGTATACGTTGCGAGCCATGGACGGACCATTGTTGTAGACGCCGATGGCGTATTCAAGCAGGGTGCCGGCAACCACGGTTGCAGAATCGGCCGACTTCCAGACATTCAGGTCGGAGAACACACCCACGGTGGTGGCGGCATTCGCCAGGTTGTTGCTGGTGTCCGGATCGTAGTTGTCGGAGTAGGCCATGGCCTGGTTGAACAGGATGGTGCCATCCGGAACGTTGGCGGCCACACTCACCTCGATGGTGAAAGAAGCCGATTCGTTGGGCAGCAGGTCACCGAAGTTGCATTGGACAACCGAGTTAAGCGTGTACGGCTGGACGACAGCGCATGCGCCAGTCGAAGGCGTCACACTCACCAGGCTGAGGCCAAGCGGCAGGGTATCCACAACCACTACGTTTTCAGCAGTGGACGGGCCGTTGTTGGTGACTTCCAGTTCGTAGCTGAAGCTGGTGCCAGCCTGAGCCGCAGTCGGGGCCGACTTGGTCAGGGCCAGGTCTACCACGGCTTCGAAATCGTTGGCGGTGACGGCCTGGTTGTTGTTTTCATCCGGGTCGTAATCGCTGCTGGAAACAGTGGCAACGTTGGTCAGGTCAATCTGCTCCCTGGCGGTGACGACGATCTCAACCATCCAGCGGCCAGCGCCGAGCGCCGGGCCGAAGGTTTCAAGGTCTTCACCGAGTTCGCAGGTGATGGTCAGGCGGCCAGAGATGCCGTTCAGCGGGGCTGCCGGGATACAGCTGGCGTTGGTGCGGTTGCCAAACAGGTCGGCTTCCACACTCACCAGGTCGAACATGCCATCGGAGAGCAGCTCGTCGGTGATGACCACCGAGTGAGCGAAGCTCGGGCCGATGTTGTCCACAATCAGGGTGTAGGTCAGGCGTTCGCCAGCCTGGACAGTACCATCGGGCAGGCCGAACTTCAGGATGCGCAGGTCAGCCACGCAGTCCACCGGGGTGGTGGTGGAGGTGCTGGACTGGCGATCGGCGCCAGCAACATCGTCAATGTCCCAGGCGGCCGAGACTGCATTGGTCAGGCCAACGCCGCAGGCGAAGTCCGGAGCGATGCGCAGGTGCAGGTCGAAGGAAACTTCTGCGCCTGGCAGCATATCGCCAAAGTCACAAACCAGGTCACCGGAAACCAGGGTACATCGGGCGTCCGTAGCATACAGGAAGGTGGTGCCGGCCGGGATGTCATCGGTGAGGACGACATCGAAGGCGGTGGAGGAACCCGTGTTGTGGGCCACAATGGTGTAGCTCTGGTCGCCGCCAGCCACCGGGGAAGCATCCCAGGCAACCTTGGTTAGGGCAACCGCAGAGTTGTTGATCACCGTGGTTTCTTCAACCTTATCGCCAATAAAGTCCGCCGGGGAATCGGCAAACCACTCGGTGTTGTCGGTCAGAATGGTGCCATCGGGCAGATTCGGATCCACCAGGAAGCGCAGGAAGACTTCCACGTATTCCCCAACTTCGAGGTCACCCAGGTAGCAGTCCACCGAGCCATAGGTGAAGTTCTGCAGACAGTATGGGCTGCTGCCGAACGGAGCATCACCAAAGACGAATTCCACCAGGGTCAGGCCTGCGGGCAGGTAGTCGTAGAAGTGGACATTGCGGGCCACAGACGGGCCTGTATTCGCTACATTGAAGTAGTATTCCACAATCTCGCCTGCAGCCACCGGGTCGGGGCTGTCGAGCTTGGTCACATCAAGTTCCGAGAACACGCCGATGACCGTGTCTTCGTAAGCAACATTGTTGGCGTTATTGTCGTCGAACTGGTCGCTGTAAACGATTGCCTGGTTGAACAGGGTAACGTTCTCGGGCAGGCTTTCGGAAGCGAGAACCGTGATGGACCAGCTTTCGGATGCGCCGGATGCCAGCGTACCGAGGTTGCAGAGGATAGAAAGGTTGCTGTCGGCGTATTGGACGGTAGTGCAGTTGCCCACGGCCGGATCAATGTCAATCGAGATCAGTTCCAGGCCAAGCGGCAGGCTGTCCATCGCCACCACGTTTTCAGCCTCGGACGGGCCGTAGTTCGTGACGGTGAAGAAGTAAGTGTACTGCATACCCGCCACAACCGGATCAGCGCTGTCGGCCTTGAGGATCTCAAGGTCGGCAACAGCCGTGATCTCGTGAGCAACGCGGGCCAGGTTGTTGGACTTATCGGGATCGAAGTCAATCGAGGAGACCGCGGCGGTGTTGTTGACATCCTGCGGTTCCTTGGCTGTGATCACGATTTCGACCACCCAACGGCCAGCGCCCGGATCGTCAAATTCGGACGGGCCAAAGACATCCAGGTCAGCGCCCAGTTCACAGGTGATGGTCAGGCGTTGGTTAATATTGAGCACTGGAGCCACCGGAGTACAGGTTGCCGTCGGGCGGTTGCCGTTGATATCGGGGTTGATGCTGACCAGGTCGAAGACGCCATCGGAGACCAGCTCGTCGGTGATGACCACGTTGTGAGCAAAGCTCGGGCCGAGGTTATCAATGAAGAGTGTGTAGGTCAGGAAGTCGCCAGCACGGACATCGCCGTCGGGTTTACCGAACTTGACGATGCGCAGGTCAGCAACGGTCTGGACACGAACAGTAACGCTGTCCGAATCGTTATCGGTGCGGTAGTCGGTTTCGAGAGCGTTCACGAAGACCTGGTTGGTCAGCAGGCTGCCGGGGTAGACGTCGGCATTGACGTGGACGTAGACCTGGAACGAGATCGAATCTCCCGGCGACAGGCTGGGCAGGGCACAACCGTTGACACTGGACAGTGCAGCGAGGCCACAGCCCTGGGTATCGAACAGGTAGGTCATGCCCGCAGGCAGGATGTCGCGAACCGTTACCCGTGTGGCAAGCGATGGGCCGTTGTTGGACACGGCGATATTGAAGACCATCTGGTTGCCTGCCACCGGGGTGAGGGTGGAGGCCGTCTTGACCACAGCCATGTCGGCGTGGCGGTTGACACCCGTGAAGCTATCGTCGGTGTTGTTATCCGGGTACGGATCATTGGTCACCGGCAGGAACGGCGGGTCGTTGGAAACCGCAGGCGGCTGGCTGGGCGGCGTGGCCGGGCCAGCGAGCACGGTGGCTTCGTTGTCCAGCGAGGTCGCCAGGTCATCATCGTTCGGGTCGGGGATAAAGCCGCCCTGGTGCGATTGATCGTTGATCAGGTAGATATTGAAGGTCACGCGGCCGCCAGCGGGGATGGAACCCACGGAGCAGACCAGGTCGTTGTTGTTGACTGCACCTGGAACACAGGTTGCGCCTTCGATATCCACAATGACGACATCATTCAGATCGGGCATGTCTTCATATACCTGGACGTTCTGAGCATCGGACGGGCCGTTGTTCTGAACCGTTACTTCGTAGCGGACCAGCAGGCCGGCCGTGACCGAGTCCTCAATGTCCTCATAGAGGAAGCGATTGTCCTGGTAGCCCACCACGTTACGGCCAAACGAGCGTTTGACCAGGCTCATATCTGCCCAGGTTTCCACGGTGGTCTGGGTGTAGGCATAGTTGCTGCTGTTGTCATCGTCGAAGTTGTCCGACGCCACAAAGGCATCGTTTTCGAGGACGGCTCCGGCAGGCAGGGCCGGGTTTACCAGAACCTGGAAGTAGATGTAGGCAGAGGTACCCGGCAGCATGGTTCCGATACCGCAGGTAAGGCGGTCGGCAATGTCGCCCGGTGTCCCAGTCACACAGCCTTCAAGCAGGTTGTCCATGTACCAGATTTCCAGGGTGCCAGGAATGATCGTGACACCCGCGGGCAGGCGGTCGTAGAGGACAACGTTTTCAGCAGTGGACGGGCCATCGTTGGTCACCACAAGCTCGTAAGCTATGCGGCGCCCAGCGGTGACGGAGGTCAGCGAGGTGGTGTAGTTGCCCGTCGGGAACGGCTGGCCGAGGTTGGTGATGTCGAAGATCTGGCCTTCAGCGCCCACTTCCTGGACCTCGCCGATGGCAGTCTTGGTGACCACCAGGTCGGAGACAGCCGTGATTTCGTGGGTGACGATCGCCAGGTTGTTGTAGATGTCCGGATCGTAATCGAAGCCGGTGACATGGGCGATGTTGTTGATATCCTGCGGTTCCTCGGCGCGGACACGAATGGTCAGAATCCAGCGGCCGCTGTTGGTGGCCGGGCCATCGGCTTCCAGGGTCTCCAGGTCGCCGGTGAGGGTGCAGTTCACCTCAAGCCGTTCGCTGATGTTCTCGACACCGGTGGGCGGCAGAACACCAAAGGCAGGCGGGGCAGTGACAATCGGCCATGGGTTGGGGCCAACCAGGTTGCTGCCGCCCTGGCCAGAATACGGGACGCTGACACAGAAGGCTTCGCGGTCGCTGTTGATGTCAATCAGGTCGAAATTGCCAGAGGACTGGATCAGATCAACCAGGGCGACTTCATGGCCATAGGACGGGCCGAAGTTGTCCACGATGATCGTGTAGGTCAGGATGTCGCCAGCGCGGACGTCGCCGTCGGGCTTGCCGAACTTGACGATGCGCAGGTCGGTTTCGGTTTCAACCCGAACCTCGCGAGTGAAGGCATCGTTGGCGTTGTTGTAATCATCGGCAGAGGTGTCGACAGCAGCGGTGTTGTCCACGATGGTGCCGGGCAGAACGTCCGGCCGGACGGTGACGTACACCTTGAAGGTGACCGATTCGCCCGGTTGGAGCGTACCGAGGGCACAGCCGGAAGCCAGGGTGGCTTCGCCACAGCCCAGCGTGTCGAGCTTGTAGATCATCTCAGCCGGGAGCGTATCCGCAACCACCACATCGCGGGCAGCAGACGGGCCGTAGTTGGTGACGGTGATTTCGTAATACATCTCGGTACCGGCAACCGGCGTCACATCGGAAGCGGTCTTGACCACACCCACATCGGCAACCGAGCTGACGGTAGCAATGGCAGTAGCACCATTGTTGCTGAGGAACGGATCCCAGGTCAACGGCTGGACAGCGCCCGTGAAGGTCGGGGTGCCAGGCAGGCTGGTGTTGCTGCTGCCGCTGAGGGCGGTGGCCGTGTTTTCAAGGTCGGTGCCGGCCGGGACGTTCGGATTCACCAGGAAGTACATGCTGAAGGTGGTGCGGGCACCCGCTTCGAGCATACCCAGCGAGCAGTCGTAAGCGCCCATGCTCACCTCGGACGGCGTGCAGGTGGCGCCTTCGGCGTACAGGAAGGTCATCGGGCCGGGCAGCGGCGTGGTGGAGACAACATCCGCAATGGTGACATTGCGAGCATACGACGGGCCGAGGTTGTCCACAACCACTTCGTAGCGCAGGACCATGCCCGCAGTGACCTCGTTGGCCACATCTTCAACCAGCGGTTGGTCGAGGATGGCATCGTGGCCGGTGACCACCTGGCCGGTGGCCGTCTTGGTAACAGACAGGTCGGCGGCATTGAGGACTGTGGTCAGGGTGTTGGCATAGTTGTTGCCGTTTTCCGGATCCATGGTGTCGGAATAGGTGAAGGCGTCGTTGACCAGGACAGTGCCCGCCGGGATGTGGGCGCCTACAATCACCTGGAAGGTGACCGTGGCGGATTCACCCACGGCCAACGTGCCGATACCACAGGCGATCTTATCGAGCGGCATGCCCGGCGTACCGAGCGTGCAGTTGACACCGGCAGGGGCAGTCAGCGAACCCGGGTAGAGGGTGACGCCATCGGGCAGGCGGTCGGTCAGGACGACGTTCTCCGCCGGGGACGGGCCAAAGTTGGTTACCGACATGGTGTATCCGATGCGGCGGCCAGCGGTGACCCGGAGCGAAGAGAAGTAATTCGGGGCAGTCGGGAAGACCTGGCCAGAGATGGCGCTGTTGAACATCAGGCCAGCCTGGTTCACCTGCTGCTCTTCGCCCACGGCTGTCTTGGTCACCCGCAGGTCTGCGACCGGGATGACGCTGAGAGCCACATCGGAAACATTGTTGCTGGTATCCGGATCGGGTGTGTCAGCAGTCACCTCGGTGGTGTTGCGCAGGTCGTTCTCCACCAGAGACACGAGGACGAAGGTCATCGTCAGGCGGTTGTAGTTGTTGGTGTCGAGGACGTTCAGGCGATCCACCAGGTAGGTGCCCGGTTGGACGCCCTGCGGGACCGTCACAATCGGACCGCTGTTGCAATCCGACTGGACCACAGAAGCACCGGCACTGACGAAGGAGAAGGCGCAGCTAACCAGCTCGTAGTTCGCCGAGGCGAGCAGCGTATCGTAGATGATGACGTTGCGGGCGACGGACGGGCCGAGATTGTCCACGAAGATCGTGTAGGTGAAGGTCTGACCAGCATCCACGGTGCCTTCCGGCATCACGTACTTGGTGATGCGCAGGTCGGCCAGGTCCTGGACAGCAGTGTAGTCGGTGAAGGTGTCGTTGGCCGCAACCGGATCGGTTTCGGGGCTATCCACCTCGACCAAGTTGGCAATCGTCACCGTGCCGTCGTTGTCGGGGTCACCGAAGACGGTGTCGCTGAGAACCTTGGTCAGGATGTCGAAGCTGAAGGACTCGCCAACCGCCAAGCTGCCAAAGTCGCAAACGACAACCGGTAGGCCGGTGATATCGCAGGCAGCATCGTCGAACAGGTAGTCCACATCCGGCGAGAGCGTGTCGGTCACCACCACAGAGGCGGCATCCGACGGGCCGTTGTTGACCACGTTGATCGTGTAGAGCAGGTTGAGGCCGGCGATGGCCGGGTCGGGCACGCCGACTTTGGTGACGGCCAGGTCGGTGCGGCGGACGACAAGCTCGCTCACTTCATCCATGTTGTTGAAGTAGTCGGGATCGGGGTCATCCGACTCAATCGACGCCGTGTTGGTGAGGACGGTGTTATCGGCGACATCCGAGCGAATGAAGACATCCACAAACACGGTTGGCGTAGTAACTTGGAAGCCCAGCGTTGGGTCGAGGTCGCCAATCCGGCATTCGAGCAGATTTCCAGAGGTGACCACACACGGCAGTTCAACACCGCCAGCCTTGTTCTCAATACCCATGTATGCAGCCACAAACTCCACACCGGCTGGCAGGTAGTCCCAAAGGGCAACCGAACGAGCAGTGGACGGGCCGTAGTTGTAGATATCGAAGATGTAGGTGCGGTACTCACCGGCTACCCAGGGGAATGGGCCTTGGGCAATTTTTATCACCGCAATGTCAGCCGAAGAGTTCACCGTAGTGGAGTTATGCGCATAGTTATTACGCAGATCCGGATCAAAGGTGTCCGAGAAACCACGGGCATCGTTGAGGATCCAATCCTGGGCCGAATCGGAGATGTCCACCGCATCCGGGTGTACCCAAACGGTGATGGTCATCGTGACCGAAGCAAACGGCAGGATGGTGCCAAACGAACAGGTGGTCGGGTCGGACGGATCGCCCGGCGTGCCAGCGGTGCACTGGGCATTCTGGGAGCCAGCGACGCTGATCAGGTCCACTTCGGCGGGCAGGTTGTCCACAATCATGGCGTTCTCTGCCGTAGACGGGCCGAGGTTGCGCATGGTCAGGGTGTAGGTAAGCATTTCGCCGGCAACCACCGGGTCGGGGCTGCTGGACTTGGTCAGGTACAGGTCGGCGGCAGCGAAGACGTTGATGAAGTCGGTGGCACGGTTGTTTTCCATGTCCGGATCGGGCGTTCCGTCTTCACCGGTGAAGACATCCACCAGGTTGTTGACATCGGTCTCTTCGAGGGCGTAGAGCACGACCTGGATGACCCAGCGGCCCGTGTGGACGGTATCCTGGACAGCCAGCGGTTCAAGCAGGTAGAACTCGAGGGCGCGCCCGGTGACCGTGTTGGAAATCACGGTGTAGCTGTCGCTGAGCAGCGGGTCGAGGATGACACTGTCCACCACGAAGGCTTCGTTGGACAGGATCTGGTCACGCAGCATGACGTTGCGCGCCCAGGACGGACCCATGTTCTCGACGATGATTGTGTAGGTGAAGAACTCACCGGCCATCACGGAGGTATCGGGCTTGCTGACCTTGTAGATGCGCAGGTCGGCGCTGTCTTTGACGGCGCTGTTCAGGACAAAGGTGTTGTTGGTCAGGTCGCTGTCCGGCGTCGGGCTGGCAGCCACAACGGTGTTGCTGAAGGTAGCCGTGCCGTTATCGTCGAAGCGAATGGCAGCAGCGTCCACTTCAGCCAGGATGCGGAAGGTAGCAGATTCGCCCACGGCCAGGTCACCCGCATCGCAGGTAACCGTGGAGGGATCCACAATCGTGCAGGCGCTGTCCACCACCTGGGCGGTGAAGGAAATCGGCAAGGTGTCGGTGATCACCACATCGGCGGCGTTAGACGGGCCGTTGTTGGTGACGGTGATGAAGTACTCGATGTCCGTGCCAGCGATAACCGGGTCGGGCGAGGCTGTCTTGGTGACGCTCAGGTCGGCATCCAGGACAACTTCAACCGTTTCGGTGAAGTCACTGGTAGCGGTGAAGCTGAGCGGCGAGAGGGCATAAATATCCACGAGGTTGTCGTAGAAGCCAGCAGGCAGGCCCGGATCGACCATGAAGGTCAGGTAAATATCCCACCAGGCGCCAACAGCCAGATCGCCCATCGTGCAGTCCACCGTGGTGAAATTGCCATCGGTGACACAGTAGGCATTTGGAGCCTGGTTGATTTCGTAATCCACCAGTGTGAAGCCTGCCGGGATGCGGTCAACCACCAGAACATCGCGAGCAATGGACGGGCCGGTGTTCTCGACATAGATGTAGTACTCAATGGTCGTACCAGCAGTCACCGGGGACTGGAAGGTAAATTTCTCAACATGCAGGATGGACAGGCCAGCGACCGTGGTGTCTTCGGTGACGTAGTTGTTGCTCAGGTCAGGATCGAAGATGGCCTGATCCACCCAAGCGTCATTGAACATCACAGTGCCATCCGGCACGTTGTCGTGCACCAGGACGCTCAGGGTGACGGTGATGGTGCTGTTGACCGGCATCTGGCCGAAGGAGCAGGTGAATGGATCGGACGGGTCGCCCGGCGTGCCAGCCACGCAGACATCGCCGTAGCCAAAGCCGAAGCTGTCGGCAATGCTGTAGCCCAGCAGGCTGACTTCAGCCGGCAGGTTGTCATACAGCATCACTTCCTGGCCAATCGAGAAGCCAACGTTTTCCACCACGATGGTGTAGGTCAGGGTTTCACCCGCTTCCACCGGATCGGGATCGTCGCTCTTGGTCACCGACAGATCGGAGGCCGCAAAGACGCTGATGAAGTCCTCCGCAAAGTTGTTGTCCATGTTCGGGTCGAACGTGTCGCTCGCCACCCGGACGTAGTTGGTGATTTCCTGGGCCTCGAGGGCACGCAGGGTTACCTCTACAGCATACCGGCCAGTAGAGCCGAAGGACAGCGGGTCAATCCGGCTGATTGCAGCCTGCAGCACATTACCAAAGTCATCCGGGACGGTGGTGCAGGAGACGAAAGCACCGTAGGGATTGCTCGGTAATTCCACAAAAGTACAACCAACCAGATCCCACTCGCCGCTGGACAGGATCGTGTCGGTAAGCACCACGTTCCAGGCGGTCGAAACACCCAGGTTGTCCACAAAGATGGTGTAGGTGAAGATCTCACCAGCCTGGACTTCCGTCTGCGGCGTGCTCACTTTGAAGACCCGCAGGTCGGCAGAACCGAGGATGTAGGTCAGGGCGGTGAAGGTGTTGTTGGTGGTGTTCGTGTCGGTGGTGACCGAGCTGACCTCAACCACGTTCTCCAGGTTGGTTTCCTGGGTGGTCGAGAAGGCCACCAGTGCCCAGATGTCGTAGGTCACGCTCTCGCCAACCGCCAGGTCGCCCAGATTGCAAACCACTTCGCTGCCCATCGCCATACAGGCGCCGGCATCCAGCGAGTTGGTTTCGTAGGCCATTTCCACCGGCAGGGTGTCGGTGACAACCACACCCAGGGCATCCGACGGGCCGTTGTTGGTCACGCTGATGGTGTATTTCACCTGGGCGCCCGCCACCACTTTCTGCGGGCTGCTGGTTTTGGTCACCGCCAGGTCGGAATCCACCGTAATCAGGGTGTCTTCATCCTGGTCGTCGAACAGGTTGAACGGAGTCGAAGCAGACCAGTCGGCAAAGTTGCTGATGGTGCCGTAAGCCGTGGCCGGGTCTACGAAGACGGTCAGGTAGATTTCAACCACCTGCCCAACAGCCAGGTCACCCAGGAAGCATTCGAACTCGTCGAAGGTGTCGTTGGCGACGCAGTAGGCGTTGGTGTCGCCGCCAATCTGGTGGGCCACGTAGGTCAGTCCAGCCGGGAGTACATCACCCAAGGTGACATTGCGGGCAACAGACGGGCCGTCGTTCTGGACACGGAAGTAATACTCAAATTCCGTACCGGCAACCACCGGGTCGGCACTGTCTTCCTTCTGGGTGTAGAGGTCAGAGGAGACGTCCACAACCACGAGGGCGTCGGCAATGTTGTTGTTATTGAACAGGTCGAGCGTGTCGGAGCTGACCCGGGCAGTGTTGAATAGGTTGGCGCCCAGCGACAGGCCGGCGTCCACGTTCACTTCATAGGTGATGGTGACAGAAGCGCCATCGGCCAGGTCGCCCAGGTTGCAGGTGATATCGCCCCAGGTCTCGACCACGCATGTACCACCGGTGGTGGAAACGTCGGCAGCGTTCACGCTGACGCCCGCGGGCAGGTCATCCACCACAACCACGTTCTGAGCGGTGGACGGGCCGTTGTTGGTCACCGTGACGGTGTACAGCATGGTGGTGCCAGCGAGAACCATAGAATCGGCGGCCTGCTTGGTCACTTCCAGGTCGGCCACAGCGGTAACGGTGATCCAATCGTTGGTGTAGTTGTTGCTCATATCGGGATCGAAGGTTGCGGAGTCCACTTTGACCACGTTGTTAACCTCAGTGGCCTCGTCGGCTTCCAGTTCCAGCTCGATCACGATGCGCTCACCCGGCAGCAGCGGGTCGGTGAAGGTCAGGTTCGGGCAGGTCCCCACATTCGCCTGGCCGGTCGTCACAACGCAAGACAGCAGGGTCAGTGCGCCATTGCTCAGGATGTCGTCATCGAGGGCGACATTGAAGGCCGCAGACGGGCCGGCGTTGTCCACGTAGATGGTGTAGGTGAAGGTATCGCCAGCGTTGACCGCGCTCTCCGGCATGGAGAACTTGGCTACACGCAGGTCGGCTTCACCCAAGATGTAGATGTCGGCTTCTTCAGAAGCGCTGTTCGGGTTGCTGCTGTCCACCCAGGTTACAGTGGCGGTATTCGGGACCGTGCTGCCCTGGACCGTATCGTTCAACACCAGCGCCCACAGGTCGAAGCTGAAGCTCTCGCCTGCAGCCAGCGTGCCAAAGGCACAGCCTGCGCCGCTCAGGGCGCCGTAGCCGCAGCCAGCCGTGTCAATTTCGTACATCAGGTCGGCATCGAGTGTGTCGAAGACAGTGACCGTGGCAGCATCCGATGGGCCTTCGTTGGTCACGGTGATGGTGTATTTCACCTGCTCACCGGCGACGACTTTGTCGGGTGTGGCTGTTTTGTTGATCGTCACAACCGCCTGGCGGATGATGGCCGTGGTTTCGGTTTCATCGCCGCTCAGGGTGATCGGAGAATCAGCATAGAAGTCGAGGTCGTAAGACAGCGTGCCACCTGCCGGGGCAGCCGGAGCTACCAGGAAGGTCAGGTAAACCGAACCCTGGCGGCCAGCTTCCAGGTCGCCAATGTTGCAGCGAACCGAGAGCGGCATGGCGCCTTCGAAGCAGTACAGGTTATCGAATGCCGGAGAGGTCGCGCTCACCAGCGTGAGGTATTGACCACTCGCGGTCAGCGAGAAATCGTTTTCGAAGCGGACATTGCGAGCCAGGGACGGGCCGTTGTTCTGGACATGAATCCAGTAGGTTACGGTTTCGCCAGCGACCACAGGATCCACGCTGTCGATGAAGTTGACAATGTTGATCGCGCTGGTGGCGCTGATGGTGGTCTGGGTACGGGCGATGTTGTTGTTGTTGGTCAAGTCGAGCGTATCACTGGAAACGACCACCTGGTTATTGACGACCGAGCCGTTGAAGATGGCCGGGGCGGTATCCACCAGGATGTCAATCGTGATCGCCGGGTCGGCCGGTTCCACCTCGCCGAGGTTGCAGGTCACAACCTGGTTGCCAGCGGCCTGCGTGAAGGTCGTGCAGGTGCCAGCGGAGGCAGTGATCGAGGTCACCCAAACGCCCGCAGGCAGGGTGTCCACCACCACCACGTTCTCCGCAGTGGACGGGCCAAGGTTGTCTACCGTCAGGCGGTAGTTGAAGGTGTTGCCAGCGTAGTACGGGCCAGCAGTGGTCACCGTCTTGGCAATGGTCAGGTCGGCCACGGCGGTGATGGTGATCCAATCGTTGGCGTAGTTGTTGCTCATATCAGGATCGAAGGTTGCGGAGTCCACTTTGACCACGTTGTTGACTTCGGTGGTCTCGTTGGCTTGCAGTTCCAGCTCAATCACGATGCGTTCACCCGGCAGCAGCGGGTTGACGAAGGTCAGGTTCGGGCAGGTGCCCACATTGGCCTGGCCGGTCGTCACCACACAGGAGACAATCGTCAGCGCGCCGCTGCTCAGGATGTCATCGTCCAGCGTGACATTCCAGGCCGCAGACGGGCCGGCGTTGTCCACGTAGATGGTGTAGGTGAAAGTGTTGCCAGCGTTGACCGCGCTCTCCGGCATGGAGAACTTGGCTACCCGCAGGTCTGCTTCGCCGAGGATGTAGGTATCGGCTTCTGCTACCACATTGTTGTCGCCAGCGCTGCTGTCTGTCCAGTTTACAAATAGGAAGTTAGTGACACTACCGTTCTGGGGCCGATCGGAAGCAATCAGCGCCCAAAGGCGGTAAGTGACCGACTCACCGGCAGCCAGCGTACCAAGGTTGCAGAGATTCGCGGTCAGGCACGGGCCGTCCCATACTTCGAAGGTAAAGCCGAAGGGCAGCACATCGAGCAAGGTCACATCCGCCGCATCCGACGGGCCGTTGTTGGTGACCGTGATTTCGTACATCACCTGCTCGCCCGCATTTACTTTCTGCGGAACCGAGGTCTTCGTCGCTTCCACAACCGCCTGGCGGATGATGTCGGTGGTTTCACTCAGGTCGCCACCAACCGCAATCGGGGATTGAGCGTAGAAGAACAGGTTGTTGCTGAGGACTGCAGCGCCTGCAGGTGCCGATGGGTCAATGGCGAAGGTCAGGTAAACCTGGATGGTTTCGCCAGCCGCCAGCTGACCAATGTCACAGCGCACTGCGCCAAAGGTTTGGGCACAATCTGCGCTCAGTTCATCGAAGTTTGAATACACATCAATGAGCGTGACATACTGGCCGCCGGATCCAAACACATCGTCAAACTCCAGGTCCCAAACATCGGACGGGCCGTTGTTGGTGATCTGCACCCAATAGGTTACTGTTTCACCAGCCGTTGCCGGGTCTGTCGAAAAGACATCCGTCTTTAGAACAGCAATGTTGGATAACCGGCCAATAAACTTGGCCGCGATGGCCAGGTTGTCGCTGTTATCCGGGTCAAAGGTGCCGCTGGTCACAGTGGCCTGGTTCCAGAGGAGTGTTCCAGCTGGTATCCAGGATTCCACTTCGACGGCGATGTCGATGACCTCCACGGCACCCGGCAGCATATCGCCCAGGTTGCAGGTGACGACCTGGTTGCCCGCGGCCTGTGTAAAGGTGGTGCAGAAAGAGCCAACAGGGAAACCAAGCCCGATAACGCTCACGCCAGCCGGCAGGGTGTCTACCACCACAACGCCTTCCGCCGTTGAAATATTGGCATTCTCGATCGTCAGGGTGTACAGCATCGGCGTGCCAGCCAGCACCGGACCCAGTGTGACGGTCTTGACAATGCTCAGGTCGGCTACAGCGAAGACGCTGATGAAGTCTTCGGCCATGTTGTTGCTGTAATCCGGGTCGCTCGTGGTTGAACCGACACGGACAGTGTTCAGCACTTCCATCGCCTCGTTCGCCACCAGGGTCACGTTGATGTACACGCGCTCACCCGGGTCGAGTTCGTCAAGGGTCATCTGGCCGCAGTTGGACGTGTCGGCCAGCGTACCGGGCGCACCCGCCAGGTCGGCCACACAGGTCGGGCCGCTGGTGAAGGTTCCGGTGGACAGAATCGTATCGGAGATGACAATGCCGTAGGCCGTAGACGGGCCGGCGTTGTCAACCACAATGGTATAGGTAAAGGTCTCGCCTGCGGCCACGGTGGTTTCGGGCAGGCTGAGTTTGACCACAGACAGGTCGGCGGAGCCGAGGACGTAGGTGTCGGCTTCGGCTTCAGCGTAAGCGCCCGTCTCGGTGCCGCTCACGACGGCCGAGTTGGTCACTTCAACGTTCTGGGTCAGGTTGTAGTCCAGCAGTGCCCAAATATCCACGCTGAAGGTTTCGCCCACGCCCATCGTGCCGATGGTGCAGACGACCTCCTGCAGGGTGTTGACACAGCCAGCCGTGTTGACTTCGTAGGTCAAGCCAGCCGGCAGCGTGTCGGTCAGGACCACAGCCGTGGCGGTGGACGGGCCGTTGTTGGTTACGGTCAGGCTGTATTTCACCTGTTCGCCCGCCACCACTTTGTCGGGGATGCTGTCCTTGCTCAGGGCCAGGTTGGCAACCCGCTCGACGTCGGTGCTCTCATCCAGGTCGCTGGACGGGTCGGCGGTGCCGCCGGCGTTAGAAACAATCTGGTTGGTGTAGAGGCCCGCAGCCATGGCCGGGTCGAGGGCAACGGTCATGTAGAATTCAACCACTGCACCCACGGCAATCGTGCCAATTTCGCAGGTCACTTCGCCAAACGGGGCAGATTCGAAGCAGGTCACGCCAGCCGGCAGGCTGGAGACGCTGACGTAGCTCATGCCCGCAGGCAGAACGTCTACCAACGAGACACCAAAGGCAGTCGACGGGCCATTGTTCGTAACCCGGAAGACATAATCGTAGGTTTCGCCCGCAACTGCCGGTTGGCCGTTGTCGTCCTTCTCTATGAAGAGGCCGGACTCAACTTCCACAACCACCAGCGCATCGGCGGCGTTGTTGGCGTTGTTCAGGTCGAGTGTGGCGGAGCTGACCGAAGCGCTGTTGAACAGGTTCGCCAGGCGCGGCAGGCTCGGGTCCACATCCACGTCGTAGGTGATGGTGATGGTATCGCCGTCGGCCATGTCGCCCAGGTTGCAGGCAATGTCGCCATCGGTTTCCACCACGCAGGTGCCGCCGGTCGTGGTGACATCTGCCAGGGTGACGCTCACGCCAGCCGGCAGGTCATCCACCACCACTACGTTCTGGGCAGCGGACGGGCCGTTGTTGGTTACGGTGACGGTGTACTGCATGGTGGTGCCAGCAATGACCTGGACATCCGCAGCAACCTTATTTACTTCCAGGTCGGCCACGGCGGTGATCGAAATCCAGTCATTGTCGTAATTGTTGCTCATGTTGGGGTCGAAGGTGTCGGCGTCCACTTTGACCACGTTGTTGACTTCGGTGGTCTCGAGGGCTTCGAGTTCAACCGTGACGATAATGCGGTCACCCGGCAGCAGCAGGTTCCACTGCAGGCTGGTCGGGCAGGAGCCGCCATCTTCCGTCGGGACTGCGGTGCAGCCCACGATGGATACAGCGCCGCTGCTCAGGATGTCGTCATCCAGAACCACGTTGAAGGCAGCCGAAGGACCGGCGTTGTCAATATAGATCGTGTAGGTGAAGGTGTCGCCCGCGTTGACGGCGTTCTCCGGCATGGAGAATTTCTCAATTCGCAGGTCGGCTTCGCCCAGGATGTAGGTCAGGGCAGTGAAGGTGTTGTTGGTGGTGTTCGTGTCGGTGGTGACCGAGCTGACCTCGACCAGGTTAGTCAGGTTGATATCCTGGGTGGTGGAGAAAGCCACCAGCGCCCAGATGTCGTAGGTCACGCTCTCGCCCACAGCCAGGTTACCCAGCGTGCAAACCACCTCACCGGCGGTCTCAAGGCAGACGCCGCTGTCGAGTGAGTTGACTTCGTAAGTCATCTCAACCGGCAGGGTGTCGGTCACGACCACGGTCAGAGCATTCGACGGACCATTGTTCGTAGCAGTGATGGTGTATTTCACCTGTTCACCGGCCACAACTTTCTGCGGGGTGCTCGTCTTGGTGACGCTCAGGTCGGCGTCCACCACTACCTGAACGGTCTCGGGGAAGTCGCTGTTTGGCGTGAAGCCAAGCGGCGAGGACGCATTAATATCCACGTAGTTGGTGTAGGGGCCAGCCGGTAAGGCAGGATCCACCAAGAAAGTGAGATATACATCGTGGGACGCGCCGACTTCGAGATCACCCAGGTGACAATCAACCGACTGGTAGTTGCCATCCGTAGTGCAGTAACCCGAGTCCGTGTTCCCATAATTCGTAATCTCGTATTCAACCAGCGTAAAGCCGTCCGGGATGTAGTCATAGAAGAAAACATTCCTCGCAACGCTTGGGCCCGTGTTTTGAATATAAATGTAGTACTCAACCGTGGTACCGGCAGTCACCGGGGACTGTAAGGTGAATTTCTCAACATACAAGACGGACAGGGCTTCGACGGGGGTAGGTTCACGGTCGGCGTTGTTGCTCATATCGTCATCGAAGGTATCGCTGGTGACCACCACCTCGTTGTTCAGACGGGTACCATCCGGCACCCAATCAGCAACATTCACATAAATCGTGCGAGTCAACACTTCGCCCGCGGTCATATTGCCGAGGTTGCAGGTCATGACCTGACTGCCCGTAAAGGTCGTGCAGTCAGATGACATAATCCACATCGTCGTGCCAGTCGGGAGCGTATCCACCACAACCACATTCTGAGCCGCAGACGGGCCGGTGTTGGTCACCGTGATGGTGTATGACATGATGGTACCGGCCTGCACAAAGGGCACGCTGGCCTGTTTGGTAACAGCCAGGTCAGCTACGGCGGTGATGGAAATGAAGTCCGCCGCAGCATTGTTGCTGGTGTTCGGGTCGAAGGTGTCCGAAGTCACCTGGACCAGGTTGAGCACCTGCCCGGCGTCGTCGGAGGTGAAGGTGATGTCCACAATCACCCGTTCGTTCGGGTCGAGTTCGTCAATCGTGAAGGACGGGCAGCCCGCCAGCGTGACCACAGCACCCGGGGCATCCGTGGTGTTGTCGAAACAGGTCGGGCCAGCGCTGAAGCCGACAGTCCAGATCAGGTTGTCGGCCACAGAGACATTGTAAGCCGTAGACGGGCCGAAGTTGTCCACCACCACGCGGTAGGTGTACGGCTGCCCAGCCTGGACGACGTCCGAAGGCAGGCTGAGCTTGGTGATCACCAGGTCGGCCGAGCCTTCCACAAAGGTCAGGGCCGTATCGGTGGCGAGGTTGTCGCCAGCGCTGCTGTCGGTCCAGGTGACAGTAACGGCATTGGTAACATTCAGGTTCTGCGCCTGGGCGGCGTCAATCAGCGCCCAGAGGTTAAAGGTGCGGCTTTCGCCAGCGGCGAGCGTGCCAAGGTTGCAGCCAGTCGCAGTCAGGCACGGGCCGTCCCAAACTTCGAAGGTAAAGCCCGCGGGCAGCACATCGGTCAGGATGACATCCGCCGCATCCGACGGGCCGTTGTTGGTGACGGTGATTTCATACTTGACCTGCTCGCCCGCATTGACTTTCTGCGGAACCGAGGTCTTGCTCACTTCGACAACCGCCTGGCTAGCGTGGTAAACATCAATGGTAGCGGTGTTGTTGGCAAGGTCCGGATCAGGTATGATGGATTCAACGCTCACGGTGTTCGGGAAGTTGCCGGCCGGCATCGCCGGGTCGATAAATACTTCCACCTGCACCCAATGGTAGGAGGCGAACGGCGATATGACCTCAGACACCGGTAAACTGCCGAAATAGCAGTAAAGGGTGTTTAAATTCGTTACAAAGCAATCCAGAGGTCTAATTTCCTCATTGATCAGCTGAACTGAAGCACGCACAAAGGTGTAGTTCGGGTTGAGCGCGTCTACAAGGGCAACATCGTATGCCGCGGAGGGGCCAATATTGCGAATGAAATATTCAAACACCTGGGTCGTGCCAGCAAGCCACGGAGTACCAATCGTGTTATCTATGGCGCTCTTGAGAATCCGGAGATTTGCAGATGTCGTGACAGGGATGCTGATGTCGGCAAGATTGTCACTCAGGTCGGAATCAAATGTGTTTGCAGAAATCGAGACCTGGTTCCAAATCTCCGTGCTGTCCGGGATAAATTGATCGAGGAGCACGGTTACGGTAAACGAGCCGGAAGCCCCAGCCGCCAGGTCGCCAACCGGGCAGATAACCACCTGGTTGCCAGCAGCCTGGGTGAAGGTGGAGCAGGCCGGGGATGCACTCTGAACGATTGCGACGGCGGGCAGGGTGTCCGCCACCACCACACCATCAGCAGCGGACGGGCCGGCATTGGCGTAATTCAGTGTGTAGGTGACCAGGCCACCCGCAAGGTACGGGGCCGCAGAGACACTCTTGCTGATGCTCAGGTCGGCCACGGCAGTGATGGAAATGAAGTCCGCCGCAGCATTGTTGCTGGTGTCCGGGTCGGCGGTGTTGGAGGTCACCTGGACCTGGTTGAGCACCTGCCCGGCATCGTCGGAGGTGAAGGTGATGTCCACAATCACCCGTTCGTTCGGGTCGAGTTCGTCAATGGTGAAGGACGGGCAGCCCGCCAGCGTGACCACAGCACCCGGGGCGGCAGTGACGTCGTCCACACAGGTCGGGCCAGCGCTGAAGCTGACGGTCGAGAGCAGGTTGTCCAACACGGAGACGTTATAAGCGGTAGACGGGCCGTAGTTGTCCACCACCACGCGGTAGGTGAACGGTTGGCCAGCCTGGACGACATCCGAAGGCAGGCTGAGCTTGGTGATCACCAGGTCGGCGGAGCCGAGGACGTAGGTTTCGGCGGTGGCTTCGTTGTTGTTGGTATCCGGATCGCCGATTGAACCAGAGTCATAACCCACGGAAACCGTGTTGGTCAGGATGGTACCGACCGGGGTGGCCGGGTCTACCAGGGCCCAGGCATTGAAGCTGTAGCTCTGGCCGGGGGCGAGGTCGGGGATCGAGCACAGGAAAGTGGACGGTCCTAATGGAGAGCAACCAGCCGCGGTTACAAGTTCCAGGGTCAGCTCGGAAGACATGAAGTCATCCAGGACAATGCTGTTCGCCAGGGACGGGCCGTTGTTGGTGACAGTGATGGTGTATTTCACCTGTTCACCGGCCACGACTTTCTCTGGCGTGCTGGTCTTGGTGACTTCCAGATCGCCCGAGCGGATGATACCGAGGTCGGAGGTAGTAATCGAGCCAGCCGCGATGACCGGGTTGAACAGGCTGTGGGTGAAGAAGCCCAGGCTGTTCGAAACCACGGTTACGGGGGTGGCGGGGTCTACGTCAAAGGTCAGGACGACAATCATGCTGTCGCCAGCCGCCAGGTTGCCCAGGTCGCAGGTGACGATAAAGGTTGCCACACCCTGGGCGCATTCGGGGTTCGGATAGCCTACGATCGTAGCAGACGCCAGGTCCATATATTGGCCGCCAGCGGTGAATGCGTCTACCATCGTCAGGTTGTGCAGGTCGGACGGGCCATTGTTGGTGAGCAGAATCGCATAGCTGGTTTGCGTACCGGCCGTTGCGAAGGTACTGTTGGTCTTGACCACCAGCAGTTCGGTAGCCTGGGCGACAGTCACACTGGCGCTGGCCGCGTTGTTGCTGTTGTCATCGTCAAAGGTCTGGCTGGAGACAACCGCCTGATTGGTCAGGCCCACGTTGTAAATGGCGCTGTCTACCACCGTGACGATCGTCAGCGATTGGCTGGCAGCCGGCGCAAGAGCGCCCAAAGCACAGATAACCACCTGGACGCCAGCGGGCTGGGTATAGGTGGTGCAGGCTGCGGGCAGGCTGGTCACCGTAACACCCGCAGGCAGGGTGTCTACCACCACCACATTTTGGGCAGTGGAAGGCCCACCGTTGGTGGCCGTCAGGACATAGGTAATTTGGTAGAAATCCGGGGTGCCCGGTACAAGCAGCAGGCTGGCCGATTTATCGAGGTCCAGGTCTGCCACGCCGGTCACGGAGATGAAGGCATCGGCGTAGTTGTTGCCCAAATCCGGGTCAGCAGTGGACGAAAGGACAGAGACCAGGTTGTTGACCGAAATGGCTTCGGTGGCCACCAGGCCCAGGTCAATCCGGATGCGGCCCAGCGGGGCGAGCACGTCAAAGGTATGGTCCGGGCAGGTTCCGCCAGCAATGCTGGTGCCGGAAGGCAGCGTCACGGTGCAGCCGTTGATGCTGAAAGCGCCGCTGGAGAGGATGGTGTCGGAAACCACCACGTTGAAGGCCGCAGATGGGCCGTAGTTATCCACAAAGATGGTGTAAGTAAAGGCCTGCCCGGCAGCCACTTCGCTGACGGCAGACACCTTGGTCACCGCCAGGTCGGCGGAGCCAAGGATAAAGGTCGGGGCAGCACCCGTGGCGATAGAAGAGGCCTCGGTGGCAGAGAGTTCAACCGTGTTATCCACGGAGACGTTTTGGGGTGTCGAAGCGCCCACGAGCGCCCAGATATCGAAGCTGACCGATTCGCCAGCGCCGAGGGAGGCAACATCACAGGTAACGACCTGGCCAAGCACGGAGCAGCCGCCGTTGTCCACTTCGTATGTCAGGCCAGCGGGCAGGGTGTCGGTAAATACCAGGTTGGTGGCAATGGACGGGCCGTTGTTGGTGCCGGTGATGGTGTATTTCACCTGCTCGCCCGCAACCACTTTCTGCGGCGTGCTGGTCTTGCTCACCTGCAGGTTGGCCACGCGAGTCACATCCGTGTCTTCGCTGGTGTCATTGCCCGGGTCGCTGAAGTCGCCCAACACTGCGTCCCAGGTCACGTTGTTCGTCACGGTGCCTGCGCCAGTGTTCTGATCCACAAAGACGGTCATGTACACCGTGATATCCTGGTCCACAGCGATATCGCCAAAGTAGCAGTAGGCGCCACCCGCTGCGGGCTGGCAGTCCACACCCGGCGGGTTGCTGTAGGCGCTGCGGTAGCCGAAGCCAGCCGGCAGCACATCGTTGAAGAAGACGCCGCGAGCAGCCGACGGGCCGTCGTTGGTCACGGTAAAGACGTATTCAAATTCCTGGCCGGCCACAGCGCCAACCCCGAGGTCGTCCTTGTTGACGTACAAAATGGCTTCGGCGTCCACGATTACGGCAGTATTGGCAACGTTGTTCGCCATGTCGAGTTCAAAGGTGTCGGCATAGGCGGTGGCGCTGTTGAACAGTTCCGTAAGCACGGGCACGTTGGGGTTCACCAGGACGGTGATTAATACCTCAACCGAAGCGCCGGAAGCCAGGCTGCCCAATTCGCACTCCACCGGGTTGGCGAGCACGCAGGAAGCCGGGGTCACCGATTGAACGGCCACGCCGGCCGGCAGGAAGTCGGTCAGGTAAACATTTTCGGCGGTGGAGGGACCATTATTGGTAACCGTGACGGTGTAGAGCAGGGTCTCACCGGCGAGCACCACGGTGGGCGTGGCCTCTTTGGTCACGCTCAGGTCGGCAGCGGCCATCACGGTGATAAAGTCGCTGGAGAAGTTGTTGGTCAGGTCCGGGTCTTCCGAAGCAGCATAGACACGGACGTAGTTATTGACATCCTGGGCCGAGGTGGCCGTAACGGTAATCACCAGGGTGGCGCGGCTGATGCCCTCGCCAAGCGGGGGCAGGCCATCGAGAAGAGCCGTAATCACGCCGCCGCTCTCCGTACAGGAGTTCACGTTGGCGCTGGAGGCACAGCCGCCATAAGTGAAGCTGCCGCTGGAGACAATGTTGTCGGTGATGACCACCGTGCGCGCCCACGACGGGCCGAGGTTGTCCACGTAGATGGTGTAGGTAAAGGTTTCCCCGGCCAATACAGTGGTATCCGGCTTGCTGAATTTTTCAATCCGCAGGTCGGCGGATTCTTCCACCACGTGGGTCAGGGTGTAGGTGTTGTTTTCGGGGAAGAAGTCGTCGTCCAGGATGGTGCTCGTGCTGGTCAGGGTGACGACGTTCTCCAGGACAATGTAGCCATTGGCATTACCAAAGGCATCGGCGTAGACCGCATCCGACGGGACCGAGGCCATGAAGCTGAAGGATTTGCTGGTGCCGTAGGGCATCGCGCCTGCAACACAAACCACCAGGTTCGGGGCAGTGAAGCTGCATTCCGAGCTGCTGTTCATGTAGGTCAGGGTGATAGGCAGGGTGTCAGTGATGACCACATCATCCGCATCACTGTTGCCGTAGAAGTTGCTGTTGGTCACAGTGATAAAGTACTGCAGAATTCCACCCGCAATCACCGGGTCGGGGCTGACGGTCTTGGTCACCTGCAGGTCGCCAATCACATTCAACACATCAATGAACTCAAAGTTCTCATGGTAGATGGGCTGCATGGTGTTGACGTTGATCACACCAAACGACCAGGGCAGGAAGGTGGCGAAGTTGTCCTGTGCATCGGCATACAGTTCATCGTAGTTATCCATACCATCCAGGTAGTAGGTGGTATCGGGGGAAGCCTGCATGTAGAGCACATCATCGCCTGCGCCCAGGTCGAAGTTAAAGGTTTCAAACGAGTAGTAGTACAGCGTGCCCGTGTTGTAGGGGCCGCCCACCAGGCTGTCCACCGTCATGTTGTAGGTGTCACCGGTGCCCACTGCACTGTTGTCGGCATTGAAGACATCATCGCCATCGCCGCCGTTGTAGGTGAAGGTACCTGCACCGGTGTTGGCCGTGGTGGTGACGGTGTCGTTACCATCGCCTGCGTTGAAGGTGAAGTTGGCTGTCGTAAAGCCCAAATCGAGGGCGTTGACGATCAGGTTCTTGTCATCACCCGGGTCGTCGTTGATGGTCAGCGAAGTGGTCGGGTTGGAGAAGGTGGTGAATTCAAAGTCGCCAGCAAGGCTGAAGATTTCCGACAGGCCCGCACCAGCGTTGTCCTGGACGGTGACCGTATCGCCGCTGCCATCAGGCAGGTTGAAGATGATGTCGCTGACGGAGCCAAAGTTGGCCAGGATGGGTTCGAGGCCGGTGTAATTAAAGGTAAAGGCATCCAACACAACATTGCCCGCGCTCGGGTCCACATCGTCGTAGTTAAAGGTCGCCAGGCCGAACGTGCCGTTAAGCAGTTCCAGGCTGTCGCCCGGGCTTGTTGTGGGAGCGCCGCCGTTTACGGTAACGGAGGTACCGGGGATGCCGCTGTAATTGGCGAAGTCAAAGCGCAGAACATCCGCTCCATCACCGCCGTTTACAGAGCCAAGTCCACCCAAGCCAGTAAAGGTTACTACCGGTGCCGCGGGTTGGGCATAGGTAGCATTGAGCATGGTCGTTGTAATAGAAGAGCTGCTTTGCGGCGCTACAATCACCGTGTTGCCATCCACATTATCGGTCAGCGACAAAGTGTCATTGTTGCTGCCATCGCCATTAAAGACGATGGTTTCAGTGGAGATTGTACCCACACGCCCTGTAAAGGCGCCATTCGCGCGGAACTGCGAAAAGGTGCAGCACGCACGCGAAACGTTGTTGGGAGTGAAAGGATAATAGTCAAAAAGAATGTTGCGGGCTATTACGGCGCTGTCATTGATGGTCAGTGTATCCAAGCCATTATCACCACGGAAGCTCAAAGCGCTTGTGGTGATGTCAGCGGTAACATTCAAGACAAAGCTGTCTGCCCCATCGGGTTGGCAGCTCGGGAAAGCAAAAGGCGTCGCGCGGGTGCCTGGAATGGACACACCGCCAATAAACCGAACCGCGCCTGTAAAATCAACCGAACCAGCCAGGGAACTGCCCGTGATGTTAAAGGTGTCGCCCGCGCTGCAGCCAGAAATGTAGGATGTACCTGCGGTGCTGGAAACGTTAATCACATCCGCGCCGGTGCTGCCTACAAGTTCGACGGTTTCAACGCCAGCAAAATTCACCGTCAGAGTATTCACCCCGTCGGCGCGAGCCAATTGTGCACTGCTGAAGGTATAAACATTGGCGCCATCGGCATCCAGGGAATCTTCAAAATACAGGAAATCAGAACTGCTACCTCCGGTAATTCCCAGAGTCGCGGTGCCCAACCCGTCCAAATCGCGCGTGGTGTTGCCACCTGTGACGTAGAAATAATCCGCAGCCGTTCCACCATTGAAGGTTTCCAGGTTGGTAAACGTGCCGCCCAGGCCGGTGACCGTGCCCGCGCCGCCGGGACCGGTGAAGATCCAGGTGTTGGTAACGTTGTCGCCGTTCAGAGTGTCCATGCCGGCCAGGCCGTCAATATTGCCAGAAAGCGTGCCGCCGCTGAAAGTAAAGGTATCGCTGGCAGTACCGCCGGTCAGATTGTCAATGTTTACAAAGCCGATACCAGTTTTACCGGTAAGACTGCCTGCATCGGAGCCTGTAATCAAAAATTCATTCCCATCGTCATCTCCAACAACGGTATCAATACCATTGACACCAACAATGGCGCCGCCAAGGCTACCCGTGTTGGTAAATGTAAAGGTGTCATTGCCGCCCCGGCCAACCAGGCCTTCAACATTGGTGAAGCCAGTCATAAGACCGGTAAGAACACCAGCATTTACGCCATTGATTGTGAACGAGTCTGCGTTGTTGGTGCCATAAATGGTATCGCTGCCACCGCCACCATCAATTGAACCCGTTCCAATCGAACTCCCATCCGCAAACACAAATGCATCGTTGTTATTTCCACCGTTCAAGTTCGGGTTGCCAAATGGAACATTAATATTGAAGTCATCGTCACCATCGTCTCCGTTAACCGTAACGGAAATTAATGGGCTAAACAGGGGGTCAACCCCGTCCAAATTGATCGTGTCGCTGCCCGTCCCAGCATTAATGGTTAAGGAATTGGTCGGGTTGGCAAAGGTAACCGATTCCGCCAGGGAAGAGTCAATATAGGTAACTCCAGCCACTAAACCAGCATCATCCGACAGGGTGATGGTTTCCGCGCCGCCGTTGAACGTAAAGACGCGGTCGGTCACGCTCAGGTTGTCGGTAATCGGCTCCAGGCCGGTGTAGGTAATCGTGCCATCGGGGGTGGTGACCGAGCCATCGCTGGCATTGGTAAAGGTATGGGTCACCGTGCCAAACGTGCCGCCCTGCAGCACCAGGCTGTCACCCGGCGTGCTGGACTGCGTGCCGCCGTTCCAGGCCACGCCGCCCGCCGGAATCGGGTCACCGCCGCTGAAGTCCACAGTCAGGGTGTCGTTGCCGCCCGCGCCGTTGATATCAACCGAAGTCACCGCAGCAAACGGCACACTGATCACTGCCGGACCAGCACAGCCCGGCGTGCGCAGTTCCAGGTTCGCACCATTGCGAATCAGGCAGAGGGCTTCATCCGTGCCATCGCCGGTGTAGGGGAAGTTGAGGTCTTCAAAGTCAAAGGTGGTTGTACCGGCAGCGGTGCCAATCACAAGAGCATCAACATTACCGCTGAAAGCGCCCCAACCACTTCCCGCTTTGAAAACGATCTGACCCAGCGTGGGATGAATCCGAATATCAGGCCAGTAGGTAAGAACCTGCGTCCATGTACAAGGAGCACTCTGGGTACAAGCCGTAATTGGGTTATAACCTGTATCATTGAAGAGTGCAGTACCTACTCCCGCGTTTGTCAAGCTAGACCACCACAGGCCGTTTCCGCTGTCAATTGCATCCCAGGTTTCCCAGATTGTATCCAGGGGGGCAGAACCTTGCAAATATGGCTCATAAACCAACCGGGACTGCCAACCGGTGGTTGTATCTGTCGGGTCATAATCAACGGCAAAACCCAGGGGGAGAGCCCAAGCAGGATTCGCCCGGCTGACCTGGTAAGTACTGTAACCAAGGGAGGTAATATCACTTAATGGGGTTCCATTATAATAACTTCCGGTAATCAGTACGTATCCCTGGGCTGCAGTAGAAATCTGAATATTCGCGCTTCCCACACCAAGTGGTGGGGTTGCAGGACCGGTTACTAATGCGCCTGAACCACCTGGGGTGTTTTCAGACAAAAATCCCCAATTGTTTAAATCATTATTACTCACCACCACGGTGGTGTTGGCCGGGCAGGGAGAAGCGCCAAAGTTCGAGAATGGGAGGGCATCTACATCTGCGCTGATGGCATCCCCGGAGCCTGGGGGATTGGGACCATCCGGCGCACCCCACCAGTTCAGTTCGGCGTTCATCGAAACCCCGGTGGTATTGTTGACACCAAAAGCGGTGTTGCCATACAAACAGCTATCGGTCATACTGGCTGTAGCGCCAGTTTCCATATAAACTCCGGTTGTATTATCATGAATCAAGTTTGTAGCAAGGGTTGCGCTGGCTGAACCTGATACAGAAATGCCCCGATCGTACCCCGTAAACGTGTTGGCATTCGCCACCGTTCCATCACCCACTGTAACCGTCGCTCCGGAAATCGCGTTTAAGCCAATCCCAAAAGGAGACCCAGCATTCTGGTCTAAGGTGTTTGCGCGAAGGGTTGCTTTTCCATTATCCTGCACAAACATCGCAAACGAGTTGTTTTCAAAAGAGTTACCAGTTACCACAATTGGCTGATGTGCAGCATAATTTTGAGGATAAGGGGAGCCAATTGTCCCCAACCATAAAAACCCATAATAAGAGCCGTCTACCGAGTTACCAGAATACAGGCTGGTGGTCGAAAGGGTCGAATGAGTGGTTAAAAGAAAAGCACGCTGCTTGTTCAAAGCCGGGTTGTTTCCCGGATCGTCATTGGTAAACGTATTGTTGGAGATTGTTATATTGCTGCCATGGGCATGGCCATTTTCCCAAATTCCAACGACACCTTCCGGGTCAGCAGATTGTGCATTTAAAACCCGAATGGTATTTCCGGTAATTGAGAGCCCGTTATAGACTGTCCCACCACTGGTGTTGCTTTGCATACCCACTGTGGTCGCACCTTCCCCAATACCCGTATTGCTTAAGCCATTTCCGGGTATCCTGATTTCATTGTTCGAAATCGTCTGGTTGGATCCAAACGCATAATGAATCCCGATATTCTGACCCGTTTCACCGGGAAGGGTGGAGGAAATTGTATCGGCTGGCATGATAAACAAATTATTATCAATCGTTGTACCATTATACTGAGTGGAAACAGGGCCACCACCACAACAATACATAAAAATTCCAACTTCAAATCCCTCAATAATCAGGTTAGAAATCGTCCAATTCTGGTAAGTATCATTCCCGTAAAAAACGAGGAACATTTCATAATAATAATCAGACCATTCCGTCCACCACAAATTAGTTTCTCCAGGACCAATAATTCTGGCATCACCTAAATTATTGGCTGTCAGGGTTACGCCATCCAATCCTGGAGGAACAACAATTGAGTAACCCCAACCGCCATTTTTCCAGCTATCCAGGGCAAAAGGCTCAGTCCAGTCGAAGTCACCCTCAAGCGTAATGGTATCGTTATCCGCTGCACTCTGGATCGCGTTATTAATTCGGGTGTAATCATTATCTAAAGCCGTAGGGGTGCCTCCAGTCACATTAAATGCCTGAACAAGCACAGAGGCCCTGGATGCTCGAATACCATCCTCGCTCCTTGTGCTGGTATTGATCCGGTCCAACATTTCTTGGGTTGGCGCCAAATCGGTGGCAAGGTCAATTGCCCAATCATCGCCTGAACTGGATAGGGGTGCTGCCAGGTAAATGTCCGATAAGGTCTGCCCAGACATAATCTTTGCAGCAGGCACACCATCCTGCGCAAAAGCTGTGGCCGGCGCAGCCGCAACCAGCAGCAGCGCAACCAGGGTTAAGAGAACAATCAATTTGGTGAGGGAAGTTTTGGGACTCATGGACGGCTCCTTTCGAGTCTGAAAATGGGACTTGGAAAACAATTGGGTTTGATTACGGGTGATTAAAGCCAAAAGCGCAGGTACGCTGCGCTTTTGGGGAGAAATGGTCGGTGTTGGGTTAGCAAGGACAACCACTGCGGCAGTGGACACTACAGCGGTCGCAGTGTTGGCCACAGTCGTGGCAGTGGGATTAACGGAAACAGCCTGCGCTCGTTTGGGGTGATTGCAGGAACAGACAGGGGGTATGGACTGCGAGCCACGCTGCGCAGATTGTGACGCTGGTTCGTTCAAATAACGTACTCCTTCAACAAGAAAGCCATCGTGTACCAGGCGCTGCACCTCACCAGACATCAAAAAATCAGCACGGTCCACTCCCATTTTCGATGCAGTGGTTGTGTCTGGTTTGGTGTGACTCATTTATAAGAACTGGAGAAAACCCTTCTCCTAATCAACACCCCATCATTTATAGGATATATCAATGCTTTGTATAAACAAAAACGTTAAGGGTGTCTGATATGCTTTTCATTGTAACCTAAGCAGGCAAACAACGCAAGTCACTTTCTGCCCCTTTACAAAGGTTTAACCTTAAAGTTTTCCGGATTGGGCTTAGAATCCTTAAAAAAAGGTCGGTCTGGTATAATCCGGTTCATGAAGGAAAGGCAGCCCCTTCCCACCTTACCCGCCAGTTTGGGGCAAAAACTGGCCCGTCCATTGGCAGCGGCCATTTTGCTGGCTGTGGCTGCCCTGGCAGCCGGGGTGGAATCGCTGGCATTCAAACCCGGGCTGCGCTTTTTGCAGCCTGCGGAAGAAAAAGTCACCGCACCCCCAACCGCCGCCCCCAACCTGGAATGGGATTGGTTCCTGATTGCGATCACCGTCGCTTTTATCGTTCTGGGCACCTTTTCAGTGATCTATGTGCTGCTCTCGCCGGAACACCGCAAACCGTTTTTGCGCTACACCACCCGGCTGTTTTTGCTGGTGACTGCCTTCGGGCTGCTGGCCACGTTTTACACCCCGCCTGTGGAAGGGGAAGAAACCCTGCCCCCTGGCACCCCCGCCCCGGCCACCGAGCTGCATTTTGCAGACAGCGCCAGCACCGCTCCCACAGAGATGCTGCCCGAAGCGCCCCCGGCCCGACCCTGGGCGGTGTTTGGGGTGACCCTGGTGGTGATGCTCGTCTTTGGCGGCGCGGGCTACTGGCTGTGGCTGCGGTTGCGCCCGCCCATCAACCCCTATACCCAGATCACCCGCAGTGCCCTGCGCCAGCTTTCCGAAGGGCGCAGTTGGGAAGATACCGTCATCCAGTGCTACGCCTCGCTAAGCCAGGCGCTCAGCCAGCAGCGCGGCCTGGCCCGTCCGGCTGCCTATACCCCGACCGAATTTATCGCCCTGCTGGAACAGGCAGGGCTGCCCGGGGCACCCCTGCGCGAACTGACCCGCCTCTTTGAACAGGCCCGCTACAGTGCCCGCCACTCCGACCCAACCCAGGCCCAAAAAGCCTCCGACGCCCTGGCTGTGGTGCTCTCTGCCCTCGGGTCTGAAATCACCCCGGAAGAAACCGCATGAATACGCAAAAAAACGGGCGCCCGGGCGCTGTTTTTTTCCTGGTTGTGGTGGCTGCCGCCGCCGGGTTCACCCTGGTCTTCGGCGGGCCGGCTGGCGCCTGGTTGGGCCGAACCTGGGTAAACCTGCGCGCCCTGCTGCTGGCCATTCCCCAAACCGGCTGGTGGGCGCTGGTGGTCACGCTGGGTCTTGCCGCCGCCCTGGCCAGCCTGGCCCGGGACTACGTCCCGCCAGTGTTCCGGCGAAAACGCAAAACCCCGCTGCGCGGCCCGGTGGAAACCCTGGCCTGGGAGATGGGCCAGGGCGTCCGAAAACGATTTTTTCGCTGGTTGGTAGCCAACCGGCTGGCTGAAGTGGCCCGGTCCATTCTCAGCGAGCAGCAGGGCGGCCGTGCCGCCGCCAGGAAAGCCCTTCCCCACCGCAGACTGGAAGGAAACCACTGGGCGCCCCCGGCAAAGGTGCAGAAGTACCTCGAAGCCGGTTTGCGCAATTTTCGCGAAGCCCCCAAACCTTCTGCTTTTCGCATGTCCCCGGAAGAAGACCCCTTTGCTGTGGACCTTGGGGAAGTGATTGGCTACCTGGAAAAAACCAGCCAGAAAGATTGACCCACCTGATATCCTGAAGGAGAACCCCAACCTATGGCAACCATTGACGACGTACAGGGAATTAGCAGCCGCATCCTGGCTGAAGTGGAAAAGAGCATTGTTGGCAAACGCGGCCTGCTCGAAATGATTATGGCCGCTGTGCTGGCCGATGGCCATGTCCTGCTGGAAGATTACCCCGGCCTGGGAAAAACCCTGATCGCCCGCAGTTTTGCCGATGTGCTCGGGCTGGAATTTAAACGGATCCAATTCACCCCCGACCTGCTTCCAGGCGAAATCACTGGCGGCTATGTCTTCAACCGGGCCGAGAACCGCTTCGAACTGCGCAAAGGCCCCGTGTTTGCCAACATCGTCCTGGCCGATGAAATCAACCGGGCTTCGCCCAAAACCCAATCGGCCCTGCTCGAAGCCATGCAAGAAAAACAGGTCACCCTCGAAGGCCAGACCATGCCCCTGCCGAAACCTTTTTTGGTCCTGGCCACCCAAAACCCGATTGAATACGAAGGCACCTTTCCCTGCCCGAAGCCCAGCTAGACCGCTTCATGGTCAAACTCTCGGTGGGCTACCCATCGGAACAAGAAGAGGCCGAAATCCTGGCCCGGCGCCGGGCACGGCAGCAGGAAGAACTCAACCTGGAACAGGTTACCCACGCCGCAGAACTGCTGGCCATGCGCCAGGCGGTGGAAGGGGTGTTCATCCACCCCGACCTGGAAACCTACATTGTGAAAATTGTCCAGCGCACCCGCAGCATCCAGCGGGTGGCGGTGGGCGCCAGCCCGCGTGCCTCGCTGGCTTTTATGAAACTTGCTCGGGCCTGGGCTGCCCTGCAGGGGCGCAATTTTGTGCTGCCCGACGACATCAAGCACTTCCGGCGAGCCGTGCTCAGCCACCGCCTGATTTTGGAGCCCGCCCACTGGATGTCGCCCAACATCACCCAGGAAATCATTCAAGAAGTCTTCGCCAAAGTGGCTGTGCCGGTTTTAGAGTAAAAGCCCATGTTGGTGCGAGGCTACTGGCTGAGTTTGGGCGTGTATGCGCTGCTGTTGGGCGGGTTGCTTTTGCTCAACCGCCCCATATTGGCGCTCGTGCTGCCCTTTTTGCTGTACCTTTTTTACGGCATTTTGCTCGCCCCCGGGCAAATTCGGCTGGTGGTTGAGCGCGAATTGAGCGGTGAACGAGTTGGCCCCCACACCCCCATCCAGGTTACCCTGCACATCCACAACACCGGGGCCGATTTAAACGAACTGCACCTCGCCGACGCCCTGCCCCGCGGCCTGGAGGTGAGCGAAGGCAGTGTGCGCCGTGTGACAACCCTGCGGCACGGCGAAAGCCTGCGCTGGACCTACACCGTCCACGGGCCGCGCGGCCACTATACCTTTGAAGGCCTGCAGGCCGAAACCGGAGCGCCTTTTGGGCTGGTTCGCCGCACCGCCTGGCTGGACTGCCCGGCGCAGATGTTCGTGCTGCCCGGCGCACTGAAGCTCAAACAAATTTCCATCCGTCCCCGGCGCACCCGCGTCTATGCCGGAAATATCCCCGCCAACCTGGGAGGTTCGGGCATTGACTTTTTCGATGTGCGCGAATACCAGCCCGGCGATTCAGAGCGCAAAATCAACTGGCGCGCCTCTGCCCGGCTGCAAGAAGGGCTGTACAGCAGCGATTTTCAGCAAGAGCGGGTGGCCGATATCGGCATCATCCTGGACGGGCGCCTGGCCTCCAACCAGGTGGGCGAAAGCCTGGGGCTGTTCGATGCCTCCGTCCTGGCCGCAGCCACCCTTTCCGATGCCTTCCTTGCCCAGGGCAACCGGGTGAGCCTGCTGCTGTATGGCGAATTTTTGCGCTGGACCCTACCGGGTTACGGGCACATTCA
This sequence comes from uncultured Anaerolineales bacterium, assembly GCA_964489525.1. Taxonomy (GTDB): domain Bacteria; phylum Chloroflexota; class Anaerolineae; order Anaerolineales; family JABWBV01; genus CAZAYY01. The sequence continues at coordinate 69,694 of CAZAYY010000016.1, forward strand.
GCGAGAGCGTATTTTACGGGCACTCACCCAGGCCAAACCCGGGCAAAGCCAGATTTTTACCTATTTAAAATATGTCCCCACCCGGATGTTCCCGCCCCAATCGCAAATTGTGCTGGTCAGCCCCCTGCTGGAGGAAGACCTCGAAACCCTCACCCTCTTCCAGGCCCTCGGCTACCCGCTGATGGTCATCAGCCCCGACCCGGTGGCCTACGAGTTAAGCCAGCTGGCGCCAACCCCCCAAACCCAACTCGCCGGCAGGGTGCTGGCCCTTGAAAGAACCCGGATGATTCACAAAATCCGCCGGACTGGCATCCAGGTGATGAACTGGAACACCCAGGAGCCATTCGACCAGGTCTTCAACGCCGAAATGCGCCGCCAGGCGCCTGTAGTGCGTCCCCTGGGAGGAGCAGCCCGGTGACCCAGGCGCTGTTGTATACCAGTATTGCGTTGGGCGGAGGGTTCTTTGCCCTGGCTTTCTGGGCGGCTTCTCCGCTGGCCGCGCTGGCTGTGGTTTTTATTGCGGCGGGGTGGGTGCTGCTTTTGCTGCGCGGCTACGCCCGAGTTTCCTATTTTGGGCTGCTGGCAGCCATGCTGGCGGCAGGCGCAGGCGCCCTGGTGGAGCTGAATGTTGGGCTGCTGCTGGGCGGCGCGCTGGCCGCGCTGGCCGCCTGGGACCTGGCCCATTTCTCCCGGCGGCTGGCCAGGGCCGCCCCTGGCGACCCCAAAGATCGCGTTGAAATCCTCCACCTGGCCAACCTGGGGCTGGTTTTGGTTGTGGGCGGCGGCCTGGCGCTGGCGGCCTCTGTGGTTGAAATCAATTTAGGGATCGCACCCGCGTTCGCCCTGGCCTTGTTCGCCGGAGTGGGGGCGGTTGCTTTTATTCACTGGCTGCGCAGGGGGAAATAAAAAGTGGGCCCAGCAGGATTCGAACCTGCGACCGAGCGGTTATGAGCCGCCTGCTCTGCCGCTGAGCTATAGGCCCCTTTCGGGTAAGCAATGCAGCCGGAATTCCAGAGGCTGCGATTTGATTTAAAAAGAGCGGGAGACGGGATTCGAACCCGCGAATGTCAGCTTGGAAGGCTGATGCCTTACCGCTTGGCGACTCCCGCGTTCAGGCGGATTGATTTTACTTGATGGATGGCTCTCGGTCAAGGCAGGGAAATTCATAGGGATTGGTCACCTGGCAGGCTGTACCCGCCAGGTGACCAATCCCTTATTTACTCCCCGCCCCAAAGCCTGGGGTTGGGGGTGGAGTTGGACATTTGCGTGAACCGGCGATTTACCGGTTCAACCTCCGGTACACAATCCGGCGGGGGGTGTCGGCGTCGCGGCCCAGGCGCTTTTTGCGGTCTTCTTCGTAATCCGACCAGGTGCCTTCAAACCAGCGCACCTGGCTGTCGCCTTCAAAAGCCAGGGTGTGGGTGGCAATGCGGTCCAAAAACCAGCGGTCGTGGGAAACCACAATGGCGCAGCCGGCAAAATTGATCAGGGCTTCTTCGAGAGCGCGCAGGGTGTTCACATCCAGGTCGTTGGTCGGTTCGTCCAACAATAAGACATTGCCGCCTTCTTTAAGCACCCTGGCAAGGTGCACCCGGTTGCGTTCCCCGCCCGATAGCTGCGAAACCAGCTTTTGCTGGTCGCTGCCCATGAAATTAAAGCTGGATACATAACCCCGGCTGTTGCGTTTGCGGCCACCCAAATCAATCTGCTCCTGCCCGTCAGAAATTTGCTCCCAAACGGTTTTCTCCCCATCCAACGACTCGCGTGATTGATCCACAAAAGCCAGGCGCACAGTCTCGCCCACCTGCACAGTGCCCGAGTCGGGCTTTTCCTGGCCTGTGATCATCTTTAAGAAAGTGGACTTTCCGGCTCCGTTCGGGCCGACCACACCCACAATTGAACCCGCAGGGATATTGACACTCATGTTGTCAATCAACAACCGGTCGCCGTACCCCTTGGTTACGCCGTTAAATTCAATCACCAGGTTGCCCAACCGCGGGCCGGGGGGAATGTAGATCTCCAGGTCTTCGCGGCGCTTTTCGTATTCCTGGCTGAGCAGGTTTTCATAGGCGGTGACGCGGGCTTTGCCCTTGGCCTGGCGCGCCCGGGGAGACATTTGAATCCATTCCAGTTCGCGCTCCAGGGTCTGCATCCGGCGGGTTTCCACCTTCTCTTCCTGGCGCAGGCGTTCCTGCTTTTGAGACAGCCACGAGGAATAATTGCCCTTCCAGGGGATGCCAAAGCCGCGATCCAGTTCCAAAATCCAGCCGGCCACGTTGTCCAGGAAGTAGCGGTCGTGGGTTACGGCAATCACCGTGCCTTTGTACTGCTGCAAATGGCGCTCAAGCCAGGCTACCGACTCGGCATCCAGGTGGTTGGTCGGCTCGTCGAGGAGCAGAATATCCGGTTCGGTCAGCAGCAGGCGGGTGAGGGCAACCCGGCGGCGTTCGCCACCCGAAAGCACCCGGATGGGGGTGTCTCCCGGCGGGCAGCGCATGGCGCTCATCGCAATTTCCAGCCGGTTGTCCAGGGTCCAGGCTTCGTGACGGTCCAGTTCATCCTGCACCCGGGCCTGTTCGGCAATCAGAGCGTCGAAATCCGCATCCGGGTCGGCAAAGCGGTTGTTAATTTCTTCAAACCGCGCCAACAGATCCACCAGGGGTTGGACGGCTTCTTCCACCACCTGTTTGACGGTTTTACTCTCATCCAGCCTGGGCTCCTGTTCCAACAGGCCACGGGTGTAGCCCTGGGAAAGAATCGTCTGGCCAATATAATCCTCATCCTGCCCGGCCATAATCCGCAGCAGGGTAGACTTTCCCGCACCGTTCAACCCCAGGACGCCAATTTTGGCCCCGTAGAAGAATCCCAGGGAGATATCCCGCAGTACCTGTTTGTTGGGAGGGTGGATTTTACCCACCCGCATCATGGTGTAAATTACCTGTTGGTCGCTCATACCTGCCTCAATTTTCGGAGTTCAATCCATTAGATTTATTTGCACTCAACCCCACCCCCCGGCCCCCGCCCCAATCTTGGGGCGAGGGTGTGGGCAGCCGGGTTGGTATTCCGGGCAGACTTTAGCCCGCCCGGAATACCAACCCACTGTCTTTTCCCCCCTTCCAACGGGAAGGGGGGACAGGGGGGATGGGTGAGCAGCTTCAATTCGCCCCCATTGTACCCCGAAAAAGGCAGTTGCTGTTCAGGCGCCTGGGGCCTCAATGGTTTTCCGAAAATGACTTCTCGATTCAATTTCGGCCAGCTTGAGGGCCGCATACTGGCAGGCGCCGCGCATCAGCTCGTGGGCAACGCTTTCAGGCAGGGAATCCAGGTCGTGCAGGTGGTAGCCATGCCCAACCAGGTATTCCTCCAGAAGCTCCCGCTCCAAAACAGACTGCGGGCCGTAGCGGAGTAAATCCTCTTCGCAATATTCATGCTGCATAGGACACCTCCTTAAAAAAGGACCACAAGGAAAAAACCTTTCCTTAATTCCATTGTACAACCCCAGGGGGGTTTGTCAACGATGAAGCGGATGAGAGTTTAGGGCTGTAGGCTTGAGGCTGTAAGCTTTAGGCTGGAGGCTGCTGGCTGTAGGCTTTAGGCTAAAAGACCGAATTTTCCCCCGTAGGGGCGGATCGCCGCGCACCGGAAAGACCCCGCGAACCACCCTGGCGCCCTCCGGCACAATCCGCCCGGCCAACCCGCAGACCCGCCCGGCCCCGGCAGCGAGAAAGATTCCTTCACGTGCACAACTGCAATGCCCTTTTGTTTGTTCCAGAGTCCTAATTGACACTGCCCATGGCTAAATGTTACAATCCAGCGAACTTAACACCAGGCACAACCGTGTAGGCCTGCTTTGGCCAAAGGGTGTTGTGTCTTTTTTATTGTAGAAGGAGAAAAGATGAACCAGCAGGATTTGCTCAAGAGAATTCGAGAAGACAATGTGAAGTTTATATCACTGCAGTTCACGGATGTGACTGGCGTCGTAAAGAGTGTAGATATGCCGCTTTCGCGCCTGGAATCGGCATTGGAAGACGGCGTGTGGTTCGATGGTTCGTCCGTGGAAGGTTTTGCCCGCATCCAGGAAAGCGATATGCGCCTGATTTTGGACGTGGACACCTATGCTGTGCTGCCCTGGAGCCCGGTAGAATACCGGCGGGCGCGCATCTTCTGTGATATTTTCCAACCCGATGGCGCTCCCTTTGCCGGCGACCCGCGCGGCACACTGAAGCGGATGCTCGCAAAAATCAAAGAACGCGGCTGGACCTACAACATCGGCCCAGAACCCGAGTTTTTCCTGTTCAAACGCAACGGCGCAACCAACATCCACCCGGTGCCCCACGACGTCGGCGGGTACTTTGATTTCTCGGCCAACGATGAAGCCGTGCGGGTTCGCACCGAACTGATGGACGCCCTGCGCGGCATGGGCCTGGATGTGGAAATGGGCCACCACGAAGTGGCCCTCGGCCAGCACGAAATTGACTTCCGCTTCGACGACGCCCTGCGCACCGCCGACAACGTCCTCACCCTGAAGTACACCGTCAAGGCCATTGCCGCCCGCCACGACCTGGTGGCCTCGTTTATGCCCAAGCCCATCTACGGCATCAACGGGTCCGGGATGCACTGCCACCAGTCACTCTTTGATGCAAGCGGCAACAATTTGTTCCATGATGCATCCGATCCCTTCCACCTTTCAAAAATCGCCTATGGCTTCATCGCCGGCCAGCTGGCCCATGCCCGGGCGCTCTCGGCGGTGGTTGCCCCAACCATCAACTCCTACAAACGGCTGGTACCTGGCTACGAAGCCCCGGTGTACATTGGCTGGGCCCAAATCAACCGCTCGGCCCTCATCCGCATCCCGCGCTACACCCCCGGACGCGACAAAGCCATGCGCGCCGAACTGCGCTTCCCCGACCCATCTGCCAACCCCTACCTGGCCTTCACCGTCATGTTGGCCGCTGCGCTGGATGGCATTGATAACGGCCTGCAGGCCCCCAAGCCGCTCAACAACATCAACCTCTACCACCTCAATGCCGAAGAACGGGCCGCCATGGGCGTCACCGAACTGCCTGGCTCGCTCTCCGAAGCCCTGCGCGAACTGGAAAAAGACACCCTGCTCCAGGCTGCCCTCGGCGCTCCGGTTTACGAAGCCTTCCAACGGGCCAAGTGGGCCGAAGTCGAAGAATCGCGCATGCGCGTCACCGACTGGGAAATTGAACGCTACCTGGAAACTGTCTAACCCATTCCTTCTTTAAAAGAAAAGACGCCCCAAACCTGGGGCGTCTTTTCTTTTGTGTGCGCAAAAAATGTGCCTACAGAGTACGCTCAGTCCACCACCAAACTGCAGCAGGTGACCGCGCCTTCCGCCTTGACCAGTTCTGAAACATCTACCCCAACCAGCTCAATCCCCCTGGCTTTCAGACGGGCAGCGGTTTTGGGGTATTGGGTGGGGTAAATTACCCGTTCCCCTACCAGCAGGGCGTTAGCCGCGTTGGGTTCGTCGGGGTCTACCGCCAGGCATTCAAACGGGCGGAACACCTCCGGGCTGACCCATTCCGGGTTGAACAGCAGCAGGTTGGGGCCAACCCGCGTTACTGCAGATTTTAAATGCAAACACCCACTCACCTCCAGGCCGTGGACAGAATACCCGTAAGGCCCAAGAATCTCAGCCAGTTGAGCCACTGCTGCCGTGTTCGAGCGGGTGGAAAGGCCCACGTAAACCGATCGCTCCAACCGCAGCACATCCCCACCATCCAGGGCAGCCGGGGCTTGCAGCGCCACCAACCTTCGATAAGGCACCAGCGCCTGCGCGATGGAGGGCACTTCCGGGCGGCGTTCCGGCGCGCCCGGGCGCGTGAGCACAGCCAGCTCATCAAACACCAGGGCAGTGTCTTCCACAAACACCGAATCGGGCCAATCGGGTTGGGGCGGCATCTCCACCACCCTGCAGCCAACCGCCTCCAACGCCTGGCAGTAGGCCGCGTGCTGGCGCCGGGCAAGGTCCAGGTTCAAGGGGATCCGTTCCATGTGGGTCAGCAGGCAGTTTTCCATTGCCGGGCTGATTTGACGGGTAATGGCAGCAGGCATCTTAAAATTTTCCCTTTCGCGCCAGCAGCAGCCCCTGCCCAACCGGCAGCACTGCGCAGTCCAGGCGCATATCGGCAAACATCGAATCCAGCCAGGGCTGGAGTTCCTCCTGGTGGCTGATAACATTATCCACCACAAACAGGCCGCCCGGCACCAACCGGGGAATTACCAACCGGGCACATTCGGGGTACAAATCCTTTTCGGTATCCAGGAAGCAAAAAGCCACATCGTCGTAGGCCGGCAGCGTTTCAAGAACATCGCCTTCCACCAGTTGGACGACCGGCTCGATATCGGCTATACGAAAGGTTTCGCGCGCCAGGGCCACCTTTTCCGGCAGCAGTTCAAAGGTGGTCACCTTACGAACCGTTTGCCGAGCGGCCAGGGCCAACCACAACGTGGAATACCCGGCACTGGTTCCAATTTCCAAAATAGCGCCCGGCGGGCTGTTGGCGGCCAGGATAGACAGCAGCCGCCCGGTTTTGGGGGATACCTGGCGCAGGCGCGCCATTTTTGGGGTGCCGTCCAGCCGGTCGCGCCCATCGCGGGCTTCCAGTTCTGCCATGCGCTGGCGCATAGGCGGGGTGATTGTGCCGTAAAGGGTTTCAACCATTTTCGCTCCTTATCCGGTTGCAACAAGCCAGGCAGCTGATTTAATCATAAAACAGTTCAAGGGGCTGCCAGCAGGCTGGTCGTAAAAAATCCCAACAGGGCTTGCTGAAATGCCACACCGCCGCTTTCATACAGGCTGCCATGGTCTGCCCCAGGCACGAGCAGCAAGGCTTTCGGTTCTCCGGCAGCCTCGTACAGGCGCTGGCTGTTCTTGGGCAAGATCAGGGTGTCTTCCTCGCCATGCACCAGGAAAACCGGACGGGGTGCAATCCGGGCAATTTCATCCACAGGGCGCACCTGGGCAATGTCCAACCCGGCTTCTTGCTGGCCAAAGAATACCACTGCCGGCGCGAAAGGGAAAGGCGGCAGCCCGGTGAGCTGTTGGACAGAATCAGCGATGTTATCTTCAATGGAGGTATATCCGGCTGAGGCCATCACTGCCCCCACCCGGCTGTCCCTGGCAGCCGCCAGCAGCACTGTCGCTGCGCCCATCGAATGGCCGCGCAGCCCCACCCGCAGCCCCGCACTGCCAGGCTGCGCCAACACAAAATCCACCGCACTGATCACGTCACCTGCCTCATTCAAGCCAAGGGTGGTTAAGTTGCCCTCGCTCTGACCGGAGTTGCGCAGGTCCATCAACAAAATCCCAAAACCTGCATTCGCCAACAGCGCCGCTTCATCTAATAACTCCCCCCGGTTGCCCCCCAGGCCGTGGACGAAAATCACCAGCCCGCCATTTTGCGCTGGCACATACCAACCGCCCAGCGCCAGATCATCCTGGCTGGGAAAGACAACCTCCTGGTAAAGAGGGATGCCCACCTCACCCGGCAGACGGGCAGGTTGGCTGCGCTCAGGCCGCACCAGGTCAATGGCCCGGTCGCGCGCCAACCACGCCCCACCCATCAATGCGGCCAGGGCAAAAAACAACAACCCGACCGCTGCCAGGCGGAAGAATTTCATCATGCTTTTGTGTTGGATCAATGGCATAAGATTGAATACTTCCTCAGGTATCTGCGATTGGAAACAGCCCAATCTTAACCGATTCTGTAAATATTGGGGCAATTTGATGGCATAATATCTTTATGGGCAATGATTCATCCCCATCCCCCAAACTTTCTCGAATGGGGGCGTTGATAGACAACACGCAAGGTTCGCCTTCTCTGACCGGAAGATGAACCCCACCCCCTCACTGGGCCGGGTTGAGCCGCAGCAAAACGCAGCGTGTTTACACGGTCATTAAACAAACGGGAGAGCAGGATATGGTTGATTTGAGCCAAACACCCCGGTTCAGCGTGGAAGATGCCGCGCACATCGCCGCTGTAAATTTTGGTATTGAAGCGGGTGTCGAACCCTTGCCCGGTGAACGCGATCAGAATTTTTTGTTAACGGCGGCGGATGGACAAAAGTTTGTTCTCAAGATTGCCAATGGGTCTGAAAACCCGGGCATTATCGACGCCCAACAAAAAGCCCTGCATCACCTTGCTGCAGACATCCCATTTATTCCACAGGTTGTAGCGACAGCCGATGGCAGCTCCCTGGCCCATGTGGACGGCGAAAACGGTATCGAGCACATAGCCTGGGTGGTAACCTACCTACCCGGCAAGCCCATGGGCGAAAGCTCGCAGCACAGCCCGACTCTGCTGCACAACCTGGGAAATGCCTTAGGAACCCTCGACCGCAAATTGGCCAATTTTCGCCACCCCGCACTGCAGCGCGAGTTCCAATGGGACCTCGCCAACGGCCTGCACATTTTGCAGCAGTACGCCTCGCTCATCACCAACCCGGCACTGCGAACCCTGGTCAACCAGGCTGCCATGGAATTTGCCAGGGACAGCGCCCCCCTGCTGCCCACCCTGCCCAAATCGGCCATTCACAATGATGCAAACGATTACAATATCCTGGTTGGCGGCGGGGATAGCGCCTCGCTGGACGGCATGTACCAACGCGGCCAGGAAATCACCGGCCTGCTGGATTTTGGCGACATGGTCCACAGCTACACGGTTGGCGACCTCGCCGTGGCAATTGCCTACGCCATGCTCAACAAACCCGAACCCCTGGCCGCCGCCTGCCAGGTCACCAAGGGCTATCACGCTGCCCGGCCGCTGAACCAAACCGAGCTGGCCGTGCTTTACCCGCTGGCCCGGCTGCGCCTATGCATGAGCGTTGCGCTGGCCGCCCACCAGGTCGCCCAAAACCCGGGGAATGTCTACCTTTCCATCAGCCAGGCCGCAATCGAAAAAACCCTGCCCATCCTCATGCAAATTCCCACCGGTTTTGCCGAGATGGCGCTGCGGGGGGCCTGCGGCATTGAACCCAACCCCAAAGCCGAAAACATCCTTCGCTGGTTGGATGGGCACCACCCATCCTTTGAAGGGTTGTTCCGCAAGAAACTGCCCCCCGAAGCGTTCCCCCCGCTGGACCTGGGGGTTTCGAGCCCGCTGATGGACAGTGCAGCGCTGTTTGGACAAACGCCTGCCCGTTTAAAACGGATTGAGATTGTTTTCCAGGAACAAAATGCCGCCAGCCAGAGCCAGATGGTTTACCCCACCGGGCGGCATGGCGAAACCCGGTTGGTCAACTGGTGCGGCGGTGGGCTGCCGCCGTTTTCCCCTGCTTCCACTCACCCATCCGGGAGCGTTCACCTGGGGTTGGATGTTTTCGTGCAGCCGGGAACGCTGGTTCGTGCCGCTTTAGCGGGTGTGGTAGCCCAAATCCACCCTGGTGCGCTGCTTTTGGCACACCAACCCAAGAGCTGCCCCCTTTTCTATACGCTCTATCGGGGCTTGGACACCAATCCCTTGAAGCAGGGCCAATCCATCCAGGCAGGGGATCTGCTCGGTATGGTGAACCAACCCCCTGCACCCCACCCCCTGGTAACCCACCCTGGCCAGGCCGCGCCACCCCAGCCAGATTTTCCCCACCTGCACATCCAGTTGATCACCGAACTGCTGGACCTGGGGCTGGATTTTCCAACCCACGTTCCCCCGGAACACGCCGCAACCTGGCAGATTTGTTCCCCCTTCCCAGGGGTGCTGTTAGGCCTGCCCACCGATGGCAGCCCCCTGGCCGCGCAGCCCACCCCACTGGCTCGCAAACAAGCCCAGGAAACCCGGGAGGTCCACTTTGGCCCCAACCTGAGCCTGTCGTATAGAACGCCGCTGCGAGTGACCCGTGGCTGGATGCAGTATTTGTTTGATGACGACGGAAGGCGCTACCTGGATGCATACAACAATGTGCCCCATGTCGGCCACAGCCACCCCCGGGTTGTGGCGGCCTTGCGCGCCCAGGCAGGCATCGTGAACACCAACAGCCGCTACCTGCAAGACCAGGCCAACGCCTACGCCGCCCGCCTGGCAAACACCCTGCCGTCCGGGTTAGACGTGGTTTACCTGGTGGCATCCGGCAGCGAAGCCAATGAACTGGCGCTGCGCCTGGCCCGAACCTTCACCGGACGCAAAGACCTCCTGGTGCAGGACGCTGCCTACCATGGCCACACCACCACCCTGATTGATATCAGCCCCTACAAACACAACGGCCCCGGCGGCCAGGGTGCCCCCGGTTGGGTGCATACCGTGCCCCTGCCGGATGACTATCGGGGCGCATTTAAACGCACTGACCCAGAAGCAGGGGGGAAATTTGCCCACCTTGCCGCACAGGTGGTTGACCAACTCAGCGCCCCTCCCGCCGCTTTCATCGCCGAAACCTTCCCAAGCGTGGGCGGCCAAATCATCCCGCCGCCCGGCTACCTGGCCGGAGTCTACCAGGCGGTGCGCGCCGCCGGCGGGCTGTGCATTGCCGATGAGGTCCAAACCGGTTTTGGCCGGGTGGGTTCTCATTTCTGGGCTTTCGAAAGCCAGGGCGTAACCCCGGATATAGCGGTATTAGGTAAACCCATCGGCAACGGTTTTCCCATGGGCGCAGTCATCACCCGTAAAGAAATAGCCGGGGCTTTTAACAATGGCATGGAATTTTTCAGTACGTTCGGAGGCAGCACCCTGGCCTGTGCGGCTGGCATGGCGGTGTTAGATGTATTGGAAGAAGAGAACCTGCAAAGCCGGGCTGCAACGACCGGGGATTATCTGCTTTCCCGCCTGGGTGAGCTGGCCGAGAAATTTGAACAGGTTGGCGATATCCGCGGCATGGGGCTTTTTTTGGGGGTGGAACTGGTGAAAAACCAGGCAAACCATGCCCCGGCACCCATCGAAGCAGCCTATATCAGCAACCGGATGCGCGAAAAAGGCGTCCTGTTGGGCACAGACGGCCCCTACCATAATGTCCTGAAAATCCGCCCCCCCATGCCGTTTAACCCTGCCGATGCAGATTTCCTGGTAGATACCCTGGGCGAAATCCTACAAGAACTGTAGTGGAAAAACCCGGCATAGAGGCGCAGGGGAAATGGGTGGTAACAACTTTTGATGCTGTTGGCGAAATCAAATGCGCAAAAAACCTTGAAGGATGCGCCCATACCCCCGGGATCAAGTGTCCAAACCATCTTTTGCATAAATTCGCGCAATTCGCGGCAAAAAAATCCCCGGGGATGAAAGATTTCTCAGTCGCTTCGCTTCTTAGAAACGAGGTATTGGAGGTTCATCTCTTTTTATCACCGAGAGCCGCTGAGAAATCTTCTAAAAACTCAGTAGCCCTCTATGGTTCTCTGTGTCCCTCGGTGTAACCCGCTCCAGATTTTAAGGTCATCCCAAACGCCAAGCCCAACATCCCAAAACGATGCAGGATCTTTGTGTGGGGGAAAGGCAAAAACATGCAATCAGAGGAGGGTGGTCAAACAGGCCCCCAAAAACTGCTGTTGGGGATTTCGCCAACAGCCTCAACTTTTTCTTGCACCCTCAGCAACCTTTCATTTTCCGAGAAGCACCGGGCGTGGTATAACAATGCATTGAAAATTCAATAAATCTTCTTATCCATTGAATCCTTGTTTTTAAAACTCGGTTATAATTTATTGTTCCAAAGGAGAAAGAAATTTGAGCACTGCAAGAATGCCACGAAAACAAACCCCCAATTTCAAAGGGTTATATTTCTCGCTTTTTGCCCTCGCTGTCCTGATTTTTGCAATGTTCTCCATCGGCAGCAGCCTCAGCAACAACACCGAACTGGCCAACCTCAGCCCAGAAATGCGCGGCCAGGCATTATTCGACCGCAACTGTGCCGCCTGCCATGGCACAATGGCCGAAGGCAGGCCTGGAACCCCCGGGATCCCGGCCTTGAACCAGACCGGCCGGGCCTGGACTTTCACGGATGGCGAACTGCAACGGCTGGTTTTAGAAAGGGGTCAAAGCATGCCAGCCTATGAAAATATGTTCACCTCGGACGAGGTCGCCGATATCATTCGCTACATGCACACCCTGTGGACCGATGAACAGCTCGCCGACCAACAAGCCCGCAGCCAATCCGACCCGCTTCGCTAATCGAATCTAACCAAATCCGCTACCCAAGGACGTTTCTATGGCTTCCACCCCCACCCCACAAACCCTGGAAAAACCTGCCCGCACCCTGGCCTTCGCCCGGTTTTTATATAATAACGCCATCACCCTGGCATTCGGACCCGCCCTGGCCGCCCTTTTGGGAAGCCTCTATTACAGTGAAATTGCCAGGTTTACCCCCTGCACCCTCTGCTGGTACCAGCGGATTTTAATGTACCCACTCTCGGTGATCCTGCTGGTTGCCATTTTTACCCAGGACCTCAAAGTTTACCGGTATGTGCTTCCCCTCACCCTGACCGGGATCGGCGTCTCCACCTACCACATTCTGGTTGAAAACGGCTTGTTTGGAGATTCCACCGTCTGTTCGATGGGTGTTTCGTGTGCGGTCAAATATGTAAACTACTTTGGCTTTCTCACCATCCCCACCCAGGCGCTGATTGCCTTTGTGATGATCACCGTCCTGATGTTCGGCCTCATCTGGTCTCAAAAACAAGAAGACGCAATCATCGCCCTGGAAGAATCCGAAATCAGCGCATGAACCCCGCCATTAATCCATCCCACCGGAACTACTCGGCCAGGCAAGCCACGGGCAGGCCTGGCCGTCAGACCCCAAGCCGCTATTGGCTGAGAGTCATTCCGGCGCTTGGGATGCTTGCCCTGGTCCTGTTTCTCCTGGCAAACCCGGGTTCTGCCCGCGCGGAAACCGTGCAGCAAACCCGGCCGCTGGTCATCCGGATTGAAACCCGTGGGCCATTGAGCGCCGCCATGCGCGAATATTTGCAGCGGGGAATCACGGTTGCCGAACAGCGCGGGGCAGATTTGCTGATAATGCAGCTAGACACCCCTGGCGGCAGCATCCAGTTAATGAGCGAAATGGTGACCATGATGCGCGATGCAAACGTACCCATTGTGGTGTATGTTGCCCCGGCAGGTGCAATCGCAGGCAGCGCCGGGACAATCCTCACCTTGGCCGGCCACGCCGCTGCGATGGCCCCGGAAACCGCCATTGGCGCAGCCAGCCCGGTGGGCGGCAGCGGTGAAGACCTGGGTGAAGCCATGGAAGCCAAAACCAAGGAAGCGATTAAAGCCATCATCCGCAGCCTCACGGAAAATCGCCGGCCCATTGAAGCGATTGCCCTGGCAGAAGAAACCGTGGAAAACGCCCTGGCTGCCACTGCTCAGGAAGCCCTGGATGTTGGCATGATTGATTTCATTGCCAAAGATGTGGACGAACTTCTTTCCCAACTCAACGGGTTTGAGGTGGTGATGGAAGGCGATCTTAAAGGGGAAACCCGCACCCTCAACACCGAAAACGCCCTGGTGGAAACCCTGCCGCCTTCCATTATAGAGCAGCTCCTGGCCACCCTTACCAACCCCAATATCGTGTTTATCTTACTCACCATCGGTATCCAGGCCATCTTAATCGAACTGCTCACCCCGGGCGGTTGGGTAGCCGGGTTTGTGGGTGTGGTCATGGTATCCATTGCTGCCTTTGGGATTGGGTTGTTGGGCGCAAACTGGCTTGGCCTGATTTTTATCGTTTTGGCCTTCATCCTATTCATCCTGGAGATAAAAACCACCACCAGTGGGGCGCTAACAGCAGCGGGTGTTGGGGCATTTATCATCGGGGCGCTGGTTTTATTCAATTCCCCGGGCACGCCTCCTTTTCAACGGGTGTCTGTGCCGTTGGTGGTGGGCGCTGGCGTAGGCGTTGGGGCGACCTTTTTCGCCCTGGTGATGTTCGCCGTGCGCAGCTTCAAAACGCCGCTCAAAACCGGGCGCGAAACTGTGGTGGGTGCCAGGGGCCGGGTCCAGGTGGCACTCAACCCAACCGGGGTGATTCAGCTTGCCGGGGAGCAGTGGACCGCCCGCCTGGAAGAAGGGACTGAAGGACCCGTTCCGCGTGGGGCACTGGTTGAAGTCACTGCCATGGACGGGAATCACCTCATCGTCCGGCCAAGCCCCAACCAACCACCCGCCTGACCAAACTGTTTATCTTCCTCTTACATAACACTTTCTAAATAAAGGTAAAATACACTTAACTAATACCGCAGCAGGAAAACCCTGCTCCGGAAAATTCAAACTACACTACCCCACCAACGGGGTATTACAAGGAAGACTTCATGGCTCACACACCTACTCGAGACCGGATTAAAATCGAAGAAATCGCTGCCCCCACAAAACCGCTGCGCCGCCCAGAATGGATTCGGGTGCGCGCCCCATCGGGCGAAACCTATGAAGAACTGCAGCGGCTGATGCGCTCCAAAGCTTTAAATACCGTCTGCGAAGAAGCCATGTGCCCAAACCTGGGCGAATGTTGGGGCAAAGGAACCGCTACATTTTTAATGATGGGCGATATTTGTACCCGCACCTGTGGATTCTGCGACATCAAGCGCGGCGCACCCGAAGCGCTCGATTGGATGGAACCCGAACGAATCGCCCAGGCTGTGCACAAAATGAACCTGCGCCACGCGGTGATCACCAGCGTCAACCGCGACGACCGCAAAGACGGTGGCGCACCGATTTTCGCCATGGTTATCCGCCGCATCCGCCAGCTTCAACCCGGCTGTTCCATCGAAGTTCTCATCCCCGATTTTAAAGGAAGCCTGGAAGCGCTGCGCATCGTGATGGACGCCCGGCCGGAAATCCTCAATCATAATGTCGAAACTGTACCGCGCCTGTTTAAGAAAGTTCAACCACAAGATAGCTACGAATGGACTGGAACCATCTTGAGCAACGCCAAGAAGATGGACCCGGAAGTGCTAACCAAATCGGGCATTATGCTTGGTTTGGGCGAAACCATGGAAGAAGTGAAAGAAGTCATGCGCGATGAACGGTCTTGGGGCGTAGACATCCTGACCATTGGCCAATATCTACAGCCCAGCCGCAAACACCTGCCCATTGAGCGCTACTACACCCCAGAAGAATTCCAGGAACTGAAAGAATACGGCCTTTCTATTGGGTTCAAGTGGGTGGAAAGCGGGCCGCTGGTGCGGTCGTCCTACCGGGCCGAAGAGCAGGTGCGCGCGCTCAGCGTGGTTCACCGCAAGCTGTACGGCCAGGAATAATTTTCGATTAGGAGGGAGAAAAATGATCACAACCGCCGAAAGGTTTGCAGGGTGTCTTTTGGGTTTGGCCGCGGGGGATGCCGTTGGCACCACCCTGGAATTTAAGCCGCGCGGCAGCTTCGAGCCAATCACCGACATGGTGGGCGGTGGGCCGTTTCGTTTAAAATTAGGCCAGTGGACGGATGACACTTCCATGGCTTTGTGCCTGGCCGCCAGCCTTGTGGAACAAAAACGATTTGACGCCCTCGACCAGGTAACGCGGTATGTGCAGTGGTGGCGATCTGGATACATGAGCAGCACAGGCCATTGTTTCGACATTGGCAATGCAACCTCCTCTGCGCTGTACCGGTTTGAACAAACCCAAAATCCCTTCAGCGGCTCAACCCACTCGCAAAGCGCCGGCAATGGCTCCATCATGCGGCTGGCCCCGGTGCCCATGGCTTTTTTCCGCAGCCCGGAAGAAACAGAGTTTTACAGCGTAGAAAGCTCTCGCACCACCCATGGTGCAAAAACCTGCCTGGATGCTTGCAGGTTGTTCGGTGCCCAGCTGCACCGGGCGTTGGCCGGACAGTCGAAAGAAGACATCTTGTTTGGTGGATGCCTGGGAGAACTGGATACTCCTGAAATCCAGGAAATCGCCCAAGGAAAATATACTCACAAAACCAGCGCGCAGATTATGGGTTCGGGGTATGTGGTTAAAAGCCTGGAAGCGGCTTTATGGTGTTTTTACACCACCAACACTTTCGAAGAAGCGGTGCTGAAAGCCGCCAACCTGGGCGATGACGCCGACACGACCGCTGCTGTGGTCGGCCAGGTTGCCGGGGCGTTTTACGGCGTGGGCGGAATACCCACTCACTGGCTGGAAATTCTGGCTATGCGCAAAGAAATCGAGGCGCTCGCCCTTCAATTGCTGGAACTAGACCCGCTACCCTGAGGCCGGATCTTCCTCTATCTTCTCCCCCGCATAGCGAACATAGACCTCAATGGTCATTACAGTCCCTAAGCCCGCAACCAGCCCAACCAGGTAAACCGGAAACAGGCCGGATGCTGCCACCGCCCAGGCTGTACCGCTGAGCACCACCCACCATCCAGGCCGGTCGAACCACTGCCGCATGACAAGCCACTGCCCGGCGCCCATTCCCAACCCCAACACCAGGCCAGAAACCAAATTGATATCGCCTGGAAGAACCAGGTACAACACAAACCAAGCTGCCAGCCATCCCCAGGCCGTTGCCGTCACCCAACGCCGGGCTTCGGATACATAAGTGCGCAGCACAAAAGCCTGGGTGATGCCAATGATGGGTCCAACCAGAACAAAGATGGTGGTCGCCATACCCAACAGCCATCCCAGGGTTGTGGCAAATACCCAGGCAGCGAGAAAACCCCAGTTAAATGGTCGTCTTTCCATATCGTTATTTCCTGGGAACAAGATTCACGATAACAATCTCCGGCGGTGCCAGGAAGCGCAGCCTTGGGGCGTTATGCCGCTCCATGCCAATCCCGCGCGAAACCACCAGCCAGCGCTCCGGCGCAATTTCGGTCAATGCCCCTGCGGCCCATTTGCGGGGAACTTCACTGAGCGTAAACAATGGACCAATTAAAGGAAGCTGCACCTGCCCGCCGTGGGTGTGCCCCGCCACTAACAAATCTGCCTGGATATCGCCCAGGGCAAAATTGGGGTTGTGACCCAGGACAATGTGGAATTTCTCTTCCGGTTCCACCGCAAAATTCACATCATAAGAAGCGGCCAGCGGCAGCCCGGTGATCACCAGTTCATCCAGCGCCGCCCGGCCAACCGACTGGAAATACACCACTTCCAACCCGGCAAAAACCCGCTCGGACTCAACCGGTGGGTCCACATTGCCGGTTACGGCATACACCCCTAACGGAGCAGAGAAATTAAGATCGTGCAGCAGCAAATTCAGCCTGTCTGCTTCCCGGCGATAGGCATCCGGGTTGGCAAGTTGGATATAGTCCCCTGGTAAAAAAATCAGGTCTGGGTCTTCAGCCAGCCCGGCTGCCAGGACAGTGCGCTCATAATCACTGACCCGGTCCGTTTGGATATCGGCAAGGATCAGAATTTTTACAGGGCGAGAAACCTTATCCGATTCCAGGGTATACGTGGTCGTTTCAAACCGCTGGGGCTCCAAAATAAAGGCCCACACCCCCACAAAAAGAATTCCAAAAGCAACCAGGTTAAATAAATTCCCCACCCGGCGGTTTACCCGGCTGTAAATAATCGCCAGGCTGGCCAGAATCGCCACCGTATGTAAAAATAACGCCGCAGCCAGCATGGCCGCCATGTGAAAGATGTCTTCAGCCAATGTGGCGGAAAGACCAACCGCGATGATGCCAAAAGCCAACAGAGTCACCAACAGCACCCAGGCTGCAGGTTTTCGCCGGTTCAACAAAACCACGCCAATATCGGTTAAGAACAAAATCCCATTAAACAACATATCTGAACCTGTTTCCTCTGATGAATTTTACTCGTGATGTATTCTAACAAAGAATCTGGGGTTTTAAACAATTTATCTTAACCAGATTGCATCAGCCGCTTCGCTTCAGGTAACAAGAACGGGTCGTACCTCAGCAAAACCCAACTTAGGGTACAATTATCTTAAGGCAACCCAAAATGGATGAATACCCTGAATACCAACCCCTAAACCACATTCCACGCGCCTGGATTGACAAAGCGCGCTGCCCAATTTGCAGCCAACCTGGCCTGCGCATCTTGAACCAGGGCGATGCCCCGGAACAAATGAAGTGTGGAACATGTGCCGCTTCCTTCGAAATTGAAGCGGGAAGCGCTGGTGCGATTCGCCTTTGTGAGCTGCCATCCCAACTGCAGGGTTACTCCAGCAGCCTGCTCAACCGATGGCTAAGCGTTGAACAGGTTCGCAACATCCTCGCCCAAACCCAACCTGACCCGATTCCAGCGCATCCCGAACCTTCAAAAATCATCATCCCCCCGGAAAAAACCTCCACCCCAACACGTGTTGAAGATCACCATGACGCCCAACAACCCACCAGCCCGGCGCCTTCCCGTGAACCTGCTGGTGCCGCTCCCGAGGCCAGGCCCACCCTAAAACCTGAAGGAACAGAGACCACCCAGCCAGCCCCAAGCACCGACCAGGTTTTTCAACGTGCCAGGGCACTTTATGTTCTGGGGGCCAGCCCATCAGAAATTCTCGAAGGATTGCTTGAAAATGGCGCAACCCGCCAACAGGCAGCAGACGCTCTGCGTAGCCTGGCACAGGAACAAAGAAAAAAGCGCAACCGCAGCATGGTATATGTCCTGCTGGCGATTGCGCTGTTCCTGCTTCTGGTTGCAGCTGCAGCGCTGCTTTCTGGTTTGTAATCCCCCCTTTTATAAAAAAATCGCCCTAGCTAATCTCGCTGGTGCAGTTTGGGCAGCGGGTGGCTTTGATGTGAATGGTGCTGTAACAGCGCGGGCACTCTTTGGTGGTAGGCGCAGCCGGGGCTGGAGAAGGCTGCTCTTTTTTCAGCGACTTAGCGGCTCTGATTACCATGAACAAAGCAAAAGCAACAATCAAGAAATTAATCAGCGCATTAATAAAAGCGCCATATTTAATGATTGCGGCGCCGGCTGCCTGGGCATCGGCCACGCTGGCATAACCAACGCCAGAGAGGTCAATAAACAGGTTCGAGAAGTCCATGCCGCCCAACAGCATCCCGATTGGCGGCATGATAATATCGTTGACGAGGGAGCTAACAATTGCCCCAAATGCACCGCCAATAATCACTGCCACTGCCAGGTCGAGCACATTGCCGCGCATGATAAATTCTTTGAATTCTTTTAACATGGTTTCTCCTTTCATATTGATGAAACAAAAATTTTATTAACCAGCACCGCTGCTGCCTCCGCCGCCCCCACCACCATCGCCACCGCCGCCGCCACTTCCGCCATCACCACCAGCAGAACTGGTTGCGCCGACGCAGGAAACAAGGGCAGACATCGAATCGCTGCTGTCCATACCCGCCAAAGGTACAAACCAGGAAGGCAAAACGACTTCTCCACGCTTTTCAAAGTACTTGGTCCAGGGCTCGGCAAGGCCAAAAGCAGCCGCGTAAGGCAAGTATACATCATAATAATCAGGACGGACAGGCGGTTCTTTGCCCTTGGTCACTTTACCCAGGTAATCGGCGAAACCCTTCCACAGGGCAGCTTGCTGCAAACCCCGGGCATTCAATGGAGAAAAGGCACTCCCCGTCAGCGCAATAGCCATACCCGCCAACAAGACGCCAATCCCCAGGCCAAGAAAACCTGCGAACCAAATTGGCCCAAATAAACCTCTCAAAACAAAAAACACCGCCAAAATCCATGCCACGCTGCCCAGGGTAACCCAAAGACCCAGCCGGCCGAGCTGGCGCGATGTGTCCTTGCGCTGCGCGCTGGACAGCCCTGCACTTTCGAGGGCTTCCACAGCCATCCGGTTCAGGTCTGCCCAGCCTTTTTGCACCTGCGCCGGCAGCTGCGTCAAAGCAATTTCCCCTTGCTGCATTTCCTTCCCCTGGAAGAGGGCATCCAGGTAGGCCTGTTCTTCAGGGCGTAAACCTGCCCCAAAATTTTTCC
This sequence comes from uncultured Anaerolineales bacterium, assembly GCA_964489525.1. Lineage (GTDB taxonomy): Bacteria > Chloroflexota > Anaerolineae > Anaerolineales > JABWBV01 > CAZAYY01. The sequence goes on from CAZAYY010000016.1 coordinate 89,484, forward strand.
GGACAATAAAAAACTGTTTGACACCGAATTTGCCAATGAGCTTAAACTCGCGCTGCTCGAACGCCACTGCATCTTTCCGGGCCAGGTCAAACAGCACCCCCAGCCCGTGCTGCCACTGGAGAGACCTGCCGCCAGAAACCAGCATCCCGGCCAGGGCAGGCGGTAGGTTGGAGGGTGGCGAAACCAGGCTGACGCCCACCGGAGGTGTGGTATCTCCATCCCGATCCTGGTGTTTCAACCGTTGGAAGGCGAACAAAAGACCCAGCAGCCCAACCAATAAAGCCCCGATGCCAGCCGAGAAACCCGCTTGCATCATTTGGGCTTGAACCGCTGCTCGGGTGGATTCAGCCACCAACCAGGCGGGCTGCCCTGGAACCAGGCTGCCCGCCGGAAACCGCAGCCGGATTTGAAGCGGATCATCTGGACCCAGATTCACCGCAGACAACATCACCTGGTTGGCAACCTGCTCCACATCGGCACTGCCTCGCACAACCCAGGGGGGTTGGCTGAGGGTCACCCCTTCCGGGTATTCAATCGTCACCAGGCTGTTTTCGATGTCATATTCATGCGAGTTGGGCAAAACATCCCAATCCAGGGTATCATAATCCCCTTCCTGGTGTACATGCGCATACACCCGGTAGTTGAGGGTGAAGCGATGAACCTGGTCCGACAATGGGCCAAAATTCCACTGGACTTTAACCGGGTTGCCCGAGGTGATTTCAGCCTGCCCAGGTTGGTCACCAAAAGGCATATCCTCGCCGTCCAGTTGTACAGACAAAATTTCGAGCGAATCCATCATTTCTACCGGGATTTCGCGGAAAGCAAAGCTGAAAGTTCCGCCCACAAACTGAAACACCACAGTTTCACTGATCAGCAAATCGCCCCCAGGAAGGATTTTTATCAACACATCAAACCGTTGGGCATGATACGATTTCTGGTTGAGCGGGGCTGCGAACGCCTTTTTCACGTCAGGATAGCCAACCAAAGCGCCAGCCATACCCCATGCAAGGGCAAGCCCCACAAGAATGGTGATCATTTTTCGCCACATAACGCCTCCAAACCATTAAGAAATCGTTGTACCTAGCTCCAACGGAGCAACCCAAAAATCATTATCCATTTTTTCCTACCCTTAACCTTACCATAATCCAAACAAAAGAATTGCAAATTATATGGGCTTTTCGCGCTCCAACGAGTTAACGTTTTACCCGTTTTTCGATTGCAAACTTTTGTAAAAATCGCTATGATTGTAATATCGTCAAAATTATCTCCGAGGGCCTGTGAAAATCCTTTCCACCAAAGTTGCTATTCCACCACTACGCTCACAATCAATCCCCCGGGCACGTTTGTTCGAATTGCTTAACAAGGGTGTCGAGTGTGGTTTTTTGCTGGTTTCAGCACCTGCAGGGTATGGAAAAACAACCCTGGTCAATTCCTGGTTGAGGAAATCGGATCGGCAGTGCATCTGGATTTCGTTGGATGAAAAGGATAATGACCTTTTCCGATTCTTTTCCTACCTGACGGCTTCAATTCGAAACGCAAATATTAAAACAGATGGAATTTTGGAGAGTGTTCTCCAGCCCCAGCAGCAAACCGACATTGAGGCCATCCTGACGCCCCTTGTGAATGAAGTTGCGCAACTGGACAGACCCATTACACTGGTTTTGGATGATTATCATCTGATCCAAAATCCACTCATTCATCAGGCAGTTGGATTCCTGGTAAAACAACATCCTCCCTCACTTCTTTTGGTCATCGTTACTCGCGCGGACCCCCCACTACAATTAGCAAAATTCCGTGCACGGGGTGAAATGGCAGAAATCCGCCAGGCTGATTTATGCTTCACCATAGACGAAGCCGCCGAATTCTTGAAAACCACCCTGGGATTACAGCTCAACGCCGAGGAAGCCCGCGACCTTACTGAACGTACCGAAGGGTGGATTGCCGGGCTGCAAATGGCGGGGTTATCCCTGGTCAACCGGAATGATCCTGCTGAATTCATTCAATCTTTCAGTGGAGAGGATCATTTTATCCTCGATTTCCTTTTCGAAGAGGTTTTTCAAAGGCAACCACCAGAAATTCAAATTTTCCTTTTACAAACCTCCATTTTAAAACAAATGAGCGAACCTTTATGCAACGCTGTCACACAAAGGAAAGATAGCCAGGAAGTGCTCCAAACCCTGGAAATCAACAACCTTTTCGTGATTCGTTTGGATGATAAGCGCAAATGGTTTCGATATCACCATTTGTTTAACGATTTGCTCCAGGATCGATTAAGGAAGCTCCATCCAGAAACCCAGAAAGAATTACACCTACGAGCCTGCAGTTGGTATATGGATCAGGATGACCTGGAGAGCGCAATTGACCACGCCCTCGCCGGCCAGGATTTTGAATCCGCTGCTGGCTTGATTGAGCAAGTAATCCAGCAAGAAGAAGTGCTCAACAAACTTGTTGCCATCAAAACCTGGCTTGACCTTCTTCCGTACGATGTGATCAAATCCCACCCCTGGCTTGCGGTTTACCAGGGCTGGGTGGATTTTGAAACAGGGACGAGGGAGGGGACGGAGCGGAATCTGGACACGTTGGAGCAGTCTTTAGACGCGACATTCAAACCCAAAGACCCACAGAAAACCCATATTCTTGGACACATTTCAGCCCTGCGCGCCTATGCAGCTTTTTACAAAAAGGATATTGACAGGGCACTGGAGCTGGGACAAAAAGCTTTGCTTTTAATGCCCGAAAACGACAGAATGCGCAGCAGTGCAGCAGTCTCTTTAGGAGCTGCTTATTGGGCAAGTGGTGATGTGATCCGTACGGAGCAAGCGTTCAGCGTGGCACGGGAGGCAGGGCTGCGAATCAGCGAAATCCGAGCAGCCCCAGCGACAACCTATATGGGCATCCAACTCGTAAAACAGGGAAAACTCTGGCAGGCTGTGGAAACCTTTATTGATGCACTTCACCTGGCAACACTACCGAATGGTATCGAGACCCCTCTTGCCGGCTTTGCCAGGATAAAACTGGGCGATATCTTCCGGGAACAGAACCAACTTGCCCTTGCTGCTGAGCATCTTACCCGGGGTATGGAATTATGCCGAAAACTTGGACAAATAGACATTATTGTAGATGCTTGCATTTGCCTGGGCCGTTACCAGTTATTGCTCGGGGACCTGGAAAACACGCAGGAAACCATCCAATTTGCCGACAGGATTTGCCAGAAATTCATTGTGGATTTTTGGTTGCTGTGCTGGCTGGATGACCTGCGCATCAAAGCCTGGCTTGCCGCAAATAATCTTGAAGCGGCCATCACCTGGGCAAAAACCAGCGGCTTATCAGCCAAAGGGCCATTCAGCTACCAACACGACCTCCATCACCAGAACCTGGCAAGGGTTTGGGTAGCAGAAAACACATTCAGTAATTCAGAAAAAACCTTCCTACAAGCAGAAACCCTCCTGGAAAAATTGCGCCTTGCGGCTGCTCAGGCCGGTTGGGCTCACGAACAAATCATTTTGCTGATTCTCCAGGCCGTCAATTACCAGGCGTTGAATCACCGTGAACAAGCACTCGAAAGGCTGCTGCAGGCGGTTCTTCTTGCCGAACCGGGTGGATATTTCCGGGTGTTTGTAGATGAAGGGGAAAAAATGCAGCCATTGCTTTCAAACCTGGCGGACGTTTTGCAAAACCCTCAAAAACTGGAGAAAATCGCTCCGGACTTTCCAAAAGAAAAGAGCAGCCATTTAAAGGAATACATTTCGAAACTCATGACTGCATTCAAGGGAAAACCAGATTTAAGAGTTTCACAAGATTTCCATGCGGATCGGGGGAAAATCAGCGCTCCGGTTGCGCTTCTATCCGAAGAACTCAGCCCTCGTGAAATGGATGTATTAAGGCTACTTGCCCAAGGCCAGTCTGATAAACAAATTGCCACAGAACTGGTAATTGCGCTTGAAACCGTCCATAAACACCTGAAAAACATCTATGGCAAGTTGGACGTTCACAGTCGGGCGAAAGCCGTCATCCGGGCGCAGGAGTTAAAAATTCTCTAACCATAACCCATTCGCCCCATCCCATTCCCCGCTTTCAAGCATCAAAAAGGAGCTGGTATACAGGGGAATGGGGTGAGCCTTATTCCCGAACACTCAAAATACCCCTTCTATACCCCTTTTCGGGCCTGTTATTCATGGGCTTTTATTGTATCTTTTAATTGAAAATATCATCAACCAATCGGCTTGGATTGGACTCAAGGTTTTAAGGAGATATGCAGCCGGTTGCCAATGGGTCAGACGACTTACCCATAAACGGTTTTTTTATGAACAAGAATCTGAATAACGAAGGATCGGTATTTCACATTCAGCTTAAAGAAACCCTGAAAGCCTCTGATGGGGAACGGTTTGGCGATTTCTCAATTACTCGACTCTCAAATGGAGAGACTTTATTGGCTGGTAGATTTCTCGACCAGGCTGCCCTGAGAGGGTTTCTCAATTATCTTTGGGATTTAAATTTTACGGTTTTATATCTTAAAAAAATGGATGAACCTACAAACATTGAAATAAAACCCGGCTAACACAGGCAGGCAGCCTCGTTATTCTGCCCGAGCTGAGAATTTGTTAAATGGAGGAGATCATGGATAACTCAAAAACATCCTTTAAAAGGATCCTGGACGATAAGCAAACGATTCAATCGCTTGGTGTTTTTGTTGTGCTGCTTACCGGCGAAGCCGCTATTTTCATTCTCGGCTCCCACTATTTCGTGGTCTTCCCAACAAATAAAAACTTGGTTTTCAACCTTGTTATTTCCGCTGTGTTCCTTGCCGCCACATTCTGGTTTAAGTATAACCCTCGCCTGAAGAAGCATTGGCAAATCCCACTCGTATTATTTGCAGCCTCGATCGCATTTCCATTCACCGCCATCTTTGATGGGTGGATTCGCGCCGCACTTAAGTGGTTTGCCGTTACGACAGATACATCGAAGGGGCTGGCGATCGAAAAAGTGGGTGAAATGGTTTTAAAAGTGCTCCCCATTTTGGTAGTTATGAAATTCGCTGGCGTTGATTTTGGATCAATTTTCTTGAAACGCGGGAATTTAAAACAAGGGGTGGGCATTGGCCTGTTAGTGTTCTTCTTCCTTGGCTCTGCATCTTTTATGTTCGCAGCCCAGCGCTTCACGAGCATGGATGCCCTGCAGAACGCACTTGTTTGGGGGCTCGTTTTTTCTTTTGCCAACAGCTTCATGGAAGAATTGTGGATGCGCGGCATTTTATTGAAGCGATTTGAAACTTTATTAGGAACCAATGGTTCTGCCTGGCTGACATCCATTGTATTCGCTTCCATGCATAGTTTTGTGTACTATTTCATGCCCTCCGCAATTCCATTCTTTTTTGTTAACACCCTCGCCCTTGGGCTGGCATGCAGCTATTTGATGCTGAAATCCGACAGCATACTGGGATCTCTCATTATCCACGCCGCGTCCGACTTTTTCCTTTTCCTGGCGATATTAGCCAATGCGTAAACAAAACAGGATTCAAATGAAAATGCGTGCGTTCTTAATTTTGCTTGTCCTAACAGGGCTGTCCGCGTGCCAGTTGACAGACCATCCGGAGGTTTTCATAATGAACAAATATGCCATTGTCAATGTATCTATTGTCGACGTGGAACATGGGAAAATCATTCCCGCTCAAACCGTGATCATTGCTGGAAAAGCCATAGCCCATATTGAGGCATTTAAAAAGAACGGCAAATATCCAGGTGCAACGATTATTGATGGAACCGGACTGTTCCTGGTTCCTGGATTGGTGGATGCACATGTTCATTATTATGATGCGCCTGTTTTCGGACGCGCTCTGATTGCAAATGGCGTCTTGTTGGTTCGAGATATGGGTATGCCCAATGATTACATTCTGCCATTAAGGGACAAGTTGAACAGTGGTGAGGTTTTAGGCCCAGATATGGTCGCGACGGGCAGTATATTGGATGGGTATCCGCCCATCATACCGCTTACTTCCATTGGGATCAGCACGCCGGAAACTGGGCGTGCTGCGGTTCGCAACCAGTACCAACTGGGCGTAGATATGATCAAAGTGTACAGCGCCCTGGACAAGGAGGTACTGATAGCCATTATTCAGGAAGCCCAGCGCATTGGGATAAAGGTCGTTGGTCATGTTCCAGATCGTGTTTATCTTGAGGATGCAGTAGCAGCAGGAATGAGCAGCATTGAACACTGGTTTGGCTTCCAAAAAGTCATTGTAAAATTATTAGGCGAGCCAGTCAACCTCGGACCTGGATGGATGAGTTCGGATGCAATTTATTTGACTCGCCTTTCAGAGGTAGACCCACAGGCTCTGCAGCTTTTTTACCAGCGACTGCGATCGAGTGGGGTTGTTGTCGTCCCAACGATTGTAACCTTCAAAAACTGGCCGAATATCCAAACCCTGAACCATGAAAGCATGCTTCACGGAGAATACATTTCGAACCAACTTTTTGAAATATGGAAAACTCAGTGGGTAGGTCAAACGGAGATCCCAGATATTATCTGGCAAAGCTGGGCACAAATGGTCAAGCAGATGAATGATGCAGGAATTCCACTCATGGTGGGCACCGATTTAATGTGCCCAGGCTTAATCCCGGGCTATTCGGTCCATGAAGAAATGGTCATCTGGCAAGAAGCAGGAATCCCACCTGCTGACATCTTGCGGAGTGCCACACTTGTACCCGCCAAATTTTTGAATCGGGAAAATTTTTCAGGAAGCATTCAGGAAGGAAAAACGGCTTCGGTGTTCCTTGTCAATGCGAACCCTCTTGAAGATATCCGGAATGCGCAAAAGATTGTGGGGGTATTTCTAAAGGGCAAATACTTCAACTGCCAGGAACTGGACCGCCTGCTTACTGAAGCCAGGGAACTTGCCAAAAACGAATCCCCAAGGTAAACAACCGCCAGACAATTGGTTGAACAGAGCAAACCGGGCTGCACTGTACAACCACGCACACCTTTAAGAGATTCCGTTCAACCGGGCCAACAAACTCTCCAGGGAAAGGTGTGCCAGCGAGTTGAGAACGAGGGTGGCATGAGAAATATTCAACTGGCGCGAGATGGGGTTTGGGACACCCACAACATAAGCGCCAGCGGCACGGGCAGCCGTGATTCCGTTGGGAGAGTCTTCTAACACAACGGTCTCAGATGGCTGGACCCCGAAAAAGTCCATTACACCCTTAAAAAGGTCGGGGGCAGGTTTCGGACGAGCAACATCATCCCGGCAGAGAACCACCTCAAAGCGGTTGAACAAACCCAATCGAGTCAGATGGCTGTCCACCCAGGAATGGGGCGAACTGGAAGCCAGGCCAATGCGCAGGCCAAGGGCCTGGGCAGCGTCGAGGTATTCCAGCACACCCGGCAAAATGGGCTGCTCGTAAATCATTTGCAAACTGAGCTGGCTGCGGCGCGCACGCAGACGCTCACAATCCAGGTTCTGGTTGGTGAGCGTCTGCAAATGTGTACAGGGGTCAAATGTAGAACCGCTGTCCCCGCCCAAAATGGTCATCCACAAATCCATTGGCATGGTATGACCATATTCCTGGTAAATGGTATCCCAGGATTGGTATTCAGGGGTTTCCGTGTCTACAATCAGGCCGTCAAAATCAAAAATAATTGCCTTAATTGGCGGCATGGAAAATCACTAAAACCGGAATAGGACAGCCCCGGCAGCCCAATCGAACAGCGGACTGGCAAAAATCGCCAGAATCACCACGCAAGCAGCGGATATGGCCGCGGTCAGGTTAAGCCAGGGTTCAGAGCGCACTTCTGGGTTGCCTTCGTGCATGTACATCAATACCACCACACGCAGGTAGTAATACGCAGAGATCAGCGATGTGATGACACCAATGACCGCCAGGCCCACAAAGCCGCCTTCAATGGTCGTGCGGAAGAGGAACAGCTTACCGGCAAACCCCAACGTTGGGGGAAGGCCGGTGAGTGAAAGCATGAAGATCGTCATAATCGCAGCCAGCAGCGGGCGTTTGCGGCCCAGTCCGGCGTAATCGGCGATTTTCAACCCTTTGTGATGCCCGTCGGCATCATCTGCCACCTGCTCCAGGGAAATGACCACCGCCCACACGCCAAAGCTGGTCAGCGTAAAAGCCAGCAGGTAGAAGAGGGCAGAAGCAACTGAATCTGCAGATACGGCCCGGTTGGCAAAGGGAACAAATGCCATCAGAATGTAACCAGCCTGGGAAATCGAAGAGTAGGCTAACATGCGTTTGATACTTACCTGGCTGATCGCCAGCAGGTTGCCAACAATCAAGGTCACCGCAGCCAACCCCCAGAACACTTCCGTAAGGCCCCCGGCCAGGTCGTAAGCGCCAGCAAATCCAACGGCAAAAACCCTCAACAGCGCTGCAAAACCACCCGCCTTTGCGCCCACCGCCATGAACGAGGTGATGGGAGACGGGGCACCCTGGTAAACATCAGGCGACCACATATGAAAAGGCACCGCACCCACTTTGAAGCCGAGGCCAACCAGAATGAGGGCTGCACCCAGAGTGAGCAGCACAGGTGAAAATTCACCCGATTTGATGACACCTACAATGGCCTGCAAACCTGTTGAGCCCGTTGCCCCATAAACCAGCGCAATGCCATACACCACAAAACCGGAGGCAAACGCACCCAGCATAAAGTATTTAAGCGCAGATTCTTCCGATTCCACCCGTGGACGGGCTGAACCCGCCAGCACATACAGCGGGATGGAAAGCAGTTCCAGCGCCAAAAAAACCATAATCAGGTCGTTGGCATATGCCATCAGCATCATACCAGAGATGGCAAACAGCATCAGCACATAGTATTCGCCAGAGGCCATATCCATGCGTTTAAGGTAATCGTAGGACTGGGCCACAGCAAACAAGCCGCTGGCCAGAAACAGGGCGCTCAGGAATGCCGCGAAACTATCGGCTGCCGCCATCCCCCCAAAACCCAGCCGGGCTGTGGACGAGGTCAGCAGCGTTACTGCGAGCGCACCTGCCAACCCCACTGCAGCCAGGATGGCCGTGATGCCTTTTCGCTCCTTGAGGAAAAAAACATCCACCAGCAGCAGGATACAAGCCCAGGCTGCCAGGACAAGAACAGGGAGGATCGATAGCAGGTCGTTCAGATTCATGGTTGACTCACTTTTCTAGTGCAAGGCGGCCGAAGCTGCCGTTACAATTTGAACCAGCTTGTCTACCGAGGGGCCGATCAGTTCGAAAAATGGCTTCGGGTACAAACCAATCCAGAAAATAAAGACCAACAGCGGCAGAAGGGTAACCACTTCGCGCCAGTTTAAGTCTTTCAGGTGTTTGTTCTCTTCGTGCTCCACCGGGCCGAGGAACATCTTCTGGAACATGTACAACATATAGATGGCTGCCAGGATCACGCCAAGAGCGGCCAGGCCGGCAAACCAATAAGAACCCAGCGCTTTCGACCCAAAAGCACCCAGCAAAATGGCAAACTCACCCACGAACCCATTCAGGCCGGGTAAACCCATCGAAGAAAGGGTGACAATCAGGGTGAGCACTGCGTATACCGGCATAACCGACCACAAGCCGCCAAAGGCGCTGAGTTCGCGCGTATGGCGCCGTTCGTAAATCATGCCGACAATTAAAAACAGGGCGCCGGTGCTCAACCCGTGGTTGATCATTTGTAAAATACCGCCCTGAATGCCCTGCGGATTGAGGGCAAACAGGCCCAACATCACAAACCCAAGGTGGCTTACAGAAGAGTATGCAACCAGCTTCTTGACATCTTTTTGGGCAAACGAAACCACCGCCCCGTACAAAATGCCAATCACCGCCAAAACAGCCATGGCCGGGGCCAGCTGCACAGCTGCATCTGGGAACATCGGCAGGTTGAAACGTACAAAGCCGTATGTGCCCATCTTCAGCAGTACACCCGCAAGAATGACGGAGCCAGCCGTCGGGGCTTCCACGTGGGCATCGGGCAGCCAGGAGTGCAGCGGCCACATGGGCACTTTGATGGCAAACGCTGCGGCAAA